>NZ_QJUA01000003.1 GCF_003254575.1 Mycobacterium kyogaense | reverse complement strand
CGAGCCCCGGCCCCCATCGCACTGGTCTCTGACAACGGGCCCTGCTACCGCGGGAAAGACTTCCAAACCCTCTTCGCCGGCCACGACCCCGTCCTGCGCCACATCCGCACCCGAATCAAGTCACCACAGACCAACGGCGTCATCGAACGGTTCTTCGGCACGCTGAAATACGAGCACCTATTCCGCGGCTACATCGGCGATGGCGACGCCCTCGACATGGAAGTTCACCGATTCCGCATCATCTACAACACCATCCGACCCCACCAAGCACTAGCAGACCACACCCCCAAACAGGCCTACCTCGCCAACAAAAACATGCCACCTTCTTGACTCAAGACACAACTTTTCGATGGCGGAACATGGTCCCGGAAACTGCGCGCACGAGCCGCTGACCGGCTACTTTCGACGCGATGAATGCTTCGCGGGTTATCGGGCGGGTCGGCGCGCTAGCGGTCTTCTTAGGGGTGGGCGCTGCGGCGGTAACCGTGTGTCCACTGGCGTCCGCGGCGCCGGACTCGTCAGCGTCGGACTCGGTGCACGCAGCGCCCAAGGAGACGCCCCGAAAGGTCGACGCGCGACCGCTGCGGGATCGCGTCAAAGACGGCGCCGAGACACCCAAGCCGCGGCACCGCGACCTGATGGCGACGCGCCGAGCGGCGCGCCAGGCCCCCGACGACGGTTCCGCCATCGCGGACCCGACTGAGGCTGCGCCGCGCACGCGGACACTCGCTGCGGTTCGCGAGTCACGCCACGCTGTGCGCGAAAACCTCAGCGATGCAGCGTCTGCCGATCCCAAACCCGAGCGTTCGACCGTCACGGTCGCGCCGAGTCCTCTTCTGAAACGCGCGGAAATGCGTGGTGCCCAGGGTGTGCCACCCGGGGTGGTCAGCCTGGCGCTCACGTCCGTGCTGGAAGTCGGCTTCGCCGCAGTGGTGTCGGTGCTCAACATCGGCATGCCGAGTCCCACGGCCGCGCCGCCGCGATTGAAGCTGAACGGCTACAGTCTGGTTCCCGACTCGCCAGAGGAAATCGGCTCGTTCTATGGCCGGTGGACGTACCTCCCCGGAGCGCCGAGTCTCGTTCAAGGCCAACAGAAGTTCGACATCATCGACCCGCGCACTAAAGCGTCAGTCGGCGAATTCGACGCCCTGATCGGCCGGGGGCTCGGCTACAACTACACCTCGCTGCTCGTCACCGACAACGGGGGAGGCAACGTCGGAACCGGACCCGGCCAGGTTCCTCCGGTCGGTTCACTGATCGCCACCTTCAAGGTCGGGCCCGTGGGCTGGGCGTACTCGTCGATGCCGACGTCGTCCGGCGATGTCATCTCCTTCAAGATCGTGACCCCGTTCGGCAGCATCCCGCTGCCACTGACCTTCGACGGCGCCGCCGGCATCGCCGACCACACCTTCGACAACAGGCCGGTGAAGCTGACCAACGGCTACAGCATCGCGCCCGCCGATCCCGACGGCGAAACCATCACTGCGACAAGCGGAATACAGCCGCTGTTCACCAGCATCCAGGGCCGGCAGGTGTTCGGGATCTACGACTCGGCGGGCACCCAGGTGGGGAGCTTCGAGGGTGTCTTCACCACGACCTCCGACATCCTGGGCACGTACACACAGGCGATCCTGGTCACCGCCAACGACGGCGTCAACGTGGGCACGGGCGCCGGACAGAGTCCGCCGGTCGGTTCGGTCTACAACGTCGTCTACGCCGGTGGCGACGACAACTACGTTCTCTACCAATCTCTTCCGTCGCCGACAGGGGATGTGGTCGTCGTCGAACAGGTCGGACCGGGCACGGTGCAGACCAGCACCAAGACCTTCATCGACGCCTCGCTGCCGCAGTCGACGCAACCACTGCGGGTGACCCGCAGCCTGACGCTGGTCCCGGTCTCTGCGCTGGAGCCGGTGGGCGTGAACGGGCTTCCGCCGCGGGAAGTGCAGTACCAGGGTTACCAGCGATTCGACGTGTACGACGCCGAAGGCAACCGCGTCGGCAGCGTCGACGCCGACGTCGCAACCCAGAGCGATCTGTACGGCATCCACAGCGAGGCAGTGCTCGTCACCAACGTGGTCGACGGTGACGCCGGGACCGGCAGGGGCGAGACCCCTCCGGTGGGATCTGTCTTCAACATCGTGTCCCTCGGCGACAGCGGCTTCGGTAGCGTCCAATTCGTGATGCCCGACGGCAAGGTGGACATCAAACGGTCCTGGATCACCACACCACTGGGCAATATCCCGGTGTTCCGTGCCCGAACGTGGGTACCTGATCGCGTCGACGTGTCGTTCGCGCACACGACCGTCTGACGCCGTCAGGCGAGACTCACTCCGGTGAGCTCCTGGGAGATCGACCACAGACGCGCCGCGGCAGCGTTGTCGCGCAACGGTTTCCACAGGGACTGCTCACCGGGCGGCCCGCCGGCGCTGCCTGGCCAGCGTGGTCCGTAGAACGCGCCGTCGGCTGCGACCGTGGCGGCCGTCAACGCCGGCAGTGCTGCCGAATCCACCGTCCCGACGAGTAGCCCGTGCGCGGAAAGCCAGCGGATCACGCGCACTTGCGTCGTGTCCCGCGTCCGGCCGAGCTCCGGACGGGAGGCGAGCAAGCTGGTCGGAGCGACCCCGGGATGAGAGATGGTGCTGGTGATGCCCCAACCGGCGGCAGCGCTACGACGGGCCAGCTCGAGTCCGAACAGCCCGACGGCGATCTTGGACTGCCGGTAGGCGGCCATGCCGTCGTAGGACCGCTCCCAGTTGAGGTCGTCCCAGTTGATCGTGCCGCCGCGCGCGGCGATGCTCGTCTGCGACGTCACTCGGGCACGCCCGGCACGCAACAGCGGCATCAGGTGGGCCGTGAGTGCGTAGTGCCCGAGATGGTTGGTGCCGAACTGTAATTCGAACCCGTCTGCGGTGGCCTGCCGATTCGGCGGTGTCATCACGCCGGCATTGTTGACCAGCAGGTGGATCGGACGGCCATCCGCGCGCAGTGCGTCACCGAGCTCCGCCACCGATGCCAGAGAGGACAACTCGAGCGCCGCCAGCGTCAGCGTCGCTCGCGGACACCTCTGCCGTATCCACGCCACCGCGGCCTCACCTTTGTCCGGGTTACGCACCGGCAGAACCACGTCGGCGCCCGCCGCGGCCAGCCGGCTCGCGATGCGAAGCCCGATACCGTCGCTCCCGCCCGTGATCACCGCACGCTTGCCGGAAAGGTCGGGGACCGTCACGTCGAATGTCATGTGACGAGGCTGCCCGAGCGCGACGGGCGTAGCCACGGATCAACGATCCGTGGCTACGGCACCACCACGGCGGGGAGAATGTCTTCCATGATCGATCGCTCGGCGCTGGCCGACTTCCTGGTCCGCCGCCGGGGCGTGCTGCAACCCGAGGACGTGGGAATGCCGCGCGGGCAACGTCGTCGAACCACAGGTCTGCGCCGGGAAGAAGTCGCTGCCCTGTGCCACATGTCGACCGACTACTACTCCCGATTGGAGCAGGGGCGAGGGCCGCAGCCGTCAGAACAGATGATCGCGTCGATAGCTCAGGGGCTTCATCTGTCCCGGGACGAGCGCGACCACCTGTTCCGGTTGGCCGGCCATGAGCCGCCGGCGCGTGAGGCCGGCGGCGAGCACATCAGCCCGGGCATGTTGCGCATCCTCGATCGGCTGACCGATACGCCCGCCGAGATCGTCACCGAATTGGGGGAGACCCTGCGCCAGACCAGGCTCGGCGTCGCTCTGGTCGGCGACCTGACCCGTCACACCGGTCCCGCGCGCAGCATCGGCTACCGCTGGTTCACCGATCCGGCCGCACGGGCCCTCCACCCGCCCGAGGATCACGAATTCTATTCGCGCATGTACGTTTCCGGCCTGCGAGAAGTGCTGGGCCTGCGCGGGCCCGGTTCCCGGGCCGCGCAGCTCGCCGACCTGCTCTCGGTGCGCAGCGACGAATTCCGCGCGCTCTGGCGCGAACACGTGGTCGGCATCCGACCGCGCGAGGTCAAGCGGTACCAGCACGCCGAGCTCGGTCGGCTCGAGCTGAACTGTCAGGTGCTGCTCGATCCGGTTCAGTCACACGCGCTTCTGGTCTACACCGCCGAGCCCGGCACCGAGAGTCACGAAAAGCTGCAACTGCTCGGCGTGCTCGCCCCGTCGGTGTGAGGCGCCAGCTCAGCGCGCGTGTTCGTCGGCGACGTCCAGCGCGGCGTCGAGGATGCGCAGCCCCTCGGTGACCTCGTCGTCGGTCACGTTGCACGGCGGCACCGCATGGATGCGGTTGAAATTCGCGAACGGCAGCAACCCGCCGGACTTGCACGCCGCGATCACGGCGTTCATCGCCGGGCTGGAACCGCCGTAGGGGGCCAGCGGTTCGCGCGTCTGCTGGTCGGCCACCAACTCGATCGCCCAGAACACCCCGAGGCCGCGGACCTCGCCGACACTGCGGTGCCGAGCGGCCAGCTCCCGCAGGCCCGGCCCCAGCACGTCGGCGCCGATGCGGGCCGCGTTGCCGACCATGCCCTCGTCCTCCATCGCGGTGATGGTCGCGACAGCGCAGGCAGTCGCGAGCGGATGCCCCGAGTAGGTCAGTCCGCCGGGGTATGCGCGGTCGGCGAACGTCGTGTAGATCGCATCGTTGATCGCCACGCCGCCGAGCGGAACATAGCCCGACGTCACGCCTTTGGCGAAGGTGATCAGATCGGGGACGACGTCGAAGTTGTCGATCGCGAACCAGCGTCCGGTCCGGCCGAAGCCGGCCATCACCTCGTCGGCGATGAACACGATGCCGTGGCGGTCGCAGATCTCACGGACACCGGCCAGGTATCCCGGCGGGGGCACCATGATGCCCGCGGTGCCCGGCACCGACTCCAGGATGATCGCGGCGATCGTGGACGGGCCCTCCATCTGCACCAGACGATCGAGGTGCTCGAGCGCACGCTGCGTCTCCTGCTCCTCGGTCTCTGCGTGGAACGCCGAGCGGTACAGGAACGGCCCATTGAGGTGGACGATTCCGGCGTTGCCGTGGTCGTTGGGCCAGCGGCGCGGGTCGCCGGTCAGGTTGATCGCGGTCTCGGTGCCGCCGTGGTACGAGCGGTAGCGCGAGAGCACCTTGTAGCGACCGGTGTGCAGGCGGGCCATGCGGACCGCGTGCTCGACGGCGTCGGCGCCGCCGTTGGTGAAGAAGATCCGGTTCAAGTCGCCCGGAGTGCGCTCGGCGACCAGCCGGGCAGCTTCGGAACGCGCATCGTTGACGTGCTGAGGTGCGATCGTGCACAGCTTGGCCGCCTGCTCGGCAATGGCCGCAACGACTTTCGGGTGCTGATGGCCGATGTTGGTGTTCACCAACTGTGAGGAGAAGTCGAGCAGCCGGTTGCCCTCGCCGTCCCACACGTAGGAACCCTGCGCCGCGAGCACGGTCATCGGCGTGATCTGCGCCTGCGCCGACCACGAGTGGAAGACGTGCTGGCGGTCCAGGTCATAGGCACGCTGCCCGCGCGCGATCGCGGTGTCGAGGTCTTCGCCGGTGGGCAGGGCGCTCATTGTTGACGTCATGCTGTTCTCTCGCTCAGTTGGTGGGGAAGCCGAGGTTGATGCCGCCGTGGGAGGGGTCGAGCCAGCGGGTGGTGATGGCTTTTTGGCGGGTGAAGAAGTGGACGCCGTCGAGGCCGTGGGCGTGGCTGTCGCCGAACAGGGAGGCTTTCCAGCCGCCGAAGCTGTAGTAGGCCATGGGGACCGGGATCGGCACGTTGATGCCGACCATGCCGACTTCGACTTCGTTTTGGAAGCGGCGGGCGGCGCCGCCGTCGTTGGTGAAGATCGCGGTGCCGTTGCCGTAGGGGTTGGTGTTGATCAGCTCGAGGGCCTGGTCGTAGGTGTCGACGCGCACGACCGACAGCACGGGGCCGAAGATCTCGTCGGTGTAGACGCTCATGTCGGGGGTGACGTTGTCGAGCAGGGTCGGGCCGAGCCAGAACCCGTCTTGTCCGCCGTCGGCGTCCACGGTGCGGCCGTCGAGAACGACTTTGGCTCCGGCGCTTTCGCCGGCGTCGATGTAGGAGGCGACTTTGTCGCGGTGGGCTTGGGTGACCAGGGGGCCCATGTCGGAGTCTTTGGTGCCGTCACCGGTTCTGATGGTGGCGGCGCGCTCGGCGATTTTGGCGACCAGGTCGTCGGCGATCGGGCCGACCGCGACGCATGCGGAGATGGCCATGCAGCGTTCGCCGGCGGAGCCGAAGCCGGCGTTGACCATGGCGTCGGCGGCCAGGTCGAGATCGGCGTCGGGGAGGATCACGGCGTGGTTCTTCGCGCCGCCGAGGGCTTGGACGCGCTTGCCCGCGGCGGTGCCGGTGGCGTAGACGTACTGGGCGATCGGGGTGGAGCCGACGAACGAGACGCTCTTGATCTTGGGGTTGGTGAGTAGTTCGTCGACGGCGGTCTTGTCGCCGTGGAGGACGTTGAACACCCCGGCGGGTAGGCCGGCTTCGGCCCACAGCGCGGCTAGCCACAGCGCGGCTGACGGATCTTTTTCTGAGGGTTTGAGTACGACGGTGTTGCCGCAGGCGATGGCCAGGGGGAAGAACCACATCGGGACCATGGCGGGGAAGTTGAAGGGGGAGATGATGCCGACCGGGCCCAGGGGTTGGCGGATGGAGTGCACGTCGATGTTGGTGGAGGCATTTTCGGTGAACCCGCCTTTGAGCAGGTGGGGGATGCCGCAGGCGAACTCGACGACTTCCTGGCCGCGGGCGACTTCACCCAGCGCGTCGGAGACGACTTTGCCGTGTTCGCTGGTGATGATCTCGGCGAGTTCACCTTTGCGCTCGTTGAGCAGTTCGCGGAACCGGAACAGTACCTGCGTGCGCTTGGCGAGCGAGGTGTCGCGCCAGGCGGGGAACGCCGCAGCCGCGGCGTCGATGACCGCGCGGGCGTCCTCGACCGAGGCCAACGCGACCTGACCCGTCACCTCACCCGTCGCCGGATTCGTCACCGGCGCGGACGCACCGGACGAACCCTCGAACACCTCACCGTTGACCCAATGCGAAATCTGAGCAGCCATACCTAGAAGTCTCTCGCGCGCGAACCCGCCGGTGTCGATACACACTGTCAACGAATCGCCCCGCAGGAATACACTCTGTCAATGCCGTTGACAGTGGGTGAGGTGATCGCTCTGCCCGCGGTGCAGCAGGGCGCCCCCGAGGTGCTCAGCGATCGGCGGTGGACGGAAACCATCCGGTGGGTGCACGGCAGTGACCTCGCCGATCTGTCCAGTCTGCTCCAGGGCGGTGAGCTGGTGCTGACCACCGGCAAGGCGCTCGCCCGCCATCCGCGAAAGTACCTGCGCGGCCTCGCTGACGCCGGTGCGCTCGGCGTCATCGTGGAGGTGGGCACTCAGGTGCCCGCTCTGCCGGCCGGTGTCGGCGCCATCGCCGAGGAACTCACGCTGGCCCTGGTCGTCCTGCACCGCACGGTCCGATTCGTCGAGATCACCGAAGCGGTGCACCGCCGCATCGTGGCCGAACAGTACGACGAGGTGGCCTTTGATCGCCGCGTGCACGAAACCTTCACCGAACTCTCGATGAAACGTGCCTCGCTGAGTGGGATCGTCGACGCGGCTGCTCACATTCTCGGCGAGCCCGTTGTGCTGGAAGACCTTTCCCACCAGGCCATTGCGATGTCGGCGGGGATTCCTGCCGATCTGCTCGACAACTGGGAGCGCCGCTCGCGCCGCAGCCCCGGACGCACAGAACACGCCGAGCCGTGGGCGGTCACCGGGGTGGGGCCACGCGCCCAGCAGTGGGGCCGGCTGGTGGTGCCCCGCGCACCGGCAGACGAGCACCGCGCCAAGATGGTGCTCGAGCGGGCCGCGGCCGCGCTGGCCATGCACCGGATGATCGAGCAGGACCGGACGGGGCTGCAGCACCAGGCGCAGAGCGGCCTGATCGACGACGTCCTGCGTGGTCGTCTCACCGATGAGCGCGAACTGTCCGCGCGGGCCCAGGCGTTGGGTCTGCGGCGTGCCGCTCAGTACCTCCCGGCGACGGTGCGCGCCGAACGGCCGTCGCCGTCATCGGATCCCGTTGCCGGCCACCGGCGCGGCATCGCGTTCCTCGACGCCGTCGCCCACACCGTCAACGCTGCCGGCCACACCGGATTGTTCTCCCTACGTGGCGACTCCGAAGTCGCGATGATAGTGGCGCTCAAAGACTCTCGGAACGTCGACACGGCACTGGCGACTCTGGGAGCCCGCCTCCGGGTGCAGGTGCGACGAGTCGACGGTGCGCCGGTCTCGGTGCTCGCGCTGGGGCCGCCGGTCGAACAGATCGCCGACGCCGTGTCCGGTCTGGCCGAGGCGGCGCACATCGCCGAAGTGGCGCTGGCGCAGGGAGATCGGGACCGTCCGTACTTCCGGGCCGCCGACGTCCGGCTGCGGGGCCTGCTGTCGCTGCTGCGGGACGATCGTCGTGTGCAGCAGTTCGCCGAGACCGAACTGAGGACGCTGCTCTCCGGCGAGCCTGCAGGTTCGCCGCCCGACCTGACCGTGCTGCGCGAGTACCTACGATTGGCGGGTAACAAGGCGGCGCTCGCGGGGCGACTGCACATGAGCAGACCCGCCCTCTACAAGCGGCTGTCCGTCATCCGTGATGCGCTGGGGGTCGACCTCGACGACGGGGAATCGATGACGTCACTGCATGTCGCGCTGATGATCGTCGACGGGGCCGCCGCATCACACCAGTGATCGCGATGGCCGCCATACCAGGAAGCCGACCGCCAGGCCGACGAACGGGATCGCGGCCAGCACCGTGCTGAGGGTGACGCTGCCCCCGGTCACCAGCGTGAAGTTCGACAGCACCAGCCACAGGCTCGCCAGCAGACCGAGCACGGCGAGCACGGGCGCGATCCGGGTGGCCCAGAGCCCGCCGCGGTCGCGGTTGCGCAGGAAGAACACCAGCACCGCGATCGACGTGGTCAGCATCAGCAGCACCATCCCGACGGTCGCGACGCCGGCCATCGAACCGAAGACGCCGACCAGTGGGTCGATACCGAGCAGCGCGAGAACACCGACGATGATCGCCGCCGTCGCGGTCTGGACGAGCGACGAGAACGACGGGGACGCATGGTCGCCGTGCACGGTGGCCAGTCGCGCCGGGAGCAGCCCCTTTCCGGCCAGCACGAACTGGTACCGGGCGATCACGTTGTGGAAGGACAGCACACACGCGAAGAGGCTGCTCAGCAGCAGCACGTTGACGATGTCGCGGCCCACGGTGCCCAGCATGTCGCCGGTGGTGTCCAGCAGCATGTTGCCTTCGCCGTCGAGGGTCTTCTGAGCCACGCCGGTCACCTGATCGGGCCCGAGCGCCACCACGAACGCCCACACGGTGATCGCGTAGAACGCGCCGATGATGACGACCGCGGCGTACGTGGCGCGCGGGATCGTCCGCTCGGGATCGCGCGCCTCGTCCCGGAACACCGCGGTGGCCTCGAAGCCGATGAACCCGGTGAGCGCGAACAGGATCGCGATGCCGATGGTGCCCTGGGTGAACGTCGCCGGGGCGAAGGAGGTGAACGTGATACCGGCCGGCCCGGGCTTGGCGACCATCACGACGTCGAGGATCACCACGATGCCGATCTCGAGGGCGAGTGCGACGCCGAGGACCTTCGCGCTGAGCTCGATGTGCCGGTAGCCGAGCACGGCGACGACGGCCAGGACCGCGAACGAATAGACCGGCCAGGGGATCTCGGGCCCGTCATAGTGTGCGACGGTATCGGCGATGGCCCAGCCGATGTAGCCGTAGATGCCGATCTGGATCGCGGTGTAGGCGATCAGAGCGACCACCGCGATGCCCTTGCCCATCCGTTCGCCGAGGCCGACTGTGACGTAGGAGAAGAACGCGCCCGCTTCGGGAACGTGGGGTGTCATCGTCACGAACCCGATGCTGAACACCAGCAACACTGCCGCGGCGATCACGAATCCGACCGGCGCTCCGGCGCCGTTACCCAGGCCCATCGCCAGCGGCATGTTGCCACCGATCACCGTCAGCGGAGCCGCGGCGGCGACGACCATGAAGACGATGCCGACCGGGCCCAGTTGTCCTGTGAGGCGCCGGGTTTCGGCTGTGGTGGAGGTGGTCACGGGGTCTCCTCGGGGGACAGTGCGGTACGGAGCAGGTCGTGATCGATCGCGTGAGCGGTGAAGCCGTGGCGGCCGGTCATCGTGGTGGCGGCGACCATCGCGTTGACGATGGCTTCCTCGGTGGCCTCGATCGTCAGATCGAACAGCCGCGTCATCAGCTGGGGCGCGAGCATGCGAACACCGATCTCCGGGCGGGCGGTGCCGGCGTCCTCGTCCCAGGCATACGCAGGGATGCCCCGGTTACCCGTCGAGAAGGCCAGCATCAGGTCTCCGCTGTACTGCTCGCCGGTCCCGCCGAGCCGGCCCACGGCCAGAGCTGCACGCTGCGCCAGGCGGGTGCACTGGTGGGGGAGCAGGGGCGCGTCGGTTGCGACGATCACGATGATCGATCCCGATCCTGGTTCATAGCCCGGCGGCAGATCCGGCAGCGGCACCGTTGTCGGGCCGATCATCTCGCCGACGTGGACGCCGTTGATGCGCAGGCGTTCTCGCCGGCCGTGGTTGGCCTGCACGAGTACGCCGACGGTGTAGCGCCCGGTCGCGGTGTCGGTGACGCGCGACGACGTGCCGATGCCGCCCTTGAAGCCGTGGCAGATCATTCCGGTGCCGCCGCCCACGTTGCCCTCAGCGGGAGGCAGCGCCGACGCGCTCTCGAGCGCGGCGCGGGCGTGTTCGGGCCGGACGTGGAAGCCGTTGATGTCGTTGAGCAGCCCGTCGTAGGTTTCGCCGACCACGGGCAGTGACCAGTAGACGCCGTCCCCGCGGGCACGCACCTGCGCGGCGACCAGCTCGTCACGCACGACGCCGACGCTGTGGGTGTTGGTCAGCCCGATGGCGGTGGTCAGCTCGCCGGATTCGCGGATCCATTCGAGGCCCGTCATCTCGCCGCTGCCGTTGAGGCGGTGGGCCCCGGCGAAGACCGGCTCGGTCCAGATGTCGTCGTGCGGGACGACGACGGTGACGCCGGTGTGTACCGCGGGAGGACCCTCGTCATTCAGGGTGACGTGCCCGACCCGCACTCCCGGCACGTCGGTGATGGCGTTGTGGGCGCCGGTGGGGTGGTCGCCGATGACGACGCCGAGGTCTCTTGCCCTCATGACACGCTCCGTTGTTTTCCGAATTGGAAAAGAACTATGCGCCCGTGTCGGGCATCACGCAACAGGAAAGGCAGAATCAATCTCACGACACCGGAGAGAGGGTGGGCAAATGGGACGGCCGAACACCCAGGCGCAGCGGCGCGCCGACATCATGGACGCGGCGATCACGCTGATCGAACGCCACGATCTGGCCACCCTCAAACTCGCCGATGTGGCCGCCGAACTCGGTCTGACCACGAACGCCGTGCGGTACTACTTCAAGGACATGACCGAACTGCTCTCCCAGCTGGCCCTGCGCTCGGACGTGCGCTTCTATGAGCAGCGTCGTCGGCTCGGGGAGCAGACCGACGATCTGACACAGCAGCTGGCGATGACGATCGCGGCGGGCCTGCCGACCGGGGCGGAGGACGCCGAGTGGCGGGCGATCTGGCGGGCGGTGCTCGCGGCGGGATTCGAACTCGACCAGCGCCACGACGTGCAGGGGATCTATCACCGGCAGGTCGGTCTGTACCGAGATCTGTTGGCCGCCGGGGCGGATGTGGGAGTGTTCACCCTCGCCGTGCCGGCGGTCGACATCGCGATGACGCTGATGGCGATGGAGGACTACCTCGGCTATCGCATCGTGG
Source organism: Mycobacterium kyogaense (assembly GCF_003254575.1). Classification (GTDB taxonomy): domain Bacteria; phylum Actinomycetota; class Actinomycetes; order Mycobacteriales; family Mycobacteriaceae; genus Mycobacterium; species Mycobacterium kyogaense. Next base: position 208,851 of record NZ_QJUA01000003.1, on the reverse strand, counting down.
CGCGCGATCCGGAGATGGATCGTGCGACGGCACTGCGTCTCATGCGGCAGTATGCCGAATCAGCAACGGGGACAAGTCTTCCCGCGGTCTAAATCAGTCGCGCCGGTAGGCCGACTCGATCTGCGCGTCCGCCGCGTTCGGTAGTAACGACTTCTCGTTCGTCAGCACGAAGGTGGTGTTCCCACGCTGCCAGACCGTGAGCGAGGGGTCGTTCAGATCCACGCCTTCGTAATGCGGATGGATGAACAGCTTTCCCAGGTCGGCGTTGCGCACGGCTTCGGCATTGTTCTTGTCGGTCGGCGAGTCGGCGTAGCCGTCGTAGCGACGCGCCACATCAACGATGTGCCAGGGGGTGTCGGTCGGAGTGGCCAGGCCGGTGGTGCGAAGGGTCGGATCGCCCACCTTCGAGCCGCCGGAGGCGCGCAGCGGGTTGCCGAACAGGACGAAGGTCAGGCGGTCGGGCCCCGGCACCGTCGGATCCTGTGCGTGCTGACGCATCCATTCCGAAGCCACCTGGGCCCCTTGGCTGTAGGCGAGCACGATGACGGAGCCCGGGGTGGCGCGGATCGCCGCGTCGATGTTGGCCACGCCGGTGGGGATCGAATCCAACGCCAGATTCCGGGGGTAGTCGACGACCTTCATCGTGTACGGCCCGGTGCTGAACGCCCCACGGAATTCTTCAGCCATGTTGTCGCGGAAGTGCAGATCCGCTCCGGGCAGCGCGAGAACGCTACCGCTGGGCGGGATTCCCAGCCGGGTGGCGGTCGCTGCGGTCAGACCGGTCGATGGAGCGGTCGCGTCCCGGCGCGCCGCGATGCGATGGCCAAGGCATCCGGTGCACGACAGCGCGAGGATCATCACGATCAGCACGCGAAGTCTCATGGTGATCCACCTCCTCCGGGCCTGCGCGAGTGTAGCTCTGGCACAGGGCTTCTCAGCTGCGCGTCAGCTGTGAATCCGGCGTGTGATGCGCGTCGATCCCCAGCCGGGCGCACAGGTCAAGGAAGGTCGTCGCGAACGGGTTGTCGGCGGTCTCTGCCCGCAACTGTGTCCAATCGAGCTGTTCGCGAACCGCCCTCACCACGGGGAACAGTTTCGCGTAATCGCAGTGGTGTTCGTGCAGTGAGCGCAGCTTCTGCAGCATCACCTGTCCGGGCGTCAGCACCGGGATCGACAGCGCGAGGACGTCGAGGCTCGGCGCGTCGGCGATCATGTCGGGACCGACGGGCACCCGGTTGATCTGGTGCAGCACGTCGACGACTGCGGGTCCGTCCACGCTCAGCGCCGCCTTGAACAACCAGTCCTCCGGTGGGCGCCGGATGTCGAAGCCCGCCTTGGCGAGGGTCGCCGCCGCGGCCTCCACGTCGGCCTCGGCCACCACGAAGTCCACGTCGTGGGACGGTTCGGGTGCGCCGTGGGCCCACAGCGCAAAGCTTCCCGCCAGCGCGAACGGCGGCCCGTCGGCCTTGAGCGCCGACGCCGCGCGGCGCAGCGCCTCGCGCAGATCTTCAGGGGACATTCGCACCGCCGTGGGTTTCGACTGCAGGGTGGGTAGTGGACTACCCATGAAGTTGGTGACCTTCAACATCCTCCACGGACGGACCGTGGGGGGTGATGTCGATCTGGACCGCTTCGCCGATTGCATCGCGGGCCTGGACGCCGACATCCTCGCTCTGCAGGAAGTGGACTCCGTCCAGGAGCGGTCCGGCATGGCCGACCTCACAGCACTGGCGGCCGAAGCCATGGGGGCCCGCAGCCACCGGTTCGTCGCCGCCATCTCGGGGACCCCCGGTGCGACGTGGATGGCGGCGACGGGGGAGGAGCAGCCCGGCACCGCGGCCTACGGCGTCGCGCTGCTCTCGCGGTATCCCGCGACCACATGGCAGGTGGTGCGACTGCCCCGGATTCCTGTGCGCTTCCCGCTCTACCTACGTGCGCCGGGCCGCGTGCAGGTCATCCACGAAGAGCCCCGAGCCGCGGTGATCGGACATTTCGACACGCCACTCGGCGGTATCACCGTGGTCAACACACATCTGTCCTTCGTCCCCGGCTGGAATCGGCTGCAGCTGCGCCGGCTGCTGCGCGACGTCGATGAGATGCCGCGCCCGCGCATCGTGACGGGCGATCTGAACATGCCGCCTGCCGCGGTGCGGCGTCACACGGGTCTGCGCGCGCTCGCCTCGGCGGCCACGTTCCCCTCCGATGTGCCCACCCAGCAACTCGACCATGTGCTCACCGACGATCCGGGTCTGCAGGTGCGGGCCTGCCGGACGCCACCGGTCGCGATCTCCGATCATCGCCCGCTCGTCGTCGATCTGCACCGCGCGTGAGTCGCGAGGGACTTTGGTCCCGATCTGGGATGCCTGCAGACCACTGACCTGCGGGATCGCGGCCGGTAGCGTCGGTCGGGAGAGCGGCACACCTGAAACCGAGCCGCCCGATGAGGAGGCCACCTGTCATGACCCATCCACCCGCGTCGCTGGGCATCGTCGTCTGCGTGGACGGTTCGGCGGCGTCGAAGGTGGCCGTCGACTGGGCTGCCCGGAACGCGGCGCGTCGCCGGGCCACGGTGACGTTGGCGCACGTACTGCCCTCGGCGATCGTGCAGTCGTGGGTTCAGGTTCCCCTCCCGCCCGCGTTCCTGCAAGACGAGCAGGACGCGGCCCGCTCGATCCTGGACGAGGCGTCGGCCGTCGCGCGAGCCGCCGCCGGAGACAAGCTCGGCGGACTCGGGGAGAAGGTGCTCTCCGGCCAACCCGTGGCCGCGCTGGCCGAGCTCAGCGCCGACGCCGACATGATCGTCATCGGCAGCCGGGGGTTGGGCACGTGGGAGCGGCGACTTCTGGGATCGGTCAGCACTGGTCTGGTGCACCACGCCAGATGTCCGGTGGCCGTGATCCGCGACGAAGACCCGCTGATCGCCCACCCGGATCAGGCGCCGGTGGTGGTGGGCATCGACGGCTCCCCGGCCAGCGAATACGCCACCGAGATCGCCTTCGACGAGGCGTCACGGCGCGGTGTCGGCCTCGTCGCGGTGCACACGTGGAGCGACGCGGGATACGAACTGCCCGACGAACCGTGGACCGAGGTGCAGCCCGAAGAGGACATGCTCCTGGCCGAGCGGCTCGCCGGCTGGCAGGAGCGCTACCCCGACGTGACGGTGCGCAGGGTGGTCTGCCGGGACCAGCCGGCCCGTCGGCTTCTCGACGAGGCGGCAACGGCGCAGCTGGTGGTCGTCGGCAGCCACGGTCGCGGCGGGTTCGCGGGCATGCTGCTCGGTTCGGTCAGCACCCAGGTCGTGCAATCCGCCCGCACACGGGTGATCGTCGCCCGCCGCTAGGTGGTCAGGGCCGCATACCGGTCGATGTGGAAGTCGGTGGAGCCGAACTCGAACTGCAGGGCGGTCAGCCGCTTGAAGTAGTGGCCGATCGCCAATTCCTCGGTCATGCCCATGCCGCCGTGCAATTGGACCGCCTGCTGGCCGACGAAGCGAGCGGCTCGCCCCACGGTTGCCTTGGCCGCTGACACCGCCTTCGCGCGGGTGACGTCGTCGTCGTCGAGATGCAGGATCGCCAGGTAGACCGCGGCCGCGGCCTGTTCGACCTCCATGTACATGTCCACCATCCGGTGCTGGAGCACCTGGAACGTGCCGATCGGCTGGCCGAATTGCTTGCGCTGCTTGGCATAGTCGACCGTGTCGGCAAGGACCTTCCGCATCGCACCGACTGCCTCGGCGCAGACCGCGGCCGCTCCCTCGTCGCGGGCCCGGGCGAGCGACGGCCACGCGCGGCCCTCCTCGCCCAGCAGCGCCGCGGCCGGCACCCGGGCCAGCGTGATGTCGGAGGCGAGCCTGTCATCGATGGTGCGGTAGTGGTGCATCTGCAGTCCGGCGGGAGACGAGGCAATGTCGATGGCGAACAGCGAGATGCCCTCGCTGTCGTCCTGCGCTCCTGACGTACGGGCGGTGACGAGGACGTGGCCGGCCAGCGGTGTGCTCATCGAGACGATCTTCGTTCCCGTCAGCACCCAGCCGTCACCCTCGCGCTCGGCCACCGTCGACACATGCCGCCAGTGCTCACCCGACGTCGGCTCCGCGGCGGCCACCGTCACCACCGTTGTCCCCGAGACGATCTCGTCGAGCAATGCGGTGGCGACGTCTCCGCCGGCCCGGCGCAGCAAGCCGGAGGCCACCACAGCGCTGTCGACATAGGGTTCGATCACCAGCGCGTGGCCGAGGGCCTCGCAGATCAGCATCATCTCTACGGGGCCGCCGCCGATCCCGCCGAACTCCTCGGGCAGTGCCGCACCCAGGATGCCCAGCTCCTCGGCGAACGCCCGCCAGATCTCCGGTTGCCAACCGGCGCCCGATTGTGCTGCGGCCCTGCTCTTCTCGAGGTCGTAGCGGGTCGCAAGAAAGCGCGTCAGCCCGGTCCGCAACAGGTCCTGTTCGTCGTCGAACGTGAAGTCCATCGTCTCGCCCTCCTACAGTCCGAGTGCCGCTTTGGCCAGGATGTTGCGTTGAATCTCGTTGCTGCCCGCGTAGATCGAGCCGGCGCGGTCGTTGAGGTACCTCAGGGGCGCCACCGCCTGCCACGGCTCGCCGCTGACATGGCCGTCCGCGGGCGGCTCGAAGTGGGCGATCGGGCCACCGGGGCAGGTGGCGTGCGGTTGGTAGGCACGGCCGCGCGGGCCGGCGGCCTCCATGGCCAATTCGGTGATGTGCTGGCTCAACTCGGTGCCGAGCACCTTGAGCATCGAGGACTTGGCGCCGGGGTTACCGCCCGCGGCCACCACGGCGAGCACCTGGTGCTCCAGGATCTCGAGGACCTCGGTGCGAATCCGGACCTCTGCGAGCTTGCGGGCGAACGCGGGGTGATCGAGGAGCCGCCCGCCGGCCGGCCCGGGTTGCTCGGCGGCCACCGCGGCGATGTCCTCGGCCATCACCTGCAGGCCGGGTGCCGCGGCGCCTCCGCCGCGCTCGAACTCCAGCAGGTACTTGGCCACCGTCCAGCCGTCGTCGATCTCGCCGACGACGTTGGCCTTGGGCACCCGCACCTCGTCGAAGAACACCTGGTTCTGCACCTCCTCGCCTGACGTCATGACGAGCGGGCGGATCTCGATACCCGGCGATGTCATGTCGATCAACACGAACGTGATGCCGCGCTGTTTCTTGTCCGACCGGGTGGTCCGCACCAACGCGAACATCCAGTTGGCCTCGCGGGCATGGGTGGTCCAGATCTTGCTGCCCGTACACACCAGGTGGTCGCCGTCGTCCCTGGCGGCCATCGACAGCGCGGCGAGATCCGAACCGGCTTCCGGTTCCGAGTAGCCCTGACAGAAGAAGACGTCGCCGGTGAGGATCCCGGGCAGGAAGAAGTCCTTCTGCGCCTGCGTGCCGAACTCGATGATCGCGTGGGCGACCATGCGGATCCCCATCGGTGACAGCGAGGGCGCGCCTGCCAGTGTCGACTCCCTGCTGAAGATGTAGTGCTGGGTCAGCGTCCAGTCGCAGCCGCCGTGGGCCACCGGCCAGGCGGGGGCTGCCCAGCCCTTCTCGTTCAGGATCCGCTGCCACTCCATGCTGGCGTCATGGTCGGCGTACACGCTGGTCATCAACCGGCCGGCGCGGCGCAGCTCCGGCGTGAGGTGCTCCTCCAGGAAGGAACGCACTTCGTCGCGGAAGGCGAGATCGGCGGGCGACCAGGTCAAGTTCATGGCAAGAGAGTAAACCTAGTTAGTTAAGTCTGGGCCAGCTGGCGTCGGCCTGGCTGACCACCATCGGCCCGGTGGTACGTTGAGCGTGGTGCCGCTTGCCGTGACGGCTCTTTTCAGCAACTCCTCACTGGCGTGTGGTGACCCAACTGGCAGGACCGTGTGAACTCGCCGACGGTCTCGGCAAATCGAAGGCAGATATCCGTGTATCCCGACGTGGTGTGGCAGGACGAAGTCGACGTGGTGTGTACCGACGTCGGCCCGGCCGGGCTGCTGTGCGCCCTGGCTGCGTCCGCCGCAGGCGGTGAGGTGATGATCGCCGCGCAGCGACGGCATTCACGGACCTGGTTCGAGACGCTGCGCGGGGACGCTGCCACTGCGGCATACACCTCCGCACTCGTCGACGACATCGACGTCAGGAAGCTGCCGGAACAGCCCCGTGAGCTGCCCGTGCGCGCCGTCCGGCCCGTAGTTGTCGAGAGCGCTCCTGGTGGCCGGAAGCGCCGCACCATACCGCCGTTCGACGGTGGTCGGCTCCGGCGCTGGACGGGGGAGTGCATCGCCTCGCCGTTCGGCTACCTCTACACCCGCGTCACGGGCTGGCCGTCGTCGCATGTGCGGTCCGCCGACGGTGATCTTGTCGAGGCGATCACCGCCGATGTACCGGCGGGCGCGATCGCCGAGGCGGGGGGACTGGACGCGTGGTTGACCGCGCAAGCGGCGGAGCATCAGCTCCAGACGGAACCTGTCGACGCGGTCGACCGGCTGGTGTTCGAGGACTCGACGGTCATCGGGGTGGTCTTCGACACCGCCGACGGTCCGCTGGCCGTCCGCGTCCGGCACGGCGTGCTGGTGTGTGGGCCGCCCGGTGTCGAAGGGCACAGCGGCCCCGTGGGGAGAGTGGCACTGGTCGGACGGTCCGCCAGTCGTTTCGGCCGGGTGGAACTGCTCACCGACGACTGAACCGGCTCAGAAGTCGACGTCGATGCGTCCCTTGGCGAGCAGAGACTCCATCGGTCCCGCGGCGATGGGCCGCGACAGCAGGAATCCCTGAGCGCGATGGCACCCGTGGCGCAGCAGCGTCAGCGCCGCAGCCCGCGTCTCCACGCCCTCGGCCACCAACTCGAGGCCGAACGCCTCTGCCAACGCGATGATGGCCCGCACGATCGCCAAATCGCCTGGGTCAGAACCTAATTCACGCACGAAGCTGCGGTCGATCTTGAGCGTGTCCACCGGCAGGGATTTCAGCTGCGACAGCGCGCTGTATCCGGTGCCGAAGTCGTCGATGGCGACCAGTACCCCGGCCTCCTTGAGGCCGTCCAACGTGATGCGGGTGGTCTCGATGTCCTGGACCACCACTGTCTCGGTGATCTCGAGGCACACCGACCCCGGCGGCAATCCGTTGTCGGCCATCGCGCCCTTGACGGATTCCACGAAGCCCTCGGTGACCAGCTGGACGGGCGAGACGTTGATGCGCACCACCGACTCTGTGCCGTGACCGCGGGACCGCCAGCCGGCGAACTCGGCGCACGCCGTGCGGAGCACCCACCGGCCCAGCTCGCCCGCCATGTTGATCGACTCGGCCACCCCGATGAAGGAATCGGGGGTCAGCAGGCCTCGCGTGGGATGCTGCCAGCGCACCAAGGCTTCCATGGCGACGATGTCGCCGGTGCGCATGTCCACCTCGGGCAGATAGTGCAGCAGCAGGGCACCGCTTTCGACCACCGTCTGCAGATGGAGCTCGATGTCGTTGCGGAACTCGTTCTCCAGCGACATGTCGTCGGTGAACACCGCAACCTGGTTGCCGCCGGAATTCTTGGCGGTCAGCACTGCTTGGTCGGCCCTGCGCAGCAGATCGGAGGTGCTGTCGTGGCCTGGCATCCCGAGCGCCACCCCGATGCTCACCGTCCGCGTCAACATCTCCCCGTCGATGGCCACGCGCTCACGCAGCGCCGCCTGCAGCCGCACCGCGAGCGCCTCCGCGGCCTCGGCGTCCATGGGGGTGGCAGGCACCACCACGAATTCGTCGCCGCCCAGCCGCGCGATCACCGTGGGCCCGTCCGCGCTTCTGCGGAGCCGCTCGGCGAGCACCCTGATGAACCAGTCACCGGCGGTGTGGCCCAGATAGTCGTTGATCGCCTTGAGCCGGTCGAGATCGAAGAACAGCGCCGACACCGGCCCGGGTTGGCCGTCGGCGAGACGCACGTCCAGATGGTTGAGCAGAGCCCGCCGGTTGTACAGCCCGGTCAGATCGTCGTGGTCGGCGAGGTAGCGCAGCTGTTCCTCGGCATCGACCCGCGCCTGGACCTGCGCCAGCAGGGAGGCGATGGCCTTGAGCGCGTTGAGCTCGGCGTCGGTCCAGTTGCGGTCCCCGAACTTGACGAAACCCAGGACCCCGGAGGTCACCTCGCCGGAGAGCAGTGGCACGCATGCCATCGACGTCGCCGCCACCTGCCGGCCCTCGTTGATCGTGCGCTGGTAGTCATCGGTGGCCGGCTCCGGGCGGAAGACCACGGGCTCCTTCTGGTGCTCGGCCATGGCGAACACGGGATCGGCATCTGTGAAGTACACGACGGCAAGCGGATCCGGGTCCGGGATTCCCGGGCGCACCGGCCACTCGGCCACCAGCACCGACGCCCGGATCGTGTGATCGTTGCGCCGCAGGAAGCTGACGTCGACGCCGAAGTACGCCACCAGGTCGGCCAGCACGTTCTGGCAGACGTCCTTGGCCGTCGCTGACGTGGCACCCATGAGTTGCGTCGCGACCGATGTCACCACCAGGTCCAGGCTCTCGGGCAAGCGACCCTCTCCGTATCCGCGTCAGTTCGGTGACGAGTTGTCTTCCCGGCCGCGACGCCGGCTGACGACCGACGGTCTCGGCGCCCGGGACAATCTCAGCACCAACGCCAGTGACTCAGCGGGATTCGCGGATACCAACGTCCGGAAAGTGTATTGCAGGTCAGCCAACGCTTTGGCGAAGCGCGGCGAGAGCGCGGCGAAGTCGGCGTCGTCGACCGCGTACAGGAATGCCGGGGACACCGGCTGTACCGCCAATCCATGCTGCTGGGCGCATATCCACACGGACTCCACCGCCGCACCGGCACGGGCGTAATCGGTGAGCGCGCCCCCGGCGACGGTGACGATCGCCACACCGGCGGCCGCGGAGATCTTCGTGCGGCTGTCATCGCCCAGCACGGTGCCGGCGTCCCACGTCGCCAGATGCGTCATCACGTCACCGCGGCGCAGGATGTCGAGCAGGACCACATCGGCGTCATCGAGTTCGAGGCTGCGTACCTCGATCCCGGTGTCCGGCGACGGATCGCCGGGCCATCGCAGCTCGTCGATCATCTGCGCATGCAGGTGCGGAGTCAGGTAGCGGATTCGATCGGCCGTGGCCAGGATCGCGGCGGCCCGATCCAGGTCGGGTGGGTCGGTCAGCAGACACAACCGCGCGCCCTCTCGATCTGCCGCCGCGTTCAGCTCGGCGACGACGTCGTCGCCCAGCTCGATCCGCTCGCCGTGACGACGGTTCGTCTCGCGCCGCATCATCGCCGGATAGAGCTCGGCCAGCGCGAGGTCGGGTTCGGAGTCGTCCAGCGTGACCGCCGCGCTCAGCGGGAACCGTTCGTCGCCGAGTCGGAAGTCGACGCGCGCGCCGACTCCCCGTGCTGCGGCGGCCACCCGCGCGTTGAAGGTGGCCGCGCCCACGGCCACCGCGCTGCCGCGGAACCCGACGTCCATGGCCGAGGTGAGGTCGGGGTCGAGATGAATGTCGAGGCGTTGCTGTGACGGTGCACCCGGCTTCTCGACGATCCACGGCTGGGTGTTGCCGCCCGAGGGTGCCCGCTGTGCTGCCGCGGCGACCACGTCGATGACCTCACCCGCCGGCACGGCCGGCGCCTGGCCGTACGCTCGCTCGTCCGACCCGGCGGCGCCGCCGCGGCCCGGTTCACGAACCTGGTCGAGGAGTGCGGGCACGTCGACCTTGACGCGGCCGGAGGCCAGCGGTTCGCCCAACCCGATCCGGCGGACCGCCTCGGCCACCGATGCGGCGCCGACGGCCACCTCGGAGGCCAGCTGCGGCCACGTCGTCAGCGTCGTGCCGACCTCGAGCAGGGAGGCCGCCATCCGCGCGGGCAGACCGGAGGCATCGATGATCCGCAGAACCCGCGGGACCTTCTCCTTGGCGCTCAGGCCGGCCAGTGCGTCGGCGTCCATCTCCGCGAGGTCGCCGAGCAGACCGTGCAGCAGCGGTCGGTCGCGGTCGGTGTCGAAACGTTCGACATCCAGCAGACCGCCGCTGCTGGTCGCCATCAGGACCGGGATGCCGCGCGCCCGTGCCGCAGCGCGGACGAGCACTTTGGCGTCCAAGGAATCGCACTCTTCGACGAGGACATCGAGGCCGTCGAGGAATCCGTCGACGGTGTCGGGTGTCAGGCCGTCCTGCGTCACGAGCACGCGCAGGTAGGGGTCGAGTTCGGCGAGGCGCCGCGCACACACCACCGCTTTGTTCACGCCCACGTCGAGAAGGGTGGCGGGGACCCGGTTCAGGTTCGACACGTCGATGGCATCGAAGTCGGCGAGTCGCAGCTCACCGCAGAGTCCCTGAGTGGCCAGGGTGTGTGCGATCGCATGTCCGACACTGAGCCCCACCACGCCGACTCGGAGCCGGCCCAGCGTCTCCAACTCATCGGCGGAGAGCAGGTTGCGGTTGCGATCCAGTCGCAGCCGGCGGTAGCCCCGAGGGCCGAGGACACGTGCCAGTACGCGACGCCAGGGGTAGTACACCCACCGGTCCGGCTCGTCGGTGACATCGGCCGGGACGGGCGGGCGCACCGCAGCCAGCTCCGCCCGCTGCGCAGCGATCGTGTCGACCACCTCGACGCGCGGATCGTCACGCAGAGCTGACCACCGCTCAGCGTCCGCGGGCACGTTCGGATCGAGCACCGATGCACAGTGGACCGGACCGGCGGGGTGGCTCATCCCAGCAGTCGCGGCGCCGCGGCGAGCACGGCGTCTCCGGCGAAGTCGGGCCGCGGAGTCATGGCGCGCTTGTCGGCCAGATACGCCGAGAGCTGCCGCGGCTGAGCATGATTGGCGAAAGTGAGGCGGTCCCACCAGGCGATCCTGGTCTGGTAGCGAATGTCGGGGTAGGGAGTCGGCGGGATCTTGGCGGCCAGCACGCCGCCCGACGTCAGCCACCGCTTGAGTACGTAGGACGCGGCCGTCGCGACGACGAACTGGATGCCCAGCAGATCCATCGCGTGCAGAGGAGTGCGGGCGATGGCCGTGGTCAGTCGGCGGCTCAACTCGGGGTCGTCGGCGACCCACGCGGTCTTCATTTCGGCCACGCCGAAGGGTAGACGATCAGCAACCATTTTCCGCACCAGATCCTCCCCGTCCTGCCCGTCCCATTCCTCGATCGCATGGCATTCGGCTATCGCCCCATAGGGTCCCTTTGCGCGCAGTCCACCGACAACTCGACCCTGCTGATTGACGCATGCGGCGAATAGGGCGGTGTCGTCCCCACGGTGTAGGGCGTCCGTGTCGATGGCGGCACCGATGCCGTGTTGTTGATAGCTGTGCGCTGCTCCCGCGATGAAGTCAGACCACAACTCGGGTTCCGTCGAAGGCCGTGCATAGACCACGGTGCACTCCGTGGCGGGGTCCCAATAGCGCGGACTGGCATCCAGTCGGTCGCCATCGACATCAGCAAAGGCAAAGTCCGGTCGGGTCATTTCGATCCATTCGTCGGGCGGCGCAATGGTGGGGGCGGGTACCGCGCAGAACGCGAAAAAACACGTTCAATGTCGAGTATCTCGCGCATGCACAGCGAAATTCCAGCTAGCCGGAAGAACTCACCCGTGTAATCCCATTCGCGGAAAGGTCACGATTGGGTAACGATCGCGCCAAGTCGGTTGTTGGCAATTGCTCTGACCGGAATCGCTGCAGGTCAGGCGTTCGTCATGTTGCCACGGCGAACAATCCCGGCGACTTGTTCCGATCGCAACGGACTTCGGTCTCCGCGTGCATCTCCTTTGCTCTTTTTGCCGGGCCGGGGGCAGAACGGGGGCGGGGAACTTCGCGCTGACGCCGCCGTCAGCGCGGTTACCGTCCAGTAACGAGCCTGTTTCCCAGGCCCGCCGCCTAGCGCGGCAACGCGGGTCGCCATCGTGCGCAGGTCCACAGCCCAAGCGTTGCGCAAAACCTGCGTCTGGGTCCGGACAATGCTGACGGGGATGTCGCGGCGAGCCGTGATGGCAAGGATTTGGGTCCCGAGGGGCGTTTGCCAAATCCGTAAATTGGGGCAACAGGCATTAGTCCCCGCAATTTTATTGACATGTGCGACAGAAATCCAGTTAGCGTACAGCGGGTATTCATGGATTTCACAACAACAATCCGGATAGCGAAATGGTGGAATGCCGATTTCATTCGGTGTCGCCGCGCCCATTGTCGGCACATCGTGACACTATTCCGGGCACCAGTCAGGGCCGGCCTCATAGGCGTCCGGTTCGGTGTCGACTGTGGCCTTGGCTATTGCGTTGGTGGGGCGTTGGGTATGGCGTCAGGTGTGACCTCGGGTGTGACCTCGGGTGTGACACTGTGATGGCACCGTGAGGCTGGAATCGGCGGCTATGGGTCGAAGGAGACGCAGTGAAGAAGTTCAAGGATCTCGGCGAGTTCGTCGCAGCGGAGGGGTCGCAGCTGGGACCCACGGAGTGGCTGGAGATCACTCAGGACCGTGTGAATCTGTTCGCCGATGCCACCGACGACCACCAGTGGATCCACGTCGATCCCGAGCGGGCGGCCGGTGGTCCCTTCGGCGGGACGATCGCGCACGGGCTGCTCACCCTGTCGCTGCTGCCTTACTTCACGCACCGCCTCTACACCGTCGACAACGTGGCGATGGCGATCAACTACGGCTACAACAAAGTCCGGTTCATCACGCCGGTCCGCGTAGGTGCGCGGCTGCGGGCGCGGGCGCAGATCTCGACGGTCACTCGGCTCGACAACGCGGTGCAGGCCACGCTCGCCGTCACCGTGGAGATCGAGGGTTCCGAGAAGCCTGCGGCGATCGCCGAGTCGATCGTGCGCTTCGTCGGCTGATCAGCGGCGGCCGGCGGCAGCCTTGACCAGCCCGCCGCCGATGATCAGTCGCTGGATCTCGCTGGTGCCTTCGTAGAGCCGGAGCAACCGCACGTCGCGGTAGATCCTCTCCACGGGCACGTCGCGCATGTATCCGGCGCCGCCGTGGATCTGGACGGCGAGATCGGCGACCCGGCCCACCATCTCGGTGCAGAACAGCTTCACCGCCGACGGCGCCAGCCTGCGATCTTCTCCGGACAGCCACTGTTGAGCGGCGTCACGCACCATGGCCCGGCCGGCCATCACCCCGGCGTACTGATCGGCGAGCATCGCCTGCACGAGCTGGAATTCACCGATCGGTGTGCCGCCCTGTGTCGCCGTCGCGGCGTAGGCGACCGATTCGTCGAGCGCGCGCTGGGCGGTGCCGACGGCGAGTGCCGCGATGTGCACCCGGCCGCGGGCCAGGGACGACAGCGCCGCGCGATACCCGATGTCCTCGCTGCCCCCGACGAGCGCACTGTCGCCGACCCGCACGTCGGTGAAGGTCACGTCGGCGGTCCAGGCACCCTCCTGACCCATCTTCTTGTCCTTCGCCCCGACTGTGACCCCCGAGCTGTCGGCGGGCACCAGGAACACTGCTATGCCGGCGCCCTGTGCGTCGGCAGGGCGGGTGCGCGCGAAGGTGATGAACAGATCCGCGGTCGGCGCATTCGTGATGTATTGCTTGGCTCCGTTGATGATCCATCCGTCGCCGTCGCGAGTTGCCTTGGTGCGCAAGCCCGCCGGGTTGGAACCGGCGCCTGGTTCGGTCAACGCGAACGACGCGACGACGTCGCCGGAGGCAATGGGCGCCAACCAGGTGGACTTCTGCTCGTCGGTGCCGTAGCCGACGAGTACCTGTCCCGCGATGCCGTTGTTGGTTCCGAACATGGACCGGACGGCCAGCGACGTGTATCCGAGTTCCATGGCCAGTTCGACGTCTTGTGCCAGGTTCAGGCCGAGGCCGCCCCAGTCCTGGGGGATCGCGTATCCGAACAGGCCCATCTTCTTCACCTGCTCGCGCAGGTCGTCCGGGACCCGATCGTCGGTCAGGATGTCCTGCTCTCGGGGCACGACGACGGTCCTGACGAAGTGGCGGGCCTGCGCGAGGATCTCGCGGAAGTCCTCGTCACTCACCTCGGCGCTGCTCATCGCTCTCCTCAGGGTTTTGTGTAGCCGATATCGTATATGAAATATGATATCGGCCCGAACCGACGACGTGAGGATGAGGCATGGGATTACTGACCGGACGGATCGCTGTGGTCACGGGCGGGGCGCAGGGGCTGGGTCTGGCCATCGCTCAACGGTTCGTCGACGAGGGAGCCCGGGTGGTGCTCGGGGACGTCAATCTCGAGGCCACGCAGTCGACGGCCGACGCGCTCGGCGGCGCCGACGTGGCGCGGGCCGTGCGCTGCGACGTGACCAGCGCGGAGCAGGTCGAGGCTCTGGTGGCGGCAGCCGTCGAGCAGTTCGGTGGTCTGGACGTGATGGTCAACAACGCGGGCATCACCCGTGACGCCACGATGCGCAAGATGACCGAGGAGCAGTTCGACCAGGTCATCGCGGTACACCTGAAAGGCACGTGGAACGGTCTGCGGGCTGCCTCGGCGGTGATGCGCGAGAACAAGCGCGGGGCGATCGTGAACATGTCGTCGATCTCCGGCAAGGTCGGCATGATCGGGCAGACCAACTACTCGGCCGCCAAGGCCGGCATCGTCGGGATGACGAAGGCTGCGTCCAAAGAACTCGCGTACCTCGGCGTGCGGGTGAACGCCATCCAACCCGGTCTGATCCGGTCGGCGATGACAGAGGCCATGCCGCAACACATCTGGGATTCGAAAGTGGCCGAGGTGCCGATGGGCCGCGCCGGCGAGCCGGACGAGGTCGCAGGCGTTGCGCTGTTCCTCGCCAGCGACCTGTCCTCGTACATGACCGGGACGGTCCTCGAGGTCACCGGCGGGCGGCACCTGTGACCCGTGCGGCCGTCATCTGCGAACCGGTCCGGACGCCGATCGGGCGTTACGGCGGCATGTTCGCGTCGCTGACAGCCGTCGACCTCGGGGTCGCGGCACTGCAGGGCCTGCTCACCCGCACCGGCATCCGCCCAGAGACGGTCGAGGACGTCATCGTGGGGCACTGCTACCCGTCCATGGAGGCGCCCGCCATCGGTCGCGTCATCGCCCTCGACGCCGGCCTACCGGTGACCGTGCCCGGTATGCAGGTCGACCGGCGGTGCGGGTCCGGCCTGCAGGCAGTGATCCAGGCCTGCCTCCAAGTCGCGGCCGGTGACAACGACGTCGTCGTCGCGGGCGGCGCCGAGTCGATGAGCAATGCGGTGTTCCACTCCACGGACATGCGCTGGGGCGGTGCTCGAAGCGGTGTCACGGTGCACGACGCGCTCGCGCGGGGCAGGACGACAGCGGGCGGCAAGCATCATCCCGTGCCCGGCGGGATGCTCGAGACCGCCGAGAATCTTCGGCGCCAGTACGGAATCGGGCGCCACGAGCAGGATCAGCTTGCTGTGCGCTCACACCAGCGCGCCGTCGCGGCCCAGAAGGACGGTCTGCTCGCCGAGACGATCATTCCGGTGACCGTTCACACCAGGAGCGGCGAGGACGTCATCGACACAGACGAGCACCCGCGGGCCGACACGTCGCTGGAAAAACTGGCGACGCTCCGGCCGATCCTGGCTGCCTCCGATCCGGAAGCGACTGTGACAGCGGGCAACTCGAGCGGACAGAACGACGCGGCCTCGATGTGTCTGGTCACCACCGCGGAAAGAGCCGACGAACTCGGCCTCACCCCGCTGGTCACGTTGGTGTCGTGGGCGGTCGCAGGTGTCGGCCCGGAGGTGATGGGTATCGGCCCCGTGCCGGCGACCGGTATCGCGCTCGCCAAGGCTGGCCTGACACTGGCAGACATCGACCTCATCGAACTGAACGAGGCATTCGCCGCGCAGGCGCTGGCATGCACACGCGAATGGGGTTTCACGGCAGACGATTTCGATCGCACCAATGTCCACGGATCGGGTATCTCCCTCGGGCACCCGGTCGGGGCCACCGGGGGTCGCATGCTGGCGACGCTGGCTCGCGAGCTGATGCGGCGCGGCGGCCGGTACGGGCTGGTCACCATGTGCATCGGCGGTGGGCAAGGGCTGGCGGCCGTCTTCGAAAGGGCAACGCGATGACCAGACTGGCGCAGACCCTGGGGCTCACCGAGTTCCAGACCGAGATCGTCGCCACGGTGCGGAGATTCGTGGACAAAGAGGTGATCCCGGCAGCCCAGGAACTCGAGCATTCCGACACCTATCCACAGGCCATCGTCGACGGCATGCGGGACATGGGGCTGTTCGGGTTGATGATCCCCGAGGAGTACGGCGGCCTCGGCGAGTCACTGCTGACCTACGCGCTGTGCGTCGAAGAGCTGGCTCGGGGCTGGATGAGCGTATCCGGGGTGATCAACACCCACTTCATCGTCGCCTACATGATCCGCCAGCACGGCACCGAGTCGCAGAAACGGAACCTGCTGCCGCGCATGGCCACCGGTGACACCCGCGGTGCGTTCTCGATGTCGGAGCCCGAACTGGGTTCCGATGTGGCGGCAATCCGGACCAGGGCTGTCGACAACGGCGACGGCACCTACACGATCGACGGCCAGAAGATGTGGCTGACCAACGGAGGCAGCTCGACGCTGGTCGCAGTGCTGGTGCGCACGGACGAGGGGGCGGAGCGCCCGCACCGCAACCTGACCGCCTTCTTGATCGAGAAGCCCGCGGGGTTCGGCGAAGTCGTGCCGGGCCTCACCATTCCCGGCAAGCTCGACAAGCTCGGCTACAAGGGCATCGACACCACCGAACTGATCTTCGACGGCTATCGCGCCCAGGCGACCGACATCCTCGGTGAGGCACCCGGTCAGGGGTTCTTCCAGATGATGGACGGCGTCGAGATCGGCCGAGTCAACGTCTCCGCCCGGGCCTGCGGCGTCGGCATCCGCGCGTTCGAGCTCGCGGTGCGTTACGCGCAGCAGCGCAGCACGTTCGGAAAGCCGATCGCCGAGCACCAGGCCATTGCCTTCGCGCTGGCCGAGATGGCCACCAAGGTCGAGGCGGCCCATCTGATGATGGTCAACGCGGCGCGCCTCAAGGATTCCGGTGACCGCAACGATGTCGCGGCCGGCATGGCGAAGTACTTCACCAGCGAGATGTGCGCCGAGGTCACCCAGCAGAGCTTCCGGATCCACGGCGGCTACGGGTATTCGACCGAGTACGAGATCGAACGGCTGATGCGCGATGCGCCGTTCCTGCTGATCGGCGAGGGCACCAGCGAGATCCAGAAGAACATCATCAGCAAGCGGCTGCTCGCGGACTATCGGGTGTGATGGTGAGCGCACCCGATTTCGCGAGTAGGCCGCAACTCGCCGACGACGTGGCGGCGGTGGTGCGACGCAGGATCTTCGACGGGACGTACGCCGCGGGAAGCTACGTCCGTCTCGATCAACTGGCCGCCGAACTCGGCATCAGCGTGACCCCGGTGCGTGAGGCGCTGTTCGAGCTGAAGGCCGAAGGTCTGCTCGACCAGCAGCCGCGTCGCGGTTTCGTCATCCGGCCGGTCACCGGCCGCGACATCACCGATGTCGCCGAGGTGCAGGCTTTCATCGGCGGGGAGTTGGCGGCCCGCGCGGCCGCCGTGATCACCGATGCCGCGCTCGCCGACCTGGCTGCGGTGCAGGCCGATCTGGAGGCTGCGTATGCCGCGGGCGACGGCCAGCGCGCGGTCCGGCTGAATCACGACTTCCACCGGGCGATCAACGTCGCCGCGGACTCTCCGAAATTGGCGCAGCTGATGTCGCAGATCACCCGGTATGCACCCGAGGCCGTGTTTCCCGCGGTCGAGGGGTGGCCGGAGAACTCGAACCAGCACCACCGGCGGGTGCTGGCGGCGCTGGCCGCCCACGATCAGGCGCAGGCCCGCGCCGCGATGGCCGAGCACCTCACCGCCGGGGCGTCACCCCTGATCGAGCACCTGACCCGCCGCGGCGTGCTCGGCTGACGCGCCGATCACCGGACGTCCAGCTGCGCACGCAGCCGTCCGGGGGACACCACGGTGGCCCCGGCGGCGCGGGCGCGCTCGATCAAGGCCCGATCGGAGGTGACGACGACGAGGTCGTCGGGATGCTCATCGGCTCGGATCACGGCGACGATCTCGTCGTCGGCGGAGTTGGGTGCGGCAGCAGGCGCATGCGCGACCGTCACCACCGTCGACTCGATCGGCGGACACGGGGGCTGCTCGAACACCACGGTCACGTCGACACCCTCGGCGCTCGCCCAGGTCTCGAGTGCGTGCACCAGTGTCACCATCGCTGCGTGCCGGTCGCGCCACCAGCCGTCCGGCCGAGCGCCGATCACGTTCATGCCGTCGACGATCCAGCGCACAGGGATCAGGGTATCGATACACCGCTCATCAATGTTGCTGGCCGATGTTGGGGAGATGATGGGCAGGAAAACTCAGATGACAATTCGCCCCGCCCACAGCAGATCATCAGCTAACCTCCGCGCAGAAAGAAATCTTACGAGACTGTCAATATCTAGGGCCGCGTCGGGGGACGAGCTATGAGCGGCCTGGTAGAAGGTCGTGCCAAATTCACAGACTTGCCCAATACCCAGACAGGTGTCGACAGGCGGGGTAGCTTCCAAAGCGCAGTAGCGAGGCGCTATGTTTCGTGTGCTGCAATTGCGGAGCCGCCCCAGGGCTCATAGGTTAAGACCTGCTCACGCTACGATCGCGCCACCACTGAACAGGGAGATCGGCTCATGACGCTTCCAACTCTTTACTTCTCGCGGCCTGCCACTGTGCTGCCGGACACGGCCATGGACAACGACGAGGTCCTTGCCCTTGTTCGCAAGGAATTCTCAGGTCCCGCGGAGGAGTGGATCGGAGTCGAGCAAACCATTCGTTACGTCTTCGACCGCTGCAACACCAAGACGCGCTACCTGGATCAGAGCACCACCCTGATGCCGGCGGAGTTTGCAACACAGGCCGCCCAGGCATGTCTGGAACGCACCGGCGTCTCGGCCACCGATCTCGATCTCGTGGTGTACGGAGGCATCGCGCGCGGCAACTTCGAGCCCGCGACGGCCGCCGAAGTCGCGGGGCTGCTCGGTGCCCGTCCTCTGCACGCCGTCGACGTCACCTGCGCATGTGCCGGTCTGATCGAAGCGATGCACACCGTCGCCGGATATTTCGCATTGCACCCGGAGATGAACACGGCGCTCGTCTGCGCGGGTGAGCTGACTCGTGATCGCATCGCTTACGACATGGGGTCGTTGCAGGACGTCGCAGTGTTCGCAGCCGGGTTGACGCTCGGCAATGCCGCTGCCGCACTGGTGGTGTCACGGGAACCGCTGCCTGGCGGAAGTGCACGGCTGGAAGGCATCTTCCACAAGACCCTGTGTGAGCACTACGACTTGTGCAAGACCCCGATCGACGGCCACTTCACCTCGAAGTCGAAGGAACTCTTCGCCTTGTCGGTCCACGTGCCGCCCGCGATTCGCGAGATGCTCGGTGAGCTCGGCTGGTCCTCGGAGGAGATCGACCACTACGCGTTGCATCAGCCGAGCGAGGCGGTGCTCGAGCGTGTGTTCACCGAGCTCGGCGCGCGGCCGCAGGCCTGTGTGCACACTCATTCGCTGTTCGGCAACACCGCGAGCACAGCGTGGGCCCTCGCTCTGGAGTACCGCCTCGAGCACGGCACCGTCGAGCCGGGCGACAAGATCGTGATGGCAAGTGCCGCAGCAGGATTCACCATTGTGGGTGCTGCGGCCGTGTGGGAGGGCTGATGGACCGGTACCTGCGCGTCTACCGAGTCATCAACAAGACGTTCGGGTTGTGGCTGCGGCCACTCGGGACCTTTTTCATCCTCCAGGTACGAGGCGGGATCTCGGCGGCCACCATGGGCTTGGACCGCCTGGTGTTCCCCCGCTACAAAGACGAGCCGCTCGATCGGCCGATCTTCATCATCGGCAATCCGCGTAGCGGCACCACCTTTCTGCACCGCTTCCTGCTGAGCAACGGTGGGCTGTCGGCGTTCGAGCTGTGGGAGATGCTGTTTCCCGCGATCACCGCGCGCAAGCTGCTGGGTCGGATCGTGCCCAAGCTGGACCGGCTCTCGCCGGCGCGGTATCACCCGTCAGATGTGCACGACACCAGCCTCCGCGGCATCGAGACCGACGATCCGGCATGGTTCTTCCACACTCTCGACGGCCCGTTCGCCTGGGCCTATTTCCTGGCCTGGCAGGACACCTGGGGCAGTGATCTGTCCCGGCGCAGCTTCGGGATCGACGGCGCGACCCCTCAGGAACGGGAGCGGTTCTTCCGTTACTACGAGGAGCTCTGGCGAAGAAACCTCTACTACAAGAAGGATCGTCGCATCCTCGCCAAGACGAGCATGCTGACGTTCCGTCTCGACGAGGTGCTCGAGCGGTATCCGGACGCCAAGCTCGTCTACATCGTGCGCGACCCGGTCGAGGTCATCCCCTCCGGAATGTCGCTCATCGCGAGCGTGCTGGAAAACGGCTACGACGCGTTCAACCGCACGTCGGCCGAGGATCAGCAGCGCTGGGTGGAGAACCTCTACCAGGCGTCGTGCGCAATGCTGAAGGTCTTCCACGACGCCTACACCTCCGGCCAGATCCCGGAGAAGAATCTCTGTGTGGTGCGCTATCCCGATCTGATCCAGAACCTGGAGCCGACGATCGAGCGCATCTGTGAGTTCGCCGAGATCGAACCCACGGCGTCGTTCCTGGCCGAGGTGCGCGCGCAGGCGGAGAAGCAACGCTCGTACAAGAGCAAGCATCAGCATGCACCGGACCGGTTCGGGCTGAGTGCCGAGCGCATCCAGAACGACCTGTCCTTCGTGTACGACACCTTCGACCTGCCTCGTAAGGTCGGCTGAGCGGCGCAGGATCAGGCGGCGGTCACCCGTCGTCCAGCAAAATAGAGAAAGTTTTCTGGCTAACGCTGGAAACGGGCTGTGGAAGCGGTCCGCGATTGTATAGTTTCGGTCACAAGTCGCTGGTAGTCCCTGGGGAGAGTAATGAACGCTGGTTGTTACGTCGGTCGAATCGGGGGCCTGGCGGTCGCCCTTGGTGTTGGTGCTGCGGTTGTCGCGGGTGGCCAGGGGGTCGCGTACGCGGATTCCACGGGATCGACATCGGGCGGATCCGCCTCCGACACGTCCGGCGCGACGGCGGGCGGCGGGGCCGCCGGTAGCGAGACGAGCAAGGACACCACCAAGGAGACGTCCAAGGAGTCCAAGGACACCAAGGACACCAAGGACACCGACGACAGCGACGCCGGCAAGGGACTCGGCAAGAAGGACCGCAAGAACGTCTGGGCCGATCTGTTCAAGGGACCGAAGCCCAAGCCCGGCACCGAGACCGACTCGTCCGACACCCCGACGGTGCCCTCGGACGACGCAGCCGAGGCCCCCGGTGAGGACGACTCCGTCAAGACGCCGCCCAAGAAGCGTTGGTCCTGGAAGCCGGCCGATGCCGGTGCGTCGGCCGGTGACGACACCGAGAGCCCCACGGTCACTGCGCCCGACGACGTCGCGCCCACGAAGACCACCAAGGAAACCAAGGGTCTGAAGGGTCTGCTGTCGGCCATCACCGTGGACGCCCCCGAGGCGGCGACGACCCCAAAGACGCTGATCAACGTCTCGACGGCCAAGACTGCCACGGTCGCATCGAACGCTGTTGCGACGGACACCGAAGAGGCGTCGACAACGACGGTCTCGCAGGGCCCGCTCGTGACACTCTTCAAGAAGTTCCTCGACGCGTTCACCGGCAATGCGCCCGCCGCGCCCAACGCCAATTCGCCGTTCGCCTGGTTGGCCGCTGCGGTGTCGCGCCGCGAACTCGACTCCCAGGCGCAGCAGAACGATCCGACGATGGTGTGGAACGGCCTCAAGGTCGTCCCGGTGGGGGAGCCCACGATCACGTCGTTCTACGGCAAGTACACGATGGTGCCGGCGTTCCCGGGCGTCCTGCAGGGCAAGCAGGACTTCGACCTCGTGGACGCTGACGGAAACACGGTCGGGACCATTCACGGCCTGGTCGCCATCAACAACGACCTCGGTGCGGGCAACCGGTCGCTGCAGATCGTCGTCCTCGACGTCACCGACAAGGCAGACGGCGCCGTGGTCGGCGTCAAGAAGGGTGACATCCCGCCGGTCGGCTCGATCTTCGCCGTCGTCACCAACGGCCGCGGCGGCACGCAGTACTCGGCGCTCGCCCAAGAGGGCAAGGACGTGGTGACCTACAAGTACATCACCCGCTTCGGAACCCTGCCGATGAACGCCGATCCGTTCCGGATCAACTACAGCGCAGCCGATTTCCTCACCGACTACGAGGGCATCAACCGGCCGATCCACACCCAGGACGGGTACTACATCAAGCCCGTCACAAACGACACGTTGAACTACACCGGGTTCGTCGGATACGAACCGCTGTTCAACGCGATCCAGGGCACGCAGAAGTTCGGTGTCTTCAAGGAGGGCACCGACGAGATGGTGGGCACGTTCGATGGCGTGGTCACCGTGACGTCGGACTTCTGGGGCACCACCAGTGAGGCGATCATCGTCACCTCCACCGACGGGGCTTCCGGCGTCAACGCTGGCGACATCCCGCCGGTCGGATCGGTGTACAACATCATCTACTGGAAGGACGAGTTCTCCTACGCGCTGTACTACTCCAAGCCGCAGCCGGGCAAGGACATCACCAAGACGCTGCTGATCTCGCAGACCCGCAAGGGCCAGGTCGTCGACGAGCTGCCGTTGAGCTTCAACGCTTCCGAGGAGCCCAGCCGCGACTCGTACACCGTCGGTGACTACACCTTCAAGCCGACGTCGGACATCACCTACACCGGAGTCAACGGCCTGCCGCCGCGCGAGGTCATCGTGCAGGGCTACCAGCAGTTCGACGTCTACGACTCCAAGGGCGTCAAGATCGGCAGCGTGGATGCCGACGTGAGTACGCAGTGGGACATCTCCCGCGGCTACTCGAAGGCGATCCTGGTCACCGACGTCAACGACTCTCTCAACGGGGTCGGCACCGGGAAGGGCGAGGTCCCGCCGATCGGCTCGATCTTCAACATGAAGTACATGGGCAACTCCCCGTTCGGCGAGGGCTATTACTCGATGCCGGATCCGAACGGCGACAAGACGCGCTACGAGCTGCGCACCTTGTTCGGGACGATCCCGCTGCCCAACATCTACAACGCGTCGAAGGGGTTAGCGGACTACGACTTCTACACGCCCTACGGCAAGGACAGCGCGCAGAACAACCTGTTGAGCTTCGCGGGTGCGCAGTCCGGCGGCCTGCTCGGCGCCAACCAGGATCTGTGCGTGCTCGACGCGTCGGCCTGCCAGGTCGCCTGATCTCGTCACAACAGCGGTGCGTCGCCTGACTTCAGGCGGCGCACCGCTGCTTTGTGTGGGAACCGTTGCGTCAGTTCAGCTTTCGGCGGTGGCCTGCTCGCGGGCCCAGCGGTAGTCGGCCTTGCCGGCCGGGCTGCGCTCGATGACCGGCCGGAACACCACGGCCTTGGGCAGCTTGTAGCGGGCGAGCACGGTGCTCGCATGGTCGATCAGCTCCTGCGCAGTGGCCTCGACACCGTCGGCGAGCGCGACGACGGCGACCACTTCCTGCCCCCACCGGTCACTGGGTCTGCTCGCGACCACGACGTCGGCGACGGCGGGATGCGACGCGACGGCGGTCTCCACCTCCTCGGCGAAGATCTTCTCCCCGCCGGAGTTGATGGTCACCGAATCCCGGCCCAGCAGCTCGATCACGCCGTCGGCGAGGTGACGGGCACGGTCACCCGGAACGGAGTAGCGGACGCCATCGATCACCGGGAAGGTGGCTGCCGTCTTCGCCGCGTCGCCCTTGTAGCCGAGGGGGACGTAACCGCGCTGCGCGAGCCACCCGATGCCGTCGTGGCCCGGCTGCAGGATCGTGCCGAGATCCTCTGCGACGACGTACGTGTCGGGGCCGGCCGTGAAGGTGCCCGTCGACACCGCACCTGGTGCCGACATGTGGGTCATCTGCGCTCCGGTCTCCGACGAGCCCACGCTGTCGACCACCATCAGGTTCGGCTTGGTGTCGATCAGTCGCTGCTTGGCGGTCGGCGTCAGCCGGGCGCCACCGCTGGCCACCACGGCCAACGAGGAGAGATCTGCGTCGGTGCGCTCGAAGGCGTCGGCCAGCGGACGTGCCATCGCGTCACCGACCACGGTCACGGTCAGCACCTGTTCCCGCTCGATCGTGCGCACCACGTCGTCGACGTCGAGGTGATCGGTGACCGACGAGAACACCACGGTCTGTCCCATGGTCAGCGACGTCATGACGGCCCATTGGGCGGCACCGTGCATCAGTGGTGGCAGCACCAGCAGCTTCGTCCCGGGCGACTCGGCGCATCGCGAGGCCAGATCGGCGTAGCTGGTGGCGGACTCGCCGGTGTACAGGCTGCGCCCGCCGAACGACGCCATGAAGATGTCGTGCGATCGCCACAGCACACCTTTGGGCATTCCGGTGGTGCCGCCGGTGTAGAGCACGTAGAGGTCGTCGGGGGAGGGTTCGACGGGCGGTGGGCCGGCCGGCCCGTCGGCCACGATCGACTCGTAATCCACAGCGCCGGGCAGCAATTCGTGACCGGAGTCATCGGCGATCTGGATCAGCACCCGCACCGACGGCAGGTCGGGCAGAACCTCGGCCAGGCGCGGCGCGAATGCGGCGTGATAGAGCATCGCCGTGGCGCCCGCGTCGGCCAGCAGGTACTGCAGCTCACTTTTGACGTAGCGGTAGTTGACGTTGAACGGCGCGACCCGGGCGCGCCAGGCGCCCAGCATGCCCTCGACGTATTCAGCCCCGTTGTGTGCGTAGATGCCGAGCAGATCCTGACCTACGTCGTGGCCGGGCAGCGCTGATCTCTCGGTGTGGCACCCCAGGCCCTGATCGTGGAGGTAACGCGCCAGTCGATTCGATCGTTCGACGATCTGCGCGTAGGTGAACCGCCGATCGCCGGCCACGATGAACTCGCGGTCGCCGATCGCCGCGGCGATCGCGTCGATGGCGCCGGGGACGGTGAAGTGCGTCGGCTCTGACATGGTGTGGACTCTAGACGGCGCTGTCGACTGAGTGAACACATGTTGGAAAGTTGTATGGTCTTGCCATGAGTGAGCGGGTGCTCGACGAGCTGGGCTACTACCTGTTGGCCGGTGCCGGCGGCGATGGCCCGGCCGGCCTGCTCGACGAAGCCCGGCAGGGGGAGGCGCTCGGGTTCGGCACCGCGTTCATCTCCGAGCGGTGGAACGTCAAGGAGGCCGCGTCGTTGACCGGCGCGGCGCTGGCCGTGACCGAGCGCATGCAGATCGCGACGGCGGCGACCAACCACAACACCCGCCATCCGTTGATCACCGGTTCGTGGGCGACGACGATGCACCGACTCTCGGGAGGCAGGTTCACCCTCGGCATCGGCCGCGGAATCGCCGCCATCTACCAGGGTTTCGGGGTACCGGCGGTGACCACGGCCCAGATGGAGGATTTCGCGCAGGTGATGCGCACGCTGTGGCGCGGCGGGGCCATCGTCGGGCACGACGGGCCCATCGGTCAGTACCCGGTGCTCTACCTCGACGGTGACTTCGACGAGAACATCCGGCTGGCGATCGTCGCGTTCGGCCCGCAGACGCTGGCATTGGGCGGCCGCCAGTTCGACGACGTCATCCTGCACACCTACTTCGCCCCGGAGACACTGCAGCGAGCGGTCCGGACCGTCAAGAGCGCTGCCGAGCAGGCCGGGCGGGACCCCGACACGGTGCGGGTCTGGTCGTGTCTGGCCACCGTCGGCGACCATCTCCCCGAGGAGCTGCGCCTGAAGAAGACGGTGGCACGGCTGGCCACCTACCTCCAGGGCTACGGCGATCTGCTGGTCCGCACCAACGGATGGGATCCCGCCGTGCTGCAACGCTTTCGGGATGATGCCGTGGTGCAGTCGATGGCCGGCGGCATCGACCACAAAGCAACCGCGGGGCAGATCGAGCACATCGCCACGCTCATTCCCGACGAATGGCTCGAGGCGGCGGCGACGGGTTCGGCGCCGCGGTGTGCGGCCCGGGTGCGGGCAGAGTTCGACCACGGTGCCGACGCGGTGATCATGCACGGCGCGACACCCGATGAATTGGCGCCGATCGTCGCGGCCTATCGCGCCGCGGAGTCCTGACGGTTCAGCAGCAGCGCGCGCCGGGGTTGGCGTCGGCCGCGGCGTGCCGGTGCCGCCAGTACTCGCGTTCCGACATCACCGCTTCGCCGGCGTGCTGCCGGGCACGGTGCTCCACATAGCGCTGGTAGTGGTTGTCACCCATCAATGACTGCCAGTACCAGCTGATCTGGTGGAGTGCCCGGCGTGTTCCTTCGGTAAGGCGTCCCATTGCTTCTGCACCTCCTTCTCGGCGGCGGTGGGGAACATGCCCGAGGGCGCGAACATCCGCGACGGTACCGGCTCGTCCTCGGTCAGCGGCGTACCGTGTCCGCGGATCGCGCGCAGCGCGACGATGGCACCGGCGACGAACACGATGATCACCAGGGCGGCGAAGATGATCGACAGCGTGCCCTGGATGAAGGTGTTGCGGATGACGGCGTCCAACTGGTCGGCGTTCTTGGCGGCACCGAACGACGTCTCGCCGGCCTCTTTGGCGTTGCGATAGGAGAAGTGCTGGGTCCAGTAGCCCACCTTCGGATCGCCGGAGAAGATCTTCTGCCAGGACGCCGTCATGGTGACGGTGAGGTCCCACAGCAGCGGAATGCCGGGGATCCAGGCCCAATTCAGCAACCCGCGCTTGATGACGACCACGGTCACGACCGTCAGCGCGATCGCGGCCAGTAGCTGGTTGGCGATGCCGAACAGTGGGAACAGCGTGTTGATGCCACCGAGGGGATCGGTGACGCCCATCAGCAGGATGCTGCCCCAGGCGGCGACGACGATCACGCTGCACAGCCAGGCGCCGACCCGCCAACTCGGGTTGCGGAACTTCTTCAGCGGCCCACCGAGATTGCCCAGTCCGTCGGAGAGCATGAAGCGCGCCACGCGGGTACCGGCGTCGACGGTGGTGAGGATGAACAGGGCCTCGAACATGATCGCGAAGTGGTACCAGAACGCTTTGAGCCCCGCTCCGCCGAACACCTGGTGCAGCACCTCGGACATGCCGAACGCCAGCGTCGGTGCGCCGCCGGTGCGGGAGACGATCGTCTCCTCGCCGACGCTTCGGGCCGCATCGGAGATCTCTTGGGCGCTGATCGGGGCGCCCGAGAGGCCGAGCCCGTTGACGTAGTCGGCGGCGCTCTGGGCGGTGGTGCCCGTCGACGCCGACGGGGCGTTCATCGCGAAGTACAGGTGCTGGTTGAGGATCGCGGCGGTGATCAGCGCCATGATCGCGACGAACGACTCGGTCAGCATGCCGCCGTAGCCGATCAGCCGCATCTGGCTTTCCTTCTCCAACAGCTTGGGCGTGGTACCCGAGGAGATCAGCGAATGGAAACCCGACAGTGCGCCGCAGGCGATCGTGATGAACAGGAACGGGAACAGCGAGCCGGCGAACACCGGGCCCGAGCCGCTGGCGGCGAACGACGAGATCGCCGGGGCCTCCATCACCGGCCGGGCGAGCAGGATGCCGACGGCCAGCAGAGCGATGGTGCCGACCTTCATGAACGTCGACAGGTAGTCGCGAGGGGCGAGCAGCAGCCACACCGGCAGAACCGACGCGGCCAACCCGTAGATGATGATGCACCACGACAGGGCCACCTTCGAGAGCGTGAACCACTCGACGCCCCAAGACGTTTCGGCCACCCAGCCGCCCGACACGACAGCCAACAGCAGCAGCGCCACGCCGATCAGCGACACCTCCGAGACCCGGCCGGGGCGCAGGAAGCGCAGATACAGACCCATGAATATCGCGATCGGGATCGTCATGGCGATCGAGAACACGCCCCATGGGCTCTCGGCCAACGCGCCCACCACCACGAGTGCCAGCACGGCCAGCAGGATCACCATGATCACCAGCACGCCCACGATCGCGGCGATGCCGCCGACCACGCCGAGTTCGCCGCGGGCCATCTGGCCCAGGGACCGGCCGCGGCGGCGCACCGAGATCGAGAGCACCAGGTAGTCCTGCACGCAGCCGGCGACGACGGCGCCGATGATGATCCAGATCGCGCCGGGCAGATAACCCATCTGCGTGGCCAGTACGGGCCCGACGAGCGGACCGGCCCCCGCGATAGCGGCGAAGTGATGGCCGTAGAGCACCCGCCGGTCGGTGGGCAGGTAGTCGGTGCCGTTTTCGAAAACCTCAGCAGGCGCGGCGATCTCGTCGCGTGGGCGCACCAACTTCATCTCGATCAGGCGCGCATAGAACCGGTAGCCGATGACGTAGGTGCAGACCGCCGCGATGACGAACCAGACCGCGTTCACCGTTTCGCCGCGGAAGAAGGCGATCATCGCCCACGCCAGCGCACCGAGCACTGCCACCACCGCGAAGATGATCTTGTGCTTGGTGGTGATCGGTGAGCGATCGATGATCGCGACCGGGGGCAGGTCCCTGTCGGTCCGGACGTAGGTGATGTCCCCGTCGGATTCTTCGATGCGGTCCCATGGTGCGGCGGTCGGTGTGGCCATAAGCCTGCCAATCCCTCCCTCGTCGGCGCGGCGCAATGCTGGACGTCTCGATCGTCGCACCGGACGATCCCGGCTCGCGGCCGAACCCCGGTTTAACTCTCGTCGACCGCGTCAGCCGGCGCGTTCGTGGAACGCCCGCACGGTGGCGACGGTGTCGGCGTCGTCGGCCGTCTTGTCGTCGCGGTAGCGCAGGACCCGCGCGAACCGCAGGGCCATCCCCGCCGGATAGCGGGTGGAGGTCTGGATGCCGTCGAAGGCGATTTCGACGACTTGCTCCGGCCGCAGCTTGACCACATAGCCGTCGGTCGCTCCGTCGGCCAGCTCGAGGAAGCGCTGGGTCTGCCAGGCCAGCATCTCGTCTGTCATCCCCTTGAAGGTCTTGCCCAGCATCTTCAGCTCGCCCGTCGTCTCGTCGCGGGCACCGAGGTGGATGTTCGACAGCTTGCCGGTGCGCCGGCCGGACCCCCATTCGACCGCCAGCACCACCAGATCGAGGGTGTGCACCGGTTTGATCTTCATCCAGCCGGCACCGCGGCGTCCGGCTTCGTAAGCGGCCTCGACGGACTTCGCCATCACGCCCTCGTGACCAGCCGCCAGCGTGGTGTCCAGGAAGCGTCGTGCCTCGTCGGGATCGGAGGTGACCAGCCGATCGACCCGCTGTTCGGGCGGCACGAGGGCATCCATGACCGCGATGCGCTCGTGTGCCGGACGGTCCAGCAGATCGGTTCCGTCGGCGCGCAGCAGATCGAAGTAGAACACCGACAGTTGTTGTTCGTGTGGCCCCGAGCTGCCTCGTCGGCCGAACCGCGAGGCGGTGACCTGGAACCGGTGCGGGCGCCCGTCGGGTTTGAGAGCGATGGCCTCCGCGTCGGCGATGAGGTCGGTCACCGGCAGCGCCAGCACCGCGTCGACCACCTCGGGCAGCCGCGATGTCACGTCGTCGAGGCTGCGGGTGTAGACCGACACCTCATCGCCGTTCCGGTGGATCTGCACGCGGGCGCCGTCGAGCTTGGCCTCGAAGACCGCGGTGCCGCCGAGGCGCGAGAGCGCGTCCGCCACGTCGGTCGCGGTCTGCGCCAGCATCGGGCCCACCGGGGTGCCGACCCGCAGCGTGAACTGCTCGAGCGCCGCCTGACCATCCGAGAGCGCCGCAGCCGCCACCGACGGCAGATCGCCGCTGAGCATCGCGGCCCGCCGCACGGCCGTAGCCGGTACCCCCGAGGCGGCGGCGACCGCGTCCGCCATCACCCCGATCAGCGCGCCCTGGCGCAGTTCCCCGCCGAGCAGCCGGCGCAGAAAGGCCTGCTCGACGTCGGTGGCCGCGACGAACAATCCGTTCAGCAGTTCCGCGCGACGCGCCTGCGACCCCTTGCCCGCCGTCGCCCCGATCTCTGTGAAGGTCGCCTCCACCCCGGCGACCGTGAGCGCCGGCGCCGCGGCGGGTCCGGGTAGGGCGCGCAGCGAAGCCCATCCGACCCCGATCTGGCGCTGGGTCAGCTCACCGGACAGCCACGACACCACCACGGCCACTGTGTCGGAGTCTTCGGCGCCGCTGAGCAGCGCACTGATGCGTGCGCGTTTGGCCAACCGCGACGACGAGGCTGCGACGTCGGCGGAGGCCTGCGCGACATCTGTCAGGAGCACGCATTCACCATGGCACGAGGGTCCGACAGCCGACTCACTTCACGTTGAACGTGATGGAATGCCAGCCCGTGGCGCCGTCGGGCACCGGGTCGGCACGGTCCGGGGTCTGGGTGTAGCCGCTGTTGTCGGTGGCACGCACGGTGATGGTGTGGAAGCCCGGCGTGGCCTGCCAGTCGAAGCTCCACAACCGCCAGGTGTCGTTGGAGTACGCGGCACCGAGCGTTGCCTGCTGCCAGTCGCCGTCGTCCATCTTGACCTCGACGCTGCGCACACCCCGCTTCTGGGCCCACGCGACGCCGCCGAATCGCGTCGGCCCGACTGCCACGTCCTGGCCGGCCCTCGGGATGTCGACACGTGATGCGGTCTTGATCGGCCCGCGCGCCGCCCACCCCAACTTCGTCCAGTACGCCTGAGCCCGGTCGAACCGGGTGAGTTCGAGGTCGGTCACCCATTTCGTCGCAGACACATACCCGTAGAGGCCCGGCACGACGAGTCGCGCCGGATAGCCGTGCTCGATCGGCAGCGGCTGACCGTTCATGCCGACCGCCAGCAGCGCATCGTCGGCAGAGAGCGCCTCGACCGGGGTGCCCGCCGTCCACCCGTCCACCGATGTCGACAACACCATGTCGGCGTCGGGGCGCACACCGGCCTCGGCGAGCAGGTCGGCCACGCGATAGCCGGTCCACACCGCGTTCGAGATCAGTTCACCGCCCACGGGATTCGACACGCAGGTCAGCGTCACCACCCGTTCGACCACCTCGAAGCGTTCCAGATCGGCGAAGTCGACGGTGACCTCACGGTCGACCATGCCGTGAATCCGCAGTTTCCACGCCTCACGGCTCACCTGCGGCACCGTCAATGCGGTGTCGATCCGGTAGAACTCGTCGTTCGCGGTGACGAACGACGGCAGCGCCACATCGGGGGGCTGCACGTCGGCGGGGATCGGGGCCGCGGACTTGGTGATGCGGGGGAGTGCGAACGCGTTGCGGTCACCGGACACCGACGACGTCAGACGGGTGATCACCACGCCCGCCACACCGCTGGCCGCGCCCGCGACCAGCAACCCGAGCGTGATCAGCGAGCGCCGCCTCCCGCGGTCGGTTCTGTCCTGGGTGTCGGGACCGTCTCCATCACCGGTGAAGCGACGCGAGGTCAGGAAACGCAGCACCGCGACACCGCAGGCGGCGCCCACCAGCGTGGGCACGATGTCGACGACGCCGGCATTCGGTCGCGACAGCACCGCGGCGCAGCCGAGAACGCCCGCCGCGACGATCATCGCGCTGCCCCACGGCCGCCGTGGCGTCTCCACGATGCCCGCGATGATCGCCAGTGCCGCGACGACGACCAGCACCGCGACGGTCAAGAAGAGCTTGTCCGCGGTGCCGAACGTCTGGATGGCCCACTCTTTGAGAGGGCCGGGGGTCCGCTCGATGACCGAGGAGCCGACCGCGGTGCGGACGTCGGCCTGCGGGCCGAATGCCGCGCCGACCAGCTGCGCCACCCCGACAGCTACTGCGGCGGCCGCGAGGCCGCGAGCAGCCTTGTCGCCCTGAGTGGTCACAGCGCCCAACCTACCGGCGGCCTGCGCCAGCAACCCTTACCGAATGGTGTCATCGACACCGATGCCGGAGGCCGCACGTCGCACTAGGGTTCCTGATGTGGCCACCATCGCCGATCACGTCATCGAAGCTCTGCACGCCAGCGGTGTCCGGCGGGTCTACGGCCTGCCCGGAGACAGCCTGAACGGATTCACCGACGCGCTACGCCGGTCCGGCGAAATCACTTGGGAGCACGTACGACACGAGGAGACCGCGGCGTTCGCCGCAGCCGCCGACGCAGCGATCACCGGCGGGTTGGCGGTGTGCGCGGGCAGCTGCGGACCCGGAAACCTCCACCTCATCAACGGTCTCTTCGACGCCCAGCGCAGCCGTGTGCCGGTATTGGCGATCGCCGCGCACATCCCGAGGACCGAGATCGGCTCGGAGTACTTCCAGGAGACGCACCCGCAGGAGCTGTTCCGGGACTGCAGTGTCTACTGCGAGCTGGTCAGCACACCCGACATGCTGCCCCGCATCCTGCACATGGCGATGCGGACAGCGGTCGAGGAATCGGGTGTCGCGGTCGTCGTCGTGCCGGGGGAGATCTTCCTGCAGAAGGCCGATCCGACGGCGTGGCAGGCCCGGCCTGTACGGGCGACGACGTCGGTGGTGCGGCCCGACGACGCATCACTGCGCCAGGCGGCCGAGCTCCTCAACGCGGCGCAGGCGGTGACGATCCTGGGTGGCGCCGGCGTCGAGGGCGCGCACGCCGAACTGGTGGCACTGGCCGATCTGCTGAAAGCGCCTGTCGTCCACGCGTTGCGCGGCAAGGAGTTCATCGAGTACGACAACCCGTTCGACGTCGGGATGACGGGGCTGCTCGGCTTCGCGTCGGGGTACAAGGCCATCAAGGAATGCGACACCCTGCTGATGCTGGGCACCGACTTTCCCTACCAGCAGTTCTATCCCGACCACGCTCGGGTGATCCAGGTCGACATCCGCGGCCGGAACCTCGGGCGCCGCACTCCTGTCGACCTACCCCTGGTGGGCACGGTCAAGGACACGGTGTCCGCGCTGATGCCGCTGCTGCGGCCGAAGAGCGACACCGCGCACCTGGAGCGCTCGCTGCGGCACTACCGCAAGACGCGTGCGACGCTGGACAAACTGGCGGGCAACGACCGCGATCGCACCCCGATCCGACCGGAATACCTTGCTGCAGAGGTGAATCGGCTCGCCGCCTCCGACGCGGTGTTCACCGTGGACGTCGGATCGCCGGTGGTGTGGGCCGCGCGCTACCTGCAGATGAACGGCAGCCGCCGGCTGATCGGATCGTTCAACC
Organism: Mycobacterium kyogaense; assembly: GCF_003254575.1. Taxonomy (GTDB): domain Bacteria; phylum Actinomycetota; class Actinomycetes; order Mycobacteriales; family Mycobacteriaceae; genus Mycobacterium; species Mycobacterium kyogaense. The sequence goes on along the minus strand of NZ_QJUA01000003.1, from coordinate 175,771 downwards.
ACGGCACGATGGCGTGCGCGCTGCCGTTGGCGATAGGCGCGCAGACCGCGCAGCCCGGTCGTCAGGTGGTGGCCTTGGCCGGCGACGGTGGACTGACCATGTTGTTCGGTGATCTGATCACGCTGGTGCAGAACCGGTTGCCGGTGAAGATCGTGGTGTTCAACAACTCGTCGCTGAACTTCGTCGAACTCGAGATGAAGGCCGCGGGCATCGTCAATTACGGCACCGAACTGTCGAATCCGAACTTCGCAGCGGTCGCCGAATCCATGGGAATCCTGGGGCGTCGCGTCGAGCACCCGGCGCAATTGGAGCAGGCACTCACGGACGCATTCGCGGTGGACGGTCCTGCTGTCGTCGACGTGGTCACTGCGCGCCAAGAATTGTCGATCCCGCCTGCGATCACCGCCGAACAGGCGAAGGGCTTCTCGCTGTACGCGATCCGGACCATTCTCGCCGGCCGGTCCGACGAATTGCTCGATCTCGTCACCACCAACGTCGCGCGCCGCATCCTGGATTGACCTGACACCATGCCAGTCGAGGTGACACTGTCTGCGTCCGACATCGACGCGCTGCAAACCTGGATTCGCACGATCGGGCTCGGGTCCACCGTCGACGACGTCGCGCCACTGACCGGCGGTTCCCAGAACATCGTCGTGGCGCTGAGCGTCGACGGACGGCCGATGGTGCTGCGCCGCCCGCCCGAGCATCCGCGGCCGACCAGTGACGACACCATGCGGCGCGAGATCGCGGTGCTTCGCACACTGGCCGGATCACCGGTCCCGCACCCCGAATTGATCGCAGCCTGCGACGATCTCGATGTTCTCGGGGTGGTGTTCTACCTGATGGAGTGCATCGACGGCTTCAATCCCGGCACCGACATCGACGACGCCTACGTGCGCGATGCGCGCATGCGTCACGACGTCGGCCTGTCCTATGCCGCGAGTCTGGCCCAGCTCGGGCAGGTGCCGTGGCAGGGCAGCGCGCTGGGCGAGCTCAAGCGTCCGGGTTCTTTTGTCGCCCGGCAGGTTCCGCAGTTCATGCGGCTGCTCGAGAGCTATCGGCACGACAACTATGCACCGGAGTCCTTTCCCTCGGTGACCGGGCTCGCCGAGTGGCTGGCGGCCAACCTCCCGCCGGAAGCGGAACCCGGTGTGATGCACGGCGACTGCCACCTCAACAACGTGTTGCTGCGCCGCGACGTGCCCGAATTGGCCGCGTTCATCGACTGGGAGATGTGCACGATCGGTGACCCGCTGCTCGATCTGGGATGGCTGCTGGTGTGCTGGCCGGACGGGCCGAACCCGATCCAGGCCGGTGCGGCGCTGGCCGACCTCGGCGGACTGGCGACTCGCGAAGAACTGCTGATCGCCTATCGCGACGCCGGGGGCCGGTCCACCGACAACCTCGACTGGTATGTCGCGATGGCGTGTTTCAAGCTGGGCATCGTCATCGAGGGCACGTGGTCGCGGTATCTGGCCGGCCGGGCCAGTGCCGAAGCCGGGGAGCGTCTGCACACCTCCGCGGAGAACCTGATCCGACTGGGCACCCGAGTCACGCAGGGCGACAACGTCTTTTTGTGACGAGCCCGGGGGTCAGTACGCGTCGATGCCGAGCTTGACCGCGAGGGCGAGGCCGGCCGCGCCGATGATCGCCCGCATCGGTCCCTGGGGCGCATGACGGACGACGACCGGGCCCAGCCGGGAACCGACGAGGCAACCGAGTCCCAACGCGGCCACCGCCGGCCAGTGCACGGGTGCGACGCAGGCGAAGATCACCGCGGCGCTGAGATTGGCCGCACCGAGGACGACGTTCTTGGTGGCATTGGCGTGCGCCAAACTCTCTGCGCTGGAACGCAACAGGAACGCGAGGAGCAGGACTCCCGCCGCTGCACCGAAATAGCCTCCGTAGACGCAGATTCCGGCGACGGCAACAGCCTCGACGATTCTGCGGGAGGAGAGGCGCCGCGTTCCGTCGCCCGGTTGCGGGGGAGGCGGCACGGGGGCCAGGATCGCCAGCGAGGCGACACCGAGCAGCAGCGGCACCACCTTCTCGAATCCCTCTGCCGGCGTGGACAGCAGCAACACCGCGCCCACCACGCCGCCCAGGACCGCGACAGGCAACAGCCGCACCACCCGTTGGCGCTGCCCGGACAGTTCGGGCCGTGAGCCCAAGATGGACCCGACGCCGTTGAACACCAGGGCGACCGTGTTGGTGACGTTCGCGGCCACCGGTGGCAGACCCGTGACCAGAAGGGCCGGATATGTGGCCACCGAGGCCAAACCGGCGATGCTCCCGGTGAGCCCGCCGAGGACTCCGGCCGCAACGAGGAGAAACATCTGCGACCACGACAGGGGGCCTGACACTGGGCCCATTGTGCCCGAACCGCGGCGCTCCAGCGATCGCACTGTTGCTGCGAGCAAATGGCATCGTGATAATTTGGCGGGTAATTGACTTAGCTGCCAGACAACGGTGTGTTTACTGATGGCGGGAGCGCTGTCGGCGATTGCTACCTCAAAAGCGTGTTAATGCATTGGGAGAGTTGCTTTTCAAATCGATCGGCAAACATCAGCCGCATCGGGGATCGCCGGTCTGTAATTTCGCGGTGCGCATTTCGCCGGCGTTGCGGCGGCATCCAGCACGGCAAACCGCAGCGCGAAATTGCTTGCCGTCCCGCAGTGCTGGGGGCTACTATCGCCGACGTGCCAAGGCGACTCGTAGTAGCAACCCGCAGCGGGGTCTGATCCAGACCGACCCCCCGCTGTGGGTCGTCGCGCTCTCGTCGGTCGCTCTCTTCGAGCCCAAGGCCGGCACACCATGATTTCCCCTATCGCCACCGCGACACCGTCTCACTCGTCCTTCGCGGCCCGGATGACCGGTCGCGTCCCGGCGCCGTTGCGCGCGAGCGCAGACAGCAGCACCTACGACGAATTCGTCGCCGAGTTCGCGCCGACGACGGGCCCGCTGCGGCTCGGCCAGTGGGCGTGCGTCCAGACGGACCGTCCGTCGACCCGGTGGGGGCCGCAGGCACAGACCTACCGTGCCACGCTGGCGCTCGGGGATCGCATCGGGACCGCGCAGGTCTCGGCCTGCGGTCCCCTCGCCGCCCTCACCGCGATGCTCTACGAGTGGGGCATCGCGGTGGAGATGACGGCATTCCACCAGCGCACGTCGGGAGCGGACATCGCGACGTTCATCCAGGGCGCCATCGGCACTCGGGTGGAGTGGGCGATGGGCCTGGCGTCCGATCCGGTGCAGTCGGCGTTGCGCGCGGTGGTCGCGTGCGCCAACCGCCTCCTGGCCTGAGGGCTCAAGTCAGCGCAGCGGGCGCAGGACGATGGGCATGCCGTCGAGCGGCACAGGCATGCCGCCGTAGTCGTAACGGGGGGTGTAGCCGGCCTTCGGGAGCTCGAGCCGGTACCGGGTGAGGAGGCGGTGCATCACGGTCTTGATCTCCAACTGCCCGAACACCATGCCGATGCACTTGTGTGCGCCGCCGCCGAACGATGCGAACGCGTAGCGATGCCGCTTGTGCTCGTTGCGCGGCTCGGAGAATCGCTCGGGATCGAACTTTTCCGGATCTGTCCACAGTTCAGGCAGCCGATGATTGATCGACGGCCAGGTCACCACCGCGGTGTCGGCGGGGATGAAGAAGCCGAGCAGTTCCGTGTCGCGGACGGTCTGGCGGAAGTTGAACGGCAGCGGCGTCATCATCCGCAGCGATTCGTTGACCACCAGGTCGTAGGTCTCGAGCTTCTCCAGCGACTCGATGTCGAGCGGGCCGTCGCCGATGCGCTGCGACTCCTCGCGCAACCGGTCCTGCCATTCGGGGTTGGCGGCCAGGTGGTAGGCCATCGTGGTCATCGTCGAGGTGGACGTGTCGTGGGCGGCCATCATCAGGAAGATCATGTGGCTGACGATCTGATCGTCGGTGAAGGTGCCGCCGTCTTCGTCCCGCGAATGGCACAGCACGCTGAACATGTCGGTGCTCTCCGAGCGGCGCTTCTCGTCGATCCGGCTCTTGAAGTACCGCTCCAGCGTGTCCCGCGCCTTGATGCCGCGCCACCAGGACAGCGGCGGCACGGGCTTGCGCACGATGGCGTTGCCCGCCCGAGTGGTGGTGGTGAACGCCTGATTGATCGTCGTGACCAGTTCGCGGTCGGTGCCCGCGGGATGACCCATGAACACCTCGGAGGCGATGTCGAGCGTCAGTTCCTTGATCGCGGGATAGAACAGGAAGCGCGGGTCGTCTGACACCCAGTCGTTGGCCAGCACGCGGGTGGCCACCGAGTCGACGTGGGGGACGTATCCGGAGAGCCGGGTACGGGTGAAGGCCTCCTGCATGATGCGGCGGTGGAACAGGTGCTCGTCGAAATCGAGCAGCATCAGCCCGCCGTCGAAGAACGGCCCGATGATCGGGTCCCAGGCGCGCTGGGAGAAGTCCTTGTTGCGGTTGGTGAACACGGCCTGGGTGGCGTCAGGGCCCAGCGCCATCACCGCGGACAGGGCAGGCGATTGCGAGTAGAAGATGGGGCCGTGTTTGCGGTACTGCTCGAGGATGTAATCCGGGCCGCCGCGGAACGTCTCGATCAAGTGCCCCAGGATCGGTAGCCCGGAGTCACCGGTGATGGGCTTCAGGTCGCTGCCTGCCGGCGGTTGGGCGAACACGAACCGGTCCCATTCCGTGTTCTTCAGGCGCTTCTCGACCGCGCCCATTCCGGGGATGGTCACGGGGGTCGGCTTCAGGCGTCGTTTGGCCTGGTCGACCCAGTAATCCTTGGCGCTGATCGTCGGCATCTTGACACTCCTGAGTGAAGGCGACTGTGGGCGATGTCACTGACTCTCATCCTGGCCGACCTTCTTGACGGCTGTCAAGTTTCGCGGAGTTTGTGTCATGCGCATTGCAATGCCAATGTTTATTGCCATGACCGCCGATCCCGTCAGCAGCGATCCCCGCCGGACACGCGGTGACCGCCAGCGGGAGGCCATCATCTCCGCCGTGCGCGAGCTGCTTCAGGAACGATCCTTCGCCGACCTGTCGGTCAGCACGATCAGTGAGCGCGCCGGCGTCGCCCGCTCGGGCTTTTACTTCTACTTCGATTCCAAGTACGCCGTCCTCGCGGTCATCGTGGCCGAGGCGATGGCCGAATTGGACCAGCTCACCCACGACTTCGCCCCGCGGGAGCCGGGAGAATCGGTGCCGGCTTTCGCCAGGCGGATGGTCGGCTACGCCGCCGCCGTGTTCGCATCCAACGATCCGATCATGGGCGCGTGCAACCTCGCCCGCAGCACCGACGCTCAGATCCGCGAGATCATGGACGAATTCCAGGACACCGTGGTCCACAAGATCGTCGGACTGGTCGAGCAGGACTCGGGCCGCCGGCCCATCTCCGACGACCTGCTGGCGCTGGTCCGGACGCTGGTCGCCGTGACATCGATGACCCTGGCCCGCGACAGCGCATTCGTCGGGCGCGACACTGATCCGAATCGCGCCGTCGCGATCGCCGAGCGGTTGTGGATCACCGGGCTGTGGGGCGGGGCCGAGCTGCCGGAGCGGTGAGGCGCGCAGTCACCGGTTGAGCGGCCGGTAGTGTCCGTGCCATGGGTTTCGGTGACGGGTTCGCGGCAAAACGGTGTCTGCTCACCGGCGCGGCCAGCGGCATCGGACGCGCGACGGCACTGAAACTGGCGGCCCAGGGCGCCGAGCTCTATCTCACCGACCGCGATGCCGACGGGCTGGCCGCCACTGTGTCGGATGCGCAGGCGCTCGGAGCGGTCGTCGCGGCGCATCGCGTGCTCGACATCACCGACCTGGACGCGGTCACGGCCTTTGCCGCCGGCATCCACACTGCCCACGGCGCAATGGACGTCGTGATGAACATCGCGGGCGTGTCGGCGTGGGGCACCGTCAGTCAGCTCACCCACCAGCACTGGAAGTCGATGATCGACGTCAATCTGATGGGGCCGATCCACGTCATCGAATGTTTCGTGCCGCCGATGGTGGCGGCCGGCCGTGGCGGCCACCTGGTCAACGTCTCGTCGGCGGCGGGTCTGGTCGCTCTGCCGTGGCACGCGGCCTATTCAGCCAGCAAGTACGGTCTGCGTGGGTTGTCGGAGGTGCTTCGCTTCGACCTCGCACGCCACCGGATCGGGGTGTCGGTGGTGGTGCCCGGTGCGGTGAAAACGCCTCTGGTGCAATCGGTTCAGATCGTCGGGGTGGATCGCGAGGACCCGCGCGTGCAGCGCTGGACCGACCGCTTCGGTGGGCATGCGGTGTCGCCCGAGAAAGCGGCTGACAAGATCCTGCGGGGCGTACAACGCAACAACTATCTGATCTACACCTCGGTGGACATCCGAGCGCTCTACTTCGCCAAGCGATTCTTCTGGTGGCCGTACGCGTTCGCGATGACGCGGGTGAACGTGCTGTTCACCCGCGCGTTGCGGCCGGCCCCGCGGCGCCGCTGAGCTCAGCGCGTACCCCAGTTCCACGGGGGTGTGGTCAGCAGCTCCTGGCCGGCGATCGTCGTCTCGCCCCAGTCCTTGACGAGCTCGATCTCGGCTGTGCCGTCACCGCCGAGCCGCTCCCGCAGCGTCGCGGAATGGGTCACGACGATCACCTGTGTCGTCGTGGCGGCAGCGCAGATCAGGTCCGCCAGCGGCGGCAACAGGTCCGGGTGCAACGACGTCTCCGGCTCGTTCAACACCATCAGAGACGGCGGCTGCGGACTCAGCAACGCCGCCGACCAGAGCAGGAAACGCAGTGTGCCGTCGGATATTTCGGCGCTGCGCAGCGGTCGCAACATGCCACGCTGGTGCACGAGGAGGTCGAAGAGCCCGTCGGTGACCGACACCGACACCGTCGCGCCGTCGAACGCGGCGGCCACCGCACGGTCGAGGTCGTCGACGCCGGTCTCCACGATCGTCTGTATCGCCGCGGCCAGATCCGAGCCGTCATCGGCGAGCACCGGCGTGCGGGTGCCGACATGGGGGCGCCGTGCCGGCGCGTGGGCGTCGGCACGGAAACCGTCGTAGAACCGCCAGTCCCGCAACCGCTCCCGAACCATCACGAGCTCGGGTGCGGCGCCCGCCCATTCCGCGAGCACGCTGCGGTGCGCCGGCAGATTCCGCGACAACTCGTCGAAGCCGCGACTGTCCTCGGCGGCGACCTCGACCATGCCCCGCACGCGGCGCACCAGCGTGGTGGTGGGCCGGGCGACCGGGCCGGCGAAGACCAACTCGCGCTTGATCTCCGGATCGCGGGTGAACGCCGAGTCGACCGCCTGTGGCAATCCGAAGTCCACAAGGTAGCCGAAATCGTCGGCAGCATAACCCAATTCGATGGACACCGGACGGGTCCGCGGACCGCCCTGGGCGGCCCCCGTCCGTCGGGCGCCGCCGAGATGTTCCGGACCGGCCCAGATCGCCGATTCGACGCCGCCTTCCCGGGCGAAGGACCCGATCACCTCGCCGCGACCGCAGTCGGCCAGCAGGCGAAGCGCCCGGTAGAGCGAGGACTTGCCGGTGCCGTTGGCGCCGGTGACGACGGTCAGTCGCCCCAGCGGCAGCACCAGATCCCGAAGTGAGCGGTATCCACGAACGGCGACGGTGTGCAACATCGCAACCGACGCTAGCTCCCGGCACCGACAGTCGCTTCGCCGGTCGCCATGTCGGGCATCGACAGTTCGAGGCGAACGCCGAGCAGTCGCACGGGGCGGTCGAGGTCGAAGTCGCCCAGCAGCGCGAGTGCGGTGGCGACCACGGTGGCCGAGTCGACCGTCGGTGCCGGCAACGTGCGGATCTTGGTGCGGGTGTAGAACGTCGCGGTGCGCAGGGTGACCGCCACCCGTGACACCACCCGCCGCTGCTCGACGATCTCGGCCAGCGTGCGTTGTGTCAGGTCGGTGACCGCAGCCGCCATGTCGGCCCGGTCCGTGAGGTCCTCGGCGAACGTGACCACATGACTACGGGAGCGCGGTATCCAGGGGGCGGCGCTGACCGTCGTGTCGCCACCACCCTTGGCGAGCAACAGAATCCACAAACCGGTGGTCGGGCCGAACGTCGTGGTCAACAGGTGGGCGTCGGTGGCCGCCAACTCGGCGACAGTCGTGATGCCCATCGCGGCAAGCTTTTTGGCTGTCTTCGGCCCGACGCCCCAGAGCGCGTCGACGGGCCGATCACCCATCGTCGACATCCAGTTCTCGTCGGTCAGTGCCGCGATCCCGCCCGGCTTGCCGAAACCCGTGGCCACCTTGGCGCGCTGCTTGTTGTCGCTGATGCCGACCGAACAGGTCAATCCGGTCTCGGTGGTGATGGTGTCCTGGATGCGTTGGGCGAGCGCGAACGGGTCGGCCTGGCCGGCGCCTATATACGCCTCGTCCCAGCCCCACACCTCGACGGGGTGGCCGAGGTCCCGAAGCGCCGTCATCACGCGCTCGGACGCGGCGTCGTAGGCGTCAGGGTCCGACGGCAGGAACGTGGCGTCGGGGCAGCGCCTGGCCGCCACGCGCAATGACATCCCCGCGTGCACCCCGTGGGCCCGGGCCTCATACGACGCACACGTGACCACTTTGCGTGCCTCGGTCGGGTCGCCGCTGCCGCCGACGATGACGGGCAAGCCGACCAGATCCGGGCGGCGCTGCAGTTCGACCGAGGCGAGGAACTGGTCCAGGTCCACGTGCAGGATCCACCCGCTGGACTGGCCCGCGGCGGTCATGTCCCGCAGATCTTGCGGGCCAGCGTCTCCCAAGCGTCGCCCAGTTGATCCAGCGTCCGGCCGCGGTCGGCGGTTTCGTGGTGGACATAGTCGGCGTCCAGCAGCGCCAGCAGTGCGGTGGTCTGAGCGTCGAGATCGCCCGTGGTGCCGGCATGTTCGAGCAGCACGCGCACGTGCCGATGGTGCAGCACCATGGGCGCGCTGAAGCGCATCTGGGGGTCCCGGCCGACGTCTGACAGCAGGGCGTGGTGGCTGTTGACGAAGCACAGGCGTTCGCGGCCGTAGGCGATCAGCCGGTCCAGCGGGGCCGCGCCCGGGCCGAGCGGCGGCGGCCCGAACAGGATGGCCTGCTGCTGGGCCTTCTCGTCCTCGTCGAGCAACACGATCATCAAGCCCGCGCGGCTGCCGAACCGGCGGAACAACGTGCCCTTGCCGACACCGGCGGCGGCGGCGATGTCGTCGGTGGTCACGGCGTCGGCGCCGTGCTCGGCCACCAGGCGGCGCGCGGCCTCCAGCAGCAATGCCCGGTTGCGCGCGGCGTCACCGCGCTCGGGGGGGCCGGAATCGCTGACCGACAGCGTCGTCAGGCCATCAGAGGCGCTCACTGTGCAACTTTAACTCAGCCGGAATCAATCGGACCGCAGTCCGGTTAAACTCTGCAAGTATCGAGCACAACGATCCCGAGGAGATGAGATGGCGCAGAACACGGTCCTGGTCCTGGTCGGCAGCTTGCGGAAGGAGTCCGTCAACCGGCAGCTAGCCGAACTGGCCGCCGAAGTCGCACCCGACGGAGTCGCAATCGCACGGTTCGATCGCCTCGGCGAGCTCCCGTTCTACAACGAGGACATCGACAACGAGTCCGCGCCGGAGCCCGTGGTGGCCCTGCGTGAGGCCGCCGCCGGCGCCGACGCCGCGCTGGTGGTCACCCCCGAATACAACGGGAGCATTCCCGGCGTGCTGAAGAACGCGATCGACTGGTTGTCGCGGCCATACGGCGCCGGCGCCTTGAAGGACAAGCCGCTGGCTGTGGTGGGCGCTGCGCTCGGGCAGTACGGCGGCGTGTGGGCCCACGACGAGACCCGCAAGTCGTTCGGGATCGCCGGGCCGCGCGTCGTGGAGGATCTCGAGTTGTCTCTGCCCGCGGCGTCGCTCGACGGGAAGCATCCCCGGGAGAACGCCGAGGTGGCGGCGAAAGTCCGTGACATCGTCGGCAAGTTGGTCGCCGAGATCGGCTGACGTCCGCACCATCGCCACCGCCCGGCTCTGCCTCTGCGCAAGGCCGGGCGGAGTCGTTTGCTGGGCTCTTTCCCGCTCGGCGCCGCAGGCGCTGGTGTTGTCGGTGGGTCCTGGTAGACCGGGAAGATGCACGCGCGAGGGCCCTGATGTGATCTGCGACACGCCTGAAACGCCGCGACACACCGTGGTGACCAGGCAAAATTCCAAACGTGTTATTACGACCATCTTGTGTGTGCTCTACTAACGAGGCACAACATCTAGTGCCCTAGGGTGGAGAGCGACGAGAGACGCGATCTGCGCTCGGCGGGGGTTCGGGGGGAAGTTCCCTCCTCGGATCGGCGTTGAGAGCAGGAGGGTGAGTCGCCCGGCCAGCTGGATCGTCGGATGGGGTGTGCAGTGACTCGCAGTTACCAGGAAAACGCTCGTTGTTGATGAAAACTTCGCTGAGGGAGCCCGCATATGACTGTCACCGTGTACACCAAGCCGGCCTGCGTTCAGTGCAACGCCACCTATAAGGCTCTCGACAAAGCGGGCGTGGCATACGACGTGGTCGACATCAGCGTGGACACCGAGGCGCGCGACTACGTGATGGCGCTCGGCTACCTGCAGGCGCCCGTCGTGGTCGCCGGCAACGAGCACTGGTCGGGCTTCCGCCCGGACCGTATCAAGGCCCTGGCCGGCGCATCCGCCGTCACCGCGTAGAGACCCCAACCGACGAATCGACCGAGAGGAGCAGAGGAGTGAGCAACCTCGTCTACTTCTCCAGCGTGTCGGAGAACACTCATCGATTCGTGCAGAAGCTCGAGCTGCCGGCCATCCGAATTCCTTTGAAGGAACGGATCCAGGTCGACGAACCGTACGTGCTCGTCCTCCCCACCTACGGAGGCGGGCACGCCAACGGCCCCGATCCCGATCGCGGGGGATACGTCCCCAAGCAGGTGATCGCGTTTCTCAACAACGAACACAACCGGTCGTTGATCCGCGGTGTCATCGCCGCGGGCAACACCAATTTCGGCGCCGAATTCGGCTACGCCGGGGTGGTCGTCTCGCGTAAGTGCGGCGTCCCCTTTCTCTACAGGTTCGAACTCATGGGAACGACGGACGATGTCTTCGCCGTTCGCGCAGGATTACAAGACTTCTGGAAGGACCAGACGTGCCACCAACCGTCACAGCTGCAGAACCTGTAACCACCGGCGTGCACGCGCTTCCGGGCGAGATGGACTACCACGCCCTGAACGCGATGCTGAACCTGTACGACGCCGACGGGAAGATCCAGTTCGACAAGGACGTGCAGGCGGCGCGGGAGTACTTCCTGCAGCACGTCAACCAGAACACGGTCTTCTTCCACAACCAGGACGAGAAGCTCGACTACCTGGTGCAGAAGGAGTACTACGAGCGCGAGGTGCTCGACCAGTACTCGCGCAACTTCGTCAAGACGCTGCTGGATCGCGCGTACGCCAAGAAGTTCCGGTTCCCGACGTTCCTCGGCGCGTTCAAGTACTACACGTCCTACACGCTCAAGACCTTCGACGGGAAGCGCTATCTCGAGCGCTTCGAGGACCGTGTGGTGATGGTGGCGCTGACGCTGGCGTCCGGCGACACCACGCTGGCCGAGAAGCTGGTGGACGAGATCATGGACGGCCGATTCCAGCCGGCCACCCCGACATTCCTCAATTCGGGCAAGAAGCAGCGCGGCGAGCCGGTGAGCTGCTTCCTGCTGCGCATCGAGGACAACATGGAGTCGATCGGCCGCTCCATCAACTCGGCGCTGCAGCTGTCGAAGCGCGGTGGCGGAGTCGCCCTGCTGCTGAGCAACATTCGTGAGCACGGCGCGCCGATCAAGAACATCGAGAACCAGAGCTCGGGTGTCATCCCGATCATGAAGCTGCTCGAGGATTCGTTCTCCTACGCCAACCAGCTGGGTGCCCGACAGGGCGCCGGCGCGGTGTATCTGCACGCACACCACCCCGACATCTACCGGTTCCTCGACACCAAGCGGGAAAACGCCGACGAGAAGATCCGGATCAAGACGCTCTCGCTCGGTGTCGTCATCCCCGACATCACGTTCGAGCTGGCGAAGAAGAACGAGGACATGTACCTCTTCTCGCCGTACGACGTCGAGAAGGTCTACGGCGTCGGCTTCGCCGACATCTCGGTGACCGAGAAGTACTACGAGATGGTCGACGACGCGCGGATTCGCAAGACGAAGATCAAGGCGCGCGAGTTCTTCCAGACCCTCGCCGAGCTCCAGTTCGAGTCCGGCTACCCGTACATCATGTACGAGGACACGGTGAACCGGGCCAACCCCATCGACGGCAAGATCACCCACAGCAACCTGTGCTCGGAGATCCTGCAGGTGTCCACGCCGTCGGAGTTCAACGACGACCTCTCGTATTCGAAGGTCGGCAAGGACATCTCCTGCAACCTCGGCTCGCTGAACATCGCCAAGGCCATGGATTCGCCGGACTTCGCGCAGACCATCGAGGTGTCGATCCGTGCGCTGACCGCGGTCAGCGACCAGACCTCGATCACGTCGGTGCCCTCGATCGAGCAGGGCAACAACGAATCCCACGCGATCGGCCTGGGGCAGATGAACCTGCACGGGTATCTGGCCCGCGAGCGGATCTTCTACGGGTCCGAAGAGGGCGTGGACTTCACCAACATCTACTTCTACACGGTGCTCTACCACGCGTTGCGGGCATCGAATCGCATTGCGATCGAACGGGGTCGGGCGTTCGGTGGATTCGAGCGCTCGAAGTACGCGTCGGGGGAGTTCTTCGACAAGTACACCGACCAGGTGTGGGAGCCGGCCACCGACAAGGTGCGGCAGATCTTCGCCGATGCCGGCATCCGCATCCCGAAGCAGGACGACTGGAAGCGGCTCAAGGAGTCGGTGCAGCAGCACGGGATCTACAACCAGAACCTGCAGGCGGTTCCGCCGACCGGGTCGATTAGCTACATCAACCACTCGACCAGTTCGATCCACCCGGTGGCGAGCAAGATCGAGATCCGCAAGGAAGGCAAGATCGGTCGCGTCTACTACCCGGCGCCGTACCTGACCAACGACAACCTGGAGTACTACCAGGATGCCTATGAGATCGGGTACGAGAAGATCATCGACACCTACGCCGCGGCCACCCAGCACGTGGACCAGGGGTTGAGCCTGACGCTGTTCTTCAAGGACACCGCCACCACCCGCGACGTGAACAAAGCGCAGATCTACGCCTGGCGCAAGGGAATCAAGACGCTCTACTACATCCGGCTGCGGCAGATGGCGCTTCAAGGCACTGAGGTGGAGAACTGCGTCAGCTGCATGCTGTGACGCCGTCGCGACTGTTGGCTTCCAATAATGAAACGAGGTTCAGAGATGTCGGTAACCGACGATAAGCGAGCGAATCCGATTGTTTTCCCGCTCAATGTTGCCGACCTTCGCAAGCGGTTAAAGATGGCGGGATTTCGGGGAAGCGTTCGATCGCTTCACGCTTTGGGACCCGTCTCCGACGACGACCCTCGTTGCGCGCATTTGCGCTGTCGTGCCAGTGGGCCCTCGGAGGTGTTTATCAATGCAGATTCGGACTGCAGTCATCTCCACCTGACAGTCGACGTTATGGATCTGGTAAACGCGTTTAAGAATGGTCAACTTGATCACGGCTGGGACATTCGGCCGAATGGCGACGCAGAGACAAGCATCCTTACTCGACAAAACGCGGTCTCAGCAGGGATTTCGCCGGACGCGTGGGCGTCGAACCCCTACCGATCGAATTAGTGAGCCCACACGTCAGTCCAAAGAATGAGCGGCCATAGTAAAGCAAGGGCCCGAAGGGAAACGTAGGCAGATAGTTCGTGCAGCATCTTCGATACGATCTGAAGCGAGTCGAGAAGGGATCCACCGTCGTGGTGTCCCTCAACAATCAGGCGAACGTGCAGCTCATGACTCGCGGCGACTACAGCAATTACAAGGCAGGCCGGCAGTACCGATATCACGGTGGTCGGGTCACGAGATCACCGTTCCGAATAGTCGTTCCGTCGACCGGTGATTGGGTGGTCGCAGTCGACCTGGGCGGTTATCAAGGGCGAATCGCGGCGAGCGTAGCGGTCGAGCCAGCGCCTCGCGGGTTCCTCCCGACTGCGAGATCTGCTGACGTGGACACGCTGTCACGCGTTCAGGTTCGTGATTCTCCCCAAGATCCTGAGGGACATGTCCTGGGGGGACAAACGTGGGACGTGTTTATTAGTCACGCCAGCGAAGACAAGGCGGCAGTCGCTAGACCTTTACGCAGTGCATTGACTGGTTTGGGCGTGACCGTCTGGCTGGACGAAGCGCAAGTGCACATCGGTCACAGCTTGCGGCGCAAAATCGACGAGGGCATCCGGTCCAGTCGATTCGGCGTGGTCGTCCTTTCTGAAGCCTTCTTTGGCAAGGGTTGGACGAACCATGAGCTTGATGGCCTGATCACGCGCACTGTCGCGGGGGAGCAATCGCTGTTGCCTATCTGGCACAATCTATCCGCGGAGCAGGTACGTGCATACAGCCCTTCGCTAGCCGACAAAGTGGCCTTAAGCACAGTGCAGGTAAGCATCGAGGACATTGCCCGGCAGATCGCTAGCGTGGTTGAACAAGCGAGGTGATTTCAATTCATGAGCGCGAAAGCACAACAAAATTGGCGCGCCTAAAGAGCACTGTGTGAGCGTGGGGGTTATGCACGGCGAAAGCGACTTTCACGTGCATAAGGCCCACGCTCGGCATCGTTCGCGTCAGCGGTCTGAGGCCTGATCCGCGCGTGCTGCCTTGAGGCGCCGCTCTTCGCGCAGCACGTTCTGGTAACTCTCGCGTTCGGAGACCAGCCAGTCCGGTTTGTCAGCCAGCAGTGCGTCGATCTCCTCGGTGGTCAACGCCTCGGTGACTCCGCCCCGCGCCAGACCCGCGATCGAGACGCCCAGCTTGGCGGCCACCAGGTTCTTCGGGTGCGGGCCGTTCTTGCGCAACTCCTGCAGCCATTGCGGCGGGTCGGCCTGCAGCGCGGCGAGTTCGTCGCGCGTGATGGCGTTGTTCTGGAACTCGGCGGGGGTCGCCGGCAGGTAGACGTCCAGCTTCTTCGCCGCCGTCGCGGGTTTCATGGACTGGGAATTCGGCCTGCTCATGCCGCTCAGAGTATCGGTAGCCTGTGGCGATGGTCTCGCCGTCGCAGCCGTCGATCACCGTCGGCTACGTCCCTGGCGGCACGCCCGCGAAGTGGGCCCGGCACTGGACGCAGCGTCACCCGCAGGTTCGGCTGGAGCTCACCACGATTTCCGCGGCCGACGCCGCCGAGGCCGTACGCGCCGGCACCGTCGACATCGCGGTCCTGCGCCTGCCCACCGACACCTCCGGCCTCGCGGTCATTCCGCTCTACGCCGAGACCACCGTGGCCGTCGTCCCGGCGGATCACCTGCTGAGCGCAGCGGACGAGATCACCTCCGCCGACCTCACCGGCGAACCACGGCTCGTACCCCTCGACGACGTCGTCGACTGGCCCGACGCGCCCGGCGTCCCGGCCGAATATCGCCCCGAAACCGTTTCAGCGGCAATCGAACTCGTCGCTGCCGGGGTGGGTGTGCTCATCACCCCGCAGTCCCTGGCGCGGCTGCACCACCGAAAAGACGTCACCTACCGGCCCATCGTCGATGCGCCCACGTGCGCCGTCGCGCTGGCCGTGCCGGAGGGGCCGCAACCGGCACTGGTCGACGATTTCATCGGCGTCGTCCGCGGCCGCAAACCGGGCTCGTCTCGCGGTCAG
The DNA here is from genome assembly GCF_003254575.1 of Mycobacterium kyogaense. Classification (GTDB taxonomy): domain Bacteria; phylum Actinomycetota; class Actinomycetes; order Mycobacteriales; family Mycobacteriaceae; genus Mycobacterium; species Mycobacterium kyogaense. Next base: position 160,048 of record NZ_QJUA01000003.1, on the reverse strand, counting down.
ACGGAACCGGCGCCCAAGCGCACCGCGCGGGAGAAGACCATCGCCAAGCAGGCCGCCCGAGCCGCGGCCGGCAAGGTCGCCCGCCAGCCAGGCAAGCCCGGCAAGCGCGCAAGGTAGACCGGGGTGTGCACACAGATCGTGCGTGACCGTCGATCATCGATCTGAGCGCACACCAGACGCTCACATCGTCAGCGTGCCGTCCTCGTTGATCGTCCACGCCGGGTTCAGCGCCACCTCCCACACGTGACCGTCCGGGTCGGCGAAGTAGCCCGAATAGCCGCCCCAGAACACCCGCTCGGCGGGCTTGAGCAGCGTGGCACCTGCGGCGACGGCCTGCTCGAGGACGGCATCGACCTCGGCTTCCGAGCGCTGGTTGACCGCGATCGTGATGCCGCTGAACCGGCCGTCGACGGGATGGTGAGCGTCTTCGGCGAGATCGGCGCGGCCGAACAACGCCACCGCGATACCCGGCAGCTGATAGAACACCACGCCTTCGGGAGCGTCATGGGGCCGCCAGCCCAAACCGTCCTCGTAGAAGTGGCGGGCACGCGCGAGATCGTCGACACCGAGCGTGATCAGGCTGATGCGTTGCTCCATGGGGCGACCGTAGCGCCGACCCCCGACACCATACCGCCGGGTGTGGACTCTCACTCCAACACCCGGCGGGGCGCCGACGTTGCGGCGGGGTGGCTTCTAGTAGCTGTGCTGAGGCCCCTGTGCCTTCTTGTACAGCGACTTGAGCATCCGGTCGCGGAAGTGGGCGTTGTCGATCAGCTTGATGCCGGTGTTGGCGACCGCGGGGATGCCCGCGAGCTTGTGGAAGTACCTGCCTCGCTTGTACTCCCGGCCCCACGCGGCCTCCATGCGCTGGCCGTAGTTGGTGAAGTCGTCGGGCCCGCCGTTGGTGAGCGCGGCGATTGCGCACTCGCCCGCAGCCAGTCCGGATTCCAGCGCCTTCGAGATCCCTGCACCCGATGCCGGCTTGCCCGCACCCAGTGAATCGCCGGTGAACAACACGCCCGGGCGCCACGCCGGCCACGCCGTGAACCCCATGGGCAGCCGCCAGGCGCGCACGCTCTTGTTCTTCTTCAGCTCCTCGATGGGCGGCAGGTCCCATTCGCGGGGCAGCGTGCGCAGGAAGTCGCCCAGGAACTGGGTCGCGTTGATCGACTGCCAGTTCTTGTAGCTGTTGACGTAGCCCAGGCCGATGTTGAAGATGCCGTCGCCCATCGGGAAGACCCAGCCGTAGCCGGGCAGCTGGTCGCCCTGGAACTGCAGCTTCAGATAGATGTCGAGGCTGTCGGAGTCGGCGCGGTTGGCCGGCATCTCCGAGCGGATCGCGATGGCCGAGTAGCCGTTGTACTCGGAATCGATCTTCAGAGCCCGCTTGATGGGGGAGTAGGCGCCGTCCGCGGCGATCACCGCGTCGCCGTAGACCTTCTCGCCGCCCTTGAGGACCACGCCTATGACGCGGCCGTTGGCGTCGAGCTCGGGGCCGGCAACCTCGGCGCCCTGCCGCACCTCGGCACCCGCGGATTCGGCGTGCTTGAGCAGCGTCGTGTCGAGGTGCTCGCGGCTGACGGTGTGCCCGTGATTGGGCATGCCCGGACGTGTCGGGAACGACAGCTCCCAGCGGCTGGGGCTGAACACCGTCACCCGGTTGACGCGGTGATAGGTGGCCACCTCGTCAGCCAGCCCCATCTTCTGCAGGTAGCTCACCGCGCGCGCGGTCAGGCCGTCACCACAGGGCTTGGCCCGCGGGAACTGTGCCTTGTCGAGCACCACCACTTTCGCTCCGGTCTGGGCGGCCTGCCATGCGGCTGCCGATCCCGAAGGGCCCCCGCCTGCGATGACCAGGTCGTATCGCTGCGTCATATCTCTCGTCTCGTTGCGCGGCTGTCGCCCGAGATAGTACCGATTCTGCGGCCCGCCGCGCGGCGCGGCCGCGATGATGTGTTGGTGACGCCTGCGCCGCCGCGCGCGGTCAGGGCAGGTCAGCCGGGTGCCCACCGGGTAGAGTGACCGCGTGCGACGAGGGCCGAGAGGGCGCGCAGCCGATGAGCCGGGCGTCAAGGTGGACGCCCGCAGTGAACGCTGGCGCGAACATCGCAAGAAGGTGCGGTCCGAGATCGTCGACGCCGCTTTCCGGGCGATCGACCGACAGGGCCCCGAGGTGTCGCTGCGGGAGATCGCCGAAGAGGCCGGCACGGCCAAGCCGAAGATCTACCGGCACTTCACCGACAAGTCCGACTTGTTCCAGGCCATCGGTCAACGCATGCGGGACATGTTGTGGTCGGCCATCTTCCCGTCGATCGACGTCTCGACCGATCCGGCACACACGATCATCCGCCGGGCGGTGGAACAGTACGTCCGGCTCGTCGACGACCATCCGAACGTGATCCGGTTCCTGATGCATGGCCGGTTCGCCGAGAGCGAGTCGACGATCCGTGCGGTGAACGAGGGCCGCGACATCACGCTGGCGATGGCCGACATGTTCAGCCACGAGCTGCAGGACATGGAGCTCGACGGCGCAGCGTTCGAGCTGGCCGCGTTCGCCACGTTCGGGGCCGCGGCCTCGGCGACCGACTGGTGGCTGGGTACTGCGCAGGACACGCCGCGGCGGCTGCCGGCCGAGAGGTTCGTCGACTACCTGACCACGATCATGCTCGGCTCGATCAACGGCACCTGCGAGGTGCTGGGGATTCGGATCGACCCGGATCTGCCGCTGCACGAGGGCGTCACCCGGCGCGAACAGGTGGCCTGACCGCTCGCGACACGCACCACAACATGTTGCGTCGGAACCCGTTTCCGCACCCAAGAAGTTGTAGTGTCGGTGGCGGCCTGTAAAACAGCTCACACAGGCGAGAATCCGGCGAAATGGGGTCCAGGTGTCCGACGGAATTAAATTGATCGACCGCGTTTCTGCGATCAACTGGAACCGCCTGCAGGACGAGAAAGACGCCGAGGTCTGGGAACGCCTGACCGGCAACTTCTGGCTGCCCGAGAAGGTCCCGGTGTCCAACGACATCCCGTCCTGGGGCACGTTGAACGCCCACGAGAAGCAGCTCACGATGCGGGTCTTCACCGGTCTGACGTTGCTGGACACGATCCAGGGCACCGTCGGCGCGGTCAGCCTGATCCCCGATGCGCTCACCCCGCACGAAGAAGCGGTCTACACCAACATCGCGTTCATGGAGTCGGTGCACGCCAAGAGCTACAGCAACATCTTCTCCACCCTGTGCTCGACGGCCGAGATCGACGAGGCCTTCCGCTGGTCGGAAGAGAACCCGAATCTGCAGCGCAAGGCGCAGATCGTGATGGACTTCTACAAGGGCGACGACCCGCTCAAGCGCAAGGTCGCCTCGACGCTGCTGGAGAGCTTCCTGTTCTACTCCGGCTTCTACCTGCCCATGTACTGGTCGAGCCGCGCCAAGCTCACCAACACCGCTGACATGATCCGGCTGATCATCCGCGACGAGGCCGTGCACGGCTACTACATCGGCTACAAGTTCCAGAAGGGCCTGGCACTGGCCGACGAGGCCCGCAAGCAGGAGCTCAAGGACTACACCTACGAGTTGCTCTTCGAGCTCTACGACAACGAGGTCGAGTACACCCAGGATCTCTACGACGGTGTCGGCCTGTCCGAGGACGTCAAGAAGTTCCTGCGCTACAACGCCAACAAAGCGCTGATGAACCTCGGCTACGAGGCGCTGTTCCCCAAGGACGAGACCGACGTCAACCCGGCGATCCTGTCCGCGCTGAGCCCCAACGCCGACGAGAACCACGACTTCTTCTCCGGGTCGGGCTCCAGCTACGTCATCGGCAAGGCCGTCGTCACCGAGGACGAGGACTGGGACTTCTAGTAGCTCGGCTACTGTTCCGCGCGCTCGCCGACCGGAATGGTCGCCGTGATGCGGGTGCCCGCGCCTGGCTCACTCGCCACGGTCAGTGAGCCGGAGAGGGCCTCGACCCGGTCTCGAAGACCCATCAGTCCGGACCCGGTGCCCGCGGTGGCGCCGCCGACGCCGTCGTCACTGACGGACAGGTGCAGCGTCTCGCCATCGAGCGTCGCTTCGATCGTGGCGACCTCGGCCCTGGCGTGCTTGGCGGCGTTGGTCAGCGCTTCTGCCGCGCAGTAATAGGCGGCCACCTCGACTGATTCGGGGAGCCGTCGAGCCACCTCGACCGTCAGCTCGACCGGCACCGTCGAGCGGCGCGCCAGTGCCTTGAGGGCGGCAGGCAGGCCCCCTTTGGACAGCACGGCGGGATGCATACCGCGCGAGAGCTCCTGCAGATCCGAGTAGAGATCCGTCAGGCCCGCCACCGCCGTGGACAACTGCTCCCGCAACTCCTCGGTGCCGGCGGCCGCCTCCGCGGCGCGCAGCTGCAGGCTCAACGAGACGATCCGCTGCTGGGCCCCGTCATGCAGGTCGCGTTCGAAGCCCCGCCGGGCCTCGTCGGCAGCAGCGACGAGTCGTGCTCGTGACGCGGTCAGTTCGGCACGGGTTTCGGCGTTGGCGATGGCCGTACTGATCAGGTCGGCGAAATCTCCGATGTGGGCGTCGAGGTCCTCGGCGATGGCCTCGGAATCGAGACAGCCCACCAGGAGCGCACCGCGCACCTCGCCCCCGATCAATAGCGGGACACCCGTGGCCGATCGAACTCCCAACGCGCGCAACCGGTGTGCGATCGGACCCGTCGCCTCGTCGTAGTCGTCGATCCGAGCCGGTGCGCCGTCCCGGCGAATCCTGGTGCTGACGCTGTCGCCGGCCAAGGGCAGCCGCTCACCTGGCGTCAGGCTGGGCTTGGCGGGTCTGTCGCAGGCGGCGAGGACGACGCAGGTGTCGTCGGACTGGAAGTGCAGCAGAGTGACCTGATCAACGCCCAGGCTCCCGGCCAGTTCGTTGACTGCGACGGGGAAGATCTCGCCGAGGTCCGCGCCGCGCGCGACCAGGGTGGCGACGCGACGCAGCGCGGCTTGCTGCGAGGCCAGCGTGTCGGCCTGCCGTCGGCGTTGCTCGGCCTCGGCGGCTCGCACCCGCGCGTGCCCCACCAGAGCGTTGGTCAGCAGCGCCAGCGTCAGGAAGATCGCCAGCGCAGGGGCGAGGCTGTCGCGGCCCTCGAGGTGCAGATACGCATACACCGCCGCACTGGCCAAGGATGTCGCGACCGCGAGGCCGAAACCCCACCCGGCGGACACGACCAGCACTCCCAGCAGCAGCAGCGCGCCGAAGGCGTTCTCGGGTGCGACCCGTTTCAGCGCGAACACCGCGAGCACCTCGGCGACGAGGAATGCGCAGGCCACCACGATGCCCACACGGAGGGGACGGGCGTTGGGCCGCACGATCACGGTGAGCAGCCTCGTCGGAAGCGAACTCCAGGTCACCGGCCGATGGTAATGGCCAAGATTCCCGTTAACCGGAATGCCAACAGGTGATCGCGTAGGCACACTCGAAGGATGACTGGTCCGCGCTGCTTGATCGTCGACGACAGCGCCGACTTCCGCGCCGCCGCCCGGGTGGTGCTCGAACGCGGTGGTTTCACCGTGGTCGGCGTTGCCTCCGATGCTGCCGAGGCGGTGCAGTGCGCGCAGCAGCTGCACCCGGACGTCGCTCTTGTCGACGTGGATCTGGGCGCTGACAACGGATTCGACGTCGCGGAGCGCCTCGCCGATGTCGCGGTCATCTTGACCTCGACCCACGATGAGCAGGATTTCGCCGATCTGATCGACGCCAGCCGAGCGCTCGGCTTCGTGCCGAAGCTGGGCCTGTCTCCGGCGGCGCTGCTGGCCCTGCTGGGGCGAACGTCCCGGGAATCGGCTCAGCGCGACTCGAGATAGAGGATCACTGCTCGGACGCGACGGTGGTCGTCACCGGTCTCGGGCAGATCGAGCTTGGTCAGAATGCTCCGGACGTGCTTTTCCACGGTGCCCTCGGTCACCCACAGGCGACGGCCGATGCCGCCGTTGGACAGCCCCTCGGCCATCAGTGTGAGGACCTCGCGTTCGCGGGCGCTCAACGCGGCCAGCGGATCGTTGCGTTTGCGTGCGCCGACCAGTTCGGCCACCAGCGCCGGATCGACCACCGATGCGCCGTGGGCGACGCGGTGCACCGTGTCGATGAAGTCGTCGACGTCGGTGACACGCGTCTTGAGCAGGTACCCGATTCCGTGCCCGCCGGCGAGCAGCTCCATCGCGTGCTCGACATCGACATGGGCGGAGAGAACGACGATGCCGATGTCGGGCGCCTCGTCGCGAATCACCCGGGCCGCGTCGAGGCCCTCCGTCGTGTGGGTGGGTGGCATTCGGATGTCGACGAGAGCGAGGTCGGGTTTCTCGGTGCGGACCAGATCCAGCAGTGCCGAAGCGTCGCCGGCCTGACCGACGACGTCGATGCCCGAGCGCTGCAGCAGACTCGCCAGGCCTTCCCGCAACAGCACGTCGTCGTCGGCGACCACGACCCGAAGAGCGCCCATGGTCTGTCATTCTGACATCGACGAGGGGCTTGCGGGCCAGGTGCGGTCTGGGTGCTAGCCGGTAGCCGTGTTGTCGGGCCAGCACCGACGCGACCTCGGTGCAGATGCGCGAGACTGGTCGCCATGGCGCGTTCGATCGGTCGGCCCATCTCACGGGTCGAGGGAGTGGACAAGGTGACCGGCGCGGCGCGTTACACCGCCGACACGCCGATCGAGGACCCCGCGTTCGCGGTGCTGGTGCAGGCCCAGATCCCGCACGGTCGCATCACCACCGACTCGATGGCCGCCGCGGCCGCCCGAGCCGCGAGCGCGCCGGGGTCGATCTTCGTGTTGACCCCTCTCAATTGTCCAGTGCTGCACACACTCCCAGAAGACATGACGTGGGATCTGCCGCTGGAGCGGCGGCCCCCACTGTCGGATCTGACGGTTCAGCACGTGGGTCAGCATGTGGCGATGGTGGTGGCCGACTCGCCGGAGAACGCCACCTACGCCGCATCGCTGATGAGCTTCGACTACGAGGCGTCACCCGCCCAGCTGAGCGCGGGGCAGGTTCTGGCCGAGCCGGCTGTTCCCGACGCCGGATCGGTCCGCCACGGCGCCTACCGCCCCGATCACTTCGTCAAGCTCACCGAGGAGAAGTTGCAGGATCATCGGGGGCCGGCCACCGAGCCCGCCGGCGTCCGAATCGAGTCCACCTATCGGACGCCGATCAACACGCACTATCCGATCGAGCTGTCGGCGACGATCGCCCGCTGGGAGGGTGACGATCTCGTCATCCACGACTGCACCCGGTGGATCACCGGCGAACGGCGGGCTCTCGCAGCGTATCTGGGGATCGTCGAGGATCGGATTCGGATTCTCTCGCCGCTGGTCGGCGGCGCGTTCGGCAGCAAGAGCTTTCTGTGGATGCACGTAGTGTTGTGCGCGGTCGCCGCGCGCGAGGTCGGCCGACCGGTCAAGCTCGTGCTGACCCGTGACCAGATGTACACCTCGACCGGTCACCGGCCCCGCGCCGAGCAGACGATCCGGCTCGTGGCCGATGAGGCCGCCGCGATCGTCAGCACCGAACACCACACCCTGACCGAAACCTCGACCGTCGCGCACTTCTGTGAACCCGCCGGTTTGTCGACCCGGTTCCTCTACCGTTCGCCTCGGATGATCGTGTCGCACACGGTGGCTCGCATCAACGCACCCACTCCCTGTTTCATGCGGGGGCCGGGCGAGGCGCCCGGTCTGTTCGCGCTCGAGGTCGCGATGGACGAGCTGGCCGCGGCGACCGGCCAGGATCCGCTGCAGCTGCGGATGGCACATGTGACCGACCGCGACCAGACCAACGGGAGGCCGTGGTCGGCGGCCGATCTGACACTGTGTTATCAGACCGGGGCGCGCCGCTTCGGGTGGGACGACCGCCCGTCGGCGCCACGATCGTTGGTGCGCAACGGGGTTCAGGTCGGCTGGGGGATGGCGACGGCCACTTATCCGGGTCGGCGCATGCCGGCGAGCTGCAGTGTGGAGACGCTGCCCGACGGACACGTGCGGTTCAGCGCCGCCACCCACGAGGTGGGCACCGGTGTGCGCACCGTCATGACGCAGGTGGCCGCCGACACGACCGGCCTGCCGCTGGATCGCGTGAGCTTCCACTCCGGCGACTCGTACTTTCCCGACGCCCCCTACAGCGGGGCGTCGCAGACCACTGCAACGGTCGGGTCCGCGGTGTACGCAGCAGCCCGGGAATGGACACGCAGACTGGGCACACGGACATTCCCGACGGACGGCGCCGACCCCGAGCTGGCAGCGGAACTCACCTTCACGGTGACGAGCGGCGGCGCACCGGAGGCCGGCGCGGTCTCGCAGTCCTTCGGCGCGCACTTCTGCGAGGTCGAGGTCGACGAGATGCTGGGCCGCGCCACGGTGACCCGCTGGGTGGCGGTGATGGACTGCGGTCGAGTGCTCAACCCGAAGCTGGCGGCCAACCAGGTCATGGGCGGCATCACCTTCGGCGTCGGCATGGCGCTGCTCGAACAGGTACCCCACGACCCGACGACCGGCGCGCCGCTCGGCGAGTACTACGTACCGACTCACGCAGATCGGCCGGATTTCGACATCTCCTTCCTCGAGCATCCAGACCACGAACTCGATCCGATCGGTGTCCGCGGAATCGGGGAGATCGGCGTCTGCGGGGTACCCGCGGCCATCGCCAACGCCATTCACCATGCGATCGGAAAACGGCTGCGCACCTTACCGATCGTCTGCGAAGACCTGTTGGAACCCGACCGAGGAGGACAGTCGTGAGTCCTTGCGCCCATCACGTCCGGCTCACCGTCAACGGCGTCCGGCACGAGATCGACATCGACATCCGGTCGACCCTGCTCGACGTGCTGCGGGAGCGGCTGCTGCTCACCGGGACGAAGAAGGGCTGCGACCACGGGCTCTGTGGGGCGTGCACGGTCGAGGTGAACGGCCGGCGGGTGCTGAGCTGCCTGACACTGGCCGCCTCCATCGACGACGCCGGCGTGGACACGGTCGAGGGGATGGCCGACGGTGAGACGCCGACTGCGCTGCAGCAGGCATTCATCGACCACGACGGTTTCCAGTGTGGCTACTGCACACCGGGACAGCTGTGTTCGTCGCGAGCGCTGTTGCGTGAGTACGCCGCGGGAGATCTGTCGGCGGCGTCGTTCGAGGGGAGCCACGACGACGTGGTGTCCGGCCCGCCCCGGCTGAGCGAAGAGGAGATCCGAGAACGGATGGCAGGCAACATCTGTCGGTGCGGTGCCTATGCGAACATCGTCGCCGCGATCAGCAGCGTGCACGAGAACTCATGAAGACGTTCACCTACCACCGCGCGGTGACGCTCGACGATGCGGTCGGGCGTGCCGCAGGTGACGCGCGGTACTACGCCGGCGGCACCAATCTGCTCGACCTGATGAAGACCGGGGTCGAGAATCCTGACTCACTCGTCGACGTCGGTTCTCTGGACCTCGACTCGCTGCGTCCCACCGAGTCGGGTGGCCTGCTCATCGGCTCGGGGCTGTCCAACAGCGCGGTGGCCAACGATCCGCTGGTGCGGACGTCGTATCCGATGCTCTCTCAGGCCATTCTGTCGGGGGCGACCACGCAGATCCGCAACATGGCCACGGTCGGCGGGAACCTGATGCAGCGCACCCGCTGCCCGTACTTCATGGATCCCGGGCTCAGTGTCTGCAACAAGCGAGACCCGGGCTCCGGATGCGGTGCGGCGACAGGCGTGCACCGGGAGCACGCGATCTTCGGGGCCACGCCGGGGAGGCACACGTGCATCGCCGTGCACCCGTCCGACATGGCGGTGGCGCTGGCCGCTCTCGATGCCGTCGTGCACGTCACCGGGCCCGCAGGGTCACGATCGATCCCGATCGGCGACTTCTTCGCCCTGCCCGCTGATCAGCCGCAGCGTGACACCACCGTCGCACCTGGGGAACTGATCACCGCGGTCGAGTTGCCGCCCAGCACATTCGGCGAGCGCGGGTGGTATCTCAAGGTGCGCGATCGGCACAGCTACGCGTTCGCGCTCGTGTCGGTGGCCGCGGGCCTCGACATCGTCGACGGGGTGATCCGGTCGGCAGCCGTCGCGTTGGGCGGTGTAGCGGCCAAGCCATGGCGGGTACCGGCGGCCGAAGCGCAACTGGTCGGCACAGCGCCGGGGCCCGAGGTCTTCGCCGCGGCTGCGCGCGCCGCCGTGGCGGGCGCAGAGCCGCTGAGCCAGAACGCCTTCAAGGTGACGTTGGCGCACAACAGCGTCATCCGGGCGCTCACCCGCGCCGCGGCGCGCGCCTAACTGCGCTCGTGGGCGTCTTCCATGACGGTCCGGCCGATCTCGGCGTAGGTGTCGGGCCGCGCGGTGCGCAACCACAGCGCGTAGACGATGCCGATCACGAACACCGCGAGGATGAAGAACGGAGCGTTCTTGAACACCAGTGAGTTGGCGGCATAGCCCGCGGCGAAGGCACGGTTGTCCCACAGCAGCCAGACCACGTAACCCATCGCCACGCCGCCGAGCAGGGGGCACACCAGGGTGGTGATCACGTTACCGCGGTGCACCTTCCGCACCCAGAAGTACCAGATCACTGCGGCCGAGCAGATCGCCTGCACGAGAAGGATCGCGGCGGTGCCGATCAGTGCGAGCAGGCCATAGATGTTGACGTAGGGCACCAGGCTCGGCGTATCCACCGGCACGCCGTCGGCGTCGGGCACCTGCACGGCGGTGAACACCGCGAACAGCACCACGATCACCAGGGTGATGACGGCTTGCACCGCCGAGGAGATGTAGGGCGATCCGTGCTTGGGGTGCGCGGCGCCGAGCGTCGACTTGATTGCGCGAACCGGGATTTCGCGACCGAGGGCGAACAGGTAGCGCGACGCCGCATTGTGGAAGGCCAGCGCACAGGCGAACGAGCCGATCACCAGCAGGATCTTGTAGACGTCGAGCAGGAAACCGCCGAGGTTGCTCTGGACCAGGTTGAAGAACAGATCGAGTGGCGACGAACTGATCGAGGCCTCGACCGACGTCTTCGCGCCGTTGCCGGCCAGCACCATCGCAGAGATGAACGTGTAGAACAGGCCCAAGCCGATCACCGCGATCAGGGTGGCGCGCGGGATGATCTTCTTCGGATTGCGTGACTCCTCGCCGTAGACCGCGGTGGTCTCGAAACCCACCCAGGACCAGAACGCGAAGAACAGGCCGATGGCCATCGAGCCGGCGGCTGCGGCGGTGCCGAACGCACCTTCGGGCAGGCTCTCGAATGCGTTGTTGAGCAGCACCGTCTGATCCAGCATGAAGCCGTCGGGTCCGCCACCCTTGACGATCACCGTGAACGCCAACGCGAGCAGGATGAGGACTTCGGACACCAGCGTCACCCCGAGGATGGCCGCGGTGAGGCTGATGTGGAAATGGCAGAGCACGCCGATGACCGCGATCGCGGCGATCGCGAAGACCAGCCACGGAACATCAACGCCGGCAATGGTATTGACCGCGTCGTTGGCGAAGTACGCGCACCCGCCGATCAGAGAACCTTCGAAGACCACGTAGGCGAAGGTCGCCAGGAACCCGCTGGCCATGCCCCACACCTGCCCGAGGCCGTGCGAGATGAAGCCGTAGAACGCGCCGGTGGTCGTGATGTGCTTGGCCATCGCGACGTAACCCAGTGCGAACAACGTCAGGGCGATCGTGGCGAACAGGAACCCGGCCGGTGCGCCGAGGCCGTTGCCGAAACCCACGGCGATCGGCACGTTTCCGGTCATCGCGGTGATCGGTGCGGCGTTGGCGACCGCCATGAAGATGACCGCCACCATGCCGATCGCGCCCTTCTTCAACCCCGCCGGCGCAGCGGTGGTGGCTGCTGCGGATTCAGCTTCGGATTCGGTGGCCATCGCGTCTCCCGGAAACGTAAACAGTGCGAGAACGGCCCGCGCACAGGCGGACCGAACGACAGCGTCGCACTGTCTAGACCACGCGACAACCGGTGAAATGAAGTGTTTACACAGCGCCCAGCGATCTCACAGGTCGGCTGTGAACCAGACACCCCGCAGGGACTGGGGACCTTCGGACGTGGCACCGCAGGACGGGACGATTCAGACTGAGGGGGTGACCACCACGTCGTTGCTGCAGTCGATCCTCAACTGGTTACGCGCGGGCTACCCCGACGGGGTGCCCGGACCCGATCGCGTGCCGCTGCTGGCATTGCTGCGCGCCACACCGCTGACCGAGGAACAGATCACGGAGATCATCGCGCGGATCACAGCCCACGGGACACCGACTGATGCGGTGCTCGACCGCGACCACATCGCCGAGTTCATCTCGGAAGTCACTCACCACGACGCCGGGCCGGAGAACGTCGCACGTGTCGCCGCCCGTATGGCGGCAGCAGGCTGGCCGCTCGCCGGGACGGACCTCGGCGAGCGGCCGGACTGACGGGATTTACCTCAGGGTCGAAGTGTCGATGACGAAGCGATAGCGCACGTCGCTGGCCAGCACTCGCTCGTACGCCTCGTTGACGTACTCGGGCTGGACGACCTCGATCTCGGGCGCGACGTCGTGCTCGGCGCAGAAGTCGAGCATCTCCTGGGTCTCGGGGATACCACCGATCATGGAGCCGGACAGGCTGCGGCGCATGCCGGCGAGCGGGAACGGCGGAACCTCCATCGGCCGCTCGGGCATTCCGAGTTCGACCAATGTGCCGTCGCGCTTGAGCAGGCCGAGGTACGCGCCCAGGTCCAGATTCGCCGACACGGTGTTGAGGATCAGGTCGAACTTGCCCCGCAGCGCCTTGAAGGTGTCGTTGTCGCTGGTCGCGTAGTACTCGTCCGCGCCGAGGCGCAGACCGTCCTCCATCTTCTTCAGTGACTGGCTCAGCACGGTGACGTGGGCGCCCATCGCCTTGGCGAGCTTCACGCCCATGTGGCCCAGGCCGCCGAGGCCGATGATCGCGACGCTCTTGCCGGGGCCGGCCTCCCAGTGGCGCAGCGGGCTGAACAGCGTGATGCCCGCGCACAGCAGCGGGGCAGCCTTGTCCAGCGGAATGGACTCGGGGATGCGAAGGACGTAGTTCTCGTCGACGACGATCGCGCCGCTATAGCCGCCCTGGGTGGGTTCACCGTCGCGACCGACGGCGTTGTAGGTGCCGACCATGCCGGTGCCCGTGCAGTACTGCTGGAGCCCGTCCTTGCAGTTCTCGCACTCGCGGCAGGAGTCGACGAAACAGCCGACGCCGACGTGATCGCCGACCTTGTACTTGGTGACCTCGGAGCCGACCTCGGTGACGACACCGGCAATCTCGTGTCCCGGGACGACGGGGTAGTTGGGCTGACCCCATTCGGCCTTCACCGTGTGGATGTCCGAGTGGCAGATCCCGGCGAAATGAATGTCGAAGGCGACGTCGTGCGGGCCGACGTCGCGGCGGGTGATCGTGGTCTTGGTGAGCGGCTCGGTGGCCGAGGTGGCGGCGTATGCGGATACGGTGGTCAAAGTCTCATCCTCTTTCGTCTTCACAGCGTTTTTCGGGGCCCGCCCCGGCGGGCCGAGCAGTCCAACGTCGAGGATGCCCCGTATTCATCCATGCGCATACCTCGTGGTGAGAATCGTCACCGGTTGGCCGCGGTGAGCGCCTCCTGCGTGCGGTCGTGCAGCGCTGCCGGGTCGGCGATCCCGAGCACTCTCAGGCAGGCGTCGGCGACGTGGCCGGGCAGCCGCTGGCGCGCCACCCCTTCGGGCGTGGACCACATGTTCACCAGGGATTCGACGAGTCGGAACGGTAGATCGGCGGCCGCTGGATCGATCCCCGTGCCGGCCAGGATGCTCGCGCTCAGCTCCAGGTAGTGCCGGCGCAACCGTTCGCGTTCGGAGTAGAACGGTTCGAGCCGCGCGTCGCGCAGTTCCGGCAGCAGGTAGAGGGCGCCGAGATTCCACCGACCGCTGAGCAGCTGTCTGCCGTCGAAGACGGCCAGGGCGTGCAGCTGCTGAGCCTCGGTCATCGCCGGCTGGGCCTCCCGCAGGACGGAAATGATCGACAAGGTGGGGGAGACCGTCTGACTCAGCAGCGCGCACAGGATGTCGTCTTTGGTCTTGAAATAGTGGTACAGCGACGCCTGCCGGATGCCGACGGATTCGGCGATGTGGCGGGTGGACGTCGCGGCGTAGCCCTGGGTGGTGAACAGTTCGCCTGCGGCATCGAGGATTTCGTCGCGAGCGGTGACGCCAGGGCGGCGCTGGGACTGCAGCCGGGGTCGTCCGGCGCGGGTCAGCGGCATGACTTCATCGTGGCTCAGCACGAGCCGATTCGGTACCACCGTCCATATCTGTCACACGATAGAAACACGGGACACCCATCGGTTACCTCGGCCGTCAATTGGTTACTCCAGCGACACCCATCGGGCGCCCACGCCGAGAAAACTGTCGATTGACAGGCCGGCCGCGCATCGACGCGCTGCCGCCGACCCGAGACCCATCACCTTCCAGGAGCGTCCACGTGGGCAGCACCGCATCCACCGTCGCCGACACGGCAGCGGTCCCGGACGCGTCGGCGACCGGCGCCCCGGTGGCCACGGTCGCCGATCTTCATGTCACCTTCACCAGACGAGGGCGCGACGTGCACGCCCTGCGGGGCGTCTCGCTGGCGATCGCGCCGGGCGAAATCCTCGGGCTGGTAGGCGAATCGGGGTCGGGCAAGAGCGTGCTCGGCTTCAGCATGCTCGGGCTGCTCGCCGACGGTGCGCGAGTCCAGGGCCGGGTCCGCGTCGCCGAATCGGACATGCTGCCCGGGATGCCCGGGTTCGACCCAAAGAATCTGCGCAAGGTGCGTCGGCTCGATCTCGGCGCGGTCTTCCAGGACCCGATGACCTCGTTGAACCCGACGATGCGGATCGGCAAGCAGGTCGAAGAGGTCGCCGGCAGCTCCGCCGAGGCGCTTCGGCTGCTCACCGCGGTCGGTATCCCCGACCCGCAGTCCCGGATGCGCGCCTACCCGCATCAACTGTCGGGCGGTCTACGGCAGCGCGTGATGATCGCGATCGCGATCGCGGGCAACCCCGAGCTCGTCATCGCCGACGAGCCCACGACGGCCCTCGACGTCACCGTGCAGGCACAGGTGCTGGCTCTTCTGCAGCGGCTGCGCGATGAGATCGGGTGCAGCATCGTGCTCATCACCCACGATCTCGGGGTCGCCGCACAGATCGCCGACCGCATCGCGGTGCTCTACGCCGGCCGCATCGCCGAGATCGGGCCCACCGCAGAGGTTCTCGACGCGCCGGCGCATCCCTACACGGCCGGTCTGCTCGGCTCGCGGCTGACGCTGCAGACGGAGCGAGACCGCAAGCTCGCGGCGCTGGCGGGCTCGGTGCCCAGCGCTGCCGCCCCGCTTCCCGGCTGCGCATTCGTCCCCCGATGTGCACTCGCCGCGCCCGAATGCGAGCTGACCCCGCCGGATCCCGTCGCGGTCGGACCGGGCCGGGTCAGCGCCTGTGTGCGAACCCCCGACCAGGTCACCGACGAGTACAGCAAGACGGTCGAACCCGACGACGAGGACACCCGGTCCGAGGCGACGATTCAGGAGGACGGCCCGGGCGCTGTCGACCTGCGCGACGTGACGAAGACGTTCACCGTGGCGCGCCGGTGGCTCGACCGCACCGCCGGTGCGGGCAAGCTCCAGGCGTTGCGCGGCGTGTCACTGCGGGTGGCGCAGGGCGAGTCGGTGGCGCTGGTGGGGGAGAGCGGGTCCGGGAAGTCCACCCTGCTGCGGGTCATCGCGGGCCTGGAGAAGGCGACGTCGGGCTCAGTGGCGCTGGCGGACGGTCAGCGCCCGCAGATGGTGTTCCAGGACGCAGGCGCATCGCTGACGCCGTGGCTGTCGGTCGGCGAGATCATCGGTGAACGGGTCAGGAAGGGCTCGCGCGCCCAGCGTCGCGCCGCGGTGGCCGAGGTTCTCGAGCGCGTCGGACTGCCCGCAGACATCGCCACCGCCCGTGCCGGCCAACTCTCGGGCGGTCAGCGCCAGCGCGTCGCGCTGGCGCGGGCCACCGTGATCCCGCCCTCGGTGCTGCTGTGCGACGAGCCGACCAGCGCACTGGATGTCTCGCTCGCCGCATCGGTGCTCAATCTCATCGGCGACCTGCGCCGCTCGCTGAACATGTCGGTGCTGTTCGTCACCCACGATCTCGCGGTGGCGCGCGTGGTCGCCGACCGTATCGCGGTGATGTACCTGGGCCGCATCGTCGAGGTCGGCCACGCCGACGAGGTGATCAGCCGTCCGGCTCATCCCTACACCCAGGCGCTGGTCGCTTCGATTCCTGATCTCGGCCGCGAATTGCGTTCTCTGTCAGGTGAACCGGCGAGCCCACTGGCGCCGCCGGACGGCTGTGCGTTCCATCCGCGCTGCCCGATCGCGATCGACGCGTGCGGTGACCCCGGCCTCGACGTCCGGCTCGAAGGCCGTCCCGGCAGCGCGCACCGCGTCGCCTGTATCGAAAGGCGGGCCCACTGATGGCAATGGCGGTGCCAGGTGTGACGACTGTCGGTTCTCGGCGGCAGCGCGGTTCGCTGCGCCTCGTGCGCATGCCCGCGACGACGCTGCCGCTGGTGAACTGGATCGGGTTCGCGTCGATCTTCGTCGTGACCGCGCTGGCGCTCGCGGTGCCGGTGCTGGCGCCGCACGACCCCTTGCTGCCGGTCAGCTTGCCGCTGCAAGCGCCGGGCAGCAACGGGTTCCTGCTGGGCACCGACAGCATTGGCCGCGACATCCTGTCGCGGGTGCTCTACGGCGCTCGCTCCAGCTGGTTCGCCGCCCTGGTCGTCGTCGCAGTCGGATTGCTCATCGGCGGGCTGATCGGCTTGATAGCCGGCGCGACCGGTGGGTGGCTCGACACCGTGCTCATGCGCATCACCGACGCGTTCCTCTCGCTACCTGCCCCCGTCTTGGCGATCGCCGTGGTCGCCGCGCTCGGGCCGGGCTTCGTCCACACGCTGATCGCCGTGTCGATCGTGTGGTGGCCCTTCTACGCACGACTCGTCCGGGGAGAGGTGGCCCGATTGGCGGCCCGCCCGCACGTGGAGGCCGCAAAACTGGCGGGGGTCAACCCGATTCGGCTGGCCATCCGGCACCTGCTGCCCGGCGCACTGCCGAACAGTCTGGTCGCCGCGAGCCTCGACATCGGCACGCTGATCCTGACGCTGGCGGCACTGTCCTTCCTCGGGCTCGGTCAGGCCGCGCCGGCCCCTGAACTCGGTGCCGACTCCGCGCGCAATCTGAGTTATTTCCTGCAGCAGTGGTGGATTCCGGTGATGCCCGGCCTGGCCGTGCTCGTGCTGGCTCTTGTGGGGAACATCGCAGGCGACTGCCTGCGCAACCTGATGAAGGACCGCGCATGAAGACGTTCGTGATGACGCGGGTCGCGGCGATGTTCGCGATCCTGGTCGCGTTGACCGGGGTGATGTTCCTGCTGCAGCACATCTCGCCGCTGGACCCGGTGAAGGCGCAGATGGGTGCCCAAGCCTCCGGTGCAGCCGTCGCTGCGCGCCGGGAGGAGCTGGGCCTCAACGACCCTGTGCTGGTGCAGTTCTGGCACTATCTGACCGGCGCCGCGACCGGTGATCTCGGTACGTCCTATCGGACCAGACATGATGTGCTGTCGGATCTCGGCACGTTCTTCCCGGCCACGCTGGAACTGGCGATGTTCGGTCTGGCCATCGCGTTGGTGCTCGCAGCCCTGCTCGCATTCAGCACCACGCTCAAATGGCCCGGCGCGCAGGTGTTGCGTGCTGTCCTGTTCACCAGCTCGTCGGCGCCGATGTTCCTGCTCGGCATCCTCGGCCTCCTCGTGTTCTACAAGACGCTCGGCTGGGTGCCGGCCAATGGCCGCACCGCGCTCGGCGACGTCCCGGACGGACCGACAGGTCTGCTGACGGTCGACGGGCTGCTGCACGGACGGTTCGACGTCGTCGGTGACGCGCTGCACCACCTCCTGTTGCCGGCTGTGGTCATCGCGCTCGGCCCCGCCGTGGCGATCGGACGGGTGCTGCGCAGCAGCCTGCTCGACGACATCGACAGCGACTACGCCAGGACGGCTCGCGCCAAAGGCCTGTCGGAGACCCAGATCATGGCCCGCCATGTGCTGCGCAACTGCGTCGGCGCCGCGCTGTCGATGACCGGATTGCAGATCGGACTGATGTTCTCCGGTGTGCTGGTGGTCGAGCAGGTGTTCGGCTGGCCGGGCATCGGCCAGTACATCGCCCAGAGCATCCCCGTCGCGGACTTTCCCGCCATCGCCGGCGTCACGCTCATGCTCGGCGCCCTCTATGTCGTCATCAACACGGCCGTGGACCTGCTCCAGGCCGCCGCAGACCCCCGCATCGCAGTCACAGGAGGATAGGTGCCGAAACAGCCACTGATCGTGGGCAACCCAGTGCTCGTCGTCGTCGACATGCAGGAGGCCGGCGGTATGCCCGCCGAGGAGGTGGGCATCGAACACATGCCCGGCTACGACGACCGCGTCGCCCGCGCCCAACGCATGATCGACGCCGCCCGCGCGGCCGGCATCCCCATCGTGTTCTTCCAGGAGGTGCACCGCCCCAGCGGCATCGACTTCGGCCGGGAACTCGACGGTGTGGAGGGTGAGCACTGCGTGGACGGCCGCCCGGGCACCCCGCTGCACCCCGCCCTGCTGCCCGACCTCGACGGGCCCAATCACGAGTTCCACATCGTCAAGCGCCGCTACTCCGGCTTCATCGGCACGGAGTTCGAGATCGTGCTCTCCGGACTGAAGGCCGACACGCTGATCCTCGTCGGTGGCCTCACCGACGTCTGCGTGCACTACACGTTCGCCGACGCCCACCAGCGCGACTTCTACGTGCGCGTGGTGACCGACTGCGTGGGTGGCTCGACGCAGTACCGCCACGACGCCGCGCTCGACGCGATGGAGTACCTGCAGACCGGTGCCATGCGCACCACCGAGGAGATCCTCGACGCCTTCACCGAGATCGGTGCGGCGACAAACGTTTTGGAAGGAGCGGCACGATGAGCCGACGTCTGAGGTTCGGTGCTGCCCTGGCAGCCGTCGTGCTGACCCTGAGTGCCTGCGGCGGTTCGGATTCCGGCGGCAGTACACCCAGTGCGGCGCCCACCGACAAGGTCCTGCACCTGTCGTTCCTGCAGGACATCGGCCAGCCGCCGGACCCCGACATCTTCTACGCCGGCCAGGGCCTGCTGCTGACCACGAACACCTACGAAGGCCTGCTGCAGTACAAGGGCGGCACCGAGAAGCCCGAATTCGAGCCGCTGCTGGCCACCAAGTGGACGGTCTCGCCGGACAACCGGGTGTACACGTTCCAACTGCGCCAGGGCGTCAAGTTCCACGATGGGACACCCTTCACGTCGGCCGCGGTCAAGGCCTCCTTCGACCGGCGGGCCGCGGTCAACCAGGGGCCGGCGTACATGGTCTCCGACATCGAGTCCGTCACCACCCAGGGCGACTACGACGTCACCGTCACGCTCAAGGCGCCCAACTCGGCGTTCCTCGACTATCTGGCCTGCCCGTACGGGCCGAGGATGCTCAGCCCCGAGGGGCTGCAGAAGAATGCGGGCGCCGACAACGCGCAGACCTACCTCACCACCCATGATCTGGGCACCGGTCCGTACACGCTGACGGCCGCCGAGGTCGGCTCGAAGTACGAGCTGACCTCGTTCGGGGACTACTGGGGTGCCAAGCCCTACTTCGAGAAGGTCGAGATGCCGGTGATCACCGACGTCTCGGCACAACAGCTGCAGTTCAACAACGGTCAGCTCGCCGCGATCCTGCACGATCTGCCCTCGTCGGCGGTGCAGTCCTACCTCGACAACAAGGCGTTCACCAATTACTCGCTGCCGACCATGATGTCGAACTTCGTGTACATCAACCCCAAGAAGGGAATGATGACCGACGCGAAGAACCGCAACGCTGTGATGCAAGCCGTCGACGTGGACGAGCTGGTGAAGCAGACCTATTTCGGCCGCGGGAAGAAAGCCGAGCAGATCTACCCGCCGAACGTCATGGAGGCGCAGTACGCCAAGCAGTCGGTGACCCACGATCCGTCGGTGCTGTCCGGCATCGCCGCGGGCCTGCCTGCCGACCAGAAGGCCGTCACCATCGGCTACGACTCGTCCAACCCGGACAACCAGCTGATCAGCAATCTGCTCCAAACCCAGCTGGCCGCGGCCGGTCTGACCGCCAAGGTGCAGGCGTACCCGACCTCGGAGATCTACGGCTGGATCGGCGGTGACGGGCAGGCGGCGCCGGAGATCATGACCTACCTCGGGTGGCCCGACGCACCGTCGCCCTACACCTGGGGCCACATCTCCTGGGATGCCGACGGCGGTCTGAACTTCTTCGGGTGCTCCTCGCCGGGGATCGCCGATGCGCTGGCCAAGGGCCTGCCCACCGGAGCGGACGCCGACTTCTCCACCGCCGGTGAGGAAGCGGTGAAGACGGGCTGCTGGCTCAACGTCGCCGACGTCAACGATTTCATGGTGGCTCAGCCGTGGCTCAAGGGTGTCGAAGCGGCGCACGTCGTGACCAATCCCAACTCGCTACGCCTGGCTGCGTTGTCGGTCGGCTGATGGCGACGCTGGTGCGCCGCAGTGGCGTTCGGCGCATCGTGCTGCTGACGCTCGGATGGGAGGAACTGCCGAAGTCGGTGTCGGTGCACGGTGCACCCGACGACATCCGGTTGCGGGAACCGGTCCCCGGTGTGCTGTTGCAGACCGACGGCGGGTGGGTCCTGCTCGACACCGGCTTCAACACCGCGCTGATCCGCGATCCCCATCTGCGGCGCCGCTACTACCCGAGTGTCGAGTACCAGCCCATCCTCCCTGGGCTGGGGGAGCCGATCGAGGAGTCGTTGGCCGACATCGGAATCGACGTCGACGACATCCGGGTGGTGGCGGTGTCGCACCTGCACACCGATCACGCCGGCGGGCTGAAGCTGTTCGCCGGCAAGGTGCCGGTGCACGCCCAGCGGCGTGAGGTGGAGTACGGGTTGGCCAATCATCCAGAGCCCGAGCGGCACGCCATCTTCCGCGTGGACTTCGATGACCCGTCGATCGACTGGCAGCTCGCCGACGGCGAAGCCGACATCGCCCCCGGGATCACCGCGGTCCCCACCTACGGGCACACCCCGGGGCATCAGAGCTTCGTCGTCGAACTGGACGAGTCGGTCGGCGGGGGTGGCTACGTCTTCGCCTTCGACGCGGCCGACCTGACCGAGAACATCGAACACGAGTTGGCCATCGGGGGTTTCATCGACGTCGATCCCGCCGACACGGTGGAACCCATCAGACGGCTCAAGAGACTGGCCGATGAGAAGGGTTATCCGCTGATCCCCGGCCATGATCCGCACGTCTGGCCGGAGATGACACAGCACTTCCACGAACGGTTCGCGCGGTGATCGATCTGGTGCTGCGGGCCGACCGGGCGCTGATCGACGGCGGCATCCGCCCGGCAGCGGTGGCCGTCGCGCGGGGGGCCGTCGTCGACGTCGGGGCCCACGACGCCGCCTACGACGCCCGCGCCGAGGTGACGGTACCCGCCGGCGCCGTGCTGCTGCCGGGGTTCGTCGACAGCCATGTCCACGTCAGCGACCCCGGCCCCGACTGGGAAGGCTTCGCCACCGCGACCGAGGCCGCCGCCCGCGGCGGCATCACGACGCTGGTCGACATGCCGCTGGATTCGTTGCCGGTGACCACGACCGTCGCCGCGTTGGACGCGAAAAAAGCTGCGGCACAGGGTCGGTGCCGCGTTTCGGTCGGATACTGGGGTGGCGTGGTCCCGGAGAACCTCGGCGCGTTGCGGCCGCTGGCGAACGCCGGCGTGCGTGGCTTCAAGTGTTTCCTCGCCGACTCCGGCAACCCCCACTTCGGTCATCTCACGCCCCACGAGTTCGCCGCCGCCGCCCGCGAGATCGCCGACCTCGGATCGGTGTTGCTTGTGCACGCGGAGGATCACACTGTCCTCACCCGGAGCACACCGCCGTCGGGACGGTCCTACCAGTCGTTCCTGGCGTCCCGTCCGGCAGCCGCCGAGGTCGACGCGGTCGCCCTGGCGGTCGAGGTGGCGCGCGACACGGGAGCCCGCGTCCACATCGTCCATGTGTCGAGCGCCGAGGCGGTGCAGGTCCTGGCCGCTGCCAAGGCGGACGGTGTGACCGTGACGGCCGAGACATGCCCGCACTATCTAACGTTCGCCACCGACGACGTCCCGGTCGGCGGTACACAGTTCGCGGCCTGCCCGCCGATCCGGTCCGAGGACGATCGGGACGCGCTGTGGGCGGGCCTGGCCGCCGGAGTCCTCGACATGGTGGTCTCGGACCACTCACCCTGCGCGCCAGATCTCAAAGGCGCCGGCGACTTCGGAGCCGCATACGGAGGGATCAGCTCACTGCAGGTGAGCCCTCGCGCCGTCTGGACACAGGCCGCGTCACGGGGTTTCGGTGTGGCGGAGCTGAGCCGGTGGATGTCGGAGCGCCCGGCGCGGCTGGCGGGCTGGACGGACCGTGGCCGCATCGCAGTCGGCGCCCGGGCGGACCTGTGCGAGTTCGATCCCGATGCCACCGAACAGGTGGTGGCAGCGCGCCTGCGGCACCGGCACCCACTGACCCCCTACGACGGCATGGTGCTGCGCGGTCGTGTCCACCGGACGTGGGTGGAGGGCAGGACTGTCTACGAGGCGCTCGGGGTGGCGGCGTGAGACTGCTCGTCCTGAACCCCAACACGTCGGCGTCGATGGGCGCTGAGATCGCATCGTCTGCGGTCGCCGCCGCTGGTCCGGACACCGAGATCATCTGTCGCAGTGCGCCGTTCGGGTCGGTGGCCATCGACTCTGCGGGGGAGAGCTATGTGTCGGCTGTCGCGGTGATGGACGTCGTCGCGACCCTGCAGGCGGCGGGGGAGTTCGACTTCGACGCCGTCGTACTCGCAGGATTCGGCGAGCACGGCCGCGATGCCCTGGCCGAGATGCTGACGGTCCCGGTGTTCGACATCGCCGAGTGCGCGGCCCACGTGGCCCACCTGATCGGGCGCCGGTTCTCGGTCATCACGACGTTGGCCAGATCGATCGCGCCGATCCAGGATCGGCTGCTGCTGGCCGGTCTGGACGCGCACTGCGCCTCCGTGCGGGCCTGCGGTCTGGGCACCGCGGAGGTGGACGCCGACCCCGAAGGCGCGGTTCGGGCCATCGTCGCCGAGGCGGTGCGCGCCGTCACCGAGGACGGCGCCGACGTGATCTGTCTCGGCTGTGCGGGCATGGCGGGGGTGACCGCGGCGATCGCCGACGACGTCGGAGTGCCCGCCGTCGACGGTGTCGCCGCGGCCGTCGCGCTGGCCCAGGCGATCGTCGGGCTGGGGCTCTCGACCAGTAAAGCCGGCGTGTACGCGCCCGGACCGGCCAACGCGCGCAGCCACTGGCCGCTGTCGGCGGCGCTGGGGCTCGGCTCGTGACAGGCGCTTGTGAGAGGGCGGAGCTCATGACGGCGCAGCACGGGATCGACCTCGCCTCGCGGATTCTCGGCGGACGTGTGGTCGCTGCCAGCGACGAATCGTTCGGTGTCAAAGAACGTCTGGTCGACCCGGCCGAACCGGCGTTCGTGCCCGGCACCTACGACCTGCGCGGTGAGGTGGTCGACGGGTGGGAGACCCGTCGCCACGCCGGGCCCGGGGGCGACTGGGTCATCATCCGACTCGGCGCGCCGGGCGTGCTGCGCGCCGTCGACGTCGACACCCGGTTCTTCTCGGGCAACCACCCGACCGCATGCCGGGTGGACGCCTGCGTGCTCGGTGTCGCCGACGACGCGTGCGCACCTACCGTGAACTGGGTTTCGCTCACGGAATGGACTGCGCTGAAACCGGACTCGCCCAACATGCTGACCGTGGCCGACCACAGACGGTGGACGCACGTGCGGCTGCGCCTCGCCTCCGACGGCGGGGTGGCCCGCGTTCGTGTCTACGGTGAGGTCCTGCCCGATCCGGCCGACTTCTGCGATGTCAGCGTCGAAGTGTCGGGGCTCGAACAGGGCGGTCGCGTCGAATGGTCAAGCGACAGCTTCTATTCCGATGCCTGCGCGCTCATCCGGCCGGACCGACCCCGCACCATGGGGGACGGTTGGGAGACCCGCAGGCGCCGCGACGTCGGACCCGAGACCCACGACGCCGTCCTGATCTCGTTCGGGTTCCCGGCAGACCTTCGGCGGCTCGAGATCGACACCTCCTGGTTCGTGTTCAACGCCTCCCTCGAGGTGTCGGTGCTGGGCAGCCGCCATCGCCCCGACCACAACGGCTGGGCGAGGGTGCCGTTCGACGTCGCTGTGCTGGACCGGACACCGCTGGCACCGGACACCCGGCACCGGTTCACAGTCGCCGTCGACGATGTCTGTGCACTGCGGGTGCAGGCCTATCCGGACGGCGGGATCGCCCGCATCAGGGCGATCGGCACACCGACACCAGCAGGGATGCAACGCCTTCGGGCGCGCTGGCACGAGGCCCGATGACCGAGGTGTCGGCGGGCGAGCACATCGGATTGTGGCGCCGCGTGCTGCTGGTACCGGCCGAGGGGCCGCCGGACACGTCCACCGACGTGCTGTGGCTGCAGGGGCCGACCGGCTATGTCGACACCCGCGGCTTCGCCGGCGTCCTCTCTGCGACCGACGACGTGTTCCACTGGCGCCGCGACGTCGACACCGAGCCGACCGACATCCCCGATGCGGGTCGGATGCATTGGGAGGGAACAACACTGGTGGAAACAGGCGTTCACGAGCGCTACACCGAACACTGGGTGCGCGAAGACGGTCCCGTCGAACCCGCAGGTGCACTGTTCCTGTCGGCCGGCCCGCAGAGGGCCGTCCTGGTCCGCGTGGGTGAGCTGATCGGCTGGGCGACCGCCGCGGGCGCCCAGGTCACCCACGCCGACCGGATACGCGACTGGCGATGCCACGACGATCACATCGTCGTCGACGGTGTCCGCTGGACGATCACCGCACGAGAAGGAGTGACGACACCGTGAGCAGTGCCGGCAACGCTGGAATGTCTTTCACGTCGATACCGGTCATCGACATCGGCGGTCTGTACTCGGACGAGCCCGCCGACCAGGAGCGGGTCGCCGCCGAGATCGGGGCCGCCGCCCGCGACATCGGCTTCTTCTACATCCGCGGATCGGGCATCGACGAGGCGTTGTTCGACCACCTGCTGGCGGCCACGAAAGAGTTCTTCGCTCTCCCCGTCGAGGAGAAGATGCGCAGCTACATCGGTCTGTCCCGATGCCACCGCGGATACGTCCCCGTCGGCGAGGAAGGTGTCGAAACCGGTGTCGGCGACTACAAGGAGGCGTTCGACACCGGCTTGGACCTCCCGGCCGACGACCCCGACCACCTGAGCGGGAACCCGATGCTCGGGCCGAACACCTGGCCCGCGGTACCCGGCTTCGCGGCCGCGGTGACGGCCTACTACGACGCCATCATGGCCGTCGGGCACCGGCTGCTCCGGGCGTTCGCGGTGGCGCTGGGGGAGGACCCGGACGTGTTCTCCCGACACGCCACCAAGCCGCCGAGTCAGCTGCGCCTGGTCCACTACCCGTTCAATTCGGAGGCCAGTGACGCACCCGGGATCGGCGCGCACACCGACTACGAATGCTTCACGTTGCTCAAACCGACAGCGCCGGGGCTGGAAGTGCAGAACGGCGCCGGGGAGTGGATCGACGTGCCGCCGATCGAGGGCACGTACGTGGTCAACATCGGTGACCTGTTGGAGTTGTGGACCAACGGGGTGTTCGTGGCCACCAGCCATCGCGTGCGGCGCGTCGCCGAGGAGCGCTACTCCTTCCCCCTGTTCTTCAACGTCGACTACGACACCGTCGTCGCACCCCTGCCGCAGTTCGCCGATGCCGCCGCCTCGCAACGCCCGGCGTTGCGCGCGGGCGAGCATCTCTTCGCGCAGACGGCGCAGACCTTCGCGTATCTGCGCAGCCGCGTCGAATCCGGTGAACTGGTTCTGCCCGACGGAGCGCTGGAACCCAACCAGTTCGGTCAACAGTCGCGTCATCGCGACCGGGTCAGTTGATCGGCGCGTTGACCAGCCGCAGGTCGGTCATGATGCCGCGGGCGGCCACAATGCCCTCGCCTGTCTGCCAGATCTCGTTGTTGACCGCGTAGACGCGGTTGTCGCGGTTGGCCGACAACTTCTTCCACGCATCGCTGTCCATCACCTTGGGGGCTCGTTCGCGAGCCTCGGCGGTGGCGAACGAGACGTAGACGATGTCGCCGTCGGCGGCGGAGAAGTCGGGAGAGCCCGCGAGGTCGGTGTCGGTGATGCCCACCTCGACGTAGGGCTTGTCCGAGAAACGTTGTGTGACAGGTCGATCCACACCGACGTCGGCGATGACACTGCCCGGGAAGTTGTCGGTGCCGAAGATGCGCATGGTGGTGTCGGTGAACTGCACGACCGAGGCCTGGAAGTGGGTGGCGTCGCTGTCGGAGCCCACCCGGTCGGCCTGGCGGTCGAAGTCCTCGACGAGCCGATTGGCGGCCTCGAGCCGACCCGTCGCGGCGCCGACCGCGCGCAGATCGTCCTTCCACGCCGTGCCCGGCGGACCGGTGAACACCGTCGGCGCGATCTGCGCGAGAGCCGGGTGCTCCTCCGGAGTGAGCCCCACCGAGCCGAGGATCAGGTCGGGCCGGGCACCCCGCACGGCGTCGAGGTCCGGGTCGGTCCGGCTGCCCGTCGCCGGCAGCTCGTGGATCGCGGTACCGAGATACGAGGGTTGATCGGAGGAGCCGTCGGGCAGAGCGGCGGCGACGACGCGGGACTGCAGCCCCAGCGCGCACAGCGCGTCGAGCTGATCGCCGGCGAGGGCGACGATGCGCTGCGGGTCGGCCACCACCGTCGTGGTGTCGGGGATCGGGGGAGTGATGGCGTGCCCGGTGGCGTTGCGCACCTCCCGCTCGGGCGGACCGTCATCGAGCGGTGCGGGCTCCGGCGCACAGGATTCGTCCGGTCGCCGGTCGTTGCCCAGAACGCCCGCGCTCGCGATGCGGGTGGTGCTGGTGACGATCGACGTCGGAGGGGCTGCGGGTCCCGTCGCCTGGTCCGATTGACCGCATCCGGACAGCAGGGCCGCCAGTACGGTGCCGAGTGCGATCACGGGCACGCGCTGAGCGCCGGAACGGCTGGTCCACGCTGCTGCCAGCGACACGGCCATCGACACGACGCAGACGGTAACACCGGCCTCTCCGCCGGGGCTCCCGATGCTGGTCACGCGGGTCGGCGACCCAGGTGCTGACGTGATTACGACAGTTTGTAGGACCACCCCGACTTCTGTCGGGTTCGGGGGTTAGGATTGCGGTCGAACTTCACCGGGAAAGCGTGTCGGCAAGCCTGTGCCATCCCGGTGCGTCAGGAAGGTTGGAGGACCAATTGGTAGCCGAAGCGCCCCCAATCGGAGAACTCGAGGCACGGCGTCCTTTCCCGTCGCGCATCGGGCCCAAAGGCAACCTGATCTACAAGCTGATCACGACCACCGATCACAAGCTGATCGGCATCATGTACTGCGTCGCGTGCTTCGCGTTCTTCCTCATCGGCGGGCTGATGGCGCTGTTCATCCGCACCGAGCTCGCGGTGCCGGGTCTGCAGTTCCTGTCCAACGAGCAGTACAACCAGCTGTTCACCATGCACG
This sequence comes from Mycobacterium kyogaense, assembly GCF_003254575.1. Classification (GTDB taxonomy): domain Bacteria; phylum Actinomycetota; class Actinomycetes; order Mycobacteriales; family Mycobacteriaceae; genus Mycobacterium; species Mycobacterium kyogaense. Next base: position 132,361 of record NZ_QJUA01000003.1, on the reverse strand, counting down.
GCACGGTGATGCTGCTCTTCTATGCGACACCGATCGTGTTCGGGTTCTCCAACCTGGTGTTGCCGCTGCAGATCGGCGCCCCTGACGTCGCCTTCCCGCGGCTGAACGCGTTCTCGTTCTGGCTGTTCCTCTTCGGCGCCCTGATCGCGATCGCCGGCTTCATCACCCCGGGTGGTGCCGCCGACTTCGGCTGGACGGCGTACTCACCGCTGACCGACTCGATCCACTCGCCCGGCGCGGGTGGCGACCTGTGGATCATGGGTCTGGCCGTCGGCGGTCTGGGCACCATCCTCGGCGCCGTCAACATGATCACCACGGTCGTGTGCATGCGCGCCCCGGGCATGACGATGTTCCGGATGCCGATCTTCACCTGGAACATCCTGGTGACGTCGATTCTGGTGCTGCTGGCGTTCCCGCTGCTGACCGCGGCGCTGTTCGGCCTCGCCGCCGACCGGCACCTCGGCGCCCACGTCTACGACCCCGCCAACGGCGGTGTGCTGCTGTGGCAACACCTGTTCTGGTTCTTCGGCCACCCCGAGGTGTACATCATCGCGCTGCCGTTCTTCGGCATCGTCAGTGAGATCTTCCCGGTGTTCTCCCGCAAACCGATCTTCGGCTACACCACGCTGATCTACGCCACGCTCGGTATCGCCGCGCTGTCGGTGGCGGTGTGGGCGCACCACATGTACGCGACCGGCGCGGTGCTGCTGCCGTTCTTCTCGTTCATGACGTTCCTGATCGCCGTCCCCACGGGCATCAAGTTCTTCAACTGGATCGGCACGATGTGGAAGGGACAGCTGACCTTCGAGACACCGATGCTGTTCTCGGTCGGGTTCATCGTCACGTTCCTGCTCGGTGGCCTGTCGGGTGTGCTGCTGGCCAGCCCGCCGCTGGACTTCCACGTCACCGACAGCTACTTCGTGATCGCGCACTTCCACTACGTGCTGTTCGGCACCATCGTGTTCGCGACCTACGCCGGCATCTACTTCTGGTTCCCGAAGATGACGGGCCGACTGCTCGACGAGCGGCTGGGCAAGGTGCACTTCTGGCTGACGTTCATCGGCTTCCACACCACGTTCCTCGTGCAGCACTGGCTCGGTGACGAGGGCATGCCGCGTCGGTACGCCGACTACCTGCCCAGCGACGGGTTCACGACGCTGAACATCGTGTCGACCATCGGCGCGTTCATCCTCGGCCTGTCGACGCTGCCGTTCCTGTGGAACATCTTCAAGAGCTGGCGCTACGGCGAGCCGGTGATGGTCGATGACCCGTGGGGTTACGGCAACTCCCTGGAGTGGGCCACCAGCTGCCCGCCGCCGCGGCACAACTTCACCGAGCTGCCCCGGATCCGCTCCGAGCGGCCCGCGTTCGAGCTGCACTACCCCCACATGGTGGAGCGCATGCGGCGTGAGGCCCACGTCGGGCGCGCGCACGGACCCGAGGACGGCGACGTGACGCGGATCGACGGCGTCGAGGTTCGCAGCTGATCCCGCGCGCTCGGGTTCTGCGGGGGTGGTGAACACGTCGAAGGTGTCGGTTCTCATCACCGTCACCGGTCGAGACAAACCGGGTGTCACGTCGGCGCTGTTCGAAGTGCTCTCCGCGCATGACGTCGAGCTCCTCAACGTCGAGCAGGTCGTGGTCCGCGGTCGTCTGACGCTCGCTGTCCTCGTGGCGGGACCCGCAGACGTGGCGGGTGGCACCACGTTGCGTGACGAGGTGCAGTCTGCGATCTGGGACGTCGGACTCGACGTGACGATCGAGGGCAGTGACGGTCTTCCCGTTCTGCGTCAGCCCTCCACCCACACCATCGTGGTGCTGGGCAGACCCATCACCGCCGGTGCCTTCGGTGTGGTGGCCCGAGAGGCCGCTGCGCTCGGTGTCAACATCGACACCATTCGCGGTGTCTCCGACTATCCCGTCACCGGGCTGGAGATGCGGGTGTCGGTGCCGGCGGGTACCTACCGGTCACTGCAGACGGTCCTGGCCACCGTCAGTGCCGAGCAGGCCGTCGACATAGCAGTCGAGGATTACAGCCTGTCCCGCCGTGCCAAGCGGCTGATCGTCTTCGACGTCGATTCCACGCTGATCCAGGGTGAGGTCATCGAGATGCTGGCGGCGCGGGCCGGCGTCGAGGGCAAGGTCGCCCAGATCACCGAGGCCGCGATGCGCGGTGAACTGGACTTCGAGGAGTCGCTGCGCGAACGGGTAGCGACACTGGCCGGGTTGCCCGCCCGGGTGGTCGACGAGGTGGCCGAGCAGATCGAGCTCACCCCCGGTGCCCGCACGACGCTGCGCACGCTGCGGCGGCTCGGCTATCACTGCGGTGTCGTCTCCGGCGGTTTCCGGCAGGTCATCGAACCGCTCGCCGAAGACCTGATGCTCGATTTCGTCGCCGCCAACCACCTCGAGATCGTCGACGGCACGCTGACCGGGCGCGTGACGGGCACGGTGGTGGATCGCCCCGGCAAAGCAAAGGCATTGCGGGACTTCGCCGCTGCGTTCGGCGTTCCGATGGAGCAGACGGTTGCGGTCGGCGACGGCGCCAACGACATCGACATGCTCACCGCGGCCGGGCTCGGCGTGGCCTTCAACGCCAAACCCGCCCTGCGCGAGGTCGCGGACGCCTCGCTGAGCCACCCCTACCTCGATACGGTGCTCTTCATCCTCGGCATCACCCGAGGGGAGATCGAGGCCGCCGACGCGCTCGACGGGATGGTGCGCCGGGTCGATATCCCGGACTGATCACACGATGACGGCGGCTGGTTCGGCGGGTGCCGATCCGGTCACCGTCCGCCAGGCCCGAGCCAGCAGCGTGATGGATTCGACGAGCTGATTGTCGGGCAACGTGTAGGGCACGCGGATGAACCGCTCGAGCGTGCCGTCCACACCGAAGCGGGGGCCGGGCGGGATCTCCAGACCCATCCGCGACGCTGCCGCGGACAACGCCGAACTCATCGGCGCGGGTAACCGCACCCACAGCGACATCCCGCCCGTTCCGGGTGCGGGGCGCCAGTCGGGCAGATGCTCGCGCATCAGGTCGAGCAGCAGCGCCCGCCGGGTCCGCAGGATCTCCCGCCGTTCCGGCAGCACGTCGTTCTCGGCGGCCAAAAGCCTTGCCGCAGCGAGCTGTTCGAAGACCGGGGTGCCCATGTCGACCGCTGGTCGCAACGCCGCCACGGTCGCGAGCGTGGTTCGCTCGGCGCGGATCCAGCCGATCCGCAACCCACCCCAGAACGACTTCGACATCGATCCGACCGTCAGCACCAGATCCCGGCCCGCGGTCAGCGACGCGGCGAAAGGGGGTGGTACCTGCTCGTCGAGCCACATGTCGGTGATGGTCTCGTCGATGATCGTGCGGGTGCGGGTATCGGCGATGATCTGCGCGAGCCGGCGCCTGCCGGCGGGCGGCAACGTCAACCCGGTGGGGTTGTGGTTGTCGGGGATGAGATAGGCCAGGCTCGGCACCAGCTGCCGGATCGCCGCCTCCACGGCGTCGAGCTCCCATCCCGTGGATGTCATCGCCACGGGCACCGGCCGCACGCCGCGGGTGGCCATCGCCGCAAGTCCACCGTGATACGTCGGCTGCTCGACGAGCACGCGATCGTCGGGCTGGGTGTAGGTGGCCAGGATCAGGCCGATCGCGTGCAGCGCGCCGGTGGTCACCATGATCTCGTCCGGATCGGTGGGAAGCCCTCTGGCGCAATATCTTTCGGCGATGGCCTCGCGCAGTGCCGGCACGCCACGCAGTTCGATGCCGATGTCGCGCAGATACGGGGTGACCAGCTCGGCCGCGTCGGCATAGGCCTGCGACACCACCGCGGCAGGGGCAGCGAGCGTCGCGGCGGCCAGATTGGCGGTCGGAATGGTCAACGAGGGTGCCGACGGGGACACGGGCAGCGCGGTCGTGCTGCGGGCACCTTGCCTGGCGTTGAGATATCCGTCCTCGCGCAGCTGGGTGTACGCCGCAGTCACCGTGGTGCGGGAGACGTGCAATGCCTCGGCCAGCGCGCGCTCGCTGGGCAGCCGCGCCCCGATCGGGATACGACCGTCCACGATCAGCAGCCGGATCGCATCGGACAGGCCGTGGTAGGCCGGCCCGGTGCGACTGGACGTGCGCCAGTTGCCCAGTTCTCGGCACAACAGATCCACATCGAGGGATCTGGCAGTCATTGACCCAGTCATTGAGGCCAGTATTGCCCAACTGGCTATTGATGGGCAAGCCAGTCCAGCCAGATGATGGCGGCATGACTCACTGGATATCTCGACTGGCCCTCCGGCTGGCTGACCTGTACTACCTCCCGTCTGTCGGCGGAACGCTCGACGAGCGCGACTCCGACGCCCGCCGCATGCGTACCGAGCTCGACGCGATCCGCATGCACTTCCCCGACCACGCGTGAGGTCCGCAGTCGGAAGGGGAGCCGTGCGTGGCGCCATCCTGCTCGCCGGGCTCACCGGCTACGGCACCTCCATGGCGATGATGGTGCGCGCCGGCCTCGGGCTGGACCCCTGGGACGTCTTCCACCAGGGGCTGGCACTGCGCACCGGAATGACGATCGGCACGGCCTCGGCGGTCGTCGGGGTGGCGGTGCTGCTGGCCTGGATCCCGCTGCGCAACCGACCCGGAATCGGCACCGTCGCCAACGTCATCGTCATCGCCGTCACCGTCGACGGTGCGCTGACCCTCATCACGGCGCCGCAGTCCCTGCCGGCCCACGCCGCGCTGATGGTGGGCGCCGTGGTCCTCAACGCACTGAGCACGGTCCTCTACATCGGCGCGGGGCTCGGGCCCGGACCGCGGGACGGACTGATGACGGGACTGGTGGGCGCCACCGGTCGCTCGGTTCGTCTGGTCCGCACCACGATCGAGGTCACCGTGCTGGCACTCGGGTGGCTCCTCGGCGGCACCGTCGGCATCGGAACGCTGGCGTACGCCTTCGGGATCGGGCCGCTGGTGCAGCTGTTCGTCCGCCTGACCCCGCCGCGCCTCCTCGCGGCCAGCGGATGGGCGCAGGTCCGTCGACCTGTCACCGCGGGCGAGGCGGGCCCACTCGTCGAGTCAGGCGTCGCTCACGGGTCACACCGCGAGGGCTGACTACGATGAGCGGGTGCCAGCCGACCCCGGTGATGAAGAACCAGTAGCCGACGAAGACCTGCTCATCGACTTCGCGAAGGTCACGTTGCGGCGCAACGGGCGTCTGCTGGTCGGGCCCATCACCTGGTCGGTGGAGCTCGACGAACGGTGGGTGATCGTCGGACCGAACGGAGCCGGCAAGACGTCGCTGCTGCGCATCGCCGCCGCCATGGAACACCCGTCGTCGGGCACCGCCTTCATCCTCGGTGAGCGACTGGGCCGGGTCGACATGTCGGAGCTGCGGGCCCGCATCGGGCTGAGCAGCGCCTCTCTCGCCCAACGGGTTCCCGACGACGAGATCGTGCGCGACCTCGTGGTGTCGGCGGGCTACGCGGTGCTCGGCCGGTGGCGGGAGCGCTACGACGACGTCGACTACGCCCAGGCTCTCGACATGCTCGAAAGCGTCGGCGGCGAGCATCTGGCCGACCGTACCTACGGCACGCTGTCCGAAGGCGAGCGGAAACGGGTGCTCATCGCGCGCGCCCTGATGACCGACCCCGAGCTCCTGCTGCTCGACGAGCCGGCCGCGGGGCTGGACCTCGGCGGCCGTGAGGAACTCGTGGCCCGGCTCAGTGATCTCGCACTCGACCCGGACGCGCCGGCGATGGTGCTGGTCACCCACCATGTCGAGGAGATCCCGCCCGGCTTCTCACACTGCCTGATCCTGTCCGAGGGCTCGGTCGTCGCCGCCGGCCTGCTCACCGATGTGCTCACCGCAGACAATTTGTCCGCCGCCTTCGGTCAGTCGATCGCCCTGGATCTGATCGACGGCCGCTACTTCGCGCGCCGCGCGCGCACCCGAGCCGCCCACAGGAGGCGTTCATGACGTCCGACGATCCGCTGGTTCCGCGCCCCGCGGCGACCGTGATGCTGCTGCGCGACAAGGCCCATGGGATGGCCGAGGGAATCGAAGTCTTCCTGATGCGCCGGCACGCGGCGATGGAGTTCGTCGCCGGGGTGATGGTGTTTCCCGGCGGCGGGGTCGACGACCGCGACCGCCACGCGGACATCGCCTGGCACGGACCCGAGCCGCGCTGGTGGGCGGAGCGGCTCGGTGTCGACAGCGAGCTCGCCGAGGCGCTGGTGTGTGCCGCCGCGCGGGAGACGTTCGAAGAGTCCGGAGTGCTGTTCGCGGGCTCTGCCGACGATCCCGACCTGCTGGTCGACGACGCGTCGGTCTACCGCGAACAGCGTGCCGCGCTGGAGAGCAAGCAGTTGTCGTTCGGTGAGTTCCTGCGCGCCGAGAAGCTCGTATTGCGGTCAGATCTGCTGAGGCCCTGGGCCAACTGGGTGACTCCGAAGGAAGAGCGCACCCGCCGCTACGACACGTACTTCTTCGTCGGCGCACTGCCGCAGGGGCAGAGCGCCGACGGCGACAACACCGAAACCGACAAGGCCGGCTGGGTGACCCCTGAGGCTGCCCTCGACGACTTCGCCGAGGGCCGCAGCTTCCTGCTCCCGCCGACCTGGACGCAGCTCGACGCGCTGGCCGGCCGCACGGTGGCCGAGGTGCTGGCCGTCGAGCGGCAGATCGTCGCGATCGAGCCGTCGCTGTCGGCGAAGCCGGGCGGCAATTGGGAGATCGAGTTCTTCAACAGCGAGCGCTACAACGCCGCCCGCAATCGCCGCGCCCCGCAAGGCCACACTGACCGCGCCTCGCAGTCGTGAGCGAGTTCGTCAGCGTCCACACCAGCCGCGACCAGGCCTCCGACGAGCCCCGGATCGCGACACTCCTGCTGTCGCGGCCGCCGACGAACGCCCTGACGCGCCAGGTCTGCCGGGAAATCGTCGAGGCCGCCGAGGACCTGAGGCAGCGGCAGGATCTCGCCGCGATCATCGTGTTCGGCGGCCACGAGATCTTCTCCGCTGGCGAGGACATGCCCGAACTGCAGACCCTGGACACCGACGAGGCCGCGGTGGCCGCGCAGCTGTGCCAGACGGCCGTCGAGGCGCTCGCCGCGGTGCCCCGCCCGACGATCGCCGCCGTCACCGGCTACGCCCTCGGAGCGGGACTGGCCCTTGCGCTGGCCGCCGACTGGCGGGTCAGCGGCGACAACGCGAAGTTCGGGGCTACCGAGATCCTGGGCGGGATGGCCCCCGTCGGCGGCGGCGCGACGCGCCTGGCCGCCGCCGTCGGCCCCAGCAAGGCTCGAGACCTGGTGTTCACGGGGCGCTTCGTGGACGCGCGGGAGGCACTCGCACTCGGTCTGGTCGACGAACTGGTCGCGCCGGACGGCGTGTACGACGCCGCGCTGGCCCGGGCGCGCCGCTTCCTCGACTATCCCCCCGACGTGCTCGCTGCAGCCAAGGCCGCCTTCGACCGGCCGTGACCGGCCGTGACCGGCACTGCCGCCGGAGCGTTAGGCTGCCCTGCATGACGACAACGAACGACGCCGGCACTGGTTCCGATGTCGCCGTCCCGGCTCCGAACCCGCGAGCGACCGAAGAGCAGGTCGAAGCCGCGATGCAGGACACCAAGCTCGCCCAGGTGCTCTACCACGACTGGGAGGCCGAGACCTACGACGAGAAATGGTCGATCTCCTACGACCAGCGCTGCGTCGATTACGCCCGCGGCCGATTCGACGCCGCTGTGCCCGCGCAGGTGCAGCGGGAGCTGCCCTACGACCGCGCGTTGGAGCTGGGCTGCGGCACGGGGTTCTTCCTGCTCAACCTGATCCAGGCCGGGGTCGCGCGGCGCGGCTCGGTCACCGACCTGTCGCCGGGCATGGTGAAGGTGGCCACCCGCAATGGCCAGTCCCTCGGGCTCGACATCGACGGCCGGGTCGCCGACGCCGAGGGCATCCCGTACCCGGACGACACCTTCGATCTGGTCGTCGGCCACGCGGTGCTGCACCACATCCCCGACGTGGAGCTGTCCCTACGCGAGGTCGTGCGCGTCCTCAAGCCCGGCGGTCGCTTCGTGTTCGCCGGTGAGCCGACCACGGTGGGCAACCGTTACGCCCGCGAGCTGTCGACGCTGACCTGGCGGATCGCCACCAACGTCACCAAGCTCCCGATGCTCTCGGACTGGCGCCGGCCGCAGACCGAACTCGACGAGTCGTCGCGGGCCGCGGCGCTCGAGGCGGTGGTCGACCTCCACACCTTCGATCCGGCCGACCTCGAGCGGATGGCAACCAACGCCGGCGCTGTCGACGTGCGCACGGCCAGTGAGGAATTCACTGCGGCGATGCTCGGCTGGCCCGTCCGGACGTTCGAGGCGGCGGTGCCTCCCGGTCGCCTCGGTTGGGGCTGGGCGAGATTCGCGTTCAGCAGTTGGACGACGCTGTCGTGGGTGGACTCGAATGTGTGGCGACGGGTCGTGCCGAAGGGCTGGTTCTACAACGTCATGGTGACGGGGGTCAAGCCGGGCGGCCCGTCGTCGTAGCGTTCGGCCTCGACGATGTGCGCTTCCTGCGCAGCGAATCCGGTCGGCAGGCGCTCAGCGAGGTCGGTCGCCTCGAGCTGAGTGCCGCGACGCTGGTCGCGGACGTGGCAACAGCGCGAAGACAGTTCGATGAGCGAGCCGCGGTGCTGGTCGAGACGGTGGCGCTGCGCCGCAGGGCTGCGGCCAAGTTCGACGACGCCGCGCAATGGCTGTTCACCGACGAGGCGCTACAACAGGCCACCGCGGCGCCGGTCGCGGCGCACCGGGCGCGGCGTCTTGCAGGCATGGCGGTGCACGACCTCACCTGCTCGATCGGTTCCGAGCTTGTTGCGCTTGGTGATTCGGCCGCATTCGTGATGGGCAGTGATCTCGATCCGGTGCGGTTGGCGATGGCCAGGCACAACGTCGGCGACCAGGTTGCGCTCTGCCGCGCCGATGCGTTGCATCCGGTCAGCAAGGACGCGGTGCTGCTGGCCGACCCGGCGCGCCGGAGCGGGTCCACGCGCCGCTTCGACCCCCGTGCCTACCAGCCGCCTCTCGGCGATCTGTTCGCCGCACTCGCTTCCCGTGAACACGCTGTGAAGTGCGCTCCCGGAATCGATTTCGCGGTGGTCGAGGACATGGGTTTCCGCGGCGAGATCGAACTGACCTCGCTTGCCGGCAGCGTGCGGGAGGCATGCCTGTGGTCACCGGGTCTGGCGGACACCGGGGTGCGCCGGCGGGCGACGATGCTCGACACAGGGGAGCAGGTCGTCGACACCGACCCCGATGACTGCGGCGTCGCACCGGCCGGCCGCTGGCTCGTCGACCCGGACGGGGCCGTGGTGCGCGCCGGGCTGGTGCGTCACTACGCGGCGCGGCACGGACTGTGGCAGATCGACCCCGACATCGCCTACCTGTCCGGGGACCGGCTTCCCGACGGGGTGCGCGGATTCGAGGTGCTCGAGCAGCTCGGCTACAGCGAACGCCACCTGCGCCAGGCGCTTTCGGGACGCGCGGTGGGGGCGGTCGAGATCCTGGTCCGCGGTGTCGACGTCGATCCCGACGCGTTGCGCAGACGACTGCGACTGCGCGGGGACCAGCAGGCGTCGGTCGTCATCACGCGCATCGGTTCCGGGGCGGCAAGCCGGGCAACGGCATTCATATGTCGTCCGTCGCGCTGAGCGCTCACGTACCCTGGCGGTGATTCCCCCAGTGATGTCCCGATGCGCCCGACAGAGTGCGGCGCCGACGATGAGGATGCTGTTGACGATGCGCGTGATCGCCGCCGCCCTGCTGGCCGCCGGTGTGCTCGCCGGCTCGGTCGCGACCCCGGCCGCCGCCGCGGAGCCGGCGTGCGCCGATCTGGGCGGCACGGTCGACACGGCGCAGGTGTGCACCGTGCACATCGAGAACCCCACCTACACCGTGGACTTCACGTTTCCCGCCGACTACCCCGACCAACAGGCCTTGATCGGCTACCTGACCCAGACCAGGGACGGCTTCGTCAACGTGGCCGAGATGCCCGGCTCGTGGAACCTGCCCTACGTTCTCGACGGCAAGGGCACCGGGTACCGCAGCGGTCCGGACGACGGCGGGACCCGCAGCGTCGTGTTCGAGGTGTACGAGAACGTCGGCGGCGCCCACCCGCAGACCTGGTACAAATCGTTCAACTGGGACGTCGCCAAGAAGGCGCCGATCAGCTTCGCGTCGCTGTTCAAGCCGGACACCCGGCCGCTGGACGTGATCTTCCCGATCGTGCAGTCCGAGGTCTCCCGTCAACTGGGCGTCGATTCTCCGATCACCGCGACCGACGGGCTCGACCCCGCCAAGTACTCGGAGTTCGCCCTGACCGATGACTCGATCATCTTCTTCTTCGGTCAAGGAGAGGTCATGGCCGGCGCTGGTGGGGCGTTGCAGGCCACCGTGCCGCGTTCGGCCGTCGCCTCGCTGATGGCCTGAGCAGGGCGAGCGTCACAGCGTCGCGCTGGATCGCTCGTCACGGCTGCGTACCGGATCGTAGTTCTCCCAGAACGTCGCACCGGTGATCCCGAGTTTCACCGGGTCGAACACCGGGTCGAGGCCCTGTCGCTTCTGCTTCTCGTAATCCCACAGCGCCTTGTAGGCCGGCTGCTGCAGCACGATGATGCCGAGGATGTTGAGCCATGCCATCAGGCCGACGCCGATGTCGCCGAGCACCCAGGCGTCCGACGCCGTGGACACCGCGCCCATCGTGACTGACACCAGGATCAATGCCTGGAGCAGCATCGTCGTGGTGGCGCCCAGCGATCCGCGCACGAGCGGCACCTGCGCCGTGGCGAACCTGCCGAGCAGGAAACGCAGGTTGGTTTCCGCCATGTAGTAGTACGCGATGATCGTGGTGATGCAGAAGAAGGCCAGCGAGACTGCGATGAAACTGGAGCCCGCACCGTTCCACAGCGTGTCGAAACCGGCCTGGGCGAACGCAGGACCCACCTCCGCGTCCGGTGCCAGCACGGTGCCGCCCTCCGGGATCACCGCACCCGTCGCGCTCTCGCCCTCGAACACGCGGTAGGCACCCGTGGACAGGATCAGGAATCCGGTGGCCGAGCAGATGAACAGCGTGTCGATGTACACGGCGAAGGCCTGCACCAGACCCTGCTTGGCGGGATGGGACACCTCTGCTGCCGCGGCGGCATGCGGTCCGGTGCCCTGACCCGCCTCGTTCGAGTAGATGCCGCGTTTGACGCCCCACATGACCGCCGCGCCGAGAATGGCGCCGAATGCGGAGTCGATGCCGAAGGCGCTGGAGAACACCAGACTCAGCACCCCGGGAAGCTCACTGGCGTTGATCACCACGATGATCAGCGCCAGCACGATGTAGACCACCGCCATGAACGGCACCACGATCGATGCGAACGTGGCGATCCGTTTCACGCCGCCGATGATGACGAACGCCAGCACGATCACCGTGCCGACGGCGACCCACCACTTCGAGAATCCCCATGCCGAGTTCATCGCCGACGCCATCGAGTTCGACTGCACGCTGGGTAGCAGCAGGCCCATCGCCAGGATGGTGACCGCGGCGAAGACGTAGCCGTACACCTTCATGGCCGGCGCGGCCGCGGTGTGCGCGAACGCCCGGCTGAAGTAGTAGGCCGGGCCGCCGCGGTATTCGCCGGTCAGCTTGTCACGGTCCTTGTAGATCTGGCCGAGGGTGCATTCGACGTAGGACGTGGACGCGCCGAGGAAAGCGACGAGCCACATCCAGAACATCGCCCCCGGGCCGCCGAAGGCGATGGCGGTGGCGACGCCGGCGATGTTGCCGGTGCCGACGCGTCCCGCCAGCGACATCGTCAGCGCCTGGAAGCTCGACACCCCCGACGGCGATTTGTCGCCCTTGACCATCAACCGGATCATCTCGGGGACCTGCCGGACCTGGACGAAGCGGGATCGAATCGAGAAGTACACCCCGGCGGCCAGGCACAGATAGACCAGTGCATTGCTCCAGACATAGCCGTTGACAGTGCTCAGGAAGTCGGACATGCCGCAGTGGTCTCCCTCGATCGTGGGTTTTCGCGCCGACAGGTCGTCCCATTGTGTGCGATCGGGGGTTACCGTGCTGTGAAGTTGCTGTAAGAAACCTGAATGTCTGCAGGCGGCTAAGCGGGCGCGAAACCGTAGACCCGGCCGTCGCTGGTCGCGGTCACCACCCGACGGTCATGGCCGATCGACACCCCGACCGGCCAGCCCGTCGCGTTCGGCAACGGGTAGGAGTGCACGGTGTGCCCGTCGCCCAGATCGAACACGGTCAGAGCCATCCCGTCGCCGTCGCGGGTGACGGTGTACCCGACGCCCGCGACGCTGCTGGTGGTGAGCGGCGCCGTGTCGTCGCGTCGCCACAGCCGCTCCGGCCCGTCGCCGGTGTCGCGGACGGCGGTCAGCTTCGCGCCGGGGCCACCACCGGCGAGGATCAGTCCCTCGGGTGACACCGAGGGCGGGGTCTGCGCCAGATAGTCCAGCGGCTGCGACCACTTCACCGAACCGTCCTCGGCGTTGATTGCCCACAACCGTTCATCGCGGCCGTTGACGTAGACGGTGTTGCCGTCCGGGGAGAACACCGGGCTGCCGAGCGGGCCGCGGCCGACGGCGTTGCTGGTCCACTCCTGGGTGATCAGCGGCGTCTGCCCGGGCCGGTAGCGCAGCCCCACCAGTTCAGGTGCCTCGGCACCCGGTTGCCACAGCGTCAGCACGATGGCGCCGGAGGCCTCGGAGAAGGCCGGTGCGGCCGCCACGGGACATTCCGGTCCGCCGAGTCGGCAGTCTTGCAGACCCCGTTCGGAGTCGCGGGGATCCAGGCCCGCCACCAGGTCCAGCGAGCTGCCCGCGACCGTGCCCCGGTGTGCGTCGAACACCAGCACCTGGCCGAGGTGCGTGACCACCAGCAGATGGCCCGGGTCGAGGAATCGCATCGTGGTCGGCATGCCGATCACCGGCTGCCGCCAGCGAATCCACTGGGTGACCGGAAACGAGAGCACCGCGCCCGGCTGGCCCACGTAGAGATTGTCGAAGCCGTCCAGAAGGGGGCTGGACAAGCCACCCCCCTGCCAGAGGCGAGTGCACCACCGCTGGCGCGCGCGGTTGTTCGTCTCCCACACCATCAGCGAGCAGCCGCCGGAGGTCTGGGCGTTGACGGCGAGGTAGTTGCTCGACCCCAGCGACACCTGCGCGGCGAGCTCACCTTTGACCGAACGCACCCAGTCCAGCCGCAGAGAGTCGGCGCCCGAGAGCGAGACGGAACTCCGGTTGGCGGCGTCGGCGTACTGGGCGGCCCAGCCCGATGCGGCGCGGGACTCGACCCAGGAATCGGTGGTTCCGCAACCTGCCGCAGCGGCGGCGACCAGAACAGCGCTGGCCAGCACGATGATTCGCCGGAGCACGGGTTCCTTTCTGGTCGCGGGGGACATGGGCGGTGGACCGAGAGCCCCCGTGAGGGTAACCGCTCGCCCCCGGTGGGCAGGAGCGGAGCGACACGGGAATGGGTACTGCACGCTCGCGTAGGCTTTCCGGCCAGGACGACGATGTGGGGCGCGCCGCTGCACAAGCGCTGGCGTGGATCGCGGCTGCGGGATCCTCGCCAGGCCAACTTCCTCACCATGGCCTCGCTGAAATGGGTGCTCGCCAACCGCGCCTACACGCCGTGGTACCTGGTCCGGTACTGGCGTCTGCTGAAGTTCAAACTCGCCAACCCGCACATCATCACTCGCGGCATGGTGTTCCTCGGCAAGGACGTGGAGATCCAGGCGACGCCCGAGCTCTCCCAGATGGAGATCGGCCGGTGGGTGCACATCGGCGACAAGAACACCATCCGCTGCCACGAGGGGTCCCTGCGGATCGGTGACAAGGTGGTGCTCGGCCGCGACAACGTGATCAACACCTACCTCGACATCGAGCTCGGCGATTCGGTGCTGATGGCCGACTGGTGCTACATCTGCGACTTCGACCACCGGATGGACAACATCGAGTTGCCGATCAAAGACCAGGGAATCATCAAGGGCCCGGTGCGGATCGGCCCGGACACCTGGGTCGGGGTGAAGGTCAGCGTGCTGCGGAACACCACGATCGGGCGCGGGTGCGTGCTCGGCTCACACGCGGTGGTCCGAGGTGACATCCCGGACTTCTCGATCGCGGTGGGAGCGCCGGCCAAGGTGGTCAAGAACCGCAAGACGTCGTGGGAGACGACGGCCGCCCAGCGGGCCGAACTGGCGGCGGCGCTGGCCGACATCGAACGCAAGAAAGCCTCGCGCTAGCCGTCGCGGTGTCGCTCGGGTAGCGCCAGCTCAGCGATCGGTCGGCGCGGGTGAGGCCGGCGCTCGCCACGTTTGGCGCCGAGGTAGACCTGCGCAGTCTCTGCGGCGACGGTCGCCCACGCGAACTCGGAGGTGAGCCGTTCACGGGCGGCGATCGCTGCGCGTTGGGCGGCGTCGGGATCATCGAGGGCGGTGCGCACGGCGCTCGCCAGCGCGGCGACGTCGCCCGGGGGGAACGTGTGGCCGGTGGTGCCGTGGCCGACGGCCTCGCCGAGGCCGCCGGCGTCGGACACCACCAGGGGTGCGCCCGCTGCGGCGGCCTCCAACGCGACGATGCCGAACGGTTCGTACCGCGACGGCAGCACCGCGATGTCAGTCCGGTGCAGCAGGGCCAGCAGTTGTTCGTGGTCGACCTGGCCGACGAAGTCGACGGCCTTGAGCACGCGGTGCCGCCGAGCCTGCTCGACCAGGAACGCCCGCTGGGTGCCGTCCCCGGCGATCGTCAGCGTGGTCCCCGGATGGGTTCGCCGGATGCGGGGGAGGGCGGCGATCGCGTCGTGGACCCCCTTCTCGTACTCGAGCCGGCCGAAGTAGAGCAGCTCCGCGGGCCCGGTCCGCGGTCGACGCGACGCGTAAGGCCAACCGTGCGTGTCGATTCCGTTGCGGATGACGGCGATCTCGGAGAGGCCGGGGCCGAACAGTGCGGTGATCTCCTCGCGCATGGACGCCGAACACGTGATGAGGGAGTCGGATTCGTGTACCAACCAGGATTCCAGCGCGTGTACCTGCCGGCTGACCGCCCCGCTCACCCAGCCGGAGTGCCGGCCCGCTTCGGTGGCGTGGATGGTGGAAACCAGTGGTACATCGAAGAACTGCGCCAGCGCGACGGCAGGATGGGCCACCAGCCAGTCGTGGGCGTGCACGACATCGGGTCGCCAGTCGCCGAAGGTCAGGCCGGCGCGCAGCATGGCGTGCCCCATTGCCAGAATCCAGGCCATCATGTCGGTGCCGAAGGCGAATTCGTGCGGGTCCTCGGCGGCGGCGACCACGCGCACGCCCTCGCTCATCTCGTCGGTCGTCGGGTGGGTGGCCGGATCGGTGCCGGTGGGCCTGCGGCTGAGCACGACGACCTCATGACCGGCGGCGACGAGTTCGGTCGCCAGGTGGTGGACGTGCCTGCCCAGCCCGCCGATCACGACCGGCGGGTACTCCCACGAGATCAGGAGGACCTTCATGTCACGGGCTCGGCAGTCGGCGCGCGTCCAGCGCGCCGAACAGACCGTCGGCGCGATTCCAGCCTGACGCCAGACGTTCGGCGTGCTCGGTGCGGCCCGAGGCCAGGGCGTCGGCGATCTCGCGGGTGGCGTGGGCGTGCAGGTGCGCCCGGTAGCGGGCGTAGTCGGCAGCCGAGTCCTTGCTGACCATGAACGGCCAGTCGCTCGACACCGTCAGCAGGGTCTCCCGCAGGATCTGGTCGGCCACGACCATCCGGGAGCCCTGCGAATTGGCCAGCGCTTTGTCCACGGTGCTGAGCGCGGTGTCGACGACTTCGGTGTTGAGGCGTACCAGGTCGGCCACCTGCTCGCCCGACCACACCTGCCAGTCCTTACCGGATCCCCATGAGCTGGGCGGCAATTCGACCGGCTGGCCCACGTACCCGGCAGCCAGTGCGTCGGCCAGGGTACCCACCTGGATGCCCGCCGCCGGTAGCGCGCGCAGGACCTGCTCGAGCCACTGCGGGCCCTCGTACCACCAGTGCCCGAAAAGCTCTGTGTCGAACGCCGCGACTACGTGGGCAGGCCGGCCGATGCGTGCGCTCTCGCTGAGGAGGCGCTCCCGCACCGTCGCGACGAAATCGGCGACGTGCACGTCGATGGCCGCCGCGGCGCGCTCGGGGTCGTAGGGCGCCTTCTCCTCCGAGGGCACGTTGCGTCCGGTGACCCGGGCGGGTTTGAGCCCCGTGGCGTGGTCGTAGGTGTGGAAGTCGCGGTAGGCGGCGTGGCCGGGATAGCCGGAGCGTGGCGACCACACGCGGTAACTCACGGTCAGGTCGCGGCCGAACGCCACCACGGGGGAGTCTGCGACCGGCCGCCCGAGGGCGGTGTCGCCGTGCAGTGATGGGCCGTCGACCATGAAGTGGCCGACTCCTGCTGCGGCGTAATCGCTTTCCATTCCGGGGGCGTAGGCACACTCCGGCGCCCAGATGCCTGCCGGCTGGTGAGCGAAGCGCTGACCCGCGTCGGCGAGGCCCTCGCGCAGGGCGAAGTCGCGGAGCCGCGGGGTGAGCAGGGGTTGGAAGGGGTGCGCCAGCGGGCCGCCCAGCAGCTCGATGACGTCACCGTCGATGAGTTCCCGGAGCACCGGGCTGCCGCCGTGTCGCCACAGTGTCTCGAACTCCGCGAGCTCGCGATCGGCTTCGGCGAGCTCGCGGGACCCGAAGCGGCGCAATGCTTCTGGTGCGGAAGCGGGGGATGGTCCCGTCGGGGTGCGCATCGTGGCGGCTTCGCGGGCGCGCAGCCGCCAGTTGGCCACCCAGTGGTGCATGCCCTGCAGGCAGTAGGGATCGTCGAGCTGGGCCGCCACGACAGGGGTGACGCCAAGGGTGATCAGGTGCTGCCTGTTCTCGGCGGCCAGGGTGCGCAACACCCGCACCAGCGGCAGGTAGGCCGCCGACCACGACTGGTAGAGCCACTCCTCGCCGACCGGCCAGCGGCCGTGGTGAGCCAGCCACGGGAGGTGGGTGTGCAGGACGAAGGTGAACAGCCCCGGTACCGGCTCGGCTGTCGACTGCTCCGAGGTCACGGTCGTACCGCGATCGCGACCAGGTCGAGGCTCTCGTCAATGGGGCGGCTGTCCTGCTCGATGTCCTGCACGATGTCGAAGTCCTCGATCGTGATCGAGGCGATGTCGGCGAGCAGGTCCGCCGGCCACGGCGCATCGGAGAGCGCGCGGGTGATCTGGGCGTCGATGATCGATCCGCCGTGCCGTGCGTCGATCTCGCGCAGTCGGGCGCCGTGGTGCACGCCGTAGAGGGCGTCCACGCGCAGGCCGGCGTCGGTCAGCAGTTCCGTCAGCTCCGCGGCGTTGAGCTCGCGGGTGTGGAACGGGTTGACCGGGGTGTCACTGTGGGGGGTGAAGGTGATCCGGTTGGGCGTCGACATCAGCAGCAGGCCGCCGGGCCGCAGGACCCGTCGGCATTCGGCGACGAACTGCCCCTGGTCCCATAGGTGCTCGATCACCTGGAAATTGACCACGATGTCCACCGACGCGTCGGGCAGCGGTAGCTCGGCGAGGTTCCCGTGGCGCATGTCGACACGGGGATAACGGGCCCGGACGTGGGCGACGGCGTATTCGTCGTAGTCGAGGCCGATCACACCGCGGGCGACATCGGCGATCAGGTCGGCTCCGTAACCTTCGCCACAGCCGGCCTCCAGTACCTCGGCGCCGGCGAAGCGGTCGGCCAGGCGGTCGAGGAGATCGCGGTAGACGACCTCATGGCGGCGGAACCAGTAGTTCTCCTCGGCAACGCCGGGCACGGTTCGTTCGCCGGTCAGGGCCATGGGCGCCTCGGCCGGCGGCTGACTCGCCTCGGAGGTGGTCACGTGTGTGCTCATCGGAAGGCAGGCTAACCCGTAACCGAGCGATGACGAATAGTTCGTCGCACCCGGGCGGGCGAGATCGCAAACTTCGACCAGCTATGGTGTTTTTGCGAACCGCCTTAAGTTACCGACTGGTAACATGGGGATGAGAGCTCCAAACGTGATAAGGCGGGCCGGTCACCGGCCCCTTCGAGAAGGACGAACTCATGACGAACATCGTGGTTCTGATCAAGCAGGTTCCCGACACATGGTCCGAGCGCAAGCTGTCCGAGGGTGACTGGACCCTCGACCGCGAGGCCGCCGACGCCGTGCTCGACGAGATCAACGAGCGCGCCGTCGAGGAGGCGCTGCTGATCAAGGAGCGCGAGGGCGGCGACAGCACGGTGACGGTGCTCACCGCCGGGCCCGAGCGTGCCACCGAGGCGATCCGCAAGGCGCTGTCCATGGGCGCCGACAAGGCGGTGCACCTCGTCGACGAGGGTCTGCACGGCTCGGACATGGTGCAGACCGGGTGGGCGCTGGCCCGCGCGCTGGGCACCATCGAGGGCACCGAGCTGGTCATCGCCGGTAACGAGGCCACCGACGGAACCGGTGGAGCCGTGCCGGCCATCATCGCCGAGTACCTCGGCCTCCCGCAGCTGACGCACGTGCGCAAGCTCACCGTCGAAGGCGGCAAGGTCACCGGCGAGCGCGAGACCGACGACGGCGTGTTCACCCTCGAGGCGAACCTGCCCGCCGTGGTCAGCGTCAACGAGAAGATCAACGAACCGCGCTTCCCGTCCTTCAAGGGCATCATGGCCGCCAAGAAGAAGGAAGTGACGAAGCTGACGCTCGCCGAGATCGGCGTGGAAGCCGACGAGGTGGGTGTCGCCAACGCCGGGTCCAAGGTGCGGACGTCGACGCCGAAGCCGCCCAAGACCGCGGGCGAGAAGATCACCGACGAGGGCGAGGGCGGCACGAAGATCGCCGAGTACCTGGTCGCCCAGAAGATCGTCTAGCAGATCGTCTAGGCACCCCCCTCCATTCCCCCCTTCCATCACCGAAAGACTCAGAGGCAACGAATCTCATGGCTGAAGTACTGGTGCTCGTGGAGCACGCTGAAGGTGCGCTGAAGAAGGTCACCTCCGAACTGATCACCGCCGCCCGCACACTGGGCGAGCCCTCCGCCGTCGTGGTGGGCAAGCCCGGCACCGCCGACGGGCTCGTCGACGGACTCAAGGCAGCCGGCGCTGCGAAGATCTACGTCGCCGAATCGGACGACGCCGAGAACTACCTGATCACCCCCTACGTCGACGTGCTCGCCTCGCTGGCCGAGTCCGCATCGCCTGCGGCGGTCATCCTGGCGTCCAGCGCCGACGGCAAGGAGATCGCCGGACGGCTCGCCGCACGCATCGGGGCGGGCATCCTCAGTGACGTCGTCGAGGTCCGCGAGGGCGGCGTCGGCATCCACTCGATCTTCGGCGGGGCCTACACCGTCGAGGCCGAGGCCGTCGGCGACACCCCGGTGATCACCGTCCGTCCCGGCTCGATCGAGGCGGCGCCGTCCGACGGCGCCGGCGAGGTCGTCAACGTCGAGGTGCCCGCACCCGCGGAGAATGCGACCAAGATCACCAAGCGCGAGCCCGCAGTCGCGGGTGACCGTCCCGAACTGACCGAGGCGACCGTGGTCGTCTCCGGCGGTCGCGGGGTCGGTAGCGAGGAGAACTTCAAGGTCGTCGAAGAGCTCGCCGACTCGCTCGGTGGCGCGGTCGGCGCCTCCCGTGCGGCCGTCGACAGCGGCTACTACCCCGGGCAGTTCCAGGTGGGCCAGACCGGCAAGACCGTGTCGCCGCAGCTCTACATCGCGCTCGGCATCTCCGGGGCGATCCAGCACCGCGCCGGCATGCAGACGTCGAAGACGATCGTCGCGGTGAACAAGGACGAAGAGGCGCCGATCTTCGAGATCGCTGATCTCGGCATCGTGGGCGACCTGTTCAAGGTCACCCCGCAGCTGACCGAGGCCATCAAGGCTCGCAAGGGCTGATCGCCAGCAGCTACACCGAACGGCCCCCGTCTCCGCGACGGGGGCCGTTCGCTGTCACAAGGGTGCACACCCGAACCGTCACCCAGCGCTCATGAACACGTCACGCACCGCTTGCCGTCGCGCCGATCTCCTGCGCGACCGTGCTGACCATGAGCACTGCTTCTGTACTCATCTCCGCCCAAGACGCCCAAGCCAACCCCGACGACACTGACGGGGCGGCCGGCCCGGCGCCCCGCTACTCGCTGCTGCTGTGCCGCGACGACGCCTCGATCGAGGCCGCCCAGCGGCTGCGCCACGACGTGTTCACCTCGGAGCCGGGCTTCGCGCTCGCCGACAGCGGAGCCGATCTGGACGCCGACCGCTTCGACGAGTACTGCGATCACCTGCTGGTCCGCGAGGAGCGCACCGGCGAGCTGGTCGGGTGCTACCGCATGCTCCCCCCGCCCGGCGCGATCGCCGCCGGGGGTCTCTACACCGCCACCGAATTCGACGTCTCGGCCCTCGATGCGCTCCGGCCGTCGCTGGTCGAGATGGGCCGCGCGGTGGTGCGCGACGGGCACCGCAACGGCGCGGTCGTGCTGATGATGTGGTCCGGCATCCTGGCCTACCTCGACCACAGCGGCTACGACTACGTGACCGGATGCGTCTCGGTGCCGGTCGCCGATCCCGCCGGGATCGAACCCGCCGGCACCCACCTGCGCGGCGTCCGCGACTTCGTGACGCGCCGCCACCGCGCACCGCGCGAACTCACCGTCCACCCCTACCGCCCGGTGATCGTCGACGGCCGGGCCCTCGACGACATCGCGCCGCCCGCCCGGGCATCGGTGCCGCCGCTGATGCGCGGATACCTGCGGCTGGGCGCCCAGGTCTGCGGTGAACCCGCCCACGATCCCGATTTCGGCGTCGGCGACTTCCCGGCTCTGCTCGACAAGCGCCGAGCTGACACCCGCTATCTGGCGCGATTGCGCTCTGCAGGTGCGGCGACCGCGGCGGTCAGCGCGTCGTGAACGCCCGTCCCCACGCCTGGTTACCCGCCGCGTCATGCGGCCCGACCTGTATTTCCGCGGGCAGTGCGACGTCGAGTCGGCGCGCCGCGGTCGTCTGCCGCGTCGCGTTGCGGGCCACGCTGACGGTTCTGCTGCTGCCCACCCTGCCGCTGCTGGCGGTGCCGCTACCCGGCCGGTCCCATCTGCAGCGCCGGTACTGCCGCGTCGTACTGCGTTGCCTGGGTATTCGAATCACCGTGTCCGGCGGGCCGATTCGCAACGTGCCCGGGGTACTCGTCGTCAGCGGGCACGTGTCCTGGGTGGACGTCTTCGCGATCGGAGCCGTCATGCCCGGCGCCTTCGTCGCCAAAGCGGAGATGATCGGGTGGCCCGGGCTCGGCGCGCTGGCCCGGCTGATGAAGGTCATCCCCATCGAACGGGACAACCTGCGCCGCCTTCCCGAGGTGGTTCACGCCGTGGCCGAAAGGCTCCGCGCCGGACGCACCGTCGTGGCGTTCCCCGAGGGCACGACGTGGTGCGGCCTGGCATACGGCCCGTTCCGCCCGGCGATGTTCCAGGCCGCGATCGACGCCGGCCGGCCCGTGCAACCCCTGCGGCTCAGTTATCACCACCGCGACGGGCGGGCGTCGACGGCCGCGGCCTACATCGGCGACGACAGCCTGCTCACCTCGATCCGCAGGCTCGTCACAGCGCAACGCACCGTCGTGCACGTGCGTGTCGAATCGCTGCAGCTGCCGGGCGAGGATCGGCGAGACCTCGCCGCGCGGTGCGAGGCCGCCGTGCGGGGGACCGATACCTCCGCGGTCACCGCCCGCGGCCAGCGCCACGCCCTGGCGGCCTGAGCTCTCGACTACGGGCGCGACTCCGGTCACGGCTATTGTGGAGCGTTGTGACTGCGTCCGCGGTGTATCTCGACCACGCTGCCACCACCCCGATGCGCCCAGCTGCCATCGAGGCGGTGGCCGCAGCGCTGACCTCGGTCGGGAACGCGTCCTCGCTGCACGGATCGGGCCGCTCGGCGCGGCGCCGGCTGGAGGAGTCGCGTGAGACGCTGGCCGGCCTGCTCGGCGCGCGCCCCTCGGAGGTGGTCTTCACCGCCGGCGGTACCGAAAGCGACAACCTCGCCGTCAAAGGCATTTACTGGGCCCGCCGCGACGTCGATCCCGCCCGCCGTCGGATCGTCACGACGCCGGTGGAGCACCACGCGGTCCTCGACGCCGTCGAATGGCTGGTCGACCACGAAGGAGCCGAGGTGACCTGGGTGCCGGTCGATCGGCACGGGGTGGTCTCGGCCGAGGCGTTGCGCACCGCGATCGGCGATCCCGCCGACGTCGCCCTGGTATCGGTGATGTGGGCCAACAACGAGGTCGGCACGATCATGCCGATCGCCGAGCTCGCCGAGGTCTGCGCGGCCGTCGGCGTTCCGATGCACAGCGATGCGGTGCAGGCCGTCGGCCAGCTCCCGGTCGACTTCGCCGCGTCCGGGCTGTCGGCGATGAGCGTCACCGCCCACAAATTCGGTGGACCCACCGGGGTGGGCGCGCTCCTGCTGCGGCGCGACACCGCGTGCACCCCGCAGCTGCACGGCGGTGGTCAGGAACGCGACGTGCGTTCGGGCACGCAGGATGTCGCGGGCGTCACCGGTATGGCGGCCGCGGCGCGCGACGCCGTCGAGACCATGGATGCCACGGCCGCGCGGGTTCGTGCCCTGCGGGACCGGATGATCGCCGAGGTGCTCGCGACCATCGACGACGTCGACCTCAACGGCCCGACGGGGGCGGACCGGCTGCCCGGCAACACCCACTTCACCTTCCGCGGGTGTGAGGGCGACTCGCTGCTGATGCTGTTGGACGCCAAGGGAATCGAATGCTCCACCGGTTCGGCATGCACCGCCGGGGTGGCGCAACCCTCACACGTGCTGACCGCGATGGGCGCCGACCCCGCCAGTGCTCGCGGATCGCTGCGATTCTCGCTGGGGCACACCAGCACCGACTCCGACATCGACGCGGTCTTGGCGGTGCTGCCCGCTGCCGTCGAGCGCGCACGGCAAGCGGCTCTGGCGAGCGCCGCGGGACGGGCGTAGTCATGCGGGTTCTGGTCGCGATGAGCGGCGGCGTCGACTCCTCGGTGGCGGCGGCGCGGATGGTGGACGCCGGACACGACGTGACGGGCGTGCACCTGGCACTGTCGTCCGCGCCGGGCACGCTGCGCACCGGCTCACGGGGATGCTGCTCGAAGGAGGACGCCGGCGATGCCCGCCGCGTCGCCGATGTGCTCGACATCCCCTTCTACGTCTGGGATTTCGCCGACCGGTTCAAAGAGGACGTCATCGACGACTTCGTCGAGTCCTACGCGAGGGGTGAGACTCCCAATCCCTGCGTGCGCTGCAATGAGCGAATCAAGTTCGCGGCGTTGGCGGCTCGCGCGTTGGCGCTGGGCTTCGATGCGTTGGCCACCGGTCACTACGCCCAGCTGTCGGACGGGCGGTTGCGCCGCGCTGTGGATCACGACAAGGACCAGTCCTACGTGCTGGCGGTGCTGAGTGCAGAGCAGTTGCGGCACGCCGTGTTTCCGATCGGGGACACCCCCAAGGCGCAGATCCGCGAGGAGGCCGCCCAGCGGGGACTGTCCGTCGCCGACAAGGCCGACAGTCACGACATCTGCTTCATCCCGTCCGGGGACACCCGAGCGTTCCTGGGGGCACGGATCGGCGTGCGCCGGGGCACCGTCGTCGACACCACCGGTGCGGTCCTGGCCGAACACGATGGCGTGCACGGGTTCACGATCGGTCAGCGCAAGGGCCTCGGGATCGCCGGTCCCGGCCCCGACGGCCGGCCGCGCTACGTCACCGGTATCGACGCCGACACCGCCACGGTCTACGTGGGTGACGTCGCCGATCTCGAGGTGCACTCGCTGCGCGGCGAGCGTCCGGTGTTCACCTCGGGGGTGATCCCCGAGGGGCCGATCGAGTGCACGGTTCAGGTGCGCGCCCACGGCGGTATGGCGGACGCGGTGGCACACGTCGACGATGGTGTCGTGGTCGTCGATCTTCGTACTCCGCTGCGCGGGGTGGCGCCGGGGCAGACGCTGGTCCTCTACCGCCCGGACCCGCTCGGGGACGAGGTGCTGGGCAGCGCCACGATCACCGAGGCGCGCTGACCGAAGACTTCCGCTCAGGCGCGAGGCTTTCGGCGCGCCCCGACCGTGACTACACGGCGAAGGGAAAGCTGGTTGGTGGCCCGGACAGATAATCCTTGGCCTTGCGGCCGAGCGAGTCGAAGATCTCCACCTCGCCCGCCTCGAGCCCGTCGAGGGCCACGCTGACGAGGTCGGCGGGATCGATGGCAGCTCCCTCGGGCAATTCGATTCCGTGCTCTTCTGCGAAGTCGAAGAGCGTCTGCGTGCCGATCAGACCCGGAATCAGTGCTGCGACATGCGTGCCCTGCCCGGCGAGTTCCATGCGCACGTTGTTCGTCAGACCCCACTCGGCCGACTTCGAGGCAGCGTAGGCGGCGTTTCCATCGACAGTCGTCCACGCGGCCGCCGACAGGACGTTGAGGATCGCGCCGCCTCCGTTGCGGGCCAGGACGGGTGCGAATGCACGGATCACCGCCAGGGTGCCGTGGTAGTTGGTGTCCATCACGGACCTGATCGCCCGGGGGTCGCCCGTGATCAGGTTGCCCCCGGCGGTGTCGGCCGCGTTGTTGATCAGAAGGTCGACGTCGCCGGCGATCTCGGCGGCGGCGTCGACCTGGGCGGCGTCGGTGATGTCGAGGCGCAGGGCGCGGACGCCCGGGATGTCGACGAGCTCCGGACGCCGCACGGCGGCGTACACCGTCGCACCGCGGCGAAGGAGTTCGACGGCGAACGACCGGCCGAGGCCGCGGTTCGCGCCGGTGACCAGCGCGGTGGCGCCGTTGATCTGCATGATGGTCTCCTTGTCGGGCGGTGAACATGACCATGCGGTCATGTTTTTTACTCTGGCAGAAGATGACCGGGCGGTCAACTTGATACCCTGAGGTCATGTCATCACCCGCCAGAACCCAGCGCGCCGATGCCGCCCGCAATCGCGCGTCGCTGCTGGCGGCGGCCGAGAAGGTCTTCGCCGAGAAAGGCCACGCTGCCTCTGTGGCCGACATCGCGGCAGAGGCCGGGGTGGCCAAGGGTACCGTGTTCCGGCACTTCGCCACCAAAGAAGATCTGATCGCCTCGATCGTCTGTGATCACCTCGCCGTATTGTCAGGCGCGGCAAGGGAACTCGCTGATGCTCCCGATCCGGGAGAAGCCCTGCTGGAGTTCCTCACCGTCGCCGCAGACCAGCGGCGTCAGCACGACCTGACGTTTGCCCAGACCGCCAGCGATCACGATCCCCGAGTGGTGAACGCGCGCACCGAATTACACGAGAGCCTCGATGTGCTCGTCGGGCGCGCCCGGGAGGCGGGAGTGATCCGCGCCGACATCACCGAAGCCGACGTCTTCCTGCTGATGTGTGCACCGGTCCATGCCGTCGAGAACGTCGCCGATCCGTCGCCGACGCTGTGGCGGCGCTACCTCGCGATCATCTTCGACGGGTTGCGCCCGCAGGGCGCCCACCCGCTCCCGCACCCCGCGCCGGTGCTTCCCTAGCGCCGATCAGCCCGGCACGTTGTCGGCGATGTTCGTCATCACCAGATCGGGCACCGAGTCGGGGAACGAACACGACGTCACCTCGATCAGCACCACCGACTTCACCCGGTAGTCACGGCCGCACGAGCCCGGACGGATCTGCACCGAATCACCCGTCGCGACGACGTCGCCGACCAGCATCGGGCCCCGTTCGGTACCCCCGCAGGCCGAAACGCGCCGGGTCAGGTCGGTCAGTGCGGTCACCGCGGTCGCGGTGTCGCGATAACCGGCAGCGGCCTGAGAGAGCAGACCGCCCCGTCGGGGGCTCTGGTACGTGGTCTTGTGGAACTCCTCGACGTCAGGTCCGAACACCTCGGTCTCGGCGAGCAGCCAGCCGCACTCCTGCGGAAGATCCCGGGCGAATGCGTCGGGGAGAAACCCTTGATCCGTCGGAATGTCCACCGGCACTTTGCTTTCCATTCCGGGTACCGGTGTCAGATCGGAACCGGCACCGCTGAGCGCCTGCATCTGCGACCGATCCAACAACACGGCGTCGACATCGACCGGCGACCGGGAGTTCTCGTCGAGCGCGGGTACCGGCCGCGTGGCGGAGCCCGCGACGGTCTGTGTACACCCGGAAACGACGACGGCCAGCGCGCACAGCAGCACACGGCCCGTCATGCCCCGACAGTAGTGCGTCGCCTATCGTCGGGCGAGTGAGTGCTTTCGCCGCCGCGACAGGGATCGGATCGTGGCCGGGTACGTCGGTCCGTGAGGCGGCCGAGGTTGTCGTGGGGGAGCTGCATCGGCTGCCCCATCTGGTCGAGCTGCCGGGCCGCGGCGTGGGCGCGGACCTGATCGGCCGCGCGGGCGCGTTGCTGGTCGACATCACCCTGGACACCGTGCCGCGCGGCTACCGCATCGCCGGGGGGCGCAGCGCCGCGACGCGCCGTGCGATGAGCCTGCTCGACGAGGACGTCGACGCGCTCGAAGAAGCCTGGGAGAAGGCGGGATTGCGCGGTGGCGACCGGGTGGTCAAGGTGCAGGCCCCCGGCCCGGTGACGCTCGCCGCGCACCTGGAACTGGGTGGCGGACACCGCGCGATCACCGATGCCGGCGCCGTACGCGATCTCACTGCGTCGCTGGCCGAAGGCGTGGCGGTGCATCGCGCTCAGCTGGAGCGGCGCCTGCAGGCCACCGTCGTCGTGCAGTTCGACGAGCCCACCCTGCCGGCGGCGCTGACCGGCCGACTGAGCGGAGTGAGCAGTCTGAACCCGGTCCACCCGGTGGACGCCGCGGTGGTCGTCGATCTGCTCGATCAGTGCGTCGCCCGCGTGGGCGGCGAGGTCGCGGTGCACTGCTGCGCCGCCGACATCCCATGGACTGTGTTGCAGCGCAGCACGATTGCGGCGGTGATGGTCGATGTCGGCACCCTGAGCGCGACCGATCTCGACGGGGTGGGGGAGTTTCTCGAATCCGGTCGCACGGTGCTGCTGGGTGCGGTGCCGGCGGTCGCGCCCTCGCACCGGCCCGCCGTCGAGGAGGTCGCGGCCGCGGTCGCCGCGGTGACCGATCGGCTCGGCTTTCCCCGGACCGTGCTGCGCGACCGGGTCGGTGTCACTCCGGCGTGCGGGCTGGCTGGTGCGACGGCCGAGTGGGCCCGGCGTGCGGTCGAGCTGGCGCAGAAAGTCGCCGACGGCCTGGCCGAGGACCCGGATTCCGCCTAGCGCCGAGGGGTGCCGCTCAGGCGGTGCGCAGATCCTTGCGCAGGATCTTCCCCGACGCCGATTTCGGTATGGCGTCGATGAATTGGACCTTGCGCACCTTCTTGTAGGGCGCCACCTGGCCCGCGACGAACTCGATGACCTCGTCCTCGGTGAGGTCCGCGCCGGCCTGCTTCACCACGTACGCCTTGGGTACCTCTTCGCCCTCGTCGTTGGTCACCCCGATGACGGCCGCGTCGGCGATTCCGGGATGGCCCAGCAGCACGGCCTCCAGTTCGGCCGGCGGCACCTGGTAGCCCTTGTACTTGATGAGCTCCTTGAGCCGGTCCACGATGTACACGCACCCGTGGGCGTCGACCTGGGCGAGATCTCCGGTGTGCAACCACCCGTCGTCGTCGACGGTGCTGCGGGTGGCCTCGTCGTTGTTGAGGTATCCGGCCATCACGTTGGGTCCCTTGAACCACAGTTCGCCGGTGGCGGACAGGCCTTCGTCCGGCGGGTTGATGTCTTTGCCGGTCTCCGGGTCGACGATCTTGGACACTGCGTTGGACACCGTCCACCCCACCGAACTCAGCGGTGCGTCGACGTGCATGTCGTGGGCACCGGCGTCGAACGGGGTGATGTGGCTGACCGGGCTGAGCTCACTCATGCCGTATCCCTGCACGACCCGGCAGTCCAGCCGCTGCGCCACGGCGCGACCGAGTTCGGCGTCCAACGGAGCCGCCCCCGACATCACCACCTTCAGGGAGGACAGGTCGTGCTCGTCGACCATCGGGTGCTTGGCGAGGGCGACAGCCACCGGCGGCGCGATGAACGCGATCGTGGCGCGGTGCTCGGCGATGTTGCCGAGGAACTTGGCGAGATCGAAGCTCGGCATGATGACCAGGCGGGCGCGGGCGTGCAGCGCAGCGTTCAGCAGCACGGTCATCCCGTAGATGTGGAAGAACGGCAATACCGCCAGCACCACGTCATCGGGCACCATGCCGTGCAGCGGTCTGATCTGTGCGACGTTGGCCACCAGGTTGCGGTGGGTGAGCATCACACCCTTGGGGTTGCCCGTCGTGCCCGAGCTGTAGGGCAGCGCCGCCAGATGCGACGACGGGGCGAACGTCACCTCCGGTGCCGCGGCGTTGCCGTCGAGCAGTTCGACGGCATTGGGGTGACCGTCTGCCGCCCGTCCTGCTCCGTCGAGCACCACGAGGTTCTCCGCGGGCAAACCGACCAGTTCGACGGCCTCGGCGGCCTGCGGTGCCAGCGCCGACACCGTGATCAGCAGCGCCGCCCGCGAGTCCGTCAGCTGCTTGGCGATGTCCTTCGCGGTGAACAAGGCGTTGATGGTCGTCGCCGTCGCCCCGGATCGCAGAATGCCGTGAAATGCCACCGCGAATGCCGAGCTGTTCGGGGCGAGGAGTCCGACCACATCGCCGACGCCCAACCCCCTGGCAGCGAGCGCACCCGCGAATGAGTCGATGCGCCCGACCATTTCGCGGTAGCTGGTCTGCCGGCCGGTGGTGGAGTCGATCAACGCGATGCGGTCCAGGTGCTCGGCGTCGGGGCCCGCCAGTCCGGAGAACAGGTAGTCGTAGACGCTCGCGGTGGGGATGTCGACTTCGGGGAAGGGGCTAGAGAAGCTCATGGTGTCTCCGATCGAATCATGTCCGGACCGCGCCGGCTCGCTCTTCGTCGAGCTGCGTCATCAATTTGTTCAACGCCACCGAGAGCGTAGTCAGCAGGCGCGACCGGCGGTGTCGGTGCGCTTCGATAGCCTGCCAGGGTGAGTCCGAAGGCGTCCCCTGATCCCGAGGCAGTGCTGGCCGAGCAGGCCGACGACGCCCCGGACGCGGAGGTCCGGCGGCAGTGGCAGGAGCTCGCCGACGAGGTGCGCCAGCACCAGTTCCGCTATTACGTGCGTGACGCGCCGGTCGTCTCCGACGCCGAGTTTGACACCCTGCTGCGCCGCCTGCAGGCGCTCGAGGACGAACATCCCGAGCTGCGCACCCCTGACTCACCCACCCAGCTCGTCGGCGGCGCCGGTTTCGCGACGGACTTCACCCCGGCCGAGCACCTCGAGCGGATGCTCAGCCTGGACAACGTCTTCGATCCCGAGGAGCTGGCTGCGTGGGCGGCGCGTATCGCGGGGGAGATCGGTCCGCATGCCCAGTACCTGTGTGAGCTCAAGATCGATGGCGTGGCACTCGCGCTCGTCTATCGCGAGGGGCGGCTCGTCCGCGCGGCCACGCGAGGTGACGGGCGCACCGGCGAAGACGTCACACTCAACGCGCGCACCATCGAGGACATCCCCGAAACCCTCACCGCCACAGATGAATTCCCTGTCCCCCCGGTGCTCGAGGTGCGCGGTGAGGTGTTCTTCCGGGTGGCGGACTTCGAAGAACTGAACGCGGGCCTGGTTGCCGAGGGCAAGCCCCCGTTCGCCAATCCGCGCAACAGCGCCGCCGGCTCACTGCGCCAGAAGAACCCCGCGGTCACCGCGAAGCGCCGGCTGCGGATGATCTGCCACGGACTGGGGCACATCGAGAGCCCCGGCGGCTTTCCGTTCGCGACGCTGCACGATGCCTACCGCGCGCTCGGCGCGTGGGGGCTGCCGGTGTCCGACCACACCGCCCAGGTCAAGGGTCTTCAGGCGGCCACCGAACGCATCGCCTACTGGGGTGAGCACCGCCACGATGTCGAGCACGAGATCGATGGCGTGGTGGTCAAGGTGGACGAGGTGGCGTTGCAGCGCCGACTGGGGGCGACATCGCGAGCACCCCGGTGGGCGGTGGCATACAAGTATCCGCCGGAGGAGGCGACCACCAAGCTCCTCGACATCCGCGTCAATGTGGGCCGCACGGGCCGGGTGACCCCGTTCGCCTACATGGAGCCCGTGAAAGTCGCGGGGTCGACGGTCGGGCTGGCCACGTTGCACAACGGGTCGGAGGTCAAGCGCAAGGGCGTGCTGATCGGCGACACGGTGGTGATCCGCAAGGCCGGCGACGTCATTCCCGAGGTGCTCGGACCGGTGGTGGATCTACGTGACGGCTCCGAGCGTGAGTTCACGATGCCGACGCACTGCCCCGAGTGCGGAACCGAGTTGGCGCCGGCCAAAGAGGGTGACGCCGACATACGCTGCCCCAACTCCCGGTCCTGTCCGGCGCAGTTGCGGGAGCGGGTGTTCCACGTCGCCGGTCGCGGCGCCTTCGACATCGAGGGACTCGGTTATGAGGCCGCCACCGCACTGTTGCAGGCCGGCGTCATCACCGACGAGGGCGACATCTTCGGGTTGACCGCCGACGATCTGCTGCGGACCGAGTTGTTCACCACCAAGGCCGGTCAGGTCTCGGCGAACGGCAAGCGGCTGCTGACCAATCTGGACAAGGCCAAGGCGCAACCGCTGTGGCGGGTACTGGTGGCGCTGTCCATCCGACACGTCGGTCCCACGGCAGCGCGCGCGCTGGCCACCGAATTCGGCAGCCTCGAGGCGATCACGTCGGCCTCGGAAGAACAGCTCGCCGCCACTGAAGGCGTCGGCCCGACGATCGCCGCCGCCGTCACCGACTGGTTCACCGTCGACTGGCACCGCGCGATCGTCGACAAGTGGCGGGCGGCCGGCGTCCGGATGGAAGACGAGCGCGACGCCAGCATCGAGCGCACGCTCGAAGGCCTGTCGATCGTCGTCACGGGCTCGTTGGCGGGCTTCAGCCGCGACGACGCGAAGGAAGCGATCATCGCGCGCGGCGGCAAGGCCGCCAGCTCGGTGTCGAAGAAGACGGCGTACGTGGTCGCCGGCGACGCCCCGGGGTCCAAGTACGACAAGGCCATCGAACTCGGCGTCCCGGTGCTCGACGAGGACGGTTTCCGCCGATTGCTCGACAGCGGCCCCGACGCGGTGTCGGAGGCCGTCCCGCCCGAGGGCTAACGCAGGATCGTCGCGATGATGCCGGCCAGGTAACCCAGCCGCGCCACCTCGCTGGGACGGAATTCGGGTCCGCCCGGCCGGCCGAGCACGATCGCGGTGTGGGTGTCGCCCAGCGGTGCGGCCGTCAACGTCGTGTCCATGTCGCGCCACACCTGGGGCACCCAGTCCGCGTGGCCGTCCAGCGCTTTCGGAGAATCCAGCGGCAGCCATGGGGTCTGCGCGGCCTGCGTCTCCGGGGCCCCTGAGCTGCCGACCACGCGCTGAGGTCCCTGCTCGGTCAGGCGCGTCACCGTGCACCAGCCGACCCGCAACACCTTGGGCGCCTCGTCGACCAGCACCTGCAGGCGGCGATCTTTGCCGTTCGCCGCGGCCACGTGGTCGATGAGCTCGAGCTCACGGTGCGCCTCGAGCAGCCCGGTGTGCGGCCGGATGCTGTCGACGTAGACGCCGCTGATCTTCTCGGCGGCGGTGATCAGCATGTCGGGCATCGCACCCGGGGGGAGTTCGACCACCAGGTCGTCGACGGCATAGCCGGAGGTGCGCTCGACCACGTCCAGGGACAGGATGTCGGCGCCGACGGACCCCAGGGCCACGGCCAGCGAACCGAGGCTGCCCGGGCGGTCCTCCAGCTCGACACGCAGCAGATACGACGGCACGCGCAACACTGTGTCACGGACTCCCGGGCGGCGGCGACTCGGACGCAAGCGCCGGAGTCGCGTTCAACTAGGCTTCGTGGTCGTGTCCCAGATCTCCCGAGACGAGGTAGCGCACTTGGCGCGGCTGGCCCGTCTGGCCCTCACAGACGATGAACTCGACAGCTTCGCGGGTCAGCTTGACGCCATCATCGGCCACGTCAGCCATATCCAGGCCGTCGACGTCACGGGCGTCGCCGCCACCGACAACCCGCTCGCGAGCGTGAACGTCTTCCGGTCCGACGAGCCGCAGCCGTGTCTGACACAGGAGCAGGCGCTGGCCGAGGCGCCCAACGCCGCCGAAGGACGCTTCGCCGTGCCGCGCATCCTGGGAGAGCCCGAATGAGCGAGACCGACCTGATCCGGCTCGACGCCGCCACGCTGGCCGGCAAGATCGCCGCCGGCGAGGTGTCCTCGGTCGAGGCGACGCAGGCCTGCCTGGACCAGATCGCCGCCACCGACGGCGACTATCACGCATTCCTGCACGTCGCGGGCGAGCAGGCGTTGGCCGCCGCCGCCGAGGTCGACAAAACTGTGGCCGCGGGTGAGCAGCTGAGCTCGCCGCTGGCCGGCGTTCCGCTCGCCCTCAAGGACGTGTTCACCACCGCCGACATGCCCACCACCTGCGGGTCGAAGATCCTCGAGGACTGGACGTCGCCGTACGACGCCACGGTGACGGCCCGGCTGCGCGCCGCGGGCATCCCGATCCTCGGCAAGACCAACATGGACGAGTTCGCGATGGGCAGTTCGACCGAGAACTCCGCCTACGGCCCCACCCGCAACCCATGGGACACCGAGCGGGTGCCCGGCGGTTCCGGCGGTGGCAGTGCGGCCGCGCTGGCCGCTTTCCAGGCACCGCTGGCCATCGGCTCGGACACCGGCGGGTCGATCCGCCAACCCGCCGCGCTGACTGCCACCGTCGGGGTGAAACCGACCTACGGCACGGTGTCGCGGTACGGGCTGATCGCGTGTGCGTCCTCGCTGGACCAGGGTGGGCCGTGCGCCCGCACCGTGCTGGACACCGCGCTGCTGCACCAGGTCATCGCCGGGTACGACCCGAGGGATTCGACGTCGAGCGACGCCGCGGTGCCCGACGTCGTCGCCGCGGCGAAGGCCGGCGCCGCCGGTGACCTGACGGGCGTGCGCATCGGGGTGGTCAAGCAGCTCCGTAGTGGCGAGGGCTATCAGCCCGGCGTGCTCGCGTCGTTCACCGCGGCCGTCGACCAGCTCAGCGCGCTCGGCGCGCAGATCACCGAGGTGGACTGCCCGCACTTCGACTACTCGCTGCCGGCCTACTACTTGATCCTGCCGTCGGAGGTGTCGTCGAACCTCGCGAAATTCGACGGGATGCGCTACGGCCTGCGCGTCGGCGACGACGGCACCCGCAGCGCCGAAGAGGTGATGGCCCTGACCCGGGCCGCCGGGTTCGGTCCAGAAGTCAAGCGCCGCATCATGATCGGTGCCTACGCACTCTCGGCGGGCTACTACGACGCGTACTACAACCAGGCGCAGAAGGTCCGCACGCTGATCGCGCGTGATCTGGACGAGGCGTACACGAAGGTCGATGTGCTGGTGTCCCCGGCGACGCCGACCACCGCGTTCCGCCTCGGGGAGAAGGTCGACGACCCGCTGTCGATGTATCTGTTCGACCTGTGCACGCTGCCGCTGAATCTGGCCGGGCACTGCGGGATGTCGGTGCCGTCGGGGTTGTCGAGTGATGACAACCTGCCGGTGGGCCTGCAGATCATGGCGCCGGCACTGGCCGACGACCGGCTCTATCGGGTGGGTGCGGCCTATGAAGTTGCCCGGGGTGCTCTGCCAACTGCGCTGTGACAGGGGAGGATGGAGACCATGCGCATCGGAGTACTGACCGGCGGTGGTGACTGTCCAGGACTGAACGCGGTGATCAGGGCGGTGGTGCGAACCTGCGACGCGCGGTACGGCTCCTCGGTCGTCGGGTTCCTCGACGGCTGGCGCGGCCTGCTCGAGGACCGCCGCATCCAGCTGGCCAACGACGACCGCAACGACCGGCTGCTCGCCAAGGGTGGCACCATGCTCGGCACGGCCAGGACCAACCCCGACAAGCTGCGCGCCGGCCTGGACCAGATCAAACAGACCCTCGAGGACAACGGCATCGACGTGCTGATCCCGATCGGGGGAGAGGGCACGCTGACCGCGGCGCACTGGCTCTCCGAGGAGGGGGTGCCCGTCGTCGGTGTTCCGAAGACCATCGACAACGACATCGACTGCACCGACGTCACATTCGGGCACGACACGGCCCTCCACGTGGCCACCGAGGCCATCGATCGGTTGCACAGCACCGCGGAATCACATCAGCGCGTGATGCTCGTCGAGGTGATGGGGAGGCACGCGGGGTGGATCGCGCTGAACGCCGGGATGGCCTCGGGTGCGCACATGACACTGATCCCCGAGCAGCCCTTCGACGTCGAAGAGGTGTGCCGGCTGGTCAAACGCCGCTTCCAGCGCGGTGATTCGCACTTCATCTGCGTCGTTGCCGAGGGCGCGAAGCCGGCCGAGGGCACCATGCAATTGCGCAAGGGCGGCATGGACGAGTTCGGTCACGAGAGGTTCACCGGCGTCGCTGCGCAGTTGGCGCTCGAGGTCGAGCAGCGCATCAAGAAGGAGGTGCGCGTGACCGTGCTGGGCCACGTCCAACGCGGTGGCACCCCAACGCCGTACGACCGGGTGCTGGCCACACGTTTCGGCGTGAATGCCGCCGACGCGGCGCACGCGGGGGAGTACGGCATGATGGTCTCGCTGCGGGGTCAGGAGATCGGCCGGGTGCCTCTCGCCGATGCGGTGCGCCAACTCAAGCTGGTGCCACAGAGCCGCTACGACGACGCCGCCGAGTTCTTCGGCTGAGTTTTTTCGGCGACCAGACACGAACTCGAGTGACTCGCCGGGAAAACACTCGAGTTCGTGTCTTCTCGCGGGAGAAAAGTGCCCGTCCGTTGCGGGGCACGGCAGACTGCACCCATGCACGGCGAGTCGCGGGAACCACTGCACGCGCGTCTCGTCGTCGATGAGGCCGGCGTCGTCGTCGCCGCCGATCCGGCCGTCGTTCCCATGCTCGGCGACCGCGCCGTCGCCGGCGCGGATCTGCGCGATGTCCTCGACGGCAGTACCGCGGCCGAAGTGCTCGACTACCTGGGCGGCCGACACCGGCACGCGGCCGTGTTCGACACCCGCGGGCTGCGCATCGTCGTCCGGCCGGCTGCGCGCGGTGATCGCTATGACGTCGATGTCGAGAATGTCGATGTCCAGCACGCCCGCCTGCGCCGTCTGCACCTGACCGAGGCGACGATCGAGTGCGTCACCGACATGATCATCTGGCTGGACCGAGACGGCAGGTACGTCTTCGTCAACGCCGCGGCCTGCAGTCTGCTCGGCTACACCGCTGACGAACTGTCCCGGCTCCGCGTGGTCGACGTCGACCCGTTCTTCGACGACGACATCTGGCGAGAGCACTGGCGCGACATCGTGGAACGCAAGTCCTTCGTCATCGAGACGGTGAACACCACGAAAGACGGAACCGACATACCGATCGAGGTGACGGTGAACTACGTCGACTTCGACGGTGAGGAGTACAACTGCTCCATCGTGCGGGACATCACCGAGCGCAAGGTCGTCGAGTCGCGGCTGCTTCAGCTCAACGAGGAGATCACCCGTCTGTCGATCACCGACGATCTCACCGGGATCGCCAATCGTCGCCGATTCGACGCGGTGCTGGCCGATTTCGTCGGCGACCATGTCGTCACGGGCGATCCTCTGTCGATCATCATGATCGACATCGACCACTTCAAGGTGTTCAACGATCACCTCGGCCACAGCGCGGGGGACGAATGCCTGAGACAGGTGGCCTCGGTTCTCGATCGGATAGCCGCCGCGCGGGGCGGGCTCGCGGCCCGTTACGGCGGCGAGGAGTTCCTGTGCCTACTTCCGCGCGCCGACGAGGCGGCCGCGGCTGAGGTCGCCCGGCAGTGCCAGATTGCTGTGGCGGAGCTGGAGATCGCGCATCCCGCGTCGATGACGGCCGCGGCCGTCACCGTCAGCGCCGGAGTGCTGACCTGCCGTCGCCCGTTCGACATCGCCCGTATTCTGACCGGCGTGGACGCCCAGCTCTACCGCGCCAAGAGGGAGGGCCGCAACCGGGTGGTGTACGGACCGGACACCGGCTCGGCAGCGCCCAGCACTTAGGATCGGGGCATGACTTCCGTGACCTCGGCCACCGCACCGCTGCTGGACTACGACCAGGTCATCGCCGCCTACGAGCCGGTTCTCGGCCTCGAGGTGCATGTCGAGCTCTCGACGCAGACCAAGATGTTCTGCGGCTGCCCGAACCGCTTCGGCGGCGAACCCAACACCCAGGTGTGCCCGGTGTGCCTCGGGCTGCCCGGTTCGCTGCCCGTGCTCAACGAGTCGGCGGTCGAGTCCGCGATCCGGATCGGGCTGGCGCTGAACTGCCAGATCGCGCCGTGGGGCCGGTTCGCCCGCAAGAACTACTTCTATCCCGATCAGCCGAAGAACTACCAGATCAGCCAGTACGACGAGCCGATCGCCGTCAACGGCCACCTCGAGGTGCCGCTCGACGACGGCAGCACGTGGCGCGTGGAGATCGAGCGTGCGCACATGGAGGAGGACACCGGGAAGCTGACCCACCTGGGCAGTGACACCGGCCGTATCGCCGGCGCGACGACCTCGCTCGCCGATTACAACCGCTCCGGCGTGCCGTTGATCGAGATCGTCACCAAGCCGATCGAAGGCGCCGGTGCCCGCGCTCCCGAGATCGCCCGCGCCTACGTGACCGCCCTGCGAGACCTGCTGCGCGCCTTGGACGTTTCCGACGTCCGCATGGATCAGGGCTCGATGCGCTGCGACTCCAACATCTCGCTCAAGCCGATCGGACAGGTCGAGTTCGGTACCCGCACCGAGACCAAGAATGTCAACTCGCTCAAGAGCGTCGAAGTCGCGGTGCGCTACGAAATGCGCAGGCAGGCAGCAGTTCTGGAGTCCGGTGGCACCGTCACCCAGGAGACCCGGCACTTCCACGAGGACGGCTACACCTCGCCGGGCCGCAGCAAGGAGACCGCTCAGGACTACCGCTATTTCCCCGAACCCGATCTCGAGCCCGTCGCGCCCAGTGATGAACTCGTCGAGCGGTTGCGCGGCACCATTCCCGAGCTTCCCTGGTTGTCGCGCAAGCGCATTCAGCAGGAGTGGGGCATCTCCGATGAGGTGATGCGCGATCTCGTCAACATCGGGGCGCTCGATCTGATCACCGCGACGGTCTCGCACGGCGCGTCCAGCGATGCAGCGCGCGCCTGGTGGGGAAACTTCCTGGTGCAGAAGGCCAACGAAAAAGGCGTGGAACTCGACGAGCTGCCCATCACACCCGCCCAGGTGGCCGCGGTGGTCAAGCTCGTCGACGACGGGAAGCTCTCGAACAAGCTGGCCCGCCAGGTCGTCGAGGGTGTGCTGGCCGGCGAGGGCGAACCCGACGAGGTGATGACCGCGCGCGGGCTCGCAGTGGTTCGCGATGATTCACTCATCCAGTCCGCGGTCGACGAGGCGCTGGCCGCCAACCCGGACATCGCCGAGAAGATCCGCGGCGGCAAGGTGGCCGCGGCAGGCGCGATCGTCGGTGCAGTGATGAAGGCGACCAAGGGGCAGGCGGACGCCGCGCGCGTGCGTGAGCTGGTCATGGCCGCCTGCAGTTGACGCTGCCGATGAAGCGCGCCCAAGACCTGGTACTGCGCCTGCTCTCGCATCCGCTGCGGCTGCTGTCGCTGCGCTCGATCGTCATCCTGGCTCAGGTCGGCGTGATCATCCTGGTGCTCACGCTCGGCATCTGGGTGTGGGTGGGCGTCACCAACGATCAATACGATCAGCTCGACCGTCGGTTGGACTCGCTGTCGAGCCTCGGCGACGTGAACACGCTGCTGCGCAGCGCGCAGGAAGGGGTGGGGCCCGAACCGGCCGAGGGCGGCCTCGTCCGGACAGCCCGCATCGGCCCGGTCGCCGTGTCGATGCCGCCCGACATCGTCCTGCCCGAGCTGCCCAACGGGTACGCCGACGCGACGATCGGCGGCGTCGAGTACCGCATCCGCACCATCACCACCGGCGCCGCGTCGATCGCACTCGGCGCGCCGCTGGCTGACACCCAGGCGCGCATCGACTCGCTGCACTGGCGGGTGTTCTGGATCTGCGCGGGCGTGATCCTGGCCACGCTGCTGGTGGGGTGGGTGATCGCGCTGATCATGGTCAACCCGTTCCGGCTGCTCGCGCAGCAGGCGCGTGCCATCAACGCCCAGTCCAATCCGGACGAGGTGCAGGTGCGCGGCGTGTGGGAGGCCGTCGAGATCTCCGAGGCGGTGGAGGGCATGCTCGCCCGGATCGGCAACGAGCAGCAGCGGACCCGGGCGGCACTGGAGTCGGCACGCGACTTCGCCGCGGTGGCCTCCCACGAACTGCGCACCCCGCTGACGGCCATGCGCAC
The DNA here is from genome assembly GCF_003254575.1 of Mycobacterium kyogaense. GTDB lineage: Bacteria > Actinomycetota > Actinomycetes > Mycobacteriales > Mycobacteriaceae > Mycobacterium > Mycobacterium kyogaense. The sequence continues at coordinate 93,991 of NZ_QJUA01000003.1, read as the reverse complement.
CAACCTCGAGGTGCTGATGACCCTCGACCTGAGCCCGGAGCAACGCCGGGAGGTCATCGGCGACGTCATGCGCACGCAGTCGCGGATCGAGGCCACGCTGTCGGCGCTCGAGCGACTGGCGCAGGGCGAGCTGACCACGGTGGCCGACTTCGTCCCCCTCGATGTCGCCGAACTGCTCGACCGGGCCGCCCACGACGCCCGGCACAACTACCCGGGGCTTGAAGTCTCGCTGGCGTCGTCGACGACGGTGCTGATGCTGGGGATGCCTGCCGGGTTGCGATTGGTGGTCGACAACGCGATAGCCAACGCCGTCAAGCACGGCGGCGCGACGCGGGTGCAGTTGAGTGTGATCAGCTCGGCCGACGGGGTCGAGATCGCGGTGGACGACAACGGTTCCGGCGTGCCGGAGGAGGAACGCAAAGAAGTGTTCCAACGCTTCCACCGAGGGACGACAGCGTCCCGCTCGGGCTCCGGCCTGGGCCTGGCGCTCGTCGCGCAACAGGCCGAGATCCACGGCGGCACAGCGGCTTTGGAGCACAGCCCGCTGGGTGGCACACGGCTGATCCTGCGCCTGCCCGGGTCCGGGCCCAGTTCGGTCTAGGTCTTCTCGTCGTTGGCGCGGGGGAAGCCACCGCCCTGCGGGAACAGCGGGAACACCACGTCGTCGAGCTTCTCCGCGTCTCCGGAGGTCTTGTTGACCGTGGCGCCCCAGATGTTGCCGTCGGGAGCGACTTGCAGCGCCCAGGCATGGCCGTGCTGATCCTTTCGGACCACCTCCGGCTCGCCGGTCACCGCGCCGGTGTCGGGTGCCATCCGCACCGCGACGGTCTGCTTGGTGTTGACGAGGTTCACCAGCACGGTGCCGTCGAGCGCGGCGCAGCCGGCCACCCCGGGCCGGTCCGGCCAGGACCACACCGTCGACACCTTGGAGTCCTTGGTGATGCGCTGCAGCCGGTCCGCGGTCGGTGTCCGGTCGGTGACGTAGAGCGATTCGTCGGACGGGTCGATGCACATGCCGCCGCCCGACCCCAGACCGGACAGCGCGGTGGTGGTGGGCGCCTGGTTGACCGTGGTGGGCTGCTCGATGCGCAGCAGCTTGCCGGCCATCGAGCCCGGATCGGCGGCCAACGCCGGGTCGCCCGCGTCGCCGGTCTGCACCATCAGCGTCGTGGGGCTGGTGAAGACCAGTGACCCGGTGTTACCGGTCGCGCCCTTCGGGATGCCGGTCAGGATCGGCTTGGGCACGTCACCGTCGGCGATGCGCACCACCCTGTTGTCGGTCGGGGTGCTGATGTAGGCGTAGGTCAACCGATCCTGCTGGTAGGTGGGCGACTGAACGATGTCCATCAGCCCGCCGTCGCCGCTGCCGTCGACCGGGATCGTCATCTTGACGAAGGGCTCGGCCCTCGTGGCGACCTGCTTGACCGCGCCGGTCACCCGTTCGGCCACCAGTGCCGACTGGCTGTCGGGCAGCATGATGAGCCCGCTGGTGCTCTCCAGGCAGCCCTGCATGACGCCTTGCGCCGGACACGCCTTGGGGAACGGTTGGGCGGGTAGGGGCGCCGGCGGCGGCGGCGTCGACGTGGGCCCGGGCGCCATCTGCGGCTTCGTCGTGAACGGCTGCGATTGCGCCGAATCGAAGCGCGCGCAGCCGGTGATGCCGAGCAGGGCTGCACTTGCCACCACGGCGGCTACCCGCAACGACCGGCGTCGACTCATGCGAGCCAGATTACGGATCGTTGCGCGGTGCTCGCCACGGCGGCCGGGTCGACCAGGTCAGACGGGTCGGTGCACCCGCCAAACACGTGGTCGGGCGCGCCGAGCGAATTCCCGGGTACGACCTGGTCAGCCCTTACCCTGCTAGGTGTGACCAGCCCGCAAGACTCACAACCCTGGCAGCGGCCCGCCGACTCGGGTGGCCGGCCCGCGTCGGCGCGTCTGGTGGACCCGGAAGACGATCTGCCCTCGGAGCACTACGGCGGCGACTTCGAGACGACCGCGATCCCTCGCTACGACACCGCCAAACCAGCTGGTCAGCAGCCGTTCGGCCTGCTGGGCGACGCCGAACCCCTGCCGTACGTCCAGCCGGGTGCCGGTCTGGCGCCCGGCTCCTACGGGGCGACGACGGCCGCGCCGACCGAGGTCGGAGCGTTCGACGAGCGTCGGGAGCGCGATCGCCGCGGCACCCAGGATCTCGGCCTGCTCGTGCTGCGGGTGGCCGTCGGGGTCCTGCTGGTGGCGCACGGCCTGCAGAACTTGTTCGGGTTGTGGGGCGGTCCCGGGCTGGGTGGTTTCCGCGACTACATCGCCGACGCCGGCTTCCGGTACGCCGACATCCTCAGCTATGTGGCCGCCGGTGGCGAGGTCGCGGCCGGCATCCTGCTGGTGCTGGGGCTGTTCACCCCGGTGGCAGCCGCGGGTGCGCTGGCCTACCTGATCAATGCCGTGCTCGCCGAGGCGTTGGCGGCCCACGACGACGCGCGATTGTCGGCGTTCCTCACCGATGGCCATGAGTACCAGGTGGTGCTCGTCGCGGCGGTCGCGGCGATCATCCTGACCGGACCCGGCCGGTACGGTCTGGACGCCGGTCGCGGGTGGGCCCGACGCCCGTTCCTCGGCTCCTTCGCTGCACTGGTCCTCGGCATCGGCGCCGGCGTCGCGGTCTGGGTGCTGCTCAACGGCGCCAACCCGTTGGCCTGACGTCTACTCGTACGGATTCGGTACCCGGCCGCCGCTGGCGGCCGTCAACACCGGCAGGCTCGCGAACGTGACCGCCGGCAGCGTGGTCTCGCTGCCGTCGGACCTCCGCGCCAGAGCCCACGCCTTGCGGCCGAAGCGCAGTCCCTCGATGTCCGTCCACCGCATCGTCTGAGTGCCGAAGAGTGTGCGCACCGTGACGGTGTCCCGGTCGGCGACCGTTCGGTAGCGCGCGATCGCGACCGACAGCGCGATGGGGATCAGCAGCAACACGGCGAACCAGCCGGGGCCGGCGAACACGATGGACAGCAAGGCCAGGGCGAAGAGCGCGACGGCGAGATGCGCCATGGGCGAGATGCGGATCACGACCGGGGCGGGCGACGTGGTGGAGGCCATGGACTCATCATTCCATCCGGGGCCTCGGTGGGAATTTGACCGAAGTCCGGTTCGCGGGCTACCGTCGGGAGCTATGCAGATCCCGGGCTCGCTCGTAGTAATTGGGTTGCGCGTTGATGCCGCGCTAGCCCCGGTCCGGGCATAGCACAACCGCATCGACGCGCAACCCTCGCTCAGCCTCCCGGCTGACGGGGGTTTTTTGTTGCCCCAGCACCGATTTGAGAAGATCTAACCCAAGCCATTCAGGCCGGACAGGACATAGAGGACACCGTGAGCGCACCCACCACGCGAGCACCTGAGCAGCCGGCGACCCCGGCCAACGGGACTCGCACCGCCGCCCCCGCCCCGTCGCAGCCCAAAAAGGTTGCGCCACTTCAGCTGACCGGCGCACAAGCCGTGATCAGGGCACTCGAGGAACTCGACGTCGACGTGATCTTCGGCATCCCGGGTGGTGCGGTGCTGCCCGTCTACGACCCGCTGTACGACTCGGTGAAGCTGCGCCACGTTCTGGTCCGGCACGAGCAGGGTGGCGGCCACGCCGCCAGCGGCTACGCCCACGCGACCGGCCGGGTCGGCGTCTGCATGGCGACCTCGGGCCCCGGGGCCACCAACCTGGTGACGCCGCTGGCCGACGCCTACATGGATTCGATCCCGGTGGTCGCCATCACCGGTCAGGTCGGCCGCGCGCTCATCGGCACCGACGCCTTCCAAGAAGCCGACATCTCCGGCATCACGATGCCAGTCACCAAGCACAACTTCCTGGTCCGCAATGGTGACGACATCGCGCGCGTCATCGCCGAGGCGTTCCACATCGCCGCCAGCGGGCGTCCCGGTCCGGTGCTCGTCGACATCCCGAAGGACGTGCTGCAGGGTCAGTGCACCTTCAGCTGGCCGCCGAAGTTCGAACTGCCCGGCTACAAGCCGAACACCAAGCCGCACAACCGGCAGATCCGTGAGGCCGCCAAGATGATCGCGGCGGCCCGCAAGCCGGTCCTCTACGTCGGTGGCGGCATCATCCGCGGCGAGGCCTCCGAGCAGCTGCTGGAACTGGCCGAGCTCACCGGCATCCCGGTGGTCACCACGCTGATGGCGCGCGGCGCGTTCCCCGACAGTCATCCGCAGAACATGGGCATGCCCGGCATGCACGGCACGGTGGCCGCGGTGGCTGCCCTGCAGCGCAGCGATCTGCTGATCGCGCTGGGCACCCGCTTCGACGACCGGGTGACGGGCAAGCTGGATTCCTTTGCCCCCGATGCCAAGGTGATCCACGCCGACATCGACCCCGCCGAGATCGGCAAGAACAGGCATGCCGACGTCCCGATCGTGGGTGACGTGAAGGCTGTCATCACCGATCTGATCGAGGCCCTGCGCCGTGACAGTGGACTCGGCTCGACTCCGCTGGCCAATTGGCGGGAGTACCTGAGCGGCATCCAGGCGACCTACCCGTTGAGCTACGGCCCGCAGAGCGACGGCAGCCTCTCACCCGAGTACGTGATCGAGACGCTGGGCAAGATCGCCGGCCCGGACGCGATCTACGTGGCCGGCGTGGGTCAGCACCAGATGTGGGCAGCGCAGTTCATCAAGTACGAGAAGCCCAAGACCTGGCTGAATTCCGGTGGTCTGGGGACGATGGGCTATGCGGTGCCTGCCGCGATGGGCGCGAAGATGGGCTGCCCGGACACCGAGGTGTGGGCCATCGACGGCGACGGCTGCTTCCAGATGACGAATCAGGAGCTCGCCACGTGTGCCATCGAAGGCGTTCCGATCAAGGTCGCGCTGATCAACAACGGCAACCTCGGCATGGTGCGGCAGTGGCAGACGCTGTTCTACGAAGAGCGCTACAGCCAAACCGATCTGGCCACACACACCCGTCGCATCCCTGATTTCGTCAAGCTGTCCGAGGCGCTGGGCTGTGTCGCGCTGCGCTGCGAGCGCGAAGAGGACGTCGCCGACGTGATCAACCAGGCGCGCGAGATCAACGACCGCCCGGTGGTCATCGAATTCGTCGTGGGCGCCGACGCCCAGGTGTGGCCGATGGTCGCCGCAGGCACCAGCAACGACGAGATCCAGGCGGCGCGCGGCATCCGCCCGCTGTTCGACAACGAAGAGGGACACGCCTGATGGCCACCACGCACACACTGTCGGTGCTCGTCGAGGACAAGCCCGGCGTGCTCGCCCGCGTTGCCTCGCTGTTCTCGCGGCGCGGATACAACATCCAGTCCCTCGCCGTCGGCGCCACCGAGCAGAAGGACTTGTCGCGGATGACGATCGTCGTCGACGTCGAGGACTCGCCGCTCGAGCAGATCACCAAGCAGCTCAACAAGCTCGTCAACGTGATCAAGATCGTGGAGCAGGACGAGGACAACGCGGTGTCGCGCGAGATCGCACTGATCAAGGTGCGCGCGGATGCGACAACCCGCGGTCAGGTCATCGAAGCCGTGAACCTGTTCCGCGCCAAGGTCGTCGACGTGTCCAACGAGTCGTTGACCGTCGAGGCCACCGGAACCCCGGCCAAGCTCGAGGCGCTCCTGCGCGTGCTGGAGCCGTACGGTATCCGAGAAATCGTCCAGTCCGGTGTGGTGTCGCTGTCGCGTGGCCCCCGCGGAATCGGCACCAAGTAGCTGAAAAGCACAGAGTAGAAAGAAGATTCACGACAATGGCAGTTGAGATGTTCTATGACGACGACGCGGACCTGTCGATCATCCAGGGCCGCAAGGTCGCCGTCATCGGCTACGGCAGCCAGGGGCACGCGCACTCGCTGAGCCTGCGCGACTCCGGTGTGCAGGTGAAGGTTGGCCTCAAGGAGGGGTCGAAGTCCCGCGAGAAGGTCACCGAGCAGGGCCTCGAGGTCGACACCCCGGCCGAGGTGGCCAAGTGGGCCGACGTGATCATGCTGCTGGCGCCCGACACCGCGCAGGCCGAGATCTTCGCGAACGACATCGAGCCGAACCTCGAAGACGGCAATGCGCTGTTCTTCGGTCACGGCCTGAACATCCACTTCGGCCTCATCAAGCCGCCGGCCAACGTCACGATCGGCATGGTCGCGCCGAAGGGCCCCGGCCACCTCGTGCGCCGTCAGTTCGTCGACGGCAAGGGCGTGCCCTGCCTGATCGCCGTCGATCAGGACCCCAAGGGTGAGGGTGAGGCGCTCGCGCTGTCGTATGCGAAGGCCATCGGCGGTGCCCGCGCCGGCGTCATCAAGACCACGTTCAAGGAAGAGACCGAGACGGACCTCTTCGGCGAGCAGGCCGTGCTGTGCGGCGGCACCGAAGAACTGGTCAAGACCGGCTTCGAGGTGATGGTCGAGGCGGGCTACGCGCCCGAGATGGCCTACTTCGAGGTGCTGCACGAGCTGAAGCTGATCGTCGACCTCATGTACGAGGGCGGCATCGCCCGGATGAACTACTCGGTGTCCGACACCGCCGAGTTCGGCGGCTACCTCTCGGGCCCGCGGGTCATCGACGCCGGCACCAAGAAGCGGATGCAGGACATCCTCAAGGACATCCAGGACGGGACCTTCGTCAAGCGCCTGGTCGCCAACGTCGAGGGTGGCAACAAGGAGCTCGAGCAGCTGCGCAAGGAGAATGCCGAGCACCCGATCGAGGTCACCGGCAAGAAGCTGCGCGACCTGATGAGCTGGGTCGACCGCCCGATCACCGAAACCGCTTAGTTTTGCCCGCGAAGTCGGTGCCGTTCCCCGCGAACGGCACCGACTTTCGTGTTTCTAGGAGAGGCGGTCGGCGGTGCTGACGACCCGCCGTGCCAGGTGGTCGAGCGCCGCCAGCGTGGCTTCGTCGAGCTCGTTGCGGTTCTCGGGACCCGTCACGTGGCCCACGCCGTACGGATTGCCGTCGGCGAACTTGACCCCGTCGGTGTAGCCGGGGGCCACGATGATCCCGCCGAAATGCATCAGCGTGATGTAGAGGGTCAGCAGCGTGGTCTCCTGGCCGCCGTGCGCGGTCTGTGACGACGTGAACCCGGCGTAGATCTTGTCGGCCAGCTTGCCCTGGGCCCACAGGCCGCCGAGGGAATCGATGAAGGCCCGGAACTGCGAGGCGGTGTTGCCGAATCGGGTGGGGGAGCCGAAGATCACCGCGTCGGCCCACACGATGTCATCGCCGGTTGCCGCCGGAAGGTCCTTGGTGGCTTCGTAATTCGCCGACCAGGCTGGGTTCTCTGCGAACGACTCCGGGTCGCGGGTTTCGGCGATGTGGCGCAGGCGCACCTCCGCGCCCGCGGACTCTGCGGTGGCGGCCACGCGGTTGGCCATCGCGGTGCCGTGTCCGGTGGCCGAGTAGTAGATCACTGAGAGCTTGGTCATGACGCGAGACTACGCGCGGCCCCCGCAGGATCAGGGTGACAAGCGCGGCAGATCTGTGATGCCGAATTCGCGGCGCAGCACGGTGCGCGCCGCGTAGTAGCCGGCCATGCCGTGCACGCCGGTGCCGGGCGGCGTGGCCGACGAGCACTGGTACGCCTGGGGAATCGGCGTGGTCCACGGGTTCAGTCGCAGTGTGGGTCCCACCATCGCCGCGAACAGCGTCGCGCCACCGACGATGATGTCCCCGCCGATGTAGTTCGCGTTGTGGTCGGCCATCCGGGCCGCGGGCACGCATCGCGCGGCGACCACGAGATCGCGGAACCCGGGTGCGGCACGCTCGAACAGGCCGGTGATCGTCTCGGTGAGGTCCATGGTGGAACCCGCCGGGACGTGGGCGTAGGTCCACAGCGGCCGCCGGCCCTGGTCGTCGATGCGCGACGGGTCGGCCACGTGCGGCAGCGCGGCCAGTGTCATCGGCCACTCGGCGTGGCGGCCCGCGGCGATCTCGCGTTCGGCCAGCGCCATCTGCGCCCGTGTGCCGCCCATGTGCAGGGTCCCCGCCTGGGCGAGGCGCTGGTCGCGCCACGGGATCTCGCCGGAGAGCACGAAGTCGACCTTGCAGACGCCGGGCCCGAACGTGTAGCGCTGCAGTGCTTTTGCGTAACGCGCCGGCACCGCGTCGCCGTAGATGTCGAGCAGTGCCGTCGGCGCGGTATCCCAGATGACGACTCCGCCGGGTGGCGTGGTGACCGGTTCGCCGAGCACCAGTTCGCCGCCGTGTGCCCGAAGATCGGTGATCAGGGCATCGGCGATCGCCTGCGTGCCGCCGACGGGCACCGGCCACCCCGCGGTGTGTGCCACCGTGCCCAGCATCAGGCCCGCGCCGCTGTTGACGGGTGAGGGCATCGTCGAAATGGCGTGTACGCCAACGCCGGTGAACAGAGCGCGGGAATCCTCGCCGCGCAACAGCCCCCAGGCCGGGCTACCCATCGCCAAGACCCGCAACCCGGTGCGCACGGTGGTGGGCAGATCCGGCGGCAGTGAACGCTTGTCGCCGAGGAAGAAGCCCAGCACCCCGTCGACGTGCTCGGTCAGCGGACCGAACAGCCGCCGCCAGGACGTGCCGTCGTCCAACTCCGCGCACGTGCGCTCCAACGAGCGGTAGGCGACCGCGGCCGGTCGGTCGGGCAGCGGGTTCGCGTACGACACATCCGGCGTGCGCAGCGCCACGCCGCGGGCCGCGAGATCGAACTCGGCGAAGAACGGGGAGGCGACCCCCAGTGGGTGGACGGCCGAACAGATGTCGTGGAGGACGCCCGGGTACTCGGGGTCCGGTGCGGAGCGGGCGCCGCCGCCGGCGGTGGGTTGACCCTCGATCACCCGCACCGACAGACCGGCCCGTGCGCAGATCACGGCGGCAGCCAGCCCGTTCGGACCGCTTCCGACGACGGTGACGTCCACCGCTCTATTAGAGCCCACTAGGCTGAGGCCTCGTGAGTCTGCCCGTGGTATTGATCGCCGACAAGCTGGCCCCCTCGACCGTCGAAGCGTTGGGCGACCAGGTAGAGGTCCGTTGGGTCGACGGCCCGGACCGGGAGAAGCTGCTGGCCGCCGTCGCCGACGCGGACGCGCTGTTGGTGCGCTCCGCCACCACAGTCGACGCAGAGGTCATGGCCGCGGCACCCAAGCTGAAGATCGTCGCCCGTGCCGGCGTCGGACTGGACAACGTCGATGTCGACGCAGCCACCGCCCGCGGTGTGCTGGTGGTGAACGCGCCCACCTCGAACATCCACAGCGCCGCCGAGCATGCGCTGGCGCTGTTGCTGTCGGCGGCCCGCCAGATCCCGGCCGCCGATGCCACGCTGCGCGCGCACACGTGGAAACGGTCGTCGTTCTCCGGCACCGAGATCTTCGGCAAGACGGTCGGTGTCGTCGGCCTCGGCCGGATCGGCCAGCTGGTGGCCCAGCGGCTGGCGGCGTTCGGCGCGCACATCACCGCCTACGACCCCTATGTCTCGCACGCCCGCGCGGCGCAGCTCGGCATCGAACTGCTCACCCTCGACGAGCTCCTCGCCCGCGCCGACTTCATCTCGGTGCACCTGCCGAAGACCAAGGAGACGGCAGGTCTGATCGGCACGGACGCGCTGGCCAAGACCAAGCCGGGTGTGATCATCGTCAACGCCGCACGCGGCGGACTGATCGACGAGCAGGCCCTGGCCGATGCGATCACCAGCGGCCATGTCCGCGGCGCCGGCCTCGACGTGTTCGCCACCGAGCCGTGCACCGACAGCCCGCTGTTCGAGCTGCCTCAGGTCGTCGTGACGCCGCACCTGGGTGCATCGACCGCCGAAGCCCAGGACCGTGCCGGCACCGATGTGGCGGCCAGCGTCAAGCTCGCACTCGCCGGCGAGTTCGTGCCCGACGCCGTCAACGTCGGCGGCGGCGCCGTCGGCGAAGAGGTCGCGCCGTGGCTGGATCTGGTCCGCAAGCTCGGCCTGCTCGTCGGGGCGCTGTCGGCGGAACTGCCCACCAACCTCTGCGTGCAGGTGCGCGGCGAGCTGGCCAGCGAGGAGGTCGAGGTGCTGCGCCTCTCGGCGTTGCGCGGCCTGTTCTCTGCGGTGATCGAGGATCCGGTGACCTTCGTCAACGCCCCGGCGCTGGCCGCCGAGCGCGGTGTCGAGGCGTCCATCGACACCGAATCGGAGAGTCCGAACCACCGCAGCGTCGTCGACGTCCGCGCGGTCGCTGCCGACGGCACCACGGTGAACGTGGCCGGCGCGCTCTCGGGCCCGCAACAGGTCGAGAAGATCGTCCAGGTCAACGGCCGCAACCTCGATCTGCGCGCTGAGGGCGTCAACCTGATCATCAATTACGACGATCAGCCCGGCGCGCTCGGCAAGATCGGCACCCTCCTCGGCAGCGCCGAGGTCAACATCCTGGCCGCTCAGCTCAGTCAGGACGCCGACGGAAAGGGCGCGACGATCATGCTGCGCCTGGATCGGAACGTGCCCGACGACGTGCTGGCCACCATCGGCCGCGACGTCAACGCTGCGACATTGGAAGTGGTCGACCTGACATGAGTGCTCCTGTGAAACTCGCGGTGATCGGCGGCGACGGGATCGGTCCCGAGGTGATCGGCCAGGCGCTCACCGTCCTCGACGCCGTGCTGCCCGGAGTGGAGAAGACCGAATACGAGCTCGGCGCGCGCCAGTATCACAAGACCGGCGAGGTGCTGCCTGACTCCGTGATCGACGAGCTCAAGGCGCACAACGCGATCCTGCTCGGCGCCATCGGTGACCCCTCGGTGCCCAGCGGTGTCCTCGAGCGAGGGCTGCTGCTGCGCATCCGCTTCGAGCTCGACCACCACGTCAACCTGCGTCCGGGCCGGCTCTACCCCGGGGTGCGCAGCCCGTTGGCGGGCGATCCGGAGATCGACTTCGTCGTGGTGCGGGAGGGCACGGAGGGGCCCTACACCGGTAACGGCGGTGCGATCCGCGTGGACACCCCGCACGAGATCGCGACCGAGGTCAGCGTCAACACCGCCTACGGGGTGCGTCGCGTCGTGCTCGACGCGTTCCATCGCGCGCAGGGTCGTCGCAAGCACCTCACGCTGGTGCACAAGAACAACGTGTTGACCTACGCCGGCTCGCTGTGGTGGCGCACCGTACAGAGCGTCGCGGCCGAGTACCCCGACGTCGAGGTGGCGTATCAGCACGTCGATGCGGCAACGATCCACATGGTGACCGATCCGGGCCGCTTCGACGTGATCGTCACCGACAACCTGTTCGGCGACATCATCACCGACCTGGCCGCGGCGGTGTGCGGCGGAATCGGGTTGGCGGCCAGCGGCAACATCGATGCGACGCTGACCAATCCGTCGATGTTCGAACCGGTGCACGGCAGCGCGCCCGACATCGCGGGGCAGGGCATCGCGGACCCGACCGCGGCGATCATGAGCGTGTCGCTGCTGCTCGCCCACCTCGGTGAGCTCGACGCCGCCGCCCGTGTCGACGCTGCGGTCGCCGAACATCTTGCGACCCGCGGGGACCAGACGCTGACCACCGCCGAAGTCGGCGAGCGCATCCTCGGGAAGCTGTAGCCATCCGGGTCGCGGCCACGCTGTCTGCGCAGTGCTGGCTGTTCGTCGTCGGATCGTCGCTGTTCGCGCTCGCCACCGCGCCTGGTGTCCCGGCGTGGCTGGGCGCGGGCGGGGCGAACCTGTTGTGTTTCTGCGGCTCCTGGTTCTTCACCACTGCGGCCGGCATCCAGCTGCTCCGCAGCAATCGCACCGACCGCGCGGAGTGGTCAAGCGCTGCAGTGCAATTGGTCGGCACGCTGCTGTTCAACGTCAGTACCGGTGCCTCGGTCCTGGCGCACGCCGTGGCCAGCGAGCGGCATTACGTGTGGGTGCCCGACGTGGCCGGTTCGACGGCTTTTCTGGTCAGCGGAGTTCTCGGTGTGGTCGCGGTCGGCGCGCTGATCGATCTGCGATCGCGTGACTGGTGGGCCGCGGCGGTCAACATGGTCGGTTGCGTGGCGTTCGGGGTGTCGGCGGCCGCTGCGTTCGTGCGCACGACAGGCGTCACCGAAGACGAACGGCTGGCCAATCTCGGCACCTTTACCGGGGCTCTGTGCTTCCTGGCCGCTGCCCTGATGCTGCTGCCGGGTCGCGCTCAGGCGCGCTCGTGGACCGACACCACCTCGTAAAGGTGCGGCCGAAAGTCTTCGGCGATGCCGGCGGCCACCGTCATGTGTTCCCGTGCAGCAGGATTCGACTGCATCGCGATGAATGATTCGGCGCTGTCCCACTGCGCATAGTTCACGACGCGCGTGCGGTCGAGGCTGATGTGAATGCTCGCAGAACCGAATCCCGGCAGATCGCGCATGACCTCCTCGGTGGCGTGGGTGAGAACACCGGCGAGTTCCTCGGCGCGTTCGGGTGCCACCGTGAACACGTTGATCAACGTGGTCCATCGGCTGTTCGGCTCGATCGTGGGCATGCTGTCTCCTATATGTCAGGTTCCTTACTTGAGCCCACAGTACCTCCGTGTAAGGTTCCTGTCATGACGGATGTCGAGAATGCGGTCGGATATCTGGTCAAACGCGTTCAGCAGTCGCTGCGCCGGACGTGCGACACGGCATTGCGCCCCACCGGCGTCTCGATGTCCCAGTACGCGGTGCTGCGCGCGCTCGCAGATCACCCCGACGCATCCGCGGCCGAACTCGCCCGCCTGTGTTTTGTCACCCGGCAGTCTCTTCAGGATCTCCTCGCGACACTGCGTGCCGGCGGCCTCGTGGCCGACGCGGCGACGAGTCGACCTGGCCGGGCGCGTGCGTTGGAGCTCACCGCCCAGGGAATGGCGCAGCTCTCCGCAGCGCACGACGCGGTGGGCGCCGTGGACGCGTCCATGACCGAGGGCATGCCGGCGGCAGAGCGCCGTCAGCTCGCGGTGTCGCTGCTGCGCTGTGCGGAGAATCTCGAGCGCGTCGCGGGCACCGCCGGGATCGCCAGCAGGGGGATGAGCGCACACACCGCGAACGCCGCCGGGTAACCGGCCGCGCCGATCAGCGCCCCGAACAACGGCGGTGTGACACCGGCGGTGAGCAGCCGCGTGGTGTTCTGCGTGCCCAGCGCGCGGCCGCTCCAGAACGGCCCCGCGATCTCGGCGATCGCGGTGAAGGCCAACCCGTTGTCGGACACCGTGACCACCGATGCGACGACCATCAGCGCGACACTGATCGGGGAGTCCAGCCAGTCGGTCAGCGCCAGCAGCCCCATCGACACGGCGGCGGCCGCGGCGATCGTCCGGATGGGTCTCATTCGAGAGCTCAGCACGTCGCCGGACCGGCGCAGCGTGAAGTCCGACCATCGGCCCGCGGCGATGCGCCCGCCGGCGCCGAAAAGCTGTGCGACGGTGACCATCGCGCCGGCGGACCCGGCGGACCATCCCCGGTCGGTGATCAACCAGGCCAGCGTGAACGTCCACACCATCGCCTGCGGAGCCACCAGCAGCAGCGAGGTGAGATGGATGCGCACCAGTAGTGACGAACCCCGGTACGGGTTGGCGAGGTCGGCGTCACTGGCTTCCGCGCGTGCGGGCCGCGGTGGGTCCAGCACCGCGACGGCGCACACGACGGCCGCGGCGGCGCAGACCACAGCGGGAAACAGCAGCGCGCCCGACACCCCGCGGGATTCGGCCAGTCGCGGAATCACCAGGGCGCCGAGTCCGACGCCGAGCGGCTGCGCGGTCTGGCGGATCCCCATGACCAGGCCCCGCTTCTCCGCGGCGAACCAGCCCACCACGAGGCGTCCACTGGCAGTGTTGCTGCTCGCCGCCGCCATGCCGCCGAGGAAGAGGAAAGCCCCGACCGCAGGTAACGAGTCCGCCGATGCGGCGCCGAAGCCGGCGGCCGCGGTCAACGCGGAACCCAGGGTCAACACGGTGCGCTCGCCGAAGCGGTCGACCACATAGCCCCAGGCGATCAGCGTCACCACCATTCCGAGGCTGGGCAGCGCCGACATCAGGCCGGCCTGCGCGAGGTCGAGGCCGCGTTCCCGATGCAGCGTCGGTATGAGAAAGGCCACACCGTTGATGAACACGTTGGCGCACAACGTGGCGCCGAGAGCGACGATCAGCATTGACCATCGGCGTGCGGTGCTGATCGAGGCGGGGTTCATCTGGCCATCGTGGCACGAACGTCTCAATATGCAGAACCCATATCTCAGTATGTGAGACTACCGGTATGTGAGCTGTGCGCTTGCCGCGGCGGCCGGCGCTGCCGCTAGGCTGAGCCCCATGCGTCTTGGTCGAATCGCCAGCCCGGATGGCGTGGCTTTCGTGTCCATCGAAGGGCCGGTCGACGAGCCCGGTGAAGCCATCGCCCGGGAGATCGCCGAGCATCCCTTCGGCACACCGACATTCACCGGCCGGCAGTGGCCGCTGGCCGATGTGCGCCTGCTGGCGCCGATCCTCGCCAGCAAGGTCGTCTGCATGGGCAAGAACTACGCCGCTCACATCGAAGAAATGGGTGGCGGCACCTTCGAGGATCCGATCATCTTCCTCAAGCCCAACACTGCGATCATCGGCCCGGGTACCGCGATCCAACTGCCGGCGGACGCGCATCCCGTGCACTTCGAGGGCGAACTGGCTGCGGTCATCGGTCGTCCGTGCAAGGACGTTCCTGCCTCGCGGGCTGCCGAGAACATCCTCGGCTACACGATTGCCAACGACGTGTCAGCGCGCGATCAGCAGAAGAAAGACGGCCAGTGGATGCGCGCCAAAGGCCACGACACGTTTTGTCCGGTCGGCCCGTGGATCGTCACCGATGTGGATGCAACTGATCTCGAGATCCGCACCGAGGTCAACGGTGAGGTCAAGCAGCGCAGCCGAACATCGTTGATGATCCACGACATCGGCGCGATCATCGAGTGGATCTCGGCGGTCATGACGCTGCTGCCGGGGGACCTGATCCTGACCGGCACGCCCGAGGGCGTCGGACCTCTCGAGCACGGCGACTCCGTCAGCATCAGCATCGAGGGCATTGGAACGCTCACCAATCCCGTTGTGCGCAAAGGAAAACAGTGACCGCCCTACCGATCGTCAGAGTCAGGTTCTGTCCGTCGCCGACGGGCACCCCCCACGTGGGGTTGATCCGCACCGCGCTGTTCAACTGGGCCTACGCCCGCCACACCGGCGGAACATTCGTGTTCCGCATTGAGGACACCGATTCGGCGCGCGACAGCGAGGACAGTTACCGGGCGCTCCTGGACGCATTGCGCTGGCTCGGCCTCGACTGGGACGAAGGCCCCGAGGTCGGGGGACCCTATGAGCCCTACCGCCAGTCGGGCCGTCGCGAGCTCTACACCGACGTGCTGCAGCGGCTGCTCGACGCCGGCGAGGCCTACGAGGCGTTCTCCACCGCCGAGGAGGTCGAAGCGCGCCACCTCGCGGCGGGACGCAACCCCAAGCTGGGGTACGACAACTTCGACCGCGACCTCACCGACGAGCAGCGCGCGGCGTTCCGTGCCGAGGGCCGCTCGCCGGTCATCCGGCTGCGCATGCCCGAGACGGACATGACGTGGGACGACCTGGTTCGTGGGGAGACGACGTTCCCGGCTGGTTCGATCCCGGACTTCGCGTTGACCAGGGGCAACGGAGAACCCTTGTACACCTTGGTCAATCCGGTCGACGACGCACTGATGAAGATCACCCACGTGCTGCGGGGGGAGGATCTGTTGCCGTCGACCCCGCGCCAGTTGGCGCTCTATGCCGCGCTCGAGCGGCTCGGCATCGCCGACGGCACACCGCGCTTCGCCCACCTGCCGCCCGTCCTGGGGGACGGGAACAAGAAACTGTCGAAGCGGGACCCGCAATCGAACCTGTTCCTGCACCGGGATCGCGGCTTCATTCCCGAGGGCCTGCTGAACTACCTTGCGCTGCTGGGGTGGTCGATCGCCGATGACCGCGACGTGTTCGGCATCGACGAGATGGTGGCGGCCTTCGACGTCGCCGACGTGAACTCCAATCCCGCGCGGTTCGACCAGAAGAAGGCCGACGCACTCAACGCCGAGCACATCCGGCTGCTCGAGCCCGCGGAGTTCACCCGCCGCCTCGCCGAATACTTCCGCGCTCACGGCCACGACACCGGACTCGACGACGACGCATTCGCCGAAGCGGCCGTCCTGGTGCAGACGCGGATCGTCGTTCTCGGCGACGCCTGGGGGCTGTTGAAGTTCCTCGACGACGCCTCCTTCGCGCTCGACGAGAAGTCGGCGGGCAAGGAACTGCGGCCCGACGCGGTCCCCGTTCTCGACGCCGCCCTCGGCGCTCTCGAGGCGATCGGGGAGTGGAGTAGCCCACGGATCGAAGAAGCGCTCAAGGCGGCGCTGATCGACGGGCTCGACCTCAAGCCCCGCAAGGCGTTCGGGCCCATCCGTGTCGCGGTGACGGGCTCATCGATCAGCCCGCCGCTGTACGAATCGTTGGAACTGCTGGGCAGGGACCGCACGCTGGCCCGGCTGCGCGCGGGCCGGGACCATGCCGGAGCGTCCGCGTGACGGGGGTGGAAAAACCACCCGAGAATCTTTGGTAGTCTGCTCGTCGGCTCGCAAGACGGCGCAGCGCGGCACAACCGCGAGGCGCCAGGGCCGGAAAATGGCCCGTGACCTGCGGTGACGGGCTGCCAATGGGGTATGGTGTAATTGGCAACACAGCTGATTCTGGTTCAGCCATTCTAGGTTCGAGTCCTGGTACCCCAGCCAACGCGCGGATTAGGTCAGCACTGTGTCCCTCAGCTATGCTTTCCGTCCGTAACAAGTTCTAGCCCCCGTCGTCTAGCGGCCTAGGACGCCGCCCTCTCACGGCGGTAGCGTGGGTTCGAATCCCATCGGGGGTACATCAGCTCGCAGGTCCTACCGGGCCTGCGAGCTTTTTCGTCTGAGCCGGCGGGTCAGAGCCGTCTTGTCAGGGCGTCCGCGGCGGCCACCAGATCGGCGGCCCAGCGTGCGCCCGGGCGCCGTCCCATCCGGTCGATCGGTCCGGATACCGACACGGCGGCGATTACCGCACCGCGGCCGTCGCGCACCGGTGCCGACACGCTCGCCACTCCGGGTTCCCGTTCGGCCGCGCTCTGCGCCCAACCGCGCTTGCGTACCTCCGCCAGAGCGCGGTCGGTGAATGCCGCATCAGCCAGGACGCTGCGCTGGGTGGCCGGATCCGCGTAGGCGAGCAGCACCTTGGCCCCCGAACCGGCGGTCATCGGCAGACGCGCGCCGACGGGCACCGTATCGCGAAGACCCGCAGGTGGTTCCAGTGCCGCGACACAGATCCGCGCGGTCCCGTCCCTGCGGTAGAGCTGCACACTCTCCCCGGTCAGCTCGCGCAAGCGCGGCAGCACCACCGCGCCCGCCGACACCAGGGGATCGCGGACATGACTGCCCAGTTCGGCCAATGCGGGGCCCAGGCACCACTGGCCATCGGCGTCGCGTGCGAGCAGCCGGTGCGTTTCCAGCCCGACGGCCAGCCGGTGGGCGGTCGCCCGCGGCAGGGCCGTGCGGTCGCACAGATCGGCGAGACCGCAGGGAGACTCGGCGACCGCGTGAAGGACCGTCACCGCTTTGTCGAGCACGCCGATACCGCTATCCTGTCTCACAAAGAGATACTAGCTTCCCAGATTGTGAGATCGTCAATGGACAAGGCGAACAACCCACGGACTCTCGCCGAGAAGGTGTGGAGCGATCACGTCGTCGCGGCGGGCGGCGGGCAGGGTGATGCCCGGGAGCCGGACCTCATCTACATCGATCTTCACCTCGTGCACGAGGTGACCAGCCCCCAGGCATTCGACGGGCTGCGGTTGGCGGGAAGGCCGGTGCGGCGCCCCGATCTGACGATCGCGACCGAAGACCACAACGTGCCCACCGTCGACATCGACAAGCCGATCGCCGACCCGGTGTCGCGAACCCAGGTGGAGACGTTGCGGCGCAACTGCGCCGAATTCGGTGTGCGGCTGCACCCGATGGGCGATGCCGAGCAGGGCATCGTCCACATCATCGGCCCGCAACTGGGTCTGACCCAGCCCGGGATGACGGTCGTGTGCGGTGACAGCCACACCTCCACCCACGGCGCGTTCGGTGCGTTGGCCATGGGCATCGGCACTTCTGAGGTCGAGCACGTGCTGGCCACGCAGACACTCCCGTTGCGGCCGTTCAAGACCATGGCCGTCACCGTCGACGGCGAGCTGCCGCCCGGCGTCAGCGCCAAGGACATCATCCTGGCCGTCATCGCCAAGATCGGGACCGGCGGCGGACAGGGGCACGTCATCGAATACCGGGGCAGTGCCATCGAATCGCTGTCCATGGAAGGTCGGATGACGATCTGCAACATGAGCATCGAGGCGGGTGCCCGAGCCGGCATGGTGGCACCGGACGACACCACCTTCGCCTTCCTCGAGGGTCGACCCCACGCCCCGAAGGGGGCCGCATGGGATGACGCGGTCGCTGCGTGGCGTCAACTCCGAACCGACGACGGTGCCGAATTCGACACCGAGGTCCACATCGACGCCGCCAGTCTCAGTCCGTTCGTCACGTGGGGAACCAATCCGGGCCAGGGTGTACCGCTGTCCGCCGCGGTGCCCGATCCGGAGGCGATGCTCGACGACGATCAGCGCCAGACGGCCGAAAAGGCGTTGGCATACATGGGTCTCGAAGCGGGTACCCCGATGCGCGACGTGTCCGTCGACGCCGTGTTCGTCGGCTCCTGCACCAACGGCCGGATCGAGGATCTGCGCGTGGTGGCCGACGTGCTGCGCGGGCGGTCCGTCGCCGACGGGGTTCGCATGCTGATCGTGCCCGGCTCGATGCGGGTGCGTGCGCAAGCCGAATCCGAAGGCCTGGGCGAGATCTTCACCGCCGCAGGCGCGGAATGGCGCCAGGCCGGCTGCTCGATGTGCCTGGGTATGAACCCCGACCAGCTCGCCCCCGGTGAGCGGTGCGCCTCGACGTCCAACCGCAATTTCGAGGGCCGGCAAGGCAAAGGTGGTCGTACACATCTGGTGTCGCCGGCCGTCGCCGCCGCGACCGCCGTCAGGGGCACCCTGTCGTCCCCGGCCGATCTGATCCCCGCGACCACCCACTGATAACGGAGACGCCGTCATGGAAGCATTCACCACTCACACCGGGATCGGCGTGCCGCTGCGCCGCTCCAATGTCGACACCGACCAGATCATTCCGGCGGTGTATCTGAAACGCGTGACGCGCACCGGATTCGAGGACGGTCTGTTCGCGGCGTGGCGCAACGATCCGTCGTTCGTCCTCAATCAGTCGCCATTCGACCGCGGTTCGGTTCTGGTGGCGGGGCCAGATTTCGGCACCGGCTCGTCACGCGAGCATGCGGTCTGGGCGCTGATGGACTTCGGCTTCCGGGTCGTCATCTCGTCACGATTCGCCGATATCTTCCGCGGCAACTCCGGCAAGGCCGGGCTGCTGGCGGCCGAAGTCGCCCAAGACGATGTCGAATTGTTGTGGAAGGTCATCGAGCAGCGTCCGGGGACGGAAATCACTGTCAATCTTCAAGATCGGACCATCGCGGCGGAAACGGTGCTGGTGCCGTTCAAGATTGATGACTACACCGCGTGGCGGCTGCTGGAGGGCCTCGACGATATCGGCCTCACGCTGCGGAAACTCGATCAGATCGAAGACTATGAGGCGCGGCGCCCGGAGTGGAAGCCGCGGACTCTGACGACCTGATCCGCGGCCGGCGGCGGTGAAATATCCGCTCTGCAATCCTCTTTTGGGGCGCCCCGGTAGGACACAAAGGGAGCCAAGCGGATTGAAAAAAGTTCGCTGAGATTTTCTGAAATTGCGCGTGGTTCTTGGAAATCAACGGGCAATGGGTTTACCGTGTCCTCTAGTCGGTCCAAAGAGGACCACAGTTCCCGGAGGTTTTGCATGAACAAGGCAGAGCTCATCGACGTACTCACGGAGAAGTTGGGCTCGGATCGTCGGCAAGCGACCGCCGCGGTCGAGAACGTCGTCGACACCATCGTGCGCGCCGTGCACAAGGGTGACAGCGTGACCATCACCGGCTTCGGTGTCTTCGAGCAGCGCCGCCGCGCCGCTCGTGTCGCCCGCAACCCGCGCACCGGTGAGACGGTGAAGGTCAAGCCGACGTCCGTTCCGGCGTTCCGCCCCGGCGCTCAGTTCAAAGCCGTTGTCGCGGGCGCACAGAAGCTTCCGGCCGAGGGTCCCGCCGTCAAGCGCGGCGTGACCGCTTCGAGCACCGCCCGCAAGGCGGCCAAGAAGGCTCCGGCGAAGAAGGCCGCCACCAAGGCTCCGGCGAAGAAGGCTGCGACCAAGGCTCCGGCGAAGAAGGCCGCCACCGCCACCAAGGCTCCCGCCAAGAAGGCTGCGACCAAGGCTCCGGCCAAGAAGGCCGCCACCGCCACCAAGGCTCCCGCCAAGAAGGCTGCGACCAAGGCTCCGGCCAAGAAGGCCGCCGCCCCCGCCAAGAAGGCGGCGCCTGCCAAGAAGGCTCCGGCCAAGAAGGCCGCGACCAAGGCTCCGGCCAAGAAGGCCACCGCCGCCAAGAAGGCAGCCCCTGCCAAGAAGGCTCCCGCCAAGCGCGGTCGCAAGTAAGCAGTTTCGACCGCACACACAGCTTCACCGACAACGCCGTGGGCCCACGCCCACGGCGTTGTTGCGTATCGGGCTAGCGGGGGGGCGCCAGCGGTGAACTGATGTGGTCCGCGCTGATCAACTGTTCGCCGGACAGCGTGAGTACCCACGTGCTGCCCTTGCGGTTGCGCGATTTGTCGGGACGCACGCCGTCGCGTTCACACCACCATGCGATCAGATCGGGGATGACCTCACCCTGCGTGCAGATCACGGGGTGAGACGTCGTATCGGCGATCTCCAGCACGCGCTGCCGGGCCCTCTTCGGCTTGTCCGCGTATGCCTCTGCGGTCAAAGCGGTTTCGGTGATCACCGGAACGCCCAATTCCTCGGCGAGGGGTCCGAGGGTTTGATGGCAGCGCACACGGTCGGCGGCGAACAGCTCGGCGGCGCCGAACGCCGTCAACAGATCCACCAGCGACTCAGCCTGTGCGCGGCCGTGCTTGTCCAGCGGCCGCTTGCGGTCATCGCCGGAATAGCGTGACTTGCTCCCCGCGGTGGCGTGCCGCACGACGAGCACCGTCTGGGTGGCGACCGGCAACTTGACGAACCGGCGGAGCACCTTGCGGTCCAGCGAGTAATGCACCTGGCTCATCGCGTCTTCGGCGGGCAGCCATTTCAGTTCGTCGACCTCTTCGTTCGCCGCGAACTCACCCCGGACGCTGCGCGCCATCCAATAGCGGACCCTCTTCGTGGTGTCCCCGACGGGGTAACTCACCGATGCCAGACGGCGCCCGAGATGCGCGCGGAAGCCCGTCTCCTCCTCTATCTCTCGCACCGCGGCGACCGGTTCGGTCTCTCCCCGCTCGAGTTTTCCCTTGGGCAGGGACCAGTCGTCGTAGCGCGGCCGATGGATCACCGCCACTTCCGGGGAGCCCGTGAATTCCTGTGGGCGCCACAGGACTGCGCCGGCGGCGAGGATGGGTTCGGTCTTCACAGCGCTTGGTGCCTGCTCTGCTCGATCGGACGATTACGGATGGCGGTGGCTTTCCATCAACGACACCTGGTGGTCTCGCACCGTCTGTCCTTCCTGTGGCAACGCTGTCCATTTTCCGTCGACGCCGAGCTCCCAGCACCGCGTCCGCGGATCCAGGGCGGATTCGAAGATGTTGCCGAGCGCTTCGGTCAACCGCGGGTCCTTGACCTGAGCCATGACTTCCACGCGGCGGTCCAGATTACGATGCATCATGTCGGCGCTGCCGATCCAGTATTCGTCGATGGCGCGGAAATGAATGATCCGTGAATGCTCGAGGAACCGGCCGAGGATCGAGCGCACCACGATGTTCTCCGAGAACCCTTCTCCGCCGGGCTTGAGCGCGCAGATACCGCGCACCACGACCTCGACCCGAACCCCGGCCTGAGAGGCCCGGTAGAGCGCATCGATGACCTGCTCGTCCACCAACGCGTTGGCTTTGAGGCGGATTCGCCCCTCCGCGCCGTCCCGGGTGGCCGCGATCTCGCGGTCGATGCGTTCGATGATGCCGCGGCGCACGCCGTACGGGGCGACGAGCAGGTTGCGGTAGGACTCCTTGCGGGAGTACCCGGTGAGCGAATTGAACAGGTCGGTGAGGTCGGCGCCGATGTCCGGAGCCGCCGTCAGCAGGCCCACGTCTTCGTAGAGACGCGCGGTCTTCGGGTTGTAGTTGCCCGTGCCGATGTGGCAGTACCGGCGGATCATCGATCCCTCGCGTCGCACCACCAGGCACGTCTTGCAATGGGTCTTGAGCCCGATGAGCCCGTACACCACGTGCACGCCGGCCTGTTCGAGTGCGCGCGCCCACTTGATGTTGGCCTGTTCGTCGAACCGGGCCTTGATCTCGACCAGCGCCACCACCTGTTTGCCTGCTTCGGCGGCGTCGATCAACGCGTTGACGATCGGTGAATCACCCGAGGTGCGATAGAGGGTCTGCTTGATCGCGAGCACGTTCGGGTCGGCAGCCGCCTGCTCGATGAAGCGTTGCACCGTGGTGGAGAACGAATCGTAGGGGTGGTGGACGAGGACGTCGCCGTCGCGCAGTGTCGCGAAAATGCTCTTGGGCGTTTCGCGTTCACCGAACGCCGGGGGTGTCGCCGGCACGAACGGACGGTCCTTCAGCGCCGGCCGATCGACCCCGTAGACCTGCCACAGCGATGAGAGATCCAGCAGGCCGGGCACTTCCACGACGTCCCCGGGCGCCACGTCGAGTTCGCGCAGGAGCAGTTCGAGCATGCCCTCGGTCATGTCATCGGAGACTTCGAGGCGCACGGGGGAGCCGAACCTGCGCCGCGCGAGCTCACGCTCGAGCGCTTTGAGCAGGTCCTCGTCGCGGTCTTCCTCCACCTCGAAGTCGGCGTTGCGGGTGATCCGAAAAGCGTGGTGCTCCACGATTTCCAGGCCGGGGAACAGTACCGGCAGGAACGCGGCGATCAGCTCTTCCATCGGGAGGAAGCGCGCGACGTCCGAGGTGTTCTCACGCGCCGCCAGCTCGACGAAGCGGTCCACGTTGTCGGGCACCTTGATTCGAGCGAAGTGCTGTCCGCCGTCGGGATGCTTGACGGTGATGGCGAGGTTGAGGCTCAGCCCACTCACGAACGGGAACGGGTGGGCGGGATCGACAGCCAGCGGCGTCAGCACCGGGAACACCTGCTCGTGGAAGTACGTGGAGAGCCGGCCGCGTTCGTTGTCGTCGAGTTCGGCCCACGTCACGATCACGATGCCCTCGTCGGCCAGCGCCGGGCGCACTGCGTCGAGGAACACCTGCGCGTGCCGGCTCGCGAGCTGCTGGGTGCGCTCGCTGATCCGGCGGAGTTGTTCGCGGGGAGACAGGCCGTCGGCCGAGCGGACGGACAACCCCATCTCGTCGCGGCGCTTGAGACCGGCGACGCGCACCATGTAGAACTCGTCGAGGTTGGACGCGAAGATCGCCAGGAACTTCGCCCGCTCCAACAGGGGCAGTGATGGGTCAGCCGCCAGCGCCAGGACTCTGGCGTTGAAGTCGAGCCAACTCAACTCGCGGTTGAGGTAACGGTCTTCGGGAAGCGGGTTCTCGACTGCCGGCGATGTGGCGGCCGGGGGCGCCTCGGGCGCGGTGTCGGGTACAGCCGCTGACTTGCTGTCCCCGGGGGCCTCCACCGTGGTGTCCGCGTCCTCCGGTCGGGTCTGCGCTTCGGTCATGCCCCGATGATTCCCTATTCGCGGGCGCCGCGGCTAGCAGGAGAGGTTCGCCGGGTACGCGTTCAGCGCAACGCGCCGATCACCTGCGACGTCGCGGGCCCGACTCCGAGTAGGCGGGCGTCCAGAAGATCCTGGGCGGTGTCGATGTCGCACCGTAATCCCGGCCAGTCGCCGGTCAATTCCGCCGCGCCCGAACGGCGATGCCGGGCGGACGATTCAGCGCCGAACAGCGGGCGCAGGGGGACGCCGAACGCGAACAGTGCCGCGGTCCCCGAGCCGTGCCGATCGCTCACGAAGCTGCGGGGATTGGCGCTGGCGGCGCTGATCGCCTCGGTCAGCTCGGCAACTCGTAGTGCCGGCAGATCGCCTTGCAGGGCAACCACATTGACGCTCTCGCGGCGGGCGAGCGCTTCACCGGCGGCCAGCGCGTTGTTGAGGGGATCGCGATGATTCGCCGGCGTGGGGTCATCGAGGGCCAGCGCCCCCAGGCGGCCGGCGGCGGCCGCGGCGTCGGCGTCGGGTGTCACCACGATGATCGACCGGACCGCCGGCACCGCGGTGGCGGCGGCGATCGTGTCCTCGAGCATGGCGAGCACCACACCCCCGCGGGCGGCCGGCGGGAACGCCGGCGCCAGCCGGGTCTTGGCCGCGGTCAGACGCTTGACAGCGATCACCACGCTGACGCCCGCGTCCGGGGTTCGGGCGCCGGCGGCCGATGAGGTGGTCATGCCGGTCACGAGCGCCATCCTGCCAGCAGTTATTCCCGACTAGTCTTGGAGCCGTGGTCGAGGCTGCGGTGATGGGTGCAGGGGCATGGGGTACGGCACTGGCGAAGGTGCTGGCCGATGCAGGAAATGGAGTGAGGTTGTGGGCGCGCAACCCCGAGCGGGCCGCCGAGATCAACCGCTCGCACTGCAACCCCGGATACCTCGACGTCCCCCTGCCGGCCTCGATCCGGGCCACCGGTGACTGTGTCGAAGCGCTCGACGGTGCCTGCACCGTGCTGCTCGCCGTACCGTCACAGACGCTGCGCGCCAACCTGACCGAGTGGGCGCCGTATCTCGGCGCAGACACCACTCTGGTCAGCGTGGCCAAGGGCATCGAGCTGGACACGCTGATGCGCATGAGCCAGGTGGTGGCGCAGGTGACCGGCGCCGATGCCGCCCGCGTCGCCGTGATCTCCGGTCCCAATCTGGCCAGTGAGGTCGCCGCCGAACAGCCCGCCGCCACGGTCGTCGCGTGCAGCGACTCCGGCCGCGCGGTGGCCCTGCAGCGGGCGTTGTCCACCGGATACTTCCGGCCCTACACCAACGCCGATGTGATCGGTGCCGAGATCGGCGGAGCGTGCAAGAACGTGATCGCCCTCGCCTCTGGGATGGCTGCGGGCAAGGGGCTGGGGGAGAACACCGCGGCCGCGATCATCACCCGCGGGCTGGCGGAGATCATGCGGCTGGGAATCGCTTTGGGCGCCAAGCCGGCAACGCTGGCCGGGTTGGCCGGCATCGGGGATCTCGTCGCGACGTGCATGTCCCCTCGTTCGCGCAATCGTTCCTTCGGGGAACGGCTGGGCCAGGGCGGCACGATGGAGGCGGCGATGGCCGCCACCGGCGGTCACGTCGCCGAGGGCGTGACCTCCTGCCGGTCGGTGCTGGCGTTGTCGGCGAGCTATGACGTCGAGATGCCGCTGACCGAAGCGGTGCACGGTGTGTGCCACAAGGGTCTGTCGGTCGAGGACGCGGTGGCGCTGCTGCTCGGTCGCTCCACGAAACCGGAGTGATCCCATGACCTACGGCGAGACCTACGGCGATTCCACCCGAAGCCTGAAAGCTATTGCTGCTGAACATGTTCCGGGTGACCCGGTGGGGCCGGTACCGGTGCCGGCGGCGGCATACCACCTCGGTGCCGACGAGGACGACACGCTGGACAGCTACGGCAGGCGGCACAACCCCACCTGGCGGCAGCTCGAATCAGCCCTCGCGACGCTGGAGGGCGCCGCCGCAGCGGTCGCGTTCGGATCGGGCATGGCGGCCATCACGTCGGTGCTACGCGCGGTGACCGAGCCGGGCAGCACGCTCGTCGTCCCGGCAGACGGTTACTACCAGGTGCGCGCCTACGCCACCGAATACCTCGCTCCTCGCGGCGTCACCGTCGTGCAGGCCACGTGCGCGCAGATGTGCGAGGCCGCTCGCGACGCCGATGTGGTGCTGGCCGAGACGCCGTCGAACCCGGGGTTGGATGTGGTGGATCTGCACCGCCTGGCGATGCAGTGCCGACCGCGTGGTGCTCTTCTGGCGGTCGACAACACGACGGCGACCCCGTTGGGGCAGCAGCCGCTGGCCCTGGGGGCCGACCTGGTGGTGGCCAGCGCCACCAAAGCGCTCTCCGGGCATCACGATCTGCTCGCCGGCTACGTCGCAGGCAACCGCGCCGACGTGATCGAGCGGCTGCAGCGCGAGCGACTGCTGGCCGGGCCCATCCTCGGCGCGTTCGAGGCGTGGCTCGTGCTGCGGGGCCTCGGCACGCTCGGCCTGCGCTTCGAACGGCAATGCCAGAACGCCGCGGCCCTTGCGATGATGCTGCGTTCCCACCCCGCGGTGACTGCCGTGCGCTACCCCGGTCTGCCCGACGATCCGTCCCACGCCATCGCGACCCGGCAGATGCGCCGCTTCGGCGGCATCGTCTCCGTCGAGCTGGCCGACGCCGATGCGGTACACGATCTCGTCCGTCGCAGTGCGCTGCTCGTCGGCGCCACCAGCTTCGGCGGCGTGCACACCTCGGTCGACCGCAGGGCCCGATGGGGCGACCCGGTACCACCCGGCTTCGCCCGCATATCCTGCGGGATCGAGGACACCGACGACCTGCTGGCCGATATCGACTCGGCCCTCGCCGGGGCCGGCCGGTAGCCTCTCCAGACTGTGACTGCCCGCACCCGCGTTGCCGTCGTCTATGGCGGACGGAGTTCTGAGCACGCGATCTCGTGTGTCTCCGCAGGCAGCATCCTGCGCAACCTCGATCCGGGGCGGTTCGAGGTGGTCGCCGTCGGTATCACCCCGCACGGATCGTGGGTGCTCGGCGACGGCCGCCCCGACGGGCTGGCCATCACCGACGGCAGGCTGCCCGGCGTCAGCGAGGCCTCCGGAACCGCGCTCGCGCTGTCGCCCGATCCGGCCCGGCGCGGACAGCTGCTGTCGATGGGGGAGGCCGCCGGTGACGTGCTGGCCTCGGTCGACGTGGTCTTCCCGGTCCTGCACGGTCCCTACGGTGAAGACGGCACCATCCAGGGCCTGCTCGAGCTGGCCGGTGTGCCCTACGTCGGCGCCGGTGTCCTGGCCAGTGCAGTCGGAATGGACAAAGAGTTCACGAAAAAGCTGCTGGCCGCCGCCGACCTGCCGATCGGCGACCAGATCGTGCTGCGGCCGCGGGACACCGCAGTGTCGCTGTCCGACCGTGAGCGGCTCGGGCTGCCCGTCTTCGTCAAGCCGGCCCGCGGCGGCTCGTCGATCGGAGTCAGCCGCGTCACGTCCTGGGACATGCTGCCGTCCGCGATCGAGCTGGCGCGGCGCCACGATCCGAAAGTGATCGTCGAGGCCGCCGTCCTCGGCCGGGAAATCGAGTGCGGCGTGCTCGAGTTCCCCGACGGACGGCTCGACGCCAGCACCGTCGGCGAGATCCGCGTCGCCGGGGTACGCGGCCGCGACGACGGCTTCTACGACTTCGAGACCAAATACCTCGACGACGCGGCCGAACTCGACGTCCCGGCCAAGATCGACGACGACGTCGCCGACGAGATCCGCGCCCTGTCGATCCGGGCCTTCCAGGCCATCGATTGTCAGGGCTTGGCGCGCGTCGACTTCTTCCTCACCGACGACGGCCCGGTGATCAACGAGATCAACACGATGCCGGGCTTCACCACGATCTCGATGTATCCGCGCATGTGGGCGGCCAGCGGCGTCGACTACCCGACGCTGCTCGCCACGATGGTGGACACCGCCGTCGCCCGCGGCACCGGCCTGCGCTAGCTGCTAGGCCGCGGGACCTGGATCGGCCGGCTGGGCCGGCAATGTCTCGGTCACGGCCTTCGACACCGTCTGGATGGCGTCGGGCCCCGAATCGCTCGGCAGCGTCAGCGCCACGTAGACCGGCCGGTCGACCGCGAACCAGGTGGCCCGATCGGCATCGCTCGGATCCTGGACCCGGAACCACGACACCGAGTCAACGACCGTGAGAGGTGCTCCGACCACGAAGTCCGCCGGGCGTTCCACGCCGCACCGCAGCACCAGCGGCTCGCCGCCGTCGTCGCGCTGCCACGCGACTGCCCCGGCCGGGGCGGGCTCGACGAGCGGCGCGCGCCGGTAGTCACCCAGTTTCTCTGGCAGCGTGCCGATCAGGCCGGCGCATTCGGGGCCGTCCGCCCGCGGGGCGGGCACCGCCGAGAGTGCCACGGGCGCGGGACTGCGTTGGTGTTGAGTGACGGCGGCGAACACGAGGAAGCCGACGGCCGCACCGACCGCGAGCACGATCGCCGCGATCAGCGCAGCGCGGGGCGGACCGTCGCCGGGGGTGTCGGCCATGGCGACACTCTACGGGCGGGCCACCTACGCCATCGCGCCGGCAATCGGGCACGTCAACGTCCGCGTGATGCCCGCGACCTGCTGCACCGTGGGCACGACGGCCGACGTCAGCTCGGCCAGCGTGGGGGCCCCTGCCCGCACGATCACGTCATAGGGTCCGGTCACCGACTCCGACGACAACACACCGGGAAGACCGGCGAGCTGCTTGGCGACGATCTCGGCGCGGCCGACTTCGGTCTGGATGAGCACGAAAGCCTCGACCACGCCGTGATCCCTCCGTTCGGTCTGCGCGGACACCGGCGGCGTCGACGGCGGCGCATAAACTCTGTGGGAAATTCAAGGTACCGCAGGTGAGCCCGGCGTTCAGGCCACGATCCTTCGCAGGCGAGGAGAGCAGACATGGCCGACGGCACGCTGGCAGCAGACGGCGAGTTCGCGGTCATCGACCGATTGGTCAGCGGGCGCCGGCAGCCGCCGTCCGTCGTCGTCGGGCCGGGCGACGACGCCGCGGTCCTGACGGGCACGGGCGCGACCGCGGTGAGCACCGACATGTTGGTGGAGGGCAGGCACTTTCGACTGGACTGGTCGACTCCGTACGACATCGGGCGAAAAGCCATCGCGCAGAACGCCTCTGACATCGAGGCGATGGGCGGCCGCCCCACCGCGTTCGTCGTCGGTTACGGCGCCCCCGGCGACACCGAGACAGCGCAGGCCGTCGCGCTGTCCGACGGACTGTGGGACGAGGCCACGCGGGTCGGCGCCGGCATCGTCGGCGGCGACATGGTGGCCGCCCCGCAGTGGGTGGTCTCGGTGACCGTGCTGGGTGATCTCGACGGCCGACCGCCCGTGTTGCGTAGTGGCGCCAGGCCCGGTGACGTGGTCGCGGTCGTGGGCGAACTCGGTCGGTCGGCCGCGGGTTACACGCTGTGGCACAACAACATCGAGGAGTTCGAGGCGTTACGCCGTCGCCACCTGGTGCCGGCGCCGCCGTACGGGCAGGGCGCCGTCGCAGCCCACGCGGGCGCCACGGCGATGACCGATGTCTCCGACGGGCTGCTTGCCGATCTCGGGCACATCGCGGCCGCATCGGGGGTCCACGTCGACCTCGCCGTCGCGCTGCTGCACGACGACCTCGACGAGCTCGGACCGGCCGCGCGCGCCGCCGGAGTCGACCCCCGGCACTGGGTGCTCGGCGGTGGTGAAGATCACGCCCTGGTGGCGACGTTCCCGGACGAACCGCCCCCCGGTTGGCGCGCGATCGGGCGGGTGCGGCGTCCCGCAGCGGGATTCGGCGCCGGCGCCGTCACCGTCGACGGCGCGGCATGGACCGGCAATGCGGGCTGGCAGTCGTACTGAATCGCCGGGGCGCTAAGTTGGCCTCTCGTGACAGCACGCCCCCTGCAGGACTTGGTCGACGAATCGTGGGCGAACGCCCTCGCGCCGGTGCACGCCCGTGTCACCGAGATGGGGGAGTTCCTGCGCGCGGAACTCTCCGCCGGACACCGCTACCTCCCCACGGGGGCGCAGGTGTTGCGGGCGTTCACGTATCCCTTCGACGAGGTCCGTGTCCTCATCGTCGGTCAGGACCCGTACCCGACCCCCGGTCATGCTGTCGGGCTGAGTTTCTCGGTCGGCTCTGATGTGCGTCCGCTGCCGCGCAGCCTGTCCAACATCTACACCGAGTATCAGCAGGATCTCGGCTACCCGGCGCCCGCCAACGGGGACCTGACCCCGTGGTCCGAGCAGGGTGTCATGCTGCTGAACAGGGTGCTGACCGTGCGCCCCGGGACGCCGGCCTCGCATCGGGGCAAGGGCTGGGAAGCCGTCACCGAGTGTGCAATCCGGGCACTGGTCGCCCGGGAACGCCCGCTGGTGGCGGTGCTGTGGGGACGAGACGCTGCCACCCTCAAGCCGATGCTCGGTGACACGGCCATCATCGAGTCAGCGCACCCGTCGCCGCTGTCGGCGTCACGGGGCTTCTTCGGGTCGCGGCCGTTCAGCCGGGCCAACGAGCTGTTGACGCAGATGGGTGCCGAACCGGTGGACTGGCGCCTGCCGTAGCAGGGCGGGCCGATCGGGAGTGACGAAGTGTGGTGTGGACGGCAATCAGCCGCGGGTGACCTTGCCGGCCTTCAGGCAGGAGGTGCACACGTTCACGCGCTGCTTGTTGCCGCCCGGACGGGCTACCGCGCGCACCGACTGGATGTTCGGATTCCACCGACGGCTCGTCCGGCGATGGGAGTGCGACACCGACTTACCGAAGCCGGGGCCCTTCCCGCAGATATCGCACACGGCAGCCATAGTGAGAACTCCTCATAAGTCAGCGCTTGGGGGTCAACGACCTAACGGGTGACCCGACAACCCGATCAGACTACCGGGCAGCGCCGAGGTTCGCCAAAACGGTGTCCATTGCTGTCCGGGGCAGTGGCTAGGCTGGCGCCGGCGCACGCTGCTTCAGTCACACCGCGGCGCCCTGGCGTGCGGAGGTGAGGATGTCGGCTCGGCGGCTCGATGCATCGGCGCTGCGGAGCTGGGCCCACACCGCGGTGTCGGATCTGATCAGCCACACCGATGAGATCAACGCACTGAACGTCTTCCCCGTCGCCGACGCCGACACCGGTACCAACATGCTGTTCACGATGCGCGCTGCCTGGGCGCACGCCGACTCCGCTGCCGCCGGCGACGACGTGACCGCGGTGGCGGCGGCGCTCGCCGACGGGGCGCTGCGCGGCGCGCGCGGCAACTCCGGGGTGATCCTGTCGCAGATTCTGCGTGCCCTGGCCGACGTCACCACCGCCGCCGGCGAGGATCGCGTGATCGCCGACATCGACGGCCGGCTGCTGGCCGCGGCGATGCGCCATGCCGTCACGCTGGTCGTCACCTCGATGGGTGAGGCCGTGCCCGGCACCATCACCTCGGTGCTGCAGGACGCTGCGGAGGCAGCCGCCCGGGAAGCCGACGACGGTGACGGCGGAGAGGCAGAGCTCTCCGAGGTGGTGGCTGCCGCCGCCCAGGCCGCCGTTGCGGCGCTGGACCGCACCCCGACACAGCTCGACGTGCTCGCCGACGCCGGTGTGGTGGACGCAGGCGGTCGGGGCCTGCTGGTTCTTCTCGACGCGCTGACCACCACGCTCACCGGGCGTGCACAGCCCCGCCCGCAGTACCGTCCCGAACCCGTCGATGCTGCCGCCGGGGAGTCGGCCCGCTCGGTGACCGCTGTGTCGAAGGCGGCGACCCCGCAGTTCGAGGTCATGTACCTGCTCAGCGGTGCCGAGCCGGCAGGGGTGGAGGTATTGCGGGCACGCCTGGACGAGCTCGGCGAATCCGTCGCCATCGCGGCGTCGGCGGAGACGGGCCGGTACTCCGTCCACGTCCATGTCGACGACGCGGGTGCCGCCGTGGAGGCCGCCCTGCAGGTCGGTGTCCCCAGCCGCATCCAGATCACGTCGCTGACCGGCGGCGCTGACCGTCACCCGGCGGGCGGCTGGGCGCGGGAGCGTGCAGTCTTGGCCGTCGTCGACGGAGACGGTGCCGAGGAGCTGTTCACCAGCGAGGGCGCGCAGATCCTGCGCCCGGAGCCCGGGTTACCCGTGAGCGCTCACCAGTTGCTCCACGCGTTGGTCAACACCGGCGCCGAACACGTCATGGTGCTGCCCAATGGTTACGTCGCCGCCGAGGAGCTGCTCGCCGGCTGGGCGGTGGCGTCGGACTGGGGGATCACGATGGTGCCCGTGTATTCCGGCTCGATGGTGCAGGGGCTGGCTGCGCTGGCCGTGCACGATCCGGGCCATCGACCGGTCGATGACGGCTACACCATGACCAGGGCCGCGGCCGGGGCGCGCCACGGATCAGTGCGCGTCGCCGCCGAAGAAGCGCTGACGTGGGCCGGTGCGTGCCGGCCGGGGGACGGACTGGGAATCGCCGGTGACGAGGTCGTCCTCGTGGGCGACAGCGTGACCGCTGTGGGTGCCGGGCTGATCGACCTGTTGCTGGCCGCCGGTGGCGAGCTGGTGACCGTACTCACCGGCTCAGGCGTCGGGCCCGACGTCGCCGATGCCCTGCGCGACCACGTCCACCGCGAGCACCCGGGGACCGACATGGTCAGTTTCCACACCGGCCACGGCGGCGACGTGCTGCTGATCGGAGTCGAATGACGTGGCGACACTGAGTGATCGGCTCGACTTCGTGCTGGGCCGCAAGGCTG
This sequence comes from Mycobacterium kyogaense, assembly GCF_003254575.1. Classification (GTDB taxonomy): domain Bacteria; phylum Actinomycetota; class Actinomycetes; order Mycobacteriales; family Mycobacteriaceae; genus Mycobacterium; species Mycobacterium kyogaense. The sequence continues at coordinate 61,480 of NZ_QJUA01000003.1, read as the reverse complement.
CCGAGCCCCTCGAGGAGCATCTGGGGCTGCGTACCTGCGGTGACCTGGTGCGGTACTTCCCCCGCAAGTACAGCGACGCCATGAGCGTGCGCGACGAGGGTGAGGAGCTCGATCTCGAAGAAGGCGAACACATCACGTTCGTCGACGTCATCACCGAGGCCACTCTGCGCTACACCAACCGGCAACCCAAGCGGGAATTCCTGGTCGTGACGCTAGGACAGCGCAGACCCAAGGTCACCGCCACGTTCTTCAACGCCAAGTACCTGAAGCATTCACTGGTCAAGGGCGCCAAGGTGATGCTGTCGGGCGAGGTCGGGTATTTCCGGGGCGTCATGCAGCTCACGCATCCGGCGTTCCTGATCCTGCGCGACGACGGCACCATGAAGGGCACCAAATCCCTGTCGACGATCGCCGACGCCGCCGGGGCCGCCGGAACGGACGTCCTCGCTGCGTTCGAGAAGGAGTACTTCCCGATCTACCCGGCGACGGCCAAGGTGCAGACCTGGGACATCTACGCCTGTATGCGCCAGATGCTGGCCGTGCTGGACCCCGTACCCGATCCCTTGCCCGAATGGGTTGTCCGAGAACATGATCTGATGTCCGAGGACGCTGCGTTGCGGGCGGTGCACATCTCCGAGGACACCCACGAGCGGGAACGGGCGATCGAACGCCTGACCTACGACGAGGCGATCGGGCTGCAGTGGGGTCTAGTGGTGCGCCGGCACAGCGAGCTGAGCGGGACCGGACCCGCCGCTGCGCCCCGCGCCGGCGGGCTGGCCGCGGCGATGGCGGCGCAGCTGCCGTTCGAGCTCACCGCCGGACAGCGCGATGTGCTCGACGTGATCTCTGCCGAGCTCGCGGGGGCGCACCCGATGAACCGGATGCTGCAGGGCGAAGTCGGTTCCGGCAAAACGGTTGTCGCACTGCTGGCGATGCTCCAGATGATCGACGCCGGTTATCAGTGCGCACTGCTGGCGCCGACCGAGGTGCTCGCCGCGCAGCACGCCCAGTCGATCCGCGCCATGCTGGGGCCGCTGGCGATGGCGGGCCAACTCGGCGGCACCGATCAAGCCACCGCGGCGACCTTGCTGACCGGGTCGATGTCGGCGCAGCAGAAGCGCGATGCCCGCCGGGAGGTGGCCGGCGGAACCGCCGGCATCGTGATCGGCACGCACGCACTGCTGCAGGATGCCGTGGAATTCGACCGCCTCGGCATGGTCGTCGTCGACGAGCAGCACCGGTTCGGTGTCGAGCAGCGAGATCGATTGCGCGCCAAGGCTCCTGAAGGAATCACCCCGCATCTTCTGGTGATGACGGCGACACCGATTCCGAGGACGGTGGCGCTCACGGTCTACGGCGACCTCGAGACATCGACGTTGCGGGAGCTGCCGCGTGGCCGCCAGCCCATCACGACGACCGCGATCTTCGTGGGTCAGAAGCCGACGTGGCTGGCGCGCGCCTGGCAGCGGATCGTCGAAGAGGTCGGCGCCGGCCGGCAGGCCTACGTGGTGGCCTCCCGCATCGACGAGAACGACAAGCCGGCCAAGTCCGGTGGACACGACGCGGGACAGGGTGGGCCTCCGCCGGTCACCGTGGTCCAGATGTTCGAGCGGCTCAGCAACGGGCCGCTGGCCGGGTTGCGGTTGGGCCTGATGCACGGGCGGCTCGCCGCCGAAGACAAGGATGCGGTGATGTCGGCGTTCCGCGCCGGCGACATCGACGTGCTGGTCTGCACGACGGTGATCGAGGTGGGCGTCGACGTGCCCAACGCCACGGTGATGGTCGTGATGGATGCCGACCGCTTCGGCATCAGCCAACTGCATCAGTTGCGCGGCCGAATCGGCCGCGGCCAGCATCCGAGCCTGTGTCTGCTGGCCACCAACCTTCCGGAGACCTCGAAGGCGGGTCAGCGCCTCACCGCCGTGGCCGGCACCCTCGACGGGTTCGCCCTCGCCGACCTCGATCTGCTCGAGCGCAGTGAGGGCGACGTACTGGGTCTGCACCAATCCGGCCGCGCGATCACCCTGCGTTTCCTGTCCCTGGCTCTCCATCGCGAGATCATCGAGACCGCAAAAGAGCTGTGCGAGAGGGTGTTCGATCACGATCCGCAGGACCCCGGGATGGCGGTCCTGTCGGCTCCGTTCGTCGACGCCGACCGCGTGCAATACCTGGACATGTCGTGACGCGCAGGCAGCTGCTGTGGCTCGCGGTCGCCTCAGCTCTGGCCGTCATCGTCGCCGTCCAGGTCGGCACCTCGCCGCGCGGGCCGTCGCGCTTCATCGCCCAGGCCGAGATCCCCACCGTCGCGCCGGGTGTCGACGTCCTCGCGGGCGTCGCCGAGATCCCTGCACGCACGCGCAGCCACGACTATCGCCGCGATGCGTTCGGCGAATCGTGGACCGACGACACCACGGCTCCGGGCGGGCACAACGGCTGCGACACCCGCAACGACATCCTCGACCGCGACCTGAGTGAGAAGACGTACGTGGCGATCAAGCGATGCCCCACCGCGGTGGCCACCGGCACCCTCCTCGACCCGTACACCAGCAGCGTCGTCGCGTTCACCCGCGGCAACCAGATCGGCGCGGCCGTGCAGATCGACCACATCGTGCCCCTGGCGCTGGCCTGGGACCTCGGGGCCCGCGGCTGGCCGGACGACCTGCGCACCCGGTTCGCCAACGACCCGGCCAATCTGCTGGCGGTCGACGGACAGGCCAACCAGGACAAGGGAGACAAGGAGCCGGCGCTGTGGATGCCGCCGAATGCGGCATTCCACTGCCAGTACGCCATGCAGTTCATCGCAGTTCTGCGCGGCTACGGGCTACCGGTCGATGCACCGTCGGTACCGGTGCTGCGGGAGGCTGCCGCGACCTGCCCGACGGGCTGAACTCAGGACGAGGAGCCCGAACCGGTTCCCGCGCGGTTGAACTGACCGGGACCGGTTACCGACGGATCCCAGGGTCCGCCCGACGAGGGGCCCGAGGTTGGCGACCAGTCGCAGTCGTTCGCCCCCCACGCGAACGGGCCCCAGCAGCCCGGGTCCCACGGCTGCTGGGCGACCGTGGTGGTGATGACGGAGGCGGGCAGCAGCGCCACACCGACCGCCACCCCGATCGCCGAAACAGCCACGACCGCACGTTTCACCATCATCGTCACCTCTCGCTGGGATCGTGCGTCTATTGCACCGCGCAGACACCGAGTTCCGCTAGACCCGCCGGTGATCATGCCTCGAGCAGAGGCTGACCCAGGTATCCGTCGGTCGGCACCCCGGGCAGGATCGCGAAGGTGGCGCTGCCGACCGTGGTGATCCACGCGTTGAGCGCGTCGGCGCCGGCCAACCGCCGCAACACGGGGACGAATTGACGCATCGGAGCGCGTTGATAGGCGGCGAACACCAGTCCGCATTCACCCGCCGCGTCGTCGTAGTTGTAGCCGCGGCGCAGGAAGTGTTCGTCGTCGGTCCGCGCATGCGCCAGCGCGATGTGCGCGTTGGGTGGTATCACCGGGATGCCGTTCTCCTGAGCCGCGAAGTCCGGTTCGTCGAACTCGCGCGCACCCGTCAGCGGCGCTCCCGTGTCGAGTCGACGCCCCAATGCCGTCTCCTTGCTCGTCCTGTCGAGCTCGTCCCAGGTGTCCATCTCGGCGCGGATCCTGCGGATCACGGCGACCGTCCCGCCCGCGAACCACCGGTGCTGCTCGCCGGCATCCCACACGTAGCGGTCGAATTCGCCGGGTGCACGCAGGTTCGCGGTGCCGTCGACCTGGCCCATGAGGTTGCGCATGGTCGTGCCGTCGGTATCGGCGCCACGGGCGCCGCGGAAGCCGTTCTGACGCCATCGCGGTGTCGCCAGCGTCCGGACGTTCTTCAGCAGGACCCGGCATGCATGCGCGACCGGCACCAGGTCGTCGGCGCAGATCTGCAACAACAGGTCACCGCCACACCATTTCTCGTCGAGGCGGTCGACGACGAACGTCGGCAGCGGGGCCGCCCCGTCGGGCCGCAGGTGCGCCGCTCCGATCTGATCGAACACTGCGGGTCCCAGGCCGACCGTGACGGTCAGCCTCGCCGGCCGCAATGCCAGTTCCGGTTCGGTGTCGGCCAGCGCGGGTTCGCCTTGGGTGAGCCGGGCCGCGTCAGACGTCCACAACTTCAGCACCGCGGTGAGTGCCTCGCGCGGGGAGCGGGCCGCCCCGGGACGAAGATCGAGAGCGACGAAGGTGGCGTGGGCCTGAGGCGCAGTGGCCACCCCGGCTTGGTGCGCACCGTGGAAGGATTCGCGGTGGGTGCCGAATCCCGCTGTGGCGGTCACCTTTTCGGTGGCACGGACACCCGCGAGGGTGGCGCCTGTGGCGGCAACGGCGGCGCCTCCGGTCAGGAGGCGCCGCCGGTTGATCGTGGGCCGGTCAACCATGCCGATCAACCACGGCCGTGTGTGCCGGGCTGATACGGCTCCTGCCCACCGGGAAAATCGCGGACCTGTGCGGTGACCGGTAGTGACGAACCGTCGGCGAAGCGCACCGCGACCGTGACGTCCGCGCCGGGCCGCAACGGCTCCTTCAGCTGCATCAGCATTAGATGATCCGCGCCGGGGGACAGTTCGTGCCGACCACCGGCCGGCACGATGAACCCGCCGTCTTTCGGCTGCATCACGCCGGCGCCGCCACCTCCGCGCACCACCTCGTGCAGTTCGACACTGGCCGCGGCAGGCGAGTCGCCGGCGACAACGGTGGCGTCGCGATCGCCGGTGTTGGTGAAGACGCCGAAAACAGCGGCCATCCCGTCATCGGAGGCGCTGGCCCACTGATCGCTGACCGCGACGTGGGATGCCATGGTGCTCTCGTCAGACGCTGAGCTGCCGCAGCCGGTCAGCATCGTGATCAGCAGGGCGGCAACGATACCGAGGAATCTAGGCATCACAGCTCCGCACCGTGCGGCGCTTGCGCAGGCCCAGCGCGAGATCGATCACCACGAAGCCGGCCAGGGTCGCGCCCAACAGCGGCAGGAACCAGCCCACGGCGAGCGCGCCGATCACGACGGCCCCGGCGGCTGCGGGATGCACCGCGCGCAGCCCGCCTCGCACGGGCGGCCGGCCGAGAGCCCACGCGGACCCGCGAGTCGGCCTGCGCTGCCACCACATTCGGTATCCACGCACGATGACCGTCAGTAGGCCTAGCGCGACGGCCAACAGCAGGAGCTGGTTGAGCAGCCCGAACAGGAAGCCCATGTGTGCCCGGATGCCCCAGTCGGCGAGCTTCGCGATGGTCGAGTAGTCGCGCCAGTAGTCGATGACGCTGGGCACCGAGAGGTCTCCCGGTGTCACCGCGGCCGCATTGGTGGTCATGCGGTACGGCGCGTCGATCTCGGTCACCGTGGCGGCTTGACCCGGCTCGGTGGGCATCGTGATCTCGAGAGGAGCGGCAACGCCGTGCGCGGCGGCGGCAGCCACCACGCCGGAGTAGTCGAACACGCCGTCATCCGTTGCCGAACCGGCGCCGTCGGCCATCCCGTGATGTCCGGAGTGGGGGTCTGACGATTCCGTATCCACCTGTGGCCGCTGCCAATGGAGTGCCGATCTGATGTCGGTGACGTGCGCGCCGGCGTATGTCGACCAGGTGATGCCGGTGGCGGAGAGGAACAACAGCCCGCACAGCAACCAGATACCGGTCGCCCCGTGCCAGTTCATCGTTCGGGACCGTCCGGTCGACGAGCGGTCCACGCGCACGATGCGTCCCTGGCGGCCGCGGCGACGGTCCCGCACAGCCTTGCTCACCCACAACGCGGTACCACCGAGGGCCACCACCCACAGCCAGGAGGCGGCGATCTCGCTGTAGATACGGCCTGGTTCGCCGAGGTTGAGGTGGCGATGCAGGCCGTCGAGCCACGTGCTGATGGGCAGATAACCCAACCACGTCACCTGTTCGCCCAGTACCCGGCCGGAGCCCGGGTCGACGAACACCGTGCGCGAATGGTCCTCCGGCAGCGACGGATCGGCGAACGAGACCCGGGTGGTCTCACCGCCGGCGGCCGCCGGACGCACCGCGGTGACGGAGAGGTCGGGGTGGCCGGCGCGGGCGTTACGCACCTGCTCGTCGAGGGGGATCGCCGGCCGCGCTTCGACGGCCAGAAGGTCGCGATAGACCACGCGCTCGATGCTGGGAGCCAGCGCGTAGAGAGCGCCGGTGACCGCGGCGACGATCAGGAACGGCCCGACGAGAACGCCGGCATAGAAATGCAGGCGCACGAGCAGCGGACGCCAGTCGTGGCGGGCGGGCGGTGGCGGAACTGTGGGGGACAGGGGTTCGACGGTGTCGTCGGACAGGGTCATGACGGTGCTTTCGGTCAGCGCGATGCCGCGCGGAAGAAGAGGGGAGCAGCGCCGACGGATCAGCGCGCGAAGGGACACGCAGCGGCACGCCGCGGTCAGTGATGTGAGTGAGGACGCGAAGTCAGGCCGGCGTCAGGGCCAACGCCACCGCAGGCGGGGCCCGCATACCCGTCCCGCCGATCGGCACAGGGCGTGGTCGCGCGATGGTCGCGCGATGGCGGATGGGGGGTGCGGGTGACCGCGGTGCTCGCAGCGCGAACAGACGCACCCAGCACAGAACGGAAACACAGACGGTGTACAGGAATTCGACGGACGTGATCGCAGCGGCCACCAACAGGGCGGCGCCGAGATGCGCCGCGACCATGGACACGCCGAGCCCGCCGTGGTGGTGGTGCGCAGCCAACGTCATCGCGAGGTGACCGGACAGCTGCGCGCCGCACAGCGCCGCGGCGGTCACGGCGTAGGTGTTCCGATCCGGTCGCACGCAGCCGGCGAGGGTGCCGGCGGTCAGGCAGATCAGCAGCACCACGACGAGCGCGGGGCCGCGCGGAACGCCGCCGCCGGCGGCGGCGTGTGCGCCCGTCGTCATCAGCGCCGAGGACACCCCGATCAGCGCGCCACGCAGCTGCCGTGCGCGCGCTGCGGGACTGTTCACGCCACGCACCTTATCGCGGCCTAACCGCCCGTGTACGTCTCCGGATCCGGACGGAACCGCGTCCCGTCGTCGAGCCCGTTCAGCGACGACATCTGCTCGTCGGTGAGTTCGAACCCGAACACGTCGATGTTGGCTTCGATGCGCTCTGGCGATGACGAGCGCGGGATCACGATGTTGCCCAGCTGAATGCTCCAGCGGATCAGCACCTGCGCCGGGGTCCGGCCGAGGGTTTCGGCGATCGCGGTCACGGCGGGATGCTCCAGCAGCCGGCCGACGCCGAGCGGGCCGTAGGCCTCGGTGGCGATGCCATTGTCCGCATTGACCGCCCGCAACTCGGCCTGATTGAGCAGGGGGTGCAGCTCGATCTGATTCACCGCCGGGGTGAAGAACGACAGGCCGATGATGTCGTCGAGATGATGGGCGTGGAAGTTGGCCACCCCGATCGAGCGGGTCTCGCCGACCTCCTTGGACTTCATCAGGCCGCCCCAGCTGTCGACGTACTTGCCTTCCTCGCCGGCGGGCCAGTGCAGCAGGTAGAGATCGACGTAGTCCAGCCCGAGGCGCTGCAGGCTGGCCCTGAGCGTGTCCTGCGAGGACTGGAAGCCGAAATCCTGGGGGGACAGCTTCGTGGTGACGAACACTTCTTCGCGCGGCACACCCGAGGCCGCGATGGCGCGGCCGACCGCTGCCTCGTTGCCGTACGCGGCGGCGGTGTCGATCAGGCGGTAGCCCGCGTCGAGCGCCGTCCGGACCGAACGCTCGGTCTCGGAGTCCGTCAGCTCGCCCACGCCGAGACCGATGATCGGCATCGTGTTGTCGTCGTTGAGCGTGACGGAGGGGATTGCAGCCGCCGAAGTCATGTCACCTTCTCTGCTGAAGTGGGTCGGGCTTGGTTTTGGCTTGCGATGGGCGTGACTGACTATATTGCCGCAGTATTACCCCGCCTAATCAGCGCCATGCCGTACGGCATGGCGCTGACACGGGTTCCGCCGGCGAAAGGGCCACCCCATGACCGACACGCTCACCATGACCGGGCAACCTCGGGCCCGTCGGCGCACCCTGCGCGCCCAAGCACTGGTCAACACGATCGCGGGCCTGACGCTGCGCGGCCTGCCCCGCATCCCCGAACCGATGAAGCGAGCCATGCTGGGCGGGCGATCGATCGTCCTCGACGGCAACACCCTCGACACCACCCTGCAGTTGATGCTGGCCGGGCAGAAGGCGGTCGGGCTCGAGGGGCTGGTGGTGGGCGAGGACGTCGCGGCGGCGCGGACTCAGCTCGAACTGCTGTCGGCGAGTTTCGCCCGCCGAATCCCGGTGCCGCAGGTCAGCGACCTGACCGTGTCCGGAGCGGTCGGACCGATCCGGGCCCGGCACTATCGCACCGCCGAGCCCGACGCGCCCCTGCTGGTGTTCTTCCACGGCGGTGGCCACGCCATCGGCAGCCTGGACACCCACGACGACCTCTGCCGGGAGATCTGCCGGTCCGGGGCAGTCCACGTGCTGTCGGTGGACTACCGGCTCGCGCCGGAACACAAGGCGCCCGCCGGAGCGGACGACGCCTATGCCGCGTACCTGTGGGCCCGGGAGAATGCGGCAGCACTGGGCGCCGATCCGCGGCGGGTCGCGGTGGGTGGCGACAGTGCCGGCGGCAACCTGTCGGCGGTGGTGGCGCTGCGCGCCCGCGCCGACAATGCACCGCAGCCCGCTCTTCAGCTGCTGTTCTATCCCGTCACCGATCACGGTGCCCAGACCCGCTCGCGGACGCTGTTCGCCAACGGGTTCTTCCTGACCCAGCGCGACATGGACTGGTTCACCGCCCGGTTCCTCGACGGCGCGTCGGTCGGCGGCGACCATCCGGATGTGTCCCCGTTGCTCGCCGACGACCATTCCGGACTGGCCCCCGCCCTCATCGCGACCGCCGGTTTCGACCCGCTGCGCGACGAGGGCCGGCACTATGCCGAGGCGCTGCGGGCGGCGGGCACCCCGGTCGACTACCGCGAGTACGGCGCCGTCGTGCACGGTTTCGCGAACTTCTTCACCCTCGGCGGGGCAAGTGCCACGGCCACCGCCGATGTGATCTCGGCGATGCGGGCACATCTCAGTCGCGTCTGACCCCGTCGGATGAGGCCACCACCTCGTCTGTCGAGGCGCCGGTACTCTGTCCCCGTGGCCACGAAACCCAAGAAGAACGCGAAGTACGACCTGAAGGCAGCCGACCGCAAGCGCAACCTGCTCGTCCAGGTCGGGCTGACCTCGGTCGTCGTCATCTTCGCGGTCGCACTGGTGCTCTACATCGTGATGTCCGCCGACGAACAGCCGACGGCCGGTGAGACCCAGTCCATCCGGGTCGCATCGGCGAGCGTCATCAAGAAGGAGGGCACCGACGAGCCCAAGGCCGTCGTGTCGATGTACGAAGACTTCCTGTGCCCCGCCTGCCGTAATTTCGAGATGCAGATCGGGCCGACGATCAACAAGCTCGTCGACGCCGGCGTGATCGCCGCCGACTACTACATGGTCTCCATCCTGGACCGTCCGCAGAACCAGAACTACTCGTCGCGCTCCGGCGGCGCCGGCTACTGCGTGGCAGAGGAGTCCAACGACGCCTTCCGGCGATTCCACGCCGCGCTCTACTCCCAGCAGCCCAGCGAAACCGGAACGAGCTTCCCTGACAACGCTCGCCTGGTCGAACTGGCGCGCCAGGCCGGGGCGGCAGGAACGGTGCCCGAGTGCATCACCAAGGGCCGCTTCGTCGACATGGTCAAGGGCCAGGCTGCCGCCGCGGGCATCAAGGCCACCCCGACCATCAAGATCAACGGCGAGGACTATCAGCCCAGCACCGCCGACGAGTTCGTCACCAAGATCCGCAGCATCGTGGGTGATGTGCCCGGGCTCGAGGCCGCACCCGCCGCCGCACCGGCCCCGGCGTCATGACCGTCACCGCCTCAGGACCCGTCGAGCAGGCCGATCCGTCGCCGGCCGGCGGTCCGGGCGGTGTCGACGTGTCACGACGTAGCGCATGGTGGGTCCTGATCGCCGGTGTCATCGGGCTCGCGTCGGCGCTGACGCTGACGATCGAGAAGATCGAGATTCTGATCAACCCGGCATACGTGCCGTCCTGCAGCATCAATCCGGTGCTCTCCTGTGGGTCGGTGATGATCACCCCGCAGGCCTCGGTGTTCGGTTTCCCCAACCCGCTGCTCGGCATCGTCGGGTTCACCGTGGTGGTGGTGACCGGGGTGCTGGCCGTCGCCGGGGTGTCGCTGCCCCGCTGGTACTGGGCCGGCCTGGCCGCCGGCGCACTGCTGGGCACGGTGTTCGTGCACTGGCTGATCTTCCAGAGCCTCTACCGCATCGGCGCGCTCTGCCCGTACTGCATGGTCGTCTGGAGCGTGACGATCCCGCTGCTGGTTGTCGCGACCTCGATCGCCGCGCAGCCGCAGCGCAGCGCCAACGCGCTCGTGCGCGGGCTCTACACGTGGCGCTGGTCGCTGGTCGCGCTGTGGTTCACCGCGGTGGTGCTGATGATCCTCGAACGGTTCTGGTCCTACTGGTCGACCTTGGTCTGACCTGCGCGTCAGCGGGTTAAGGTGAACCGTGCCCGGCCAGATAACCAAAGTCCTCGTCGCCAACCGCGGAGAGATCGCCATTCGGGCGTTTCGTGCCGCCTACGAGATGGGCATCGCGACCGTCGCGGTGTATCCGTACGAAGACCGCAACTCACTGCACCGGCTCAAGGCCGACGAGTCCTATCAGATCGGCGAGACCGGCCACCCGGTGCGGGCCTACCTGTCGGTCGACGAGATCATGCGGGTGGCGCTGGAGGCCGGCGCCGACGCTGTCTATCCCGGGTACGGATTCCTGTCGGAGAACCCCGAACTCGCGGCGGCGTGTGCGGACGCAGGCATCACGTTCGTCGGTCCCAGCGCTGACGTCCTCGAGCTGACCGGCAACAAAGCGCGTGCCATCGAGGCCGCCCGGGCCGCCGGTCTGCCGGTGCTGGCGTCCTCGGCTCCGTCGTCGTCGGTGGACGAGCTCGTCGCCGCGGCACGCGACATGGAGTTCCCGTTGTTCGTCAAGGCCGTCTCGGGCGGCGGCGGTCGCGGCATGCGGCGGGTCACCGAGTTCGACGCGCTGGCCGAAGCGGTCGACGCCGCGAGCCGGGAAGCCGAGTCGGCGTTCGGTGATCCGACGGTGTACCTGGAGCAGGCGGTGCTCAACCCGCGCCACATCGAGGTGCAGATCCTCGCCGACAACGACGGCAACGTGATGCACCTGTTCGAGCGGGACTGCAGCGTGCAGCGGCGGCACCAGAAGGTGATCGAACTGGCGCCCGCCCCGAACATGCCGGCCGAGCTGCGCCAGCGCATCTGCGACGATGCGGTCGCATTCGCCCGCGGCATCGGCTACTCATGCGCGGGCACCGTGGAGTTCCTCCTCGACGAGCGTGGCCACCACGTGTTCATCGAGTGCAACCCGCGAATCCAGGTGGAACACACGGTGACCGAGGAGATCACCGACGTGGACCTGGTGGCCAGCCAGCTGCGCATCGCCTCCGGTAAGACGCTCGCCGATCTCGGGCTGAGCCAGGATTCGCTCACCGCGCCGCGCGGTTTCGCGCTGCAGTGCCGGATCACCACCGAGGATCCCGCCAACGGGTTCCGGCCCGACACGGGCCGGATCACGGCCTACCGGTCTCCCGGTGGTGCCGGCATCCGCCTCGACGGCGGTGCCGTACTCGGGGCGGAGATCGGCGCCCACTTCGATTCCATGCTGGTCAAATTGACCTGCCGCGGAAGGGATTTCGATACCGCAGTGGCCCGTGCGCACCGAGCGCTCGCGGAGTTCCGGGTGCGCGGGGTGTCCACCAACATCCCGTTCCTGCAGGCCGTCGTCGACGATCCCGACTTCCGGGCCGGCCGTGTCACCACCTCGTTCATCGACGAACGTCCCTACCTGCTGACCGCGCGGGCTCCCGCCGACCGCGGCACCAAGATCCTCAACTATCTGGCCGACGTCACGGTCAACCAGCCGCACGGGCCGCGGACGTCGTCGGTGTATCCGCACGACAAGCTGCCGTCGATCGATCTCGACACGATGCCGCCGCGGGGCAGCAAGCACCTGCTGACCGAAGTCGGACCCGAGGGGTTCGCGCGGTGGATGCGCGAATCGAAATCGGTCGGCGTCACCGACACCACGTTCCGCGATGCGCATCAGTCGCTGCTGGCCACCCGCATTCGCACCTCCGGCCTGCTGATGGTGGCGCCCTACATCGCCCGCCTGACCCCGCAGCTGCTCTCGATCGAATGCTGGGGCGGTGCGACATACGATGTGGCGCTGCGTTTCCTCAAAGAGGATCCCTGGGAGCGGCTGGCGGCTCTGCGTGAGGCCGTGCCCAACATCTGCCTCCAGATGCTGCTGCGCGGCCGGAACACGGTGGGCTACACCCCCTACCCGGAGTCGGTGACGCACGCGTTCGTGCAGGAGGCCACGGCCACCGGCATCGACATCTACCGGATCTTCGATGCGCTCAACAACGTCGACTCGATGCGGCCCGCCATCGACGCCGTGCGCGAAACCGGTACTGCCGTCGCGGAAGTCGCGATGAGCTACACCGGTGATCTGTCCGATCCGGGGGAGAACCTCTACACCCTGGACTACTACCTGAAGCTGGCCGAGCAGATCGTCGACGCCGGCGCCCACGTCCTCGCCATCAAGGACATGGCCGGACTGCTGCGGCCGCAGGCCGCCGCAACGCTGGTGCGCGCGCTGCGCAGTCGCTTCGACCTGCCCGTGCATGTGCACACCCACGACACCCCCGGCGGGCAGCTGGCCACCTACCTGGCTGCCTGGCAGGCCGGCGCCAGCGCGGTCGACGGCGCCTCGGCGCCGCTCGCGGGCACCACCAGCCAGCCGGCGCTGAGCTCCATCGTGGCGGCGACCGCGCACACCGAGTACGACAGCGGGCTGTCGCTGGCGGCGGTCTGCGAGCTCGAGCCGTACTGGGAGGCGCTGCGAAAGGTGTACGCGCCCTTCGATGTCGCCAAAGCCGGGCCCACGACGCCGACGGGCCGGGTGTACACCCACGAGATTCCCGGCGGCCAGTTGTCGAATCTTCGTCAGCAGGCCACCGCACTGGGTCTCGGTGACCGTTTCGAGCAGATCGAGGCCGCCTACGCCGGCGCCGACCGTATTCTGGGCCGGCTGGTGAAGGTGACTCCGTCGTCGAAGGTGGTCGGCGATCTGGCCCTGGCGCTCGTGGGCGCGGAGGCGACCGCCGACGAATTCGCCGCTGAGCCTGACCGTTTCGACATCCCCGACTCCGTCATCGGGTTCCTTCGCGGTGAACTGGGTGATCCGCCGGGCGGTTGGCCGGAGCCGTTGCGCACCAAGGCGCTGGCGGGACGGGCGGAGGCCAAGCCGACCGCCGACCTCAGTGCTGACGACGAGAAGGCGCTCGGCCAGGAGGGGCCGCAGCGGCAGGCGACGCTCAATCGGCTGCTGTTCCCGGGGCCCACCAAGGAATTCGAAGCGCACCGCGAGCAGTTCGGCGACACCTCGAGCCTGTCGGCCAATCAGTTCTTCTACGGGCTGCGGCACGCTGACGAGCACCGCGTCACTCTCGAGCGTGGCGTGGAGCTGCTCATCGGGCTCGAAGCGATCTCCGATCCCGACGAGCGCGGGATGCGCACCGTCATGTGCATCATCAACGGCCAGCTGCGGCCCGTCGTCGTGCGGGATCGCAGCGTGGCCAGCGATGTGCCCACTGCCGAGAAGGCCGACCGCACCAACCCCGACCACATCGCCGCGCCGTTCGCCGGGGTGGTGACAGTCGGCGTCGCCGAAGGCGACACCGTGGAGGCCGGTCAGACCATCGCGACGATCGAGGCGATGAAGATGGAGGCTGCCATCACTGCGCCCAAGGGGGGTACGGTCTCCCGCGTCGCGGTCTCTGCCACCGCCCAGGTGGAGGGCGGGGACCTGCTCGTGGTCGTCGGGTCTGCGGGTCGCAGCGAGGCCGCCGGGGAAGCCCACTGACCCGGATCATCGCCGGCGCATACGGCGGACGTCGAATCGTTGTGCCGCAACAGAAGTCGGGACGCGGGACACGGCCGACCACGGATCGCGTGCGGGAGTCGATGTTCAACATGCTCGTCGCGCGTGTGGGTTTCGACGGCCTGGACGTGCTCGACCTGTTCGCGGGCTCCGGTGCGTTGGGGCTCGAGGCGCTCTCCCGCGGTGCACGCTCGGCGGTGTTCGTCGAATCCGATGCGCGCGCGGCCGCGGTCATCGAGCGCAACATCGCAGCGCTGGGGGCGCGGGGGGCACAGGTGCGGCGCGCGCCGGCCGCGAGCGTGGTGGCGAGTGCGGCGCCGCGGCCCGTCGATCTCGTGCTGGCCGATCCGCCCTACGAGGTGCCCACCGCCACCGTCGAAGCGCTGCTCGCCGATCTGCTGGCCAACGGCTGGACGTCGCCCGGTACGGTCGCCGTCCTCGAACGTCCCGCGGGCGCGGCCGAAATCGCCTGGCCCACCGGATGGTCGGCGCACAAGCCTCGCCGTTACGGCGACACCCGTCTCGAAATCGGCACGGCGGACTAGCGACTCGAGGGTCTGGTACACCGAGCCCCTGCTAGCGTCGTCGTCCATGAGCGGAGCTGTCTGCCCCGGATCCTTCGATCCGGTGACACTGGGTCACGTCGACATCTTCGAGCGTGCCGCCGCCCAGTTTGACGAGGTCGTCGTCGCGGTGTTGGTGAATCCGGCGAAGAAGGGCATGTTCACCCTCGAGGAACGCATCGAGATGATCGCCGAGACGACGTCGCATCTGCCGAATCTGCGAGTGGAATCCGGTAGCGGCCTGGTGGTCGACTTCGTCAGGGAGCGCGGCCTGACCGCGATCGTCAAAGGCCTGCGCACCGGCACCGACTTCGAATACGAGTTGCAGATGGCGCAGATGAACAAGCACGTCGCCGGCGTCGACACGTTCTTCGTCGCCACCACCCCTCGGTACTCGTTCGTGTCGTCGTCGCTGGCCAAAGAGGTCGCCACGCTGGGCGGGGACGTCTCCGATCTGCTGCCTGCCGCCGTCAACACCAGATTGCAGGCCAAGTTGCGCGGTTAACCCGGCTGCCCGCGGGTAGGGACAGCGCAGGCGCGACAGCCCGCGCGCCGCATCCCGCTGACGGAGGTACCTGCCGTGGTTGAGACATTCGTGCAATCGACCGACGACGTCGTGGCATTCCTGCGCGACCAGCACAACCTGATCAAGGACCTGTTCGAGGAAGTGCTGCACGCCTCGGAGACGAAGGCCCGCGAGACGGCGTTCGTGGAACTGCGCCAGCTGCTCGCCGTGCACGAGACGGCCGAGGAGATGGTCGTGCACCCCCGCGCCCGCAACGAGGGTGCGGCCGGCGACGAGATCGTCGACGCCCGGCTGCGCGAGGAGCACGAAGCCAAACAGCAGCTGTCCAAGCTCGAGTCGATGGACATCGCCTCGGATGAGTTCCTCACCGAACTGACCGCGTTCCGTGAGGCGGTGCTCGAACACGCCGAACGTGAGGAGACCGAGGAGTTCACCAAGCTCAAGCGCGACCTCGACGAGGGCGAGCTCAAGAGCCTCGCCGCCGCGGTGCGCGCCGCCGAGGCGATCGCGCCGACGCGTCCGCACCCGGGGGTCGAATCGGCCAAGCTGAACTTCGCGGTGGGTCCCTTTGCCTCGATGCTCGACCGCGCCCGCGACGTGATCAGCGCCGCATTGCGCTGAATCGGACGGCGACGCTGAAACGGACGCGACACACCGGCCCGCAGTACTGAGTCACAGGCGTAACACCAGGCACACTGGTCACTAACAACTACGCCTGGAGGGTGTCGCCGTGTACCGAGTTTTTGAAGCGCTCGATGAATTGGGTGCCATCGTCGAAGAGGCCCGTGGCGTGCCGATGACCGCCGGCTGCGTCGTGCCCCGCGGGGACGTGCTGGAACTGATCGACGACATCAAGGACGCCATTCCGGGCGAGCTCGACGATGCCCAGGACGTTCTGGATGCGCGCGACGCGATGCTGCGGGAAGCCAAGGACCATGCGGAATCGACGGTGTCGACGGCCAACGCCGAGGCGGACTCGATGGTCAACCATGCCCGCGCCGAGGCCGACCGCTTGCTGGCAGACGCGAAAGGCCAGGCCGATCGCATGGTCGCCGAAGCGCGTCAGCACAGCGAGCGCATGGTCGGGGAGGCCCGCGAGGAGGCGGCGCGCATCTCGGCCACCGCCAAGCGCGAGTACGAGGCCAGCACCGGCCGGGCCAAATCGGAGGCCGACCGTCTCCTCGAGAGCGGCAACCTGGCCTACGAAAAGGCTGTCCAGGAAGGCATCAAGGAGCAGCAGCGGCTGGTCAGCCAGACCGAGATCGTCGCGACCGCCACCGCGGAGGCCACCCGGATGATCGACTCGGCACATGCCGAGGCGGACCGGCTTCGCGGCGAGTGCGACATCTACGTCGACAGCAAGCTCGCCGAGTTCGAGGACTTCCTCAACGGCACCATCCGATCGGTCGGCCGCGGACGGCATCAGCTCCGCACCGCCGCCGGCACCCACGACTACGTGTCCCGCTAGACCCTCGTCCGTCGACCTGCGCCGGTACGGCCGTATTGGTGGTCAGAGTCCGCGTCTACGATGCATGACATGGCTAGGCGTGACGACACCGCGGCGCGCCGGAGGTCACGGTCGCCGATGGTCATCGACATCTCCCGGCTCGGCCGGCGGCCCGGCTCGATGATCACGGTCGACGAGACGGTGCCCAGCCCGTTCCGCATCGGGCTGGACCTAATCGCAGTCCCGCAGGACGCACCGGTTCACCTGGACCTGCGGCTGGAGTCGGTGTCCGAGGGCGTGCTGGTCACCGGCACGGTCTCCGCACCCACCGAGGGCGAGTGTGTCCGCTGTCTGACACCGGTCACCGGAGACGTCGCCATCGACCTGACCGAGCTCTACGCCTATCCCGACAGCACCACCGAGGCCACCACGGAGGAGGACGAGATCCCCAGGGTCGGCCGCGACGGCGGCAGCGACACCGTCGACCTCGAACAGCCGATCATCGACGCGGTGGGGCTGGCGCTGCCGTTCTCCCCGGTGTGCACCCCCGACTGCGCCGGCCTGTGCCCGGAGTGCGGCGTGCGGGTGGCCGACGCCGAACCAGGGCATCACCACGACCAGATCGACCCGCGGTGGGCCAAACTCGCCCAGTTCCGCGAGCCGACCGGAGACGAGCAGTGACGGTCGATCGCGAACCGCTACTCGACGCCCTCGGCGTGCGGCTGCAGCCTGATCTGCTCACGATTGCGCTGACCCACCGCAGCTATTCCTATGAAAACGGCGGGCTGCCCACCAACGAACGCCTGGAGTTCCTCGGCGACTCGGTGCTCGGGCTCACGATCACCGAGGAGCTCTACCACCGTCACCCCGAACGGTCCGAAGGCGATCTGGCCAAGTTGCGGGCGAGCATCGTCAACACCCAGGCGCTCGCCGACGTCGGCCGCAGCCTCTCGGGCAAGGGGCTGGGCAGCTACCTGCTGCTGGGCAAGGGCGAGGAGAACTCCGGCGGCGCCGACAAGTCGAGCATCCTCGCCGATGGCGTCGAATCCCTGCTCGGCGCCATCTACCTGGAGCACGGGGCGGTGGTCGCGCGTGAGGTGATCCTCCGGCTGTTCAGCGAATTGCTCGACACCGCACCGACATTGGGCGCCGGCCTGGACTGGAAGAGCAGCCTGCAGGAGCTGACAGCGGCTCGAGGCCTCGGTGCGCCGACCTACATCGTGACGTCCACAGGGCCCGATCACGACAAGGAGTTCACCGCCACCGTCGTGATCGCAGGCCGCGAGTACGGCACCGGGGTCGGCAAGACGAAGAAGGAAGCCGAACTCAAAGCCGCTGCGGCCGCGTGGAATGCGCTGACCTCCGAGAGCCCGCCGAGCGAAGAGCGGAATGCCTGAACTTCCCGAAGTCGAGGTGGTCCGTCGCGGATTGGCCGCGCACGTCACCGGCAAGACCATCACCGGCGTGCGGGTGCACCACCCGCGCGCGGTGCGCCGCCACGAGGCTGGCCCTGCCGACCTGACCGCACGTCTGCTGGACATGACGATCACGGGCACCGGCCGGCGCGGAAAGTACCTGTGGCTCACGCTGTCCGACGGCTCGGCTGTGGTGGTGCACCTGGGCATGAGCGGCCAGATGCTGCTCGGTGCGGTGCCCAACGAGAACCACCTGCGGATCGCTGCGCTCCTCGACGACGGGACCACGCTCAGCTTCGTCGACCAGCGCACCTTCGGCGGCTGGATGCTCGCC
The DNA here is from genome assembly GCF_003254575.1 of Mycobacterium kyogaense. Lineage (GTDB taxonomy): Bacteria > Actinomycetota > Actinomycetes > Mycobacteriales > Mycobacteriaceae > Mycobacterium > Mycobacterium kyogaense. Next base: position 43,158 of record NZ_QJUA01000003.1, on the reverse strand, counting down.
GACATGGTGACCGTCGACGGCTCGGACGTGCCGGGGCCCGTCGCGCACATCGCCCGGGACCCGCTGGATCCCGAGTTCGATCGCAATGGTGTCGTTGCGGTGTTGCGGCGCAAGCATTCCGAGATCAAGCGCCAGCTGCTCGACCAGACCGTGGTGTCGGGGATCGGCAACATCTACGCCGACGAGGCCCTGTGGCGCGCGAAGGTGAACGGGGCCCGGCTGGCCTCGGGCCTGTCGAAGGCCAAGCTGGCGGAGGTGCTCGAGGCGGCCACCGCGGTGATGACCGACGCGTTGGGCCAAGGCGGTACCTCCTTCGATTCGCTCTATGTCAACGTCAACGGGGAGTCCGGATACTTCGACCGGTCGCTGGACGCGTACGGCCGCGACGGTGAGCCGTGCCGCCGGTGCGGAGCGATCATGCGGCGGGAGAAGTTCATGAATCGCTCGTCGTGCTACTGCCCGCGCTGCCAACCGCGCCCACGCGCCCGATGACGTTCCTCACCCGCGCCGGTGAGAAGTCATGGCTGCGCCGGGCCGCCACGGGCGACCAGGAATGCTATTCCGCGCGGGGTTGTACAAATAGGGCATGACGGAACTATGGGTGGAGCGCACCGGCGTGCGGCGCTACACGGGACGCAGCACGCGGGGCGCAGAGGTGCTGATCGGCTCCGACGACGTCGAGGGCGTCTTCACGCCGGGCGAGTTGCTGAAGATCGCCCTGGCGGCCTGCAGCGGGATGTCGAGCGACCAACCGCTGCGGCGCCGGCTCGGGGACGACTACGTGACCACGATCCGCGTGTCCGGGGTGGCCGACCGCGAGCAGGAGCGCTACCCGCTGCTGGCGGAGTCCCTGGAGATCGACCTGTCCAGCCTGTCGGCCGACGAGAAGGCCCGACTGCTCACCGTCGTCGAGCGCGCCATCGACACGGTGTGCACAGTGGGGCGCACGTTGAAATCGGGTACTGATGTGACGTTTGAGGTGAAAGATGTTGGGGGAGAGTGAGGTCCGCCTCACCGCGTGGGTGCACGGCCATGTCCAGGGGGTGGGTTTCCGCTGGTGGACGCGTTCCCGGGCGCTGGAACTGGGGCTGACCGGGTTCGCCGCGAACAAGGCGGACGGACGCGTCCACGTGGTCGCCCAGGGCTCGCGGGAGGCCTGCGAAAAGCTTCTTGACCTGCTCGAACACGGTGAAACCCCGGGGCGGGTGGACTCCGTCGTCGCGGACTGGTCCGCCGCATCCGACGCGCTCTCCGGCTTCACCGAGCGGTGAGGTCCGCGCCGGTAGGGTAACGCGTCATGCATCTGAAGAGTCTGACGCTGAAGGGCTTCAAGTCCTTCGCCTCGCCGACGACTCTTCGCTTCGAGCCGGGCATCACCTGTGTCGTGGGCCCCAACGGCTCCGGCAAGTCCAATGTCGTCGATGCGCTGACCTGGGTGATGGGGGAGCAGGGCGCCAAGACGCTGCGCGGCGGGAAGATGGAAGACGTCATCTTCGCCGGCACGTCGTCGCGGGCACCGCTCGGGCGCGCCGAGGTGACATTGACCATCGACAACTCCGACAACGCGTTGCCGATCGAGTACTCCGAGGTGTCGATCACCCGGCGGATGTTCCGCGACGGCGCGGGCGAGTACGAGATCAACGGCAGCCGTTGCCGTTTGACCGATGTGCAGGAGCTGCTCAGCGACTCCGGCATCGGCCGTGAGATGCACGTGATCGTCGGTCAGGGCAAGCTCTCGGAGATCCTCGAATCACGTCCCGAGGATCGGCGGGCCTTCATCGAGGAAGCCGCAGGCGTGCTCAAGCACCGCAAGCGCCGCGAGAAGGCGGTCCGCAAGCTCGATTCGATGGCGGCCAACCTCGCCCGGCTCACCGACCTGACCACCGAATTGCGTCGCCAACTCAAACCGCTCGGCCGCCAAGCCGAGATGGCCCGGCGGGCGCAGACCATCCAGGCCGACCTGCGCGATGCCCGCCTCCGGCTGGCCGCCGACGATCTGGTCACCCGCAAGTCCGAGTTCGACGACACCAATCAGGCCGAGACCACGCTCCGCCGTGAACACGACGAGCTGACGGCGCGGCTGGAGACCCGGACCCTCGAGCTGGACGCCCACGAGAGCGCTGTGGCCGAGCTCAGCGAGCGCGCCGATGCCGCACAGCAGCGCTGGTTCCGGCTGTCGGCGCTGGCCGAACGGGTGGCTGCCACCGTGCGCATCGCAGGCGAACGCGCCCAGTATCTCGACGCCGAGCCCGAACGGTCCAGTGGTCCGGATCCCGACGAGCTCGAGGCCCAGGCCGACGAGATCGCCGAGCAGGAGCGCGCGCTGCTCGAGCAGCTCGAGGAATCGCGTGAGCGTCTGGACGGCGCCCGCGCCGAGCTCGCCGAACGCGAACAGGTCGCCGCCGACGCGGAGCGCGCCCACATGGCGGCGGCGCGGGCCGAGGCGGATCGGCGCGAGGGTCTGGCACGGCTGGCCGGTCAGGTCGACACGATGCGCACCCGCGTGGAGTCCATCGACGAGACCGTGGCGCGGCTCACCGCGGGCATCGACGAGGCGGCCGCGCGGGCCCAACAGGCGCAGGCCGAATTCGAGACGGTGCAGGCCCGCGTCAGCGAGCTCGACGCCGGCGAGGTCGGTCTCGACGAACACCACGACCGCACGGTGTCGGCCCTGCGGCTGGCCGACGAGCGCGTCGCCGAACTCCAGACCGCCGAGCGGGCAGGTGAACGGCAGGTCGCTTCGCTGCAGGCGCGCATCGACGCGCTGTCGGTCGGCCTGGATCGCAAGGACGGCGCCGCCTGGCTGCAGCAAAACCACAGCGGCGGCGGGCTTCTGGGCTCACTCGCCGCGATGGTCAAGGTGGCGCCCGGTCACGAGTCGGCGATCGCGGCCGTGCTGGGCGCAGCCGCCGACGCGCTTGCCGTCGACGGGATCGCAAGTGCGGCAGACGCGCTGCGCGCCCTCAAGGACTCCGACGGTGGACGGGCGGCCCTGGTGCTGGGCGACTGGCCGCAACCGTCGTCGAGCACCGGTGCACTGCCCGCCGGTGCGGTGTGGGCCCGCGACGTCGTCGAGCCCGCGACCCGGCTGCAGGGTGCGGTGACGGCGATGCTCGCCGGTGTCGCGGTGGTCGACGATCTGCGTACAGCGTTGGAACTCGTTGCTGCACAACCGGATTTGCGGGCGGTGACCGGCGACGGCGATCTCGTGGGAGCAGGGTGGGTCAGTGGCGGTTCGGATCGCAAGCCGAGCACGCTGGAGATCCAGTCCGAAGTCGACAAAGCGCGCGCCGAGCTCGTCCACGCTGAACGGCAGACCGCCGAGATGTCGGCGGCCCTGTCGGGGGCGCTCGCCGAGCAGGCCGCCAGACAGGATGCGGCCGAGCAGGCGCTCGCCGCGCTCAACGAGTCGGACACGGCGATCTCGGCGATCTACGAGCAGCTCGGCCGCCTGGGCCAGGAAGCCCGCACCGCCGACGACGAATGGCAACGGCTGATCACCCAGCGAGACGAGCTGGAGGCCGGGCGCAACCGCACCATCGCCGAGCTGAGTGAGCTCGAGACACGGCTGCACCACGCCCAGCAGGAGCCGATGTTCGACGCCGAGCCCGTCGACCGCCAGGAATGGACTGCTGCGGCAGAGGCTGCTCGCGCCGCCGAGGTGGAAGCCCGCCTCGCAGTCCGCACCGCCGAGGAGCGTGCCAATGCTGTTCGCGGACGGGCCGATTCGTTGCGTCGCGCCGCGTCGGCCGAGCGGGAGGCCCGCGTCCGGGCCCAGCAGGCGCGGGAGGTGCGGGTACGCACCGCCGCCATGGCCGCGGCAGTGGCCGAGGCCGGCAGGCTCGTCGCCGCGCGGTTGAGCAGCGCGGTGGGAGTCGCATCGCGCATCCGCGACGAGATCGCCGCCGAACGTCAGGTGCGCGCCGCTGCCCTGGGCAAGGCCCGCGAAGAGGTCGCCGAACTCACCGCAAGGATCACCGCGCTGACCGATGCGCTGCACCGCGACGAGGTCGCCAAGGCGCAGGCTTCGCTGCGGATCGAGCAGCTCGAGGCGCAGGTCCTCGAGCAGTTCGGGATGGCGGCCGCGGACCTGGTCGCCGAATACGGCCCCGACGTCGCGCTGCCGCCGTCGGAGTTGGAGATGGCCGAGTACGAGCAGGCGCGCGAACGCGGCGAGCAGGTGACCGCGCCGGCGCCGATGCCGTATGACCGGCCCACCCAGCAGCGGCGCGCCAAGAGGGCCGAGCGGGAGCTCGCCGAACTGGGCCGGGTGAATCCATTGGCGCTCGAGGAATTCGCCGCGCTGGAGGAGCGCTACAACTTCCTGTCGACCCAGCTCGAAGACGTCAAGGCCGCTCGCAAGGACCTGCTCGATGTGGTCGCCGAGGTCGACGCCCGCATCCTGCAGGTGTTCACCGAGGCCTACATGGACGTCGAACGCGAGTTCACGCAGGTGTTCTCGACGCTGTTCCCCGGCGGTGAGGGCCGGCTGCTGCTCACCGATCCCAGCGACATGCTGACCACCGGCATCGAGGTCGAAGCCCGACCGCCGGGCAAGAAGATCAAGCGGCTCTCGCTGCTGTCGGGTGGGGAGAAGTCGCTGACCGCGGTCGCGATGCTCGTGGCGATCTTCCGGGCCCGGCCGTCACCGTTCTATGTGATGGACGAGGTGGAGGCCGCCCTCGACGACGTCAACCTGCGGCGGTTGATCAGCCTGTTCGAGCAGCTGCGCGAGCGTTCCCAGCTGATCGTCATCACCCATCAGAAGCCGACGATGGAGGTCGCCGACGCGCTCTACGGCGTCACCATGCGCGGCGACGGCATCACGACCGTCATCTCGCAGCGCATGCGGGGGCAGGAGCTGGTCACCAGCCCGGCCTGAGCGACGTCAGGGGAGTTCGACGATCCCGCCGGCGCGCAGCGCCGCGAGGTCGGCCGCGCCGCTGCCGTGCAGGCAGATCAGCAGTTCCTCGAGGAACACCTCCAGCCAATCCGCCACCGCGTCAACCGATTCGATCGCAGGCGCGAGCAGCGGCCGCGCGATGGCGACGACCTGGGCGCCCATTGCGAGTGCCTTGGCCGCGTCCATACCGGTGCGGATACCGCCCGAGGCCACCAGCGGCATGTCCGGCAGCGTCTGACGCACCTCCCGCAGCGCCTGTGCGGTCGGGATGCCCCACTCGGCTAGCGCGGGGTGGCGGATCTCTCCGTAACGGACGAACTGTTCGATGCGGGCCCACGATGTGCCGCCCGCGCCCGCGACGTCGACGGCAGCGATAGGACAGCGGGTCAGTTCGGCTGCCGCGACGGCGCCGATGCCGTGCCCGACCTCCTTGAGCATCACCGGGTAGTCGAGCGCCTCGATCACGTCGCCGAGCCGGCGCAGCGACCCGGAGAAATCCGTGTCGCCCTGGTGCTGCACGGCCTCCTGCAGCGGATTGGTGTGCACCGCGACGGCGTCGGCGCCCACCCGAGCCAGAGCAGCGGCCAGCCCGGGCACCATGTCCTGCGACACCTGTGCCAACCCCACGTTGCCGATCACCAGCACGTCGGGGGCCACCTCGCGAACCGCGAAGCTGGCCGCGGCGACGTCATCGTCGATCATCACTCGTTGAGACCCCAGCATCATGCCGATGCCCAGTTGCTGCGCCGCGGCGGCCAGATTGCGGTTGATGATGCCGGAGAGTTCCGCGCCGCCGGTCATCGCGCCGATCAGGACCGGCGCAGCCAGCCGGCGGCCGAGAAAGTCGGAGCGTAGATCGATCGAGCGCAGATCGGTCTGGGTCAGGGCGTTGTAGGGCAGCCGGTAGCGCTCGAAGCCGGTGGTCACGGTCTGATAGTCGACCGCCTCGGTGAGGCAGACGTCGATGTGGCGGCGCTTGCGTTGATGGACCGCGGAGCCGGGGTTGAAGCTCACCGGCTGTGGCCCGACAGAGGCCCCTGCGACAATGGCCGGGTGAGTGAGGGTCTCTGGATCGCCATCGCGGTCATCGCCGTCCTGCTGCTCGTCGCGCTCGTCGTGGGCCTGGTGCGGTACCGCCGGCGTCGTATCAGCCTGTCCGCTCGAGACACTGCCACTCCTGTAGATCGGTCGGGCGGCTACAAAGCCGCCTCGGGCATCACGTTCTCGGCCTCGGCGCCCACCCAGGCGCCGCCCGAGCCGCCCACAGAGGCCCCGCCGCGCACTCCGAAGGCACCCGAGCGTATCGACACCACCGGACTGCCGGCCGTCGGCGATGATGCCACCATCCCGCGCGATGCGCCCAAACGTCGCATCTCCGATGTCCGGCTGCCCGATCCGGTCACCGAGGCCCGCCCGGAACCGCCGGTGCAGGTACCGGCGCCGCATGAGCCCGACGTGGTGGTGCCCGATGTGGTCGTGCCCGATGCGGTGGTGCCCGATGCGCCACCCGCGCCGACGCCCGAGGTGGCGCCGGACACCGCACCGGAGATCACCCCCGAGATCGACACCATCGCGCCGGCGGAGGGGCGGCTGGACCGGCTGCGCGGCCGCCTGGCGAAGTCGCAGAACACGCTGGGCCGCAGCATGCTGGGCCTGCTCGGCGGCGGCGATCTCGACGAGGACTCGTGGGAGGAGATCGAAGACACGCTGCTGATCGCCGATCTGGGCCCGGTCGTCACCGAATCGGTGGTGAGCGCGCTGCGGACCCGGATGGCCTCGGCCAACGTGCGCACCGAGGCCGACGCCCGCGCGGTCCTGCGCGACGTGCTGATCTCCGAGCTCAAGACCGATCTGGATCGCTCGATCAGGGCTCTGCCGCACGAGGACAAGCCGTCGGTGCTGCTGGTCGTCGGCGTCAACGGCACCGGCAAGACCACCACCGTGGGCAAGCTGGCCCGCGTGCTGGTGGCCGACGGCCGCCGCGTGGTGCTCGGCGCCGCCGACACCTTCCGCGCCGCCGCGGCCGACCAGCTCGAGACGTGGGCTTCCCGGGTGGGCGCCCAGGTGGTCCGCGGGCCCGAGGGCGCCGATCCGGCGTCGGTGGCCTTCGACGCCGTCGACACCGGGATCGCCGCGGGTGCCGACGTCGTGGTGATCGACACCGCGGGGCGCCTGCACACCAAGACCGGGCTGATGGACGAGCTCGGCAAGGTCAAGCGCGTGGTGAGCAAACGTGCCGCGGTGGACGAGGTGCTTCTCGTCCTCGACGCGACGATCGGACAGAACAGCCTGCCCCAAGCCCGGGTGTTCGCCGAGGTCGTCGACATCACCGGCGTCGTGCTCACCAAGCTGGACGGCACCGCCAAGGGCGGCATCGTGTTCCGGGTCCAGCAGGAGCTCGGCGTGCCGGTGAAGTTGGTGGGGCTGGGGGAAGGCGCCGACGACCTCGCCCCGTTCGAACCCGCGGCCTTCGTCGACGCGCTGCTCGGCTGAACGTGCCCGCGAATCGCGTGATGTAACAGCAGCGAAACGTGACCGGCGTATCCGTTCACACGAGCGAAACACCGGTGCGTCTTCGTCGAAACATCCACTGCGCATTGTCATGTCCCAGGCAACGGTCGTCATTCCGCGCGGCTGTGGCATGACGAAGGAGGAATCTGCGAGTGGACCAATTCCCGACGATGGGTATACCGGACACCGGTGATACCGCGTGGATGCTGGCCAGCGCCGCGCTGGTGTTGCTGATGACACCTGGCCTGGCGTTCTTCTATGGCGGCATGGTGCGGGCCAAGAGCGTGCTCAACATGATCATGATGAGCATCTCGGCCATGGGTGTCGTCACGGTGCTGTGGGTGCTCTACGGCTACTCGCTCGCCTTCGGCAACGATGTCGGCAACCTCTTCGGCAACCCGGCCCAGTTCTTCGGCCTCAAGGGTCTGATCGGGGGCAACGCGGCCGCAGCGGTCGTCGCCGATCCGGCTGCCGGCGTGGAAGCCGCGGACGTGGTGAACATCCCGCTGGTCGGCACCCTGCCGGCCACGGTGTTCGTCGCCTTCCAGCTGATGTTCGCGATCATCACCGTCGCCCTGATCTCGGGCGCGGTCGCCGACCGCATCAAGTTCGGCGGCTGGCTCCTGTTCACCGCTCTGTGGGTGACCATCGTGTACTTCCCGGTCGCACACTGGGTGTTCTCGTTCGACGGTGTCACCGCCGAGACGGGTGGCTGGATCGCCAACAAGCTCGCCGCTGTCGACTTCGCCGGCGGTACCGCGGTGCACATCAACGCGGGTACTGCGGGTCTGGTGCTCGCGATCATCCTCGGTAAGCGCCGCGGCTGGCCGGGTACCCCGATGCGTCCGCACAACCTGCCGTTTGTGATGCTCGGCGCCGGCCTCCTGTGGTTCGGTTGGTACGGCTTCAACGCCGGCTCGGCGACATCGTCGGGCGGTCTCGCCGGATCGACCTTCGTCACCACCACGGTGGCCACCGCCGCAGCGATGCTGGCCTGGTTGCTCACCGAGCGCATCCGCGACGGCAAGGCCACCTCACTCGGTGCCGCCTCGGGCATCGTGGCCGGCCTGGTCGCGATCACCCCGTCCTGCTCGTCGGTCAACGTGGTGGGAGCGCTCGTCATCGGCGCCGTCGCCGGCGCGCTGTGCGCCCTGGCTGTCGGGCTGAAATACAAACTCGGATATGACGATTCGCTCGACGTGGTGGGTGTCCACCTGGTCGGCGGCATCGTCGGCACCCTGCTCGTCGGGCTGGTTGCCGCCCCCGAAACCGGCGCGGGTGTGGCCGGCCTCTTCTACGGTGGCGGCTTCGATCAGCTGTGGCGCCAGGCCGTCGGTGCGGGCGCGGTTCTGCTCTACTCGGCGATCGGGACAGCTATCTTGGCTCTGATAGTGAAGTACACCGTCGGACTTCGGCTGAACGAGGAGGATGAATCCACCGGGGCTGACGAATCGGAGCATGCGGAAACCGCCTACGACTTCGCATCGGTCGGCGGGGGCTCGGCACTCGGTCGTCACCCAGGCGTGGAGGGATAAGGGATATGAAGCTGATAACTGCGATCGTCAAGCCGTTCACGCTCGAAGATGTCAAGACCGGTCTGGAACAGACGGGCATCCTCGGCATGACCGTCAGCGAAGTTCAGGGCTACGGTCGGCAGAAGGGACACACCGAGGTGTACCGCGGTGCGGAGTATTCGGTGGACTTTGTGCCGAAGGTCCGCGTCGAGGTCGTCGTCGACGACGCCGCCGTGGACAAGGTGGTCGACGTCATCGTCCAGGCTGCCCGCACCGGCAAGATCGGTGACGGCAAGGTCTGGGTGAGCCCGGTCGAGACCGTGGTGCGGGTGCGCACCGGTGAGAGGGGAGCCGACGCTCTCTGACAGACCAGTCGAACACCGAGTCGTCTCCCGGCCTGCGCCGGGTGCGCTGGAACATCAAGTGCCGGGAGGACAACTCATGACAGAGCAGCAACCGCGACCCGCCGCCGGCGCACCCCGTTGGGTGCGTCCGGCGGCGGGATCGTCAACTCCGGCAACCGATCTGACCGCTGCCGTCGAGCAATTGCGGTCCGGGGGAGCCCGATTGGACTCGGCGGCGCTGCGCGACGCCCTGCTCGACCTCTACGATTTCTGGCTCACCACCAAGGCCAACGACATCGGCATCACCCCCAGCAGTGGGTTCGCCATCGTCGCCACCGGCGGTCTGGGCCGCGGTGAAGTCCTCCCGTACTCCGACCTCGACCTGATGCTGCTGCACGACAACATGCCGGCCGACATCGTCAGTGAGGTCGCCGAGCTGTTGTGGTACCCGTTGTGGGACGCCAACATTCGCCTCGACCACAGCGTGCGCACGGTGCCCGAGGCGCTGCGGGTCGCCGCGGAGGACACCTCCGCCGGGCTGGCGATGCTCGAGACGCGCCACATCGCCGGGGACGCGGACCTGTCTTCGCTGTTGATCGGTGGCGCCCGGCGGCAGTGGCGCACCGGAATCGGCTCGCGTTTCGAGGAACTCGTCGAGCACACCCGCGCCCGATGGCAGCGCAGCGGGCAGATCGCGCACCGCGCCGAACCCGACCTCAAATGCGGGCGCGGCGGCCTGCGCGACGTCCAGCTGCTCAATGCGTTGGCCATCGCGCAGTTGGCCGACGTGTACCCGAGCCGATCGCTGGCCTCACCCACCGAAACCCTCGGCGAGGCGCATCTGGCTCTCCTCAACGTCCGCACCGAGCTGCACCGGGTCGCCGGCCGCGGTCGCGAGCTTCTGCTGGCCCAGCACGCCGACGAGATCGGCGCCTCGCTGCGCATCGGGGATCGATTCGATCTGGCCCGCATGCTCTCCGACGCCGCCCGCACGGTCAGCTACTACGTCGACGCAGGCATTCGCACGGCCGGTAACGCGTTGCCCCGCCGGGGCCTCTCTGCGCTGCGCCGCCCGGTGCGGCGGCCGCTCGACGAGGGTGTCATCGAGTTCAACGGCGAAGTCATCCTCGCCAGGGACGCCCGTCCCGAACGCGACCCGGGGCTCATCCTCCGGGTGGCTGCCGCGTCGGCGACCACGGGTCTCCCGATGGCGGCGTCGACGTTGAGCCGGCTGGTGGAGACGGCGCCGGAACTGCGGACGCCGTGGCCGCGACAGGCGCTCAAGGATCTGCTGGTGATGCTCGCCGCTGGCCCGTCAGCGGTCGGCACCATCGAGGCTCTCGACCGCACCGGGCTGTGGGGCCGGCTGTTCCCGGAGTGGGGTGCGGTCCGCGACCTGCCGCCCCGCGACGTCGTGCACATCTGGACCGTGGACCGCCACCTCGTCGAAACCGTTTCGCGGGCAAGCGCTTTGACCACCCGAGTCGCCCGGCCGGACCTGTTGGTGCTCGGCGCGCTGATCCACGACATCGGCAAGGGGCGCGGCGGCGACCACAGCGTGATCGGTGCCGAACTGGCTCATCAGATCGGCACGAGGCTGGGATTGTGGCCGTCGGACATCACGATTCTTTCCGCGATGGTGCGGCATCACCTGCTGTTGCCCCACACCGCGACCCGGCGTGATCTGCAGGATCCGGCGACCATCGCTACCGTCGTCGACGCGATGGGCGGCGACCTGACGGTGCTCGAACTCCTGCACGCCCTGGCCGAAGCCGATTCCTTGGCCACCGGCCCCGGTGTGTGGGGTGACTGGAAGGCCTCGCTGCTCGGTGACCTGGTCCGGCGGTGCCGGCTGGTGATGGCGGGGGAGCCCCTGCCCCAACCCGATCCGATCGAACCCCGCTTCCTCGAGATGGCCGGCCAGCCGGGCGTGCACGTGGAGCTGGCCCCTGGCGACAGCCCCCACATCTTCACCGTCACGATGATCGCCCCCGACCAGCGCGGGCTGTTGTCGAAGACCGCCGGGGTGCTCGCGCTGAACTCGCTGCGAGTGCATTCGGCGTCGGTCAACGGCCACAACGGTTCGGCGGTTAACACCTTCGTCGTCTCACCTCATTTCGGGTCGCCGCCGGCGGCCGAACTGCTGCGCCAGCAAGTGATCCTCGCTCTCGACGGAGATCTCGACGTCGTGTCCTCGCTGGAGAAGAAGGGCGATCCGCAGGCGTCGACCCGCGCGGGCGAGATCCGAGCGGCAGTGCCCGTGCACGCTCCCGCGGCGCCGTCGCGGGTGCTGTGGCACGACACCGACGACGCCGGGCGCACGGTGCTCGAGATTCGCACCACCGACCGTGCGGGGCTGCTGACGGCGTTGACCGCGGTGTTCGAGCGCAACGGCGTCGACATCGCCTGGGCGAAGGTGACCACGCTGGGCTCGTCGGTGGTCGACGCGTTCGGCGTGGTGCTGCCTCAGGACAGCGCCGCGGTGCGGCAGATCCTGGATCGAGAGCTGTTCGCCGTGCTGCCCGCGCCGCCGCCCGCCGTCGAGGAAGCCAGCTAGCGTCCGCCGGCGATCGGTGCCCTGCTCGCGTTCCGCGGGCTGACCTGGGCTGGTCCGCCGGCGAGCGAACATCCGAATCACAGATCTCGGACAGCGTCCGACGTACATTTGGCCGCAGGTTCGGATGCGTGAGAGAGGAGTGGACGCTGGGTTCCTCGATGGCCGGCGATGACTTCGACCATGGCAGTGCATACGCATCGTCGGCAGCGCAACAGATGCGTGCGCGACGCGAGCAGTTCATTGCGGAGCTGGTCTCGGTCACGCGCGCAGAGATCCGTTCCCTCGACGACGATTCCCGCATGGTGGAGCTTCTTCACGCGAGCATCACCGAGAACGTCATCGCCGCGATCCACTTCCTGGAATACGGCGGTGACGAGGCGGATGTCGAGGCGCCCAGCGCCGCGCTGGCCTACGCGCGCGCCATGGCCCAACGAGACGTCGCGCTGTCGGCGCTCATCCGCGCATACCGCATCGGGCATGGGCGCTTCGTCGACCAGGCGATGGCGCTCCTGGCAGCGCACACCCCCGCCGACGACGCGCTTCCCGCAGCACGCCAGCTGGTCCATCGGGCTGCTGCTTGGATCGACCGCATCTGTGACCAGGTGGGGGTTGCCTATGAGCAGGAGCGCGACCGCTGGGTGGGCAGCCGTAGCGGCCTGCGTCAGCACTGGGTGAACGAGCTGCTCGCCGGTGGGGCCGCCGACATCGCGAAGGCCGAAGACGCACTCGACTACCGCTTGGACCGCTCCCACGTCGCGGCGGTGATGTGGCCGGACAATGTCGTGGCCACCCGCGACGTCGGTGATGTCTTCGATCGAGCGCGCTCGGCACTGGGACGGGTGCTGGGTACCTCGGAGACCGCACTGATGGTGCCGACTGACGAACGGGAGGTGCGTCTGTGGTGGCCGATCGACACCATCGACGTCGCGACTGTGCGGTCAGTTCTCGAGCACAGCGATCTTGCGGTTCGGGTCGCAATGAGCGGGTGCGGCCACGGTGTCGAGGGGTTCCGCCGATCACTGAGTGAAGCGGAACGGGCCAAAGTGGTTGCGCTGTCCGGAGGGTCAGCCGTTGGTCGACTGGTGTGCTACGACGATGTCGCACCTGTTGCGTTGATGGCGACGAACATGCCCGATCTCCGGATGTTCGTGCAGCGAACGCTCGGAGCGCTGGCTGTCGATGACGAACGCTCCGGATTGCTTCGCAACACATTGCGGGAGTTCCTCGCCCGGAACCGCAGCTTCGCTGGGACTGCTAGCGCAATGTTTCTGCACCGCAACACGATTCAATACAGGGTCGCGCAGGCGATGGAGGCCTGCTCGGCCTCGTTCGACGAACCGGATGTCGTGGTCAACATCCAGATCGCGCTGACAGCATGCCGATGGATGGGTCCGTCGTTGCTGTCGTCCTCCGCGGCCACGCGCTGACGCTCGTAGATTTTCGTGCGGAGACCACAAATGTGACGTGTTCCTTCATGGAGTCGGCCTATGGCGTTCATCACTACAACGGAAATAGTGTGAGCGAATCGGCAGAAATACCCACGTCAGGAGCCTGCGATGCACTTCGCCGAACTGTTTTTACACCGTGTTCGGGTGGATCCGAACCAGCCCGCGTTGTCCGATGAGCACAACGGGACGTTGTCGAACGCCGCAGTCGCCGCCCGCATCAATCACGCGTCTGCTCGCCTGGCAGCGTTCGGCGTCCGGCCGGGTGACGTCATTGCCGTCAAGCTCCCGAACCGGGTCGAGCTGATCATCGCGCTGTTCGCTGCATGGAAGCTTGGGGCGGCTGTCACCCCGGTCAATCCCTCGTTGACACCGCGAGAAGTAGCTCACCAGCTCGGCGACTCGGGAGCGCGCGTGATCGTCACCGACGGCGAAGCGGATTTCGATTCTGTCGCCACGCTGGCCGTCGACCGGCTGAGCGAACCCTCTGAGACCAACCCGATTCCGGTGCTGCCGCCGGTGGTACACCGGAGCGATGACGTCGCTCTGATCGTCTACACCAGTGGGACGACGGGTCGGCCGAAGGGCGTCGTGTTGACGCACGGCAACGTGCTCGCGATGGCGGAGTCGATCGCCGACGCAATGGGCAGCGGTCCCGAAACGCACTCGCTGCTCATCTTGCCGTTGTTCCACGTCAACGGGATCGTCGTCAGCGTCTTGTCGCCACTGCTGGTCGGTGGACGAGCTACCGTCGCGGGCCGGTTCGATCCGCGCACCTTCTTCGACCTGGTGGAGCGCTACCGGCCCACCTTCTTTTCGGCCGTTCCCACCATCTACGCCATGCTCGAGGCGCTTCCTCCCGAGGTGGGTCCCGACACCAGTTCCCTGGAGTTCGCCATCTGCGGTGCCGCACCGATGGCGCCGCGACTGATGTCCGCCTTCGAGCGGCGCTACGGTGTGCCGATCATCGAAGGCTACGGCCTGTCAGAGGCGACGTGTGCGTCAACCACCAACCCGCGGCACGGTAATCGCAAGCCCGGGACAGTCGGCATCACGCTGCCCGGTCAGCGGGTGGCGATTCTGGCCGCCAATGGATCTGTGATCACCGACGGGTCACCCGGCGAAGTCGCCATACAAGGACCCACCGTGATGCGGGGGTATTTGAACGAACCGGACGAAACAGCCAAGACCTTGGTCGACGGGTGGCTGCGCACCGGCGACATCGGGGTCATGGATGACGATGGGTACCTCACGCTCGTCGATCGTGCGAAAGACATGATCATTCGAGGGGGAGAGAACATCTACCCCAAGGAGATCGAAGGGGTGCTCTACCAGCACCCCGGAGTTCACGAGGCGGCCGTGGTCGGCCGGCCCGACCCCGTCTACGGCCAGGTGCCCATCGCCTTCGTCACCCCCAAATCTGGCAGCGACGTCACAGACGGTGAACTGGCCGCGCACGTCGCGACGTCACTGGCCAAGTACAAGCGACCGAAAATCGTCTTGACGCAGTCGATTCCAAAGAATCCCATCGGGAAAATCGACAAGCCTGCCCTGCGCCGTCAGCTCGGCACACCCACATCGTCCACCGCATAGCCCGAGAGACCCTGACAATGAGTTTCACCAAGCCGAACCTGCCTGCCGACGCCGACGCGGCCGTCTGGCGTGACCGTCCCCGGTGGCAACGCCTGCAGATCATGACCCGCCACTGGGCCGACAATGGCTTCGGCACCCCGTACGCCGTCTACCTGCTCTATGTGCTGAAGCTCGCGGGATATCTCGGCGGCGCTGTTGCGGTCATCTCGTTGACCCCCGGACTGGGGAGTGTGACTGACCTGACGTCGTGGTGGACCCAGCCGATCGTCTATCAGAAGCTCGTCGTTTTCACTCTGCTGTTCGAAGTGTTGGGTCTCGGTTGCGGCTCCGGACCGCTGACGCTGCGCTTCCTACCGCCCCTGGGTGGGTTTCTCTACTGGCTGCGCCCCGGCACCATCCGGTTGCCGCCGTGGCCCGACAAGGTGCCCCTGACCCGCGGCGACACCCGCACTCCCGCCGACGTTGCGCTGTATGCGACAGTGCTCGGTTCGCTGGTGTGGACGCTGCTCGCGCCGGGCACCGGTGGCCCCGTGACCGCTCGTGGCGATGTCGGACTGCTCGACCCCACGCTGGTAATCCCCACGCTGGCGGCGCTGGTGCTGCTCGGGCTGCGCGACAAGACCGTGTTCCTGGCGGCACGCGCCGAACACTACGGCCTGACGCTGATCGTGTTCTTCTTTCCTCTGGTCGACCAGATCGCCGCGTTCAAGCTCATCCTGCTCGCCCTGTGGTGGGGTGCGGCGACGTCCAAACTCAATCACCACTTCCCTTACGTGATGGCCGTGATGATGAGCAACAATCCCGTGCTCATCCCTGCCAAGTGGGCCAAACGCCTGATGTGGCGCGATCCGGTGAACGACCTGCGCCCCTCACGGCTGCCGCAGTTGCTCGCCCACGTCGGCGGCACCACCTCGGAGTTCATCGTTCCGCTGTATCTGGTGTTCTTCGCACCGTCGCACGGGCCGTGGCTGTGGGGCGCGATCATCTTCATGGTGCTGTTTCACCTCACGATCACCTCCACGATCCCCATGGGGGTTCCGTTGGAGTGGAACGCCTTCTTCATCATCTCGGTGTTCTACCTCTACGGCGGATACAGCGACTACCGCGTCACCGACATGACGTCACCTCTGCTCCTGGCCATCCTCGCGGTCTGCCTGGTGCTGGTGCCCATCATCGGAAACCTGTTCCCCGACAAGGTGTCCTTCCTGCCGGCCATGCGCTACTACGCGGGCAACTGGGCAGCGTCGGCTTGGTGCCTGCGACCCGGTGTCGAGGACACGATAGAAGCCAACGTGCGCAAGTGTTCTGCGCTGGCCAACCGCCAGCTCGCCACGCTCTACGGGCCGGACGTCGCCGAGGTGATGCTCGACAAGATGCTGGCCTGGCGCTCCATGCACACGCACGGCCGCGCCCTCAACGGGTTGGTGGCCCGCGCGGTGGACGACGAGAGGGACTACGTCATCCGCGACGGCGAGTACATGGCCGGCCCGCTCATCGGTTGGAATTTCGGTGAGGGCCATCTGCACAACGAACACCTCATCGACGCTCTCCAACGGCGCTGCGACTTCGCCGAAGGCGACGTTCGGGTCATCCTTCTCGAGGGCCAACCGATCCACCGCTCGTGGCAGGCCTACCGCATCGTCGACGCCAAAGCTGGTGTGATCGAGCGTGGTTACGTCGAGGTCGCCGACATGACCGCCCGTCAGCCGTGGCCCGAGCCCGGCGACCAGTTGCCGGTGCGGCTCGCCATCCCGCGTCCACACACCGCAGTGCGATGAGCGCCGCCATCGTGGTGGGGTCGGGCCCCAACGGTTTGGCCGCAGCACTCACTCTCGCTGAGCGCGGCGTCGACGTGACCGTCGTGGAGGCCGCCGACACTCTCGGTGGCGGTACCCGAACCAGCGAACTCACCCTGCCCGGGCTGCTGCACGACGACTGCTCGGCAATCCACACGATGACTGCTGCCTCGCCGTTCATCCAGTCGCAGCCGCTGGCCGACTACGGGCTGCGATGGCGCTATCCCGACATCGACGCCGCCCATCCGTTCGACGACGGCAGTGCCGCAAGCCTGCACACCTCGATTGCCGACACTGCCGCTCAGTTCGACAGCCGCGACGGGCGTACCTGGGAGCACGTGTTCGAGCCGCTGGCCCGCCGCTTCGACATGCTGCGCGAGGATGTCTTCAGGCCCATCGTGCACGTGCCTCGACATCCGATTGCTTTGTCCGCGTTCGGAGTGCAGGCGTTGCTCCCGGCTACCGTCATGGCTCGCAAGTGGCGAAGCGAGCGCGCCCGGGCACTGTTCATGGGGGTCGCGGCGCACGTCTACTACCCTCTGACCCGGCCGGCATCCTCGTCGGTCGGATTGATGATCACCGCAGCAGGGCACAGGTACGGTTGGCCCGTCGCCGAAGGTGGCTCGGCAGCCATATCCGCAGCGATGGTGGCGCGGCTGGCCGACTTGGGCGGCAAGACCGAGACGGGCGTCCTGGTGAGCTCGCTCAAGCAGCTGCCCCTGGCAGACGTGGTGCTCTTCGATCTCGCCCCGCGTGCGGTCGCCGACATCGCCGGAGACGCACTGCCGAGCCGCGTGAGCCGCGCCTACCGGCACTACCGGCACGGCGCGGCAGCGTTCAAGATCGACATCGCCCTCGACGGTGACATCCCGTGGACCAGTCCCGACTGCGGACGTGCCGGCACCGTTCACGTCGCCGGCGCCACCGAGGAGATCGTCGCCGCCGAACGCGAGGTGGCCGCCGGCCGGATGCCGGCCCGGCCCTTCGTCCTGGTCTGCCAGCAGTATCTCGCCGACCCCACGCGAAGTGCCAACGGACGCAATCCCATTTGGGCCTATGCCCACGTTCCGCACGGTTACACCGGAGACGCGACCGAAGCGATCCTGGAGCAGATCGAACGTTTCGCGCCCGGTTTCCGGGACCGCGTCGTGAACGTCCACACACGCGGACCGGTCGCGCTGGCCGAACACAATCCCAACTACGTCGGCGGAGACATTGCCACCGGCCGCAACGACCCCAAGCAGATCGTCATACGGCCTCGCCTGGCCATGGATCCGTACAGCACCGGAGTGCCCGGCATGTTCATCTGCTCCGCTGCCACCCCGCCGGGGGTCGGCGCGCACGGCATGTGCGGGCACAACGCCGCCCGATCAGCTCTGCGCTACCTGAACCGTCGCTGAACCCCGACGAAACACCAGCGAAGAGACCGCCATCTCCGAAAGGTTTCTCATGTCTGATTATCTCGCCGCACTCGGGATCATGCTCCTGTGCTTGTCGCCGTTGTTCATCCCCATCGCCGTCCACGTCGTCGATTGGGCGGGCCGATTCAGCCGGCGACGGCACGTCATGCCGTCCGGCGCCACGCGCGCCAGCGGCGTGTCGGAGCCGGGGGCGGCGCAGGACCATCGGCAGACCTCACCCATCGATCGGCGTCGGAGAGTCTTGACGTCGCGACACCGCAACGAAGTCGCCGGGGAGACGCATCGCTCATGATCGACCACTTCGTCGCCCGGGACCATCGCCGGCTGTCCTTCCCCTCTGCGCGGTTCGAAGACTGGACGGGCAGAATCGGTCTCACTCAGGACATCGCTCGCGGGCCGCGACTGGAAGCCGAGGCCGGCCTGGACCGCCACCGCTGGTTCATCGTGGCCATCAACGTGGAACTCGCATGTCAGCCCGATACCGCGGACCGCATTTCCGTCGACGCGGTCGATATGAGTGCATGTGCGATCGACTCTGGCTCCGGCGGTTACCAGGATCTCGTTGCACTGGCCAATGCGCATGGTTCCCTGCCCGTGACGCGCATCGAGCTGCCTGCCGCGACCGCGCGCGACGTCCTCGCGCACATGACGAACGCTCACATCTGCGTGCAGATGACTGGCTTGCACGCCGAACTCGACGTCATCGCGCACTGCCGCCACGAACCGAACCACGGGACACTGAATCACAGCTGTTGAGCGGCAAGATCATTCCGCCGATCCAAAATTGGTGGTTCTCAGGACACAGCCGAAACGCTCACCGACACCCACGTGCCGTTGACCGCTGCGGTACCGGTGAAGGTGTCCACCAGATCCGGATCGTGCAACTCGTTCACGTTGGCGCCGGCCAGCGTGTCCGCGTGCCGCCACCCGGTGTCGCGATGGCCCCAACCATGCGGAACGGCAACGGTTCCCGCGCGGATGTCATCGGTGACGTCCACCGGCACCTCGATGCGGCCGACCGCCGAGGCGACGCACACGATGTCGCCGTCGGCCAGGCCGCGCGACGCCGCGTCGTCGGGGTTCATCAGGATCGTGCACCGGTTGCTGCCGCCCGTCATCGACGGCACGTTGTGCAGCCAGGAGTTGTTGCTCCGGAGCTGCCGTCGGCCGACCAGCTGCAGGTCGTAACCGTCGTGCTTCGCAGCGTCGGTGCCCTGCAGGTGGCTCCGCGCCGCGGCGACGAACTCGCCGGGTGCCAGGTGTACGCGGCGATCCTCGGTGGCGATCACCTCACGCAGGCGGGGGCGCAGCGGTCCGAGGTCGACGCCGCCGGGGCTGGAGCGGATCTGGGCCATCGTGATGCCCCTGCGGCCCTTGCGTAGCCGGCCGTGCGGCCCGGTGGCCACGGCCAGCGTCGCGAGCCGCAACGGGTTGAGCGCCGAGATCAGTCGTGACCGCAGCGGCCGAGGCATCCCGCGCAGCGGCCGCGGCGCCAACTCGAGCGCCAGCCGCGTCAGGATCTCCCAGTCCTCCAGGCCCCCGGGCGGCGGATCGAACGAACGGTGTTGGAAGCGAACGGTATTGCGCACCTGGAACACCGGCGTGAGCAGGCTGACGTCGTCGCGCTCCAGCGGCGACACCGGAGGCAGGATGTAGTCGGCGTGCCGAGTGGTCTCGGTGACGTACATGTCGACCGCGACGCAGAAATCGAGCGAGTCCAGCGCGTCGTCGAGCCGGCCGCGCTGCGGGATCGACGACACCGGGTTGCCGGCGTAGGTGATCATCGCGCGGATCTGCCCGGGACCCGGGGTGAGGATCTCGTCGGCCATCACGACGGCAGGCAGCTCCGAGCGGAACGAGCCATAGCGGCCCGACCGGTCGGTGTAGCGGCCCGGCCGGAACGGTATCCGTTTGGCCAGGCGGGGCACGTCCGCCACGGGTGTGGTGAACATGGTGCCGCCCGCACGGTCGAGGTTGCCCGTCACCGCGTTGAGGACCATCACCAGCCAACTGACCAGGGTGCCCGTCGGCTGCTGGCAGATGCCGATGCGCGCGTAGATCGCCGCGGATTCGGCGGCCGCGTGCTCGCGGGCCAAGGTGCGGATCACGTCCGCGTCGACCCCGGCCCGCGGAGCCATCGCCTCCGGTGTCGCGTCGGCGACCAGGTCGGCCAGCTCGGCGATACCTGTCGCCTGCTCAGCCACTGCCTTTGTGTCACAGAGCTTTTCGGCGAGCAGGACGTGCAGCATGCCCAGCAGCAGGAACAGGTCGCCGCCGGGGCGCACCGCGACGTGCTGGTCTGCCAGGCGGGCGGTCTCGGTGCGGCGAGGGTCCACGACGACGACCGTGCCGCCGCGCTCCCGGATCGCCCGGATCCGTCGTTTGGCGCCGGGCATGATCGACAGCGATCCGTTGGACACCGCGGGGTTGGCCCCGAGGATCACCAGCCGCTGCGTGCGGTCGATGTCGGTGACCGGGATCAGCGCGTTGGAGCCGAAAACCTTCCACGCGGCGAACTCGTGCGGCATCTGGTCGATGGACGACGCGGTGAAGAAGTTCGGGGTGCGCAGCGCCCGGCTCAACAGGAAGCCATAGGCAGCGCCCGAGCTGTGGGCGGCCGGGTTGCCCAGGTACATGCCGAGCGCCTGACTGCCACTCTTCTCGCGCACCGCCCGTAGCCGCCGGCCGATATCGGCGAACGCCTCGTCCCAGCCGACCGGCTCGAAGCGGTCGCCGACGCGGCGCAGCGGGGTTCGCACCCGGTCCGGGTCGTGATGCAGGCCGCCCATCGCGGTGGCCTTGGGGCAGATGTAGCCGTGTGACAACACGTCGTCGGGGTTGCCCTCGATACGGGTGACCTGCCCGCCGCTGACCGTGACGTGCAGCCCGCAGTGCGCCTCACAGAGCGTGCACTGGCTGATGTGGGTGACCTCGCCGCGGGACGCGTCGGCGTCTCGGCGCGCGGTGGTCAGGGGTACGTCGACGGCTGTCATCAGAACCTCCGCGGGCTGGTCGGATGGCCCTCACGGTAACGGCTGCACACCCTGCACGACCAGAGGCGTGACCAGAGGTCAGCGCGGCTTTCTCGCTCCGGCGGGCCGACCGTTAGGCTGGCGAGGTGTTTGAATCCCTGTCCGACCGGTTGACCGGTGCCCTGTCGGGCCTGCGCGGCAAGGGCCGGCTGACCGATGCCGACATCGACGCCGTCGCGCGCGAGATCCGCCTGGCACTGCTCGAGGCCGATGTCTCGCTGCCCGTGGTCCGTGCCTTCATCGCCCGTATCAAGGACCGCGCCAAGGGCGCCGAGGTGTCCGCCGCGCTCAACCCGGCCCAGCAGGTCGTCAAGATCGTCAACGAGGAGCTCATCGGCATCCTCGGCGGTCAGACGCGCCAGCTGGCGTTCGCGCGCAACCCACCGACGGTCATCATGCTGGCCGGCCTGCAGGGCTCGGGTAAGACCACGCTGGCGGGCAAGCTCGCGAAGTGGCTCAAGGGCCAGGGGCACACCCCGTTGCTGGTGGCCTGCGACCTGCAGCGCCCCGGTGCGGTCAACCAGCTGCAGATCGTCGGCGAGCGGGCCGGGGTCGGCGTGTTCGCCCCGCATCCGGGCACCGCACCCGGCGCCGCCGAGGTCAAAGGCACCGCCGACCCGGTGGCCGTGGCCGCCGCCGGTCTGGCCGAGGCCAAGGCCAAGCACTACGACGTCGTCATCGTCGACACCGCGGGCCGGTTGGGCATCGACGAGGAGCTGATGGGTCAGGCCGCCGCGATCCGCGATGCGGTGCAGCCCGACGAGATCCTGTTCGTCCTCGACGCGATGATCGGTCAGGACGCCGTCACCACCGCCGACGCCTTCCGCGAAGGCGTCGGATTCACCGGCGTCGTGCTCACCAAGCTCGACGGTGACGCCCGCGGTGGTGCGGCGCTGTCGGTGCGCGAAGTCACCGGCGTGCCGATCCTGTTCGCCTCGGCGGGGGAGAAGCTCGAGGACTTCGACGTCTTCCATCCCGACCGGATGGCCAGCCGCATCCTGGGCATGGGCGACGTGCTCACGCTCATCGAGCAGGCCGAACAGGTCTTCGACGCCCAGCAGGCCGAGGCGACCGCGGCCAAGATCGGCAGCGGTGAGCTGACACTCGAGGACTTCCTCGAGCAGATGCTGATGATCCGCAAGATGGGCCCGATCGGCAATCTGCTGGGCATGCTGCCCGGCGCCGGCCAGATGAAGGACGCCCTGGCCGCTGTCGACGACAGCCAGCTCGACCGTGTGCAGGCGATCATCCGCGGCATGACACCGGCCGAGCGGGCTGATCCGAAGATCATCAACGCGTCCCGGCGGTTGCGCATCGCGAACGGTTCCGGGGTGACCGTCGCCGAGGTCAACCAGCTGGTGGACCGATTCTTCGATGCACGCAAGATGATGTCGCAGATGGCCGGACAGATGGGGATGCCGTTCGGCCGCAAGAACACTCGTAAAGCGGGCAAGGGCAAGAACAAGCAGGCGGGTAAGAAGAAGGGCGGTCGCGGGCCCACGCCGGCACGCAACCCGCTCGGCGCCATGGGCGGCCTGCCCGCCGGTTTCCCCGATTTGTCCAACATGCCCAAGGGGCTCGACGAGCTGCCGCCGGGGCTCGCCGACATCGACCTGTCGAAGCTGAAGTTCCCCAAGAACTGATGGCAGGGGCGCTGCACGTCCGCGGGCGTGGGTTGCCCGGCGGCGAACCCGTCGAGTGGTGGGTGGTCCACGGGCGTCTGTCGGCCGAACCCGTGGCGGGCGCTGACACCGTCTTCGATGGCGGCTGGATTCTGCCCGGTCTGGTCGACGCCCACTGCCATGTCGGGCTGGGGCCCGACGGTGAGATCCCGCTGGACGAGGCCATCGAGCAGGCCCAGGTCGAGCGTGAGGTGGGCGCCCTGCTCCTGCGTGATGCCGGGTCACCCACGGACACAAGGACTCTCGACGACCACGACGACCTACCGCGCATCATCAGGGCCGGGCGTCACATCGCCAGGCCCAAGCGCTATCAGCGGGGCTTCGCCGCCGAACTCGCCGACGAGGACCAGCTGCCGCAGGCGGTGGCCGAGCAGGCGCGCCGTGGCGACGGCTGGGTGAAGATCGTCGGCGACTGGATCGACCGCGACACAGGCGATCTGGCACCGCTGTGGTCCGACGAGGTTCTGGCCGCGGCGATCGACGCCGCGCACGCCCACGGCGCGCGAGTGACCGCGCACGTGTTCAGCGAGGATGCGCTGCCCGGCCTGATCCGCGCCGGCATCGACTGCATCGAGCACGGCACCGGGCTCACCGAGGACACCATCGACCTGATGGTCGAGTACGGCACCGCGCTGGTGCCGACCCTGATCAACATCGAGAACTTCCCGGACATCGCTGCCGGCGCCGACAGATACCCGCGCTATCAGCGCCACATGCGCGCCCTCTACGCGACGTGCGGCGAGCGCATCGCGGCGGCCCGGGAAGCGGGTGTGCCCATCTACGCGGGCTCGGACGCGGGCAGCGCAGTGGCACACGGCCGTATCGCCGAAGAGGTGGATGCACTCAAAGGCATCGGGATGTCGTCGACGGACGCACTCGGTGCTGCCTGCTGGGATGCCAGGGAGTGGTTGCGTAGGCCCGGCCTCGAGCACGGCGCATCCGCGGACCTGGTCTGCTACACCGACGATCCCCGCACTGGTGCCGCGGTCCTCGCGGCGCCCGACCGGGTGATCCTGCGCGGCAGGGTCTTTTAGCTAGTACACGTCGCGCACGTAGCGGTGCGACGTGATCAGATCGGCGACGAAGGCATCGGTGCCCGCGGCGTCCAGCCTGCCGTGGACAGCGACGATCTCGCGCAGCGCGGCGTCGACGCCGCGGGCCATCCGGTTGGCGTCGCCGCACACGTAGAGGTGTGCGCCGTCGCGAAGCCATCCGAACAGCTCGGCGCCGCGCTCGCACATACGATGCTGCACATAAGTTTTCGTCTCGCTGTCCCGCGAGAAGGCGAGGTCGAGACGCGACAGCGTCCCTGCGCGCGCGAACGCGTCCAGTTCCTCACCGTAGAGGTAGTGAGTGGCCCGATGACGATCACCGAAGAACAGCCACGACGGGCCCGACGCACCCGTGACCTGACGTTCCTGCAAGAAGCCACGGAACGGCGCGATACCGGTGCCCGGTCCGACCATGATGATCGGCACGGCCGGATCCGGCAGGCGGAAGCTGTGATTGGGGCGTAACTGCACCGTGAGATGCTCGCCGCGGTCGGCCAGGAAGGTGGACGCGACACCGCCGTGGCGCCGGTCGCCGCAGGTGTACCGCACGGTGGAAACGGTCAGATGGGCACTGTCGGGGTGCATCAGTGGGCTCGAGGCGATCGAGTAGTCGCGAAACTGTAAGGGACGCAGGGTGTCCACCACCTCGCCCACATCCAGATCTGCCAGCCGCACCAGGTCCAGGACGTCTTTGCCGTAGCACCAGGAGCCCGCGCGGGTGCGCAGTGCTGCCGCGGCCGACGCGTTGCGCGTGCGGCCGCCGACCAGGGCCTGCAGCGCGCGCGAGGGAATGCGGATCTCGAGGTGTTCGGTGAGTAGCGTGCCGAGTGGCTCGTCGTGGCCGGCCACGATGTGATCGGGCGCGGCGCCCAACTGGGCGAGCAACGCGTCGACCAGCACGGGATCGTTGGTGGCGTGTACCGCCAGCGAATCGCCCGCGCGATAGGTGATGCCCGAGCCGGTCAGGTCGATCTCGTAGTGGCGGACTTCCCGCTCGGAATCCGCCACACTGAGAAGCCGATTGACCGTGCATCTCGTCGCGACGCGATGGTGTCGTTCACGGCCGGCGGGTTCGGCGCCGGGCGCGGGCGCGGGCGGCTCGGCCAGTGCGGCCGCGAGCAGCGTGACGACGTCGGTGGTCCACGCGGCAGCCGCACGCTCGTAGGGACCGTCGATGTCGATGCGTTCGGTCAATCGGGTGGCGCCGAGTGCCTCGAGCCGCTCGTCGAGCAATCGGCCGGCGTTGCAGAACAAGTCGTAACCGATGTCGCCCAGGGCGAGTACGGCGAAACTCAGATGATCCAGCGGGATGTCCTGCGCGGTGAGTGCATTCCAGAACAGAGCGGCATTGTCGGGGAACTCGCCGTCCCCGAAGGTGGAGGTGACGGCCAGAAAGTGGGTCGCGGCGCACAACTCGTCGACACCGATCTGGTTGAGTTCCCTGGCTTCGACTGCGAAACCGGCAGCCTGGCACGCCTCCGCACACGTCATCGCGGCGTCTTCGGCGTTGCCCATGTCGGTGCCGAATCCGATGATCAGATGGTCGGCCAACGACGCTCCCTCGATCGGCGCGCCGCACTGTACGGCGCAAGTTAGGGCAACCTTAGTTGGCGGGAGCCTGCGATGGGGATGTCCCTTCCGCGGTCGAGTCCCCGACGGTCAGTCCTAGGATGTCGCGGTGTCCACACGCCGCATCGTCGACCTCAGCCATCCGATCCGGGCCGGCCTCATCACCTATCCCGGACTGCCTGCTCCCGTCATCAGCCCATATCTGACACGCGAAGACTCTCGCGAGAAGTACGCGGCAGGAACAGAATTCGCGATGGACCTCATCACGATGATCGGCAACACGGGCACCTACCTCGACTCCCCGTTCCACCGCTACGGGGACGGGGCGGACCTCGCGGGTCTGGACCTGTCGACACTCGTCGGGCTCCCGGCCGAGGTGATCCACCTCGCTCCGGAACGCGGCCGGGCGATCACCGTCGACGACCTCGCCGGCCGTGACGTCCGCGGCGCGGCTGTCCTTCTGCACACCGGCTGGGACCGGCACTTCGGGACGCCGGCCTACGGGTCCGGGGCGCCGTTCCTGTGCGGGGAGGCGGCGCAGTACCTGATCGACGCAGGAGCCGTGCTGGTCGGGATCGACTCCGTGAACATCGATGACACCGAGTCGGGCGGGAGCCGGCCGGCTCACACGGTGCTACTGGGGGCCGGTGTGCACGTCGTCGAGCACCTCACCAATCTGGGTGCGGTGCCGCAACGTGGCGCCCGGTTCACCGCAGCCCCGCCGGCGATCGAGGGTTTCGGCACGTTCCCGGTGCGGGCTTTCGCGGAGGTCGAGGGGGAGTGACGGCTCAGGGCTGGTTGAAGCCATAGTCGAACAGGTCGATGGCCTGGCCGTAGAGGTCGCCGCTGCCGTACATCTGGACGACCACCAGTCGTTTGGCGCCCCGCTGGGCGGCTCCGACGTAGGTCTTGCGGGCGAGGTTGGTGAACCCGGTCTTGCCGGCCAGATCCCCGGGGTAGCGGCTCAGCAATTCGTTCTGGTTGTGCAGCGTCTTGCCCGGGAACGGCGCTGTCGGCGAGCGCATGATCGTCGCGATGAGTGGATACTGCAGTGCCGCGCGCAGAATCACGGCGAGATCGTGCGGCGAGGTGACCGACTCCCAGCCTGGTCCGTCGAGCCCCGACGGGGACGATGCCTTGGTGCTGCGTGCGCCGACGAGCGCGGCTTTGCGGTTCATGGCTGCCACCGCGGCCTGCTGGCCGCCGAGCATGTCCGCGAGCATGTTCGCCGCGTCGTTGCCCGAGACCATCAGCAGTGCCGAGAGCAGCTGCGCAGTGGTGTAGGCCTGGCCGGGTGTGAGCCCCACGCAGGAACATTCGACGTCGTCATGGGAGGAGTTGGCCCGCGCGAAGTTGTCCGGCCGCAGGCGATCGAGCACCACCATCGCGAGAAGGACCTTGATCGTGCTGGCGGGCGCATAGCGGCCGTACGGGTCGCGACTGGCCAGCACGCGGCCTGTGTCCAGATCGGCGACCAGCCACGCCTGCGCCGGGCCCTGTGGAAGAGCCTGTGCCGCAGCGGGTTCAGCGCTGGGTTGGGCGGCAGCGGGAGCGGCGGGCAGCACCGTCGTCACCACGGCCACCGTCGTACCGAGGGCGCACGCCAGCCCAGCGAATCCACGCCGCACGAGGGCTGACGCTAACCGCTCCCGGACTCGTTTCGATCACCGTCGGGTAGCGATTTCGGCGTGGTAATCGACGCTGAGCGACGACGAGCACGCCGAAATCGCTCTACAACGCGCCGATGCCCGCGTTCGGACCCAGCGCGAAACCCCAATCGAGAAGCGCCGCAGCTTGATCCCAGTAGGTCGGCCCGCCCTCGTGGACCAGACCGTGCATCAGCGCCACGACCAGATGCCGTCCGCCGCGTTCGGCGCCGCCGACGAACGTCTTCTGCGCCAGATCGGTGTAGCCCGTCTTACCACCGAAGGTGCCCGGATAGCGGTGCAGCAGCTCGTCCTGGTTCACCAAGACGACGTCGCCGGTGCGGGTCGGGAACACCGCGGTGGGCTGAGACGTGATCTGGGCGAACACCGGATTGGCCATCGCGGCGCGGAAGATCACCGCCAGATCGTGCGGGGTGGACCAGACCGAGATGCCGGGGCCGTCGATACCCGACGCCGAACCAGCGTCGGTGCCCAATGCGCCGACCGCGACCGCCTTGGCGTTCATCTTCGCCGCCGCGACGTCGCGGCCGCCCAGCATGGTGGCCAGCGTGTTGGCGGCGTCATTGCCGGACACGAGCAGCAGCGCCTCCAGCAGCTGACGCGTGGTGTAGGTCATCCCGGGCGTGACGCCCGCGCAGTTGCACTCGACCGTGGTGTCGGCCTCGTTGGCCACGATTGTCGCGTCCAGGGGCAGCTCGTCGAGCACGGTGAGCGCCAGCAGCACCTTGATCGTGCTCGCCGGCGCGAACCGGGTGTTCTCCTCACGGCCCGCGAGGACCGCGCCCGTGTCCATGTCGGCCACGATCCAGGCTTCGGCGGGACCGGCGGGGATCGGGACGCTTCCGGCGGGCTGGCTCACCCCGGCGACCGGTGTCGCCGCGGCGTAGGGGGCCGTCACACCGCCGACCACGCCCAGGAGCACCGCCAGACATGCGAGAAGCCTCATCATGGCGGCCGAGCCTAACGGGATGTCGCGATCGTGTTCAATCGAGGAATGCTGAGCCTCGAGGAGATCTCCGACCGGCTGGAGATCCAACAGTTGCTGGTCGACTACTCGACCGCCATCGACCAGAAGCGTTTCGACGATCTGGACGCGGTGTTCACTCCCGATGCGTACATCGACTACAGCGTCGCGGGCGGTATCGAGGGGCGCTTTCCCGAGGTCAAGGCGTGGTTGAAGGAGGTGCTGCCGAACTTCCCGATCTACTACCACATGCTGGGCAACGTCGACATCCGCGTGGACGGCGACACCGCGACCTCGCGCGCGATCTGCTTCAACCCGATGGTCATGGGTGGCGATTCCGGTCAGGTGTACTTCGTGGGGATCTGGTACGTCGACGAGTTCGTCCGCACCGAGCAGGGATGGCGGATGAGCAAGCGTGTCGAGGAGAAGTGCTTCGACAAGCTGCTGTGACGATTTCTGCTGGGCGCCTGCCCTCTGGCACAATGGGCGGCTGTCTGCCCGGGACTCTGGCCCCGCGGCGGTCACACACGTAAGGCAAAACCGGATCAGGCAACCCGCCTGTATCGCCGAATTGCAGCGTGGCACCTCAGTAGGAGTAGTTCATGGCTGTCAAGATCAAGCTCACCCGTCTGGGCAAGATCCGCAATCCCCAGTACCGCATCATCGTCGCCGACGCGCGCACCCGCCGCGACGGTCGCGCCATCGAGGTGATCGGCCGGTACCACCCCAAGGAAGAGCCGAGCCTCATCGAGGTCGACACCGAGCGCGCCCAGTACTGGCTGGGTGTGGGCGCTCAGCCCACCGAGCCCGTGCTCGCGCTGCTCAAGATCACCGGTGACTGGCAGAAGTTCAAGGGTCTGCCCGGCGCCGAGGGCACGTTGAAGGTCAAGGAGCCCAAGACGTCCAAGCTCGACCTGTTCAACGCCGCGCTGGCCGAGGCCGAGGGTGGCCCGTCCACCGACGCCACCACGCCGAAGAAGAAGAAGGCGCCGGCCGCGAAGAAGGAAGCGTCTGACATCGAGGCGACCGCTGATCCGTCCGGATCGGCCGACAAGTCCGAGGCCGCGGCCGAGGGCGAGGACGCCACCGTCGCCGGCGCCACTGAAAGCTGAGCGACACCGTGAGTTCAGTCGTGGTCGACGCCGTCGAGCACTTGGTTCGCGGGATCGTCGACAACCCCGACGATGTTCGCGTCGACATGGTGACCAACCGCCGCGGGCGCACGGTCGAGGTGCACGTGCACCCCGATGATCTGGGCAAGGTCATCGGCCGGGGTGGGCGCACCGCTACCGCGCTGCGCACCCTGGTGGCAGGCATCGGCGGCCGCGGTATCCGCGTCGACGTGGTGGACACCGACCAGTAAATGGACCTGGTGGTCGGGCGCGTGGTCAAGGCCCACGGCGTCACCGGTGAGCTCGCCGTCGACGTGCGCACCGACGACCCGGATGGCCGATTCGTCTCCGGCGCCACCCTGCGCGGCCGCGCGCCGCGCGGGGGGGCCGAGCGCGAATACCGCATCGAATCGGTGCGCAGTCATGGTGATCGGCTCCTGATCCGGCTGGACGGAGTCGGTGACCGCGATGCCGCCGACGCGTTGCGGGGCACGTTGTTCCTCGTCGATGCGGAGTCGTTGCCTCCGATCGAGGACCCCGACGAGTTCTACGACCACCAGCTCGAGGGGCTCGCCGTATCGACTGTCGACGGCGTCGCCGTCGGTAGGGTCGCCGAGGTGTTGCACACCGCCGCAGGCGAATTGCTGTCGGTGACGCGTGATGACGGCCGCGAGGTGCTCGTGCCGTTCGTGTCCGCGATCGTGGTGTCGGTGTCTCTGTCCGAGGATTCTGTGGTGATCGACCCGCCCGAGGGTCTTCTCGACCTGAGTGACTGACGGAGAACCGGCATGCGCATCGACGTGGTCTCGATCTTCCCGCAGTTCCTCGATCCCCTGAGGCAGTCCCTGCCGGGGCGGGCGATCGACGCCGGCATCGTCGAGTTGGCGGTGCACGACCTGCGTGGGTGGACCCACGATGTCCACCGCTCCGTCGACGACGCCCCGTACGGTGGCGGGCCCGGCATGGTGATGCGGGCCCCGGTCTGGGGTGAAGCGCTCGACGAAATCTGTTCTGCTGACACCCTTCTCGTGGTGCCGAGCCCGGCAGGCCGGCTCTTCACGCAGAAGTCGGCGCAGCGCTGGAGCGCCGAGAAACATCTGGTCTTCGCATGCGGCCGGTACGAGGGTATCGACCAGCGGGTGATGGACGACGCGGCCCGCCGGATGCGGGTCGAGGAAGTGTCGATCGGGGACTATGTGCTGCCCGGCGGCGAATCGGCGGCCGTGGTCATGATCGAGGCGGTGCTGCGGCTCCTGCCCGACGTCCTCGGCAACCCGGAATCGCACCGCGACGATTCGCATTCCGAGTCGGTCGGCGGGCTCCTCGAGGGGCCCAGCTACACCCGCCCTGCCACGTGGCGTGACCTCGATGTGCCGGAGGTGCTGCGCTCTGGGGACCACGCCCGCATCGCCGCGTGGCGGCGCGAGCAGAGCTTCGAGCGCACCAGGGAACGACGGCCCGATCTCCTGGAGTGAGTGCGGGATTCGGAAACAGCGACCGGCCTAGATCCGGCCGCCGGGGAACATCGTCTTGACAGCCTGGGTGATGTCGGCGCGTGCGCCCGCCTCACTGGTCGGGTCCAGCGAGCCGATGGCCATCACGTAGCGCTGGTCTGCGCCGATCACCCCGGTCGACACGTGGAGTTGGTTGCCGCCGTTCCAGCAGCAGAACCAGCCCTGCTTGACGGCGACCGGCTCGGCGTAGAGGCCCTCGGGGATGCCGAAGCGCTGCGGATATCCGTCGGTGCCCGTCGGAGTGGATTGCGCGAGGTCGCCGAGGATCACCTCGGCCTGCTCGCGGGGCAACCCGCCGCTGCCGTCGAGCAGCTTGGCGTAGTACTGCACCAGGTCGGCCGCCGTGCTCTGCGTCACGTCCCAGTGGCCGTTGTACGGCGCGGTCGTGCCGGTCAGCCCATATCGGGCCACCACGCGTCCGATGATCGTGTTGCCGCCGCTGCGGTCCCAAAAGTTCTGTGCGGCACTGTCATCCGACGAGCGGAGCATGATGTCGAGGCTCTGCCGGTCGCCGGGGGAGAGGGTCGTCTTCCCCTGCGCCACCTGCAGCAGCAGGTCGTCGGCGATGAACAACTTCACCACCGAAGCGATCGGGAACGGTTGATTGTCGCCGTTGGACACCAACTGTCCGGTGGTCCGGTCCAACACGACTGCCTTGATGTCGGCACCCGTAGAGGACGCGTCGGCGGTGGCCTCCTGCATGCGTGCGTCGAGGCCGCCGAGCCCAGCCGACGGTGGGGCCGGCGGCGCGGCCGGCAGCGGCACCGAATTGCTCTGCGGCGCCACCGCCGAGGACTGGGTGCGCTCGGATCGGGGCGCCTGCGCCTGGCAGCCGCCGACCACGAGCACAGCGGCACACAGCAGGGACGCGGTCACGGCGGACCGCCGCCGGGGGCGAGTCTGCATGTCTCTCCTCGAGGTGGTCATATGCGGCCGTCCGGAAACATCGTGCGGACCGCGTCGGTGATGGTCTTGCGGGCGGTGGCGGCGTCGCTGGGCTGCATCGAGCCGATGGCCATCACATAGCGCCGGTCCCGACCGATCACACCGGTGGACAAGTGCATCCAATCCGCGTTCACACAGCACATCCAGCCCTGCTTGACCGCGACCGGGTCGCCCGGCAGCCCCTCGGGTATCCCGAACCGCTGCGGATACACCCCACCGGGCACCATCCCGTCGGGAGCGGTCGGCGTCGATGCGGCGAGGTTCGAGAGGATGACGCTCGCTTGCTCGCCGGGCAGCCCGCCCGTACCGGCAAGCAGCTTGTCGTAGTAGTGCACCAGATCGGTGGCCGTACTCGTGGTGTTGAACCACCTGCCGTTGGTGGGTGGGCGCGTGGAGGTGAGTCCGTACCGGGCGACGACCCGAGTGATGATCGCGCTGCCGCCGCTGCGATTCCAGAACACCTCTGCCGCGCTGTCGTCAGAGGACCGCAGCATGACGTCGAGCAGGTCGCGATCGTCCGCCGAGAGTGTGGTCTGCCCCTTGGCCACCTGTAGGAGCAGGTCGTCGGCGATGAAGAGTTTCACCACGGAGGCGATGGCCATCGGGCGGTCGTTGCCGTTGGTCACCAATTCGCCGGTGTTGCGGTCGAGCACTGCCGCGGTGATCTCCGCGCCGTCAGCTGCCGCCGTGGCCGTGGCCTGGCGTTCACGGTCGGCGAGTCCGCGAAACGTCGGGGCGGGTCGATCGACGGGCTGCGCGGGAAGCGCTACGTCGGCGCCCGCCGGGGCGATCACCGTCAGTTGCGGGCCGTCCGGGTGCGGCCGGGATCCGTACAACTCTGCCTGGCAACCGCCCAGGGCTACTGTGACCACGCCCAGGCCAGCTGCGGTCTTGGCCAGCCGCCACGGCCGCGGTCGCATCGCTCATCCTCCCGAGTGTGGCCCTACCCTGATGCCTGGAACGGGTCGGCGCTCGGCACACCCGATGCCGTCCAGGGTAACGGCTGTGTACCCGCTGGGCATCTGTTGCCAAGCCGACCGCCACGGCCGGGTCACCATCCTGTCAACGCCTCGTCATCGGGCACGGAGCCGGCCTCATCGTCGGCCCGCCCACCGAACATGGCGCCGATTTCGGAGATCGGGACTCCGTCTGGCACAATCGAGCAGTTGTCTGTGCACGGCCGGTACTCCGCGCCCCGCTGCACGACAGGCCCCAGACGCCCGAACCACCAGGCTCTGCGCGCGTCACCGCGACGCCGCCAGCAGCCGCCGACACCGAGGAAGTGTGACCGATGAACACGCTGGATTTCGTCGACCAGGCGTCGCTGCGCGACGACGTGCCGAATTTCGGTCCCGGTGACACCGTCAACGTCCATGTGAAGGTCATCGAGGGCTCCAAGGAGCGCATCCAGGTCTTCAAGGGTGTCGTCCTGCGGCGCCAGAACGGTGGCATCCGCGAGACGTTCACCGTCCGCAAGGAGAGCTACGGCGTCGGCGTGGAGCGCACCTTCCCGGTGCACTCGCCCAACATCGACCACATCGACGTCGTCACCCGCGGTGACGTGCGCCGGGCCAAGCTCTACTACCTGCGCGAGCTGCGCGGCAAGAAGGCCAAGATCAAGGAGAAGCGCTGACACCGCTTCGCTCGGACCGTGATCGGCGCGGTGCCCTGCCGGCTCTGGCTACTCTGATCTCGTGACCGGACCCAGGGACACCCCCGAGACCGACGACACGTCCGCCGACGAGACGCTGGACACGCCGGAGTCGACTGAGGACAAGCCGGAGAAGAAGAAGCGGGGAGCGCTGCGCGAAGCCGCGATCCTGGTCACCGTCGCGATCGTTCTCTACTACGTCATGTTGACGTTCATCGCGCGTCCCTATCTGATTCCCTCGGAATCGATGGAGCCGACGCTGCACGGCTGCAACGGCTGCGTCGGCGACCGCATCATGGTCGACAAGCTCACCTACCGGTTCTCCCAACCGGAACCCGGTGACGTCATCGTCTTCAAGGGCCCGCCCAACTGGAGCATCGGCTACAAGTCGATCCGGTCCGAGAATCCGGCCATCCGCACCGTGCAGAATGCGCTGTCCTTCATCGGCTTCGT
The DNA here is from genome assembly GCF_003254575.1 of Mycobacterium kyogaense. Taxonomy (GTDB): domain Bacteria; phylum Actinomycetota; class Actinomycetes; order Mycobacteriales; family Mycobacteriaceae; genus Mycobacterium; species Mycobacterium kyogaense. The sequence continues at coordinate 9,433 of NZ_QJUA01000003.1, read as the reverse complement.
GCCGCCGGACGAGAACGACCTGGTCAAGCGGATCATCGCGGTCGGTGGCCAGACCGTCGAATGCCGGGTGACCACCGGGCTGACCGTCGACGGCAAGAAACTCAACGAGCCCTATCTCGACCCGAACACCATGAACGCCGACCCGGCGATCTATCCGTGCCTGGGCAACGAATTCGGGCCGGTCAAGGTACCCGACGGCCGGCTGTGGGTGATGGGCGACAACCGGACCCACTCGGCGGACTCGCGCGCGCATTGCTCGAACCAGCCGGCGGACGTGCAGCGCGGCATCCTGTGCACCGGCGACCCGGTGGCGGGAACGATCCCCGTCGAGAACGTGATCGGCAAGGCCCGCTTCATCGCCTGGCCGCCGTCACGGTGGGGCGGCGTGAGCTCGGTGGATCCGCAGAGCTAGCGGGAGGCTCGACAGTGCCGGCGTGGCCTCCGAGGATGGTGATCCGCAGGTCCTCTGGTCTGCGCACCTTGGAATCTGCTCTGTACCGGGCCGGTCTCGGCCCGGTGGCCGGCGTCGACGAGGTGGGCCGAGGTGCGTGCGCCGGTCCGCTGGTGGTGGCCGCCTGTGTGCTCGGACCCAACAGGATGGCGAGCCTCGCAGCGCTCGACGATTCCAAGAAGCTCGGCGAAGCCGAGCGTGAGCGGCTCTTCCCGCTGATCAAGCGGTATGCGGTGGCCTACCATGTCGTGTTCATCGACTCGACCGAAGTGGACCGCCGCGGCGTCCACGTGGCGAACATCGAGGGGATGCGGAGGGCGGTGGCCGGCCTTCCGGTGCGGCCCGGATACGTGTTGAGTGACGGCTTCCGGGTGCCGGGTCTGCCGGCGTCGTCGTTGCCGGTGATCGGCGGGGACGCTGCGGCAGCGTGCATCGCCGCGGCGAGCGTGCTGGCCAAGGTGAGTCGCGACCGGCTGATGGTCGCGATGGACGACGAGTACCCCGGTTACGGTTTCGCCGAGCACAAGGGCTACAGCACGCGGGCGCACAGTGCGGCGCTGGCCGCACTGGGGCCGTCGGCCCAGCACCGCTACTCGTTCATCAATGTGAGACGACTCGTCCTGGGGGAACCCGCGGGGCAGAGCGCGAACGATTTTGACAGGATGAGTCCACTGGGTTCAGTGGACTCGGAGATGTATGACCTACGCGAAGGACAGCTGAGCCGATGAGTGCCGAAGATCTCGAGAAGTACGAAACCGAGATGGAGCTCTCGCTCTACCGCGAGTACAAGGACATCGTCGGGCAGTTCAGTTACGTCGTGGAGACCGAGCGTCGGTTCTACCTGGCCAACAGTGTCGAGATGGTGCCCCGCAACGCCGACGGTGAGGTGTACTTCGAGTTGCGCCTCGGTGATGCGTGGGTATGGGACATGTACCGGCCCGCTCGGTTCGTGAAGCAGGTCCGGGTCATCACCTTCAAGGACGTCAACATCGAAGAGGTCGACAAGCCGGAGCTGCGGCTTCCGGAGTAGGGGTACATCGGAGCGTGGACGCAGGGCAGGACTCAGCAGCGGGCCGTGTGGGCTCGACGTCGGTGCCCCAGCCGGGTGATGACCCCTTCTACGCTCCGCCACCTGGCCTCGCCGACATGCCGCCGGGCACGGTCGTCCGGTCGCGACGGGTGCAGCTGGCGTTCTTCGGCCGAATCCGCCGTGGCGCCGCGACCCAGCTCATGTATCGCAGCACCGACGCACACGGCAACCCCGAGGCCGCGGTCACCACGGTCGTGGTGCCGAGGGGCCGGGATCCGAGAACCTGCCCGCTGCTGTCCTATCAGTGCGCCATCGACGCCGTCGCCGCGCACTGCTTCCCGTCGTACGCGCTGCGCCTCGGTTCGCAGCTGGTCGGGGCATCGGTGCAGGCCGAGTTCCTGTTCGTCGCCGCGGCCCTCGCGCGCGGGTGGGCAGTCTCCATCCCCGATCACGAGGGGTTGCAGGGGATGTGGGGCGCTCCGTACGAGGCGGGTTTCCGCGTGCTCGACGGGCTCCGGGCGGCTGTCTCTCACGAGCCGCTCGGCCTGTCCCCGGACGCCCGGATGGCGATGTGGGGATACTCGGGTGGGGGGCTGGCCACCGGTTGGGCCGCCGAGGCGGCCGCGGACTACGCCCCCGAACTCGACGTGGCCGGCGCCGTCATGGGCTCACCCGTCGTCGATCCCGAAAACGTTGCGCGACGGCTGAACTCGACACGGTGGGCGGGTCTGGCCGCCCTGATGATCGCCTCGCTGGTGCACGTGTTCCCGGAGGCGCGCGCAGTGGTCGACAAGCACGCGACCGCCGAGGGCAAGGTGCTGCTGAGCGAGATCGAGGGGATGTCGACAGGCTCGGCGATCCACCGGCTGCGCAACAAGGACATCGCCGACTACGTCGACCTCACCTTCGACGAGCTGTTCGCCCTCCCCGAGTTGCGCTACATCTTCGACATGACGCGGCTCGGCCAGGCGATCCCGAGCATGCCGGTCCTGGTGATCCAGGGTGTGCACGACCGCATCGTCGACGTCGGTGACGTCGACGGTCTGGTGCGCCGCTACACCGAGGGTGGCGCCACGGTGCGCTATCACCGCGATCCGCTGGCCGAGCACCTGCTGCTGTACCCCTTCGCCGTGCCGATGAGCCTGCGGTGGTTGGGCAATCGGCTGGAGCGGGAGCATCGCGGCGGTCGCAGCACGTGGCCGGCGGTCCTCGACACCGGCACCTACCGCGATCTGGCCGGCGTGCTACCAGGGCTGGCGCGCCGTCGCCGCTGAGACCTCGCCAGTAGCCGCGGCCAACTGACAGACTGGGGACATGCGCTCCGCACCGCAGTGCTGGCTGACCGACATGGATGGCGTCCTGGTCCGGGAGGAGCATGCCCTCCCCGGGGCCGCGGAATTCCTGCAGACGCTCGCCGACCGCGAGCGGCCATTCCTGGTCTTGACCAACAACTCGATCTTCACCCCGCGCGACCTCGCCGCCCGGTTGGCCCGCTCCGGTCTGATCGTGCCGGAATCCGCGATCTGGACGTCCGCGCTCGCGACCGCCACCTTCCTGGCCGACCAGCTGCCCGCCGGCTCGGCCTACGTCATCGGCGAGGCGGGCCTGACCACCGCGTTGCACGAAGCCGGGTACACGATGACCGACGTCGAGCCCGACTTCGTGGTGCTCGGCGAGACCCGCACCTACTCGTTCGAAGCGATCACCAAAGCGGTGCGGCTCATCCTCGGCGGCGCGCGGTTCATCGCGACCAACCCCGACGTCAGCGGTCCGTCGGCCGAGGGGCCGCTGCCGGCCACGGGCTCGGTGGCCGCGATGATCACCAAGGCAACCGGCCGGGAGCCCTACTTCGTCGGTAAACCCAACCCGATGATGTTCCGCAGCGCGCTGAATCAGATCGAGGCGCACTCGGAGAACACGGTGATGGTCGGCGACCGGATGGACACCGACGTCGTGGCCGGCATCGAGGCGGGACTGGAGACCATCCTGGTGCTCACGGGCTCGACGACGATCGAGGACGTCGAGCGCTACCCCTTCCGCCCGAGCCGGGTGCTGCCGTCGATCGCGGAGGCGATCGAGCTGATCTGAGCGATCCCTACACTTGGCGCCGTGACTGTCACTGTTGACCCGACACGACCACTGGCCGGGGTGCGGATCGTCGAGATCTCCAGCTTCGTCGCGGTACCGCTGGCAGGAATGACGTTGGCGCAGCTGGGCGCCGAGGTGGTGAGGATCGACCCGATCGGCGGGGCCGCGGACTACCACCGCTGGCCGCTGACCGACGCGGGGGAGAGCATCTACTGGGCCGGTCTGAACAAGAACAAGCGCTCGCTGACCGTCGACATGCGTTCCGACGCAGGGCAAGACATCGTGACCCGGCTGATCGCCGACAGCGGCGTGTTCCTCACCAACGTCACGGGTCGGCCCTGGCACTCCCATCCGACACTGCGCGAACGGCGACCCGACCTCATCCAGGTGGAGGTGTCCGGACGCGCCGACGGCGGCACGGGTGTGGACTACACGGTCAACGCCGGCATCGGTTTCCCGCTCGTCACGGGTGCACCGGATTCTGCAGCTCCGGTCAACCACGTGCTACCGGCCTGGGATGTCAGCTGCGGACTGTACGCCGCGCTGGCGGTGGTGACCGCGCTGCGCCACCGCGACGCGACAGGCGACGGTCAGCACGTCACGATCCCGCTGGAGAACGTCGCGCTGGCCACGGCCAGCAATCTCAGCCTGCTCACCGAGGCGATGGTCGGCGGCACGACGAGAGAGCGCATCGGGAATGCCGTGTACGGCACCTACGGTCGCGATTTCACCGGCAGCGACGGCTCCGCGTTCATGGTCGTGGCGCTGACCAACCGGCACTTCCGCGACCTCACCGCACTCACCGATACCGCCGAAGATGTTGCAGCACTCGCTGATTCGCTGGGTGCCGACTTCACTGACGAGGGGCAGCGCTACACGCACCGGGACGCGTTGAGCGCCCTGTTCGCCGGGTGGTTCGCCCGCCACACCGGGGACGAGATCGCAGCGGCGCTGGGGCGCACCTCGGTGCTGTGGGAGCGCTACCGCACGTTCGCCGAGGCGGCCGCCTCGGAACGTGTCACCGCCAACCCACTGTTCACCACTCTCGAGCAGCCACGTATCGGGCGGTTCGCCGCCACGGGTGTTCCGATGGCGATTGACGGCTGGTACCCACCGCCGGACGTCGCGCCGGCGCTCGGCGACGACACGGCGACGGTGCTCAGCGACTGGCTCGGGCTCGATGCCAGGCGGATCGACGCCCTGCGCGCGGCAGGAGCGCTCGCGTGAGCCGGTTACTGGACCTGCTCGACGTCGCCCCCGTCGACGAGGACGTGTGGCAGGGCCGGGCCAGCGGTCCAGAGGGCAAGCGCGCCTACGGCGGTCAGTTGGTCGCGCAGAGTCTGGCTGCCGCGGCGCGCACCGTCGAGGCGGCCAAGGCGCCCACCGCGATGCATCTGCAGTTCCTGCGTGGCGGAGACGCCGGCGCGACGGTGGACTACCGGGTGCACCGCGTGTTCGACGGCCGCACCGCGGCCTCCCGCCGCGTGGACGCCACCCAGGACGGGCGGCTGCTGACGACGGCGACGGTGTCGTTCGCCGCGCCGCTGCCCGGCCCGGAGCACGGCCATGTTGATCTGGGTGCGGACCCGGAGACGTTGCCGCGCACCGGGCCTGCCGGCCCCGCACCGTCCATGCCACTCGACGAACTCGACCTCAGGATCGTCGACTCCGGTGCGGGTGAAGGGTTCGTCCGACGCCTGTGGTGGCGCACCGACGTGGACCTCGGTGACGACCCGCTGCTGCACACACTGGTCGCGGCCTACGTTACCGACGTCTATCTGATCGATCCGGCGCTGCAGGTCCACGGGCATTCGATGCGTTCACGTAGGCACCGCAGCGGAACCACCGATTCGTCGATGTGGTTTCACCGCGAACTGCGGGCCGACGAATGGAATCTGCTCGAATGTCGCTCGCCGGCGGCGGGTCGGGGGCGGGGTGTGGTGACGGCGTCGTTGATCCGCTGCGACGGGGACATCGCCGCCACGCTGACCCAGGAGGGCCTCATCGCAGAGCGGGAACCCGCGCCCGATTCTGCTTCGTGAGTCGGCGATCCCGCCACCGATGGCGGGTCTGGGTGATCACCGCGGTCAGGGCGATGCCGATGACGATGGAGGCGATCACGCCGTAGAGCTTGTGACTGCCGAACAACGGATACACCTGGAAGTGCGTCAGATAGATGTAGAGCGACGCCTCCGCGATCGCGCCCGCGGCGACGGCCACCACCGCCGGACACCGGACGGCGGGCAACCAGATCAGCAGCACCAGGCCCACTGTCACGAGCAGCTCTCGCACCGTGTTCCCGAAATAGCCGTGCACGCCGACGATCAGCACCACGGTCACGGCCAGACGCTGAAGGCTGCTGCTCGCCTTGGCAGCCGCCCAGCCGGCGGCGAAGAACCAGAACGCGAGCACGGTGAACCACGCATCCCGACCCAGCCCGAAACCCAGCAGGTCGTAACGCAACACTATGCCGCCGGCGAGGAACACCGCAGCGAACGCGAAGGGGAACCTCCGTTCCGCCCGGTCAGCCAGGGGTAGCCACAGCAGTAGGGCCAACGCCGCCAACGTCCACACCAGCACTTCGACGAACCACAGCCGTCCCGCGGTCATGCTGTCGTGCGGGCCGAGGAACTTGTTGGCCAGCAACAGGTTCGACGCGTGATAGTCATCGGTCACCACCAGGGCCACGGCGATCCACGCGACTGCGGGTAGCGCGATCCAGCCGATGGTGGAGCCCAGATGGCGCACACGCTGGCGCCGCGGCAGCGGGGTCAGACAGAACCGGGCGAAGTTGTATCCGGCGATACCGAGCAGGATGTGCGCTCCACCCCACATCTCGAAGAGCTCGGCATGCGATGCGACGACGAGGACGATCGCCAGCGCGCGCAACGCCACGCTGGTCTCCACGGTGCTGCCCCAGGATCGCCACCACCGCTGCCGCGGCGCGGGCCGGTGCCGGAGTTCGCGGATCGGTAGCCGCGGCCAGTCGGCCGGCAGGTGCCCGAGCATCCGCTCCAGCCGCACCGACATCGTCACGTAGGTCAGCGAATTGCCGCCCAGGTCGACGAAGGTGGCGTCGTCGGTGATGTCGGAGGGGTCCAGGTGCAACACGTCGGCGAACATGTCCGCGAGGTCGTGTTCGGCCTCCGGGCGGGGGGTCACGAGGGTGCGGGCCCTCGGGTAGTCGGGTTTACCCGATGGCAGCCGCGGCAACTCGGGCACCGCGACCGCGTCGACAGCGCCGACGGGAACATTGGCGGCGTCGGCGACGATCCGGCGCACATCGGCCGGACTGTGGGGGCCTTCGGCGACGACCACGAGTCGCTCGTGGGCATCGGTGCACAGGGCGGTCACGCCGTGCCCGGCCAGCGTCCGCTCGAGCCGCTGCAGATCGATGCGCAGCCCGAAGAACTTGGCGAATCGACTTGTCCGACCGACGATCTCGATGAGATCGGGTCCGCAGCGGCGGGCGACATCGCCGGTGCGCAGCTCCTGCAAGGTGGGGCCGTCGGCCAGGTCGTCGATGTGCTCGGCGTAGCCCATCATCACGTTCGGCCCACGGAAGACGAGTTCGCCGGACTCGTCGTCGGGCCACCCGTCGAGCGGTTCGATGGTCAGGCTCGCACCCGGGATCGCGACGCCGATGGCCTGCGGGTGTGCTTGCGCCAGGTGTGGTGGCAGATAAGCCATTCGGGCGGTGGCCTCGGTTGCGCCGTACATCACGAAGAGTTCCCAGCCGCGGCGCTCCCCGAGTGCGGCGTAGCGTCGCACACGTTCGGGCGGCATCGGACCACCGGCCTGGGTGACATAGCGCAAATGTGGCAGCTTCATGTGCGAAAAGCCCACGCGGTCGAGGAGTTCGAACGTGTAGGGGACACCGGCGAACGTGGTGGCGCGGTGCGCGACGAACAGGTCCCAGAACTGCTGCTCCGACACCGAGCGGTCGGTCAGGATCAGTGCGGCGCCGACGAGCAGATGGCTGTGCACCACCGACAGGCCGTAGCAGTACGACATCGGCAACGTCGTTGCGGCCCGGTCCGTCTCGACGATGCCGAGGTAGTCGGCGATGGCGCGTGCGTTCGCTGCGACGTTGGTGCGGGAGAGGCGGACGAGCTTCGGAGAACCCGTGCTGCCGGATGTCGACATCAGCAGCATCAGGTGTGGATGCAGCACGTGGCCGCCCGTATCGACAGGGCGGACGCCGGTGCGGTCGACGACGACGTCGGGTCGATAGGTGGCGGTCAGCGCGGAGGTGTCGCCTCCGGCGGGCACCGGCAGCACCACATGGCCCGCGGCCAATGCCGCCAGATAGTGCGTGAGCGTGTCGATGTCGTTGTCGACTTCGAGCAGGACGAGGGCTCGCCGTTCTCCCAATGTCGGTACGCACGCCTCGACCCGGTCGGCGAGTTGGCCGTACGTCAGCTCGGTGGTCTCGGTCAGGACGGCCGTGCGGTCTGCGAACCGGCGCAGGTGGTCGATCAGCGGCCGCATAAGGGCGACCTTACTGGGTCACATGCGGTTGTACTTGGCCCGGATGAAGCTGTAGGCGCCGAACGCGGCGATCCCGAGAGCGGCCAGGATCAGCAGGAACTTGCCGAACGGGGCCTGGCCCAGGGTCTTGACCGCGGCATCGAGACCACTCGCCTTGGCGGGGTCGGCCTGCAGCGTCGCGATGACGACGAGGACGCCGGCACCGCCGAGTACCAGGCCCTTGGCGACGTAACCGGCGACGCCGGTGGCCGTGACCAGGCGTCCGCCCGAGACGGTCAGCTCCTCGAGGAACTTCTCCGAGGCGCCCTTGTAGACGTGGTATCCGCCGACGGCGATCACCCCGATGCCGACCGCGATCAGGAGCAGCTTTCCGCCACCCGATTGCATCAGCTGGGCCGACATCCCCGAGTTCTGCTGGCTGCTCTGCTGCCCGGTGCCCATCGCGAACTTGGCGGCCGAGAACGCGATCGCGAAGTTGACGATGGCCAGCGCGAGGGACTTGCCGCGCTTCCAGGCCGCGTTGTCCTCCTTGCGACCTGCGCCCTCACGAGGCTTGGCGCCCATGATCGCTTCGGCCACACGCCACAGGCCGAGGGCGACGAGGCCCGCCGCGGCGACCCACAGCACGATCTTGCCGAAGGGCTGAGCGGCCAGTGTGGCCAGCGCGCCGGACTGGTCGGCGTTTCCGCCGGCTCCAGTGAACGCCAGTTGCGCGATGATGAACGCGACAAGCAGATGCAGCACGCCGCTGGCGGCGAACCCGGCGCGTGCGAGCTTTTCGAAGGCGTCATTGCCGGTCGCGCGGTGCGCGATGCCGTGCAGTGAACCGTTCGCAGGTGTGGTGGTCATGCGTTCCTCCGGGTCCGACGGTGGTCTCCGGTTCCCCGGTTTTGACGCCGGCGAAACCGGGTCTGTGGATGGATTCGGCTCTGGGGATGAACGGCCCGCCGAGGGGCGAGTGTGTCGGCGAGCCGGGCCAGTGTGGGCGGCATGACGAAGACAGGCAGCCGCGCCGAGATCGGGGCGCTGGGAGAACAGCTCGCGGTGGATCATCTGCGCGGGCTCGGGTGGGAGATTCTGGACCGCAACTGGCGGTGTCGGTACGGGGAATTGGATGTGGTGGCCGCCGCCGAGGATGCGCGGGTGCTGGTGTTCGTGGAGGTCAAGACGCGGACCAGCGAGCAGTTCGGCGGGCCGCTGGCGGCCGTGACACCGCCGAAGCTGCGGCGTCTGCGGCGGCTCGCAGGTTTGTGGCTGGCTGACCGCGACGGGAGCTGGGCGCAGGTACGCATCGACGTCATCGCGGTCAAGGTGGGCCGGACCCGCACCCCGGAGATCACGCACCTGCAGGGGGTGGGGTGATGGCGCTCGGG
>NZ_QJUA01000039.1 GCF_003254575.1 Mycobacterium kyogaense | reverse complement strand
CCACCCTCCACGATCGCGAGTTCCACCCCCGCGCCCGCCCCGGAAACCGGCCAACTGGTCCAGGCGCCGAGCAACATCACCGGCATCTGCGATCGCACGATCCAACCCAGGATCGACGCCGCCCTGCAGGGCACCGCCGACATCGGCGAGGTGATCGACGACGTCGAGCCACGACTGTGGGACATGGCCACCGTGCTGCCGATCCTGCAGGACACCACGATCGTCGCCGCCGGCCCCAGCGTGCAGGGAGTCAGCCTGACCGGTGCCGTCCCGGTCGGCATCGTCGGCGACGCCGGGCAGTGGCTCAAGCTGCCTCAGTAGCTAGGTCGCTGTCACCCGGCGCAGTCTCGTCAGGCCGTGAGCAGTGAACGCGGCGAGCGCGAACACCGCGAGCAACCACACCGGCGGCCGCGCCAGCTCCCAGACGAACAAGGCGGCGAACAGCGGTGAGCGCTGCGTGATCGCCAGCACCCCGGCTGCACAGGTCAGCGACACCGCCGGCACGTGCAGCGTCAGACCGGCCCAGGCGTTGAGCGCCAGCGCCACCACCGAACCGGCCGCCGCTCCCGTCGCCAGCGCCGGGGTCAGCAGCCCGCCGACCGCGCCGGCGCGCAGGAACGCCGCCGACAGCAGCGGTTTGAGCACCAGGATGGCCGCCGCGGCGCCGAGAGTCAGACCGCTGTCGACGCTGACCTCGAGGACACTGCGACCGTTGCCGGGCAGCTCCGGCAGCCAGATCGAGCACACGCCGGTGAGCAGTCCGGCCGCGGCGATCGCCGGGATCAGGGTCGGCGAGGCCGCAGGCGGCCCGGAGGCCGTGATGCGCGTGAAGGCCCACCCGACGGCCACCGCCAGCGGCGCCAACGCCACGGCGAGAAGGCCGAACAACGGCGACAGATCTGCGGTCGGCCAGGTCAGCGGGTGCTCCAGATGGGTCACCGGCGCCGCGACGGCGACCGCGAGGCTGGACGTGATCAGCGCGGTGCCGAGCGCGCGAGGATGCCAGGTACCCAACAGGATTCGCGTCGCGAACAGCGCACCACCCAGCGGCACGCTGTAGACCGCACCCAGCCCGGCGCCGGCCGCGCACGCGAGCAGGATGCGTCGATCGGCGGCGGTGAGCGCCCATCGCGAAGTGCCCAGATCCCCCCACGCCACGGCCAGCTGACGTGGCGCGCCTTCGCGGCCCAACGACGCGCCCGAGCCGACGAGCAGCACCTGCAACGCGGCGTCGCCGGTGAGCGCCAACCGTCGCACCGGTTGCTCGCCGGCGAGCGCCGCGGACAGTGTGGGCACGCCGGCGCGGCGCCGCAGCAGCCACCAGCCCGTCCCGGCCAGCGCGCCGCCGACCATCGGCCCCAGCGCGCGGCGCCAATCCCCGCTGTTCTCGACGCCGTCCAGCAGCGAGCCGAAACTGTAGCGATAGGTGAGGTGTTCGATCGCGTGCAGCAGCAGCGTCGTCGCGGCACCGGCGACGCCGGCCAGCAGGCCGATCACCACGATCGCGCAGCCGAACTCGACTCTGCGGCGGGACACGAGGCGAATCTAAGCCACACCTGGACTCGATGGCCGGCAGACCAGCGGGCAAGCTGGGCGCATGGAGACGCCGCGCCTGTTGTTCGTCCACGCCCACCCCGACGACGAGACCCTCACCACCGGCGGCACGATCGCCCACTACTGCGCCCGCGGTGCGCAGGTGCAGGTTCTGACATGCACGTTGGGCGAGGAGGGCGAGGTGATCGGCGAGCAGTGGGCGCAGCTGGCCGTCGACGCCGCCGACCAGCTCGGCGGCTATCGGATCGGTGAGCTGACCGCCGCTCTGGCCGCGCTCGGGGTGGACCGGCCCCGCTACCTCGGCGGCGCCGGTCGGTGGCGGGATTCCGGCATGGCAGGAACCCCCGCCCGGCATCGGCAGCGCTTCGTCGACGGCGACGTCGACGAGCAGACCGCCGAACTGGCGGCCGTCATCGACGACCTGCGCCCGCACGTCGTCGTCACCTACGACCCGCAGGGTGGGTACGGCCATCCCGACCACATCCACGCTCACCGGATCACGACGGCCGGCGTCGCCGCGGCGCAGTGGCGCGTACCCAAGGTGTACTGGAACGTGATGTCGCAGAGCGGGATTCGCGACGGTCTGGCCGGACTGTCGGGGCTACCGGAGAGCTGGGTGACGCTCGACGCCGAGGCGCTGCCGCTGGTCGGATTCGCCGACGACACGATCGACGCGGCCATCGACGTCACCGCGCACCTGCCTGCCAAACTGGCCGCGCTGCGCGCGCACGCAACCCAGGTGCAGGTCGCCCCGGACGGGACTGCGATGGCGCTGTCCAACAACATCGCGCTGCCGGTGCCGGTGGTGGAGCACTACGTACTGGTCGAGGGGCAGGTGGGCAAGCGCGACGATCGGGGATGGGAAACCGATCTACTCGCCGGGCTGACCCTGGGGTGAGCAGGGGCGCCACGGGGTACGCTGCCCCTGGTCGGTTCGACGCGCGGAAGGGAAGCCCATGGATCCGGATCTCGATCCCAACCTGCAGCACTGGCAAGACCGGCTCGACAACTTCCAGTGGGTCGTCGGATCGCTGGTGTCCGTGCTCGACAGCATCCCGACCTGACCTCCTCCGCACCGCCGGCATCCGACCGGCTGCGCTGGTTCGTGCTCGCCGTCCTGGCCTTCGATGGTGTGCTCTCGGCGCTGATGGCTGTTTTCTTCCTTCCGCTGCGCGTGGGCGGTGTCCCCGTGCCGATCAGCGCCGTCCTCAGCGGGGCCATGAACGTTGCGCTCGTGTGGGTCGCGATGCGGTGGACCTCGTCGACGCGACAGGCCGCCACGCCGTTGTGGGCCTGGCTGGCGACCGTCCTGCTGTGCACGTTCGGAGGTCCCGGCGACGACATCGTCTTCGGCGGCGTGGGGCTGATGGAGTACGCGTCGGTCCTGCTCATCGCCGTCGGCGCACTGCCGGCGGGCTGGTTGTTGACCCGGCGGCGGACGGCGCAGGAACGCGCCGGGGCGGGCCCCGCGGCGTTTCGCCGTTGACTACTGTGGCCGGTATGCCACGCGCACGGGTTTCAACATGTGAGACGCGCGGATGATCCGCGTCGACGCCGGGGTTATGCGGGAGTGGCTCTGAACTCCCAGCGTGGCACCGATCTGCCCGATCCCTCTGTGCCCCCCTCTTCTGCACCCCCGTCTGCGGCGGCGTTGCGGCGAGTGCTGCGGCGCGCGCGGGACGGGGTGGCGCTGAACATCGACGAAGCAGCGATCGCGTTGACGGCCCGCGGGGCCGACCTGACCGATCTGATGGCGAGCGCTGCCCGGGTGCGTGATGCCGGTCTGGAGGCGGCAGGTCGGCGCGGTACGCACGGCCGCCTGCCGGTGAGCTATTCGCGCAAGGTGTTCATTCCGGTGACGCATCTGTGCCGCGACACCTGCCACTACTGCACCTTCGTCACGGTGCCGGGCCGGCTCCGCGCGCAGGGCAAAGGCATGTTCATGGAACCCGACGAGATCCTCGCGGTGGCCCGCCAGGGTGCCGAGTTGGGTTGCAAGGAAGCCCTTTTCACGCTGGGGGATCGGCCGGAGGCGCGCTGGGAGGAGGCGCGTCAATGGCTCGACGAACGCGGCTACGACTCGACCCTCGATTACGTGCGGGCGATGGCGATCCGGGTGCTGGAGGAGACCGGGCTGCTGCCACACCTCAACCCTGGGGTGATGAGCTGGACGGAGCTGTCCCGGCTCAAGCCCGTGGCGCCGTCGATGGGCATGATGCTCGAGACGACGTCGCGGCGGCTCTACGAGACGCGCGGGGCCGCTCACTACGGCAGTCCGGACAAGGACCCGGCGGTGCGGCTGCGCACCCTCGACGATGCGGGGCGGCTCTCGATCCCGTTCACCACCGGTCTGCTGGTCGGCATCGGCGAGACGGAACTCGAACGGGCGGAGACCATCCACGCGATCCGCCGCTCGCACCGCGAGTTCGGGCATGTGCAGGAAGTGATCGTGCAGAACTTCCGCGCCAAGGACCACACCGCGATGGCGGCTGTGCCCGATGCCGGGCTCGAGGAATTCCTGGCGACGATCGCGGTCACGCGGCTGGTGCTGGGCCCCAAGATGCGGGTGCAGGCACCGCCGAATCTGGTGTCGCGGGCCGAATGCCTGTCGTTGATCGCGGCGGGGGTGGACGACTGGGGTGGGGTCTCACCGCTGACCCCGGACCACGTGAACCCCGAACGGCCGTGGCCGGCACTGGACGAACTGGCCGCGGTGACTGCTGACGCTGGCTATGACCTGGTGCAGAGGCTGACCGCGCAACCGCAGTACGTGACCGCCGGGGCGGCATGGATCGATCCGCGCGTCGGCGGACACGTCGCCGCGCTCGCCGACCCTGACACGGGCTACGCCCTGGACGTGAACCCGGTCGGGCGGCCCTGGCAGGAACCCGACGAAGCCGCCGAATCCCTCGGCCGCGTCGACCTGCACGCGGCGATCGACGTCGAGGGGCGCCGCAGCGAGACCCGCTCGGATCTCGGGTCCGCGTTCGGAGACTGGGAGTCGATCCGCGCCAAGGTGTCCGAGTTGGCGGCCCGCGCCCCGGAGCGCATCGACACCGATGTGCTGGCTGCTCTGCGCGCGGTCGAGAGTGACCCGGCCGGCTGCTCCGACGACGAGTACCTGGCGTTGGCCACCGCTGACGGGCCCGCTCTGGACGCCGTCACCTCCTTCGCGGATGCGTTGCGCCGAGACGTCGTCGGCGACGACGTCACGTTCGTCGTCAACCGGAACATCAACTTCACCAACATCTGCTACACGGGCTGCCGGTTCTGCGCGTTCGCGCAACGCAAAGGCGACGCCGACGCGTTCTCACTGTCGACCGCCGAGGTCGCCGATCGCGCGTGGGAGGCGCACGTGGCCGGTGCGACCGAAGTCTGCATGCAGGGCGGCATCGACCCCGAGCTCCCCGTGACCGGTTACGCCGACCTGGTGCGGGCGGTCAAGGCACGGGTGCCCTCGATGCACGTACACGCGTTCTCCCCGATGGAGATCGCCAACGGCGTCACCCGCGCAGGCACGTCGATCCGGGACTGGCTGACCGCACTACGCGAAGCCGGCCTCGACACCATCCCGGGCACGGCGGCCGAGATCCTCGATGACGAGGTGCGCTGGGTGTTGACCAAGGGCAAGCTGCCCACCCCGATGTGGATAGAGGTCATCACCACCGCCCACGAGGTCGGGCTCCGATCGAGCTCGACGATGATGTACGGCCACGTGGAGCAGCCCAGGCACTGGGTGGGGCACCTGAACGTGCTGCGCGAGATCCAAGATCGCACAGGCGGTTTCACGGAGTTCGTGCCGCTGCCGTTCGTCCACCAGTCATCACCGCTGTACCTGGCGGGCGGGTCCCGGCCCGGCCCGACGCATCGCGACAACAGGGCGGTGCACGCGCTGGCGCGGATCATGTTGCACGGCAGGATCTCCAACATCCAGACCAGCTGGGTCAAACTCGGCGTCGAGCGCACCCAGGTGATGCTCACCGGCGGGGCCAACGATCTGGGTGGCACGCTGATGGAGGAAACCATCTCGAGGATGGCGGGCTCGGAGAACGGCAGCGCCAAAACCGTCGCCGAACTCGTCGCGATCGCGCAAGGCATCGGTCGCCCCGCCCGTCAGCGCAGCACCGACTACACCCCTCTGGCCGCCTAGCTCGTTCCACGGGCGCTGGGGGCGCCTGTCTTACCGCGAATTCACAGCTCTACCTGGTATCACCTTCAGTGTGAAGCTGCGGCGGATGCTGGTCGACGGGCGCATCGAGTCGCCCACGCATCTGGGGACGAAAGACTCTTTCCCGGAGAGCTGTTCGCCATGGGAATCTTGCCGGGTGGATCCGGCATGGAGACGGGTCACTGGTTGCGACCAGCTGACCTCGACCATCGACCAGATCGGTGAGACCAACCACCCGATCGTGACTTCCTGAGGACCTTTCATGACCACAGTTTTCGGATTGCCCGCGCACGCACTGCTCGTCCACGCCATCGTGGTCCTCGCTCCGCTCACTGCAGGTCTCGGCATCCTCTGTGCTCTAATTCCCTGGGCGAGAACACGTTTCGTGTGGTTGGTGGTGGCACTGGCCGCGGCGAACCTGGTACTCACCCCGCTCACCGTCTCTGCGGGGCAGTGGCTGTACAACCGGGAGGACTCGCACAGCCCCATCCTGGAACTGCACGAGGAGCGCGGCGAGACGATGATCTACTTCTCGATCGCGCTCCTGGTGATGGCGATCGCGATCGCCGTACTGCATGTGCGTGCCGGACGTTCGAGCACACCCAAAGGGCTCGCGATCGGCGTGGCGGTGCTCGCCGTGGTGATCGGGGTCGCAACGACGGTGCAGGTGGCCCGCATCGGGCACGTCGGCACTGAAGCGAAGTGGGGCGTCGTCAGCGACTAGCCGTTACAGTCCCCGAGTGGGATTCGACGAACGGTTCGGTGTTCTGGATCCGGCGGTGTGGACGGCGTCGTACCTTCCCGCCTGGAGTTCGCGTGCCGCATCGGCCGCGGCGTTCACCGTCGGCGCGGACGGCCTCACGCTGTCGATTCCGGCCGACCATCCGCTGTGGTGCCCGGACGATCATCCGACGCCGCTGCGGGTGTCGGCGATCCAGAGCGCGAATCGATCCGGAGCTGTGGGATCAACGGATGCGCCCCAACCGTTCCGAGACGGCCTGGTGGTCCGCGAGCAGCAGCCGATGGTACTCGGCTTCACGCCGCACTTCGGCTCGATCGCCGTCACGTGTGCGGCGAAGCTCGGTGCACGCTCGATGTTCTCAGCGTGGATGGTCGGGCTCGAGGACAGCCCCGAACGGTGCGGGGAGATCTGCCTGGTGGAGGTCTTCGGCGACACCGTAGAAGGCGACACCGTGGAAGGCCGCACCGCCATGGTGGGCCAGGGAATTCACCGGTTCCGCGATCCCGCACTGCGCGAGGATTTCTCGGCGCAGCGGCGCGAGATCGACGTCGGCGACGCCCACACGTACGCCGCGCACTGGGAGCCCGGCCGAGTGGAATTCAGCATCGATGGTGCGACGACCAGAGTCTGTACCCAGGCGCCGGATTACCCGATGATGCTCATCCTCGGCGTCTTCGATTTCCCCGACCGCCCAGGCGATTCCGGGCACGTGCCGTCGATGCACATCAACCGTGTGACTCATCACTGACCCCTGTGTCGGACGTCACGGGTCCCATGCCGTTCGGTTCTCCGGTTTTCCGACGTCTGTAGGGCAGTAACGGAAAATCGAAGGAGAGATCATGGGAGAGCTGTCGGACAAGGCTCAGGAAATCGCCGGCCGTGCACAGGAGGCAGTCGGCGACGCGACCGGAAACGACGACATGCGCGCCGACGGCGCGGCCAACCGCGTGGAGGCCGAAGCCAAGCAGACCGTTGACGACGTCAAGACAAAGTCGACGACGTCAAGGACAAAGTCGACGACGTGAAGCAGGCAGCCGGCGAAAAGGCCTCGCAGGTCGCAGATTCCGTGCAGGACAAGGCCGACGAGGTCAAGAGCGCCGTCGCCGAGAACGCACCGCAGGCCTCCGGCGTCGCCGTCGCGGTCGCCGCGGGAGCCGTCCTCGTCGCGGTCTTGCTGCTGCGCCGCAGGCGCTCCGCCTCGGGCAGGCGTCACAAGGGTCGCAAGGTCGCGACCAAGGCAGTCTCCGCCGGGCTCAAGGAAGCCATCGCCCGGTGACCGAGCGGGCCGCATCGCTGTGCAGCGATGCGGCCCGCCGCTGTCAGGCCTGCTTGAGTGCCTCGATCTCCAGAGTGATCGTCACCTTGTCACCGACCACGGCACCGCCGGTCTCCAGCGGCATGTCGATGTCGATGCCAAAGTCTTTGCGGTTGAGCACGACTGACGCCTCGAACCCGGCGACCTCGCCATGCCCCATGCCGGGGTTGACCCCGTTGAATTCGAGATCCAGCGAAATGGGCTTGGTGATGCCCTTGAGTGTGAACTCGCCGTCGAGCACGTAGCGCTCGCCCGCTTCGCGGACCGAGGTCGACGTGAACGTGGCGACGGGGTGGTTCTCGACGTCGAAGAATTCGGCGGCCTTCAGGTGCGCGTCACGCTGCTCGTTGCGGGTGTTGACCGAGTCGACCGCGATCTCGGCGGCCACCGTGGGGGTGCCGTCCTCGCCGACGGTGATCGTCCCGCTGAAGACGTCGAACCCGCCGCGGACCTTGCTCACCACGAGGTGGCGGACGGAGAAGTTGACCGAGGAGTGGACGGGATCGATCGCCCAGGTGCCGGTCGGCAGGGCGGTGGCTACGGAGCTGGTCATGGGTGTTCCTTCCGGACGTGCGTCGGACCATCCGACGGCGGCACCCGATGAAACGGACCGTAGTCCGAATGCATTCCCGACACGTTCCCGCAGGTGTCACGCACGTGGTATCTGCGACGTTTAGTATCAGTAACCACGCGGAACCCCCCATCGGGGATTCGCGGAGTTAGGGCACACTGACACGCGCGGCCAACCAGCGGCAGGGATACTTGCTGAGCCGGTCGCGCCGACCAGCGCGCCTACCGGGAACAGCCCACCGGACAGGTAGTTCGAGAGGACTTAGGAGAAGTTCGTGACGTACACGATTGCCGAGCCCTGCGTCGACGTCAAAGACAAGGCATGCATCGAGGAATGCCCTGTCGATTGCATCTACGAGGGCGCCCGCATGCTGTTCATCCACCCGGATGAGTGCGTCGACTGCGGCGCCTGCGAGCCGGTCTGCCCGGTCGAGGCCATCTACTACGAAGACGACGTGCCGGACCAGTGGAGCAGCTACACCCAGATCAACGCCGACTTCTTCAGTGAGCTCGGATCGCCCGGGGGCGCATCGAAGGTCGGCCAGACCGACAACGACCCGCAGGCGGTCAAGGACCTGCCCCCGCAGGGTGAGGACTGACCTCATCGGCGGGACACGGTCCCGTGCGTGACTCCGGGCGGCGCCGATCGGCGCCGTTACCGGTCTTTCCGTGGGACACCCTGGCTGACGTCACCGCCGCGGCTCGGGCCCACCCCGACGGCATCGTCGACCTGTCGGTAGGCACGCCGGTCGATCCTGTCGCGCCGCTGATCCGGGAGGCACTGGCGGCCGCCGGCGGCGCGCCCGGCTATCCGACCACGGCCGGTACCGAGGCACTTCGGGAGTCGGCGGTTGCTGCACTCGGTCGCCGCTACGGCGTCACCGGGCTGACCACGTCGGCCGTGCTCCCGGTGATCGGCACCAAGGAGCTGATCGCCTGGCTGCCGACCCTGCTCGGGCTCGGCGCGACGGACACCGTCGTCGTCCCCGAACTGGCCTACCCCACCTACGAGGTCGGCGCTCTGCTGGCCGGGGCCGCCGTGGTTCGAGCCGACTCGCTGACCCAGCTGGGGCCGCAGACGCCCGCGCTGGTGTTCCTGAACTCGCCGAGCAACCCGACCGGCAAGGTGCTCGGGGTCGACCATTTGCGCAAGGTCGTCGGCTGGGCGCGCGAGCGCGGAGTGCTGATCGCCTCCGACGAGTGCTACCTCGGGTTGAGCTGGGACGCCGCGCCGCTGTCGGTGCTGCATCCCGACGTCTGCGACGGCGACCACACGGGGCTACTGGCCATCCACTCGCTGTCGAAGACGTCGTCGCTGGCCGGTTACCGTGCCGGTTTCGTCGCCGGTGATCCCGCCGTGGTGGCCGAACTGCTCGCGGTGCGCAAGCACGCCGGCATGATGGTGCCGACCCCGGTACAGGCCGCGATGGTGGCCGCGCTCGACGACGACGCGCACGAACGCGAGCAGCGCGCCCGCTACGAGCACCGGCGCGAGCTGCTGCTGCCGGCGCTGCGCGCCGCCGGTTTCACCGTCCATCACTCCGAGGCCGGGCTGTATCTATGGGCCTCCCGGGACGAGCCGGGGCGCGAGACGGTCGCGTGGCTGGCCGAACGGGGCATCCTCGTCGCCCCCGGCGAGTTCTACGGACCCCGCGGCCTGCGTCACGTACGGGTGGCGCTGACGGCGACGGACGAGCGCATCGCGGCCGCCGTGGCCCGCCTGGCCTGAGCTCACCTTCGTGGGGCGAGCAGACGCGAACTCGAGCGCGACACGCTGATAGCAGCTCGAGATCGTGTCTGCTCGCGGTCAGTTGGTGCGGTCGGCCCAGCCGGGCGGTAGCTCCCCGGGAGCGACCGCGATGACCGTCTCGTCGTCGGCGCCCACGTATTCGAAGAGGGTGATCGTCGCGAACTCCGGAACGACATAGATCGGGTACGTCGGGCCCTCGTCGCGATAGACAGCCATCTCGTCGAGATGGTCGTTCTGGAAACAGACCGTGCGTTCGCCGTGCTGCTCGACCCACTGAGGGAAGAAGATGACGCCGTGCAGGCGGCGCTTGGCCGGGATCACGTTGACCGCCACCGACGTGCCCGTCGGTTCGGTCCACGAGATCTTGAAATGGCCCTCGTCGAGCGCCACGAGGTCGACCTGCTGATCCTTCACCCAGCGACCGCCCACCATTCCGGAATGGATGCGGTAGTCGATCGTGTGGTCGTTCTTCACATACATCTCGTAGCGCCAGCCGTTGGCGTAGGTGTAGATGAAGCGGTGCCCGACGATCCCGGTCAGATCCTGCCCCGGGGTGGTGTCGTCAGTGGTGCTCATGAAGTTCTCCTCGACAGTGGCGGACCGCCTCTACATTGCCCATGCCGCGGGCGCTTCAACCGCGACCAGACGCGAACTCGAGCGCGACACGCCGAAAACAGCTCGAGATCGTGTCTGCTCGCGGGAAAAAGTGGGCTCAGGGCAGGGTGAGTTCCGCCGGCGCCACCGACGCCAGTGCCGCGCGGCAGGCGCGGATCGCGGGCGTGTGGCGCAGCGCGGTCCGGGTCGCGGTGAAGACGGTGCGGCGGCGCGTGTCGACGTCGACGACCCGGACGTCCGGGCGGCGTCGCACCCGCATCAGGTCGGGCAGGATCGCGACCGCGTTCCCGCTCTCGATCAGTGCGATCTGCGCCTCCAGGTCGTCGGTCTCGAAGCGCACATCGGGCTCGAAACCCGCTCGGCGGCAGAGTTGTTCGGCCCAGTGCCGGGAAGCGGTCCCGGCGGGTTCCATGGTCCAGGGAAGCGCGGCGGCATCGGTGACTGTCCGCACCTGGTCCCAGGGTTCGCCACGCGGGGGAACGGCGAGGCGCAGCAAATCCGAGGTGAGCGGTTCGCGGTCCAGGTCGGGGTACACGCGCGCGGCATGGCCGGGGTACTCCTCGGTGATCACGAGGTCGAACTCACGCATCCATGTCTCGTAGAGCGCCTGCTCCGGTTCGCGCTGCGACATCGTCACGCGTAGCCGCGGATGGCGCGCCGCCAGTTCGGTCAGCATCTGCGGCATGAACGCTGACGCGGCGGACTGGAAGACGGCCAGGCGCACCGTCCCCGACGCCTCGGCACTGCGGGCGGCGACCTCGCTGGCAGCCAACTCGAGTCGATCCAGGATGGCGGCGGTGTGCTCGACGAGGACTTCGGCGGCGGGGGTGAGCCGAACGCGGCGCCCGACCTTCTCCAGCAGAGGTACCCCGACGTCGTGCTCGAGCCGGGCCAGCGCCTGGGACACCGACGACGGACTCTGATGCAGTGCCTCGGCGACGCCGGCGATGGTGCCGCGCACGCTGAGTTCCCGCAACAAGCGCAGCCGGCGGGTGTCGAGCAGGTCGGGGCGGCGAACCGTCACTTCTGCTTATGCTTTTGCTTCAGAAAACATCGCTTTATTTTAGGGTTCGCGACCGCGGATCATGGATACATGACCCTGATCGACCGCGATGGCCCCACCGTCGATGTGCTCACCGACGTCGAGACCCTGGTCCGGGAATGGCTCGACGACGCCGCGGGACGGCGGGACACGGCAGCGGCTCGCCGGCTCGCCGACGTGCTCCGCGACCCAGCCGGTCTCGACTTCACCGTCGGCTTCGTCGACCGGGTCATCCGCCCCGACGACCACCGGGTCGCCGCCGCCAACCTGCGCGATCTCGCACGGACCGCTCCCGGCTTCCTGCCGTGGCACCTGCGGCGATTGATCAGCCTGGGCGCAACCCTGTCGCTGGTGATCCCGGGCCTCGTCATCCCGATCGCCCGAAAGGCATTGCGGGGGATGGTCGGTCATCTGCTCGTCGACGCGACCGACCGCCGCCTCGGGCCCTCCATCGCCCGCATCCGCGACCGCGGGGTGGGGCTCAACATCAACCTGCTCGGCGAGGCCGTCCTCGGACGGGGAGAGGCGCAGCGGCGCCTCGAGGGCACCGAGCGCCTGCTGGCGCGACCGGACGTCGACTACGTCTCGATCAAGGTCTCGGCGACCGTGCCGCCCCATTCCCCGTGGGCGTTCGACGAGGCGGTCGACCACGTGGAGCGCAGTCTGCTGCCGTTGTTCACGCTCGCGGCCACCTCGCCGACGAAGAAGTTCATCAACCTCGACATGGAGGAGTACCGCGATCTGGAGATGACGATCGCGGTCTTCACCCGCCTGCTGGATCGGCCTGAGCTTCTCGATCTCGAGGCCGGGATCGTGCTGCAGGCCTACCTGCCGGATGCGCTGTCGGCGATGATGCGCCTGCAGGAGTGGGCGGCGACCCGCCGACAGCGCGGCGGCGCCGGCATCAAGGTACGTCTGGTCAAGGGCGCCAACCTGCCGATGGAGCACGTCGAGGCCGATCTGCACGGCTGGCCTGTCGCCACGTGGCCGACCAAGCAGGACACCGACACGAACTACAAGCGCGTCCTCGACTACGCCTTGCATCCCGACCGCACGGCGAACGTGCGCATCGGCGTGGCCGGGCACAACCTGTTCGACATCGCCTACGCGTGGGTGCTCGCCGGCCGGCGCGGTGTGCGTGACCGCATCGACTTCGAGATGCTGCTCGGCATGGCCGAAGCGCAGGCCGAAGCTGTGCGCCGCACCGTCGGTGGCCTGCTGCTGTACGTGCCCGTGGTGCACCCCAAGGACTTCGACGCTGCGATCGCCTACCTGGTGCGCCGACTCGAAGAGGGGGCCAGCCAGGACAACTTCATGTCGGCGGTGTTCGACCTGCACGACGAACACCCGCTCTACGAGCGGGAAAGGGACCGCTTCGTCGCATCGCTGGCCGCGCTGAATACCGATGTGCCGCAGCCGAATCGCCGCCAGGACCGGCGCACCGACGATCCGGCCGGTTCGGAGCGGCCGGTGTTCGCCAACGTCGCCGACACGGATCCCTCGCTGCCGGGTAACCGGGCGTGGGGCCGGACGATCACCGAGCGCGTCGCGCACTCCGACGCCGGGCTGGCGTTGGTCGACGAGCACACCGTCACCGGCGCCGATCGCCTCGAGGCGATGATCGCCGACGGTGTCGCGGCGGGAAGCGCGTGGTCCGCCCGGTCGGGCAGGGAGCGCGCGACGATCCTGCGCCGCGCCGCCGGGACCCTGGAGGCCGCCCGCGCGCAGCTGCTCGAGGTGATGGCCGCCGAAACCGGCAAGACCCTCGACCAAGGTGACCCGGAGATCTCCGAGGCCATCGACTTCGCGAATTACTATGCCCACCTGGCCGAGGACCTCGACGACGTCGACGGTGCCACCGCCGTCGCAGTCGGACTCACCGTGGTGACACCGCCGTGGAACTTCCCCGTCGCGATCCCGGCCGGGTCGACGCTGGCGGCGCTGGCGGCGGGCAGCGCGGTCATCATCAAGCCCGCGACGCAGGCCCGCCGGTGCGGCTCGGTGATGGTGCAGGCGCTGTGGGATGCCGGCGTCCCGCGCGACGTGCTGCAACTGGTCCACGTCGACGAGGGGGAGCTCGGCTCTCGACTCGTGTCCGATCCGCGGGTGGGCCGGTTGATCCTCACGGGTGCGTTCGACACCGCGGCCATGTTCCGTCGGATGCGGCCCGACCTGCCCCTGCTCGCCGAAACCAGCGGCAAGAACGCCATGGTGATCACGCCGCACGCCGACATCGACCTGGCGGTCAAGGATCTCGTCGCCTCGGCGTTCGGGCATGCCGGCCAGAAATGTTCGGCCGCGTCGCTGGCGATCCTGGTCGGGTCTGCCGCGCACTCGCGACGGCTGCGCGATCAGCTCGTCGATGCCGTCACGTCGCTGACGGTCGGCTACCCGTCGGACCCGACCGCGCAGATGGGGCCGGTGATCGAGCCTGCCGACGGAAAGCTGTTGCGCGCGTTGACCACTCTGGGGCCGGGGGAGAAGTGGCTGGTCGAGCCGCGCCGGCTCGACGACACCGGTCGGCTCTGGTCGCCCGGGGTGAAGACGGGGGTTCGCCGCGGTTCGGAGTACCACCTGACCGAATACTTCGGTCCGGTGCTGGGTCTGATGGAGGCGGCCGATCTGGATGAGGCGATCGCGATCCAGAACGAGGTCGACTACGGCCTGACGGCGGGACTGCACTCTCTCGACCGTGCGGAGATCGAGCGGTGGATCGACCGGGTGGAAGCCGGCAATGCTTACGTCAATCGGTCGACGGTCGGGGCGATCGTGCGGCGGCAGCCGTTCGGCGGCTGGAAGAAGTCCGCGGTGGGTGCAGGCACCAAGGCCGGCGGCCCCAATTACCTTGTCGGACTCACCGACTGGCGTAGCGCCCCGGCCACCGGCGGGGACCCGCTGACCCCGGTGCTGGCCGATTTCCTCTCGGCGGCAGAAGATCTCGGGCTGGACATCGACTTCCTGCAGCGATCTCTGGCCTCCGATGCGCTTGCCTGGAACCAGGAATTCGCCGTGGCGCACGACGTGTCCGGCCTTGCGGCGGAGAAGAATGTGCTGCGCTATCGGCCCGTGCCGGTGACGGTGCGCGCCGAGGACGACTCGACTGCGGAGCTGCTGCGCGTCGTCGCGGCTGGTGTCCTCGCGCGCAGTCACGTCACCGTATCGACTCCGGCGCCTTTGCCGCCGGCAACGGCGGGGTTGCTGCACGCCCACGGCGTGTCCTGCCGCGTCGAGGACACGGATGCCTGGCGAAATACGTTGCGGGGTTACGCTCCGGCCCGCGTGCGGCTGCTGGGTGGGACGCGGCAGGATTTCGCTGCGGCGAGCGACGGCAGGGTCGACGTCGCGCTCTACGCGCAGCCGGTGGTCGAGGCGGGGCGGATCGAGATGCTGACCTTCCTGCGCGAACAGTCGGTGTCGGTGACCGCGCACCGTTTCGGTTCTCCGAGCGCACTCACCGAGAACCTGTTCGACTAGCGCTGAGGTTCGTCGGGCGCTCAGGCCGGGTACGCGGCGACGGGCATGATGACCGTGCCCTTGCAGATCCCGTCGAGGATCTCGGTGCGCCAGCTGCCGTACATCGAACCGTCCAACGTCGGTGCGTAGAACACCAGGGAGCGAGCGGGGACGTACTCGCGGGGGACGTCGTCGCCGCGGTAGCACTCCCACTGCCAGTTGTAGTTGAACACCCACTGCTTCCCGTCCCACGTGTAGCGGCTCGGTTGCGGAACGGTCGGATTGCTCGATGCGGGGCCGTCATTGGCGGTGGCCACGCAGGTGCCCGCGCACGAGGTGCTGAACGTGTACTGGGCCCGGAAGTCAGGTTCGGGCTGGCGCGCGGCGATGCTGGTGCCCAGCTTGTTCGATGCGAACGTGATCACCGTGTAGCGCCCCGACCAGTCCGGCGGGGCGGCCGCGGCGGTCGCGGCGGGGTGGATGCACGCGGCCGCGACGAGCATCGCAGACGCGCACGCAGTCCGTCGGGCAGGCATGGTCCCTCGCCGTAGTTAAAGTCGCACCGTAGTTCCAGTCACACAGTGAATTCCCAGTGACACGTGAACGGTATCGCCGCGCACCGACACCGATCCCGCCGACACGGGCACGGTTGCATCACGGGTTGATCTCGTCGGCGGTCAGTGACCGGCGAGCAGCATCAGCGTCCACGCCGCCATCGATTGCGCATCGGTGATGACGCCGTCGCGCATCATCTGCTCGATCTCCGCACGTGCGAACCACGCGCTGCGCATGTCCTGCTCCTCGTGCTCCCGATCGTGCGGGCCCTCGGTGATGCCGGTGGCCAGGAACACCCGGCCGCGCTGGCTGCTCATCCCGGGCGCGACGTCGAGCAGGCCGAGCTCGGTGAGCGTCTGCGCGATCAGCCCGGTTTCCTCCCGCAGCTCACGTGCCGCCAGGGCGGCGGCTTCGAGGTGCGCACGGTCCGGGGCGGTGCCTTGCGG
This sequence comes from Mycobacterium kyogaense, assembly GCF_003254575.1. Classification (GTDB taxonomy): domain Bacteria; phylum Actinomycetota; class Actinomycetes; order Mycobacteriales; family Mycobacteriaceae; genus Mycobacterium; species Mycobacterium kyogaense. The sequence goes on along the minus strand of NZ_QJUA01000039.1, from coordinate 38,365 downwards.
AAACTCCCAGCGCCGCAACCCGAGCGGGTAGCGGAACTGCTCGACGAGGTGGAACCGGTCCCCGTCCCGGGGAATGACCAGCGCGTAGGTGGGTTTGTCGACGACGGCGTAGATGCCGTTGCTGCCGTCGGGACGTTGGATGTCGTCCTCACGGATGGTCAGCCAGTTGTTCTGATAGACCTGGCGGGACGCGAGCGCTCGGATCGGCTCCATGGCCCCAGTATCGCCGAGTGTGCTCAGGCCGGCCGGGTAGCCTCAGTGCGTGCTGCTGGCCTCCTTGAACCCCGCGGCGGTGGCCGCCGGCGCCGACATCGGCGACGCGGTGCGCATCCACGGTGTGACGCTGAGCCGCAGCGACCTGGTCGGCGCGGCCACCTCCGTCGCCGAACGGGTCGCCGGTGCTGCGACGGTCGCCGTGTTGGCCCGGCCGAGCGCCGCCACCGTGCTGGCCGTCGTCGGCGCGCTGATCGCCGGCGTGCCCGTCGTCCCGGTGCCCGCCGATGTGGGCGCGGCCGAGCGCCGCCACATCCTCACCGACTCCGGTGCCCAGGCCTGGCTCGGGGAGCTGCCTGAGGACAGCGCGGGCCTGCCGCACATCCCGGTGCGCCTGCACGCGCGGTCCTGGCACCGCTACGCCGAACCCTCCCCGGACGCGACAGCGCTGATCATCTACACCTCCGGCACCACCGGCCCGCCGAAGGGTGTGCTGGTCAGTCGCCGGGCCATCGCGGCCGACATCGACATGCTGGCCGCCGCCTGGCAGTGGACCGCCGAGGACACGCTGGCGCACGGGTTGCCGCTGTATCACGTGCACGGTCTGGTGTTGGGTCTGCTGGGCTCGCTGCGGATCGGCAACCGGTTCATCCACACGGGTAAGCCGTCGCCGCAGAACTATGCGCAGGCGGTCGCAGACGGCGGCTCGCTGGTGTTCGGGGTGCCGACGGTGTGGTCCCGCATCGTCGCCGACGGTGACGCCGCCCGGGCGATGAGACCGGCGCGGCTGCTGGTGTCGGGGAGCGCGGCGCTGCCGGTGCCGGTGTTCGACGGGCTGGCCCACCTCAGCGGGCATCAGCCCGTGGAACGGTACGGCAGTACCGAATCGCTGATCACGTTGAGCACGTTGGCTTCTGGAGAGCGCAGGCCGGGCTGGGTGGGTCTGCCCCTGGAGGGCGTCGGCACGAAACTGATCGCCGAGGACGGCACGGCTGCCCCCCACGACGGTGAGACGATCGGTGCGTTGCACGTGCAGAGCCCCACGCTGTTCGACGGGTATCTGAACCGGCCCGATGCGACCGCGGAGGTGCTCAGTGTCGACGGCTGGTATCACACCGGCGACGTCGCGGTGATCGATGCCGCGGGGATGCATCGCATCGTGGGTCGCGAATCGGTCGATCTGATCAAGAGCGGTGGCTTCCGGATCGGCGCCGGCGAGATCGAGACGGTGCTGCTGGCGCATCCCGGGGTGACTGAGGTGGCCGTCGTCGGAGCCCCGGATGCTGATCTGGGCCAGCGGATCGTCGCGTTCGTCGTCGGCGACGCGTCGCCGGAGATCTTGATCGACTATGTTGCGCAGGAGCTTTCGGTGCACAAGCGGCCCCGGGAGGTGCGCATCGTCGACGCGTTGCCCCGTAACGGCATGGGCAAGCTGCTGAAAAAGCAACTGCTGCAGGAGTTCTGAGGTGGCGCAGCGTGCATGGCGTGCGATCGCAGCAATCGGCGGCGTGCTGACCGTCGCGGCCTGCGCTCACGCACCCCAATCTCCGAACGTGATGCTCGTGCAGACCAGCATCGTGCTGCCCCCGCCGCCCGAACCCGCAGCGCCGCCTCCGCCCGTGGAGCCGCTCTCGATCGGAGCGGCTGCGGTCGACACCACGGGCGGCTGGCTGCCCGACGGCACCACGCTCTCGCCGTTCGACGTCACCAATCCGATTCTCTCGCAGATGAATCCGGCTCTGCTGCAGGCTGTCCAGAATGCGGCCCGCGCTGCGCAGCCTGCGGGTGTCGACACCCGGATCACGTCCGGCTGGCGTTCACCGGGCTTCCAGCAGCGCCTGTTCGACGACGCGGTTCGGTCCTACGGAAGTGTGGCAGCCGCCGCGCAGTTCGTGGCCACGCCGGAGGTGTCCCAGCATGTCCGGGGGCAGGCCGTCGACATCGGTCCGCCCGCCGCCGACGAGTGGCTCATCGCCAACGGCAGGCAGTTCGGGTTGTGCCAGATCTACGCCAATGAGATCTGGCATTTCGAGTTGGCGGTCGATGCGCAGGGCAACTGTCCGCCGCTGCGCCCCAACGCCGCCGGCTGACCGTCAGGGTCGGTCGGGAAAGGCGTTGCGCGCCAGCGCAGCGATGAGCGTCCCGCAGAAGATCAAGACCATCGCGACCCACGGCAGCACACCCAATCCGGCGCGGTCGAGCAGCATCGCCCCGAGTGCCGAGCCGCCGGCGATTCCGACGTTGGCGGTCGCGTTGATCCACGCGCCCGCGCGCTCCGGCGACACCGCGTGGGTGCGCACCGCGCAGGCCTGATACACCGATGGCACTCCGCCGAAGGCGGCGCACCACAGTGCCGTCGCGCCGAGCACGGCCACCAGCGCCGGCCAGCCCACACCGAGCAGCGCCACGGCCGCCACAGTGGCCAGCAGCAGAATCAGCGTGGTGCGCCGGGGATTGCGATCGAGCCCCTTGCCCGCGTACCAGAGGCCGATCAGCCCGCACGCCCCGCACGCGAGCAGGATCGGCCCGATGAACCCCGGTCCGACGCCGCTGGACAGCAGCAGCAGGCTGATGAAGGTGTAGGCACTGAAGTGGCCGACGAAGACCACCAGGTTGGACGCGGACACGGCGACGAGCATGCCGCGACGTCCGGGCTCGGGTCTGCTGGTCGGCTGGCTGTTGGCCACGGGCGGGAGCACGGCGCCGACGAGGGCGAGCGTCGCGACCGATGCCACCGCCAGTGTGATGAACGAGGCGCGCCAGCCGGCCGCCGTCCCGAGTGAGGTCAGCAGCGGCACGCCCAGCACCAGGCCCGCGGACACGCCGCTGCCGGCGATCGCCAGCGCCCGGCCCACATGTGCGCGCGACACCAGCCGAGGGGAGTACCCGATCAACAGCGCGAAGAACAGCGCGTGGGTGAGGCCGCCGACCGCTCGTCCGACGGCGACGACGGCGAACGTGGGTGCGAGCGCGACCACGGTGTTGCTGATCACATACCCGGCGATCGTGACCATCAGCAGGGGTTTGCGGGCGAAGCGCGACGTGGCCATCGTCAACGGCACGGCGAACACGGCCACCATCACGGCATAGAGTCCGACGAGCAGGCCGGTGGTCGAATCGGAGACCCCGAAGGCCGTGCCCAGGTCGGGCAGTAGCCCCACGGGCAGCATCTCGGTGGTGACCGCCAGTGCCGATGCCAGCGCCAGCGAGAGCAGGGCGGGCAGGGCATCGCGCACCCCGCGCGTCGGGGCCTGATCGGCTGTCAGAGTCACGTGTCCTTAATATACTCAGGCATCGAGTTTATTCCAAAGGAGTTTTCCCGCATGGTCTCTGCACACGCCGACCGGCTGCGATGGCACACCGCCGCGCAGCTGCTCGCTGTGATGCGGGACGCACCGGGCATCACGCGCGCCGCCGCGGCGGCCCGTCTCGGCATCGGCAGCGGCAGCGCCAGCGAGCTGACCGCGCGGCTACGCAAGGCCCACGTGGTCGACGAGGTCCGTGCGCCGGCGCAGGGCCGTGGCCGGCCGACCGCTGTGCTGGCCGCCCACCCCGAGGGGCCGCTGATCGCTGCGGCTGATCTGGGTGTGGCCGGCTGGCGGCTGGCCATCGCCGGCGTGGACGGCCGGCCCGAGATCGTGGCGCACGAGGAGTACGCGGGACACGAGCTCTCCGCCGCGTTGGCAGGGATGTCCCGCGCGATCGGCGCGGTGCACCGGCGCCACGCTGATCGTCTTGCGGCGCTGTCGGTGTCGGTGGCGGGAACGGTCAGTGATGCCCGACTGGTCCAGTTCACCGCGCGCGGCTCGCGCGACGTCGATCTGGCGGTGCTGACCGCGAAGATCCCGCGGCGGGTGGCGGTGCTGCTCGGCAACGACGCCACTCTGGCCGGGCTGGCCGAGGCCCGCACCGGCGCCGCCCGCGATGTGACGACCGCGCTACATCTGATGGTGGCGCAGGGCATCGGCGGGGCGCTGGTGGTCAACGGTGAGCCGGTCGCGGGCGGGCACGGCGCGGCAGGGGAGTACGGGCACGTCCCGTTCGGAGACCCCGGCCTACGGTGTCCGTGCGGGGCTCGAGGGTGCTGGGATCTGACGGTCGACGGCCGCGCGTTGGCGCGCCACCTCGGCGACCGGGCGCCGAGCGATCCGATCGGCTACGTCCATGACCTGGCTGCTCGTCGGGACGCGTTGTCTCGCAGTGCGTTTCGAAAGGTTGCGGCCTCGCTGGGCCGGGGCATCGGGGCGCTGGTGAACCTTCACGATCCGGAGGCGGTGACGCTCGGGGGCGTCGCAGCGCTGCTGCGGGCGCAGGCTACCGGGGCTTTCGACGATGCGTTCCGTGATGCGCTGATGGCGTTCCGGAAGGCGTCACCGCCGCCGGTGCGCGACGCTCTGCACGGCGAGGACGGGCCACTGCAGGGTGCGGTCCTGGCCGGGCTCGATCACGTGACGACGCCCGACGCGCTCGCTGCGTGGGTGGGTCGCCGGCGCGGCTGACGCGATGTGCGCCGGTGTCACCACCGGTCCATCAGCCCGAACACCTGCAACCCGTAGATGACGGCGACGGTGAGAAAGAGAACGACGAGGACTGCGGCGGCGATCATGCCCGCGATCGCCACAGGTGTGAACCGGTGCTTCGGCAGCGGATTCTGGTTCGCCGACGCCGACAGCGAGCCCGAATCGGGTGGCGTGTCACCCGGTTGGACGCTGCCGCCTTCCGAGAGGCCCGTGGTGTCGCCGGGATCCGGGTCGGGGGGAAGCGCTGTCGTGTGCTCGCCACTCGCCACCATGGGCCACTCCTGTCGACATGGTTTCCCTGTCAATCCCCACACGTAGCGGTCCGGTAAACGGCGGCAGGTGCGTTCGTCAGAGTTCGGTCAGGGCTACCCCGGGCACTCGGCGCGCGCTCGCCAAACTAGTTGGCGTGCAGGGCGTCGTTCAGCGTGATGCCCGTGCCGTCGCGCTTGACCACCTCGACCGCACCCGTCACCGAATTGCGCCGGAACAGTAGATTGTTCGCGCCGGAGAGCTCCCGGGCTTTGACCGTCCGACCGTCACCGGTCGTGACCTTGGTGCCCGCGGTCACGTACAGCCCGGCCTCGATCACGCAGTCGTCACCCAATGAGATGCCCAGACCTGCGTTGGCACCGAGCAGGCAGCGCTCACCGACCGAGATCACCTGCGTGCCACCGCCGGACAGGGTCCCCATGATCGACGCGCCGCCGCCGATATCGGACCCGTCGCCGACCACCACGCCGGCCGAGATGCGGCCCTCGACCATCGAGCTGCCCAAGGTGCCGGCGTTGAAGTTCACGAAGCCTTCGTGCATGACCGTCGTACCCGGCGCCAGGTGCGCGCCGAGCCGCACGCGGTCCGCGTCGGCGATGCGTACCCCGGAAGGCATGACGTAGTCGACCATCCGCGGGAACTTGTCGACGCCGTAGACGGTCACCGGGCCGCGGCGACGCAACCGCGCCCGCACGATCTCGAATCCCTCGATGGCACACGGCCCGTGGTTCGTCCACGCGACGTTGGTCAGCACGCCGAACAGTCCGTCGGCGTTGAGCCCGTGCGGCGCGACCAGCCGGTGCGAGAGCAGGTGCAGACGTAGGTAGGCGTCGTAGGCGTCGACGGCCTTGTCGTCCAGCGACGCAATGGCCGTGCGGATCACCACGACGTCCACGCCGCGGTCCTCGTCGGGGACGGCGAGTTCGCCGAGTTCGGCGGGCACCTCGGCGACCGAGAGCCGTACCGTGCCGGTCTCTGCTTCCTCGGACAGCTCGGGGGCCGGGAACCACACGTCGAGAACCGATCCGTCGGCCGCGATCGTCGCCACGCCGATACCTGATGCACCTGAAGTCACGGTGCTTCAGGCTACCGGTGGGCCTAGCATCGCGTGACAGGTCCCAACCCGGGCCCGGGCAGGACGGGAGGCGTGCCACGAGCACCGACGTGACCCTGCGCCAGCTGCGCTACTTCGCCGTCCTCGGCCAGGAGCTGAACTACCGCCGTGCCGCGGAGAAACTGTTCATCACCCAGCCGGCACTGTCCACGGCTATCAAGCAACTCGAGCAGCACTTCGGCGTCGTGCTGTTCCGGCGCAACACCCGCGAGGTCGCGCTCACCGACCTCGGTGCGGCCTGGCTGCCCCAGGTGCAGCAGGCGCTGTCCGGCGTCGACGCCGTCGTCGACAACCTCGTCATGCTCTCGGGCACCCGTCGCGGCGTGCTGCACCTCGGCTACCTCATCGGCACGGGCGCCGACCTGCTGTTCCGGCTGGTACGCCACTTCGAGGCCGCCTACCCCGACGTCACGGTCGAACCGATCGAGTTCGACTTCGCCGACCCGACCGCCGGGCTGGCCGACGGCACCACCGAAGTCGCGATCATCCGGCCGCCGGTCGACCTGCCCGAGCACCGCACGCTGATCCTGGACTCCGAGTCGTGGGTGGCCTGCCTGCCCCGCGACCATCGGCTCGCGGGCCGCCCCGAGGTCTCGATCGTCGAGCTGCTCGACGATCCGATCGTGTGCGCCCCGCTGACGGCAGGCACCTGGCGCGACTACTGGCTGGCGATGGACGTGCGCGGCAACCGGCCCCCGACGATCGCGGCGGTGGCCGCCACCTACGAAGCCGAGACGACGTCCATCGCACGCGGCCTGGGGATCAGCTTCACGTCGTCGTCCGTGGCTCGCTTCTACGACCGGCCGGGCATAGTTTACGTACCGATCACAGACCGGCCGCCCAGTTACACAGCGCTCGCGTGGCATCCCGCAGCGCTGTCTCCACAGGCTGATGCCCTGGTCAGGCACGTGCAGGCGCACTGGAGCTTCGGCGATGCCGCGTCCGAGCCGACCTACTGATAAGCCGCGGTTATCACCAGATCAAAACATCGAACTTCCGGTGAACGGCCAACGGCGTTTTCCTGTCATCAGGTGTTCAACCGATGCCTCTCACCTGGAGTGAACATGACCGATGCCCTGACCTCTCCCACTCATTCGCAACCGTCGAGCGGAGGCGAGGACGCCAAGCTCGAAGAGTTCGGCTACACGCAGAAGCTCGATAGATCCGTCGGACGACTGGCGTCCTTCGCGCTCGGCTTTGCGACCATCAGCGCGACCACCGCGGTCTTCACCGGCTTCGGCGCCGGCTACTTCACAGCGGGCGGACCCTTCGTGTGGACCCTGCTGCTCGCGGCCGCAGTGTTCCTGATCTGGACGTTCATCGCTTCCGACCTGTCCGCCAAGATCCCGTTGGCCGGCTATTCCTACCAATGGACCAGCCGCCTCGTCGGCTCCTCGATGGCGTTGTTCACGGGCATATTGGCCCTCGCTGGGTGGATTTGCGGCATGACCGGCGTCGGCTTCATCCTGTCGGGGTATCTCGGCAGCTTGTTCGGCTGGAATATGACCCAGACCGCGCAAATCCTCGTCGCGATCGGCGTGATGGCCATCTGCATGATGATCAACCTGTACGGCGTTCGATTCGCCACCATGGTCAACAACATCGGTGTGAGCCTCGAGTTGGTCATCACCGTCGGCGCCACAATTCTCGTCGCGATCATCGCGTTCTCGTCGCCCGACAACCATCAGCCGGTCTCGGTACTGTTCACCGGCGGCGAGTCCGGCGACCACAGTGCGTACATCCTGGCCTGGTTGGCGGCTTCGCTCGGGCCCTTCTTCGGACTGATCGGCGTCGAGGCCTGTGCGGACGTCGCCGAGGAGACCATCAACGCCCGCAAGGTCATTCCCCGGACGATGTTCTATGCGCTGACCGCCTCGATCGTCATCGAATTCCTGATGTACGTCGTCTACGTGCTGGCCATCAAAGACCAGGACGCCGTCCAGGCCGCCTCGGCGGCTCCCATCGAGGAGATCATCACCCAGCAGGCCGGCCCGTTGGTCAGCAAGATCGTCGTCGCCGTGGCCCTGACCAACGTCCTGGCGTGCATCCTGGCCAACATCCTTGTGGCGACCCGGCTCACCTACTCGATGGCCCGCGACAACATGCTGCCGTTCTCGCACGTCTGGCGCCACGTGTCCCCGTCGAACCGCACACCCACCTACGCGGTGCTCGGGATGTTCGGTCTGTCGACCATCCTGCTGCTGTCGGCCCTCGTCAGTGAGAAGGCGTTCTTCCTGATCCTCGGTCTGTCGTCGCTGGCGGTGTGCGCGATGTACTTCCTGCAGACGGTCGCCGTGCTGATCGGCACGCGGCGGGGCTCCATCCCCGCGCCCGAGCCGGGCACGTTCGATCTCGGCAGGGCCCGCGTGCCGGTCGCCGTGGTCGCCCTCATCGCGTTCGCGGCGGTGTGCGCGGCGCTGATCCTCCTGCCGCAGTTCGCAGGCAACGGATACGTCTTCCTCGGTCTTCTGGTGCTCGTCGGCCTCTGGTCGGTGACCGGGCTGCGCAAGCGGCTCGCCAGCGGCGATGCCGGACCGGACTACGCCAAAACCCACGGCTTCAACTGATTCCCGATAGTTCCCGAAAGGACCACTTCATGACCACCACACAAGAACTCGGCACCTCGAACCTGGTCGCCGTCGAGCCCGGCGCGATCCGCGAGGACACTCCGCCCGGTTCGGTGATCCAGTACAGCGACTACGAACTCGACACCTCGAGCCCGTACGCCGGCGGCGTCGCGTGGATCGAAGGCGAGTTCATCCCCGCCGAGGACGCGCGGATCTCGATCTTCGACACCGGCTTCGGGCACTCCGATCTGACCTACACCGTCGCTCACGTATGGCACGGCAACATCTTCCGGCTCGGCGACCACCTGGACCGGCTCCTCGACGGCGCCCGCAAGCTGCGCCTGGACGCGGGGATGAGCAAGGACGAACTCGCCGAGATCACCAAGAAGTGCGTCAGCATGTCGCAGCTTCGCGAGTCCTTCGTGAACCTGACCGTCACCCGCGGCTACGGTCGACGCAAGGGTGAGAAGGACCTGTCGAAGCTGACCCACCAGGTGTACATCTACGCGATTCCCTACCTGTGGGCGTTCCCCCCGCACGAGCAGATCTTCGGCACCACCGCCGTCGTCCCGCGCCACGTGCGGCGCGCCGGCCGCAACACCGTCGACCCGACGATCAAGAACTACCAGTGGGGCGACCTGACCGCAGCCAGCTTCGAGGCCAAGGACCGCGGTGCCCGCACCGCGATCCTGCTGGACTCCGACAGCTGCGTGGCCGAGGGTCCCGGGTTCAACGTGTGCATCGTCAAGGACGGGAAGCTGGCGTCCCCGTCGCGCAACGCGCTGCCCGGCATCACCCGCAAGACCGTGTTCGAGATCGCCGACGCGATGGGCATCGAGGCGAGCCTGCGCGACGTCACCAGCCACGAGCTCTACGACGCCGACGAGATCATGGCGGTCACCACCGCCGGCGGCGTCACGCCGATCAACACCCTCGACGGTGAGCCCATCGGCAGCGGTGAGCCGGGACCGATGACGGTCGCCATCCGCGACCGGTTCTGGGCGCTGATGGACGAACCGTCACCGCTGATCGAGGCGATCCAGTACTGACGGATCACACCGAAAGGGCCAGCGCCACCGCAGCGGCCGCCGCGAACGCCGCTGTCCCGTAGCCGAGCACCCGGACCTCCAGCGCCGGTACCTCGACGGCGCCGGGCCGGATGCGGCGCGAACGCCGGTAACCCAGCACCAGCACCGCGACGGCCAGCAGTCCCGCCGACGCCGCCAACCACGGTCCGCCCGCGATGGGCGGGCCGTGGTGGCGGATCAGCATCAACGCGCCACCGACGAGCAGGCCCAACGCGCTGCGCTCCCACGACAGCAGGGTGCGCTCCGTCTGCAACCCCGGCTTCTCCGCCACGTCAGTGCCCGGTCGGTGGCCAGATCACCAGCACCACCAGCACGCCGAGCGCGACGACGGCGATACCGGCGGCAAGCGCCGCGGGTACACGGGTGGTCGGCAGGTCGCCGCCGCGGCGCATCGCGTCCTGCACCACCCGCCACCGGTGCACGGCCAACACGGCGAGCACACCGCCGCCCGCGGTGAGCACCACGCTGAGCAGATGGCGCACCCCGGCGATCCCGAAGGCCGGGGCGAACTGCACGACGGCGACGCCACCGGCGATCAGCGCCAGCGCGGTCCGAATCCAGGCCAGGAAGGTACGTTCATTGGCCAGCGTGAACCGATAGTCGGGGTCCTGCTCCGATGGCGGCATCGAGCTCCTTCCCAGCGCGGTCCCACGCTAGCGAACCGACTAACGTGATGTCTCGTGCTCGACCTTCACGGTGACCCGATCGCGTTGACCGCGGCGCTGGTCGACATTCCCAGCGAATCCCGCCACGAGACGCGCATCGCCGACGAGATCGAGGCCGCACTACGCGCGCAGACCACCGGATTCGAGATCGTCCGGCACGGAGACGCAGTGTTGGCTCGCACGCAGTACGGAAAGCCGTCGCGGGTGCTGCTGGCCGGACACACCGACACCGTGCCCGCCGCCGACAACGTGCCCAGCCGCCGTGACGGCGACCTCCTGTACGGCTGCGGCACCTCGGACATGAAGTCCGGCGACGCGGTGTTCCTGCATCTGGCGGCGACGGTCACCGAACCCGCGCATGACATCACGCTGGTCTTCTACGACTGCGAGGAAATCGAGGCGTCGGCCAACGGGCTCGGCCGCATCGAACGCGAACTGCCCGACTGGCTGGCCGCCGACGTGGCGATCCTCGGCGAACCATCGGGCGGACTCATCGAAGCCGGCTGCCAGGGCACGTTGCGGGTCGTCGTCCGGGCGACCGGTACGCGTGCTCACTCGGCGCGATCATGGCTGGGCGACAACGCGATTCACAAGTTGGCAGCGGTACTGACCAGGCTGCAGCACTACCAGGCCCGCAGCGTCGACATCGACGGTTGCGTGTATCGCGAGGGACTCTCGGCGGTGCGCATCGACGGCGGTATCGCCGGCAACGTCATCCCCGACGCAGCCTCGGTCACAGTGAACTTCCGGTTCGCCCCCGACCGTTCCGTGGATGCCGCGTACGCCCATGTGCTCGAGGTGTTCGACGGGCTCGACGTGACGATCGAGATGACCGACTCCGCCGCCGGCGCCCTGCCCGGGCTGACTCGCCCTGCCGCGGCCGCGCTGGTGCAGGCCGCCGGGGGAGCCGTACGCGCGAAGTACGGCTGGACCGACGTGTCCCGGTTCGCGGCGCTGGGTGTGCCGGCCGTCAACTACGGCCCAGGAGACCCGAACACCGCGCACCGTGTCGACGAACACGTCGACGTCACGCAGATCACCTCCGTCACCGAGACGTTGCGGCGGTACTTAATCGGTTGACGGGTCCGGTTACCCTGGACCCATGCTCTCTCGCTGACGCCCCCGCTGACACTGTCCGCACGTCTCGAGAGTTCTTGCATGCCATCAATCGTCTTCTCGCACGTCTCGTTCTCCTGGCCCGACGAGACCCCGCTGTTCACCGATGTGTCCTTCGCCGCAGGTCCCGGCCGCACCGGCCTGATCGCGCCCAACGGCGCCGGCAAGAGCACGGTGCTGCGCCTGGCCGCCGGTGAACTCGTTCCGGCCGCGGGATCGGTCAGCGCCGACGGCACCGTCGGCTATCTGTCGCAGACCCTGCCGCTGCTCGACGATCGCACCGTCGCCGACCTTCTCGGCATCGCCGACGTACTCGCCGCGCTGGAGGCGTTGACGGCCGGGGACTCCCGTGACGAGGTGTTCACCGCCATCGGCGACGACTGGGACGTCGAGGAGCGCGCCCACGCCCAGCTCGACCGTCTCGGGCTCGGCCACATCGGACTCCGCCGCTCCCTGCGTACCCTCTCGGGTGGCGAGGTGGTCACCCTGGGCCTTGCCCGAGAATTGCTGCGGCGCAGCGAGATACTACTTCTCGACGAGCCGACCAACAACCTCGATGACGGCGCGCGGAGTCGACTCCACGATGCGCTCGCCGACTTCACTGGCTGCCTCCTGCTGGTCAGTCACGACCGAGCGCTGCTCGACCGGATGGACCACATCGCCGAGCTACGCGGCGGCGAGATCACCTCGTACGGCGGAAATTTCACCGCCTACCGAGACGCCGTCGACGCCGCCGACCGCGCCGCGCGCAGCGCGGTCCGCCAGGCCGAGCAGCACCTCAAACGCCAGAAGCGCGATCGCCAGCAGGCCCGCGAGCGGGCCGACCGGCGCAGCGGTACCGCGCAGCGATCACTCCCCGACGCGGGGATACCGAAAATCGTTGCGGGCGCGATGAAGCGACGTGCGCAGGTGAGCGCGGGCCGTGCCGATGATGTGCACGCCCGGCGGGTCGACGACGCGCGGACCCGGCTGGGCGAGGCCGAAGCGCTGCTGCGTGACGACGACACACTGACCCTCGATCTTCCGGACACCGAGGTGCCGTCCGGTCGGATGATCCTGCGCTGCAATGAGATCGCGGTGGCACGCGGCGATCGCGAGGTGCTCGCCGGCGTCGATTTCTCGATCCGTGGACCAGAGCGTATCGCGCTCACCGGTCCGAACGGCAGCGGTAAGACCACGCTGCTGCGGGTTCTGCTCGGCGAACTGGAACCCGATCGCGGCACGGTCGACCGCTCGGGTGGCCGGGTGGCGTACCTGTCGCAGCGGCTCGACCTGCTCGACGACAACGCTACGCTGGCCGACAATCTCGCCGCCCACGCGCCGAGCCTGTCGGTGACGCGCCGCCGGCATCTGTTGGCGCAGTTCCTGTTCGGAGACGACGCGGTCGATCGCACGGTCGCGACACTGTCGGGCGGCGAGAGATTGCGCGCCACCTTGGCGTGCGTGCTGTTCGCCGAACCCGCACCCGAGCTGCTGCTGCTCGACGAACCGACCAACAACCTCGACCTCGTCAGCGTCGCCCAGCTCGAACAGGCCCTGCAGGCCTACCGGGGTGCGTTCGTCGTCGTGAGCCACGACGAGGCGTTCCTCGCGGCCATCGGCGTGGACCGCACGCTGTGTCTGGACGCGGGACGCGTTCGTTAGAGGCCGGCCACCGCGTCGCGGCCGAAGGCACAGGGCACCTGCTGCGCGATCCGAGTCAGCGTCTCGCCCGCGCGCGGATCTCCGAGGGCCACCGCGTCGGCCGCAGCGCGCAGAGCGACGGCCTCCTGGCCGCCGCGCTCGGCGGCCTTGACTGCATCCCTGGCCGCGGCTACCGCGCCGTGGGCGTCGCGGCGCGCCGACATCGTCCACGCCCGCGCCAGGGCCAACTCAGGCGCAAACAGCATCGACTTGAGGCCGTGCCGAGATTCCGCGCGCGACAACGCCTTTCCCGCCTCGACGGTCTCGCCGAGCCGGCCGAGCGCCTGCGCGAGCAGCATCCAGGCCAGCGGCCCCCACGAGTATCCCGTCGGGGCCAGCGTCGCGGCGGACCGCCGCAGCAGCGCCACCGCCTGCGCCGTCTGGCCGGTGGCGATCAGGACGTCGGCCACCAGCACCTCGCCGATCGCGCGGCCGGGCTGCCGGCGCTGGGCGAAATCGGTGAGATGGCGCGCCAGTTCCAGCGCACGCTCGGGCTCCCCGGCCATCAGCAGCGCGGAGGTCTGGCCGAAGCCACTGGTGAATCGCAGCAACCCCGGCTGGCCGGCCGACATCGCACGCTCGGCCAGCGCGTCGACATCGGCGAACCGCCCCATGCGGGCCGCGCACAGCGCCGCCGTCGAACCCGCCCAGCCCACCGCGGTGTCGTCGGCGACCGAGGAGCCCAGCACCTCGTCAGCGAGCTCGACGGCCCTACTGAGGTTGCCGGCGTTCATCGCGAAGGTCGCCGACAGCGCGTCCAGCGTGGTGCGCGCCGCCGGTGAGCTCACCTTGCCGCGGGTGGCCTGCAGGAAGGCCGTCGCCCGCTCGGGCTCCGACAACATCCAGAACTGATTGGCCGCTGTCGGCAGCGCCCACGCCAGCATCTCGTCCTCGGTCAGCTCGCCGGGCTCCACCTCGGCCAGCACCGCGTCGGCGTCCCGGCCGCGGCCCTGCCACGCCAGCGCGTAGCCGACCGTGAGGCGGGCGCCCAGATCGGGCGACTGAGCCAGGGCCGCCTGCCCCAGCCGCTCGGAGAGCTCCAGATCGCCGAGTCGCAGCGCATCCGCTGCCGCGGCGCACACCTGCGCGACCGGCGGCGGGTTGTCGCTTCCCACGGCCAGCGCCGCCAGGCGCAGCCGCGCGACCACGCCGCGCGGACCCGCCTGCGACAGCCGGGCCACCACCGCCGTCCGCAGCCGGCGGAGCTCAGGACCGCCCAGCGCCGCGCGCACCGCGTCGCAGAACAGCGGATGCGCGGGACGCACCCCGTCGTCGTCGACCGAGATCACCCCCGCCGCCGCGGCGTCGTCGACCGCGCCGGCACTGGTCAACACCGCGACATCCTCGAGACTCAGCGGATCGCACACCGCGAGGAACTCGAGCACCCGGCGCGCCTGCGGGCTCACAGCGTCGACGAAGTCCGCCACATGGGCCATCAACCGGTCGTCGTCGTGCCCGGGCGGCTCGAGATCGATGCGGGACAGCAGGCCGTCGCGCCACAGTGCGCTGACCTCGGCGGGTACCGGGTTGGCCGAGACGCTGGCCGACAGCAGGATGCGCACCGTCGCGCCGACCGCCAGCTGATAGATCAGCGCCGCCGACAGCGGATCGAGCAGGTGCGCATCGTCGACCACGAGCAGGCGACCGTCACCGAGACGGTTCCGCGCCGCCCGTAGGACCGCTGCCGTCTTGCCGGTGTCGGGAACGTCGACGAGATGTTCGACGGCGGCGAACGGAATCGCCGTCCGCGTCGCCGTCGCGCGCACCCAGTCGACCCGCGGGAAGTCCGACGCCAGCCGCTCGGCCGCCCGGCGCAACAGCCACGTCTTGCCGACGCCGGCGGGCCCGATCAGAGCCGCCCCCGAGCGGTCGCGCACGCCCGCGTCCAGCTGTGCCAGCGCGGGTTCGTCGGGTGCGGTCACCCAGGTGACTGGCGCGGGCACGGGCACCGGCTCAGCCTATGGCTAAGTTTTAGGTCGTGTCCCAAGAACCCGATCGCGGATGGGCCGTCTGCGTGTACTGCGCCTCGGGCCCCACAGAAACCCGCCTGCTCGACCTCGCCCGGCGTCTCGGCGCCGCCATCGCCGACCGCGGCTGGACGCTGGTCTCCGGCGGCGGAAACGTCTCGGCGATGGGGGAGGTGGCCGCGGCCGCCCGCTCCCACGGCGGTCGCACCGTGGGCGTGATCCCCAAGGCGCTGGTCCATCGCGAGGTCGCCGACACCGAGGCCGATGAGCTCGTCGTCACCGACACGATGCGGGAGCGCAAACAGGTCATGGAAGACCGCGCCGATGCGTTCATCGCGCTGCCCGGCGGCATCGGAACCCTCGAAGAATTCTTCGAAGCCTGGACAGCGGGCTATTTGGGTATGCACACCAAGCCAATCGTGATGCTCGACACTTGGGGGCATTACGAGGGGCTTCTGGACTGGCTACGCGGGCTGGTCCAGAGCGGCTATGTCGCCGAGGGCGCGCTCGCGCGTCTGCACGTCGTCGACGACATCGATGCTGCTCTGGCCGCATGCGCACCGGGCTAGGGTGACCGACACACGACCACCGAAGAACAAGGGGAGCGGCGAATGAGCGGTAAATCCGGGAAGCGGAGCAGTGTCGGGGTCCTCGACATCGCAAGCCAGGTACCGGGGCTGCTGATGGACACACCGACGATCGTGCAGGGCGTCGTCACCGGGTTCCTGGCCCGTCCGACAGCGAAGACCTCTATCGGCAAAGTCTTCCAGGACCGCGCGGGCCGCTATGCCGACAAGGTGTTCATCAAGTTCGACGATGTCGAGCTGTCCTACGGCGAGGCCAACGAGACCGTCAACCGCTACGCCGCGGTACTCGCCGCGCGCGGCGTGGGCCACGGCGACGTCGTCGGCGTCATGCTGCGCAACTCCCCGGATTCGGTGCTGTTGATGCTCGCCGCGGTCAAGTGCGGCGCCATCGCCGGGATGATCAACTACCACCAGCGCGGTGACGTGCTCAAGCACAGTCTGGGCCTGCTCGAGGCCAAGGTCGTGATCGCCGAGGTCGACCTGATCGATCCGATTTCCGAGAGCGGCGCCGACACCTCCGGCGTGGTCACCGTCGACGAGATGAAGGAGAAGGCGCAGGGCGCGCCGACCAGCAACCCCGCCACCACGTCTGCGGTGCTCGCCAAGGACAAGGCGTTCTACATCTTCACCTCCGGCACCACCGGTATGCCGAAGGCCAGCGTGATGACGCACTACCGCTGGCTGCGGGCGCTGGCCGGGTTCGGTGGTCTGGGCATGCGGCTCAACAGCAACGACACGCTGTACTGCTGCCTGCCGCTCTACCACAACAACGCGTTGACGGTCGCGCTGTCCTCGGTGCTGAACTCCGGCGCGACACTGGCGCTGGGCAAGTCGTTCTCGGCGTCGAAGTTCTGGGACGACGTCATCCGCTACGAGGCGACCGCGTTCGTCTACATCGGCGAGATCTGCACCTACCTGCTGGGCAAAGAGGAGAAGCCGACCGACCGCCAGCACAAGGTGCGGGTGATCGCCGGCAACGGCCTGCGGCCGGCCATCTGGGACGAGTTCACCGAACGGTTCGGCATCAAGCGGGTCTGCGAGTTCTACGCGGCCAGTGAAGGCAACACCGCGTTCGTCAACGTCCTCAACATCGACAAGACGACCGGCATCTGCCCCAGTCCGGTGGCCTTCGTCGAGTACGACGAGGAGACCGGGGACCCCAAGCGCGACGACAACGGCCGGCTGCGGAAAGTGAAGACCGGCCAGCCCGGCCTGTTGCTGTCCAAGGTCAGCAACTTCCAGCCCTTCGACGGCTACACCGACAAGGAGGCCACCGAGAAGAAGCTGGTGCGCGACGCCTTCAAAGAGGGTGACGTCTGGTTCAACACCGGCGACTTGATGCGCGCCCAGGGCTTCGGGCACGCCGCGTTCACCGACCGCCTCGGCGACACCTTCCGGTGGAAGGGCGAGAACGTCGCCACCACCGAGGTCGAGGCCGCCATCTCGACGGACCCGCAGGTCGAAGAGGCCACGGTGTTCGGCGTTGAGGTGCCCGGCGCGAGCGGGCGGGCCGGCATGGCCGCCGTCCAGCTCAAAGAGGGCCAGGAGTTCGACGGCAAGTCGCTGGCCAAGGCCGCCTTCGACAAGCTGCCCGGCTACGCGGTGCCGCTGTTCGTCCGGGTGGTCGAGGAACTGGCCCACACGTCGACGTTCAAGTCGCAGAAGGGTGACCTCCGCAAGGAGGGGTACGGCAAGGCCTCCGGCGATGACGATGACTCCGAGGACGTGGAGATCGAGGACCCGATCTACGTGCTCTCCGGCAAGGAGGAGGGGTACGTCGAGTTCTACGACGAGTACCCCGAAGAGGTCGCCGCCGGCAAGAAGCCCAAGTAGCCACACGATTTCGGCGTGTTTGCCGTCGCTGAGCGGCGGTGAACACGCCGAAATCGCACGGTACGTAGCCTGAGAGCGTGCAATCGACGTTTCTCGGGCGGCCGGTCGCCGGTGATCGCGCGCTGATCATGGCGATCGTGAATCGCACACCGGACTCCTTCTACGACCGGGGCGCCACGTTCAGCGACGAGGCCGCGAAGGAGGCGGCGCACCGGGTGGTGGACGAGGGCGCCGACATCGTCGACGTCGGCGGCGTCAAAGCCGGGCCCGGGCAGATCGTCGACGTCGACGAGGAGATCGCGCGCGTCGTGCCGTTCATCGAATGGCTGCGCAGCACCTTTCCCGACCAGCTGATCAGCGTCGACACCTGGCGCGCCGAAGTCGCGAAGCAGGCGTGCGCGGCCGGCGCCGATCTGATCAACGACACCTGGGGCGGTGCCGACGCGGACCTGCCCGCCGTCGCCGCCGAATTCAACGTCGGCCTGGTGTGCTCCCACACCGGCGGCGCTGTCCCGCGGACCCGGCCGTTCCGGGTGAACTACGGGATCACCGACCGCGGCGTGGTCGACGACGTGCTGGCCGAAGTGACTGCAGCCGCGGAGAGGGCGCTGGCCCACGGGGTCCGGCGGGACGGCATCGTGATCGACCCGACCCACGATTTCGGCAAGAACACTTATCACGGTCTTAGTTTGTTGCGCCACGTAAAAGAGCTTGTTAACACTGGATGGCCCGTCCTGATGGCCCTGAGCAACAAAGATTTCGTCGGGGAGACTCTCGGTGTGGGACTCACCGAGCGCCTGGAGGGCACCCTGGCTGCGACCGCACTCGCGGCCGCGGAGGGAGCCGCCATGTTCCGCGTGCACGAGGTGGGCCCCACACGTCGGGTACTGGACATGGTGGCGTCAATCAACGGCGTCCGTCCGCCACAACGCACGGTGAGGGGACTGGCATGACGGTCTTGAGTGAGCGCGTTACGGGAATGGGCCCCCAGGGAATGGCCGAACATCGCTGGCTGACCGACCACAGTTGGAGCCGCCCGGCCTGGACAGTCGCCGAGTTGGAGGCTGCGAAGAAGGGGCGCACCGTGTCGGTGGTGCTCCCGGCGCTGAACGAGGAAGAGACCGTGGCCGGCGTGGTCGAGACGATCACACCGCTGCTCGGCGGGTTGGTCGACGAGCTCGTGGTGCTCGACTCCGGGTCCACCGACGACACCGAGATCCGCGCGCTGGCCGCCGGGGCACGGGTGATCAGTCGCGAGGCCGCGCTGCCCGAGGTGGCGCCCCAGCCCGGCAAGGGCGAGGTGCTGTGGCGTTCGTTGGCGGCTACCACCGGTGACCTGATCGCATTCGTCGATTCCGATCTGCTCGATCCCGACCCGATGTTCGTGCCCAAGCTGCTCGGCCCGCTGCTCACCGCTGACGGTGTGCATCTGGTGAAGGGCTTCTACCGACGCCCGCTCAAGGTCAGCGGCCGCGAGGACGCCAACGGCGGTGGGCGCGTCACCGAGCTGGTGGCCAGACCGCTGCTCGCGGCGCTGCGGCCCGAGCTGACGTGCCTGTATCAGCCACTCGGCGGGGAGTACGCCGGCACCAGGGAGCTGCTGACCGCGGTGCCGTTCGCGCCGGGTTACGGCGTGGAGATCGGGCTGCTGGTCGACGCCTACGACCGACTGGGCCTCGACGGCATCGCCCAGGTCAACCTCGGGGTACGCACCCACCGCAACCGCCCCCTCACCGAGCTGGCCTCGATGAGCCGGCAGGTCATCGCGACACTGCTGCAGCGGTGCGGCATCCCGGACTCCGGCGTCGGCCTGACGCAGTTCTTCGCCGACGGCGAGGACTACACGCCCCGCACGTCGTCGGTGTCGTTGGACGACCGGCCGCCGATGGTGACGTTGCGTCCCCGCTGACATCCGCGGCTGACACTGGTCTTGTCGGTGCGGTCAGGCACTATCGACGTGTGACGCTCGTTCTCCTCTACCTCGTCGTGCTGGTGCTCGTC
This sequence comes from Mycobacterium kyogaense, assembly GCF_003254575.1. Lineage (GTDB taxonomy): Bacteria > Actinomycetota > Actinomycetes > Mycobacteriales > Mycobacteriaceae > Mycobacterium > Mycobacterium kyogaense. The sequence continues at coordinate 18,741 of NZ_QJUA01000039.1, read as the reverse complement.
GGCATCGTGCTGTTCGCGATCGGCAGCGTGTTGTTCGGCCGCGGTGAGGTGTTACCGCCGCTGCCGCAGGCGACCACCGCCACGTCACTTCCGGCCACCGACATCACCGGGGCCGATGTCGAGGCGCTGAAGTTCACCCAGACGCTGCGGGGATACAAGGCCAGCGAGGTCGACTGGGCGCTCGAGCGCCTGGGTCGCGAGATCGACGAGTTGCGTGCGGAGTTGGCGCAGGCGCGGGCGACGCAGGACGTCCCGCAACTCGGCACATGACGGCCGCGGCTGACGGTCGGGTCCGGTGCGGCTGGATCGACCAGGCGCGTCTGTCGGACGACGACTTCGTGCTGTACCGCGACTACCACGACACCGAGTGGGGTCGGCCGCTGCGCGACTCGGGTGCGCTGTTCGAGCGCATCAGCCTCGAAGCGTTCCAGAGCGGCCTCTCGTGGCTGATCATCCTGCGCAAGCGGGAGAACTTCCGTGCGGCGTTCGACGGCTTCGATGCCGAGCGGGTGTCCCGCTACACCGAGCGAGACGTCGAGCGGCTGATGTCCGACGTGGGCATCGTGCGCAACCGGTTGAAGATCGATGCCACGATCGCCAACGCGCAAGCCACGGTCGATCTCGCCGATGCGGGCGGCGACCTGGCGGAGCTGCTGTGGTCGTTCGCCCCGGTCGGCCGGCCCCGGCCCGTCGATCTGTCCGCGGTACCGGCCACGTCCCCGGAATCCACGGCGATGGCCAAGGAACTCAAACGGCGAGGATTCCGGTTCGTCGGCCCGACCACGGCGTACGCGCTGATGCAAGCAACCGGCATGGTGGACGACCACGTCGCCGATTGTTGGGTGCCGCGAACAGAGCCGAAGGCGCAGCTATAGCGGGTCTTTGCACACGAGGCGGCGCCGATAGGGAACAATGGACGTCTGAAGCAGTTCAGAGCCGATGCTGTCAGCGTTCGACGTCATCGGTGCTTGCACGACCAATCGGGCCCTGACGGGCACGCCCATGTGGAGGAGGCACTCGATGGCGGCGATGAAGCCCCGGACCGGCGACGGTCCACTGGAAGCAACCAAGGAGGGGCGCGGCATCGTGATGCGGGTACCACTGGAAGGTGGCGGACGGCTGGTCGTGGAGCTGACTCCCGATGAGGCAGCCGCCCTCGGCGACGAACTCAAGGGCGTCACCAGCTAGCGCGCAGGGCGCTCAGCAGACCTTGCGGTAGATCTCCAGGGTCTGCTCGGCGATCTGCGCCCACGAGAACTCCTCGATACACCGGGCCCGGCCCGCGGCGCCGAACGTCGCGGCGCGCTGCGGGTCGGCCACCAGTGAGTTGACGGCCTCGGCCAGGTCGCGCTCGAACGCGGCCGTCTCGTCCGCGTCGTAGTGCACCAGCAGGCCAGTGCGTCCGTCGTCGACCACCTCGGGGATACCGCCGACATCGGATGCGACGACCGCCGTCGCGCACGCCATCGCCTCGAGGTTGACGATACCCAGCGGCTCGTACACCGACGGGCATACGAAAACTGTTGCTGCCGTGAGTATTTCGCGGATCTTGGGCGTCGGCAGCATCTCGCGGACCCAGAACACGCCGGTGCGGGCATCTGAGAGCTGCTGAACCGCCGAGGCCACCTCTTCGGCGATCTCCGGGGTGTCGGGTGCCCCGGCGCACAGCACGAGCTGCACCTCGGGGGCGAAGTGGTGCGCCGCAGCGACCAGGTGCGCGACGCCCTTTTGCCGGGTGATCCTGCCGACGAACGCGACGATCGGGCGAGTCGGGTCGACACCGAGGTCGGCGAGCACCGACTGCTCGGGGTCGGGTTCGGCTGGGTACCAGACGTCGGTGTCGATGCCGTTGCGCACCACATGCACCCGGTCAGGATCGAGCGCGGGGTAGGTGCGCAGCACGTCGCCGCGCATCCCGGAGCTGACGGCGATCACCGCGTCGGCGGCTTCCACGGCCGTCTTCTCCACCCACGACGAGATGCGGTACCCGCCACCGAGCTGCTCGGCCTTCCACGGCCGCATCGGCTCCAGCGAGTGCGCCGTCAGCACGTGCGGCACGCCGTACAGCAGGGCCGCCAGATGGCCTGCCATGCCCGTGTACCAGGTGTGCGAGTGCACGACGGTGGCCTCGGAGCTGTTGTTGACCATCGTGAGATCGGCCGACAGGGTGGCCAGCGCGGCGTTGGCTCCCGCCAGCGCCGGATCGGGCGCGGCGACGGTCACTCCTGGGCGAGGCGCACCCATACAGTGCACGTCGACCTCACAGAGGTGTCGCAGCTGCGCGACCAGCTCGGTGACGTGAACTCCCGCGCCGCCGTAGACCTCCGGGGGATACTCCCGCGTCATCATCGCCACTCGCATCTCCGACCGCATGGACTGACCGTACCCAGATCGACCGACCGCTCGCGCCGCATCCTCAATTGTCTTGATGCACATGTGCGGATGCAGTTGACGTGATCGAGGACGGAAGAACGCGCCAATGCCTGTCAATAGCTGGCCCCCGTCACCACCTGCCGATAGGTTGGTTTCATGAGGGAAGCGCCACACGTGCTGGGCATCGTCCTCGCCGGCGGAGAAGGTAAACGGCTGTACCCGTTGACAGCTGACCGGGCCAAGCCCGCGGTGCCATTCGGAGGCGCCTACCGGCTGATCGATTTCGTGCTCTCGAATCTCGTGAATGCTCGGTACCTGCGGATCTGTGTTCTCACCCAATACAAGTCGCATTCGCTGGATCGCCACATCTCGCAGAACTGGCGGCTTTCGGGGCTTGCCGGTGAGTACATCACCCCGGTGCCGGCGCAGCAGCGCCTCGGTCCGCGGTGGTACACCGGCTCGGCCGATGCGATCTACCAGTCGATGAACCTCATCTACGACGAGGACCCCGACTACATCGTGATCTTCGGCGCCGATCACGTGTACCGGATGGATCCGGAGCAGATGGTGCAGCAGCACATCGAGAGCGGCGCCGGGGCGACCGTGGCGGGTATCCGTGTGCCGCGCGCCGAGGCGACCGCCTTCGGGTGCATCGACGCCGACGATTCGGGACGCATCCGCGGGTTCATCGAGAAGCCGGCCAACCCGCCGGGCACGCCCGACGACCCGGAGCAGACGTTCGTGTCGATGGGCAACTACATCTTCACCACCAAGGTGCTGATCGACGCGATCCGCGCCGACGCCGAGGACGACGACTCCGACCACGACATGGGCGGCGACATCATCCCGCGGCTGGTGGCCGACGGTATGGCGTCGGTGTACGACTTCAACAACAACGAGGTGCCCGGGGCGACGGAGCGCGACCACGGCTACTGGCGTGACGTCGGAACGCTGGACGCGTTCTACGACGCGCACATGGACCTGGTGTCGGTGCACCCGATCTTCAACCTCTACAACAAGCGGTGGCCCATCCGTGGCAGCTCCGAGAACCTGGCACCGGCGAAGTTCGTCAACGGCGGATCGGCCCAAGAGTCGGTCGTCGGTGCCGGCAGCATCATCTCGGCGGCGTCGGTGCGCAACTCGGTGCTGTCGTCGAATGTCGCGGTCGACGACGGCGCGATCGTCGAGGGCAGCGTGATCATGCCGGGTGCGCGGATCGGTCGCGGCGCGGTGGTGCGGCACGCCATCCTCGACAAGAACGTCGTGGTCGGCCCCGGGGAGATGGTGGGCGTCGACCTGGACAAGGACCGGGAACGGTTCTCGGTCAGCGCGGGCGGCGTGGTGGCCGTCGGCAAGGGCGTCTGGGTTTAATTCGCGGGTTCGGCCGGACGCCGCGGTCGGTCGGAGACGGGCCAAACGTACGGCAGGTCGTCGGGCACGTCGGGAAACAGCGGACGGTAGTGATCCGGGAGCTTGCGCACCAGCGCCGACTGGTGGCTGCGGTGCACCGCCGGGTCACCGAGCCAGGGCGGGAGGTCACCTGCCGCGACGAGCTCTTGTTGCGTGCGGACGGCGGTCAACCCGGTGCCCTGCGTCAGGTCGGTGCGCAGGGTGAGCGCGCACGTGTCCGCGCGGCCCAGCGCGCACCACACGTCGCAGATCTCCAGCCCGTAGCGCACGACTGCCTCTTCGTATCCGGCCCACATCTTCGCGGCCGGGTGGTTGCGCCAGCCATAGCCCGGAACCGTGAGCGCCCGCAGCACCTGGATGGTCTCCGCGCGCTGCTTGCCCAGGCGTCGGGCGTCGAGGATGCGGGCCGAGTCGGCGAAGCCGGGATACGGCAGGAACGTCTGCATGACGAACCGGGTACCCGGGTCGTCAGCGAATACCTGCTTTCGTGGCACGCCGTCGGCGCCGGATCAGCCGGAGCGCTGCCCACGCCATGCCGAGGAGCGCGACCAGCACCAGGACCGGCACGAGGATCGCCAGCACCACCAGGAGCACGCTGACGATGTCCTCGATGGTGCTCAGCACTGGCGCGGCCATGCCGGCCGTCGCGACGTTGGCTGCCGGCCGGACGGTCGACTTCGTCAGCGACACGATCAGGGCGACGACGACCCCGGCGACGACGGGTATCCACTGGCCGGACTGGGCGAAAGCGCCCGGGTCGGTGACGGCCGCGGTCTGCGCCGCGGTGCCGGAGCCGAACACGATCCCGCCCGCGGTGGGCCGGACGAGGGTTTGCACGGTGTCGTTGATGCTGTCGAGTGCGGGCACCTTGTCGGCGACGACCTCGACGGCCAGCAGCACCGCGACGATGGCCATCACCCAACCGTTCTCGAGCCACGCCCAGCCGGCCGGTAGCGAGACCAGATCGGTGAAGCGTGCCAGCAGCCCCAGCGCCAGCAGGGGGATGTAGGCGTTGAGCCCCGCCGCACTCGCCAGTCCGAACCCGGTCAGCACTTCCATGGGCTCAGTATGGGCTCACCACACGCGGGGGATCAGCCGAAACCGCACCTGTTGCGTGTAGTCGACGTAGCCGGCCAGCCCCGCGCGTAACGCCTTCTCCTCGTCGAGGATTCGCGCCGCCAGCAGCGGCACGGTGAGCGCCATGACCGCCAGCCCCCACAGGGACCCGAGCGCGAGCGGTGTGCCGGCCATCATCAGCAGCGTCGCGCTGTACATCGGATGGCGAATCAGGCTGTAGAGCCCCGTCGACACCAGCGGCTGGCCCTGCTCGACGGTGATACTCGCCCCCGCCCAATTGTTCTGGACGACAACCAGTTGCGCGCCGAGCAGTCCGACGGCGACCATGATGTCGCCGAGGACGACGAGCCAAACCGGAACCGTGGACCAGCCGAATCGCCAGTCGAGCGCGCCGACGACGAGGGTCGCGACGACCGCCACCAGCATGAGGCTGATGATGATCCGCTGCGCGGGTCGGGTCTCGGCGGTCGGTCCGGCCTTGACGCGACGGGCCAGTGCCTCGGGCTGTCGCACCGCGAGGTAGGCGCCCGAGACCACCGAGCACGCGGTGAACACAGAGATGAAGGCCCAACCCTGCCCGTAGTCCACGGTGCCCGCAGGGACGAACAGGGCCAGTCCCAGACACAGGATGCCGACGACCGCCGCTGCGATGGCCTGCAGGATGGGCTTCACGATCAGCGCAGATCGCGCCGGCGGAATCCGATCACGCCCAGCGTGATCGCCGCGGCGTCGAGGCAGAGCAACCACACCAGCGGCACGGCGGTGAACGAACCGATGCCGATGTGCGGCACGTGGCTGAACGGCTCCAGATCGAGCAACCAGTGCGGCGCGTCGGCCAGCGAGCCCATCATGAACACCGCGATGAACCCGACGAGCAGCCCCCAGGCCACCGGCGCCCAGCGCGGTGCGAATCCGAACAGCGTCACGGCCACCGCAGCGGGCAGCCACACCGCGGGCAGCTGGGCGGCCGCGGTGCCGAGGACTGTCGGAAGCGTTGCGCCGATGTCACCCGTCGCGGCCCCGTAGATCAGCCCGGTGACGAGGCCGGCCACCAGCAGCGCCACGGCGGGACCGCCGATCTCGAACACCAGATGGCTTGTCAGCCAATGCCTTCGACTCACGGAACCGGCCAGAACCGCTTCTGCGCGCTGACTGCTCTCCTCCTGGTGCAGGCGCAGCGCGAGGGAGACGGCGAAGGCCGCCGCGATCATGCCGAGCATGCTGAACGCCACCGCGATGAAGGCCTGTTCGACGGCGCTGGACCCGCCGAGGCGTGTCACGATGTCGCGGGCGACCCGGCTGTCTCCCATCTCATCTCCGATGCCGTGCACGATGCTGCCGATCAGCAGACCGTAGAGACTCAACCCCACCGTCCACACGAGCAGTGCTCCACGGTCGAGACGCCACGCCAGTCCGACCACGCCACTCAGGGCCGCCGCCGCCCGCGGCGGGCCGGGTCGTTCGGCGAGCAGGCCCGCGCCGACGTCGCGCCGCGAGAGCAGCAGGTACGCGACCGCGAGAAGGGCTGCCGTCAGGGCGAGATGCAGTGCCAGGACGGCGAACCTGTCACCGGCGTAGGGCCGGACCTGCAATGACCACCCCAGCGGTGAGAGCCAGCCCAGGAACGCAGCCCGGGTGCCGGCATCGCCGACGGCCCGCAGCGTGAACGCGGCGCCCAGCACCGCGAACGCGGCACCCCGCGCGAAGCGGGCGTTCGGCGACAGTTGGGCCGTGACAGCGGCCACCGCGGTGAACACCAGGCCCGAGCAGGCGAGGGCGGCACCGAAGGCGAGGGACCCGGCGGCGGGCACGTTCTGGGTGAGCAGACCGGCGGTGCCGATGGCTCCGGTCGCGACCGACGCACCGCCGGCGAGCAGCAGCGCGGCCGTCAGTCCGGCGTAGCGGCCGATCGCGGTGGAATCGAGAAGCTCGGCGCGGCCGGCTTCTTCGTCGGCGCGGGTGTGTCGGATCACGGTGAGGATCACCGCGACCGCGATCAGCGTGTGGAACATACCGGCTTTCCAGATGCCGACCGCGCCGAGGCTGGCGTCGAAGACCTGCCCGTAGAGCGCGCGCTGGGCCGGGCTGGCCATGATGGATGCTGCCAGCGACGCCCGCTCTGCAGCGGTGGGATACACGGCCGCGGTGGCGCCGTTGTAGACGCTCGAGAGCGGAACCGAGAGCAGTAACACCCACAACGGCAACACGATTCGGTCCCGACGTGCGTAGAGCCGCAGCAGGTCCAGCGTGCCGGTCAGCCCGCTGCCGCGGTTCGGTGCCTGGTGCGCCGGATGCGGGCGCTCGAGCAGCGTGGTCATGCGTGCACCTGCTCTGGGTCTGCGTTGTCTGCGCTGTCTGCGGTGTTTGCGATGTTGTAGTGGCGCAGGAACAGCTCTTCGAGAGTGGGCGGCTGGCTGACGAGGCTGCGTACGCCGGCCTCACTGAGCACTGTGATCACCTGCGCGAGGCTCTCGCCGTCGACCTGCGCCCGCACCGTCGTACCGTCGACGGAGACATCGTCGACGCCGGGAATGGAGTCCAAACCGGTTGGGCTGCGGAGTAACTCAGCGGTGATCGAGGTGCGCGACAGATGTCGCATCGAGTCCAGCGTGCCGCTCTCGACGGTGCGTCCGGCCCGGATGATGGTCACCCGATCGCACAGCGCCTCGGTTTCGGCGAGGATGTGGCTGGAGAGCAGGACGGTGACCCCGCGATCGCGGGCTTCACCGACGCACTGCTGGAAGACGTTCTCCATCAACGGGTCCAAGCCGGTGCTCGGCTCGTCGAGAAGTAGCAGTCGCGCGTGAGAGGAGAACGCCGAGACCAGCGACACCTTCTGACGGTTCCCCTTGGAGTAGGTTCGCGACTTCTTGGTCGGGTCGAGGCTGAACCGTTCGACGAGCTCGTCGCGACGCTTCGTGTCCAGTCCGCCGCGCATGCGGGCGAGCAGATCGATGGTCTCACCGCCGGTCAGCGTGGGCCACAGCGTGACATCGCCGGGCACGTAGGCCATGTGGCGGTGCAGGGCGACGGCGTCGGTCCACGGATCGGCGCCGAGGACGCGCACGGTGCCCGAGTCGGCGCGCGCGAGGCCGAGCAGAATGCGGATGGTGGTGGATTTGCCCGCGCCGTTGGGCCCGAGGAAGCCGTGCACCTCGCCTCCGGCGACGGACAGATCGAGGCCGTCGAGGGCTCGGACCGAGCCGAACGTCTTGGTCAGGGACCGCACCTCGATTGCAGCGTGCTCACTCATCAGGGTCTCCTTGTGTGAACGGAATACCTTCCCGGCGCCTCGCGAGGAAGGCGTCGTACATCGTCGAATCGGTCATCAGGCCGTGGGTGTAGAGCTCCAGCGCCGGCAACACCATCTCCTCGCTGTAGTCGCGCAGGACGGCGCGCAGGTCGGATGGGTCGGGGTGCAGTTGCAGGTAGAGCAGGAACGCGCCGCCGCCCGCCATGCCGAGGAAGCGTGCGCGGGCTTTCGCGTCGACACTCGGCTTGATGGTGCCCGCGCGCACGCCCTCTTCGATGTACTGCTCTGTGTTGTCGATCATGTTGTGCCACAGTGTCTTTGCGAGATCTCCGCCGGACTGCAGACTGCGCACCAGGTAGGCCATCATCGGCGCGTACTGCTCGATCTCGGCCATCTGCGCGAGCCACGTCGCCGGGTCTGACGTCTGGATCGACTCGGACTTGGCGGCCCGGATGGTCTCGGCGATGTACTCGTCGCAGGCGCGGTGCAGGTTGTCCTTGCTGCCGAAGTGGTGGATCACCAGGCCGGGGCTCACCCCCGCGGCCGCTGCGATCGCTCGCACGCTGACGCGGAACCCGTCGCGGCCGAACAGTTCGATGGCGGCGTCGCGGATGCGAGCCACCGCGGTGAGATCATCCGCTGAACGCATGTTCAACATGCTAAACACGCGTTCAGTCTGCGGTCAAGGTCCGGCCGGGGCGGGGTTCCATGACGTGGGCGAGCAGACGCGAACTCGAGTGATTCGACGCGGAATCACTCGAGTTCGCGTCTGCTCGCGGGTAGAAAGCTCAGTCGCGGGCGGCGGCGAGTAGGCCGTCGCCGAGGGGGATCAGCACGGGGGTCAGCCGCTCGTCCTCCGCGATCAGCCGGGCGGCCTCACGCACGGCGCTGACTTCGGCGTCCTTGGCGGTGGCATCGCCGGCCCGGCCACCCAGTGCGGCCCGGTGCAGAACGATCGCGCCGCCGGGCCGCAGCAGGCGCACCCCTTCAGCGACGAATTGTGGCTGGTCGCCCGGAGCCGCGTCGATGAACACCAGGTCGTAGGACTCGTCGGCCAGGCGGGTCAGCACTTCCTGCGCGCGCCCGCTGATGAGCCGGGTGCGCCCCGGGCCCACCCCGGCCTCGGTGAACGCCTGCTTGGCGATCCGCTGGTGTTCGGGTTCGACGTCGATCGTGGTGAGCACGCCGTCGTCGCGCATGCCCGAGAGCAGCCACAGCCCGCTGACGCCGGCGCCGGTGCCGACCTCGACGACGGCCTTTGCGCTGGTCAGCTTCGCAAGAACACACAGCAGCGCACCCACGGCGGGCGTCACAGCTCCCGCGCCGATGTCGACGGCTCGCTCCCGCGCGGCAGCGACGATCGCGTCCTCGGAGATGGAGTGTTCTGCGTGGCTGACGATCGCCTCGGCGACACTCGGCGCGGCGGGGGAATCGCCGGCGCCGGCGGTGGGCTCGTCGGTGCTCGACATGCCCGCAGCGTAGAGCGTCGGCCCCGGCGCGGACACCTCGACACGCCAGGCCCCCGTGGAGGCGGACGCGACGCTGTTTCCGCTGGTCGAAAACGGGTAGCGCGGTTTCTCAGGAAATGTTCAGTTTGCTCATATGCCTGACTCACCACGACGGGAGAATGTGTTCGCATGACAGACGCCGCGCACCGCGACGAGATCGCCGACCGCGGGAAGAATGTGCCTCTGCGCCGCGTTGTCTCGACCGAGCGGAACCAGCTGAGCCTTGTCCCGCCCAACAGCCCGCACGACCTGGAGGATCCGACGACCACCCACGCCCCCGTTACCGCGCCCGCGACTGCCCCGGTGTCCATGGCCCATCTCGAGCAGTTCACCGAGGCCGAATGGGTGGAGACCACTGATGAGCTGACCGGCACGGCTGTGTTCGACGCCACCGGTGACCAGTCCGCGATGCCGAGCTGGGACGAGCTCGTCCGCCAGCACGCCGACCGCGTCTACCGGCTGGCCTACCGCCTGTCGGGTAACCAGCACGACGCAGAAGATCTGACGCAAGAGACCTTCATCCGGGTGTTCCGCTCCGTGCAGAACTACCAGCCCGGCACCTTCGAAGGCTGGCTGCACCGCATCACGACCAACCTGTTCCTCGACATGGTCCGCAGGCGCGGGCGCATCCGGATGGAGGCCCTGCCCGAGGACTACGAGCGTGTCCCGGCCGATGAGCCGAACCCCGAGCAGATCTACCACGATTCGCGATTGGGTCCCGACCTGCAGGCCGCGCTCGACTCGTTGGCCCCCGAGTTCCGTGCCGCCGTCGTGCTGTGCGACATCGAGGGTCTGTCCTACGAGGAGATCGGCGCCACGCTGGGCGTCAAGCTGGGCACCGTCCGAAGCCGCATCCACCGCGGCCGACAGGCGCTTCGCGAGTACCTTGCCCGCCATAGCGACATCAAGACCGTTCAGGATTCCGCCCGATCGGCGTGATCTCGGCATGGCGATGAGCGGCCGATGCACAGAAAGCCGCGCTACATTCGAAGCAGGCCTGCATCCATGACCGGAGAGGAGTCGGGTGGTGTTCGATCCCGGACATGCGTTCCGTCGCGCATTCTCCTGGCTCCCCACGCAATTCGCGTCGCAGAGCGATGCCCCCGTCGGGCCCCGGCAATTCGGTAGCACCGAGCACCTGTCGACCGAGGCTGTCGCCGCGTACGTGGACGGCGAGCTGAGGATGAGTGCGCACCTGCGCGCCGCTCACCACATGTCGATGTGCCCCGAGTGCGCGCTGGAGGTCGACAGTCAGCGCCAAGCCAGGGAAGTGCTGCGCGACGCATGCCCGGTGGCGATGCCGAGCTCTTTGCTGGGCTTGCTGTCGCAGATCCCGCAGCACGCTCCGGTGCAACACCCCGAACCCGCCGACACCCCGCAGCTGGCCGACGGTGCGCCGCGCACCCGCCGGAAGCGTCGGTAGGGTGTGGGTGACGTCGGCCCGGACCGGGTGCCGTTGATTGCTGGCGTCCCGAACTTGCAGGTGAACACGGTGACGAGAAGGGCGATCTACGCGTGACCAATCTGGACCAGACCGGTCGGGAGCGTCTCGAGCCGCGCCCGGTGTCGCGGCCTCCGGTCGATCCGGCCGCCAAGCGCGCCTTCGGCAGGCCCGACGGCGTGAACGGGTCGTTCCTCAATCGCGGACAGAACCGCGACCAGGGTGAGTACGCGCCGAAGGACCAGCCGCCGGATCCGGTTCTCGCCGAGGCGTTCGGGCGTCCCCACCGGGGCGGTGACTCCCTGCAGCGCCACCCGACCGATGCCGGTGCGCTGGATGCGGAGCGCGACGGTGCAGGGGAGGACGTCGACGATCCATGGCGCAATCCCGGTGCCCCGGTGGCACTCGGAACCCCCGCGGTGACGCAGACCGCCCCGACCGTGCCGACGGCTCCGGCAGGCAAGCTCGGCGTGCGCGACGTGCTCTTCGGCGGCAAGGTGTCCTGGTTCGCCCTTGTCATCCTCGGGATCGTCGCGCTGGTCATCGGCATCGCCGGTGGCGTGGTCGGCCGCAAGACCGCCGAGGTCGTCGAGGCCTTCACCACGTCCAAAGTGACGCTGGAGACGAGCAACAACGGTGAGCCGCCGCAGGGGCAGTTCGCGAAGGTGGCCGCCGCGGTGGCCGACTCGGTGGTGACGATCGAGGCCAAGAGCGACACCGAGGGGGCGCAGGGCTCCGGGGTGATCGTCGACGGGCGCGGCTACATCGTGACCAACAATCACGTGATCTCCGAGGCGGCGACGAATCCGAGCAAGTTCAAGATGTCGGTCGTCTTCAACGACGGCAAAGAGGTGCCGGCCAACCTCGTCGGTCGCGATCCCAAGACCGACCTCGCGGTCCTCAAGGTCGACAATGTCGACAACCTCGTGGTGGCCCGGCTCGGTGACTCGGAGAAGTTGCGCGTCGGCGAAGAGGTGATCGCCGCGGGTGCTCCCCTCGGCCTGCGCAGCACGGTCACCCACGGCATCATCAGCGCCCTGCACCGACCGGTGCCGCTGTCGGGCGACGGGTCGGACACCGACACCGTGATCGACGGCGTGCAGACCGACGCATCGATCAACCACGGCAACTCCGGCGGTCCGTTGATCAACATGAACTCCGAGGTCATCGGCATCAACACCGCCGGCAAGTCGCTGTCCGACAGTGCCAGCGGGCTCGGCTTCGCCATCCCGGTCAACGAGGTCAAGCAGGTCGTCGAGACCCTGATCCAGGACGGCAAGATCGCGCATCCGACGCTCGGCCTGACCGCCCGGTCCGTCAGCAACGACGTCGCCAAGGGCGCGCAGATCGCGAACGTGGCCGCGGGCGGCCCTGCTGAACGTGCCGGCATCCTCGAGAACGACGTCGTCGTCAAGGTCGGTGACCGCGACGTCGCCGACGCCGACGAGTTCGTCGTCGCCGTCCGACAGCTCAAGATCGGTGAGCCCGCACCGATCGAGGTCATGCGGGACGGTCGGCGGGTCACCCTGACCGTCACTCCCGGCCCCGACAACAGCACCTAGGCCGATGTTCGCCAACGTGGGCTGGGGCGAGATGCTGGTCCTGGTGATCGCCGGTCTGGTGATCCTGGGACCGGAACGGCTGCCTGGTGCGATCCGCTGGACCTCGGGGGCGGTGCGTCAGGCCCGCGATTACATCTCCGGGGCCACCAGCCAGCTGCGCGAGGATCTCGGGCCGGAGTTCGACGATCTGCGCGAGCCTCTGTCGGAACTGCAGAAGCTGCGAGGGATGACGCCGCGCGCCGCGCTCACCAAACACCTGCTCGACGGTGACGACTCGATCTTCACCGGGCGCTTCGACTCGACCACCAAGCCGGAGACGCCCGAGACGCCGCAGACCCCGCCGGAAAAGCCTCAGTCGGGGCCGGGGCCGGGGGATGTGCGCCCCAGCGCAACCAGGTTCGACCCGGACGCGACCTAGACGATCAGCGGCCCGCTGGATCGAGTCCCAACGACATCCCGGCCAGCCCGCGTTTGCGGCTCGACAACGCATCGGCAATTGTCCGCAGCGCCGTTCCGGCCGCTGACTCCGGCGCGCTCAGCACCAGCGGGATACCGGTGTCGCCGGCGGCCACCAGGGCCGGATCGAGCGGAACCTGGCCGAGCAGCGGCACGTCGGCGCCGACGGAACGGGACAGGCTGTCGGCGACCTGGCGGCCACCGCCCTCGCCGAACAGCTGCATGGTCGAACCGTCCGGCATCAGCAGTCCCGACATGTTCTCGACGACACCGGCGATGCGCTGACGGGTCTGCAGCGCGATCGCGCCGGCGCGCTCGGCGACCTCCGCCGCCGCGAGCTGCGGGGTGGTCACGACCAGGATCTCGGCGCCGGGGATCAGCTGGGACACCGAGATCGCGATGTCGCCGGTGCCGGGCGGCAGGTCGAGCAGCAGGACGTCGAGATCACCCCAGTAGACGTCGGCGAGGAACTGCTGCAGCGCGCGGTGCAGCATCGGCCCGCGCCACACCACGGGGGTGTTGCCCTGGGTGAACATCGCGATCGAGATGACCCTGACGTCGTGGGCCACCGGCGGCAGGATCATCGAATCGACCTGCGTGGGGCGATCGGTGGTGCCCATCATGCGAGGCACGGAGTGGCCGTAGATGTCGGCGTCGAGCAACCCGACCGACAGCCCCTTCGCGGCCATCGCGGCCGCCAGGTTCACCGTGACACTCGATTTGCCCACCCCGCCTTTGCCCGACGCCACGGCGTAGACGCGGGTCAGTGAGCCGGGTTGGGCGAACGGGATCACCGGTTCGCGGGAGTCGCCCCGCAGTTGCTTACGCAGCTCTGCGCGTTGCTCGTCGTTCATCACGTCGAGGGTGACCCGCACCGACCCGGTGCCGGGCACGTCGCTGACGGCTCGGGTGACCTGTTCGGAGATCTCCGTCTTCTTCGGGCAGGCCGAGGTGGTCAGGTAGATCTCGACGTGCACGGACGAGTCGGCGTCGACGGTGACGTTCTTGACCATGCCGACGTCGGTGATCGGCCGCCGGAGTTCAGGGTCGATGACCTTGGTCAGTGCAGCACGGACCGCCTTGGTGAGATCGGAGCCAGGGAGGTCGGGGGTGTGGGCAGACATCACCCGCGAGTGTAGGCCTGACGCTGGTCCGAGCCGTCAGCCGACCGGGCCGGGCGCGGGTCCGGGTGCCGGTCCCAGCCCCGGCGGCAGACCGGCGTCGGCCGGCGGCGGAGCAGGTTGGGCAGGCATCAGCGGCGGCGCGGGCTGCGCGGCCGGTACCGCGGGTGGAGCGGCCGGGACTGCGGAGTCGCTGATGCAGAACACGGCGCACTGCGGCAGCTGCTGTGCCGGCGGCGGCGTCGCCCACGGCGGCACCCAGGCCGGCGGCGGCGCGGGCACCGGTTGCGGTGCGGCCGCCGGCGCCGGACCGGGAAGCGGTCCCAGCGACTGCCCCGGGACGAACCCGGGGACGTTCGTGTTGATCAGGGCCGCGACGTCGGTGCGTTGTCCCAGTTGCAGCAGAGCCAACGGATCGTTGGCCGGCAGCCCCGCAGCGTTGAGCGGCATTCCGGGGCCGAGTCCCTCCGGGCGGTCCAGGTGGCTGTCCCCGAGCGCAGGTACCTCGCCGGTGATGGGCGGCAGATCGACCGGCACCACACCGGTCGCATAGGAAGCAGCCCAGCTCAACACGTTTCGCGCGTAGGCCATCGAATTGTTGTAGCGCAGGATCGCGGCCAGCACATCAGGCTGGTTGCGCAGGTTGAGCCCGCCGCTGCACAGGTAGCGGGCCGCGGCCAGCGACGCATCGAAGACGTTCTGCACGTCGGCCTTGCCGTCACCGTCGCCGTCGGCGGCGTAGCGCGACCACGTGCCGGGGAGGAACTGCATCGGGCCCAACGCGCGGGCATAGACCACGCGATCGGAGGCGCGGCTCTGCACGATCACCTCGTTGCCGGGCAGCGTCCCGTCCAGGCTGGGGCCGTAGATCGGCTTCACCGCGGTGCCGCGTGCATCGGTGGCTCCGCCGTTGGCGTGCATCGACTCGATGCGGCCGATGCCGGCCAGCAGATTCCAGCTCACGCCGCAGCCGGGAGTGGTCGCGGCCATCTTGGCTTCGGCGTTGCGGTAGGCGGCCAGCGCCATCGACGGGATGCGCAGCATGCCGGGCGCGCTGGTCACGATCGCCGGCGGTGGGGCGGACACGGTGGCCGCGGCGATCCGCATCGGGGTCGGCATCTTGGTGACTGCCACCACCGAGATCCCGGAGTTGTCCTGCGACGAGGAGGCGACCGCAGCCAAGGGCATCACCGCGGTGTCGCGGGTGGGGGAGTGACCTGAGGGCGCCGACGCACCGACCGCACCGGCGAGTACCAGGGGAGTCAACACAGCCGCGACGCCGAAGGCCGGCGTGCGAACAAGGCGTCCCGCCCGACATCTCGCCGCTCCGAGAGCCGCTCGTCCGCCTATGTGCACGCACCCGTCCTTGCTGTGTGGTGGCCTGTGAACCCAGTCACCATATCGGTTGGGCCACGGCTGTGTTACGGCATTGGCCACAGCCGTGTCGTCAGGATCTGCGCGATCGCCTGTCGCCGCCGTCTGCTTTGCTCGGATCGGGCTCGGCAACGCGGTCGGCGGGCCGCAGTTCGCTGATCAGTTCGCGGATCTCCTCGAGTTCGCGGCGCAGGTAGTCACGAGTGGCCACTTCGCCGACGGCCAGACGCAGCGCGGCGAGTTCGCGCGCGAGGTACTCGGTGTCGGCCTTCGTCTGTTCGGCACGTCGCCGGTCCTCCTCGAGCGACACCCGGTCCCTGTTCTCCTGCCGGTTCTGGGCGAGCAGGATCAGGGGCGCCGCGTAGGCGGCCTGGGTGGAGAACGCGAGATTGAGCAGGATGAACGGGTAGGGGTCCCACTGCCAGGCGAACGCGCCGATGTTGAGCAGGATCCAGACGATGACGACGATCGTCTGGATCGCCAGATACCGGCCCGTGCCGAGGAACCGGGCGATGCTCTCGCTGACGCGACCGACGGCCTCGACGTCGAACCGGGGCGTCAACGAGCGGGAGACCCGCGGAGTATCGAGTCGCTGCCGGGCCGAGGAGTCGCTCATGTCGCCTTCTCCGCGGTGACGATCAGCGGTTCGGCCTCGCGCTCGCGCCAGTCGTCGGGCAGGAGGTGATCGAGGACGTCGTCGACGGACACCGCGCCCAGCAGGTGATTCTCGTCGTCGACGACCGGCCCGCACACGAGGTTGTAAGCGGCGAAGTACCGGGTGAGAGCGCCGAGGGAGTCCTCGGGGCCCAGGTTGGGCAGGTCGGTGTCGATGATGCCGCTGACCAACGCCGCGGGTGGCTCGCGCAGCAGCCGCTGCAGATGCACGCACCCCAGATAGCGGCCCGTCGGTGTCGCGGTCGGCGGCCTGGCGACGAACACCAGCGATGCCAGTGCCGGTGTCAGATCCGGATCACGCACGCGCGCAAGGGCTTCGGCCACGGTGGTGTCCGGTGCCAGCACCACCGGCTCCGATGTCATCAGGCCACCCGCGGTGTTGGGGGAGTGGCTGAGCAGGCGGCGCACGTCTTCGGAGTCCTCGGGGTCCATCCGCCGCAGGAACTGTTCGGCGTCGGCCGGACTCATGGTGCCCAGCAGGTCGGCCGCGTCGTCGGGGTCCATCGCCTCGAGCACGTCAGCGGCGCGGTCGGTCTTGAGCTGCCGCAGCACGGCGACCTGCTCGTCTTCGGGCAGCTCCTGCAGAACGTCGGCGAGCCGTTCGTCGTCGAGCGCGTTGACGACCTCGTAGCGGCGTTTGGCGGGCAGCTCCCGGATCGCGTCGGCAACCTCGACGGGACGCTGGCCGACGAACTGCTCGAGCAGCTGCGCCACGCCCTGATCCGGCATCGCGAGCCCGGACGGCGTCAGGCCCTGCACGTGCATCCAGTCCACGGTGTGCACGTTGCTGCGCCGGCCGAGTCGCCGCTGCGGACGTACTGCCACCTTGGTGACCATCCAGTCCCTGGTGCGAGTCTGCTCGATCCCGAGATCGACCACGACGACGTCGATCCCGGCGAGTTCTGACAGATCGGGATCGTCGACGCGGACCCGGGTCTCGATGACCTGGCCCAGGACCAGCACCTCGCCGGGCCGCTGGGAGAAGCGGCGCAGCGAGACACTCCCGGTGGAGAGCGTGACCGCGCCCGGCTCGATCGCTGTGACCCTCAGGATCGGCACGAATATTCTTCGGCGCGAAAGCAATTCGATGACCAGGCCGAGCACGCGCGGCTGTTGCCTGACCAGGCTGATGCTGATCACCACGTCGCGGACGCGGCCGATCGATTCGCCGTCGGGACCCAGCACCACCATCCCCGCGAGCCGGGCTGCATAGACCCTGTTGACCGACGCCATGAGTGTCAGAGTAGAGAGTGGTGTTGTGCAAAACCGGTATCGACCCCGCCGAACCTGTCTGTCCGTGCCGGGCAGCAGCGCGAAGATGATCGCGAAGGCCAAGACGCTGCCCGCCGACGAGGTCTTCCTCGACCTCGAGGACGCGGTGGCCGCCGACGCGAAAGGTCAAGCGCGCGAGCAGGTCGCAGCCGCTCTGGCCGAGCCGGGGTGGGGCGATCAGCTGCGCGGGGTGCGGGTCAACGACTGGACCACTCCGTGGACGCACACCGATGTGATCGACGTCATCGGCCGCGCCGGTGCGTCGGTGGACCTCGTGGTCCTGCCGAAGGTGACCGACGTCTCCCACGTGCAGGCGCTGGATCTGCTGCTGTCGCAGGTGGAGGCCTCGCACGGGCTGCCGGTGGGCCGCATCGGCATCGAGGCGCAGATCGAGGACGCGCGCGGACTGACCAACATCGATGCCATCGCCGCCGGCCCCCGCATGCACGCGTTGGTGCTCGGTCCGGCCGACCTGATGGCGAGCTTGAACATGCGCACGCTCGAGGTGGGTGAGCAGCCCGAGGGGTACGACGTGGGCGACGCCTACCACCACGTGCTGATGCGGATTCTGATTGCCGCGCGCGCCAACGGAATCAACGCGATCGACGGGCCTTATCTGAAGGTTCGCGATGTCGAGGCGTTCCGCCGCGTTGCGGGACGTGCGGCCGCGCTGGGCTTCGACGGCAAGTGGGTGTTGCATCCCGATCAGATCGCGGCGGGCAACGAGATCTTCAGCCCGCGCCAGGAGGCCTACGACCACGCCGAGCTGATCCTCGAGGCCTACGAGTGGCACACCTCGCGGGCGGGTGGCGCGCGGGGAGCGGTGATGCTGGGCGACGAGATGATCGACGAGGCGAGTCGCAAGATGGCGTTGGTGATCGCGGGAAAGGGCCGCGCGGCGGGCATGGCGCGCACCGGCGAGCGGTTCACTCCGCCCGCCGGCTAGTTCGAGCCGGAGCCCGAACTAGACGTTGAGCGCGGTGATGCCCCAGATCAGGCTGATCACGAGGGTGACTGCGCCGACTGCGATACCGGCGACGGCCAGGCCGTGACCGTTCTGGCGGGTTTGCTTGATCTGGTTGATCGCGACGATGCCGAGCACGATGCCGACGATGGAACCGATGCCGCAGCACACGCCGAGGATCGACGCGACCAGCGAGGCGATCGCCATCGTGTTGGTGCCTTGTGGGGCGGGCGGGCCGTAGCCGTAATCTGCGCC
>NZ_QJUA01000038.1 GCF_003254575.1 Mycobacterium kyogaense | reverse complement strand
CCATCGGGCCCATCACCGGGGCCTGATCACGATCACCGGCCCCGCCGATCAGCTCGTCGTCACCGACGCCGCCGGCAACGCCCTGACCTCAGCCTCGTTGGCCCGACCACCCACCCAACCACCGCCCAATGTCGCACCCTGCCCCGGCCCAACCGGGGAACGCGCCCAATGGTGGTGGTACCAGCCCTACGAACCTCGCCCACCCTCGACGAACTAAGGGACGACGGTTACTCGCTGTGCGTGAGCGAGTCGGTGAAGGCCGCGTTCGCCGCGCCGTTGAGGCGGCTGCCGTCGAAGCCGTACTCGACGGCGTCCCCGCGGATGGCCCGCAACGGATCCTCGAAGTCCCGGAAGTAGCCCATCGCCCAGGCGCCCTCCTGGTATCCGATGAGCTTCAGCAGATCGTCGTCGAGAGTTCGCGCGACATCCATTGGCACCGAGAGGAATTGGTTCTCTTCCTGGCGCACCCAACCGACGCAGTAGTTGACATTGATCGCGCGCCGCACCCGATCGGAACGGTTGGCGGCCCCGCTGTGCACGATCTTGCCGGTGTAGATCAACACGGAACCGCGTGACATCTCGGCCTGCAGGCATTCGTCATCGCCATAGTCGGTGGGCTTCTTGTCGCCGACCTGGCTGCCCGGAACGACCCGGGTGGCGCCCATCTCGGCGGTGTAGTCCGACAGCGCCCACAGCGTGTTGCACTGCACGTGGTAGTCGTCGGGGAAGGGGTAGAAGTCGAACGCATTCTGGTCGCGGTGCAGCGCCTGCGCCGACTCACCGGGTTCGATCGAGATCACCTGCGTGAGCATCAGCTGAAAAGCCGACGCGTGACCCAGGAAGTCGGCGCAGACGCCCATCATCGTGGGGTTCTGGACCAGCGTGCGGCACCCGGGCGAGCGTGCCACCAGTGCGCCGGTGCGACGCGTCCGCCGCCCGATCATCGCGTTGTAGCCGAGCGGGGTGGCGTCGAGGTACGGCGGGAGTTCATCGTCGATCTGGTCCATCAATGCGGTGGACGCGAGGTCGTCGACGATCACGTAGCCGTCGCGACGCAGGAGGTCGGAGATCTCCTCAGGCGGCGTGGTGGCGGGTACGTGGTTCAGTTCGGCCATGGGCTCGAGTATCGCCATCGCATGTGTTGAGCTGGTAAAACGGCGTCACGCCGCCGTTACGCATCAGTACGTGAATACCTGACCGCGCCGGCCGCTGCGGTCAGGAGACCGGCGCGGCGATATCGGTCGGCGCCAGCAGACGGGTCGCCAGCTCGACCAGGGTTCGCTGCAGATCGCTGTCGCCGATGTCGGACATGTCGGGATCGGCCGCGACCCGGCAGACGCCGGACAGGAACACCCTGAGGGCAATCCGATCGGCGATACACGGCTGCGGCCCCTCGAGCAGCTCCTGCAGGCGGTCGGTCACGACCCTGAATTCCGGTTCATCCCGCACCAATTGGTCGATAGCCGGATCGCCGTAGAACAGGACCGACAGTTGACGATGTCGGACCACCATCTCGATGAGGCCGCTGACCAACACCTCGCGTCGGCGCTGCATGTCGGGAAGCACTTCGGCAATGCGAATGACCCGGGCCATGTCGTCGATCGAGGGTCGCAGCACCTCCAGCGCGATCTCTTCTTTGGACCGGAACTGGTAGTACACCGCCGCTTTGCTCACTCCGACGCGGTCGGCGATCATCTGCAGTGACGTTCCGTGGACGCCGTGTTCGGCGAACAGGGACAGTGCGGCGTCGAGCACTCGCTGTCGCGCCAATCCGCGCGGAGAAGTGGGTCGCGCCATCCTCCGTCCTTCCTATGAGGCCTTCCTGTGACCGGCTCAACCTTAACGCCGCCCGACTCCGACGAGTGACATTTCAGATAGCCGATCGTTCAATTGAAGTTAGCCGATCGGCTTGCCGTATGTATTCAGTCCATCTATGTTTGCCTAGCCACCTACTGAAATGTCGCGTGGCGCATAAGGGGCGTGAATGGTCGGGATTCTCAGGCGGGCGTGGCTGCCGCTGCTCATCGTGGCGGTCGTGGCGGTCGGGGCGGTTGTCGTGTACCGCATGCACGGGTTCTTCGGTTCGAACAACGAAACGACCCGGCCCGGCTCCGGTCTCGCCCAGGACGCCGAGCCCTTCAATCCCAAAGTGGTCGTCTACGAGATCACGGGCCCGACCGGGACAGTGGCGAACATCAACTACCTCGACCTCGACGCGACACCACACCGTGTGGACAACGCACCGCTGCCGTGGTCGCTGACGTTGAAGACCACCAAACCATCGGCGAGCGCCACGATCATCGCGCAAGGCGACGGTGACAGCATCGGCTGCCGCGTTCTGGTCGATGACGAGGTGCGTGATCTGCAGGCCTCTGACGGTGTCAACGCGCAGACGTCCTGCCTGGTGAAATCCCTGTGAGCGACGTGACCACCCCGCGCGCCCGGATTCCGCGGTTCCTGCGCCTGTTCTGCGTTCCCGTGCTCCTGGCCTGGCTGGCGCTGACGGCTCTCCTCAACGTCATCGTCCCGCAGCTGGAAGTGGTCGGCGCTGCCAACTCCGCATCGATCACCCCGATGGACGCACCGTCACTACAAGCCACCCAGCTGGTCGGAAAACTGTTCGGAGAGTACGACTCCAACAGTTCGGCGATGATCGTCCTGGAGAGCGACACGCCTCTCGGCGACGAGGCGCACAAGTACTACGACGGCCTGATCGCCGACCTGCGCAAAGACGCCACACACGTCGAGCACATCCAGGATCTCTGGGGCGACCCACTCACGTCGTCGGGATCGCAGTCTGCCGACAACCTCTCCGCATACGTGCAGCTGTACATCGCCGGGGACCAGGGTCAGACACTCGCCAACGATTCGGTCAAAGCCGTGCGCGACATCGTCGCGGCTCATCCGCCGCCGCCGGGTCTCCGCGTCTACGTCACCGGCGCCGGACCGCTGAGTTCGGACCAGCAACACGCCGGCGACAAGAGCCTGCAGCTCGTCACTGCAGTGACCTTCCTCGTCATCCTCACCATGCTGCTCCTCGTGTACCGATCGATCGTGACGGTGCTGATCGTGCTCCTGACGGTGGTTCTCGAGCTCCTGGTCGCCCGCGGTGTGGTCGCGTTCCTCGGGTGGCATCACCTGATCGAACTCTCGACGTTCGCGGTGAACCTGCTGACACTGCTGGCGATCGCTGCAGCCACCGACTACGCCATCTTCTTGGTCGGCCGGTATCACGAAGCGCGCAGCATCGGTGAAGACCGCGAAAAAGCTTTCTACACCATGTATCACGGCACCGGGCATGTGATTCTCGGGTCGGGTCTGACGATCGCTGGAGCGACTCTGTGCCTGCACTTCACCCGGCTGCCGTACTTCCAGACACTCGGCGTGCCGTTGGCCATCGGGATGTTCACCATCACCATTTCGGCGCTGACGATGGCCCCGGCCATCATCACCATCGCGTCGCGATTCGGCTTGCTCGAACCCAAGAGAGCGCAACGGACTCGCGGATGGCGCCGGATCGGAACGGCGGTGGTTCGGTGGCCCGGTCCCATCCTGGTGGCCTCGATCGCGGTGGTGATGGTCGGGCTGCTCGCGCTGCCTTCGTACAAGACCAGCTATGACGACAAGAGGTACCTGCCGGCCAGAGTCGAAGCCAATATCGGGTATCAAGTTGCCAGCAAACATTTTCCGCAGGCGCGGCTCAACCCCGAGGTGTTGATGCTCGTCGCCGACCACGATCTGCGGAATTCGACGGACATGCTCATCGTCGACCGGGTCGCCAAGGAGGTCTTCCACCTACCAGGCATTGCCCGGGTGCAGACGATCACACGCCCCCTCGGGACACCGATCGAGGGGTCGTCCATTCCCTACATCGTCGGCCAGCAGGGGGTGAATCAGAAGCTGACGCAGTCCTATGCCGAAGCCCGCACCGCCGACCTGTTGCGGCAGGCGGGCGACATCAACAATCAGATCGGGGTTCTGCGGCAGCAGCTGGAGCTGCAGAAGGAAAGTGCGAACGCTCAACAGGAACAGTCCGACGTCCTCAAACAGACGGTGGCCGTCACCAACGAATTACGTGACAAGATAGCCAATTTCGACGATTTCCTGCGGCCCATCCGGAACTACTTCTACTGGGAACCGCACTGCTACGACATACCCGCCTGCTATGCCCTGCGCTCGATCTTCGACGCCCTCGACGGCATCGATCAGCTCACCGACCTGCTGGCGCAGACGACGATCAGCCTGGACAAGATCAACGCCCTACAGCCCAAGCTGCTGGCTCTTCTCCCACCGCAGATCGCCAGCCAGGAACGCAACCGCGACCAGATCATGACGAACTACGCGACACAGAAGGCCCAGCAGGACCTGCAGGACCGTCAGCAGTCGGACCCGAACGCGATCGGCCGCGCGTTCAACCAATCGAAGATCGACGACTCCTTCTACCTGCCACCCGAAGTCTTCGACAATCCCGATTTCAAGAGGGGGCTCAAGCAGTTCGTCTCCCCTGACGGCAAGGCAGTCCGGTTCATCATCTCGCATCAGGGCGATCCGGCGACGCCCGAGGGTATTTCGCACATCGACCAGATCAAGAACGCGGCGTTCGAAGCGATCAAGGGGACGCCGCTGGAGACGTCGAAGATCTACCTCGGCGGGACCGCCGCGACATACAAGGACATGCGCGACGGCTCGAATTACGACCTGATCATCGCCGCAATATCGGCGATCTGCCTGATCTTCATCATCATGCTGCTCATCACGCGGGCAGTGATCGCCTCGGTGGTGATCGTCGGCACCGTGGTGCTGTCGCTGGCCGCGTCGTTCGGACTCGCGGTGCTGTTGTGGCAGCACATTCTCGGGTTGGAGTTGCACTGGATGGTCCTTGCGATGTCGGTGATCATCCTGCTGGCGGTGGGGTCGGACTACAACCTGCTGCTCGTTGCCCGGTTCAAGGAGGAACGCGACGCGGGACTCAACACCGGCATCATCCGTGCGATCGCGGGCAGCGGCAGCGTGGTGACGTCGGCTGGTCTGGTGTTCGCGTTCACGATGATGACCTTCGCGATCAGCGATCTGAAGATCATGGCTCAGGTGGGCACCACGATCGGGCTCGGCCTGCTGGTGGACACCCTGGTCATCCGCTCGTTCATGACGCCGTCGATCGCGGCGCTCATGGGCCGGTGGTTCTGGTGGCCGCAGGTCATCCGGACCCGGCCGGCGCGACGGGTACCGGCACCGCTCACGCGCTGAGATGGCAAAGTGCTGATCACGTTGCCGGAACGGCGGGACCGGCGCGGCGGATGATCCGAAAAGCGAACGTGTCAGGCATTTTCAGCGTGGGGCGCTACGCGACGGGTTAGCGTTCGTCACTGTGAGCAAATGCGGTGCAGCGTTGATCCTCGGCATCAGCCTGATGGCATGGGGTCCGATGCCTGCGGCGCAGGGCGCGGAGTGCGATCCGAACTACTCAGGTGCCTGCGTACCGATCGCCAGCGATGTCGATTGTGCGGGCGGCAGTGGCAACGGACCCGCCTACGTTCAGGGACCCGTCACCGTCATCGGTGACGACATCTACGACCTCGACCGCGACGGCAACGGAACCGGTTGCGAATCCTAGGCGTTCGGGTCGACCGTGACGTGACCGTCAGGGCTGACGTGCACGGTGCCGTCCTCGTGGGCCCCGGGTAGATCGGGCATCTCGTGGCGACCACCGGCCGACCGGCGACGCGCCGACCACACCGCGCCGCCGACCGCGGACGCCGCCGCTGCTGCGATCGGCCACACCAGTCGAGACCTGTTGCCCATGCGTCCCGGTATGCCCAGAGGGCGCCGTCGGAAAACCGGTGCGCGAATGTGCGTAGTGAGCTACTCGAGTCACGGGGGCGCCGCCGGGCTACCGTGACCACATGACCGACATGCCGCTGCCGCGCGTCGCCGTGATCGGAGCGGGGCTCTCCGGCGCGGCCTGCGCGCAGGCACTGCGTGACCGCGGCATCGCGGTGGACATCGTCGAGCGGGGCCGCGGCCCCGGCGGCCGCATGGCGTCGCCGACCGTGCAGGGGCGCCGTGTCGACCTGGGGGCGGCGTACTTCACCGTCAAGGAATCGGCGTTCCAGGCCGTCGTCGACGAGTGGGTGCGACGAGGACTCGCCCGCCCCTGGACCGACACCTTCGATGTGCTCGCACCAGACAGCCGTGACAGCACCTCCGGACCCGTCCGATTCGCCGCGGACCGAGGTCTGCGCTCCCTGGTCGACGACCTGCTGCCCGAACCGGTCCGCTACGCGACGCCGATCGAGACCCTCGACGACCTGACCCACGACGCCGTCGTCCTCGCGATGCCCGATCCGCAGGCGGCACGGCTCGTCGCCGCGCCGGGCGGTGAGTGGGTGAGCTACGACCCCGTGATCGCGGTCGCCGCCGGTTGGTCGCAGCGGCGATGGCCGATCGAGCACGCCGCTTTCGTCAACGACGACCCGGACCTGTCGTTCCTCGCCAACGACGGATCACGCCGCGGCGACGGCGCCGCTGTCCTCGTCGCGCACAGCACCGCGGACCTGGCGCGCCGGCACCTCGAGGACCCCGGCAAAGCCGTCGCACCCGTCGTCGCGGCCATGCGCCGACTTCTCGACATCACCGGCGAACCGGACTGGACCCATGTGCACCGGTGGACCTTCGCCAAGCCTTCCGGTACCCACGGCGACGCCGCGTTCAGCCTCGACACCACCGCGCGGCCGCTGGGGCTGTGCGGAGACTCCTGGTGCCCGTCGGGCGCGCCGCGTGTCGAAGCGGCGTGGCTGTCCGGGCAGCGCCTCGGTGCCGCGCTGGCGGATCATCTCACGAAGGGAATGACACACCGACCATGAAAATCACTGAGCTCTGGCGCTTTCCGGTGAAGTCGATGGGCGGCACCCGCGTCGATGAACTGCGTATCGACGAGCGCGGTGTGCACGCCGACCGGCTGTGGGCAGTCCGCGACGTCGAGAAGGGGGTCACTGCCTCGGCGCGCAGAATCCCGGTGCTGCTGCAGTGCTCGGCGCGCTACGTCGACGAACCCGGCCCCGATGCCGGACCCGGCAAGGTGCCCGCCGTGGTGATCACGCTGCCGGACGGGCGGGAGATCACCAGTGACGACCCGACGGTGCACACCGCCCTCGGTGAGCTTGTCGGCCGGGAGGTGCGACTCACCGCGCTCCCGTCGGTGAACGACACCAGCGCCCACCGGATGTCGTTGCAGACCTCGCTGGGCAACTTCGCCGCCGATCAGGTCCGCCAGGATTTCGGGCTCGGTACCACCGACGAGCTGCCGGACACCTCGGTGTTCACCACCCGCCAAATGGTGACTCTGGCACGGTATTCCACTCCTCCGGGAACGTTCGTAGACCTCAGCCCGGTGCACGTGCTCAGCACGGCCAGCTTGCGCAGCCTCTCGGCCGATGCGACACCGTATGACGTGCGGCGCTTCCGGCCCAACGTGCTCGTCGACGTCGAGAGCCCCGACCCGTTCCCTGAATCCGCCTGGGTCGGTGGTGAAGTGCATCTGGGCACCGTTGTGCTCTCGGTGACCAATCCGACGATCCGCTGCGTGGTCGGTACCAGGCCGCAACCGGGCCTGGAGAAGGACCTGTCGGTGACTCGGCAACTGGCGGAGAAGACGAACCGATTCCTCGGAATCTACTGCGACGTCGCCACCGCGGGCACCGTGCGCATCGGCGACGAGGCAACCGTCTATCTGCCCACGCCGCCGAACGCGGTCGAACGGACGGCCGCCGCGGTCGGCAAGTCGGCCAGCCGGGGCCTGCAGAAACTCGTCGAAGCCACGGTGCTGCGCTTCGCCAAGTGACGGATCAGCGGCCCGGATGTCGGAGGTGGTCGGGTTGGCTCACCCAGCCCGGCGGCACGTCGACCGACAACGCGAGATGGACGAACCTGCCCACCGCGGCGGTCGTCGCGCGGATCGGGCACCACTGCAGCGTGTAGGGAATGAACCGTGGGGGATCCAGCGGAATGAGGACCACCCCGGGTGCCGCGCCCGCCACGGCGGCCGTGGTCAGCGTCCAGCCCACCTCGGACTGTTCTGCCCAGCGGTGCGCCGACAGGTCGATTTCCACCAATTCTGCTGTGGGCGGCGCGATCCCAGCATCATCGAGGATCTGCTGCAAGGCCAGCGACCACGCGGGGAACAGCGCCTCGCTGTGCACGCCCAGCGTCTCGCCCGCCAACTGCGTGAGGTCGACTGACGGACGCTCGGCCAGCCGGTGACCCTGCCGCAAGCCCACCACCGCGGGCTCGGCGCAGAACACCTCGCTCAGGATCCCGGGCGGGTTGGTGACCGGACCGCACGTGACCGCGACGTCGAGTGCGCCCTCGCCGATCGCCTGTTGCAGATCGGGCAGCCACATCCGGCGCACGGACAGCTCGACCTCGGGTGCGGCCCGCCGAAGTGCCTGCGCAAGGTGCGGCGCCAACAGTGGTGCCGCGGGCGGAGTGATTCCCAGCCGGACCGTGCCGGTGTCCCCATCGGCCAGCCGGCGCACCGCCGCCGCAGCCCCCTCGACGTCGTCGAGAATGCTGACCGCGCGGCCGAACAATTCGACACCGGCCTGCGTGAGGGCAACCCGCCGCGTCGTCCTCGTCAACAGCGGCGCGCCGACTTCCCGCTCGAGGCGGCGGATCAATTCGCTCAGCGTGGGCTGAGCGATGTGGAGTTTCTCGGCGGCGCGTCCGAAATGCAGCTCGCGCGCCACCGCGACGAACGCCTCCAGCTGGCGCAACTCCACCCGACGATCGTAAAGCCCGCGACGCGATTGATCAGCCTGCCCGATGAATGCGATCCCGGATCGGTCCTTGTTCGCCGTCTCCGACGCCCGGCACGCTGAGTAGGTGTCCGATACCACCACGCGCTACCACACCGCGACCATCGACGGGCTCGACCACTTCTATCGGGAGGCCGGCGACCCGAGCCGCCCCACTCTGCTACTGCTGCACGGGTTCCCGGCCAGCTCCCACATGTTCCGCACTCTGATCGCCGCGCTGGCCGACGAATACCACCTCGTCGCACCCGATCACATCGGCTTCGGTCAGTCGGCGATGCCATCGGTGAACCAGTTCACCTACAGCTTCGACCGGCTCACCGAGATCACCGAGAAGCTGATCGAGCACCTGGGCCTCGAGCGGTTCGCGATCTACATCCACGACTACGGCGCACCGATCGGGCTGCGCATCGCCCACGCCCGACCCGAACGCATCACCGCGATCATCAGCCAGAGCGGCAACGCCTACCTCGAGGGCTTCACCCCGTTCTGGGACCGCCTCTTCGCGCACGCGAAAGATCGCGCTGCGAACGAGGATTCGGTGCGGGAGTACTTCACCGTCGAGACCACCCGGTGGCAGTACACCCACGGGGTGCCCGCCGATCGACTCGACCGCATCGCCCCGGAGACGTGGCAGCTCGACCAGGCAGGGCTGGACCGCAAGGGCAACGACGCGATCCAGCTGCAACTCTTCTGGGACTACCAGTTCAACCTCGACGGCTACCCGGGGTTCCAGGAATACTTTCGCACCCATCAGCCGCCGCTGCTGGTCACGTGGGGGCGCAACGATCAGATCTTCGGCGCCGCGGGCGCCGAGGCGTTCCAGCGCGACCTGCCCGACGGCGAGTACCACCTGCTCGACACCGGCCACTTCGCGCTGGAGACCCACGGCGACGAGATCGCCGGCTACATCAGAGACTTTCTCGGCCGAAAGGTGAGGCAGCCGTGAACTACCCGCCGGACAGCACCGCGGTGGTCGTGATCGACCCGCAGAACGACGTGCTCAGCCCGACGGGCAAGAACTGGGAAGTGTTGCGCGACAGCGTCACCGAGAACCGGACCGTCGAGCATCTGGCCACGCTGCTCACCGCCGCACACGACGGCGGATACGGCGCGTTCGTCTCGCCGCACTACTTCTATCCCACCGACCACCGGTGGCTGTTCAACGGACCCCTGGAAACCGACGAATTGCGCACCGACACCTTCGCCCGGCGCGGGCCGCTGACCCTGGACGGATTCACCGGCTCGGGAGCGGCCTGGTTGGCCGAACTCGACCCGCTGATCCACCACCCGAACACCGTCGTGGTGAGCCCGCACAAGGTCTGGGGGCCACAGACCAACGACCTGGTCCTGCAACTGCGCAAGCGCCGGATCAGCACGGTGGTGCTGTGCGGCATGCTGGCCAACATCTGCGTGGAATCACACCTACGCGACCTGCTCGAACAGGGCTTCGAGGTCGTCGTCGTCACCGACGCCACCGCAGGTCCGCGCCATCCGGTGTTCGGCGACGGTTACCAGGCAGCACTGATCAACTACGCGTTCCTCGCCCACGAGGTCGCGACGACGAACGACGTGGTCACCGCGATGACCCGGGAAGGCGCACGACCATGACGGAATCACGGCCACCATTTCCCCCGTTCGACCTGACCACTGCTCTGCAGAAAGTCCAGGCCGCCGAGGACGCATGGAACACGTGCGACCCGCACCGGGTCAGCCTCGCCTACACCGAAGACAGCGTGTGGCGCAATCGCGACCAGTTCGTCACCGGGCGGGCGCAGATCGTCGACTTCCTCACCGCCAAATGGGAGCGCGAACACGACTACGCCCTGCGCAAGAGCCTCTGGGGATTCCGGCAGAACCGGATCGGTGTGCGGTTCCAGTACGAGTGCCGCGACGCCTCCGGTCAATGGTGGCGTAGCTACGGCAACGAACTGTGGGAGTTCGACGAACACGGCCTGATGCGCCGGCGCGAGGCGAGTATCAACGACGTCGCGATAGACGAGTCGGAACGCCGCTACTTCGGCCCGCGCCCCGAGGCCGAACACGGCCACGAGATCCCGCTGCAGTGAGCAGACACTACGCATCGATCGCGTTCACCCCGGCCGTGCGGTCGGTGCAGGACGAGCACGGGAGCGCCACGTTCTACGGACGCAAGGTGGACGCGGGCGCGGCGGCGCCCGCGCCTGACCGGCTCACCGGCGACGAGCGGGACTACCTGGCCGAGCGAGACCACTTCTACCTCGCGTCGGTGGGGGAGACGGGGTGGCCGTACGTGCAGTTCCGGGGCGGACCGCCCGGTTTCGTGAAGGTTCTCGACGACCACTCCATCGGGTGGGCCGATTTCCGCGGCAACCTGCAGTACATCAGCACCGGCAACATGGGCGGCGAGCAGCGCGTCGCGCTGATCTTCCTCGATCACGCCCACACGAGGCGCCTCAAGGTCTTCGGACGCGCCCGGATCGTGACCGCGCCGCAGGACCCCGAGCTCGTCGCATCGATGACCGATCCCACCTACGACGCGGTGGTCGAACGCGCCGTCGTCGTCGATGTCGCCGCCTACGACTGGAACTGCCCGCAGCACATCACCCCCCGCTACACGCTGGCCGAACTCGAGGGTGCGCTGGAGCCGATGCGCCGCAGACTCGCGGCGCTGGAGGCCGAGAATGCCGAGCTGCGAGCGGGGCGAACCTGACCGTGTCGACCCGATAATCAGCTCCAGCGCCCTTCGGTGGGGCTAGCGTGTTCGCGAGATCATCACCGACAGGGAGGTTCAGCATGCGAGCCGGTTGGTCGGGACCCACGGTCCCGCGCAGAGTCCCGCGCAGAGCGCGAGGGTGGGGCAGGGTCGTCTCACTGCTCGGAGTACTGCTCGTGCTCGGCGTCGGTTCGGCGCTGACAGTTCCGCAGGCACTCCCGCAGGCCCGGGCGCAGGGGCAGACCTACACGGTCGCCACCGACACCACGTTCGCGCCGTTCGAGTTCCAGGACAAACAGGGCAATTTCGTCGGCATCGACATGGACCTGATCCGGGCGATCGCCAAGGATCAGGGCTTCACCGTCGACATCAAACCGCTCGGATTCGACGCCGCGCTGCAAGCCGTGCAGGCCAACCAGGTCGACGGCGTCATCGCCGGCATGTCGATCACCGACGAACGCCGCAAGGTGTTCGACTTCTCCGACCCGTACTTCGAGTCCGGCATCCAGATGGCCGTGCTCAAGTCCAACGACGCCATCAAGTCCTACGAAGACCTCAAGGGCAAGCGGGTGGCCGTCAAGAACGGCACCCAGGGCTCGGATTTCGCGAACTCCATCAAGGACAAGTACGGCTTCCAGGTGGTCTCGTTCGCCGACTCGTCGTCGATGTTCGACGAGGTGCGCACCGGAAACTCCGACGCCGTCTTCGAGGACTACCCGGTGCTGCTGTACGGCATCGCGCAGGGCAACGGCTTCAAGACGGTCACCCCGAAAGAAGACCCGACCGGTTACGGCTTCGCCGTCAACAAGGGGGCGAACGCCGAACTGCTCAGCAAGTTCAACGCAGGCCTCAAGAACCTCAAGGCCTCCGGCGAGTACGACAAGATCATCAGTGCCTACCTCGGCGAAGAGGCCACCACAGACGACAATTCGATCCTCGGCCTGATCAAGAGCACCTTCCCGCTGCTGCTCGAAGGCCTCAAGATGACCATCATCCTGACGGTCGTCTCGATCTTCTTCGCGCTGATCCTCGGCATCATCTTCGGGTTGTTCCGAGTGTCGAGGGCCGTCTGGCTCCGCGCGATCGGCACCACGTTCGTCGACATCTTCCGCGGCACCCCGCTGCTGGTGCAGGCGTTCTTCATCTACTTCGGCATCCCGTCAGCGCTGGGCTTCCAGATGTCGGCGCTCACCGCGGGCATCATCACGCTGTCCCTGAACGCGGGCGCCTACATGACCGAAATCGTCCGCGGCGGAATCCAATCCGTGGACAAGGGGCAGATGGAGGCGGCGCGAAGCCTCGGTATCGGCTACCTGCCGACCATGCGCAAGGTGATCCTGCCGCAGGCCATCCGCACGATGATCCCGTCCTACATCAACCAGTTCGTCATCACGCTGAAGGACACCTCGATCCTGTCGGTGATCGGCATCGCCGAACTCACCCAGACGGGCCGCATCATCATCGCCGGCAACTACCAGTCGTTCAACATGTGGTTGATCATCGGCATCATCTACTTCATCGTGATCATGGCGCTCACCAAACTCTCTGACCGACTGGAGAAGAGGCTCGTGAAATGAACCAGCTCGCACCCGAAAGCGCGACCGAATCCACGGGCGCGGTGAAGATCCGCATCGACAACCTGAAGAAGTCGTTCGGTGATCTTGTGGTGCTCGACGGCATCACGACCACGGTCAAAGAGGGCGAAGTCGTCTGCGTCATCGGGCCGTCGGGCTCGGGCAAGTCGACGTTCCTGCGCTGCCTGAACAAGCTCGAGGACATCACCGACGGCACCGTGGTCATCGACGAATTCGACCTGACCGACAAGAAGATCGACCTCGACAAGGTGCGCCAGCGCATCGGCATGGTCTTCCAGCACTTCAACCTGTTCCCGCACATGACGGTGCTGGACAACGTCACGCTGGCGCCGCTGCTGACCAAGAAGATGGACAAAGCGGCCGCCGAGAAGCGGGCGATGGAGCTGCTCGGGCAGGTCGGCCTGGCCGAGAAGGCGCAGGTCAAACCCGCGACGCTCTCAGGTGGGCAGAAGCAGCGCGTCGCCATCGCCCGTGCACTGGCCATGAGCCCGTCGATCATGCTCTTCGACGAAGCCACCAGCGCGCTCGATCCGGAGATGGTCGGCGACGTGCTCGAGGTGCTGCGGACGCTGGCCGCCGAGGGGATGACCATGGTCGTCGTCACCCACGAGATGGGCTTCGCGCGGGAGGTGGCCTCGCGGGTGATCTTCATGGCCGACGGCAACATCGTCGAGGACGACACCCCCGCCCAGGTGTTCGACCATCCCAAACACCCACGGCTGCAGGATTTCCTGTCCAAAGTGCTCTGAGTGCCATGACATCTTCGTCGGTCACCGGAATATCGTCACGTCGGTGGTGTTGACTGGTGGCATGACTGAGCAACCGCAGCTGAGCCCCACCGACTGGGTTCGCGACCAGACCAAGCAGATCCTCGAGCAGGGCACCACCGAGGGCGTTCACATCATGGACCGGCCCGTCGTGCTGTTCACGACGATCGGTGCGAAGTCCGGCCAGAAGCGCTATGTGCCGCTGATGCGCGTGGAGGAGAACGGCAAGTACGCGATGGTCGCGTCCAAGGGCGGCGACCCCCAGCACCCGTCGTGGTACCACAACGTCAAGGCCAACCCGGCGGTGACGGTGCAGGACGGCACCGAGGTGCAGGAGATGACGGCGCGCGAGATCTCCGGAGACGAGCGGGAGCACTGGTGGGCGCTGGCCGTCGAGGCCTACCCGCCATATGCGGAGTACCAGACCAAGACCGACCGGCAGATCCCCGTCTTCGTCGTCGAGTAGCCGCCGGTGACCGCGCGGGGATCGCTCGTCCTCGCCGCCACCGCGACCCTTGCCGGCGTCGTCATCGGCCTGATCGGCGGCGCTTTTCGCTGGTGTCTGCAACAGGCCGAACGCCTACGTCTCGACCTGATCGAGTGGGCGCACCACCTGCCCGGCCCTGGATGGCTGATCCCGGTGGCCGCGGCTGCGCTGGGGGCGTGGCTGGCCGCGTTGATCGTGCGGCGGCAGCCGCTGGCCGCAGGCAGCGGCATCCAGCACGTCGAAGCGGTGTACCACGGCCACGCACGCCCACCGCTGATCGGATTGCTGTTCGCGAAGTTCGTCGGCGGCGTGCTGGCCCTCGGTTCCGGCCTGGTCCTCGGCCGGGAGGGCCCGACCGTCCACATGGGTGCGGCGGTGGGCGCCCAGGCCGGCAGGCACGCCCGCCTGAGTGACGCAGATGTCCGTCTCATGCAGACCGCTGTCGGCGGCGCCGGGCTGGCGGTCGCCTTCAATGCGCCGATCGCCGGTGTGCTCTTCGCAGTCGAAGAGGTCAGCAAATCGTTCCGCATGCAGCTGGTGCTCGCCACCACATTGGCCTCCGCGACCGCGGTGGGGTGCACGCGGCTGATCCTCGGCAACCACCCCGACTTCGCGGTCGAGCCGTTGGCCGCTCCGGCGCTGGGCTGGCTGCCGCTGTTCTTGATCTTCGGACTGCTCACCGGACTTCTCGGGGCCGCGTACAACGTGACGGTGCTGTGGTTCCTCGACCACGTCGCCACTGTCGTACGCATCCCGACAACGGTGAAGGCGCCCCTCATCGGCGCGCTGATCGGGCTGGCCGCGGTGCTTCTTCCGCTGTCGGTCGGCGACGGGCAGACCATCACGCAACTCGTTCTCAGCGGCCACACCCTGGCCCTGACCGCGATCGCGGGCTACCTGGCCGTGCGGTTCATCGCCGGGCCGCTGAGCTATTCGGCCGCAGTGCCCGGTGGGCTCTTCGCCCCGTTACTGGCCATCGGAGCGCTGTGGGGAGTCGGCTTCGTCACGATTCTCGACGCCATCTGGCCGCACGACCTGAGCGGGCTGGCCATTCCGATGGCGATCGTCGGGATGGCGTCCTTCTTCTCCGCCACGGTGCGCGCGCCCGTCACCGGGATGGTGATCGTCATCGAGATGACGGCGACCACCTCGGTCACTGTGCCGATGCTGGCCGCGACCGCCGCTGCGGTGATCGCCGCTCAGCTCACCGGATCGGCGCCGATCTACGACAGCCTGCGGGACCGGATGGTGCCCGAACGCGGACCTTCGGACTCGGCTGACTAGTCCGTCAGTTCTCGTCGGGGATCTGGTGGCGCGTCTGCCACCCCCCGGGGGCGTCCGCGTCGTCGTCCTGATGATCGAGCTTGTCCTGCAACTCGCGTTGTTCCTCGGTGGCCTGGGTTGCGTCCTCGGGTGTGCTGGAATCGGTCACGGTCCAATATTCTCTTTTCACCCGGCCGCCAAACACCACACACAGGCGGAATGCTGTTCTGCGGTAACGAGCTGGCTCGGCGCATCGAACGCGCCGAAGTCGATCTCATCGGGGCGGCGACTCGAGCCGCCACCCGTCGCGGGCGGACTGGCGTGCTCCGCCGATACGAACTCCCCGATGAACAAGGCGGTGGGGTTCGGCTTCGAAGGACTGCCCGCCGCCGACGTGCTCGATGACATCGAGCGGACCTTCGCCGATCACCGCGCCGGAGTCGCCGTCGAACTCTGCACACTGGCCGACCCTGGTAGCGCGCCGCTGCTGTGCGATCGCGGCTACCGACTCGTCGGATTCGAGAACGTGCTGGGGTGTGCGTTGCCGGCCGCAATCGGCTCCGCCGGAGAACCGCGCGTGGGGCGTGCCGACCCAGGTCAGAGCCAAGCGTGGGTCGACGTGATCGTCGACGGATTCGCCTACCCCGACGGTGCAGGCGCGCCCAGCCATGAGGAGTTTCCCCGGACTGTCATCGCCGACGGCACCTGGCTCTCTGTCGCAGAAGAACATGTAGCGCAAGGGGTTTCACCTCTTGTTCACTCGGGGGATCCTGGTGCATGACGCTGACGCATCCTAGAGGCGTCACTTCTGGATGCGGGTACCCGAACAATTCGACTCGATCGGTCAAACTTATTGTGCACCAGTCTCTTTCGAACGTCATGGGTTGCGGTCGCCCCGATCGGAGGGTAGCCTTAC
Source organism: Mycobacterium kyogaense (assembly GCF_003254575.1). Taxonomy (GTDB): domain Bacteria; phylum Actinomycetota; class Actinomycetes; order Mycobacteriales; family Mycobacteriaceae; genus Mycobacterium; species Mycobacterium kyogaense. Next base: position 39,330 of record NZ_QJUA01000038.1, on the reverse strand, counting down.
CGACAATGAAGGGGAGTAGCCCCCAATCGGATGGTCGACATACTGGCGCAACGCACGCGTTCCTGCCCGGTCATCCGAACCGGACCAAGTGATTCGGTGGGCGAGACCTTCGGCCGTGCATCGTATTTCGGTTGCCGGCCGGAGGCATGACCCGATCCGGCTGACAGCCACGACCAGAGGAGCCGTAGTGATCGCCGCCCTGCTGCTGAGTTTCGCCGTGATCTTCGTGGCCGAACTCGGCGACAAGAGCCAGTTGATGGCGATGATGTTCGCCCTGCGATACCGGTGGTGGGTGGTGCTGTCGGCGATCCTCGCGGCCACCACCGCCGTGCACATTCTCTCGGTCGCCATCGGGCACTACCTGGGTGCCGCCCTCCCCACCCACCTGCTGGGTCTGATCGCGGGCGTGATGTTCATCGTCTTCGGCCTCTGGACGCTGCGCGGTGACTCACTCACCGATCAGGAGGCCTCTCGAGCCCAGCGTGCCACCGCGCCCGCGTTCTTCGTGGTCACCTCGGCCTTCATGCTGGCCGAACTCGGTGACAAGACCATGCTCGCCACCATCACGCTGGCTGCCGACAACAACTGGCTGGGTGTGTGGATCGGCTCCACGATCGGCATGGTCGCCGCCGACGCGCTGGCCATCCTGGTAGGAGCGGTCGCCGGCAAGCACCTGCCGGAGCGGCTCATCCAGGTGGTCGCCGCAGCGCTGTTCGGGGTATTCGGCATCTTCATGGTCATCGACAACATGCTTCCCAGCCTCGCCGGCCCGGTCGGTGTCGCGATCGCGGTCGGTGTCATCGCCGCGATCGGACTCGTCCTGCGGGCCCTGCCGGAGCGCATGCGACCGTCGGTCCTGCGGCCCGCGGCGCAGCCTTCCGCAGACGAACAGCCCGTGCAGCCCACCCGCGGCTGACGTCAGATCGGCGCCACCGACCGGATCGAGATCTGGTCGGCGGCGCACATCCGGCACATCAGAGGACGAACCTTCAATCGCACGTTGGCAATTCGCAGAGCACGGCGGCACATCGGATAGGGGCATCCGCACGACAGCGTGACCCACCACTGCGCCGGGTGCGCCAGCGGACCGCAGAAGCGTCGGCACGTGCACAGGATGTCGGGCTCAAAATCCAGCTCCGCCAGCGACGGTTCCAGCAAGGTGGTCACGGCCACCAAGGCTAAAGTCCGGGTCGAGGGTTGTGCGGGAGGCGCGCGCGAGCGGTGCGGCCGGCGTCCTCGATGGTGCACCGCCCGCGCGCCACACGCTAGAGCCGAATCCAGCGGCCCAGGAACCAGAATCCCCAGCCATCGCCGTTACCTGCGCGCATCGGCTGGACCTGCTGGCCCTGGTACTGGAAGGGCTGGTGATCCTGGCGGCCCTGGTCGATGCCGCGACGCTGCCAGTCGTTGTTGTTGGCCGGAGACGCCGGCTGGCATGCCTGCGCACCCGGTCTTCCGCATTGTTGTCCGCCCGGTTGCGCAGCCGCGATGCCTGCGACCCCCGAGGCGAGGCCAGTGAAGAGCAACGCCCCAGCAACAGCCGAGGCGCCCAGGGTGCGGGTGAGGTTCATACGTCGCTCCGTTCGTCGAGTCGTGCGTGGCGGATGACCACACGAGCGACGACGCTAGGGCCGCGGCGTGGGTAGGCTCTTTGCGCAGCCTAGGTGCGCGCTTTGGATCCGGTCACGGCTCGGACACCGAACGGCCACAGTATGTTTCGTCCGATCCGGTGTCGCTATGAGCAATTCAGCGTGACCGTCACCTTGGGCTGGGGGAATGTGGTGAACACGTTGATGTCGTCACGGTTGACGGGGATGATCTGCGGCGGACTCGAGATGCTGTTCACGTTCGTGACGACGCATTCGTCCAACGGTGCGCTGCCGATGCGATTCACCCGGACATCGGCGCCCGAGGCCTTGAGCTGGTTGATGGTCGCCACGGCGTTGCCGCCGGCATTGGCGTCCGAGGTGGGCGCAGCCTGTGACGGGACTGCCAGCGCCAGCATCGCTCCCGAAGCGAGCAAGCCTGCCGTGACGGTTGTACGGATAGTCGCGGTCATCGTGAAACTCCCTGTGATGTCGGCTCTGTCGAGCGTGTCAACCGGTGACACGGTGCCCACGGCCGAACGGTTCAACGCCGGAGGGAAGCGCGACCATTCCACGCCCCCGCGCCCTCAGCAGTCGTCGGCGAAGTGGGTGTCGAGGATGGTGCGCGACAGCGGGTAATTGCGCAGTGCCGTCGATGCCGTGCCGGCGAGTTCGTCGACGACGGACGCGGCGAGTCCCCGCGTGGTGACCACGTCGGCGATCCACGCCACCGTCTCGGGAATCGGCCTGCTGTCACCTGTCAGCAGGACCGCCGAAACCGCATGCAGCAGTTGGTTGAGCGCGTCGATTGCCATGGCTTTGTCGACGGCATTCAGACGCCCGCCGGCGGTCACCGACCAGGATGCGGCGAGCTCGTCGACGATCGCGCGGTGATCGTGTTCGAGGTCGGCCTGCTCAGCCGCGGCCCGGGGCGGCAACGGTGAGACCGGCGGAACCACCGGAGGGAGGCTCGCGACAGCAGTCAGCGCCCCGTGCGCGTCGGCCGCCCACGCGGTCGCACCCAGCGCCTTGGCGCGCACGTCGTCAGAGCCGAACGCAGGACCACCCACCACGATCGGTGTCCCCGCGGCGGTGCTGGCCTCGATGAACCGCCTCGTGGCGGGCAGTGAGCCCAGCACCGAACAGCTGACGGCCACCGCCTCGGGCCCGTAGTCCTGCAGATACTGGTTCAGCCGCACCGGCGAGGTGGCCGCACCCATCAGGATGCTGTCCCACCCGTCGCTGCGCAGCGTGCAGTCGATGATCATCGCGGGCAACGCATGCCACTCCCGCTCCGCACAGGCCACCAGAACTCGACCGCGCGTCGGCGCGACCGAGCGCACATGACGGCTCACCGCCTTGGTCGCGGCCACCGCCATCGCGGTCGCGGCGTGCTCTTCGGCGATGGTCCACTCGCCCCGCTGCCACCGCTCCCCGTTGTCGCGCTGCACCGCGGCGATGACGTCGGTCAACACGGTCACCGGGTCGAGACCGTCAGCCAGCAGGCGGTCGATCAGCGACTGCACGGCGCCGGCGTCACGTGCGGCGACCGCGTCCCGATATCGCAGCATCCGATCGTGTTGATCGTCGTCGCTTGACGACGACGGAGGAGGAGTCGAGCCATCGGATCCAGTCAGCGCGGACACGTCACTGCCAGCAGAGCGATGTCGTCGTGGGGTCGGCCGTCGACGTACTCGACAACCTGCTGTTCCACCGCTTCGCACACCACGTCGGGCGATGCGCCCGCGTATGCGGGCAGCAGACCGAGCAACCGGTCGACGCCGAACAGGCCCTGCGCGCCGTGCGCCTCGTCGACGCCGTCGGTGAACATCAGCATGGTGTCGCCGCGATCGAGCCGCACCGTGATGGTGCGGTACTCGACGTCGGGAATCATCCCGCACGCGGTTCCGAACACCTCGAGTTGCTCCACGTGGCCGTCGCTGCGGATGACCAGGGGCGCCTGATGGCCCGCGGTGGCCAGGTCGACGTCGACGTGCGAGCCGGACTCGGCGATGTGCAATCCGACGCACAGCACCGTGACGAACTGCTCGGGCCGCGTCTCGTACAGCACGCTGTTCAGCGCACGCAGCAGCATCGCCGGCCGGCGGTCGAAATAGGCGGCCATGCGGACGCTCTGCCGGGTACGCCCGGTGAGAGCAGCTGCTTCGACGCCCTTGCCGCTGACGTCGCCGAGCGTGATCAGCCAGTCCCGGTCGGAGCCGAGCACGTCGTAGAAGTCGCCGCCGATGTCGATGTGTTCTGCCGCGGGACGGTAGCGCGCCGCCAGATCTAAGTGCTCGATGTCGGGCAGCGACGGTGGCCGCAGCGCTCTGCTGAGCACGCTCGCGATCTGCGTGCGCTCCTCGTAGAGCCGCGCGGAATCGAGCGCGATGGCGGCACGGGCGGCGAGATGACCGGCGAACGTGGTGTCGTCCGCGTCGAACGCTCCGCGGCGAGCGAGCAGCAGCGCTCCCAAGGTGGCGCCGCGCGCGTTGAGCCCGACGACCAGAAGATCCGTCAACCCCAGCGCGGCGACCTCGGCGCGCAAGGCAGGATGTGGGAGCAGCCCGGTGAGAGACGGATCGGCGGCGATGTCCGAGGTGACATCGGTGTTCCCGGTGCGCAGCACCCGGTCCAGACGGCTGCCGGCGATCGAGGTCTGCGAGATCGTCGCGGTGAATCCCACCGACTCGCCGCCCTGGAGGAGAAGCCCGCCGCTGCGCGCGTCCGGCATCGCCAGCATGGCCCAATCCGCGAGCTCGGGTTTGAGCAGCGTCAGGAGCCGCATCGCGGTGCGTCTGGGGTGCAACGAGCCGGCGAGGCCGAGTTCGACCTCTTCAGCCAGTTGTGTGCGCGTGCGGACGGAGCACCTCCGATTTCAGCCATGTGCCCGCGAGATGTGCCAACGTCAGGCGTGCTCCACGGTAGTCGCCGCCGGCGGGGATGCACGCAGGTCGGCCGATCCGGTCCACGCGCCCGCACAGGCACTCCGATAGCCTGTAGCCGGTTGTCGGCACCGACAACGCGTCGAGCAGGTTCAGACTGCAGCCTCGTGACATCAGCGCCCCCGCAGGGCGAAGAGAGAAGAGGCATCGCGCGTGCAGCAATTCAGCGAACACCAGGTCGACGGCGTTGTCGTGATCGCGGCGTCCGGTGCTGTCGACATGCTGTCCGCTCCCGAGCTCCAGAACGTGATGAGTGCAGCGGCCGACCGTCATCCCGCGGGCCTGATCCTGGACATGACCGAGGTGGACTTCCTCGGCACGGCCGGCATGGAAGTGCTGATGACAACCCGCAAGCAGCTCGGCGAGAACACGCGTTTCGCGGTGGTGGCCGACGGTCCCGCCACCAGCAGGCCGATGACGATCATGGGGTTGGCCGACTACATCGAACTGTTCTCGTCATTGGACGTTGCGCTCAGCGACTTCGCTGGTTGAATGTTTGACATTCCCGGGGACCAGGGAACAGACGCATCGCTGAGCGGCCGAGCCGCTCCTCGGAGCGGAACGATCCGTCCGGGCACAACACTGAAGAGGGAGCGCTCCCGTGGGTGACAACAATTCTGGTCCCGAAGAAGCCGTCAAGGGTGTCGTCGAGGGCATCAAGGGCAAGGCCAAAGAGGTCGCCGGCGTCGTAACCGGCCGCGACGATCTGCAGGAGGAAGGCGAAGCCCAGCAGGACAAGGCCGACGCTCAGCGCGAAGCAGCCCAGAAAGAGGCCGAAGCCGAGAAGGCGCGCGCCGAAGCCAAGGCCAACGAGGCCCGTCAGAAGGCTGCGGAGTAACAGCCCATGTCGCAGTGATGTCCGTGCCATGACCGTCACGTCCATTCGGAGCAGGTCATCAGACTGCCGAAGCTTCTCTGTGGCTTCGACAGAGCTGACTGTTGCGACTCGGACGCGCGGTCGTGGTCGGGCGAAAGAAGCGACGGTCGCGGTCGCCGGTGAGGTGGACGCGGCCAACGCCAAGCATTTCGCGCATGCGATCCGAGAAGCCGCCGGTGTGTGCCGGGCGGTGGTCGTCGACCTCACCGCAGTGCCGTTCATGGCCTTCGACGGCGCGTCCGCGCTGTATGCGATCAGCGCACATTTCTCGCGCGAGGACGTTGAGTGGTGCGTGGTCGGGAGCCCGGCGGTGGCCCGGGTGTTGCAGTTGTGTGACCCCGAAGGCCTGATTCCCCGGGCCGACGTGCCCATCCTCCGCGGAGCCGAACCGGCCTGAGCGCCGTTGCGCTGTCCACCGCGAACAATTTGCTGCCGTGTCCCGATGTGATCTGGCACTCACTTCGCGGCTGGACTCTAAGAAACCCTGAGTGCGCCGACTTGGTCACAGTCGTTGACAGCGGTTGCGGATCACCGATGCCGTGCTGTTCATCGGCTGTTTGCTCGTTGCCATCGCAACGTAACGAATTGATAACCAAGAGAAGTCTAAGTATGTGTTGAGAGTTTCTCCGCGCTCGTTCGCGCAGGTGACCTTTGGCACCTCTGACCTTGATTTTTGGTCGATACACTCGATTCAGATCCGCGCCCGCGAGGGTTGCTGACAGACGTAATCGGACCCGGGAGACGTCGTCCCGGGGGAGGTGAGACTGCAATGGCCAGATTTGCGATGCCCACGTGGATGCCGGTGCGCAAGCACACGGATGTGTCCGACGAGACCCCTGTGGCCGACGTGGCTGTCGAGGAATCCGACTCGAGCGCTGTGCGCCGCCTGAGGGTTGGCCGTGGACCGGTCGGCGACATCGCCGCCGGCCCTCGCGCGATTGCTGTCGCGAACCCGGCCGACGACACCCTCACTCTGCTCGACCCCCACACGCTCGACGAGCGAGCCGTGCTCGGTCTCGATGGCGAGCCGACAGGTGTCGTCGTCAGTGACGACCGCGCCTACGTCAGCGTCACCTCGGCGCAGCAGGACGCGGTGGTCGTCGTCGACGTGGAGACTGCCGGCGTGACGGCAACGTTCCCCGTCGCCTCGGGGATCACCGCACTGGCGGTCGGACCCGACGGCAAGCGGCTCTACGCCGGCCGCGCTTCGGGCGACCGCGTCGAGGTGACCGTCATCGACGTCACCGCGGAGCGCGCCGGAACCATCGACATCGGAAAGGGTCCGGCGGCCAACATCGACGCCCTGGCGCTCGACCCCCGCGGCAGGCGCCTGCTGGTCGCCGTCACCGACGACCGCGGCAGCCAGCTCGTCATCGTGGACGCGGAGACCGCGCGCGTGCAGCGGGTCGTGCCCGTCGGCTCGCCGCTGCGCGATCTGGCCTGTGCCGGCGACACCGTGTACGCCCTGACCTCCGATCGAACGATCGGTGGTGCAGTGCACGTCATCGACCTGGCCACCGCGCGGGTGACCGGCACGATCACCGTCGGTGGAGCGCCGACCCAGCTGTCACTCAGTCGCGATGAGGCACGTGTCTACGTCGTCGACTACGACCGTGTCCACGTCGTGGACGCGACGCGTCTCGAGGTCGTCGACGCCCTGACGACGCCGGCCCGGCCGTCGTGCGTGGCGCACAGCGCCGACGGTGGCGAGCTGTTCCTCGCGGACTACGCCGGTGGGCTGAGCGTGCACGCCGTCGAATCCACGATCGGCATGCTCTACTCGCAGTTCCTCGCGACCGAACCGTTCGCGCTCAGCGTGCGCCAGCCCGTCGGCGTCTGAGCCGCGTCAGCGCCACTGGTAGCGAGTTTTCGGCCGGCCCGCCTTCCCGTAGTCGGTTTCACGACGCAACGTGCCCTCGTCGGCCAGGCGTTCGAGGTAGCGCCACGCCGTCACCCGGGACACCCCGATCTGTTTGGCGACGGCGTCCGCGGTGACGCCCGCATCACCGGAATCGCGTACCGCGCGGGCGATCTCGTCGTTCGTGCCGGGGGCGATGCCCTTGGGTGCAGCGGTCCGGTCGGGTCCGATCCTCAGCTCGGACAGTGCCCGATCGACTTCGGCCTGGCTGGCGGCGTCCGTGCCCGCGGGCAGTGCCTGGCGGTAGCGCGCATACCGCTCCAGTCGATCGCGGAACGCCGCGAAGGTGAACGGTTTGAGCAGATAGGCGAGAGCGCCGTGACCGACCGCGGCCCGCACCATCTCGAGGTCGCGCTCCGAGGTGATCGTGATGATGTCGGGGGCGGGGCGCAGCCCCGAGAGTGCCGATGCCAGCGCGATGCCGTTCGCGTCGGGTAGCCCGATGTCGAGCAGCACCAGATCGATCGCGGCGCCGTCGGCTGCCGCCTCGGAGGCGGCCCGCATCGCATCCCGCGCCGTGTGCGCCACCGCTGCCACCGAAAACCCATGCAGGCGGCCAAGATACGCCTGATGCGCCTCGGCGATCAGCGGCTCGTCCTCGACGATCAGCACCCGGATCACAGCGCGTTCACCTCCACCGTGACCACCGACCCGTACGTCACGTCGGCGCGCAACGATCCGCCGTGCTTCTGGACGACCTGAGCCACCAGCGCCAGCCCGAGGCCGTGCTGCTCGGCGTCGCTGCCCGTCTTGGTCGAGTATCCCCGCCGCATGGCCTTGTCAAAGGTGTTGGTGTCCATACCTTCTCCACTGTCGGCCACCCGGATCAGCAACCGGTCATCGCTCTGATTGACCGTGACCTCGACCCACGGATCGGATTTGTCGCAGGCATCCATCGCGTTGTCGATCAGGTTGCCCAGCACCGTGACCATCTCCGAACCACTGAGCAGATGCCCGTCCCCGGCAGGCAGATACGTGTCCTCGGTGATCGTCAGCTCGATTCCCCGCTCATCGGCCTGGGCGGTCTTGCCGAGGAGCAGTGCCACCAGCGCCGGTTCTCCCACCGCGCCCGACAGACGATCGACGAGGTGCTGCGACAACTCCAACTCGGCGGTCGCGAATCGGACCGCCTCGTCGGACCGACCCATCTCGACCATCGTGACGATGGTGTGCAACGTGTTGGCCGCCTCGTGCGCCTGCGCGCGCAGAGAATCGGTCAGCACCTTCAGGGAGTTCAACTCGCCCAGCGCACCCTGCAATTCGGTGCGGTCACGGATCGTCACCACCTCCGACGAGCGCGCGGCCGAAGCCACCGGGGAACGATTCACCACCAGCACGCGATCGTCGGTGACATGGACCTCGTCCCGGGCACCCGGCGCGAACGACTGCAGGAACTCCGGCAGATCCGTTCGGTTCACCGACCCCTCCGGCAAGGACAGCAGCCGTCGCGCCTCGTCATTGACCAGCGCCACGCCGTCGCGGTCTAGCACGATGAGACCCTCGGACACCGAATGCAGGATCGCGTCGTGGTGGTCGTACATCACCCGCAGCTCCTCGGGCCGCAGCCCACGGGTCTGGCGCAGCAGCCGGCGGCGAATACCCCAGACGCCGACGAGTGACACCGCGAGCGCCCCGACGCCCACCGCCGCGATCACCGGCCATTGAGATCGCCACCGTTCGGCCAGGCTCTTCTGCAGGATGCCGGCGGCGACAAGACCGACGATGCGGCCCGACCCGTCGCGCACCGGCGCGACCGCGCGGATCGACGGACCCAACGTGCCGGTGTAGGTCTCGCTGAACGTCTCACCCTGCAGCGCGGGCTCGATGGTGCCCAGGTACTTGCCGCCGATCTGAGACGGATCCGTGTGGGTGAACCGGGTGCGGTCAGGGGCCATGATCGTGATGAACGCGATGTCGGTGTGGGTGCGCACCAGCTCCGTCATCGGTTGCAGCACCTCGGTGGCGCGGCCTGATTCGATGGCCGACGCCGTCGAGGGGGCGTCGGCCAGCGAGGTGGCGATGCCGAGCACCTGATCGCGGGCCGCCGCGTCACCGTCCTGACGGGCGTCGATCAGCGCCAGAATGCTGCCCGCCGCCACGATCAGCGCGATCACCAGCACCTGCAGGGCGATCGCCTGGCCGGCCAGGGACCGCGGCCAAGCGGTGCGGATCGATCGCATCGTGTACGCACCCTCCCTGAACGAAATGAACTATTTACTTAACCGCACCCTATGCACCATCTCAGGCGCTACCTGCGCATTCACACCACGTGCTCCTCACGGTGGCGAGGTACACCGCTGCTGGTTTAACGTAACGGCGTGGCTACAGCAAACGAAAAGTACCCCCGCGCGCGGGGGAATATTGTTGACCTGCAGGAGAGTTGGATGCTTTCACTGCGAGCTGAGCGAAAGTCGTTGGCAACTATTGAGCAGTACGGTATCGGTCTGCGTCTATTCATTCGGTGGTGCGATCAGAACGGCCATAGCCCAGATATCAGCCGAACGCTTGTGAGACTGTTCATCGATCATCTCCTGGCAACAGGTAGCTCTCCAAGCACGGCTCAGCTGCGGCTCCAGGCGTTGAAGAGGTTCGCAGCATGGCTGGTCGATGAGGGTGAGGTCGACGAGAACCCGTTGCTTGGGATGAAGCCCCCCAAGGTCGATGTGAAGATCGTGGACAACCTGACAGACGATGATCTCCGCCTGCTCCTTAGGGCGTGCCAGGGTCCGAGTTTCCGCGACCGGCGCGATGAGGCGGTCGTCCGGCTTCTGATCGAGACGGGTATGCGAGCGGGTGAGCTTCTCAACTTGACCGTCGACGACGTCGATCTGCGGCGCGGGTTAGTAGCGATACACAGGAGCAAGACCGGTCGGGGCCGAGTAGTCCCGTTCGGACCGCAAACTGGCCAAGCGTTGGACCGTTACCTGCGGCTACGACGTAGGCATCGCCTTGCCCACACCACGACCCTCTGGCTCGGCGACAACTCGCGCGGCACGATTGCGTATCACGGCATGCGTGACGCCATCCTGAACCGTGCAGAATCGGCGGGCCTGCGGAACTTTCGGCTTCATAGGCTGCGTCACACTGCGGCCTCTCGTTGGCTGCGCGAAGGTGGCAGCGAGAACGGCGCGCTGGCTGTGTTGGGCTGGAGTTCTCGCCAAATGTTGGACCGGTACGTTGCCGCCACAGCGAGTGAGCGTGCGGCCGACGAGGCTAGGTCGCTAAACCTGGGCGACCTTTGAGTACCACCGCGCGCTGAGATACGTTGTCGGATCGAGCAATACACGCTATGTAGCAGCGTCGTCTGCTTTGAAGCGTTGTAGGCTTGCAACTACGGGCCCGAGACGAGTACTCGGGCAGCTCGCAAGGGACGACTCCTTCCGAGCGCGCGGCCGCAACACGCGCCCCTCTTACAGGGAGCGCAATTTTGGACGGCAAAAACATTCCTTCGCCGCGTAACAAGCCGGGTTTGACCAGGAGCGAGGCGCAGTTGGCTGGTTCCGTGGGTGGTCACCGAAGTTGGGCCCGCACGGCCGACCGCACTGAGAGGACGTCACGACCCCGTGCAGCCTTTATGGCGAGGTTCGAGGCTGAGGTCGACCCAACAGGGGAACTGGCACCCGAGGAACGCGCGCGACGTGCGGCCAATGCGCGCTCGGCGTACTTCCGACAACTCGCGCTGAGATCGGCCCGCGCACGGCGGCTGCGCCGGGAGCGGGGTAGCGCCGGATGACCTTAAAAACATCGCCGCCCCGCCAGGACCAGGGACGGGGCGCGCGACTTCTGCGGGTAGCAGGACAACGCGAGTTTACCGCCGGCCACCGACATGCACGACGGCTGACGCGGGGATGTGGCTGATGCCGCGCGGTAGTTCGATGTTCCCGGCCGAGCTCTTCAATGATGAGGGCTTCCGAGCGCTATCGGCACGTGCTCAGCGGCTCTTGATCTGGATATGGCTACATCCAGATTTGAACGGTGCAGGCGTGATCGCCATTCAAAACCGCGAGTGGGCAGCAGCGACGAAAGACCTCTCCGAAAGAGACATAGAGGCTGACGCGCGCGAACTCCGCTCTCAGGGCTGGGTCGACTTCGACAGCGGTCAGCTATGGGTGAGGCCGTTCATGAAGCTCGATGGCGTCATGCGCAGTCCGAGCGGCTACGTGTCCGCTGCGCGAGCGGTCAAGACGGTCCGGTCAAGGCAGCTGCGACAGTCAGTGTGGACGATGTTTGAGACCTTCCCGAAACCGGTTGCTCCCGTGCCGTACGACGCAGACGACAGCAAGAAGGTCAAGCGCGCTCAAGGGCTCAATGAGGCCGTCGAGCGGGCCTTCGCCGAACTTCAACAGAGCATCTCAACTCCTGGCGTTCGTGAGTCTTTGATCCCCCATGGGATGGGGCATCCCGTACCCCATCGGATGGGGTCAGTTGGTGTTGATGCTGATGATGACGTTGGCGGCGGTAGCAGTTCACCGACCAACGGCAGACAAAACCAGGCAAAGAGCACGAAGACTTCTTTCGACAGTTCGGGCGAAGGGTGCAGCCACTGCGGGAGCCTCGATCACGATTCCTGGGGTCCGGGGTGCGCGGCCTCGATAGACAAAATGGGTTGCAACGCATGACACTTCATCGTCCCGCCGCGCCTCGGTGTCTGGTGTGCGAGGAGCCGTTGATGTGCGGGCAGGGCGCCGTTCACTTCAGTTGTCGCGCGATGTGCGCCCGTTGTCACCGACGCCCGGCTTCTTCGCCCGAAGAACTTCTGTGCGCCGACTGCGAAACTCGGAGGTTGCGCAATGTCAGGTGAGCGTGGAGTGGCGGCGCTGGTGTGCATCCGTGCTTCAGGGAACGCCTCAGATTCGATTACCTGGTGGGGGACGCTTATGGAAGCGGTTGAGGCTGAGCATGAGGTCGCGCGCTATGGGTGCGGCAAGGGCTGCGATGGTTCGCACTCAATCATCTTTCGGGATCGTGGGGGGCGACTGCGCAGCATTACGCCGCCGGTAGAAACCAACGAAGATCAGCCGCCAACTTAGTCGCAGCGGGGAGCGCATGGCCGCCGTTAAGCCACGCAACCCCGCCACCGAGCCACCGCCACCACGACCGATACAGCGCGAAATGAAGCGTTAAGTGAAAGGGAGAAAAAAAGTGATTCCAAGTTTGTCTTTGCTTAACGATGACGACCTGTGTGGCCTCCAGGCATGGGCCGAACCAATCGCTCGTATGGAGCGCCACGACGCGGTGGCCGCGTGGGGGCGTCAGGCATGGATGGCGTCCGTGGACGAGAGCCGACGGCGGACCGATGGTGGCGCGGTGACACCCTTTCCAGGCTTCAGCGATTTGACGTCGACCGAGTTGCAGTTTCTTGCTGCTGTCGTCGCCGGCACTCGTGAGGCAGGCTCTGACTTCTTGCGCGCCTTCGTAGACGAGCTCAGCGATGACCTGATCGCCGAGCTGGTGAGTCGTGCCGGTTCTTGCCAGGGGGGTGGCTAAGAGCCGAAACACCCCCGTGTGCAGCGCTTCTCATTTGTCAGACCGCAGTGCTAGGCTCGCTGCAACGACAATCTGTCGCTAAGCACCGGCACGGCAGCGGCGACCACCAACCCCAAGGTGGTTACTCCCGTGCATCAAGGTCTCGACGACCCCAACGGCCTGCGTGAGCTGCGCAAGACGCTCCGCGACCGCCGCAAAGACATCGCCGCCAGCATGGCGGAGTATCCGCGCCGAGCACGCTCACAAGGTCGCGCCAATCTGTCGCGCGCTGAGACGCATGAGTTCCAGAAGAGGCGCCGCCTGGTACGGGCAATCGATGAGCGCATCAAGGAGCTTAACGGCGAGATCAAGCGCACCGGTACCCAGAGCCCTGTGCTGCAGCGGATCACCGCGGCTGAGCAAGGTGCCCGGTCGGTACCGGTCAAGGTCTCCCGAGCTGCGCAGGTCGCGCCGTTGACGTTCGATCCCGAGTCGCTGCGCCGCGTCCACCAGGGCGTCGTGAACGGTGAACCTCGGCGCATCGAGGCGCGAGCCTTCAACAGCGTCGACAGTCTGTTGCCAGCGCAGTTGTGGCCCACCGTCATCGGTCCGATGCACGACAACCGCATCCTCGACCGCATCCCCACGTTCCAAACAGAGCTGCCCGTCGTCGAGTACATCAGGCACACCGCGACCACGGGTGCGCCCGCCATCGTCGCTGAGGGAGCCGCCAAGCCTGAGTTGGTGTTCACCACCGATCGAGTGCTTGCGACGGTGCAGAAGATCGCGGCCCACGCAGGTGTCTCCTGGGAAATCATTCAAGATTGGGAGTCGTTTTTCAGCTACGTCCAGACTGAGCTTGCCGCTCAGGTGGTCGACGTCGAGAACGCTGAAATCCTCAGCGGCGCAGGTACTACCGGCCACCTCGCCGGCTTCCTCACTACCAGCGGCATCCTGACCCACACGATGACCACCGAGACGGCGTTGGATGCGGTGGAGATGGCGGTGGCCAAGCTGCGCGTGGGAGCGGCCAAGGCGACGGCTGATCTTTTCATCTTGCACCCGTCGACGTGGTCAGCGATCCGGCGCACCAAAGACGGCCAGAGCAGATACCTCACCGCGCCAGACCCGACGGCCGGCGAGGCGTCGAGCGTGTGGGGAGTGCCGGTCCTGGTGACCACGCAGCTTGCCTCAGGTAAAGGCGTTCTGTTGGACACCACCAAGTTCGGGCGGGCTCTGGTACGCGAGCCGCTGAATCTGCGCTTCGGATACAACGTCGACGACTTCACGAAAAACATCTACCGCGTGATCGCCGAGGAGCGCCTGACGCTGCAAGTCGAGCGGCCTCCCGCTGTCCTGGCCCTTGATGGTCTGCCGACCTCATGAGGCGCCTAGAGGTCGTGGACCCGTTCCAAGTCGTGCATGACGGACAGGTGCACAAGCCCGGAGACGTAGTAGAGATCGCAGATGAGGTTGGCGCGCTGTGGCTCGCCAGTGGATGGGTGAAGCCTGCCGCGGCCGCCAAGAAGGCCGCTCCGCGCAAGCGCACCTAGAGTGCTCCGCGTCGTCACACACGACCAGTCGCCCGGTCTGGGGGGCGGCGCGGTGGAGGCGGTCAGATGCCGCCCAACGGTTCTTGCGTCCACGGGCGCAAGGGGGAGCCAAGTGCCGGGGCTCCCGTGGGGCGCGGCTCTAACGAAGGGGGCCGCGCCCCACACCGCTCAAGACATGGTGGTGGGGCTGGTCGTTCCAGACGCTCTGGCCGCAGCCTTCACACGTGTGCCAGCCGACGCGGTAGCGGCCTGCCAGCCACGCAGCCTTCTTCTCCCGACCCCGCCGGTGGATACACCAAAGCAGGTAGGCGAGTGCAATCAGCCATAAGGTCAACATGGGGAGAGTTCCTTTCGGACCGGGTGCCGGGGCGAACTCGCTGTCTGAGTCAGCCGCCGGGCGGGGTGATTACGTCGGGGCGCAAGTCTTGGATGTCAACGGATGTCCGCCCGAGATCTGAGGGCCGGCCTGGGCGAGACGCCGACGAGGCGATCCCTCGCGGGACCGCCTGTCGGGACTGCGGGGGGTCAGGTGAGCGGGGCACTCTCAGCAGGGACCACGACCGCGTCCAACCCTTTGGAGCGGTAGCGCTCCGCAGCGGCATCCGCCTGCGCCTCAGTGGCGTGGAAACTCCAGATTAGGCCCGCCTTGCCTGCGGCGCTCTTGGCCTCGGGGTCGGCGACGTCCACCGCGAAAGCGCAGGCGGTGGTCCCGGTCTTGCGCCGGTTCACCCTGCCTCCGCGTCCCTCCGCGATCCCGACGTACTGGGTCTTCACCTCGTCGGCGGTCTGGCCGGTCTCTTGGTTCACCACATCCGCGCGGGTTGTGGTGGTCTTCCGGGTCTGGGTGCTGGTGCTGGCCATCGTGGTCTCCTCCGGTGCTTCGGCTGGGCCTCTCCCTGCCGTACACCACCAAGTGTAGTGTCACGAAAAGCCCTGGGCTACAATGCATCCCAGCACGCGGCGGTGTGAAGGAACACGTCCGCAACCCCTTGCACTGTCCCGCAGTCGATGCGCTCTCCCGCGCGCGGTGGTGAGGCCCGAATGTGCCTCAGTAACAGGAGGTCTCGGGCAGGATAGTGGGGGAAGGGTTGATGCGGCGCCGGGACCAGACGCGCTAGCCCACTGGCCCCGGTCAGCCACCGACTTAGCTAGACGGCTGCGCCGCACCAACTTCAAAGGCTCGGGTGGCTGCCTCAGAACTCGCGCGTGCAGCGCTTGGGACTAGCCGGAGGTGCTGTTAGTTCTCCCCCCGTGACGCAAGTAGTCATTACTCGCTCAAACTTGGCTCGTCACAGCCTCATTCCACCCCGCATCTGACTACCGTTGCCGTATGCCGCGAGTTAGCCTTGAACAGCGCGCAGAGCGCGACGTACGCGTCATGCGCCTCTTTTTCCAGAGTCTCAGCTACCGGGACATCGGCCGGCAAGTCGGACTGTCCTGCCGTGGCGTCCAGCTCGCGGTGAAGCGCCACACGCAGTACAGTTCGCGCGCGGCCACCCAGCTTGAGGAAGACGTCTACCTGGAGCGGCTGGAGACCCTACTTAGAGCTGTCTGGCCAGCCGCGTGTGAGGGCAACCTGGATGCCGTTGAGCGCGCCCGCCGCATCCTGGCGCAGCAAGCGCGCTTCTTCGGCCTCGATGTGGACGCCTAGAGTCGGCTGTACTACGCGTCCAGGTCGATGGGATTGCCAATGATCGGGACCCCAATGGTGCCGCCGCTGCGGTGCTTTGCCTGAGCGTCCTGTTGCCTTTTCTTCTGGCTGTCGGCTATGACCGCCCGTGCATCCTCAAGAAGCTTTATCGTGGCCGCGAGGTCTTTGCTCATTTGCGTTAGAACACCCAGCTGCTCACAAACTTCAGCGTTGATGGAGATGCGCTGAGCATGCCGGTAAATGAGCGCGATTTTCTTCATCGTCGCGTTTGTCGCATCACTTGCCGTGGGAGCCGTCTCATTTGAGACACGGCCGTGCAGGCTCCGTGAGACGGTGTCCTTGCTATAGCCGCTCACCTTGGCGATCTCTCTGAGGCTCATCTTCCCGGACTGGTGCAGGACGCTGAAGACTTGGCCACGATCCTCCGCAGATAACCGCAGGGGTATCTCGCCGAAAATTATCGTCAAGTAGTCGGCGCAGGTTCGGAACCCGAGCGCATCCCAGGCTCGGCCCTCCACCGCTTGAATCAGCAGCTTGGCAATCTCCTTGGCGCTTGACTCCGCAGTCTGTTTGATTGACTCCGTAAGGCGCAGCGCTCCGTCTTTAGCGAGCATTGCCGGTCGCCGCTCGCAAGCTTCTTTGTTGACATTCATGGCGGATCTTTCTCGGGCGATTGTTATCCGGCAACAACCGCTGTTGCCGGTCTATCCCAAGCCATGAATCCCGCAAAGCGCGAGCAAGATCCAGTGTACTTGCTCGGCCCTGCGGACCGTCCCATCAGCGCTGGGACAATTTGGCGCTGTGCGGCAGCGTCGGCGCACGGGCCTCGGCCGCCTTGTCGCGCTTCTTGAGGGTCACGGTCTTTTTGGTGCGCGCTTGGTCGATCCCTTCTTTTGAAATTCAGCAACGCTCTCGTGGATGACGGAAACGGCCGCGCCAGGATTCGTCGCTCCTACTCCTTTGTTGTGGGTCGGTCTCCTACCTGCCCGTATGTGCCAAGTTCGTGTGGCGGAATTTGCGTTAGCTACGCTTTTATCGAACAAGTGTTCTAGCCTCTTGGCGAACTTGTGACACGCCCTTGCGGATGTATCTCAGTGCCCGGTGGCATGGCGTTAGGCTCGCGTTTCAACGCTTGGGGGTAGCAATGACGAACTTTGATGACCTGAAGTCGCAGCGCGTCTCGCAGGTGTGGCCGCTACGCGCGGGAGCTAAGCCCACTCCTAGCTTGGACGCCCTCTTGGCTGCTTTGAATGAGCTCGACAAGCGCCTTGAGTTGATCAGGACGATTGACATGCCTGCAAGCGTGGTGGTGCTAATCGAGAACATTCGTACTCGTATAGCCCACCTGGCTAACACCCTTAACGAGCAGATCGTGCTCGGGGGTGTCAACAACGCCAAGCCAGCTGAAATACGGCTAGGACACTTGGTTGACCGCAAAGAACTTGATTCCCTGAGGGAAATTGCCGGAGTAATTCAACCGAACCCCGAAATCCCGGCATCGCGAATACTCGATAACATGCGCCAATTGATGGGTCACATCAATAGCTGGGAGGACTCAGCTGTAGGCCAAGCGCTAGACGATCTGGCCGAACTCCAGGACAGCGAACCAGGTGCACTCACTATTAGTGACGACCTAAGGCAAGCAATTTTGGGGAGGAGGGGAGCTCAACGAATAAGGCGGCTAGAAGAGCGCGCGCAGAGATCAGTCGAAAACATCAGTGGAGCCGCGCGCGAAGTCGGCAAAGCCCTCCTATCCACAACCTTCGACCAACTCGCCAAAGCTGAAGCCAAGCGGGCATCCCACTGGAACACATTGGTGATGCTGTTTGTCGGAATCGCGGCTCTGCTGTCAGTGGCGGGTGTATGGCTGAACGAGGTCGACATCATCGACATCAACGGCGTCACGGGTCTTCTACAGAAGGCGCTTGTGGTCGTCCCGTTCTTGGCTCTGGCGACCTATGCAGGCCGCATCTCTGCTCAGCACCGGAAGGTTGCGCAGTACCTCTGGCTGCTTGGGGTTCAAGTTGACTCAGTGCGAGGCTTTATCGACGGGCTACCGCAGCGCGTTCAAGATGAAGTGATCTTGGTACTGGGCCGCCGCGCATACTCGGAGCCCGGGGTTGCGAACTCAATGGACGGCTCGGTCGGGGTGCCACCTGAGCAGCTGGGGCCAATCATCGAGAAGGCCATCGAGGCCGCCCGCAAGTCGTAGGCCGCCACTTGCCGCTCGTCCGGCAAATGGCGGGCGGGCGCCGAGGTTAGGCTCACCGGCATGGGTGGGATGGGATGACCGACAACGAGAGCGATAACGCTCAGGCGGAGCCGGATGGACAGCCGCGATACAACGCGCCGATCCAACGCCTGATGCGCGGCGAAGCCGCCGATACGCAGCGTTCAGCCTATGAGGCCGCCGTAAACGCAGTCGGCGCGCTAATTTCGATCCTTGAACGCGCTGTACAGGTTCAATTCAAAGAGCCCGTCAAGCCTAACGCGGCCAGAATCTGGTGGAACGTGGCGTTCAGGTTCACGCAGTTGCAGGACCTATTGCACGAGTTGATCGTCATTGTTGCCCCTCGTGGGTCGGCGTCACAGCGAGAGGTTAGTATCGAATTTGGGCTTTTGATTGACGCAGAGCAGCTACAGGCTCTCGCTAATCTGGTCAATGGCGCATCGGCCACGCTCCGGGAATACAACCCCGCCACGGCATATTCCGCGGATCAGGCCATCGATTCCCTAGACATCGTCCTTACAAAGTGGGACAACGAGGTAATTCCGCAGGCCCTTGATGATTTGGCTGAGGCTCAGCGACGCCGATCGTGGACGATACGACCAGGTGAGTATGTTGACGAGCTACTGAGCGAAAGGCGTAACCAGCGTCTAGCCACGCAGGATCAGGTTGCTGATGATCTCGTCGAGCGTCTGGTCAATCTGGGTAATAGAGGAGGCTCCGAAGGCCTGGCGCAGACCTTCTCTGACCGGGCGGACAAGGAAGAAGACGCGGCTTTTACTTGGACGTCTCTGGCCGTAATTTTCGTCATCCTCGGGATAGCCCTACCGGTCATTGTCCTATCGCTAGAGGACCAGATTCTGGTTCAGCTGACTGACACGACGGGCACGATTGTCAAGGCGCTTATAGGTGTTCCGTTGTTCGTTTTGGCGGCCTATGCAGCCCGCGTCGCGTCTGAATGCCGACGCATGGCAGGGCATATGAGGACGTTGGTGAACCAGATCGACGCCGTGAATCTTTTTGTGGCACCCCTGCCGAAGCCCGTCCAGGAAGAGATCATCGCGGCGCTTGGCCGGCGAGCGTTCTCGGAACCGGGCATCACTACATCGAAAGATGCTTCTGACATCCCGGCCCCCGTTCTCCTCGACAAGCTGCTTGAGGTCGTGAAGGAACTGCGCAAGCCCTAGTCCGTCACCCCGGACTCGTAGCCTGGCCATCGTGCAGCTGGGCGACGTCTTCTGGGATGGCCGCGCATGGGTCGTCGCCGCGCCTAGTAGCTGCCCACTGGGTCACCCACTTGGTCCCGGTCAGGTCCTCGTTGGCAATATGCCCTGCTCGTGTGAAGCACGCGGCCACGTCACCTGGTCCTGCCGCCGGTGCTGGAACAGCCGGTACGGGCCACCTTTCGGCCCTGGTTGTGAGCCCCTGAATGGGCCAGCAGAAGTGACTTGGTGAGTGTGCTACGGCGGTAGGCCAGTTAAACGTAATGCGCTACTTACGGTCTCCGGCCACCTGGCCGTTAGGCCGTTTAGTACAGCGCAACCTTGTACTTAATGAACTAAAACGTGACCTGGCTCACGCGCTGGCTGACCATCCTTTCAGACCACTCAGTCATCCCAGTTCGGAGGAAGCACATGACCACCACCGTCGACCGGCCCCCCACACCGGAAGCGCCCAAGCGGCGCGACCGCACCCACTGGCTCTACATCGCCGTCATCGTCGCGGTGATCGCCGGCGTCGGAGTCGGGATCGTCACCCCCGAGGTCGGCAAGAGCCTCGGCGTCCTCGGGACGATGTTCGTCGCGCTGATCAAGATGATGATCGCGCCGGTCATCTTCTGCACGATCGTGCTGGGCATCGGATCGGTGCGCAAAGCCGCCACCGTCGGCAAGGTCGGCGGCCTCGCGTTCGTGTACTTCCTGGCGATGTCGACGTTCGCACTGGCGATCGGCCTGGTCGTCGGCAACCTCCTCCATCCGGGTGAGGGCCTGAACATCAGCTCGACCACGGCCGCCAAGGGCGCCGAACTCGCCGACAAGGCACACGAGGCCGGTGGCCTGATGGACTTCGTCCAGGGCATCATCCCCACCTCGTTGTTCTCCGCGCTGACCGAGGGCAGCGTGCTGCAGGCCCTGTTCGTCGCACTGCTGGTCGGTTTCGCAGTCCAGGCGCTCGGCCGCACGGGCGAGCCCGTCCTGCGCGGTGTCGAGCACCTGCAGAAGCTGGTGTTCAAGGTCCTGAGCATGATCCTGTGGCTGGCACCGATCGGCGCCTTCGGCGCCATCGCCAACGTCGTCGGTCAGACCGGCTGGTCCGCGGTCGGACAGCTGCTGACGCTGATGCTCGGCTTCTACATCACCTGCGCGATCTTCGTCTTCGGCATCCTCGGCTCCCTGCTGCGGGTGGTCTCCGGCATCTCGATCTTCAAGCTGGTGCGCTACCTCGCTCGCGAGTACCTGCTCATCGTGTCGACCTCGTCGTCCGAGTCGGCGCTGCCGCGCCTGATCGCCAAGATGGAGCACCTGGGCGTGGACCGCTCGACCGTGGGCGTGGTCGTGCCCACCGGCTACTCGTTCAACCTCGACGGCACCGCGATCTACCTGACCATGGCGTCGCTGTTCATCGCCGGCGCGCTGGGTGACCCGCTGTCGATCCCTGAGCAGATCGGTCTGCTGGTGTTCATGATCGTCGCCTCCAAGGGTGCGGCCGGTGTGACGGGCGCGGGGTTGGCGACGCTGGCCGGCGGCCTGCAGGCCCACCGCCCCGACCTGCTCGACGGTGTCGGCCTGATCGTCGGGATCGACCGGTTCATGTCCGAGGCGCGGGCGCTGACCAACTTCTCGGGCAACGCGGTGGCCACGCTGCTCGTCGGGTCGTGGACCCACACCATCGACAGGGGCAAGGTCGACGATGTGCTGGCGGGACGAGATCCGTTCGACGAGCTGACGATGGTCGACGACGGACACGGCTCACGCGTTCAGGAGCCGCAGCAGGAGAAAGCCCCTGCCGCGGTGTAGGACGCGAGAGGAAAGACCCGGCCGGTGCTTCCCGGCCGGGTCTTTTCATGTCCGTTTCTTTGCGCGACCAGACGCGAACTCGAGTATTTCGCCCGGCGTGTCACTCGAGTTCGCGACTGGTCGCCGGAAGAAACCTCAGCGTTCGGCGCGCTGGTACGCCGTGACGACCGCCGCGCCACCCAGCCCGATGTTGTGCTGCAGCGCCGCCGTCACACCGTCGACCTGACGCTTGTCAGCATCGCCGCGCAGCTGCCAGGTCAGCTCGCTGCACTGGGCCAGACCCGTCGCACCCAGGGGGTGGCCCTTCGAGATCAGCCCGCCCGACGGATTGACCACCCAGCGTCCGCCGTAGGTGGTGTCCTCGTCGTCGATCAGCTTCGGCGCCTCACCGGGCCCGCACAGCCCGAGGGCTTCGTAGAGCAGAAGCTCGTTGGCCGAGAAGCAGTCGTGCAGCTCGATCACCTGGAAATCCTGCGGCCCGAGGCCGGACTGGTCGTAGACCTTCTGCGCGGCCTGCACGTTCATGTCGTAGCCGATGATGTTGGCCGCGCTGCCGTCGAACGTCGACGCGAAATCGGTGGTCATCGCCTGCCCGACGATCTCCACCGCCCGGCCGGCGAGGCCGTGCCGATCGACATAGTCCTCGCTGGCGAGCACCACCGCCGCCGAGCCATCCGAGGTCGGCGAGCACTGCAGCTTGGTCAACGGATCGGAGATCATCTTCGCGGCCAGGATGTCGTCGAGGCTGTACTCGTCCTGGAACTGTGCGTACGGATTGTTCACCGAGTGCTTGTGGTTCTTGAACCCGATCTTGGCGAAATGTTCGGCGGTGCTGCCGTACTTCTGCATGTGCTCGCGGCCCGCAGCCCCGAACATCCACGGCGCCACCGGGAACTGCATCGCGTCGATGTCGTTGAGCGCGAGAATGTGTCGCTTCATCGGAGACTCCCGATCGTCGGCGCCACCGCCGAGTGAGCCCGGCTGCATCTTCTCGAAGCCCAGCGCCAAGACGCAATCGGCCAGCCCGCCGCGGATCGACTGGGCGCCCAGGTACAGCGCCGTCGACCCTGTCGAGCAGTTGTTGTTGACGTTCACGATCGGGATACCGGTCATTCCCAGCTCGTAGAGTGCCCGCTGACCCGACGTCGAGTCGCCCGAGCAGTACCCGACGAAGCCCTGCTCGATCGCCGAGTAGTCGATGCCGGCGTCGGTGAGCGCGTTGGTGCCGGACTCCCGCGCCATGTCTGGGTAGTCCCAGCCCTCCCGTCGCCCAGGCTTTTCGAACTTGGTCATCCCCACGCCGACCACGAACACACGCTTCATGTGCTGATCCCTTCGCCAATCGCGACCGGCCCGCCGGGCGCTGGTGTACATCTGAGTAGAACACGTTCCAGTTCTTTGTCGGCACTGTTGGAGGAGGCGGGATGGCGCTGCGCGTCGTGCAATGGGCGACCGGCGGTGTCGGCGTCGCCGCGATCAAAGGCGTACTCGAGCATCCCGAGCTCGAACTCGCCGGTTGCTGGGTGCACTCGGCCGCGAAGGCCGGACGCGACGTCGGCGACCTCATCGGCGTGGCCCCGCTGGGCATCACCGCCACCGACAGCATCGACGAGATCCTCGCGATGGACGCCGACGCCGTCATCTACGCCCCGCTGATCGCCAACTCCGACGAGGTCATCGCACTGCTGCGCTCAGGCAAGAACGTCGTCACCCCGGTCGGTTGGCTGTATCCCAGTGAGCGCAGCGGTGCGCCGCTGCGGGAGGCCGCACTGGCCGGCAACGCCACCCTGCACGGCACCGGCATCGCGCCCGGCGGCATCAGCGAGAAGTTCCCGCTGATGCTGTCGGCGATGTCGACCGGCGTCACCTTCGTGCGCGCCGAGGAGTTCTCCGACCTACGCACCTACGAGGCACCCGACGTGCTGCGGCACGTGATGGGTTTCGGTGAGACACCGGACAAGGCACTCACCGGGCCGATGCAGAAGATGCTCGACGCGGGATTCATCCAAGCCGTCCGAATGTGTGTGGACCAGTTGGGTTTTCACTCCGATCCCCGAGTGCGGGCGACGCAGGAGATCGCCGTGGCCACCGCCACGATCGACTCGCCGATGGGCCCGATCGAGCCCGGACAGGTGGCGGGACGCAAATTCCATTGGGAAGCGCTCGTCGACGGTGAGCCCGTGGTCCGGGTGACGGTGAACTGGCTGATGGGGGAGGAGCACCTGGACCCCGCCTGGTCCTTCGGCCCGGCCGGGCAACGCTACGAGATGGAGGTGCGCGGCAACCCCGACTTCACCGTGACGGTGACGGGCTTCCAATCCGAAGTCGGCGGGCAGGGTCCTGAATACGGCGTCGTCGGCACGGCCGCCCACTGCGTGAACTCGGTACCCGCGGTCTGCGCCGCCGCGCCTGGCATCGCCACCTACCTCGACTTGCCTCTGATCAGCGGCAGGGCCGCACCCCACCTGTAGATGTGCCGCCTGTTCGGGATGCACGCCGGGACGGCCGTTCCGGTGACGTTCTGGTTGCTCGACGCCCCCGACAGCTTGGCCGAACAGGGCCGCCGCAATCCCGACGGCACCGGCCTCGGCTACTTCGACGCGGCCGGACAACCCGTGGTGGACAAGCAACCGCTGGCCGCGTGGCAGGACGCCGCGTTCGCGCGCGAGGCCCGCGACGTGGTCGCGACGACGGTGCTGGCCCACGTGCGCTACGCGTCCACCGGAGCCCCCGACCCGACCAACACCCACCCCTTCGTGCAAGAAGGCCGGTTGTTCGCCCACAACGGCGTCGTGGCCGACCTGGACGTGCTCGACGCGCGGCTGGCCGAGCTGGGTATCTCCGAACTGGTTGTGGGGCAGACGGATTCGGAACGGGTGTTCGCGCTGATCACCGGCGCGATACGAGCCCGCGGCGGTGACGTCACCGCCGGCCTGATCGATGCCGTCGGCTGGCTGGGCGCCCACGTCGGCGTGTTCGCGATCAACATCCTGCTGTGCACCGCGACCGAGATGTGGGCGCTGCGCTACCCGGACACCCACGACCTGTACGTGCTCGATCGCCGCACGCCCGCCGACCACACCCCGTTCGAGATGCGCAGCAGCAGAATCAACGCCCGGTCCTGCGACGGGCCGTCGGTGGTGTTCGCGACCGAGCGGATGGACGACGACCCCGCCTGGCGGCCCCTCGGCGACGGCGAACTGGTGCACGTCGGACCCGGACTGGAGCTCACGTCGACCACCGGCGTCCTCGCCCCGCCGACGCACCGCCTGAGCGTCGCCGATCTGAACCCGGTAGCGGCGGCGAGTCAGACCGTCCGGTAGAACAGGAGGGTGACGACGCGTCGTGCCCTCGTGCTGGCCGGTGGCGGACTGGCCGGAATCGCCTGGGAGACAGGTGTTCTGCTCGGTATCGCCGAGGAGGCGCCCGCCGCGGGTCGGGCGCTGCTGGCTTCCGACGTCCTGCTCGGCACCTCGGCGGGGTCGACGGTCGCCGCGCAGCTCTCCAGTGACCTGCCGCTGGAGGAGTTGTTCGCCCGTCAGCTGTCGGAGACCTCACCCGAGATCCACCCGGGGGTCTCGGTCGACGGCATCACCGAGCTGTTCCTGGACGCCATGATGACCCCCGGCACCACCAAGGAGCAGAAGCTGACGAAGATCGGTGCCGTCGCCGCCGCCACGGACACCGTCGACGAAGCGGTGCGCCGTGAGGTGATCGCCCACCGGTTGCCGTCGCACGACTGGCCGTCGCGCGATCTGCGCGTGACCGGAATCGACATCGCCACAGGCGAACTCGTGGTTTTCGACCGCGCCTCCGGAGTCGATCTGGTCGATGCGGTGGCGGCCAGCTGTGCTGTTCCCGGCGCGTGGCCCACCGTCACCATTGCCGGCAGGCGCTACATGGACGGCGGTGTCGGCAGCTCGGTGAACATGTCCGCCGTCTCCGACTGCGACACCGCCGTGGTCCTCGTGCCGTCGGCACCCGATGCGCCGTCGCCGTGGGGGACCGGCACGGCCGACGAGATCGCCGCCTTCGCAGGGGCCACGCACGCGGTCTTCGCCGACGCCGAGGCTTTGGAGGCGTTCGGCCCGAACCCTCTCGACCCGGCCTGCCGGGCACCCTCGGCGCAGGCCGGCCGTGCGCAGGGCCGGCGCGAAGCGGCCCGCATCGCGCAGTTCCTAGGCCTCTGACGCGGACACGGTGGCTTCGAGCGTGTCCAGTGCGGCGCTGGCCAGCTCCTGGCCGATGTCGATCACCTCGCTGGCGCGGTGGAAATCCAAGCTCCGGCACACCGTGCGCGGCACCTCGATCAACAGATCGGGTGGATAGGCCGCCAGGGTGTGCCGGGCCAACGCCGCCTGCGCGATGTCGATGACACGGTTCATCACCTCGAAGCCGCTCAACCGCGGCACCACGGGCATCACCGGTTCGCTGGGAGCCTCCAGGTTCCGGGGGGTGGGCTCGTCGTCACCCACGACGAACCGGCCCATCACGGCGCGCCCCGTCGGGGTGTCCAGCAGTGACCGCGCGGCCTTGGAATCCAGCAGCGACGACGAACTGCGCCACATCCGGTTCAACCAGTCGCCGGTGGCCTGCCGGGGTTCCCGGTCGCGGCGGTGCGCTTCGGGGTCATCCCCGGAGAGACTAACGGCGATCGTGACATCGGCGGTGACGGCGGCTATCGGAGCCATCGGCAGTGGATCCAGGATTCCGCCGTCGGCCAGCAGTCGACCGTCGAGCACATGCGGAGTGATGACGCCCGGAATCGCGATCGACGCCCGGATCGCGTCATCGACCGGACCGCGCTGCATCCACACGGACTTGCCCGTGATCAGATCGGTGGCCACCGAGGTGTAGGGAATCGGCAGGTCCTCGATCCGCACCTCGCCGAGGATCTCCCGCACCGCGTCGAGGATCTTCTCGGCCCGCAGCACCCCCGCCGCCGTGATCGACGGATCGAGCAGGCGCAACACCGCCCGCTGGGTCAGCGAACCGGCCCAGGTCGTGTACTGGTCGAGCCGCCCCGCCGCTTCCAGGCCGCCCACCAGAGCGCCCATCGACGACCCCGCGATACCGACGATCTCGTGGCCCCGCTCGTGCAGTTCGTTGATCACTCCGATGTGGGCGTACCCGCGGGCCCCTCCGCTGCCCAACGCCAATGCCACCCGCATCCGCCCATTCTCGCTTGCATGAGCCGACCGCGACGGGCAACCCTGTCCCTCATGATCGGAACACTGCGTTCAGTCGTCGTCGACTGCCCCGACCCCCTCCGCCTGGCGCGTTTCTGGGCCGAGGTTCTCGGCGGCGACATCACCCAGGAGGACCCGGACTGGGTGGTGGTCACCGGTCCGGACGGGCGCCGGCTGGCGTTCCAGCTGTCTCCCGAACACCGGCCGCCGCAGTTCCCTGACCCGCACGCCTCGCAACAGATCCACTTCGACGTGATGATCCCCGAGGACCAGCTCGAGGCCGCTCAGGCCGAGGTGATCAGGCTGGGTGCGACATGGGTGCAGGACGTCGACGAGGACCAGTTCCGGGTGTACCGCGACCCGGCCGGCCACACGTTCTGTTTCGTCTGGAACGACTGAGGCGCTAGCCGCACAGCGCGTCGGCGGCCGACTCGACCGCGACGATGATCGCCGACTGCTGCCCGGCCGACAGCTGCGTCCAGCTCTTGTCGAACTCGCCCGACCCGACCGTCGGCGCGCTCTGCAGCATCTTCAGGTACGGCTCGATCTGCGCCTTCGGGTCACCGCCGTGGGTGTCCATATAGGTGCGCGCCGCACGGCAGTTCTGGAAGTAGTCGTCCTCCGTGGACTCCGCGGGTGCGCCCACCTTGGTCGTCACGCCACCCGGTGAGACCTCGACGGCGTCGGGGGCCAGCGATTCGGTGGCAGTCGTCGGGGCCGCGCTCGCCCGGGTGGACGAGGACGTCTCGGTGCTGGGCGTGGACGGGGTGGGTGTCGACGAGCAACCGGCCAGTGCCAGCAGGCCCGGTGCGGCGAGCAGAACGACCCGGACGGCGAAGGGGACCATCCCGTCAATCTAGCCGCGACGTGCGCAATTCCAGATTCACGGTGAGATTAAGTCCCGGACCTGGCCAATCGCCTGGTCTCGTGCCACAGTGGGAGCGTGCGCAACGGAATGACTCGGGAGTGTTGTCGGGCCTGACCCCGACCCCCCACTTCGTCCGTTCCACCTCTGGAGTTCTCCCATGGTTCTCGCTCCCACCCGTCTGCGCCCAGCTGACCTGCTGCATGCCACCGATCGGTACGCCGCCGACGTCCTCTCCGGTCGCTTCGACGACGTCCTTCCGGTCGGTGGACCGCCCACCACCGAGCGCTGGTACACCCGCCTGCACGGCGACGACGAGCTCGACGTCTGGCTCATCAGTTGGGTGCCCGATCACGCTACCGAGTTGCACGACCACGGTGGCTCCCTCGGTGCACTCACTGTCCTATCCGGCGCGCTACGCGAAACCCGATGGGATGGAAAGCAATTGCGCAATCGCCGGCTCGAGGCCGGCGACCAGGCCGCGTTCCCGCTCGGCTGGGTACACGATGTGGTGTGGGCTCGCGAGAGCGTGTCGCTGTCCACCCCGATCGTTGCGCCGACCCCGACACTGAGCGTGCATGCCTACTCACCGCCGCTCACCGCGATGTCCTATTACGAGGTGTCCGAGCGAAACGCGCTGCGCCGCAAGCGGACCGAATTGACCGACCAACCGGAAGGGAAGTGACATGGGAAGCCGTATCGATGTGGTGCTGGAGAACGCCCGCACGAAGATCAACCGACTGACCGCAGACGAACTGCCGGTCGCCCTGCGACGCGGAGCCATCCTCGTCGACATCCGGCCCGCCGCCCAGCGGGCCATCGAAGGCGAGGTCCCCACCGCGCTGATCATCGAGCGCAACGTGCTCGAATGGCGACTCGACCCCACCAGCGATGCCCGGATTCCACAAGCCGTCGACGACGACGTCGAATGGGTGGTGCTGTGCTCCGAGGGCTACACGTCCAGTCTGGCCGCGGCGGCCCTGCAGGAGATCGGTCTGCACCGCGCCACCGACGTCGTCGGCGGATACCACGCCCTCAAAGGCGTGCTCGTCTACTAGGAACTCTCGTCGCTGCGCAGCAGCGGCCTCAGCTTCTCCGTCTTGGCCGCAGACCACCCGGGCGGCAACAGGATCGACGCCCACGCGTCGGCGACGTTGCGCACGTAGACGTGCCCGTGTCCGTCGGGCACATTCACCGCCACCGCCATGTCGGCAGACACCTGAAGGAACGTCACGACCGGAATCCACTCCATGTCGGGGGAGACGTCGTACCCGCGCGGCTCCCGCAGCCAATCCGGTTTGGCGAACAGCAGATCCGGGTTCCACCACGCAATCGGGTCCGAGGCGTGCTGCAGATAGACGACGCGCGGCTGGCCCCACGGATCGTGCGGGCGCTGCAGGTCTTTCGGCTGCGCGACGAATCGCACGTTCTCGCCCTGGTCGTAGATCGGCAGCCATTGAGGGGAGCCGGGATCCCGGTTGATGGTCAGGTCGGTCCAGATGGTGTTGTTGAACGTCGGGCCGCTGAACAGCGCGCCGTCGGTGCGGGCGATCAAGTTGTTCAACGCCAGGAACGGGGCCTCGCCACCGAAGGAGCCCAGGCTTTCCCCGAACACCACCAGCTTGGGCCGCTGCGCCTCGGGCATCGCGCGAACCAGCTCGTCGACGGCTTCGAACAAGGCCTGACCGGCCTGCCGTGCATTCTCTTTGTCCACCAGGAACGACAACCAGCTCGGCAGGAACGAGTACTGCATCGACACGATCGCGGTGTCGCCGTTGTACATGTACTCCAGCGAGGTGGCCTCGGCCTCGTTGATCCAGCCCGTACCTGTCGTGGTGGCCACTGCCACCACCGCGCGGTCGAGGCCCCCGGTGCGCTGCAGTTCTCGCGCGGCCAGCCTCGCGGTGGCCTTGATCCCGTCTGCGGAGTTGAGGCCGGCGTAGGCGCGGATGGGTTCGACGGCCGGGCGGCCGTTGAACGCGCTGAGCTCGTCGACCGACGGCCCCCCACCTACGAACATGCGCCCCTGATGGCCGAGCGACTCCCAATCGACCAGCGATCCCGGGCCACCGGAGCGCAGCGGCGTGTCAGGCGCCGGATTGTCCGGATCGGTCTCGTCGTTGACCGCCGCGAACGTGCTGTTGATGGTGCTCATCGCGAACCGTACGACGATGCCGTTCAGCAGCGCGATCGTCAGAGCCAGCAGCAGCGTCACCACGATCACGGCCGAAACGCGCGGCGGCGCAACACGATCGAGCTGGCGTACCAGGAAACGCACCAGCCGGCGGATCAGTTGGCCGATCTCGACGAAAGCGAACAGCGTGACCACCGAGATCGCGGCGGCCAGTGGGTAGTCCCAGAACGTCAGCCGCGGCACTCCCATCAGGTCCCGGACGTCGTCCTGCCACTCGTGGAACCAGATGATCGCCAGCACCATGCCGATCGCGCCCACCACCACCAGGATCAGCCAGGCGCGGCGGGGAGGGGGCGGGCTGGAATCCTTGGACCGCATGTAACGCACCAGCCACACCGAGAACACGCCGATGGCGTAGCCGAAGGCGCCCGCGCCTCCGCTGACCAAGCCCTGGAACAGCGGACCGCGGGGCAGCAGTGACGGCGTGAGCGACAACCACAGGAACACCAGTCCCACTGCGGTACCGGTGAATGTGTAGCGGCGTACCCACCACGCTTTGCGGGCGGTCTCGGCGCGCGGCTCGTCCTCCGGCGGGGCGACGGTGACGGTCACGAAGGCATGTTAGCCGTGCATGTCAGCGGTGGCTGAAGTTCGGCGAACGCTTCTCGGTGAACGCGGCCATGCCCTCGGTCTGATCGTCGGTCGCGAACGCGGAGTGGAACAGCCGGCGCTCGTAGAGCAGGCCCTCGGCGAGCGTCGACTCGAAGGCGCGGTCGACCGCTTCCTTGGCCATCCTGGCGGCGGACAGCGACATACCGGCGATCGTCTGCGCTGTGGCCGTGGCTTCCTCGAGCAAGGAGTCGGCCGGGACCACGCGGGACACCAGCCCGGCCCGTTCGGCCTCCTCGGCTCCCATGGTGCGACCGGTCAGGATCAGATCCATCGCCTTGGCCTTGCCGATCGCCCGGGTCAGCCGCTGCGAACCGCCCATGCCCGGCAGCACGCCCAGCTTGATCTCGGGCTGGCCGAACTTCGCGGTGTCCGCGGCGATCAGGATGTCGCACATCATCGCCAGCTCGCAGCCGCCACCGAGCGCATGCCCCGCGACCGCGGCGATCGTCGGTGTGCGCGTGGCCGCGAAGTTCCCCCAGGCGGCGAAGAAATCTGACGAGAAGACCTCGGCGAACGACAGATTCGCCATCTCCTTGATGTCCGCACCGGCGGCGAACGCCTTCTCGTTGCCGGTCAGCACGATGGCGCCGATGCCGGGATCGGCGTCCAATTCGGCTGCAGCGGAGGTGACATCGTTCATCACCTGACTGTTCAGCGCGTTGAGAGCTTTCGGTCGGTTCAGCGTGATGGTGGCGACGCGGCCCTCGCGGGTGACGAGGATGGTCTCGTAGTCGGTCATGGCTGCTCCTGGTGCGTCTCGGTCTAGAAGGTCAGGTCGGGGTCGGTGGCCTGGAAGTAGGCTTCCACGTCGGCGTCTGTGACAGCATCCAGCGTCGCCGGATTCCACTGCGGGTTGCGGTCCTTGTCGATGACCTGCGCCCGGATGCCCTCGACCAGATCATGGGAGCGCAGCGCCGCGCAGGACACCCGGAACTCCTGCTGCAGAACATCTTCCAGTGATGACAACGAGCGGGCGCGGCGTACGGCCGCCAGCGTCACCGACAGCGCGACGGGGGAGCGGGAGCTGATCAGATCGGCAGCCTTGGTGGCCGCGGGGTCCTCCTCGTTGCGCAGGGCATCGACGATGCCGGCGACAGACTCGCCCGCGTAGCAGCGATCGATCCACTCACGATGACCCGCCAACTCGCCGGCCGGCGGCTCCTGCGCGAACTTCGCGACCGCGCGGTCCACGCCGTCGGACTCGATCGCTTCGACGAACGAGGCGAGATCGGCGTGCGGTACATAGTGGTCGGCGAAGCCCATCGCGATCGCATCGGCACCACCGAACGGCGCGCCCGTCAGCGCGGCGTGAAGGCCGAGTAACCCCGGTGCATGGGCCAGGATGCGGGTGCCGCCGACGTCGGGCACGAAGCCGATGCCGACCTCCGGCATGGCCATCTTCGTCGCCTCGGTGACCACGCGGACGTCCCCGTGCGCGCTGATGCCCACGCCGCCGCCCATCGTGATGCCGTTCATCAGCGCGACATACGGTTTGGGGTAGCGGCCGATGTACGCGTTGAGCAGGTATTCGTCGTGCCAGAACTGGCGAGCCTCGGCGCCACCGGCCTTCGCGCTGTGGTAGATCGCGACGATGTCACCGCCTGCGCACAGGCCACGGTCGCCCGCGCCGGAAACGACGACCGCGTGGACGTCGTCGTCGTGCTCCCACGCCGTCAGGGCGGCCGTCATCTCGGTGACCATCGGGTGGGTCAGGGAGTTGATGGCCTTGGGTCGGTTGAGGGTCAGGTGCCCGACATGCCCGCGCACCGTTACTAGGAGATCCTCGTTTTGATCCACGCCAGCAATCTAGATCGTCGCCCCTGATCGGAGGGCGCCGGGTAAGGTTCCTGTGAGAAGGCTGGGAACAGATTCGATTCTCGGGAACCGTCCCGACGTGTCGATCGTTGAACCGATGTTCGGCACAGGCCGAATCACGACATCAGGAAAGGAACCGACGGTGCGCGAGAGCAGCAACCCGGTATTTCGCACGCTGCCCAAGGGGCAGCAAGGCGGATACGCGCAATTCGGTACCGGAGCCGCCGGCTACGGTGCGCAAGCGGTACACGCCGATCCCTATGCCACCTACCCCGATCAGCGTCAGACGGGTGTTTCGCGCCCGCTGACCATCGACGACGTCGTCACCAAGACCGGCATGACGCTGGCAGTGCTGTCGGCCGTTGCCGTGGTGTCGTACTTCCTGGTGGCGTCCAACATCGCGCTCGCCATGCCGTTCACGCTGATCGGCGCGCTCGGCGGTCTCGTCCTGGTGCTGATCGCGACCTTCGGCCGTAAGCAGGACAACCCCGCCATCGTGCTGACCTACGCGGCGCTGGAGGGCCTGTTCCTCGGTGCGTTCTCGTTCGTCGTCGCCAACCTGATGGTCTCCGGTGTCAGCGCCGGCGCTCTGATCAGCCAGGCGGTCCTCGGCACCCTCGGCGTGTTCGCCGGCATGCTCGTCGTCTACAAGACCGGCGCCATCCGGGTGACGCCGAAGTTCACCCGCTTCATCGTGGCCGGCCTCTTCGGTGTGCTGGCGTTGATGCTGGGCAACTTCGTGCTGGCGCTGTTCGGTGTCGGCGGCGGTGAGGGCCTCGGCCTCCGCAGCGGTGGCCCCATCGCGATCATCTTCTCGCTGGTCTGCATCGGTCTGGCGGCGTTCAGCTTCCTGATCGACTTCGACTCGGCCGACCAGATGATCCGCGCCGGTGCGCCGGAGAAGGCAGCCTGGGGTATCGCGCTGGGCCTGACCGTGACTCTGGTGTGGCTCTACATCGAGATCCTGCGCCTGCTCAGCTACTTCAACAGCGACTAGTCATCGCGCGGAGAGGGGCGCTCACCGAAAGGTGGGCGCCCTTTTTCGTGTCGTGGTGTGCTTCCACGCCGAAACTGCTCACAGATCGCATTTCATCCACAGATTGCGATCTCCCCGCAGTCTGGGCGCCGATTGGGATCTTGCAGCGTGTGATGGTGGCGCCATGACGCCACCGATCTGGCCGTTTGTCGGAAGCGAAGCCATCGCCGATGGTCGCGTGAAGAAGCATCAACTGCGCTCGAGCTATCGTGCAGTCTTCCCGGATGTCTACGTTCCATGTGGCGTCGAGCCCGGGCTCGAGCATCGCGCCGCAGCGGCATGGTTGTGGTCGCATCGCGAAGGAGTGATCGCCGGGCTGACAGCGGCGGCCCTGCACGGTGCAGCATGGATCGACGACACGCTGCCGATCGAACTCGTCTGGCCGAATGCCCGGCGGCCGCTGGGGGTGCGCACCATGGACGCCCGGTTGCGCTCAGACGAGTTCATGGTCCGCCCCGACGGGATGAGACTGACGACGATCACGCGAACTGCATACGACCTGGCGCGGCGGGGCCGAATCGGTGAGGCGGTCGCACGCGTGGACGCCCTGGGCCATGCCACGGGCCTTCGCGCCGAGGACGTCCTCGCCTGTGCTCGCGCGCACCGCGGCGCTCGGGGGCTGCGACAACTCGAGAAGGTCATGGACCTCTACGACGCGGGATCGGCGTCACCGAAAGAGACCTGGTTGCGGCTATTGATCACTAGCGCCCACTATCCGCGCCCACACACGCAAATTCCGGTGCGCAGTGCGGACGGCCGGCGTCGGTACTACCTCGACATGGGGTGGCCCGACGCGATGATCGCGGTCGAGTACGACGGAGAGCAGCACCGCGTCGACGACGCGCAGTACGCCAGAGACATTCGCCGTTCCGAGGATCTGCGTGAGATCGACTGGCTGGTGGTCCGTGTCATCAAGACCGACCGGGAGGTCGACATTCGGGCCAGAATCGCCCGCGCATGGGCCGCGAGATTGCGGGGAGATCGAGAAATCAGCTGATGACGCGATCTCCCCGCAGTCTCGGCGCAGAAGTCAGGAGAGGCGCTCCACGACCATCGCCATGCCCTGCCCGCCGCCCACGCACATCGTCTCGATGCCGAAGGTCTTGTCGTGGGTGGCCAGGTTGTTCAGCAGCGTGGCGGTGATCCGGGCGCCGGTCATGCCGAACGGATGCCCGAGCGCGATCGCGCCACCGGAGACGTTCAACTTCTCCTCGTCCATGCCGAGCTCACGCGCCGACCCCAGCACCTGAACCGCGAACGCCTCGTTGATCTCGTACAGGTCGATGTCGGAGATCGACATCTTCGCGTTGCCCAGCGCCTTGCGCACTGCCTCGATCGGGCCGAGGCCCATGATCTCCGGCGACAGACCCGACACACCTGTCGACACGATGCGCGCCAACGGGGTCAGCCCCAGCTCCTTGGCCTTGGTGTCGCTCATGATGACCACCGCGGCCGCACCGTCGTTCAGCGGGCACGCATTGCCTGCAGTGATCGTGCCGTTGGGCCGGAACACCGGCTTGAGCTGGCTGACGGCCTCGTAGGTGGTGCCGGCGCGCGGGCCGTCATCGGTGCTGACGACGGTGCCGTCGGGCAGCGTGACGGGCGAGATCTCCCGCTCGAAGAACCCGCTCTTGATGGCCTCTTCGGCCCGGTTCTGCGACCGCACGCCCCAGTGGTCCTGGTCCTCACGGCTGATCCCGGTGTGCAGCACGACGTTCTCCGCCGTCTGGCCCATCGCGATGTACACGTCGGGCAGCAGGCCGTCCTCGCGCGGATCGTGCCACTCAGTCGCGCCCGCGGCGGCCTGATCGGTGCGGGCCTGAGCGTCGGCGTACAACTCGTTCTTCGAGTCCGGCCACCCGTCGGAGGTGCCCTTGAGGAAACGCGACACGGTCTCCACGCCGGCCGAGATGAAGGCATCACCCTCGCCCGCCTTGATCGCGTGGAAAGCCATCCGCGTGGTCTGCAACGACGACGAGCAGTACCGGTTGACCGTGGTGCCCGGCAGGAAGTCGTAACCCAGCTGCACCGCCACGGCGCGGCCGATGTTGAAGCCCGCTTCACCGCCGGGCTGCCCACAGCCCAGCATCAGGTCGTCGATCTCGCGCGGGTCCAGTGCCGGCACCTTGTCGAGCGCCGCCTTGACCATCTGTGCGGCCAGATCGTCGGGCCGCATGGACACCAGGGAGCCCTTGTTGGCGCGGCCGATGGGGGAGCGGGCGGTGGCGACGATGACGGCTTCGGGCATGACGACTCCTCGGTAGACAGCGAGAACTATCTGTGAACCTAGCTCGCAGCCACGACGATCGGCGCTGGGACCCCGGTGGAGCGGCGCCACAGCCGGCCGAGATTGCCGATCCGCGACAGCAACGATCCCTCACCGGAGCGCGATTCCAGGGCCGCCTCGGCGGGCTCGCTGCTGACGAACTCACCGAGCGCAGCGCACAGCGCGGGCAACAACTGCTGGGCGGCCAACGAATAGCCCGCCGCCGAGGGGTGGAACATGTCGGGTGAGAAGAGCTCGTCGGGCGCCTCGTAGAAGTGCGGTGCCAACAGGTCGGAGAACGGCACCGGCACGCCGCCGGCAGCCCGCACCTCGCCGGCCTGTGCCCGGGCCAACCGCAGGCCGCGGCCGCGCGCCACCCAGCGCAGCGGCTGCGGAATCGCCTTGATCACCCCGAAGTCCGGGCATGTGCCGACGACGACGACCGCGCCGCTGCTGCGGAGCCGTTGCACCGCGCGGCCCAACCGGCGCGCCGACGGCCCCAGCCCGTTGGGGGCGGTGATGTCATTGGCGCCGATCATGATGACCGCCGCGTCCGGGGGCGGACCCGCGACGAACATCGCGTCGATCTGACCGGACAGTCCCTTGGACGTGGCACCGACGATCGCCTTGGTGCTGAGCCGGATGCGCTTGCCCGATTCCTTCGCCAGGCCGCGGGCCAGCAGCACGCCGGGTACTTCGTCGGCGGTCGCGCAGCCGTAACCGGTCGCGGTGGAGTCCCCGAAGATCATCAGGTGCAGGTCGAACGGCACGCCGCGATACCAGCGGGTCACGGGGCCGCCGTCGGGTGAGTAGACCCCGTCGGCGCGTGGGGGGACGTCCCAGGACTTCGGGATGACGCGGCGAGCCTGATCTGCCTGTCCGGTGAGCAGGTTGCGCGCCCCGACGTACAGCGACCCGGTGGACGCGAGCGTCGCGACTGCCGCCAGCGCGACGGTCGATCGGCGGACGTGAGGAGCGCGGTGGCTGGAGCCCACGTGTGCGAGTTTAGGTGGGCCCCCGCCGGATAACCGACCGGCATACGGAATCCGCGGTCACAGTGCGGTATCAAGTCCGGTATCAATCGCGTTTAAACGATTGTGATAATGGTTACAAGTGCCAAGCTAAGTACAGAGGTTGTCTGAGTATCTTGGCTGATCCCGGTACTACAACGGCGTAGGGAGTGGTGGCGATGACGGCACCGAGCAAGGTCCCCAGTACTGCACACCTGGGCATCAAGCCTGGTCGTGAACACAAACCACGCCGTTTCCCGGTCAGTGACGGGGCCCCGGTCGAGGTCGTCGAGGACGGTCCGAGTATCGCCGGACGCTTGCTGGGCCTGGCGGCGATGGCGACGATCAAGCCATTCCTCTCCGTTGGCAGCTACGCCCCCAAGCTGCCCTGGCCGTGGGGTGTGGTGGACTTCGCCGCACGCGTCATCCGCCCGGTCCCCGGCACCGTGCGGGCGACGATCTCGCTGCCCCACTGCACGGCTCAGCTGGTGCGTGCGGCGGGTGTCCTGCCCGCCGACGGTAAGCGCAGCGTGATCCTCTACATGCACGGCGGCGCGTTCCTGACCTGTGGCGTACACACCCACGGTCGTCTGGTGACCGCGCTGTCGCAGTACGCCGATGCGCCGGTGCTCGTCGTCAACTACCGAATGATCCCCAAGCATTCGGTGGGCACCGCACTCGACGATTGCTTCGACGCCTACCGCTGGCTGCGGGAGACCGGCTACGAGCCGGATCAGATCGTGCTCGCCGGTGATTCCGCGGGCGGCTATCTGGCGCTGTCGCTGGCCGAGCGCCTGCAATTCGAGGGCGTCGAGGGCTACGGTTCCGAGACCCCCGCGGCCATCGTCACGATGTCCCCTCTGTTCGAGATCGACAACGAGGCGCGCGCCGAGCATCCCAACATCGGTAGCGATGTGATGTTCCCGCCCAAGGCTTTTCACGCACTGATCGAGTTGATCGAGCAGGCCGGAAAGAAGCGCGTCGTCAACGGCAAGCCCGAGGAGACCTACGAACCGCTCGACCACATCGAGCCCGGCCTGCCACGCACGCTGATCCACGTCTCCGGCTCGGAGGTACTGCTCAGCGACGCGAGGAAAGCGGCTCGTCTACTCGCCGAGTCCGGGGTGCCGGTGGAGGTCCGTGTCTGGCCCGGCCAGATGCACGTCTTCCAGCTCGGCGCGCCGGCAGTACCCGAGGCCAGCCGGTCGATCAAGCAGATCGGTGAGTACATCCGAGAGGCCACCTGGTAGTCGCCTGGCGGGCCTGAGACGATGGATGCATGCGCATCGCCCGGCACGTCAGTGAGCTCATCGGCAACACCCCTCTGGTGCAACTGAACTCGGTGGTTCCGCCGGGGTCGGGGACGGTGGCCGCCAAGGTGGAGTATCTCAATCCGGGCGGCAGCTCCAAAGACCGCATCGCGATCAAGATGATCGATGCCGCCGAGGCCAGCGGCGCGCTCAAGCCGGGAGGCACGATCGTCGAGCCCACGTCGGGTAACACCGGTGTCGGCCTGGCGCTGGTCGCACAGCAGCGCGGCTACAAGTGCATTTTCGTCTGCCCGGACAAGGTCAGCGAGGACAAGCAGAACGTGCTGCGGGCCTACGGCGCCGAGGTCGTGGTGTGCCCGACCGCCGTCGCGCCCGACGATCCCGACAGCTACTACAGCGTCTCCAACCGGTTGGTGAGCGAGATCGACGGAGCGTGGAAACCCGACCAGTACTCCAATCCGATGGGGCCGGAGAGCCACTACGAGACCACCGGGCCGGAGATCTGGGCGGACACCGACGGCAAGATCACCCACTTCGTGGCCGGCGTGGGCACCGGCGGCACCATCACCGGTGCCGGCCGCTACCTCAAAGAGGTCTCCGACGGTCGGGTCAAGGTCGTCGGCGTCGATCCGGAAGGCTCGGTGTACTCGGGCGGCACCGGGCGGCCCTACTTGGTGGAAGGTGTCGGCGAGGACTTCTGGCCCACGGCCTACGACCCCGCGGTGCCCGACGAGATCATCGCCGTCTCGGATGCGGACTCGTTCGAGATGACGCGGCGGCTGGCACGTGAAGAGGCGCTGCTGGTCGGCGGGTCGTGCGGAATGGCCGCCTACGCCGCGATCCAGGTCGCCGAGCGCGAGGGTCCCGACGCCCTGGTCGTGGTCCTGCTGCCCGACGGCGGCCGCGGCTACCTGTCCAAGATCTTCAACGACGGCTGGATGTCCTCCTACGGGTTCCTGCGCAGCCGACTGGACGGCTCGGTCGCCGAGTCCACGGTCGGTGACGTGCTACGCGGCAAGTCCGGGGCGCTGCCCGACCTGGTGCACACCCATCCCGCGGAGACGGTGCGTGACGCGATCGGCATCCTGCGGGAGTACGGGGTGTCCCAGATGCCGGTGGTCGGTGCCGAGCCGCCGGTGATGGCGGGCGAGGTGGCAGGCAGCGTGTCCGAGCGCGAGCTGCTGTCCGCGGTGTTCGAAGGGCGCGCCAAGCTCGCCGACGCCGTCAGTGAGCACATGAGCCCGGCGTTGCCGTTGATCGGCGCCGGCGAACTGGTGAGCACCGCGGCGAAGACACTCCGCGAGTGCGACGCCGTGATGGTGGTCGAGGAGGGCAAGCCGGTGGGTGTGCTGACGCGGCACGATCTGCTGGGCTACCTGTCCGACACCAGCTCGCGACGCTGAGCGCACAGCGGATAAAACCGCTGTTCGCAGCCGTCTCTCAGGTATGGTGATCTCGCTTGCTGCCAGCTAAGAAACAGACTGGAGGCACCATGGGCGAGCAACCGCCGGGGTCTCGGCTGTCCCCGCCGTATGGGGATCGGTTGTCTCGCTGCCGAATTCAGTCTGCACGCCGTGGCTTGGCCGGTTGCTCGCCAGACTTTCGTCCAGCACTGAACCATCCGAGCCGAGGAGGAAGATTCGATGACTGACAACCCGGGCGGTTACCCGCCCCCCGGTGGATATCCGCCGCCCCCCGGCGGCCAGGTCGCACAGCAGCGCGGCTACAAGTGCATTTTCGTCTGCCCGGACAAGGTCAGCGAGGACAAGCAGAACGTGCTGCGGGCCTACGGCGCCGAGGTCGTGGTGTGCCCGACCGCCGTCGCGCCCGAC
>NZ_QJUA01000037.1 GCF_003254575.1 Mycobacterium kyogaense | reverse complement strand
CAACTGGAGGGGCCGGCGGGAGCGGTGGGGGGCGTGGCGGTAACGGCGGCAGCGCAACAACTTTCGGCTCCGGCAACGCCTACGGAGCTGCCGGAAGAACTGGTGGCGCCGGGATCGACGGTGGCGATGGGGGGGACGGCGGAAACGCCACAACCTTCGGTACGGGTCAGGCCGAGGGCGGTGCCGGCGCGAACGGCGTCAGCAGCTCCAACGGCTATGGCGGAAACGGGGGCCGTGGAGGCAACGCGGCGACTCTGAACGGCGACTCTGGCGCTTCAGCCCTGGCTGGGAACGGCGGCCGCGGTGGCAACGGTTTCCAATTCGGCGGGGACGGCGGCAACGGCGGCGGCGCATATACAGACGGGCTCGGGCAGGTGCTGGCCGGAGCCGGTGGCTACGGGGGAAATGCCACCTATTACGGCGGGTCGGGAGGCGCGGGCGGTGACGCCGTCGTGCGCAACCTGGCCTCTACTCAGACCATTTCGGGAGCAGCCGGGGGACTGGGCGGCACCGGGAACGGCGGCGGTAACGGTGGCAACGGCGGCAGCGCGATCACAGACGGCTCCGGTACCGCTTTTGGCGCCGACGGCCGTGAAGGGACGCGGGGCAATGGAAGCCTGGGCTCAGGCGGCACCGGCGGTCACGGCGGAGATGCATCGAGCCGAGGCGGCTACGCGTTCGCCGGCGACGGAGGCAACGGCGGCGTTGGTACAGGCGGCAGTGGCGGCGACGGTGGCAACGGTGGGCGCGCCACGAGCAACACCGGTAACGCGTACGCAGGCAACGGTGGCATGGGCAGCTACGGTGAGAA
Organism: Mycobacterium kyogaense; assembly: GCF_003254575.1. Classification (GTDB taxonomy): domain Bacteria; phylum Actinomycetota; class Actinomycetes; order Mycobacteriales; family Mycobacteriaceae; genus Mycobacterium; species Mycobacterium kyogaense. The sequence continues at coordinate 55,224 of NZ_QJUA01000037.1, read as the reverse complement.
CGCCGGAGGTGTAGGCGGAAGCGGCGGCGATGCTCTCACCTTCGAATCCGGGCAAGCCATCGCAGGCAACGGCGGTTTCGGCGGCAACAGCGCACATACCGGCGGCGCCGGTGGTTACGGTGGGTTCGCGTCAACGCTGGTAGGGGGTGCTCGGGGTGGTAGCGGCGGCTTCGGCGGCACCGGTGACATGGGTGGTGCTGGCGGGCGCGGCGGTAGTGCCTCGACGAGCTCCGGGGACGCCGACGGAGGAGATGGAGGCAACGGCGGCTCCGGCGGAAGCGGCGGGGGCGCCGGCGGCAATGGCGGCGACGCGTCGACCAACTACGGCGAAGCCGAGGGTGGTTACGGTGGTGATGGGGCCTCGGGCAGCTATGCCTCAGGCTCGGGTGGAAATGGCGGTAACGCGTCGACGGGTTTGGTCGGTGACGCTGTCTCGGGCTCTGGTGGCGACGGTGGTACTTCGACCAGCGCCCCGGTGATTGATGGTGACGTGACCCTGGCGGAACTTGCCATGATGAGCGACTGGGCGAATAGGCAAGGAATGGGCGGGACACCCGGTGTGGCCACCGTGGCCGGGATCGGGGTCGCGACGCAGGGTTTACCAGGAGATCCCGATCCGGGAAATGCGCTTGCCATCCTCCAAGACGTTGTCGACGTCGTCGCCGATATCCCTGGGGCGGTGCACAATGCGCTCGCAAATGACAGTGTTGCTTTGATGGCCAATCTGGCCACGCTGGGGATCGCGATGCAAAATGTGATGGCCGAAGCAGAATTTCTACCTAATTCGACGAAGATCATGTTCAAAGTCGCCGATGCACTGGAGGCACTGGGCGATCTGCAGGAGCGTGCTCCAGGAATAGCGAATGGCAACGTGAAAGATTTCACACTCGGCCTGCTCGACATCGCCTCGCTCACCATCGCGGTGGCAAGAATTCCGACAGGCCCTGCGGGAATCGTCATCGGCGCCGCTGCGGACGCCGCCCTCGTCGGCTTGCGAACACTTATCGATGAGCTTCCCGACCCAGAAAGCTGACTCATTAACCGAAGAAGCGCGAAACGACAACTTCGGCTTTCACGTCCGACCTCAAGCTCCCCGCAAACGTTCGGTGACGATGGGTGTCGAGCTGTACTAATTGGCAATCGATGTGCCGGGAACCCTGATGTTCGATTGGGCAGAGGTTTTCGCAGATGGAGGCTAGAACACTCCGAACCGGTCGGGGAGTCGAAGTGCGGGCGACACGACGGATCCCAGTGGCGCTCGAACCCGGGGTCATAGCGCATACGACACCGCCGTGATCTCCAGTCGGGTCACGCCGTAGCGATCTGCCACCTCGCTGTCGGGCGCCGGCATTCATTGAATTTCGTGCGTTACGGTTCTCGACCGTCGAATTTGCCGCATCTTCGAACTAAACCGACCGCCGCTGGACGGTGGCGAAATTGTGTTGGGCGTTTAGAATCGTCTCCGGCGCGTCTAGCACTCGGCAGCGACTTCGTCTTGTTTCATCAGTACTTCGTTCACTCCCTCCAACACGCGAGCCCATTGTCAGATTTGTTGCGAGAGCCCCACCTCTCGGAACCGACAGGTTCAACCGTTCGACCAGTGCTGAGCAAAAGGCTACGGCCCAGGACACTGCAGGAACGGACGCAGCCCCACAGTTTCGTTGGCTCGAAATTCGTCCAGCGCGAAGGAGATTATTGCTCATGGCAAAGCTCGGACCGCGTCGACAGATCGTGCTCGCGCAGGCCGTTGGGCAGTTCGCGGTCTTGGCGAGTACTCCCGTTCTGAGCCGGTTGGTTCCTGTCGGAGAACTCGGCCAGTATCAGATTGCGCTCGCAGTAGCACTCGCGCTCCAGCCTGTCGCGACGCTGCGTGTGGACTTCGTCCTTCCGGGGGTCACCGATGATCACGGGGCGCGGCGCCTCGTTACGCGAGCCCATCTCTCGGGGCTGATTCTGCTGTTGGTGGCTCTGAGCGCAGGTGGCATCTTGTTGCTCATCGGCCGACAGCAACTTGCGCTAATCGCCTGCTGCGCTGGCGTTCTGACCGTCGCGTACAGCTGGTTAGCGCTTGACGGAGGCGAATTCTTGCGGGCTGGTCGACTCCGAGCCCTCGCTGTGAGGAATCTGGTGTCGGGTCTCGCCGCCGCTGTGCTGCAGTGCGTCGTCGCGGTGTTTGCTCCTTCTGCGGTGATGCTAACCGTCGCCATCGTGCTGGCCCGCTTTGCGGCTGTGCTTCTGAGCAGAAAGGCGCGCGACTCAGATCGGCGCGACAAGCAGGTGGCGCCGAAAATGAATGGGGACTCAGTGGACCCGTACCCGATTCGACGGATGGCTCCGGCTGTCGGGACGAGCCTGCTCGACACCCTGATAATGCAGAGCCTCGTGGTGGTGCCTGGCGCGGCTCTTGGCTCCGAAGCCGCTGGCTACGCGGGGATGAGTCAGCGCATCACCACATCGCCCGCCTCGCTTATCGTCGGCGGTCTGAGCCAGGTTGCGCAATCACACGTTGCGGAGGCTTTGCGTGAACCAGGCGGCCGAGCACTGCAAGCTTTGCGGCCATCCCTTAAACACTTGACGTTGGTTGCGGTCGTACTTGGATTTTCCGTTGCCGTCATCGCGCCTCATCTGGTGGTGCCGGTGCTGGGTGCGGCGTGGTCGCCATTGGAGGTGCTGCTACCCATCACCGCGCCCGCGCTCGCGATGCAGATCGTCAGTCTCCCGCTCGTTCCTGTAGCTATCGTGCTTCGAGCGGAGACGGCTTTACTGCGCCTCAACCTCTTTCGATTCATGGCTATTGTCGGCGGGACCGCGCTAGTTGCGGCCGCGAGTGGCCAACTCGTCCCGACTATCATTTGGTGGAGCGCGACCACGGCGCTCGGGTACGCGGGTCAACTCTGGATCGTCATCGCCTCGGCACGTCGGCACGACGGCGCAAACTAATTGCGCCGCCGAGCTGACGATCGTACGGAGGTCTTGCTTTCACGAGCCTGGCCCTATGACACGATGAGCGACAAGTGATTTAGGAAAGCCCAAGCCTCGGCAGACCAACCGCTTCCATGCAGTCGCTCCAGTTGCGGGTCGAGATCAGCGGCCAATGAGCCGCTCAACCGATCCTCGCCATTCGGATAGGGCGCGATGCGCATTTGCGACCGCATCTTCGACCGAGGAACGTCGATCGAGGCGGCCCGATATCCACCGCGCGATCTCCTCGCTATTGCGGCCCCGACTGTCGAGCGACATATCGTGAATGCCAATAGCCGAGAAGTGCGCGCGCACCTTGGCTTCTGGGTCTGCCACGACTTCGAGCGGTACCGCGCCCGAGAGCGCTCCGAGCGCCAGTACGTGTAGTCGATCCGAGATGACAACTGCCGCTTGATCAGACAGAGCTCGAAGGTCTGCCTCCGAATCAGGATTCCAGAACGATCCAGAGTTATAGGTCGCCCCGAGTGATTCAGCCACTGCAGCCGCCAGATTCGCGTCGCGGTCAACTTGAGCGAAAACAACGGTGTCCAAACCGGCTTCGGTGACGGCAGCAGAGAGACCCTTCAACCATTCTTCTGACGGAAGCTCACGGTCTCCACGTAGGGATACCAGGCAGAGGCGCCGAACTTCGTTGCCTGGTCGCGGTTGCTCCGAAAAAGCTATATCCGGCGATAAGTCCCCTTCGCCGATCATCTCGAGGCTGTGCGCCTCGCGCCACAGACACACGTCAGCTAGTTTCGCCAAAGCACGGTGCAACCACAGTGTCGGCGGCCAAACCCCTGCCGCGCGCTGCTGAGCAACGGCGTGTGGCGGGATAATGACGTGCCCGCGGCGCAAGACGATCGCCGCCGCGATGAGCAGCTGGAAGAGGTGCTGGAAGAAGCGAGAGCGCACCAGCCACACCTCACCAGGGTCGGTAACGAGAACCGGGCGCCGCCGCGAGACCACGGAGCTAAGCAGCCACGCCAAGCGGTGCAGCGCACCGCCCCGGGTGACGATGTCATCGGCCCTGACTCCTGCGGCCTCTACCCAGCTGTCGTCGTGGTGCGCCGCGAACACGCTGCGACTGTTTGCCGATTCCGTCCAGCCCAGCGATGCGCGCCGTATGAAGAAGTCACCGAAGTTATTCTCTTGCCCCGTAATGCTGATGAACACGCGATGGCGCACGCGCCGACGCTAGCACGCTGCAGAATTCTGGGCAGGTCTCCGTGTAGGGGTTTTGCTTGCATTGGAGAAGCTGATCTCGTCGGCCCGGAACACCCGACGACCCTCGACTGCACCCCTTTTCGGCTACCCGCGGTGGAGTGGCATGAAGTTCGCAGACTTTCGGCGCACAGGGAATTGTGCCGCGCCCAGAGTATTTCTGAAGGCGGCAGGAACGCTGATGTTTGTCAGATCTCTCATTCCGATGACGACCCCCAGCGCAGTCTGACGAAATCCGTCCGTCATGCAAAGATCGGTCGGTGACACCAAGCGAACAAAATCAGCCGGCCCCATCCCGGAAGGTGTTGTTGCTCGCGAAGCGATTTCCGCCTTTGGCTGGCGGTATAGCCCAGTATTCGCACCAGGTTGCGCGCGCCTACGCGAGGCACGGTCTCGACGTCGTAGTGGTCACGCAGTCGCAAAGCGATCCCGGGTGGAGTGACGACGTGGAGTTCACGACGCTCCGCGTGCTCAACGTGGGTTCTGGTTCGCAGCTCGTCGCATTCGCAAAGTTCATGATGGCTGTCATCCGTGTCAACCGTGGCGAGGAGTTCAGCTTCGTGCACGCGACCACATGGAAAATGGGGATTGTCGCCCGTCTGTTAATGCGGCAGATTCCGCTAGTGGTGACTGTTCACGGGCGGGAGGTGCTGAATACTTCGCGGTTACTCACCCCTGTCATGCGAAACGTGCTCAAGCATGCGTGGCTGCTGTTCGCCGTATCTTCGGCAACCTTGGCGGTGACTCGCGACGCGCTCGGCAAGCAACGTCCACTTGGGAATTGGCTTGTGCGCTACAACGGGCTGACTTTCCCGCAGGAAGCGGCCGAGGCTGAACCGCGGCCCCTGCGTCCTGAGCGCCTTGAACTCCTCAGCCTTAGTCGTCTGGTGCCCCGAAAGAACATCGGGGCATCTCTCCGAGCGTTTGCGGTATTGCGTGATCAAGAACTCCGTCCCATGCGGTTACGGATCGTCGGGGATGGAAGTGACCGCGCTGCGCTCGAGGAGGAGGCGGCCGCACTGGGTCTCAATGACTCGGTCGAGTTCCTGGGGTACGTCGACGATGACGAGGTGCCCCGTCTCTACGAGGCCACCGATATATTCCTTCACCCTCACACCCACCTAGGTGAGGGGAATGATTTCGAGGGTTTCGGTATCTCGATCGCTGACGCCATGTCCTTTGGCTGCGCGTCGGTTGTGGGCCAAGCTGGTGGTCCAGCCGAACTGATAACTGACGGGATCGATGGCCGTCTGGTCGATGGGCTCGACGAAGCCGCAATTCTTGCCGCAATCAAAGAGTATGTCGAAGACGACGCTGAGCGCGCGAATGTGGGTTCCGCCGCTAAAAAATCAGCGCTTGAAAGATTCTCTTGGGATCTGCATGTTCAGCCCGCGCTCGGCCCCGTAACTGGCGCACGTTGACAAAACCGCGCAAGAATGATCGGCATTCTCCGAGATCGATGCCTGGCGTCGCACTCCGAAATGCCTTTCAGATTTATGAGTTCACGAGAACATAATCTCAGACGGAGTGCGGCTCGGCACGATGAGAACGCAAGACCACAAGCGCAATAACGCTATTAGCGGCAGGAGGCGTCCCCTTTGAGTCCAACGGTGTCGGTAATCACCCCTACCTACAACAGCGAGAGGTACGTCGCGGAAACAATCGCGTCGCTGCAGGCGCAAACTTTCACCGACTGGGAGCTGCTAGTCGTCGATGACTGTTCGGTTGACAGCACATACGATGTCGTTCAGCGCATCGCAGCTGACGACTCTCGCATCCGTCTGTTCCGGCAGGAAGCGAATTCTGGTGCAGGTCCCGCCCGCACCAGAGCCCTGGAAAACTCTTGCGGCCAATACATCGCCTACCTCGACGCTGACGACATTTGGTTCCCGGACAAACTTCAGCGGCAAGTCGACTTCATGATGACCAGGGGTTGCGGATTTTCCTGTACCTCCTACGAGGTGATTGATGGAAGCGGCGCGAGTCTCAACAAGGTCGTTCGAATGTTGCCGGAAACCGACTACGTCGGTTTTTTGACGACAAACTTGCTACAGACTGTCGGGATAATGGTGGATACTCACCAGGTAGACAAAAAATTGCTGCGCATGCCTCCTCTCAAACGAAGGCAAGATGCCGCGACGTGGCTGCAGATATTGAAAGCAGGCCACAAAAATTACGGAATGGACGAGGTGCTGTGCCAGTACAGGCACGCGCAGAATTCACTCTCGAGTAATAAGCTCAGGGCTGCCCAGGGCGTCTGGCGCTTGTATCGGGAGGTTGAGCATCTTCCGCTGGGATTCAGCCTCTACTGTTTCGCGCGCTACGCATTTTTAGCAGTATGGAAGCGGAGCTATTTCCTGGGCCGCGTGTTAAAGGCGAGACCCCGTCTGCGTGGCTGATTTTGACCACTTGGTAAGGGTGTAGGAGACTGCGCGCAACGGCTGCGGTCGTGAACGATTTCGCCAGCCACGCGGCTGTGTCAAATAAGCTTGATCCAGTCGATTCTGTCGGCGATGCGGGCAGAGCCAGATTCAGCGAGAAGGGGAACGTGCTGAATATCCTGTTCGTCTGTACCGGCAACATCTGTAGGTCACCAACCGCTGAGCGCCTCGCTTCCGCGTACGCCCGGCAGCGCGGCTTCGAGGGACTCCAGGCGTCGAGCGCCGGGATTCAGGCGGTCATCGGGAGTCCGATGCATCCCACAGCGGCTCTGGTGCTAGAGGGATTGGGAGGCGACGCATCGAGTTTTGCAGCCCGCCAATTGACGCCACGAATCGCCTCCAGCGCCGATCTGATTCTCACGATGACTGCAGCTCACCGCGATGCTGTCTTAGAGCGGAACCCAGCGTTGTTGAGGCGAACCTTCTCGATGTCCGAGGTCGCATGGCTCATCACCCAGGGTGGAGCGAGCGCGCTCGACGATTTTTCTCGGCTGCGTCCGCGGGTGCGACGTGGCGATCTCTGGGATGTTGCGGATCCCATTGGCCGTGACATGGACGTCTTCTCGAGGGTGGGGGGTCAGATTGCCGAGTTGGTCCCGGGCATCGTCGACCTGTGCGAGCGTTCGTCTTAGCGGGCCTGCGACGGTTCAGTCTCGACGAGCTGAAGCGGTTCGACGAGCCGTAGGACCGGTGGTTTCGACGGGCACGAGCCCCACGCCGAGCGCATGAACACGAACTTCAAACGCCTGAGTTCAATCAATACGGGCCCCGCAAATTAGCCCCCGACGTCAATAATCCCTCGTCAGCGGCCTGCTGATGTTACGTTGCTGAGCGAACTCGCTGTTCGTGTTGAGAAGTCAATCACGGTTCGGCTAAAGTTCCAGCACAAGGGGGACGATATGCGGGGGGAAGCGTGACGGTTGCTAACGACCAAGTAGAGGTCGCAGCAAACATTGTTCCGATACCGACGAAGGTTCCGGCGTGGCAGCGGGGGTATGCGCGCCGGCTCGTTTTCGTCGACGTTGTGGCTGTTCTGGCTGCGGTTGGTTTGGCTCAATGGTTGAGGTTCGGCGCGCTGACTGGTGGTGTGTCGACGTCGACCTTCAAGAATGTTGACTACGCGTTGGTTTCGGGCGTGATCGCGGCGGCGTGGCTGGCAGCCCTGACCATCAACCACTCGCGCTCGACACGGATCATCGGTTCCGGCGCTGAGGAATACCGCCGAGTGCTGTTGGCCACTCTCGCAGTCTTCGGCGCGGTTGCGATCATCTCGATGCTGTTCAAGCTGGAGATTGCCCGCGGTTATCTCATGATCGCGCTGCCGGTGGGCATGCTGGTTCTCACGCTCTTCCGGTGGGTGGCGCGCCAGTTTGTTGTGAGGGTTCGGCAGAAGTACGGCCGATGCATCACTCGCGTCCTCGTAGTCGGGAGCGCGCCGGCAGTGCGCGACCTGACGACATCGCTCCACCGCGATTCACGCTCCGAATACGAGGTCGTCGGCGCCTGCATCCCAGGACCACTGCCGCGCACGCAGATCGACGTCCCGGGGGTTGGCGCCGTGCCAACCTTCGGCGATGAGACCAATGTGGTGGGCGCGGTGACCGCGACACATAGTCACGCGGTCGCGGTTACGGCAACCGAACGCCTCAACGGCCGCGGCATCCGCGACCTGTCCTGGGAGCTCGAGAAGCTCGACATCGATCTGCTCGTTGCTCCCGGTGTCGTGGACATCGCCGGCCCGCGCCTGCAGATGCGGCCCGTCGCCGGCCTGCCGCTCATCCACGTGGAAAAGCCGCAGTACCACGGCGCCAAACGATTCCAGAAGCGACTGTTCGATCTTCTGTTCTCGGGCTCGGTGCTTCTGTTCGGGCTGCCGGTTCTATTCGCAGTCGGGCTGGCCGTGAAGCTCACCAGCAAGGGGCCGGTCTTCTACCGCCAGGAGCGTGTCGGTCTCGATGGGCGTCCCTTCGAGATGATCAAGTTCCGCACCATGGTCGTCGACGCAGACAAGATGGTCGACAAGCTCGCCGCGATGAATGAGAGCGAAGGCGGCGTGCTCTTCAAAATTCGCGACGATCCGCGCGTCACGCGCGTAGGTCGGATCTTGCGGAAGTACTCCATCGATGAGCTCCCACAGTTCATCAATGTGCTCAAACGCGACATGAGCGTTGTTGGCCCTCGGCCCCCGTTGGCCAAAGAGGTCAAGTCCTACGACGATCACGCCAGGAAGCGGCTGCTCGTTCGGCCCGGCATCACCGGCCTCTGGCAGGTCAGCGGCCGATCTGACCTCTCCTGGGAGGACTCGGTTCGTCTCGACCTCTTCTACGTCGAGAACTGGTCGATGATTTCCGACTTGATCATCGCGTTCAAGACCGTCAAGGCAATGCTCGGCCATTCCGGCGCCTACTGATTGCCGGCTGGCCAGCAACGCCGGCTGTCTCGCAGCGCGCGAAGTAGGCTCGACCGGTAGCGCGATTCAACTGAGCGTCGATGTGGCTCCACATCAGCGGTCAAACCAACGTGCCAACAGGTTGTCCAGCCAGGAGCGACTTCCATTGGCGCGCAATTGGTATCGCGGACATTCGCAGAGTGAACAATCCGTCCCGGCGCGATAGTGTTCATGAGCCGAACCTTCGTGCCCGCAACGACATATTTCCGTAAGCATTAGGGTCAACATACGCCGCAGGGTAGTTGCTGCGGGCAAATACTGAGAATTTCCTGAGTAGCGTGTCGCAGGGCTCGCGCGGCACCGGATTGACCCGCGCTGACCGACTCAACTGAGTACAGTCCTCCCGTGGGCTATCCAGAGAACGTGCTGGCCAGAGACGAACAGGTCGTCCTGCACCGCCACCCGCACTGGGGACGTCTCCTCGTGCCGGCGCTCGTCCTCATCCTGGCGAGTGCCATTGCCGCGTTCATTGCCGGCTACGTCAATTCCCTCACCTGGGAGCCATCCGCCACAAGAATCGTCTTCCTCGTCATCGCCGCCGTCTGGCTCATCCTCATCGGCTGGCTCTCGGTGTGGCCCTTCCTCAACTGGTGGACCACCCATTTCGTCATCACCGACCGTCGCGTCATGTACCGCCACGGCCTGATCACCCGCTCCGGCATCGACATCCCACTCGCCCGGATCAACAGCGTCGAGTTCCGGCACGGCCTGCTGGACCGCATCCTGCGCACCGGCACGCTGATCATCGAATCCGCTTCTCAGGATCCGTTGGAGTTCCAGGACATTCCGCAGGTCGAACGTGTGCATTCCCTGCTCTACCACGAGGTGTTCGACACGCTCGGCACCGAGGAGTCCCCGAGCTGAGGCGCTGCGCGCCACCCGTCTCTGCAATACCGTTCACCGCATGGGGGAGAGGCGACGCTCCGGCGTGCGAGCCGGGCCGCTACCCGCCGCTGTCTACGCCCTGATCGCCGTGCTCTTCCTCAACGGCGCCACCGGCACCCTGTTCTTCGCCCACGCCCGTCCCGACCCGCTCGCCAAGGTCGACGCCATCGTCGTCCTCGGCGGCGAGCACGACGGCCGTGAGGCCTACGGGCTGAAGTTGGCCCAGCAGGGCTATGCGCCCACCGTGCTGATGTCCGATCCCTACGGACCCCGCGACCCGGTGATGAAGCGTTTCTGCCGGCGCCAGGCCGACATCGAGGTCATCTGCCGGCCGCCCGTCCCGAGCACCACCCGCGGTGAGGCGCTGATGACCCGCGCACTCGCTGAGCAGCGCGGCTGGCGTTCGGTGATCGTGATCAGCTGGCGCTACCACCTGCCCCGCGCCCGGCGGATCTTCGACGTGTGCTTCGCGTCGCCCAACCGCACCGTGATCATGCGCGACGTGCCCCGCACCTACCGATTCTCGGTCGCGCAGTGGCAGTACACATTCCTGTATCAGTACGGCGGCTTCGTCAAAGCTGAAATCCAGGGCTCCTGCGATTCGGCTACGTGAGCTTCCGATACAGCGTCGTCCCACCTCGCACCGCGAGGTAACCCAGCAGCGCGAACGTCACCCCCACCGCGCAGTACATCCCCACCTTCTTGGCGGCCGACACCGTGCTGCGCACCGGCACGTCCCCACCCACCCACATCGGGGCTGCCAGCGCGAACGCCACCATGCTCGCCGCAGAACCCAACACCCCGTACTCCACCACGGCCGTCACCCGTGACGAAACATGCTGTGCTGACATCATTCCCGCGAGACCGCACACCACGGCCGTCGCCGTCACCAACAGCGCGGACGACGGCCGCCGTAGGAGAAGCACCCCGATCGTCGACCCCGCCGCGCCGCCGAGCGCGACCAGCACCCACGTCATCGCGCCGCCACCCGTGCGGCCAGCAGCCCGCACAACAGGCCGGCCAGCGCGGCTGCAGGCACACCGATCAAGAACGCGATCGACAGCGTCGGCGGCTGGCTGATGGTCAACGCCGACCACGCGCTCAGACTCGCTGCGCTGGCGCACAATCCGAACAGTGCCGCGCGCACCGTCGACATCGCCCCGCTCGCGACGATGAAGCCGGCCACCGCGAACGCCACCGCTGCCGTCACCGTCGTCGAGACCCACAGCTGCTTTGGCTGCGGCCATGCGGCCGCCACCGCATACCGCAGGAGCGCTCCCGCCGTCCCGCCGATCACGAGCGCGACGGTCGGGGTGCGCGCATCACGATGTCGGGCCGGCACCCGCCCAAGGCTAGCGTCACCGATCCGTTCAGGTGCTTCGACAACCACTGACGCAGATGTCAGATACCGTTGTATCGTGACCGGCTCTTTGAAGCGTTTTGACGAGTGGCTCAACCGAGAGCTCGAGCAGTGTGCGCGCGATGCCGGCGAAGACGTGAACACCTACGTCGCTCGCGCGGTGGCTTCGAAGATGGTCGCCGACCGCCGTCTCGCCGAGAGTGTGGCCGTCGCCAGCCTGATGGAGCATCTGTCCGCCTCCGGGGTGTTCGCCGGCACCGACATGCCCAGCGTGTCCACCGTGATCGCAGACCCCGACCGGCTGCGCGCCCTGTACGCCACCGGACTGTTGGACTCACCGCCGGAGGAGCTGTACGACCGCATCACCCGCGCGGCGGCAGACGCGCTGGATGCACCGCACGCCTTGGTGTCGTTGGTCGACGTCGACCGGCAATTCTTCAAAAGTGCCTCCGGCAAGGATCTCAGTAAGCCCGAGGAAAGACAGACGCCACTCGACCGCTCGCTCTGCCAGTACGCGGTGGCTAACGGTGAAGCACTCGTGCTCGAAGACGCCCGCCTCGACCCGGTGTTCCAGCACCACCCCGCGGTCCAAGACGGCACCGTGGTGGCCTACCTCGGCATCCCGCTGACCGACCATGACGGCAATTCCATCGGCACGCTGTGCGTCTACGACGACAAGCCGCGGTTGTGGGGCACCGGGCACGTCCAGGTGCTCAGCGATCTGGCCGGGATTGCCGCCGAGCGGATCTTTGGGCCGGGCAACAGCCAAGCCCGATAGTCGGCGCAGGTCAGCTATCCCGGCTGCCGGCGCACACCGTGGGCGTCCGGCAAATTGCCACTCGCTAATGGCATTTTGACTGCGAGCAACACTCGGCACACCTAGAGTTGGGCCCTGAGAAGTGTTTCCGGGGGGCCCACTCATGCAGTTGGATACGAAGCGATCGGTAGACGCGCCGAGTTCGCGCGCGACTACCCCGCATCTGCGCGCCGCCGCTCCGCCGCTCACGCTTCCCAAGGCGTCCCTGCGCCAGCGCGTCACTGACTATCTGCGCAATGAAGGCGGCTACGTTGCGCTGACCGTGTCCCTGGATGTGTGGGCCGGGTTCTGGTCGGTGATGTTCGGGCACTGGACGCTCGACCGCAACGACGCGCTGGGCGTCCTGCCCTATACGTGGCTGTTCATCCCGTTCCTGGTCGTATTGATGGCCGGTCGATCGCTGTACAAGCGCAAACTGGGCGATCGATTCCTCGACGAGTTCGAACCTGTCGAGACCTCGGTCGCCGTCGCTGCCCTGCTGGCACTGGCGATCATCATGTACGCCGTTCCGGCGTTCACGCCGGGCACCGTTGTTCCCGAGTACATCCGCCCCAGCGACATCATGGTTCACATCTGGATGTACGCCGCCGTCCTGGTTCCAGGGGTTCGCTTCAGTCGATCCCTGGCGCAGCGCTACCTGCGCCGCAGGTTCCGCTTCGGCAAGCCCGCGATCGTTGTCGGCGCCGGGCCGATCGCCCACCAGATCATCACCCGGATGACCCAGGTGCCGGACTACGGATTGCGCCCGGTCGGCATCATCGACGACACAAGACCGGCCAACATCGAGGCTGAGGGCATTCCGTACCTGGGCACCACCGACAACCTCGAACGCGCCGTCGTGCAGACCAGGGCGGAGAAATTGATCATCGCGCACTCCGCGGTGTCCGACGAGAAGCTCGCGACACTGGCGCAGCGCGCGCACCACCTCGGCATGACGGTGCGAGTGGTGCCCCGAATGATGGACGTCGTCGGCGTCGGCGCGACCATCGAGCACATGGGCGGCATCCCGCTGATGACGCTTTCGCACGCCGACCCGACCGGGTTCCAGTTCGCGCTCAAACACGCCATCGACCGGTCCTGTGCCGCAATCGGTCTCGTGCTGATCTCGCCGCTGTTCCTGACGCTCATGCTGCTGGTGCGGTTGAGTTCGCCGGGCCCGATCTTCTTCGGGCAGGACCGAATCGGTCGTGACGGCAAGGTGTTCCAGTGCCTGAAGTTCCGCAGCATGCGGCCCCCCGATCCGCAGGCCGCGGCGTTCACCGTCAAGGACGGGGCGGCGCCCGGAGGTGTCGAAGGCGAGGACCGACGCACCTGGATCGGCAAGATCATGCGCAAGACCTCGATGGACGAACTGCCGCAACTGCTCAACGTGGTCAAGGGCGAGATGAGTTTGGTGGGCCCGCGTCCCGAACGCCCCGAATTCGTCGAACTCTTCGAGATGCAGATCCGCCGCTACGGTGATCGGCACCGCGTCAAAGCCGGCATGACCGGCTGGGCACAGGTGCACGGGCTCCGCGGCCAGACCTCGATCGCCGACCGCGCCGAGTTCGACAACTTCTACATCGAGAACTGGTCGATCCTGTTGGACATCAAGATCCTGGCGCTGACTGTGCTAGCCGTACTCAAGAGCGCCGAATAAGATTTCCGCCGTTCGGTTTCGCGACGCAGCGTTCCGTATTACCCTTTGCTGGGGGGAGATTCTAGGGGTTGGGGGAGGTGTGGAGCACGAGCCGAACCACGTCGGGCTGATACCTGATGGGTTGCGCCGGTGGGCCACGGCTCACGACACCACGCTGGCCGATGCGTATCGGCGGGGTGCGCACAAAGTCGTCGACATCCTGCAGAACCTGCGGGGCCACGGCGTCCGCACCGTCACCGTCTACAACCTCAGCCGGGCCAACCTCGGACGCACCGACGAAGAACGCGATGCGGTATACGAGGCGTCGCTGCAGTTCCTGACCACCCTGATCCCCGCCGCGTTCGACGCCAAGACATGCAGCCTGCGACTGCACGGAGATCGAAAAGCATTGCCGGACAATTACGTTGCGGCCGCCCACGACCTCGAAGTCGCCATGAACGGCACCGAGTTCCGCATCAACATGCTCGCCGCCTACGACGCCTACGACGAACTGCGCGACGCCCAGCAGCGTGCCGAGCAGACCGGAAGCGACATCGCCTCGGCCCTCGAGATCGACGAGGTCGACCTCGTCATCCGCACCACGGCCGAACCGCTGCTCAGCGGATTCCTGCCGCTGCAAAGCCAATACGCGCAGCTGTACTTCCTCACCACACCGCTCAACGACCTCACGATGGACGACATCGACGAGCTCATCGCCCGCTACCGCGGCGTCCCGCAACTGCGGGGGCGCTGACCATGACGAGACGACCGCTGATCATCGGCGCCGGGCCGGCAGGTCTGTCTGCCGGACTGGAACTCATCAGACGGGGTGTCACACCCACGATCCTCGAATCCTCCAGCGGCGTCGGTGGTCTGGCCCGCACCGAAGGCGACGGCGACTTTCGGGTGGACCCCGGCGGCCATCGCTTCTTCACCCGCAGCGAGGAAGTCTCCGAGATCTGGCGTTCCCTGCTACCGGAAGATCAGTGGCTGGTGGTGCCCCGCAGTTCGGCCATGCTGGTGCACAATCGCTTCGTCCGTTACCCGCTGATGGGGCGAGATCTGGTCCGCCAACTCGGTCTCCGGGACGGCGTCTACGGCGCCGGGAGCTATGCCTGGGCGCGGCTGCGGCGCCAGACCCGCATCGAGCCGCGGCAGTCCAATTTCAAGGAGTGGGGCCGCACGGAGTTCGGCCGTCGCTGGTATGAGCTGTTCTTCGACGGCTACGTGCGCAAGACCTGGCTCGCCGACCCCGAGAACATCGCCAGTGATTGGGCCAACCAGCGGATCAAACCGATCGGTTGGCGGTTGTCCTCCGACGCGAGTCTCGCCGACCAGGATGTCTTCCGCTACCCCCGCCACGGGCCCGGGCAGGTGTGGGATGCCGCGGCGGACAAGCTCCGTGCCGCCGGGGCGACCATCGAGTGCAACGCGATGGTGACCCGCGCCAACTACAAGAACGGCACGTGGACGCTGACGACCGAGCGCGGCGACGTCCACACCGGCGATGCGGTGTTCGCCAGCATGCCGTTGCGAACACTCGTCAACGCGCTGCGTCCCGCCCCGCCGAAGTACATCCAATCCGTCGCCGACAACCTGCGGCACCGCTCCCTGATCACCGTCGCGGTCGCATTGAGCAAGAACTACGACATCCCCTACAACTGGGTGTACACCCCCGGGGCGAACTTTCACGCCGGCCGAATCCAGAACTATCGTCGGTGGTCTCAACACCTCGTCCCCAAAGGCTGGAACGGCACGTTCCTCGGATTCGAGTACTTCCTGCTGCCCGACCAGGATCTGTGGCTGGCCGACGCGCACAGCCTCAGCGCCATCGTGGAAAACGATCTGCAACAGCTCGGCTTCGCCAAACCGGAGGTCGAGAAAGTCATGATCTCCCGGATGAAATTCGCCTACCCGATCCACGACCCGATCCGCGACCGCAGCGTCGTACGCATCCGCGACTACCTACGCGAGCACTACCCGTCGCTGCACCCGATCGGACGCAACGGCATGCACCACTACGACAACCAGGACCACGCGATGCTCAGCGCGATCCGCAGCGTCGGCAAGAGCTTCGGGGAGAACGTCGATCCGTGGCAGGTCAACACCGAGCTGAGCTACCACGAGCAGGGGCTGCGCCGCTAAGGGGCCTTCGACGACCGCTTCGCGGCGTTCGTGCAGGGGTGCCGCAGCTCGTACTCGTCCTCGAGCGACTCGGCGATCCCGCCGCCGGTCAGCGTCGACTCCAGGGCCTTCTCCGGATTCCGCCCGAACTCGTCGGGGAAGACGAACCGGCGGAACGCCCAGAAGCGGAAGGCCATCTGCAGCAGGTTGCCGATGATGTAAGCCGACACGAAGTCCGCGATGTTCTCGGTGAACAGCGAGACCATCGGCACACGCAGCATCAGCACGTAGCTCGAGAACCACAGCGGAGCCATGCTCAGCACCACACCCACACCGCTGACCCCGAAGAACAGCAGAGCCTCGTGGTGCTTTTCGCGGCCACCGCGGTCGCGGAAGCTCCACTCCCGATTGAGGATGTAGGAGGCGATCACCGCGACGATGCCGGCGATGATCTTCGCCGTCACCGGCTTGGGCTCCAGAACGGTCAACTTGAGCGTGAAGAAGATCGCGGAGTCGATGACGAACGTCGTCGCACCGACGATGGCGAACTTGATCAGCTCGTGGTGCCGCTCGGCGTAGGGACGGAGCGGCCCAGGGAGACGCTTGATCGTCGCATCGGCAAAGGACACAAGGTGCGAGTCTACGTAACCTTCCCGTCAAACACCCAAGCGCCGAGTAACCGCAGGTCAACCCTGTGGCCCACGTCATGACACGATAGACGCCGTGCCACGAACCGCAACTTCTCGTCCCGTCGTCGCCATGGTCGGCGGCGGCCAGCTCGCCCGAATGACGCATCAGGCGGCTATCGCCCTCGGTCAGACCCTGCGCGTGCTCGCGGTCCGCGCCGACGAGTCCGCCGCGCAGGTGACACCCGACGTCGTCCTCGGCCACCACACCGACTACGACGCACTGCGCCGCGTCGCCGACGGCGCGACCGCGCTCACCTTCGACCACGAGCACGTGCCCACCGAGCTGCTGGAGAAACTCGTCGCCGACGGCGTGGCCGTCTACCCGCCGCCCGAGGCGCTGGTGCACGCCCAGGACAAGCTCGTGATGCGGCGCCGGCTGGCCGCGCTCGGCGCGCCCGTGCCGCGGTTCTCCGAAGTTACCGACACCGGCCAAGCCGAAGCCTTCGCCATCGAGGTCGGCGGACCCGTGGTCATCAAGACCGTGCGCGGCGGCTACGACGGCCGCGGCGTCATCATGGCCGACTCGCCCGACGAGGCCCGCGAGATCGTCGGCCGCTACCTCGCCGACGGCGTGCCGGTGATGGTCGAGGAGAAGGTTGCGATGCGCCGCGAGCTGGCGGCCCTGGTGGCTCGCTCCCCATTCGGGCAGGGCGCGGCGTGGCCGGTGGTGGAGACCGTGCAGGAAGACGGGATCTGCGTCACGGTGATCGCACCGGCTCCGTCCCTTGGCGACTTGGGCACTGCGGCAACGGAATTGGCGTTGGGCCTGGCATCCGAGCTCGGGGTGGTCGGGGTGATGGCCGTCGAGTTGTTCGAAACTGAGAACGGTTCGCTGCTGGTCAACGAGCTCGCGATGCGTCCGCACAACTCCGGGCACTGGACCATGGACGGTGCCCGCACGTCCCAGTTCGAGCAGCACATCCGGGCGGTGCTGGACTACCCGCTCGGCGACACCTCGCCCCTGACTCCGTACACCGTGATGGGCAACGTGATCGGGGCACCCGAGCTGCCGGAGATGTCGATGGACGAACGCGTGCACCACCTGTGCGCGCGGATGCCCGACGCCAAAGTGCACCTCTACGGCAAGGAAGAGCGACCCGGCCGCAAGATCGGGCACGTCAACATCGTCGGCGACGACTGGGAGTCCCTGCGCGAGCGCGCAGAGCGGGCGGCACACTGGCTCTCGCACGCCGAATGGACCGACGGATGGGACCCTCACGCATGACACCTCGGGTGGGCTTGATCATGGGCAGCGACAGCGACTGGCCGGTGATGTCGGACGCGGCCGACGCGCTCGCGGAATTCGAGGTGCCGTTCGAGGTCGGCGTGGTCTCCGCGCACCGCACGCCCGCGCGGATGCTGACCTACGCCCAGGAAGCCGCCGGGCGCGGCCTCGAGGTGATCATCGCCGGGGCCGGCGGCGCGGCGCACCTGCCGGGCATGGTCGCCTCGGCGACGCCGCTGCCGGTGATCGGGGTGCCCGTACCGCTGGCCCGACTCGACGGCATGGACTCGCTGCTGTCGATCGTGCAGATGCCCGCCGGTGTGCCGGTCGCGACGGTCTCGATCGGTGGCGCGCGTAACGCCGGCCTGCTGGCCGTTCGCATCCTCGGTGCGTCCGATCCCGCCCTGCAGCAGCGGATGTCGGCGTTCCAGGCCGGGCTCGAGCAGATGGTGCTGGAAAAGGACGAGGCGCTGCGGCGAAAGCTACTGGGGGAGTAGTCGGGCCACTTGAGACGTCATGCGCTCGGCGTCTCGCCCTGGTGAAGCAGCACCAGGACCTGAGCGCAAGCCTGCAGGCACGGCTATTCGGCGGATCTTCGCCCAACGGGGGGAGGGACGAGAAAAGTGGGTGCTGGACTCTCCGCGGAAGCGTTTCAGGGGTTTGCTGACGTTGCCGTCAGTTCGTGAAGCATTGTTTTGCTTAGCAAACTCGAACGGGCATGCTCGTAGAGCCTGATTTTGAGCGGGATAAATGGCGGTGTGACTTTCGTCACACGAGCCGCAGGTGGGGTCGGATCAGGACGCGCGGAGTACGACGACAGGCTCGGCGCTCTGTACGGGCGCGGCAACCTGGATGTGGCCCGTCTGGGCCGCGTGCATGCCCGCGTCAACGACCGCGGAGGCGCGCAGAACATGGCGGGAACCGTTCCAGCCGCACTCGCAGTGGGCGGTACGCCGGAATGCCGAACCATCGATGTAGACCTGCATGTTGCGGAGAGTAGCCAGGCAACTTGTGAATTAACCACGTCTAGTGCTGAGGTTCGGCTGAGAGCGCGGGCATGCGGACTTCGCGCCGAGGCGCGAGCACGGTAAAGTTACCGGCGAGTAGCAAGGAGATGATGATGGCTGGTTGGGGCGGAAATCCCTCGTTCGATCTTTTCCAGTTGCCGGAGGAGCACCAAGAGCTGCGCCAGGCGATCCGCGCACTGGCGGAGAAAGAGATCGCGCCGTACGCGGCGGACGTCGACGAAAACGCTCGGTTCCCTCAAGAAGCGCTCGACGCGCTGGTGGCCAACGGCTTCAACGCCGTGCACGTGCCCGAGGAATACGACGGGCAGGGCGCTGACTCGGTGGCCGCGTGCATCGTCATCGAAGAGGTGGCGCGCGTCGACGCATCGGCCTCGCTGATCCCGGCCGTCAACAAGCTCGGCACGATGGGTCTGATCCTGCGGGGATCCGACGAGCTGAAGAAGAAGGTGCTGCCTTCACTCGCCTCCGGCGAGGCGATGGCCTCCTACGCGCTGTCCGAGCGGGAAGCGGGCAGCGATGCGGCCGCCATGCGGACCCGCGCCAAGGCCGACGGCGACGACTGGATTCTCAACGGCGCCAAGTGCTGGATCACCAACGGCGGTAAGTCCGCCTGGTACACCGTCATGGCCGTCACCGACCCCGACAAGGGTGCCAACGGCATCTCGGCGTTCATGGTCCACATCGACGACGAGGGCTTCTCGATCGGGCCCAAGGAGCGCAAGCTCGGCATCAAGGGCTCGCCGACCACCGAGTTGTACTTCGAGAACTGCCGTATCCCCGGCGACCGGATCATCGGCGAGCCGGGCACCGGCTTCAAGACCGCACTCGCGACGCTGGACCACACGCGCCCGACCATCGGTGCGCAAGCCGTCGGTATCGCCCAGGGCGCACTCGATGCGGCGATCGAATACACCAAGGACCGCAAGCAGTTCGGCAAGAGCATCTCGGACTTCCAGGCCGTCCAGTTCATGCTCGCCGACATGGCCATGAAGGTCGAGGCAGCCCGGCTGATGGTGTACAGCGCAGCCGCCCGGGCCGAGCGTGGCGAAGGCAACCTCGGGTTCATCTCCGCGGCGTCGAAGTGCCTGGCCTCTGACGTCGCGATGGAAGTCACCACCGATGCCGTGCAGCTGTTCGGCGGGGCCGGCTACACCGTCGACTTCCCGGTCGAGCGCATGATGCGCGACGCCAAGATCACGCAGATCTACGAGGGCACCAACCAGATTCAGCGCGTCGTGATGAGCCGGGCACTGCTGAAGTGATTCGGTAGCCGCGGGAGTGCACTCACGGTAGTCCCGAATCGTCGGGAACAACCGCTGAGGCACTCTCGCGGAGCCGCTGCTAGTGGGCCGGGCGCAGATGGGTGATATCGCCCGCCGACACTGTCACCGGCGTTCCGTCGCTGTCGATGACCAGCCGCCCGCCGTCGTCCACAGCGGTTGCGACACCAGTGATCTCGTCGCCCCCGGGCAGCAGGGCACGCACCCGCGTACCGATCGTCGAGCTGATCGCGCGATAGTCGGCCGCCAGCGTGGCATCTGCCGCGCGCCACTGCTCGACCCGCTCACTGAGAGTGCGCAGAAGCGCGGCCGCGAGTTCGGTGCGGTCCACGGCGTGGCCGAGCATCGTCAGCGACAAGGCATTCGGGTCGGGTAGGTCGCTCGCGTCGAAGCCGACGTTGAGCCCGACGCCCACAACGACGACGGGAGCCGCGACCTCGGCGAGGATGCCGGCCAGCTTTCCGCTGCCGACGAGAACGTCATTGGGCCACTTCACCGTCGCATCGACGCCGAGAGACTGCACCGTCTGCGCGACGGAAAGACCCGTCAGGAGCGGCAGCCAACCCCAACGCTCAGGCGCGACACCCGTCGTGTCGACGCCGACGGACACCGAGATCTGAGTGCGCGGGGGAGCAGACCACCGGCGCCCGTGCCGGCCGCGGCCCTCGGACTGGTGTTCGGCCAGGAGCACCGCCCCGGCGATGTCGTCACCGTCGGCAGCGCGGGCGACCAGATCGGCATTTGTCGACCCTGTCTCCTCCACGACGTCGACGCGGCGCCACACGGTGCCGTCGAGTGCAGAGCGCAGGACATCGGAATTCAGAGCAGAAGGCACACGACGACCCTAGAGGACACGCCGTTTCGCTCGGCGTACCGAACTACTTCGCTGCAGCGTCCGAATGCTCGATGGCTTCGACCTGCTGCGCGGCCCAGGCGTGCTCGGCGGTGGCGCGGTTGAGATGCCCGAAGCCCAGCACGAACGCGACCATCGCGGCGAGACCCCACAGGTTCCCGAACGCCCACTCCCAGGTGCTAGCGGTGGGCGCCGTTTCGAGCCAGTACGCGGCTATGGCGACCAGCGCATAGCCGCAGAACACGAAGAATCGGCCTTCTGAGCTGGCCAGCCAGCCGGCGTGCCGGCGGTTGTGGAGGTGCCAGAGCGTGAGCGCGAAGAGGACTGCAAGTGCGGTGATGGTCGTGTCCATCTGCGCCGTCCTTTGCCAGGTCTGCGGCTGTCTGTCGTCGATCAGTGTGCGCGATCAACCTGTGAACAGCGTGTGGTTACGGAAACATTAAGGTCACGGTAACCATTGTGTCAATTATGTCGGCCTGATCAGTATCAGTCATAAGCCTGGCGCCCGACTTCGCCAGAACGGCGGGTTCGTGACGCAAAAACTACAGCAGCGTCAGCCGCGCGTGACTTTCTCCGTTGCCCGGCGGCGATCGAGTGCGGTGGCATCGGGGTGCGCGACGTACACCAGCGACGCCCCCACCGCATACGGCGCAAGCAGGTGGGCAACCACGTCGTCGGCGGTGTCCCAGGGCGCGCTCGACAACACGCGATCGTCGGCGCCCAAGCCCTGCGCGTCGGCAGCTGCGAGCGCTGCGGCGAGCACGTCGTCACCCGAACGGCCATCCAAGGCTGGACCAGGGTTGCGTTCGGCGACGATCTGATCGCCGTGCACGCGCACGGCCGTCGCGTAATCCGTCACTCCCACAGGCAGATTCGCCGCGGGCCGACCGAACGGATCCAGTGACAGTACCGCGACCTCGCCGCCGCTGACCGCGGCGTCCGCCTCATCGAGCCGGCCCTCGGCGCACAGAGCGAGATCCGCGCTGTCGTCACCGACGACCGCCTCGGCCCCGATCCACCAGATCCCGAGCAGCACCGCCGCCGTCTGCCAATGCGCGGGCAGCAACACCGCCACCCGGCTGCCCGGGCCGGCCCCCATCTCGTCGCGCAACAGATTGGCGGTCTTGGCCGCCCAGTTCGCCAACGTCACCGTCGAGCACTCGATGCGCTCGCCGGTCGCATCGTCGTAGTAGGTGATGCGCGGTCCCGCCGGATTGCGGGCCAGCAGCGGATCGAGAATCGCCGACGAGAGGTTGAGCGCCATCAGTTGACGCACTGCGGGTCGTTCGACCCCGCCGTGATGATCGGAGACGCTGCCGGCAGCGCTTCGCCACCGCCCGACGCGTTGGTCACCGGCGCGGACAGCGTCACATCCGTGCCGTCCAGACCCGAGCCAGGGCCCGTGTAGTCGGCCGACAGCACCACCCGCACCGCGTCCTGGGGGACTGACGCGTCCTCGACGATCGGCAGCCCACCCAGCTCCTTGGCCACCTCCTGCGCGCCCTGGTCGTCCTGGGAAGCGGCCTGCACCTGGCTGTTGGTGACCTTGGTGCCCTCGTTGTTACCGACGTTGCCCGCGGCGAAGCCCTTACCCGTCAACACCGTCGAGACCGCAGCGGCCAAGCCATTGACATCGCTGTCGTTGACCACGTCGACCGTGGTCTTGTCATTGCTGTAGGCCAGCTGCTCGGTCTTTCCCTCTTCCTGGTCATGCAGCAGGCTGTCCACCCACGCCTTGACCTCCGGGGGATTCACCCGCACCACCGACTGCATCCCGTCGTCACTCCAGCCGGCCTCTTCGACGATCGGAATCGTCGCGAACGCGATGTTGCCGCCCGAGAGCTTGCTCAGCTGATCGGCGAAATCCATGATGCTCCAGCCGTCGGAGATCACCACCGAACGCTGCACCGCGTCCTCGAGCCGGTTCAGCGTGGCCGGGCTCGACAGCGTCTTGCTCGAGATCACCGCGTGCGCCAGCGATGCCATGAACGCCTGCTGGCGGGTGACACGGTCCAGATCCCCGCGCGGCAGGTCGTGGCGCTGCCGCACGAAGCTCAGCGCCTGGGGGCCGCTCAGCTTCTGCCAGCCCGCGGGGAAGTCCGCGCCCGAAAGAGGTTCGTAGACAGCATTTTTGAGGCAGACATCCACCCCGCCCAAGGCGTCGGTGATCAGCGCGAAGCCCAGCAGCCCCACTTCGGCGTAATGGTCGACCGTCACGCCGGTGAGGTTCGCGACCGTCTTGATCAGCTCCTCGCGGCCCGCCTCGGTGGCCTCCTTCTCGGCGACCGCGGGGTCCTCGCCCTCCTGCTCGACGAGCTGCTTCATCTTCTCCAGATGCACCGAGCCGTAGACGCCGTTGATCTTCATCTTCCCGATGCCTGGCGCCTCGACGTAGGAGTCGCGGGGAATCGAGATCGCCGTCGCCGACCGTCCGTTGTTCGGGATGCGGATCAAGATGATGGTGTCGGTGTTGGTGGAGACGTCGTCACCGGCGCGCAGCGTGGCCAACTCCTCGGCGCTGAGCGGATTGCCGTGCGCATCCGTGCGGCTGTCCATACCGACCAGCAGGATGTCGATAGCCCCGTCCTGGCCACCCTGGCCGAGCGCATCGGGGCTGACGTGGTTGATGCCCGAC
This sequence comes from Mycobacterium kyogaense, assembly GCF_003254575.1. Lineage (GTDB taxonomy): Bacteria > Actinomycetota > Actinomycetes > Mycobacteriales > Mycobacteriaceae > Mycobacterium > Mycobacterium kyogaense. The sequence continues at coordinate 31,635 of NZ_QJUA01000037.1, read as the reverse complement.
TCGAAAGACCGGATCTTGCCCCATGCGACGCCGGTGCCGACGACGATCACCAACGTCACGATGACGGAGATGACACGGGTCATCTGAGCTGCAGGCATCCGCCCAGGCTACTGGCGGCCAGGCGGGAGACGGGGGAGCCGACCTCGGCGTGCCACACTCGCTAGCTATGGCTGACCGAATCGTAATCACCGGCGCCGGCGGCATGGTCGGGCGCTTCCTGGCAGGTCAGGCCGCCTCTCAGGGCCGCGAAGTCCGCACCTTCACGTCCCGGGAGTGGGACATCACCGGGCCTGACCCGGGTGAACTCCGCGCCGGCGACGTCGTCGTCAACTGCGCCGCCTTCACCCAGGTCGACCTCGCCGAGGACGACCCGGACCGGGCCCACGCCGTCAACGCCACCGGTGCCGGCAACGTCGCCGCGGCCTGCGCCCGCGCCGGGGCATCGCTGATCCACATCTCCACCGACTACGTCTTCGGCGCGTCCGGCGCGCGGCGCCCCTACGACATCGATGACGCCACCGGGCCGCTGTCGGTGTACGGGCGCACCAAGCTGGCCGGCGAGCAGGCGGTGCTGGCCGCGCTGCCCACCGCATACGTGGTGCGCACCTCCTGGGTCTACGAAGGCGCCGACGGCACCGACTTCGTCGCCGCGATGCGCCGCGCCGCGGCCGGAACGGAGCACATCGACGTCGTCGCCGACCAGATCGGCTCCCCGACCTACGTGGGCGATCTGTGCGCCGCGCTGCTGGACATCGCCGACGGCGGGGTCCGCGGGCCGCTCCTGCACGCCGCCAACGCCGGCGAAGGCAGCCGGTTCGACCAGGCCCAGGCGGTCTTCGCGGCGCTGGGCGCCGACCCGTCACGCGTCCGACCCGTCGACAGCGACCGTCACCCGCGCCCCGCGCCCCGGCCGTCCTACTCCGCTCTGTCGTCGGCCGGATCCGCGCGCGCCGGACTCACACCCCTACGAGGGTGGCGCGAGGCGCTCACCACAGCACTGCGCCCGTTACCCTCAACGCGATGAGATGGGTGGACGCTAGGTGAGCGACGAGCTGTACGTCGTCACGGTGACGTATTCGCCGGGGCCGCATCTGGACCGGTTCCTGGCATCGCTGGCCCACGCCACCGAGCGGCCGGTCACGGTGATCATGGCCGACAACGGATCCGACGACGGCACTGTCGAGGAGGCTGTGCAGCGCTACCCCAACGCCCGCCTGCTGCGCACCGGGGCGAACGTCGGCTACGGCTCGGCGATCAACAAGGCCGTCGCCGAATACGGATTGTCCAGCACCACAGACATGTTCGTCGTCGCGAATCCCGACGTGCAGTGGGGGCCCGGCAGTATCGACCTCCTGCTCGAAGCCGCCGACCGCTGGCCCCGAGCCGGGGCGCTGGGCCCGCTGATCCGCGACCCCGACGGATCCGTCTACCCCTCGGCGCGGCACCTGCCGTCGATCATCCGGGGCGGCATGCACGCCGTCGTCGGACCGATCTGGCCATCCAACCCGTGGACCGCCGTCTACCGCCAAGAGCGGGAAGACCCCAGCGAACGCGCAGTCGGCTGGCTGTCGGGGTCCTGCCTGTTGATGCGCAGCGCCGCCTACGCGGAGATCGCAGGCTTCGACGAGCGCTACTTCATGTACATGGAGGACGTCGACCTCGGCGATCGGCTCGGCCGCGCCGGCTGGCAGAACGTCTACGTGCCCTCGGCGGAGGTGCTGCACGCCAAAGGGCACTCCACCGGTCGCGATCCCGCCCGCAACCTCGCTGCCCACCACGCGAGCACTTACACTTTTCTCGCGGATCGTTACCCGAAGCGGCGGCACGCTCCGCTACGGTGGGCGTTCCGGACGGCGTTGGGGGCGCGATCCCGGCTGGTGGTGCGGAGTTCGTTGAAAGCCCGAAGGGGGCAGGGGTGATGGTGAATCCAGCCGATGTCGATGCGGTCGTTCTCGTCGGCGGCATGGGCACACGCCTACGCCCACTGACCCTCTCGGCGCCCAAGCCGATGCTCCCGACCGCAGGGCTGCCGTTCCTGACCCACCTTCTCTCGCGGATCGCCGATGCCGGCATCGAGCACGTGGTCCTCGGAACCTCTTACAAAGCGGGCGTATTCGAAGCCGAGTTCGGTGACGGCTCCAAGCTCGGGCTGCAGATCGACTACGTCGTCGAAGACGAACCTCTGGGCACCGGCGGCGGCATCGCCAACGTCGCGTCCAAGCTGCGCCACGACACGGCCGTCGTCTTCAACGGCGACGTGCTGTCCGGCTGCGACCTGCGTGCGCTGCTCGATTCGCACGCGGAGAACCAGGCCGACGTGACGCTGCACCTGGTGCGCGTCGGTGACCCCCGCGCATTCGGTTGCGTGCCAACTGAATCCGACGGCACGGTGACTGCCTTCCTGGAGAAGACGCAAGACCCGCCGACCGATCAGATCAACGCCGGCTGCTATGTGTTCAAGCGGTCGATCATCGAGCAGATCCCGACCGGCCGCGCGCTGTCGGTGGAACGTGAAGTGTTCCCGCTTCTGCTCGCTGAGGGCCGCAAGGTCTGTGGCTACGTGGATTCCACCTACTGGCGGGACATGGGCACGCCGGAGGATTTCGTCCGCGGCTCAGCGGATCTGGTGCGCGGCATCGCACCGTCACCCGCCCTGACACATCAGCGTGGCGAGAAGCTGGTGCACGACGGGGCGTCGGTGGCGCCGGGAGCGCTGTTGATCGGTGGCACCGTGATCGGGCGCGGGGCCGAGATCGCCGGCGGGGCACGGCTTGACGGTGCGGTGATCTTCGACGGCGCGAAAGTCGGAGCGGGCGCGGTGATCGAGCGATCGATCATCGGCTTCGGCGCGCACATCGGGCCTCGGGCACTGATCCGCGACGGCGTGATCGGCGATGGCGCCGACGTCGGTGCCCGCTGCGAACTGCTGCGCGGCGCCCGGGTGTGGCCGGGGATCACGATTCCCGACGGCGGCATCCGCTTCTCGACAGACATCTAGCTTCTGGGTGCCGCGGCCGCGGAATAGCATTCCTGGCTGCTATGCAGGCCTTTTCGCAGCCATGGCTTCTCTCTGGCGTCGGGCCCACGCCTGCTTCACCCAGCCGATGACCTCGTCGTTGCGATCGCCTGCCATGACCCGAATGACCATCCAGTTCGCGTCGGCGATTCTGCGGAGGCGCCGCGCATCCCATCGGTATTGATCGATGTCGGTTCGGTGATGATCGCCGTCGTACTCCACGGCGATTCCGAGCTGCTCCCATCCCATGTCGAGGTAGGCAAATGTGTAGCCGTTCCCGTCGACCACCGGGATCTGCGTTTCTGGTCGTGGAAAGCCCCTGTCGATCAGCAGAAGTCGCAGTCGCGTTTCCTGTGGTGACTGCGCGCCGGCGTCCATCAGTCCGACTGCCTCGCGGCAGCGGCGAACGCCGTGCCTGCCCTTGTATCGATGCGTGAGGTCGAGAATCTCCTCAGCTGTCACCCCGGTCGACGCGGCGAGGGCATCGAGGTGCGCCACGGCGATGTTGCGTGGCAGATACCGGCCGAGATCAAGGCCCGCACGGGCGGGAGTGGCGACCGGTATGCCGTCGATCCACACGATCTCGTCGGGCGCGATGCGCTCTCGTCGGGTGACGATTCCAGTCGGGCAGCGATTGTTGGCCCAGAGCACCTCAACGGGAGTGCCGTCATCGATCCATTTCGCGCCATGCGCTGCGGCTGCAGCCCGACCGGTGATCACGCCTCGCCGACGAGACCACAACCACGCACCCTCGGCGCGGTGGGCCAGGGTGGGCTCGACGTCCTTCGGCAGGTAGACGTCGGGAAAGATCGCGCGATAATTCCACCGCAACGTCGCGCGGGTGATGGTGCCCGCGAGCACGGCCTGCGAGCCAACGATGACGTCCCCCATGCAAAGAGCATGCGGCCGGCGCCGGGTTCCTCAGCGCACGAGAAGCCATGGCTGTGGATAAGTCGAATCTGCAGCCCGGAATGCTATTCCGCGGAGGAGGAGAGGTGCACTTTCGCGAGGGCGGCCAGGTGGCGCAGGCCGAAATCGCTGCCGCCCGGCAAGTCGTCCAACGGCCACCACCGCAGATCCACCGATTCCTCGCTGATCTCGGCCTGCGCTCCCTGCGGCGCGCGCACGACGAACTGCACGTCGAGGTGTCGCGTCGGCACACCCAGCGAACACGTCACCGGATGCACGTGGATCGCCGTCGGCAACTCGTCGATGGTCAACCCGTCGATGCCCGACTCTTCTGTCGCCTCCCGCAGCGCCGCAGCGACCAGCGTGGGATCGTCGGGCTCGCAGTGCCCCCCGAGTTGCAGCCAGCGGCCGAACCGCGGATGCAGCGTCAGCAGCGCATGCGTGCCTTCGTGATTGAGTACCAACGCCGAGCCCGTGATGTGACCGGGCACCGACTCCCGCAGACACGCCTTCGGATTCGCGTCGAGGAATGCCAGCACCGCGTGCCGCATCGACTCCTGCGCCGGATCCGCGGGCTCCCAACGCGTCAGGGTGTCGACAGCCGACTGGTGAAGGCTCACCGCTCCACCAGCAGACCGTCGGTGGGCACCGGCGGCCGCGGCTGCGCCGGCCCGTCGGCGGCATAGCCGATCGCGATGGCGCCCAACGGCTCCCACTCGCCGGGCAGATCCAGCTCGGCGCGCACCAGGTCGGCCGCGAAGATCGTCGACCCGATCCAGCAGCTGCCCACCCCGCGCACCGCGAGCCCCACCAGCAGACCCTGCACCGCTGCGCCGACAGCCACGGTGAACATCGTGTGCTCGGCCTTGGTGCGGTGCTCGTCGGGATAGCTGTGCGCGCCGTCGGGCACCATGAACGGGATCACCAATTCCGGTGCGTCATAGAGGATCTGGCCTCGCGCCACCCGCCGTTCCACCGCGTCGGGATCTCGGCCGTCACCCAGCAGATCCGCGCGCCACGCATCTTTCATCGCGTCGAGCAACCGGGTGCGCACCGCCGTATCGCGCACCCACACGAAGCGGACCGGTCGGGTGTGGTGCGGCGCCGGTGCGGTGAGCGCCTCCCCGACAGCAGCCTCGATCAGCTCCGGCGGTACCGGCTCGGCACTGAAACCCCGCACCGAGCGTCGCAGCAGCTGTGCCTGCGTACGCCCGAGCGCAATGGCCTCCTCGGTGCCGAGCCAGAACAGGTCTTCCTCACCGGCGCGCACCAGGTTCCGCGCGTTCGACCCGTCGTCGCGCACCGTCAGCCCGCGCACCACCGCCACCGGCACCGCGGTCAGCTTCCCTTTCACCAAGTCGGCGGCAGCGGCGATCTCGTCGGCGACCGCGATCTCGGTGACGATCAACTCGTTGCCGTGCTGATCGTGTTCGCCCGCATAGCCGTGCAACACCTCGAGCCCGGCAGCGCCGATCGCGACGTCGGTCTGACCCGTGCGCCACGCCCTGCCCATCGTGTCGGTGACGACGATGCCGACGCGGACGCCGAGCCGTTCGTGCACCGCAGCGCGTAGCGCCGCCGCGCTGCCGTCGGGATCGACGGGAAGCAGCGCGAGTTCGTGGGAGTCGACGTTCGACCCGTCGACGCCGGCGGCGGCCTGCACCAGCCCCAGCGCGTTCTCGGTGATCAGCGTGCGACCCTTGCGCGCCAGGACTCGCACCGCCTCGCCGTCGATCAGCTTGCGGCGCAGCGTGTCTCGCAGCTCGGGATCGGCCGGCGCGTCGACCATGCGGCCCTCGCACTTGGACAGCACCTTGCTGGTGACCACCACCACGTCGTCGTCACGCAACCACGGCGCGGCGTCGGCGATCGCGGCGCCCAGGTCGTCACCGGGTCGGAACTCCGGAAGCCCCGGTACCGGTAGCACTTCCAGGCGCGCCGACGTGCCGTGGTCTCTCACAGCGCAACCCCGGCCAGGTCCAGACCCGCGCGCACCATCTCCGCGGTGACCGCGGGCTCGCTCATGAGCAGGGGAGCCGAGCGCACCGCGACCCCGTCGATCACCGCGTCGTCACCGGTGTGCACCAGCCAGCCGTCCAGGATGCCCGTCCCCGAGCGTGCGCCGTAGAGCGCTCCGACCGCCTCGGAGGTGCTGTCGACGCCGATCACCGACAGGCACGCATCGGCCATGCCGCGCAACGGCTTTCCCGCCACGATGGGGCTGTACCCCATCACCGGCGCCGACGTGGCGCGCAGTGCGGCCCGGATGCCGCCGATCTTCAGGATGGAGCCGATGCTGACCACGGGGTTCGACGGCGCGATCAACACGACGTCGGCACCCTCGATCGCCTCGGTGACACCCGGTGCCGCGGTGGCGTTGTCGGCGCCGACGAACGCGAAGCTCTCGGTGGGCACCTGGGCGCGATACCGCACCCACCACTCCTGGAAGTGGACGGCCTTCTTCTCACCGTCCGCCGGATCGGTGATGACCACGTGGGTTTCACTGCGATCGTCGCTGGCCGGTAGCAGGCGGACGCCGGGGTTCCACCGCGCGCACAGCGCCTCGGTGACCTGGGAGAGGGGGTAGCCGGCCCGCAGCATCTGCGTGCGCACCAGGTGGGTGGCCAGATCGCGGTCGCCCAGGCCGAACCAATCGGGTTGCACGCCGTAGGCGGCGAGTTCCTCCTTGGCGTGCCAGGTTTCGTTGCGGTGACCCCAGCCTCGCTCGGGGTCGATGCCGCCGCCGAGGGTGTACATGCAAGTGTCGAGATCGGGGCAGATGCGCACGCCGAACATCCATGCGTCGTCGCCCACATTGACCACAGCCGTCACATCATGCTCATCGGTATCGTGAGTGCCGAACTGCCCCAAGCCCAATAGATGTTGGACACCCAGGAGGAAGCGCGCGCCACCCACGCCGCCGACGAGAACAGTGACCTTCACACCGACCGAGACTAGGCGCACGCGAGTGCGGCCCGCCGCCCGGAGGTGCGCGAAGCCGGAACGTGACAGACACGCCACAGAACGACGCGCCGTAAATGAGTCACGGAATGGTATGAATTCCTGTTCCAGCGCTTGACCGCGACAGCTAACGCGTGTGTAATCACAGCAGTGTCATTCGCGGTTCTCCGGCCGGTTCCGGTGTCGCAGACCGAGATTCGATCACTTGTTCGAATTGGATGGCCACATAGAGAAAATGTGGGGCTGGCCTAAACGGATCTACGAGACCTGTGGAGGAGGGGAAAATGGCTTTTGAACAGGCCGATTTCGGCAACTCGGTACATTTCGACAGCAGCTTCCTCGGCTCGGTGGGAAGTGCACCGCACATCCAGACCGATCCGACGGCAGCAAGCATCGGGGGACGCCCGCAACTGAGCGTGGTGCCCGACCCGATCGACGACGAGCTGGCAACCGACGAGGACCAGTGGCAAGAACGCGCCCTGTGCGCGCAGACCGACCCCGAGGCCTTCTTCCCGGAGAAGGGCGGCTCGACCCGCGAAGCCAAGCGCATCTGCCTCGGCTGCGAAGTCAAGAACGCCTGCCTCGAGTACGCGTTGGCCAACGATGAGCGCTTCGGCATCTGGGGTGGACTGTCCGAGCGGGAGCGCCGGCGCATCAAGCGCGGCATCATCTAGCCGGCTAGTCGTCGTCCATCGTCGGATCGATGACGGACGGCTCGACGCCCAGATAGGTGGCCACCTGCGCCACCAGAAGCTCATGCAGAAGGTCGGTCAGCTCGACGGTGTCCTTCGCCCGTCGCTCGATCGGCTTGCGGAACAACACAATTCGCGCTCTCGTCGAGTTGCCGCGAACATCCACCCCGGCAGGTATCAGCCGCGCCAGCGCAATCGGCCCGTCGGCCACCACCTCGGGCGGCCACTGCACACTGTCCGGATCCTTCGGAGCCAATCGGGGGATCTCGTCGACCGCGACGTCCAACGACGCCACCCGCTCCTGCCATCGCCGCTCGATCGGCTCGTACGCCTCGAGCACCGCCATGTCGAAACGCTCAGCGCGGCTGCGCCAGCCCGGAACGGTGGGCGGCAGCAGCGGTCCACGCATCCCGCGGCCACGCCGGGACCCTCGGTGGTTGTGCCCGGTCACGAAAAAGATCGTAACGGTTGGGCTTCGGGCCCCCCACGGCTCGCGTGTCCGCCTCGGCGCGGACCAACACAAGCGATAACCTTCCGTTCGTGAATGTTCCCCGTCGCTGCTGCCGTCCAGGCTGCCCGCACTACGCGGTCGCGACGCTCACGTTCGTCTACTCGGACTCGACCGCCGTCGTCGGCCCGCTGGCCACCGTCTCCGAGCCGCACTCCTGGGACCTGTGCGTCATGCACGCCGGGCGGATCACCGCCCCCCGCGGGTGGGAGCTGGTTCGCCACGCCGGCCCGCTGCCGTCGCACCCCGATGACGACGACCTGGTGGCACTCGCGGACGCCGTGCGCGAAGGCAGGGAAGCGCCGGCCGGACCGGTAGCTGGATTCAGCGCCTTCACCGACCCCGTCACGGGCACCCAGGGCGGCGCGTTGATGGCGCCGCCGGTGCGCCGGCCCGAGTCCAACGGACGGCGGCGCGGGCATCTGCGAGTGCTGCCTGACCCGCCGGACTGAATCGCGAACCTGACCGGTGGCAGCCGTGTGTGCGGCTCCCGACGGCTAGGCTGGCACCACCGGTCAGCACGTCAGCGTGAGGAGCCCCCATGTCCCGGCCCGCCGAGGCGGTACAGCGCGTCATCAAGGCCTACGACGTGCGCGGACTCGTCGGTGAGCAGATCGACGAACAGTTCGTCGCCGAGGTGGGCGCCGCGTTCGCCCGGCTCGTGCGCGACCGCGCGACGCAGGTCGTCATCGGTCACGACATGCGCGAGAGTTCGCCAGTGCTCTCCGCCGCGTTCGCCGAAGGTGTCATGGACCAGGGCCTCGACGTGGTCCGCATCGGCCTGGCCTCGACCGACCAGCTGTACTTCGCCTCCGGCCTGATGGACTGCCCGGGCGCGATGTTCACCGCCAGCCATAACCCGGCCGCCTACAACGGCATCAAGCTGTGCCGGGCTGGCGCCAAACCCGTCGGCAAGGACACCGGGCTCACCACGATCAGCGACGAGGTGATCGCCGGCGTCCCCGAACACGACGGGCCGCGCGGCACCGCATCCGATCGCGACGTGCTCGCCGACTACGGCGACTTCCTGCGCTCACTGGTCGACGTCAGCGCGCTGCGCCCGCTCAAAGTCGCCGTCGATGCCGGCAACGGCATGGCCGGCCACACCACCCCCGGCGTGTTGGGCCCCATCTCGTCGATCACGCTGTCGCCGCTGTACTTCGAACTCGACGGCACCTTCCCCAACCACGAGGCGAACCCGCTGGACCCGGCCAACCTCGTCGACCTGCAGAGCTTCGTGCTCGAGACCGGTGCCGACATCGGCCTCGCGTTCGACGGTGACGCCGACCGCTGCTTCGTCGTCGACGAACGCGGCCAGGCCGTGTCCCCGTCGGCGGTCACCGCGCTGGTCGCCGGCCGCGAACTGACCCGCGAGATCGGCGCCACGGTGATCCACAACCTCATCACCTCCCGCGCCGTGCCCGAACTCATCACCGAACGCGGCGGCACACCGGTGCGCTCCCGCGTCGGACACTCTTACATCAAGGCGCTGATGGCCGAGACCGGCGCGATCTTCGGCGGCGAGCATTCGGCGCACTACTACTTCCGCGACTTCTGGGGCGCCGACTCCGGCATGCTCGCCGCGCTGCACGTGCTCGCCGCGCTCGGAGAACAGGACCGCCCGCTCTCGGAGATCATGGCCGACTACGAGCGCTACGAAGCCTCCGGCGAGATCAACTACACCGTCACCGACGCCCCCGCCGTCGTCGACGCCGTCCTCGCGGCCTTCGGTTCCCGGGTGCACGCCATGGATCACCTCGACGGCGTGACCGTCGACCTCGGCGACGGCCGGTGGTTCAACCTGCGCATGTCGAACACCGAGCCGCTGCTGCGGCTCAACGCCGAGGCCCGTACCCCCGAGGAGGTGGCTGCGCTGGTCGACGAGATCGGTGCGCTGATCACCAAAGGAGCAGGGGAGCTCACGTGAGCGCCACCGCGGTGGTCGACCTCGATGACACCGAAGGCCTGCTGGCCGCGGATCGGCACGGGCTGCTGCGCGCCGCGTCGATGGCCGGTGCACAGGTGCGGGCCACCGCCTCGGCGCTGTCCGAAGGTGATCTCGACTCCGTACGTTCCGATGCACCGCCCCGCACCGTGGTCTGGGTGGCCAGCCGGGGGACCGCTTCGGTTGCCGGGTCGATGCTGGCCGCCGTGCTCGGCGGCTCCCTGCCCGCACCGATCGTGCTCGCCACCGAGGCGCCGCCCTGGATCGGTGCGCTCGACGTCCTGATCGTCGCCGGCGACGACCCCGGTGACTCCGCACTGGTGACCGCGGCCGCGATGGGAGTCCGTCGCGGGGCCCGCGTGATCGTCGTCGCCCCCTACGAGGGACCCCTGCGCGACGCGACCGCCGGACGGTCGGTGGCGCTGCCGCCGCGGCTGCCCGTGCCCGACGACTTCACGCTCGCCCGATACCTCGCCGCCGGCCTGGCTGCGCTCGAGGTGGTGGCCCCCGGTGTCCGCGTCAACCTCGCCGCACTGGCCGACGACCTCGACGCCGAAGCGTTCCGAAACAGCGCTGCGCGTGAGATTTTCACCAATCCCGCCAAAGAACTCACCCAACGGATGCTCGACCGGGACGTCGTGTTCGCCGGGGACAGCCCCGCCACGCTGACACTCGCCCGGCACGCCTGCACCGTGATGTTGCGGGTGGCTCAGCAGACGGTGGCCGCAGTGGGCCTGGCCGACGTGCTGGTGGCGTTGGGCTCGGGCTGGGGGCGCGGCTCAGGCGAGGTGTCCATCTTCCACGACGAGGAACTCGACGGGCCGCTGCCCAATCGCGGGCGCACCATCGTGCTGACCTCGGACGAAGACCGGCCCGCCATCTCGGCGCGGCTACGCGGTTTCGACGACGTCTCCGTGGTCAATGCGAACGACGTGCCGGAACTCGGGGGAGCGGGAGAGGTGGTATCGGGCTCAACAGAGATGCCCGGTGCCAACCGACCCGAGAAACAACTGGCGCTGATGGCCGTCCGCCTCGAGATGGCGGCCGTCTACCAGCGTCTGATTCGAGGTTGAGGCGAGTGCATCTGCTCAGGGGTGCGGTGCGGACCTACGCATGGGGTTCGCGGACCGCGATAGCCGATTTCACCGGGGCGCCGAGCCCCACTCCATATCCCGAGGCCGAGCTGTGGTTCGGTGCACACCCGGGCGATCCGGCCCATCTGCAGACCGACGACGGCGACCGCTCGCTGCTCGACGCGCTGCGCGCCGATCCCGAAGGTGAACTGGGACAGGTGGTTCGAGGCCGGTTCGGTGACTCGCTGCCCTTCCTGGTCAAGGTGCTCGCCGCCGACGAGCCGCTGTCGCTGCAGGCGCACCCCAGCACCGAGCAGGCGATCGAGGGCTTCTCCCGCGAGGAGCGGATGGGCATCCCCGTCAACGCGCCGACGCGCAACTACCGCGACCGCAGCCACAAACCCGAGATCATCGTCGCGCTCAGCCCGTTCGAGGCCTTGGCCGGCTTCGCCCCGGCCGCCCGCTCGGTGACGTTGATGCGTGCGCTCGGCGTCGCCGAACTCGACCCGTTCATCAACCTGCTGTCGGGCCAATCCGACGCCGACGGGTTGCGCGCGCTGTTCACGACGTGGATCACCTTTCCGCAACCCGACCTCGACGTGCTCGTGCCCGCCGTGCTCGACGGTGCGATCAACTACTTGCGGTCGGGCGAGCAGGAATTCGCGCGCGAAGCCAAAACCGTGCTGGAACTCGGTGAGCGCTACCCGGGTGACGCCGGGGTGCTGGCGTCGATGCTGCTGAACCGGCTCACACTGCAGCCCGGCGAGGCGATCTACCTCCCTGCCGGCAACCTGCACGCCTACATGCAGGGCGTCGGCGTCGAGGTGATGGCCAACTCCGACAACGTCCTTCGCGGCGGTCTGACGCCCAAGCACGTCGACGTCCCCGAGCTGTTGCGAGTCCTCGATTTCACCCCGGCCGTCGACATCATCGTCTCACCCGAGCCCGTCCGCGACGGAGCCGAGCTCGTCTACCCCACGCCCGCACCGGAATTCGCGGTGTCGGTGCTCGCCGTCGACGGTGAGCAACTCGGCCACGAGATCGACGCGCCCACCCGCCACGACGGACCGCAGATCCTGCTGTGCACTCAGGGCTGCGCGACCGTGCACGCCAAGTCGTCGGCGGTGACGCTGCACCGCGGCGCCGCGGCGTGGGTGGCGGCCGACGACGGCCCGATCAGGCTGATGTCGCAGGAGCCGACGCGACTGTTTCGCGTGACCGTCGGCCTCTAACCTTCTTCTCCGCTGCCCACAACCGCATGTTGTGGCGCACCGTGCGGCCCACCAGCTTCGCCGACGGCACCATGTAGAGATTGTCGAGCAGGCTGAACCGGCGCAGAAACCATTCTGCGAGAACAGGATCGGTTTCGGCCGCGCCGAGGAACTGGTCGAACAACGATCCGACCGGCCGATACCACCACGGCATCGGGCCCTCCGCCCGGTGCAGCACCAGGTCACCGACCGCGTTCATCGTCCACACCGGCCACGTCGTCTTCTTCGTCGCCTTGGTGAATGTCGCCGCCAGACTCTCGCCCGGGTCGTCCAATGCCCGCCGCAGATGCCCCGCCTGTAGCGACGTCATCGTCATGCCCTGCCCGAACGTCGGATTGAAGCTCGCCACCGCATCGCCGAACGGCAGAATGCCCTCGGGGAAGCGATCGAGTTTGTCGTAGCGGCGCCACCGGCTGGTCGGATACTTGTGGAACGCGACCTCGCCGATCGGCTCACCCAGGCGCAGCGCCGCGGCGACGTGCGGGGGCAAGATCTCGTCGGCGAGCGCGCACATGCCGGCGAAGTCTTGTGGCGGCGGCACTTTCGCGATGCCGAACGTCGTCAGCCCCCAGTTGCCGTCCTCGTAATACAGCATGCCCAGGCCCACCGGCTGCTCCCGCGACGCGCCCGCCACCACGACCTTCTCGGCGAACAGACCGTCGGGGATTCGCACCTGATGGGTGGCGTAACCGATGCCCACCTCGACGGTGTCCTCAGACGGGCGCTCGAACCCCCACTGCTCCAACCACACCGGTAACCGGGTGCCGCGTCCGGTGGCGTCGATGACGAGGTCGGCGTCGACCGTCGTCCCGCCCACCGTCACCCCGGTGACTCGCTGCCCGTCGAACACGGGCTGGTCGACGCTGTCGTTGACCAACGTGACGTTCGGCAGCTCCAGCACCCGGCGGCGGATCTGCCACTCGAGATGCGGCCGGCTCGGCACGTAGGCGGTGAACTCGTCCTGCAGCGTGTGCTGGGTGCCCAGCACGTGACCGGCCGCGCCGAAGTGGATGCAGTCGGGCCGGTTCTCCAGGATCGGCACACCCGCGGCCACCATGTCCTCGAGCAGGCCGGGAAACAGCGACTCGAATTCCTTGGCGCCGCGCGCCATGAGCAGATGCACATGGCGGCCCTGCGGAACCGCGGCCCGGTTGGCCGGGCCGTCCGGCAGGTCATCGCGCTCGAAGAGGGTGACGCGCTCGAACCTCTCGGAGAGCACCTTGGCCGCGCACAGCCCGCCAAGGCTGGCGCCGATGACGATCGCATGGGTTCGTGTCATGAGAGGAGCCATTGAGGGTCATTTTATGAGGGGTTATGGGTACATTCCCGCAGAAGCGATGACGAAACGAGGACGTTGATGACGCAGGAGTCGGCGGCGCGGGCGACGAACAAGCGGCGCACCAAGTCGGTGGAACAGTCGATTGCCGACACCGACGAGCCCGACACCCGGCTCCGCAAGGACCTGACCTGGTGGGATCTCACCGTCTTCGGTGTCTCGGTGGTCATCGGCGCCGGCATCTTCACGATCACCGCATCCACCGCGGCCAACCTGACCGGCCCCGCCATCTCGGTGTCGTTCGTCATCGCCGCGATCGCGTGCGGGCTCGCGGCGCTGTGCTACGCCGAATTCGCCTCGACGGTGCCGGTGGCAGGCAGCGCCTACACGTTCTCGTATGCGACGTTCGGCGAGTTCGTCGCGTGGATCATCGGCTGGGACCTGATCCTCGAGTTCGCCGTGGCGGCCGCCGTCGTCGCCAAGGGTTGGTCGAGCTACCTGGGCACGGTGTTCGGCTTCGGCGGGGGCGTCGCCACCATCGGCGGATTCGACGTGGACTGGGGCGCGTTGATCATCATCGCGTTCGTCACCGCGATCCTGGCGTACGGAACCAAGCTGTCGGCCGGCGTCAGCCTCGCCATCACCGCGGTCAAGGTCGCCGTCGTGCTGCTGGTCGTCATCGTCGGGGCGTTCTACATCAAGACGCAGAACTTCACGCCGTTCGTGCCGCCCGCCGAAGCGGGTGGAGGCGGTTCGGGCACTGAGCAGTCCCTGTTCTCGCTGCTGACCGGCGCCGAAGGCAGCCACTACGGGCTCTACGGGGTGCTCGCGGGCGCCTCGATCGTGTTCTTCGCGTTCATCGGATTCGACATCGTCGCAACCACCGCCGAAGAAACCGCGAACCCGCAGCGCGACGTGCCGCGCGGCATCCTGGCCTCCCTCGGCATCGTCACCGTGCTCTACGTCGCCGTCACCGTGGTGGTCTCGGGCATGGTCAGCTACAAGGAACTGCGGGAGGCCGAGACGCAGAACCTGGCGACCGCGTTCGCGTTGAACGGCGTGGACTGGGCGGCCAAGGTCATCTCGATCGGGGCGCTGGCCGGGCTCACGACCGTGGTCATCGTGCTGGTGCTCGGGCAGACCCGAGTGCTCTTCGCGATGTCGCGCGACGGCCTGATGCCCCGCAGCCTGGCCAAGACCGGAAAGCACGGCACCCCGGTGCGGATCACGCTGATCGTCGGCGTCGTCGTCGCGATCACCGCGACCGTGTTCCCGATCGGCAAGCTCGAGGAAATGGTCAACATCGGCACGCTGTTCGCGTTCGTGCTGGTGTCGGCCGGGGTGCTGGTGCTGCGACGGACGCGGCCCGACCTCAAGCGCGGCTTCACGACTCCGTGGGTGCCCGTGCTGCCTGTGCTGTCGATCATCGCGTGTGTGTGGTTGATGCTGAACCTGACCGGGCTGACGTGGATCCGCTTCCTGATCTGGATGGCACTCGGCGTGGTCGTCTACTTCCTCTACGGCCGCCGGCACTCGCTGGTCGCCCGTCGGGGCTAGTCCTTTCCTTCTTCCGCGAGCGCGCGCGTCGGTATGTCGACGCGCGCGCTTGCTTTCCTATGCGCCCGTCCTGCTTTACAAAACATACGTTGCTGTCTAGACAGGCGACAAAAATGCTCCTATAGTCAATCCCGATTGGTGATCGCACTCACAGCGAGGAGGCACTCGGGTGACCACACAGGAATTGCACGGAAGCTCACAAAGCCCGGATCTGGGGGAGTGGCGCGACAAGAAGCGCTACCTGTGGCTGATGGGATTGATCGCGCCGACGGCGCTGTTCGTCATGCTGCCGCTGGTCTGGGCGTTGAACCACTGGGGATGGCACGGCGCGGCGCAGGTACCGCTGTGGATCGGCCCGATCCTGCTGTACATCCTGCTGCCCGCCCTCGACCTCAAGTTCGGGCCCGACGGGCAGAACCCGCCCGACGAGGTGATGGAGCGGCTCGAGAACGACAAGTACTACCGCTACTGCACCTACATCTACATCCCGTTCCAGTACGCCAGCGTGCTGCTGGGCGCCTACCTGTTCACCGCGTCGGACCTGAGCTGGCTCGGCTTCGACGGCGGGCTGAGCTGGCCGGCCAAGATCGGACTGGCGCTGTCGGTGGGCGTGCTCGGTGGCGTCGGCATCAACACCGCCCACGAGATGGGGCACAAGAAAGACTCGCTGGAGCGGTGGCTGTCGAAGATCACGCTGGCGCAGACCTGCTACGGCCACTTCTACATCGAGCACAACCGCGGCCACCACGTCCGCGTCGCGACCCCTGAAGATCCCGCGTCGGCCCGCCTCGGAGAGACGTTCTGGGAGTTCCTGCCGCGCAGCACCTTCGGCAGCCTCCGCTCGGCGTGGGAGCTGGAGGCCAAGCGCCTCGAGCGGGCCGGCAAGTCGAAGTGGCACTGGTCCAACGACGTGCTCAACGCGTGGGCGATGTCGGTGGTGTTCTACGGCATCCTGATCGCCGTGTTCGGCGTCGGGCTGATCCCGTTCATCGTGATCTCGGCGGTGTTCGGCTTCACGCTGCTCGAGACCGTCAACTACCTCGAGCATTACGGGCTGCTGCGGCAGAAGAACTCGAACGGCCGCTACGAGCGCTGCGCGCCGGTGCACAGCTGGAACTCCGACCACATCGTGACCAACCTCTTCCTCTACCACCTGCAGCGTCACAGCGACCATCACGCCAATCCGACGCGGCGCTACCAGACGCTGCGCAGCATGGCCGACGCGCCGAACCTGCCGAGCGGGTATGCGTCGATGATCGCGCTCACCTACTTCCCGCCGCTGTGGCGCAAAGTGATGGATCATCGCGTGATCGAGCACTACGACGGTGACATCAGCCGCGCCAACATCCATCCGCGGATGCGTGCCCGGTACGGGGTGAAGGAGAGCGCCTGATGGCTTCCTTCAGGTGCCCCGGCTGCGACTACGTCTACGACGAAACCAAAGGTGCTCCACGAGAGGGCTTTCCGGCCGGTACCGCGTGGGACGACATCCCCGAGGACTGGGCCTGCCCTGACTGCGCGGTGCGCGAGAAGATCGATTTCGAACCGATGGGAGTGACGCAATGACGGACTACAAGCTCTACGTGTGTGTGCAGTGCGGCTTCGAGTACGACGAGGCCAAGGGCTGGCCCGAGGACGGCATCGCCCCGGGCACCCGATGGGACGACATCCCCGACGACTGGAGCTGCCCGGACTGCGGCGCGGCCAAGTCGGACTTCGACATGGTGGAGGTGTCGCGGCCGTGAACGCACCCTCGTGGCCGGTGAGCGTGCGCTCCGGCGCGCGACACACCGGCCACGGGCGTGCAGACACGCGCGCTCGCGGGACCGGGGCGAGCGATATTGTCGCGCGTGTGAGTGGTCCCCACGACAAGCGCATCAGCTACGCCGAGGCGTCGCGCGTACTGCTGCGCGACTCCATCCTCGATGGCATGCGTGACCTGCTGCTCACCCGCGACTGGTCCTCGATCACCCTGTCCGACGTCGCGAAAGCCGCCGGGATCAGCCGCCAGACGATCTACAACGAGTTCGGCTCCCGCCAGGGGCTCGCCCAGGGCTATGCGCTGCGGCTCTCCGACCGGCTCGTCGGCCAGATCCAGAACGCGATCGGCGCCAACGTCGGTGACGTGTACGCCGCGTTCCTGCAGGGATTTCGCGACTTCTTCATCGAGTCGGCCGCCGATCCGCTGGTGATCTCGCTGCTGACCGGAACCTCGAAACCCGATCTGCTGCAGATCATCACGACCGACAGCGCGCCGATCATCACCCACTGTTCGACGCGGCTGACCGAACTGTTCATGACCAGCTGGGTGCGCTGCAGCGAGGAGGACGCGGGCGTGCTGGCCCGCGCGATCGTCCGGCTCGCGATGAGCTACATCTCGATGCCCCCCGAAGCCGACCACGACGTGGCACGCGACCTGGCCCGGTTGATGACGCCGTTCGCCGAGCGCTACGGCGTCATCGAGCCGCGGTAGCGGACGCGGCGTCCGTCGTGTCCGAGCGCTCGGGCGCGATGGAGCGGCGGAACCGCAGGAAGATCGCGACCGCGACGACCGCGATGGCGGCGCTGAGCAGGTGCGACGCCTGGTAGCCGTAGCCACTGACCACCGACCCCGCCACGACGTTGCTCAACGACGCGCCGACGCCCTGCATCGTCATCACCGCGGCGAAGCCGACGTTGAACCGACCCGACCCGGCCAGCAGCCGCTCGACCGCGATCGGCGTCGCGATGCCGATGAGACCCGCCCCCACCCCGTCGAGCGCCTGCACCGGAAAGATGGTCCAGAAGCCCGAATTGGTGCCGGCAATCAGACCGCGCACCGGCAGCGCGCACAGTGCCACCAGCAGCACGGTCGCCAGCCCGAACCGCCGGATCATCAGCGGCGCGAGCACTGCGACGGCGATCATCGCCAGCTGCGACACCCCGGTGATGATCGCGGTCGTGCGAAAGGGCGTGCCGAGCTCGATCGCGAACTGCTGCGCCACCAGCCTGCTCATCGGCGCATTGCCGAAGTGGAACATCAACAGCACCAGGGCGAGCACCAGCAGACCCGGCGTCTTGACCAGCACCCGCAATCCCGACGGCTTCGCGCTGTCCCCGGCTTCGTCGAGCCCGCGCGCCGCGTCGTGATCGATGCGGGTCGGATCGATGGCCATCGCGGCCACCACCGCGCCGATCGCGGTGACGATCATCAACGTGATGATCGCGTGTTCGCCATAGAGCGACACCGCGATGAACACCGCAGCCAGTGAGACCACGTTGCCTGCGTGGTTCCAGAACTCGTTGCGGGCGACCTGCCGGCCGAACAGCCGCGGCCCGATCAGGCCGAGGGTCAGCCCCATCAGGGCCGGTCCGATCACCGCGCCCACCACGGCGGTGCCCACCTGCCCGATCCAGACGATCGCCGGCGTCGGTGCCACCAGCGTGGCCAGACCCACCGCGGTCACCACCACCACCGGCACGGCGACCAGCGACCGCTTGTATCGGGTCCCGTCGACCAGCGCCCCAAACAGCGGTGTCACCGCCAACCCGATCAAGCCGCCGACCGTCGCTATCGCGCCCAACGCGAACGGCGACCACCCCCGCGTGGCGAGGAACGCGTCCAGAAACGGGCCGAGTCCATCCCGCGCGTCGGCCAGGAAGAAGTTCAGCGCAGCAAGCGCGACCAGAGACCGCCGACCCACCGCGACCGTGCGTTCGTCCACTGGCCACCCCCTTCCCGCGAACACCGACCGGCGCAGCGGTGTACCCTCCCGCGAATCGAGACCAAACACAACGTCACAAAGGACGTCACAAAGGGCGAATTGAAGACGCCCGGCGCCGACAGCTAGGGTGTTGTGGATACCTCTCGGCTGGCAGTGTGCATCCGCTTGCTCGGATTGAGCGCCTGTCCCGCGAGCCCGCAGGCCGAGTGTGTCGCCGGCGCACCACTGTGCGCTCTCGAGGCAGAAGACGAATCAAAAAGGGGCTCTACATGACTGCACCAGAACTGACCGCAGATGTCCGCAACGGCATCGACTACAAGGTCGCCGACCTCTCGCTGGCCGAATTCGGCCGCAAGGAGATCCGTCTCGCCGAGCACGAGATGCCCGGCCTGATGGCGCTGCGCCGCGAATACGCCGACGTGGCCCCGCTCAAGGGCGCCCGGGTGTCCGGCTCGCTGCACATGACCGTCCAGACTGCCGTGCTGATCGAGACGCTGGTCTCCCTCGGCGCCGAGGTGCGCTGGGCCTCGTGCAACATCTTCTCCACCCAGGACCACGCCGCCGCGGCCGTCGTCGTCGGACCGCACGGCACCGTCGAGGAACCCAAGGGCGTCCCCGTGTTCGCGTGGAAGGGCGAGACGCTCGAGGAGTACTGGTGGGCCGCCGAGCAGATGCTGACGTGGCCGGGCGATCCCGCCAACATGATCCTCGACGACGGCGGTGACGCCACCATGCTGGTGCTGCGCGGCGCGCAGTTCGAGAAGGCCGGCGTCGTGCCGCCCGAGGACGACGAGCACTCCGACGAGTACAAGGTGTTCCTGAACCTGCTGCGCCGGTCGCTCGAGGCCGACAACACCAAGTGGACCAAGGTCGCCGAGTCGGTTCAGGGCGTCACCGAGGAGACCACCACCGGCGTGCTGCGCCTGTACCAGTTCGCCGCTGCCGGTGAGCTGGCGTTCCCGGCCATCAACGTCAACGACTCGGTCACCAAGAGCAAGTTCGACAACAAGTACGGCACCCGGCACTCGCTGATCGACGGCATCAACCGCGGCACCGACGTCCTCATCGGCGGCAAGGCCGCGCTGGTGTGTGGCTACGGCGACGTCGGCAAGGGCTGCGCCGAGGCGCTCAAGGCGCAGGGTGCCCGCGTGGCGGTCACCGAGATCGACCCGATCAACGCGCTGCAGGCGCTGATGGACGGCTTCGAGGTCAAGACCGTCGAAGAGGCCATCGGCTGGGCCGACATCGTCATCACCGCCACCGGCAACCAGGGCATCATCACCCTGGAGCACATGCGCTCGATGAAGCACCAGGCCATCCTCGGCAACATCGGCCACTTCGACGACGAGATCGAGATGGCGCGCCTGGAGCGCGATAAGGACATCCGTCGCATCAACATCAAGCCGCAGGTCGACGAGTTCATCTTCCCCGACGGTCACTCGATCATCGTGCTGAGCGAGGGACGCTTGCTGAACCTTGGCAACGCGACCGGCCACCCGTCGTTCGTGATGAGCAACAGCTTCTCGAACCAGGTCATCGCGCAGATCGAGCTGTGGACCAAGAACGACGAGTACGACAACGAGGTCTACCGCCTCGCCAAGCACCTCGACGAGAAGGTCGCCAAGATCCACGTCGAGGCACTCGGCGGCTCGCTGACCAAGCTCACCAAGGAGCAGGCCGAGTACATCGGCGTCGACGTCGACGGCCCGTACAAGCCGGAGCACTACCGCTACTGACATGACGGATCGGGCGCGCACAACGACATTCAGTGTCGTTGTGCGCGCCCTTTCTGTTGCGGTGCTCCTGCTGTCGGCCGGATGCCAGAGCGCGCCGCAGGAAGCGCCCGACACCACGCCCTCTCGGCCGGTGCCCGACGTGCGTCACGACGTCGGCGAACTCGCGCGCGCGTTTCCCGCGCTCGGCACTCCGGTCTCGGCATCGTGGATCCGCTGGGGCAACGGCGGTACCGCGGTCTGGACCGACGCTGTCGTGCGTGTCACCCCTCCGACGATGAATAACATACTGCGTCAGCATGTTTCGGAGCCGACCACACATCGCCCCGCGGTGCAGAAGGTGCTGGAGCCGGAGGTTCCGCCCGGACCGTTCCGCACCGGCGCGGAGCTGAACACGGCATTCTCGCCGGGACGCACGAGCACACGCGTCTTCCTCGACCCGCCGCGCGACACCGTGGTGCTGCAGTCCTTCGACCTCGGCTAGGTGTCAGCGGGACTGCGGCACCGGGCGTCGGAACGTCACAGTGTCGAATTCCCGGCCGTATTCGTCCACCGCCACGACATCCATCTCGCTGACGAACACTCCGGGCCGCACATCCACACGGATGAACGCATAGTTCAAGAATCTGACCCGTGACCACGCCCGGCTTCCCGCTGCTGGACACCGCCGGAGGTCCACACGTAACTGTTGGGGACGACGGTGTCGGGGACCTCGTGGCCGCGGTAGCTCTCCTGCTCGCCGGGCTGGAACGTGTAGCGCGGGCGCCCCGCCGCTCCGACCGTGTAGTACACCGTGCCGTCGGTGTCGGGATAGACAATGGCGTGGTCGCCGGCCACCTTCGTCGGTGCACCGCCCCGGATGGGATCGGACCGTTCGAAGGCGTGATTGTGGGCCTGCAGCACCAGATCCACGCGGTAGCGGTCGAACAACTCTGCCCACGCATCGCGCACACCGCCGTCACTGGCGTGCGCCTGCACCGTCGAATACGCGCAGTGGTGGAAGAAACACACGATGAAGTCGATGTTCGGATTGGCCCGATGATCGGCCAACGTCGAAGCGACCCAGTCGGTTTGAGACCCACCGGAATAGCCGGTGTTGGCGGTGATCTCGTAGGAGACGTCGTTGGCGTCCAGCGACAGGACCGCCACGTTGCCGTAGACGAACGAATAGACCGAGGGGCAGGCCGCGGGGCCGTTGCCGGGAAAATCCAGGCGCGCCAGGTGGCCGCCGTAACCGTGCACCGGGTAGGCGGCCTCCATGTCGTGGTTGCCGGTGGCGAACATCCACCGCGTGGTCGACGCGCTGCGTTCGATCGAGTTCAGATACACGTCCCACACGTAGGGATTGAATTTGTCGAAACCCGACGGAAGCGTGCCGCCCGACGGTACGAACGTCGGCGGCTCACCCATCCCCGAGGGATCCGCGTAGGCGATGTCACCGGCGAGGACGTGGAACTGCGGCCGCGCCGCACCGATCTGATTCAGGACGTTCTCGGTGTGAGACACGGTCGGATCGTTGTCGGGTTTGTAGTAGCTGTCGTCATAGTCGCCCCGAGCCAGGCCGGGTGGGAGAAGCGGTGTGGTGTCGGTGCCCTGATCGCCCATCATCGTGAACCGGAACGGCGACAATGCATTCCGTGCGTTCGGCATGGCGGTGCTGGTGGAACGGATGTCGGTGACGAAGCCGTCCTCGGTGCGCCACCGGTAGAAGTGTCGACTGTGAGCGGCGAGCCCGTCGACGGGGGCGTGCACGTAGAACTGCTCGGCGGCCAGCACGCCGCCGCTGCTGTCGGGGATCTGCGTCACCAGATTGCGGACCTCGGCCTCCAGCGTCGCCCCCAGAGAGGGCGTCGGGCCGTGGTCGACGAACACTTTCGTACCGGCAGGGCTGCGCGACAGCTGCGCGGCCAGCCGCAGCTGAGTCGAGGCGTCGGAACCGTAACCGACGCGCCGGTTCGCGACTGCCAGGGGCGCGTCCTGGGCGTAGGCGCGTCGGCCGAACGGTGACATCCCGGCGGCGCCGACAGCCGCCAGTGCGGCCGATCCACGCAGGAAGTTCCGGCGCGACACCGGATGTCGCCGCAGATATCGCTGGTGCCACTCGTACTGCTCGGCAATGGACATCTCGGCGGCCAACGCTGCCGGGACGCCGGTGTCGGGGATGTCGCCGGCGCCGGTCATGTCGGACGGTAGGCCGGCGGCAGCGGCATGCCCAGTTCCGCCATCACAGATCGCAGCCGCGTCGGGTAATCGGTGATGATCCCGTCCGCACCCGCGGCGATCTGGGCGCGCATCGCGTCGGGGTCGTTGATCGTCCACGGGATGACCTTCAGCCCGAGTCCATGTGCGCGCGAAACGAATTCGGCGTCGGCGACCAGAGCGAAACCCGGATCGCCGGGGACCTGGCCGTAGGGCACCGAGTAACCCGGGGACAACACATCGGCGCCCACCATCGTCGCCGCGACGATCGGGTCGCTGACGGCCGCCGGGTCGATGCCGTCCAGCCATGGCGAACCAGGCACGAACGTCGTCTCATCCCACAGCGCGATCCGTGGAATCGACGGCGCGGCGGCGCGAACCAGCGGCAGGGTGCGCCAGTCGAAGCTCTGGATCTCGACCAGATCCTGCTTACCCGCAGCGCGCACCGCCGCGAGGATGACGTCGACGAACTGGCCCGGCGGGGCCGACATCTCCGGCTTGTCCGCCTCGATCTTGGTCTCGATGTTGTAGCGGACACCGGCCCGGTAGCGGTCGGCGAGCGCGAACACCTCGGGCAGTGTCGCGATTCTGTTGCCCCTGACCACCTCGGCCTGCGGGAAAGCGGGCAGCAATTTCCCGCAGTCCAGCGTGTGGAGCTGGGCGGCCGTCAGCTGCCACACCGCCTTCCCGACGTAGGGGAACTGCGGATCGCCCGGAAAAGCCGGGGCGGTGTCGGAGCATTTGTCGGCCTGGATCATGGGGTCGTGCCAGACCATCGGCTGACCGTCGCGGGACAGCACGATGTCGAGCTCCAGCGTGCTCACGCCGAGTTCGAGCGCCTTGGCGAATGCGCGCAGCGACTCCTCGGTGGTTTCCCCGCGGCCGCCGCGGTGCGCTTGCAGATCGAAGTCGGCCGCCGCCGAAGCGCTCGGCGCGGACCCGACGAAGCCGGCCAGCATCAACCCCGCGATCACCACGGCAAGACAGCGCATGACATCAAGGCCTAGCAGCGCAAGGCGACGCCGAAGTGTCCGCTGCGTGAACGCCACCGTCGTCGCTGTCGTCAGATCAGGCCCAGCTGCTGGTAGATCGTCGAACGCCACTTGCGGGACTGGGAATTGACGAAGATTCCGCCGAGCGCCCAATCGTGCATCTGACCGTCGCCGATCACCACCGTGAAGTTCGCATCAGGGTCCTGCGCCAGCAGCTTGTCGCGGAACATCAAGTCACCGGGGTAGGGCCGTTCCACGGTTCCGACGTAGATCGCCGTCGGCGGCAACCCGGTCAGATCGTCGACCATGATCGGATTGAAGTGCGGGTCATCAGGATTCAGACCGCCGCCGGGTGCCGGTGCCGTCCGGGGCGGGATGATCGGATCGTTGATGTCATCGACGATCGGCCCGGACAGCGTCAGATGCAGCACCGGGGAGATCAGCACCATCCGGGACGGCTGATCCTCGTCGGGATCGCAGGCCGCGTCGGCCCGGCAGCGGCGCACCAGCTCCTGGGCCACCAGCATCGCGTACGTGCCGCCCGCGGAATCGCCATACAGAGACACGTTCTCGGCGCCGTGCTCGGCGATCATCAGCGACACGTAGTCCGCCATCGGCGGCACCAGACCCTCGACAGTGGCGTTGCCTATCGGCGGGGCCAGCGGATAGATCGGCACCACCACCGTCGCGCCCGTCTGACGGGCCATCGCCGTGTAGTCGGCCCAGTTGATGATGTTCGCCTCGGCGACGAACCCGCCGCCGTGCAGCGCCAGCACGTACTCGTCCGTGGGCTTGCGCTTCGGGGTGATCGTCACGACTTTCATGCCGCTGTAGGTACTTTCGGTGACCGCGACGCCACCGCTCACCCACTTGGGCGGACTGGTGTAGGTCACACTGCCGCCGTCCCCGACGAAGATGGGGGAATCCTCGGCGCGCAGCTTCTGCAGCGTCCGCAGGATGAACCGATCCTGCAGCGACGGGGGACCGGTGACGACGGTCTGCGGCCCATCGGTGATGTCGCGGATGCGCTCACGCCGGGTGGCGCTGCTCAACGGCAGCAGCGGCGCGGTCAGGGCGGGGGCCGTCGGCTCGTCGCTGTCCGTCGGCTCGACGGCGACCCGCGTCAACGGCGCGAAGAGACGTTTCCGCTCCGTTCTCGTGTCGGTGCCCGCGTCGGTGCCCGAGGCGCGCTCGCGCGTGCGCTCGGCCAGCCGGGTGCGCAGCCGCGGGGAGTCGGTCCTGTCGGCCTTCTCCGCCCTGGCCGCCCGCACCTGGCTGTGGCTGGTCGTGGCAGTGGTCCCGCCGTCGTCGGCGGCTGCCACACCGCAGCCCAACCCCAGCAGCGCTGCCGCGCCGACCCCCGCTGCCACGGCGCATCCAGCTACCGTTGCGACATTGCTCTGACCCCGCATCGTGCATACCTATCACCTCGGGTCCCGGTGCCGCACTGGATTACGCTCACCCCGTGCTCATCGTCATAGAAGGTGTCGACGGCGCGGGGAAACGGACCCTGACCAACGGGTTGCGGGCAGCGTTCGAAGCTAACGGCCACTCGGTGACGAACCTGGCGTTCCCCCGCTACGGAGAGTCGGTGCCCGCCGACCTGGCCGCCGAAGCGCTGCACGGCCGCCACGGCGACCTCGCCGACTCCGTCTACGCGATGGCCGTGCTGTTCGCGATGGACCGGGCCGGCGCACGCGCGCGGATCGACGAGCTCACCTCCACACACTCCGTGGTGATCCTCGACCGTTACGTCGCCTCCAACGCCGCCTACAGCGCAGCGCGGCTGCACCAGGGAGCCGACGGTGACATGGTCGCCTGGGTGCACGACCTGGAGTACGGCCGGCTGCAGCTGCCGACGCCGCACGTGCAGGTCCTGCTCGACGTGCCGACCGAACTGGCCGCCGCCCGCGCGGCCAGCCGGGAAGCCGCTGACGCCGACCGCACCCGCGACGCCTACGAACGCGACGACGGGCTACAGCGACGCACGAGCGCCGTCTACGCCGAACTCGCCGCGGCCTCCTGGGGTGGCCCCTGGGCCGTGGTGCCACCCGACGTCGACGCCGCGGCGCTCGCCGAGGGGTTGCTCGGCGAACCCGGTTAGCGAGACGAAACCCCGCGTCCGACGTACGCTCCGATCGGGGAGCCGCACAGCGGCACACGTCAAGGGGGATCAATGGTCGTTCGCACTCGAATTCAGGCCGACATGATGG
This sequence comes from Mycobacterium kyogaense, assembly GCF_003254575.1. Classification (GTDB taxonomy): domain Bacteria; phylum Actinomycetota; class Actinomycetes; order Mycobacteriales; family Mycobacteriaceae; genus Mycobacterium; species Mycobacterium kyogaense. Next base: position 5,586 of record NZ_QJUA01000037.1, on the reverse strand, counting down.
CGCGGATCGACGAACTCGTGACCGAGCTCAAGACCGCGGGAGAACGCTTCGACCAGGGACGCATGCTCGAAGGCCGCGAAGTGGCCCGCCACATCGGCCGCCTGGTCCACGGCACCGCCTCGTCACGCGCCCTGATCGACGAGTGGGGTGTGCGGCCGCTGATGACGTGGGTCGACACCGCCGGTGTGGTCAACCCCAAGACCGCGTCGTCCGCGGCGTGCCTGACGCTGATGAAGATCCGCACCGGATCGCAGCGCTGCGGCGAGTTCGTGCCGAAGCTCGGAATGTATCCGCCCGCGCCGATCCGCACCCGCGACGGCGAACACATCGACCGCGGCTCACGCATCCCGTTCGAGCACTGGTGGACCAACCCCGTCGTCAAAGATGCTGACGGCGCCGAGTTTTCCCGCAAGCAGCTGGTTCTCGCGCTCGCCGCAGGCCCCCACGCCGACGACGAGGCCGCCGCGGCCCTGGCGGCACTGTCCGGAAGTCCGTCGCTGGGACGCGTCGTGCAGGGCGACCCGGCCGCGACGGGACTGGAACGCAACCCCGTGATGGCCAGCGCACGCCAGATCGGCTACGAGGTTCTGCAGTCGATCAGCCAGCAGCGAGACGTCATCGCCGCCTGCGCCTGACCTTCGGCCCGGTTGAGGCGCGAAACGCCCGTGTGGTAACCGGGGTTTATCGCGTTGTGGTGACACCATGGACACCATGAGGCAAAGGATCCTGGTCGTCGACGACGACCCTTCGCTGGCTGAGATGCTCACCATCGTGCTGCGCGGCGAGGGTTTCGACACCGCCGTCATCGGGGACGGCACCCAGGCGCTCACCGCCGTCCGGGAGCTCCGGCCCGATCTGGTGCTGCTCGACCTGATGCTGCCCGGCATGAACGGCATCGACGTCTGCCGGGTGCTGCGCGCCGACTCCGGCGTGCCGATCGTGATGCTGACCGCCAAGACCGACACCGTCGACGTGGTGCTCGGGCTCGAATCCGGCGCCGACGACTACGTGATGAAGCCGTTCAAGCCCAAGGAGCTGGTGGCCCGCGTGCGCGCCCGGCTGCGGCGCAACGAGGACGAGCCGGCGGAGATGCTCTCGATCGCCGACGTCGACATCGACGTGCCTGCGCACAAGGTCACCCGGCAGGGCGAGCAGATCTCCCTGACCCCGCTGGAGTTCGACCTGTTGGTGGCGCTGGCACGCAAACCTCGCCAGGTGTTTACTCGTGATGTGCTGCTCGAACAGGTGTGGGGTTATCGCCACCCCGCCGACACCCGTTTGGTGAACGTGCATGTGCAGCGGCTGCGGGCCAAGGTCGAGAAGGACCCGGAGAACCCGCAGGTGGTGCTGACCGTTCGAGGAGTGGGATACAAGGCCGGACCTCCGTGATCGGACGGTCCGCCTGGTTGAGGCGACGTGATACCCCGGCCGTGATGCGCCGCCCATGATCTTCGGTTCGAGGCGGCGCATCCACCGGCGGTCAGCCCCGCTGATCCGCGGGCTGGGCGTGCTGGGCCGGGCTGTCAGCTCGGCGTGGCGCCGCTCCCTGCAGTTGCGTGTCGTCACGCTGACGCTGGGGCTGTCGCTGACCGTCATAATGGTCCTCGGGTTCGTGCTCACCAGCCAGATCACCGACCGCATCCTCGAAGTCAAGGTCGGTGCGGCGACCGAGGAGATCGAGCGCGCGCGCACCACCGTCAGCGGCATCGTCGGCGGCGAGGAAACCCGGTCGCTCGACAGCAGCCTGCAGCTGGCCCGCAACACTCTGATCGACCGCAAGGCCGACGCCGGAGCAGGATTGGCCGGCGCCTTCGACGCCGTGCTGATCGTCCCGGGCGACGGCCCACGCGCAGCGACGGCCGCCGGGCCCATCGACCAGATCCCGAACTCGTTGCGCGACTTCGTCAAAGCCGGCCAGGTCAGCTATCAGTACTCCACTGTGCGCACCGACGGCTTCTCCGGCCCGGCCCTGGTGATCGGCAGTCCGACGTCGTCGTCGACCTCTGCGGTCACCAATCTCGAGCTCTACCTGATCTTTCCGCTGAGAAACGAGCAATCCACCATCGCCCTGGTGCGCGGCACCATGGCCACCGGCGGTGTGGTCCTGCTGGGCCTGCTCGCCGCGATCGCGCTGCTGGTGGCCCGCCAGATCGTGCTGCCGGTGCGCTCGGCGTCGCGGATCGCCGAGCGGTTCGCCGAAGGCCACCTGAGTGAACGCATGCCGGTGCGCGGCGAAGACGACATGGCACGACTGGCCGTGTCGTTCAACGACATGGCCGAGAGTCTGCAGCGGCAAATCACCCAGCTCGAAGAGTTCGGAAACCTGCAGCGACGCTTCACCTCTGACGTCAGCCACGAGCTGCGCACCCCGCTGACGACCGTGCGGATGGCCGCCGACCTCATCCACGACCACGCTGAAGAGCTGGACCCCGCGCTGCGCCGCTCCACCGAGCTGATGGTCAACGAGCTGGACCGGTTCGAATCGCTGCTCAACGATCTGCTCGAGATCTCCCGCCACGACGCCGGTGTCGCCGAACTCGCCGTCGAAGCGGTCGACCTGCGCTCGATCGTTCGCAGCGCGCTCGACAACGTCGGGCATCTGTCCGAGGAGGCGTCCGTCGACATGATGGTCGACCTGCCCGGCGACGAGATCATCGCCGAAGTCGATCCGCGCCGCGTCGAGCGCATCCTGCGCAACCTGATCGCCAACGCCATCGACCACGCCGAACGCAAGCCCGTACGCATCCGGATGGCCGCCGACGCCGACACAGTCGCGGTCACGGTTCGCGACTACGGCGTCGGTCTGCGACCCGGCGAGGAGAAGCTGGTGTTCAGCCGGTTCTGGCGGGCCGACCCGTCGCGGGTGCGCCGATCCGGCGGCACCGGCCTCGGTCTGGCGATCAGCATCGAGGACGCGCGCCTGCACCAGGGGCGGCTGGAGGCGTGGGGAGAGCCCGGCAAGGGTGCGTGCTTCCGGCTCACGCTGCCGCTGGTGCGCGGGCACAAAGTCACCAGCAGTCCGTTGCCCGTCAAGCCGATCGGGGAACCGGCGGGAGTGCCGACCCGCCGACGCGAACCCGCAGGGGAGAGCGTGTGACGCGCGGGCTCGCGGCGCTCCTGTCCGTACTCATTTTGGTGCTCGCCGGCTGTGCGGGGGTGCCGAGTTCGTCGTCACCCCAGGCGATCGGCACCGTCGACCGACCCGCCCCGCCGAGCCTGCCCAAGCCCACGCCCGGCATGGACCCCGACGTGCTGCTGCGCGAATTCCTCAAGGCCACCGCCGATCCCGCCAGCCGGCACCTCGCGGCGCGGCAGTTCCTCACCGAATCGGCGTCCAGCGGATGGGACGACGCCGGTAGCGCGCTCCTGATCGACAACGTCGTGTTCGTCGAAACCCGAACGCCGGAGCGGGTTTCGGTCAACATGCGTGCCGACATCCTGGGTTCGCTGTCCGACATGGGCGTGTTCGAGACCGGTGAAGGTGCCCTGCCCGACCCCGGCCCGATCGAACTGGTCAAGACCCCCGGCGGCTGGCGCATCGACCGGCTCCCCAACGGCGTTTTCCTGGACTGGCAGCAATTCCAGGCGACCTACAAGCGCAGCACCCTGTACTTCGCCGATCCGACCGGCAAGACCGTGGTACCCGACCCGCGCTACGTCGCGGTCTCCGATTCCGACCAGCTGGCAACGGAATTGGTGAGCAAGCTGATCGCGGGACCGCGGCCGGAGATGGACAAGACGGTCCGCAATCTGCTCGGCGCGCCACTGCGGCTGCGTGGACCGGTGACCCGCGCCGACGGCGGCAAGACAGGCGTCGGACGCGGCTACGGCGGTGCACGCATCGATCTCGACAGCCTCTCCACCACCGACCCGCACAGCAGGCAACTGCTTGCGGCGCAAATCATCTGGACGCTGTCGCGGGCCGGGGTCAACGGGCCGTACGTGATCAACGCCGACGGCGCAGCGCTCGACGACCGATTCGCCGAAGGGTGGGACACCGGCGACGTCGCGGCCACCGACCCCGGCGCCGCCGACGGTGCGGCGGCCGGCCTGCACGCTCTCATCGGCGGTTCGCTGGTGTCGCTCGACGGCCAGCGGGCCCCGCGGGTGCCCGGCTCCTTCGGGTCTCTGCCCGGTCAGACCGCGGCGTCGCTGTCCCGCGGCGGGCAGGAAGTCGCCTCGATCGTCACGCTGCGCCCCGGCGCACCGGACATGGCGTCGTCGCTGTGGGTCGGGCCGTTGGGCGGCAACGCAAGTCAGGCGATGGACGGGCGCAACCTGACCCGCCCCAGCTGGGCCCTCGACGACGCGGTCTGGGTCGTCGTCGACGGCATCAACGTCGTCCGCGTCTTCCAGGACGCCTCCGGTCAACCCGCCCGCATCCCCGTCGACGCCACGCTGGTGTCCGGCCGATTCCCCGGCGTCATCACCGAATTGCAGCTCTCCCGGGACGGCACCCGCGCGGCGATGGTGATCGACCGGCACGTGATCCTCGCCAGCGTCGAGCAGACCCCCGGCGGCGGATACGCGCTGACCTATCCGCGCCGGCTCGGCTACGGCCTCGGCGACACCGTGGTGTCACTCGGCTGGCGCACCGGCGACGACATCGTGGTCAGCCGCACCGACCCGCAACACCCCGTGTCCTACGTCAACCTCGACGGGGTGAACTCCGACGGCCCCAGCCGCAACCTGCTGATGCCCGTCACCACAGTGGCCGCCAACCCGTCGGTGGTCTACGTCGCCGACCAGCGCGGCGTGCTGCAGCTGTCCGGTTCGGGCGCCGAAGGCGATCCCACCTGGGGCGAAGTTCGTCCGCTCATGACAGCGGGGGCACTGCCGGTGCTGCCGGGCTGACAGTCGTGCAACGAAAGGGTTGGCAATGGACATCAATGCTGAAGTGACGCGCAAAGCGGTCCTCACGGGCGCCGGAGTGGGGGTGGCCGCGGTCGCGCTGGCGGCGTGTTCGTCCGGGTCCTCCACGGAGTCCGGCGCATCGTCATCGTCCGAATCGGCGGCGTCGTCCGGGTCGGCAGGCACCGGCGAGGCGCTGACGAAGACCGCCGACGTCCCGGTGGGCTCCGGCGTGATCGTCGGCAAGACGGTGGTCACGCAGCCGACCGCAGGCGACTTCAAAGCCTTCTCGGCGGTGTGCACACATTCGGGATGCCTGGTCAACAAGATCGCCGACGGCACCATCGACTGCCCATGCCACGGCAGCAAGTTCAGCCTCGACGGCGCCGTCGTCGACGGTCCGGCCAAGAAGCCGCTCGAGCCGGTGAGCGTTAGGGTGCAAGGGGATTCGATCGTTCAGGGATAGACCGGTGGGGCCTGCCTCTCCCGCAGGCCCACCGGTCTCCCCGCCGAAGTTACCGGTCTGGGCGCAGGGGTCTGCGCACCAATTTTCCGCTTGCCAGTGAGAAGCCACGGCTGTGACATGCCGCTGATCACGACCCGGAACACTGATATGGGGAGTGGTTTGTCAAGTGGGCAGGGTGAAGCGGCGGCCTCAACCGTCGTTGCGGCCGCCGCTTCCTCGGTCAGTGCTGGTCTCGGATGCCGGGACTGGCGCGCGTGTCGTAGCGACGG
>NZ_QJUA01000036.1 GCF_003254575.1 Mycobacterium kyogaense | reverse complement strand
CCGTCCAACTTTTCACCCTCGCTACCAGCAAACCCACTAACGACGGCCAACCGGCCATCACCAAGCGCGCACGCTCACGTGAGGCAACGACCACCCCTACGCGCGCATCTTGACGTGAGGCAACAGGGCCACGACCCCCGGCGAGCGGGTGCGGGCGTACGCGCGTGTCGAGAACGCCGCCTGCGCAGCCCGGTTGTCGGCGATGGCCGACCTGCTCGAGCGGGCCTACGCCGCGTCGGGCTCGGCCGAACGGGAGCAGTGGCGTTGCGACAATTGGTCCTCGGTGTGCGCGCAGATCGGTGCGGCACAGACATTGACCAACGGAATGGTCAACGCGCTGCTGACCAATGCGGTGGTCCTGCGGGATCGGCTACCCAAGGTCGCTGCGGTCTTCGCCGAGGGGCTGATCACCTACCTGCTGGTGCGCACCATCTGTCAACGGACCGCGCTGGTGCAGGATGCCGCCGCGCTGCGGGCGATCGACGCCGACTTGGCTGAGCAGCTGCGCACGTGGGGTGCGAAGTCGCTGAGTCAGACCGACGCCGACATCGACACGCTCGTGCTGCGCCACGACCCGTACGCGGTGCGCCGGGCCGAGGAAGTGGTGCGCACGACCGGAGTCACCGTGCACACCGATGGCGCCACCGGACTCGCACATGTGGACGCGACCGTCACCGCCACGGACGGTGCGGCATTCGACCGGCGCGCCGACCTGCTGGCACGCACGGTGTGCGATCGGGATCCGCGCACGCTGGATCAGCGCCGCGCGGCAGCGTTGGGAGCGATGGGCTTCGGCTGGGACCGGTTGCCTTGCATGTGTGAGGGTCCCGATTGCGACGCCGCCGCCAGACCGCCGGTCGGCGGGGTCGTCATTCACGTCATCGCCCGTGAGGACGCCGTCGGGGACGGAATGACCTGTGCTGCAAGTACCGCAACGCCGGACCCGGGCCAGGAGTTCAGACCGCTGACACCACCAGATCTCGAACGGGAGCCCGCTGCCGACGCGGTCTCGCCGCCGCCGAAGCCACCAACGGGCCATCTCTCCGCGCAACGGCGAGCCCTGACGGGTGAGCCGCCGCCGCTGTTGTCGAAACCGTTGCGCGATCACACTGTCGCTGAGCTCATCGCCGAACTGAGCGCCGGCCCCGGAGAGTTCAGTCCGGCGTCGCCCGGAATCATCGTCGGCGGTCCGGTGCTGCCCGCGGCAGTCGTCGCTCAACTCGCGATGCACGCCAGGAGCAAGAAGCTGACCCTTCCGGGCCAGACTTCACCGGAACCGCGCTACCGGCCCTCGCAAGCGTTGGCCGACTTCGTGCGGTCCCGAGACCTGACCTGCCGTCACCCCGGCTGTACCCGGCCGATCGACGACCTCGACCACACGATCCCCTACCACTGGGGACCGACGTGCGCGTCGAACCTCGCCGGCTACTGCCGTCACCACCACCTGCTGAAGACCTTCTGGCCGGGCTGGTCCACCGTGCAGTATCCCGACGGGACGATCGTGGTCACCGACCCTGACGGCCAGGCCTCGACGAGCTACCCGGGCAGCCGATTGCTGTTCCCTGAACTGTCCGAACCCACCGCGCCGGTCCGCGAGTGCGCCGCCCCGCCCCCCAAGCAGAGCGCCGGCCTCACCATGCCGAAGCGGCGGATCACCCGCATGCAGGCGCGTCGGCAACGCGTCGAAGCGGAGCGGAAACGCAACGCGCCGTGGGCCGAGCAGTACCTGCGCGAATCGGTTCCGGCGTTCTAGCGGATCAGTCCTCGGCAGGCTTGACCGCAAGCACCGGTTTGGGGCATTCCAGGATCAGCTTCTGCGCCACGCTGCCGAGTAGCAGCTTGCCCACCGGGCTGCGGTGGCGGATGCCCACCACGAGCAGCTGCGCGTCGTCGCGCTCCATCGCGGACAGCAGCTCGTCGGCGGCGTCGACACCCACCGGCTGAGTCAGCTGGTAGGCCACGCCGCACTCCTGCAGCCGTGCCTCGACATCGTGCACCTGCTCTTCGCCGGCGAATCGCGAATCCACATAGGACTCACCGGATGTCGCGTTGATGACGTACAGGTCGGTGCCGCGCAGCTTCGCCTCGGAGATGCCGTGCTCGAGCGCGGCCTGGCCGAACCGGTCCGAGGTGTATCCGATGACGATCACAGCTGACCCGCCTTTTCCTTCTGGTCCTTGTCGTCCTCGACCACCAGCAGCGTCTCCTCGCTGCGGTGCATCAGCCGCAGCACCAGCGGCGCCAGCAGTAGCAGCGCCATCAGCACGTAGGTGACGATCGCGACCGGCTCGGTGAACAGATTGCCCCAGTCACCGCCACCCAGCTGCAGGCTCTGCCGGAGCTGGCGTTCGATACGCGGCCCCAGGATCACCCCGATGATGAGCGGCAGCACGGGTAGACCGAAGCGCCGCATCATCAGACCCATCAGACCGAACACCAGCAGCAGAACCAGATCCAGCGGTTGTAGATTGACGGCAAAAGCACCGAGCGTGGCGAAGAACAGGATGCCGGCGTACAGGTACGGCCGCGGCGTGCGCAGCAGCTTGGCCCACAGCGGCGCCAGCGGCAGGTTCAGCACCAGCAGGAGGAAGTTGCCGATGAACAAGCTGGCGATCAGCGTCCAGATGAGCAGCGGCTCCTTCTCGAACAGCGTCGGCCCCGGCTGGATGCCGTAGGACACGAACGCTGTCAGCATCACCGCGGCGGTGGCGTTGGTCGGCAGCCCGAGAGACAGCATCGGCACCAACGTGCCTGCCGCCGAGGCGTTGTTGGCCGCCTCCGGCCCGGCGACGCCTTCGATGGCGCCCTTGCCGAACTCCTCGGGATGCTTGGAGAGCTTCTTCTCGGTGATGTAGCTCAGGAACGTCGGCAGCTCGGCGCCACCGGCGGGCAGTGCACCGAACGGGAACCCGAACGCGGTGCCGCGCAGCCACGGCTTCCACGAGCGGCCCCAGTCCTGCTTGCTCATCCACGGACGTCCCACCGGGATCACATCGGCCGGCCGGCGGCGCAGATGCGCGGCCACCCACAGCGCCTCGCCGAGGGCGAACACCGCGACCGCGATCACGACGATGTCGATCCCGTCGGCGAGCAGCGGGATGCCGAACGTGGCGCGCGGCTGTCCGGTCAGCGAATCGATGCCGACGATGCCGATCGCCAGGCCCAGCAACAGAGAGATCAACCCGCGCATCTTCGATGATCCGAGCACCGCGGTGACGGCGACGAGTGCGAACAGCATGATCGCGAGATACGACGGCGCGCCGAGCGTGACCGCGAAGCGCGAGATCGCCGGTGCGAACGCGGCCAGCAGCGCGGTACCGATCGACCCCGCGACGAACGATCCGATCGCTGCTGTGGCAAGGGCTTGCGCCGCCCGCCCCGCTTTCGCCATCTTGTTGCCCTCGATCGCCGTGATCACCGAGGACGATTCGCCCGGGGTGTTCAACAGGATCGAGGTGGTGGAGCCGCCGTACATGCCTCCGTAGAAGATGCCGGCGAACATGATGAACGCCGCGCTGGGGCTGACGTTGTAGGTGATCGGCAGCAACAGCGCCACCGTCATGGCGGGCCCGATGCCCGGCAGCACGCCGACCGCAGTGCCCAGCAGCACGCCGATCACGGCGTACAGCAGGTTCATCGGGGTGGCGGCCTCGGCGAAGCCCTGGAGGAGCCAGTCGAAGTTTCCCATTTACAGAATCCCATCCAAAACGCCTGCGGGCAGCGGGATTCCGAGCCCGGAGTAGAACGCGTAGAAGCTGGCGACGGCCAGCACGGCACCGATCGCGATGTTGCGCACGTAATGCTTGCTGCCGAGCACGGTGGCGCACCCGGCGAAGAACAGGGCGCCGGCGATCGCCCAGCCGAGCGGCTGCACCAGCAGGATCAGCAGGATGAAGAGACCGACGAGCAGCCCGACCGTACGCCAGTCGCTGGGCATGTCCGGGTCGATGTCCTCGCCCGCATCGGCTTCACCGCGGGACCCGCGGGGAATGGCGATGGCCAGCACCACCGCCATCACCAGCAGCCCGATCCCGATGGCGATCGGGAAGAGCCGGGGCCCAACGGGATCGACCTTCGCGTAACCGCCGGGCATCGTCACGCCGTTGAAGACGAGGAATGCGCCGACGACCACCATCACCGCGCAGACGACGTACTGCGCGTAGTCCGGGCGGGCCGGCGCTGTCGTGTTCTGTTCTGTCTGTCCGGTGTCGCTCATACCAGCCCCAGATCCGTCAGCGTCGTCTCCACCCGCCGGTCCTGCTCTTCGAGGAAGTCCTCGAACGGCTGCCCGGTCATGAAGGCGTCGGTCCACCCGTTCTTCACCAGCGCCTCTTTCCAGGCGTCGGTGGCATGCATCTCTTCCAGCACCTTGATCATCGCGTCCCGGTCCTCGTCGGAAATATCCGGCGGGGCAAGCACTCCGCGCCAGTTGGTGAAGGTCAGGTCGATCCCCGCCTCCTTCAGCGTGGGTGCGTCGACACCCTCCACCCGCTCGTCACCCGACACTGCGAGCACCCGCACCTGACCCGATTCGATCTGATCGACGTACTCGCCGAGACCGGACGTGCCCGCGGCGATCTTGTTGCCCAGCAGCGCCGTCAGCAGATCACCACCGCCGTCGTAGGACACGTAGTTGACCTTCGTCGGATCGACGCCGGCCGCCTTGGCGGTCTCCATCGGGAACAGATGGTCAGGACCGCCCGGGTTCGAGCCGCCGCCGACGGTGATCTTGGCCGGATCGGCCTTCCACGCCGCGATGAAATCGGCGACGGTCTTGAACGGTGAGGACGCCGGAACCAGGATGCCTTCCTGCTCCTCCACCATCTTGGCCAGCGCCGTGGCGTTGGAGGCGCGGGCCTTCGAGCCATTGGTGAACGTCGCGCCCACCACCCCAAGACCCATCATCATCATCAGGTCGCCATTGCCTTTTTCGTTGATCAGCCGGGCCATCGCGACGGTGCCGCCGGCGCCGATCACGTTGAAGACCTCGACGCGGCCGGTGATCTTCTCGTCTTCCATGACCTTGACCGCGGTGCGTGCAGTCAGGTCGTATCCGCCGCCCGGGCTGTTGGGCACCATCATGCGGAGCCGGTGCAGCCCAGAGTCCTCGCCGCGGGTCACACCGCACGCTGAGAGCAGCAGTGCGGCGATCATGGCGAGGACGATGCCGGCGACCGGCGTGCGCCGGCCCGATGCGAACATGTCGTCCCCCATCAATTGATTGTGATGCTCAGCAATACTGGACCCCGGCAGTGACTCAGGTCACGCATAAGAACGCAAAGGAAATTCTGGTCATTAAGAACATCCCGCTAGCCCGCAGCCTCGCCGCGCAATTCCTGGCGTTTCAGCTGATGGTCGTCGCGGTCGTGCTGATCGCGGTCGCCGCGGTCTCGGTGGCCCAGTCGACCAGCGAATTCCGGGAGGCGCGCGGAACCAGGATGATCGCAGTGGCCGAGAACATGGCCTCCACCCCCATCGTGCGGGAACGCATCGAGCGCGCGCCTGCGGATCCGTTCGCCAGCCGCATCCTGGCTCCCGAGGTCGACCGCGCCGTCGCCCTCTCGGGCGCCACACTGGCCGAGATCCTCGCCCCGGACGGCACGGTGTGGGTGTCCTCGGCTCCCTCGCGAGTCGGGGCTCGGGTGGATCTCGGGCCGAGCCGCGCCGACGAAGGCCGGGCCTGGTACGGCGACGCGGACGTCGACGGCAGGCACAGCCTGGTCGGGCAGGTGCCGATCCTGTCCCCCGACGGTGACGTATTGGCCGTCGCCTCGGTCAGCGAAGGCTATCCGTCGGTGTGGGCGCTGCTGTCCGGCGCGGGGGAACGGCTGCTGATCTACCTCGGCCTCGGCGCCGGACTCGGCCTGATCGCCTCCTATCTGCTGTCCCGCCGGATCAAGCGGCACACCCGCGGCCTGGAGGTGACGGAGATCGCGAGCCTCGCCGATCACCGGGAAGCGTTGCTGCACAGCATTCGAGAAGGCGTGATCGCGGTCAACAACGACGGTGAGATCACCGTCCTCAACGACAGCGCGCAGGAGTTGCTCGGGGTGGGCGCCGACGCGGTCGGCAAGCGGGTCGACCGGGTGGGGATCGACCCTGCGGTGGTGGCGCTGCTGATCCCGGGCGGCGCGAGCCGATCCGCAGAAGATCGAGTGATCGCGACCAGGACACGAGTTCTGGCGTTGAGTCGTCGCGCCGCCACCAGCGGCGGCGAGCGGATCGGTACGGTGACCACGATGCGTGACAGCACCGAACTCGCTGCGCTGCAGGGGCAGCTGTCCTCTCACAAGAGCGTCACCGACACGCTGCGGGCGCAGACCCATGAATTCGCCAACCAGCTGCACACGATCTCGGGCCTGGTCCAGCTCGGCGAGTACGACGCCGTGCGTGACCTCGTCGGCACGTTGACTCGCCGCCGGGCGGAGATCAGCGACGCGGTGACGCAACGCATTTCGGACCCCGCGGTGGCGGCACTACTGATCGCGAAAACCTCACTGGCCGCCGAGAGCGGAGTCGCGCTCGCGCTGGCGCCGGAATCACACCTGGCACCGCTGGACCCCGCACTGGCCACCGATGTGATCACGCTGCTGGGCAACCTGATCGACAACGCGGTCGACGTGTCGGTCGGAGCACCAGAGCCCGGTGTGACGGTGGAGATCGACGACAGCGACGGACTGGAGATCATCGTGCGCGACAGCGGACCCGGAGTGCCCGAACACCTTCGGGAAGCGATCTTCGCCCGCGGGGTCACCTCGAAACCCGATGTCCCCGGTGGACGCGGTATCGGCCTGGCTCTGGTGCGCCTGGTCACCGCCGCGCACGGCGGAACCGTCGGCGTCAGCAATGTTCCCGACGGCGGCGCCGAGTTCACCGTGCGCCTGCAGGGGGTCCGCACCGATGCGTGACGTGCTGGTCGTCGACGACGACTTCATGGTCGCCGAGATCCACCGCCGCTTCGTCGAGCGGGTGGACGGCTACCGAGTCGTCGGAGTCGCGCGCACCGGCGGCGAGGCGCTGACCGCCGCGCGTGAACTCGGCCCCGACCTGATCTTGCTCGATGTCTACCTGCCGGACATGACCGGCCTGGAGGTGCTGCAGCGGCTGCGAGCCGACGGCGACAGGGTCGGGGTCATCATGATCACCGCGGCGCGCGAACTCGACACCGTCAGTGGCGCGCTGGACGGCGGTGCCGCCGACTACCTGATCAAGCCCTTCGAGTTCGATCAGCTGCAGACCAAGCTGCTCGCGTTCGCAACACGCGCCGATGCACTGGAATCCGCGGCCGGGGTGGACCAGTCGCTGATCGATTCGCTGTTCGGCGGCCCAGCGGCAACCCCCGCCGCGAAGGTGCTGCCGAAGGGCCTCGGCGCGGAGACCGGCGAGCTGGTCCTGGCCGCGGTGCGCGACGCCGGTGAGGTCTCCGCCGCCGAATGCGCTGATGTGGTGGGCATTTCGCGGGTCAGCGCGCGACGCTACCTCGAGCATTACCTGAACACCGGGACGGTGGAGCTGCGGCTGCAATACGGCGTGGGTCGCCCGGAGCGGCGCTACCGGCTCGCTCGGTGAGCCGCGTCGACCACCTGCGAGAGCGTCAGCCAGTTGCGCTGGGTCGCCGCGGCCGCGCCGTCGGCCTCGCCCTTGCGGCACAGCGCGAGGATCCGCTTGTGTTCGGCGATCGAGTTCCGGCCCGACAGTGACGAGAACCGCAGGTGTTCCAGACGCCGCAGCACCGGGGTCACCTGGTCGAGGACCTGGGCGATCACCGGGTTGGCGCTCGCGCGCACCGCGACCCCGTGGAACTCGTCGTCGGCGCGCATCGCCGCATCGGCATCCCCCGCCGCCAGAGCCGCTGCGAAATCCTCGTTGGCCCTGGCCATCTGGGTGTAGTCGGCCTTGTCCATCAGCGGAACCGCGGTGCGTACCGCGAGTGCATGCATTGCGGCCGCCACGTCCTGGGCGTTGAGCACCGCACGATCTTCGATCGCCGAGACCACCGTTGACCGGCCAGGGACCGTGTGCACCAGTCCCGAGGCTTCCAACCGGGCCAGTGCTTCCCGGATCGGCGTCCGGCTGACCCCCAGCCACTCTTCAAGTTCCGGATCGCGCAACTTCTCTCCGGGTGCCAGAGTGCCGTCGACGATGGCGTCGCGCAGTGACTCGTAGGCCTGCTCACGCAGCAGCGATCGGCGGTGTCTCCCTCGCTCGACCGGTACCGGCATGCGAAGTATCGTATATCAGCCCCTGTCAGCCTCCTTGATCATCGCGGCCGCCTTCTCGGCGATCATCATGGTCGCGGCGTTCGTGTTCACGCCGACGATGCGCGGCATGATCGACGCGTCCGCGATGCGCAGCCCCTCGAGCCCGTGCACGGCGAGCTCGGGATCGACCACCGCCTCGGCGCCGGTGCCCATCGCGCAGCTGCCGACCGGATGGTAGTAGGTACCGGTGGCCCGGAACACGTAGTCGCGCAGCTCTTTCCGATCGACCGCGGGGGCGCCGGGGAGTACTTCGCCCGCATGCCAGTCACGAAACGGTGTCGTGGCAAGGATCTGGCGCGCGACGTCCAGGCCGTACAGCATCCTCTCGACGTCCGATTCTTCGGCGAGGTAGGCGGGGTCGATCAGCGGCGGCGTCTGCGGGTCCGGTCCCGCAAGCCGGATGCTTCCGCGGGAATCCGGCACCATCGTCACGGCCACGGTGAAGCTGTTGGCCGGCGCGGCCAGATGCGGTGGATGGAATGGCACGTGAATGAACATCAACTGCATGTCGGGGCCGTCGAGGGACGGATCGCTGCGGAAGGTCATCGAGGTCTCCGCGAGGTTGGTCCGACCCGCCGGAATCGGTTGCGCGGCTTCGCACACCACGCCGCACAGGGGATGGTCGTGCAGGTTGCGCCCGACGCCGGGAAGATCGTGGTGGACCGGGATTCCGACCTCGGCCAGATCGGCGGCCGGGCCCACCCCCGAGAGCAGAAGCAATCGGGGCGAGTCCACCGCTCCGGCGCTCAGGATCACCTCCGCGCCGGCATGAGCGCGGTGCGTGCGGCCACCCTGCCGGTATTCGACACCGACGCAGCGGTTTCCCCGAAAAAGGAGTCGGTGCGTGCGCGCTCCCGTCGCCACCGTGAGGTTGTTCCGGGTTCGCGCCGGGTGCAGATACGCCAGCGCGGCACTCTGCCGTCGACCATCGGTGATCGACAGGTCATGCCAGCCCGCGCCGTCGGACTGCGCACCGTTGAAATCTGCGGTAACCGGATGGCCGGCAGCGGCGGCGGCGCGGACGAAGACCTCTGACAGCGGGTTGGCCTCCGCCCGGGCGACCGGCGCCGGACGCAGCGGTCCGCCCCGCCCGCGACGATCCGGATTGCCCGCCGGAACGCTTTCCATCCGCATGAAGTACGGCAGCACCGATGCGTGATCCCAGCCCGTACACCCTTGCGCAGCCCAGTAGTCGAAATCGCTCGGATGTCCGCGCAGGTAGACCATTGCGTTGATGCTGCCGCTGCCACCGAGGGTGTGCCCGCGCGGCCATGCGTGACGCAGGCCGCCGCGCTGGGCGACGGTGTCGTAGGCGTAGTCGACGACGCTGCCCCACAGGGTGGGCCACAACGGCGGGGTCGCGATCTGCGGGTGGCTGTCCTCACCACCGGACTCCAGCACCAGCACGCGCACACCCGAATCCTCGGACAGGCGCGCGGCGAGCACGCACCCTGCCGATCCCGCACCGACCACGATGTAGTCGTAGTTCTCCATCACGTGCCCTCGCTTCATCTCGATGTCGTGTGATCGTTGGCGTTCCACCGGAGGGCACAACGCCGGCGAGTAGCAATATATTGCACATTGCGCGTGCGTTTGCCCGCCACCACCGTGATGTCTCCCCCTGGGGAAGGGTCAACACCGCATAGCCGTGAGTCAGGCTGGATAATGACCGGCGTGGCACCAAAGGTTCTGTTTCTGCGCAACGAGCACATGGCCACCGAGGCACTCCTCGGTGAGGCGTTCACCGACAGCGGCTTCGACGTCGAGCACTTCCAGGTGGTGCCCCCTGACCAGGTGGACTCCCCCGCCGTCGAGGTCGCCTTCCCCGATCCGACCGCATACGACGTGATCGTGCCGCTCGGCGCCCGGTGGCCGGTGTACGACCAGGCACTGCGCGAGACCTGGGTCGGTGCCGAGATGGCGCTACTGCGCGATGCCGCCGACGCCGGGGTTGCGCTGCTGGGCGTCTGCTTCGGCGGTCAGCTGCTGGCACAGACCTTCGGGGGCTCGGTGGCGCGCTCCCCACGGCCGGAGATCGGCTGGTACGACGTCCTCAGCGATCGCCCCGACATCGTGCCCAACGGGCCGTGGTTCCAGTGGCATTTCGACCGCTGGACGCTGCCACCCGGCGCCACCGAACTGGCCCGAACGCCGAACGCCTCGCAGGCGTTCGTCCTCGGCCGTGCGCTCGGCCTGCAGTTCCACCCCGAGATCGACACCGATCTGCTGCGGGGATGGCTGGCTGACGACCGCGACGGTGACGTCGCGGCCGCCGGCCTCGATCACGACCAACTACTTGAGCGCACAACCGATCTCGCCGGTGACGTCGCCCCGCGAATCCGGGCGCTGGTGTCCGGGTTCGTCACTCACGTGGTGGGGAGATCGCGCCCCAGCTGATGGGCCAGCGCCTCGGCGACGTGGGTATGCCGGAACGGATGGCCTGCGGCGAGCAGCTTCGTCGGCAGTACCCGCTGGTTCGCCTCAGCGAGTTCGCGGGCACCCTGCGCCCCGAGTAGGACGCGGGGCCCGATACTCGGCACCGGCAGCAACGCGGGCCGATGAAGCACGCGCGCAAGCTCTTTCGTGTACTCGGTGTTGCGCACCGGCTCCGGCGCCACCGCGTTGACGGGCCCGTGGAGCTCGGAGTCGTACAGCGCCCGGTGGTAGACGTCGACGAGGTCGTCCAACCCGATCCACGACAGCCACTGCTTGCCGTCGCCGAGTCGCCCGCCCAGGCCCGCCGCGAACAGCGGCCGCAGCAGCTTCAGCGTCCCGCCCGCCGCGGCCTGCACGATCCCGGTGCGCACGAGCACGACACGCAGCCCGGCATCGGCGGCCGGCACGGTCGCGGCCTCCCAGTCGGTGACCACCTCGGCCAGGAAACCGTCGCCGCGTGACGCGTCCTCGGTCAGCGTGACATCGCCCCGGTCGTAGCCGTAGTAGCCGATGGCCGACGCGCAGATGAACGTCGACGGGCCACCGTCGGTTGTGGCAGCCACTTCGGCGAGCCGGCGAGTCGGCTCGATTCGACTGTTGCGGATGGCTTTTCGGTGCGCGTCGGTGAAGCGACCGGCGATCGATTCACCCGCGAGATGGATGACCGCATCGACGCCCCGCAGCAGATCCGCGGCGGGGGCATCCGGATCCCACTGACGTTCGTCGGCGTTCTCGGTGTCGTTCCCCGTGGGCCGCCGCACCAGCCGGATCACCCGATGCCCGCCGGTCGTGAGGAACGCGCACAGAGCCGCACCGACCAGTCCCGACGCGCCGGTGACGGCGACCGTGAGCGGCTGTACGCCGGCCACCTCGGCGCGCTGGTGCGCCGCGAGGTCGCCGATCAGCTGCCGATGCCGGTAGGCGAACATCGGGCGCAGAAATGCCGCGGGCACCGCCGCCTCGACGCGGTCGTGGATGCGCGTGCCGGAACCATCCTGCTCGAACGTGTGGGTGTGCCGCCACGGCCCGGCCAGACGCGGCGGCCAGGACGTCACGCCGTCGGAGGAGAGCTCGTCGACGAAGCGGTGACCGTCGACGTACGCGTCGGGTTGATGGCGGGCCACCCAGCGCAGACCGCCCGGCAGACCCAGCACCGCCACGCCGTCGGCCAGGGACTGCGCTTCGGAGACCACGGTCATCGGCTGCCAGGGCGGAACGAGGCGACGCATCGCACCCGGTCGCGCATGCCACTGCCAGACGTCACGCAGCGGATGCTCCACCACGCTCTCGTAGTCGATGCCCATGACCCTCCCTGCCTCGTCGTCGATCAGTGATTCGGCGCCGTGGCGGGTCCGGATTGCCCCGCTCGGTCACCCATGATCAGCACGGCGAAGGGTGCTGTAGGACAGGGCGATTCAGCTCTTGGCCGGACCCTCGTCGGGGCGCTCGGCGGCTGGGACGGATTCCTCGTCGGGGAAGTCTTCGGCCCCGGACGCGGCAGGCGGCTCGTCGGGATAGTCCTCGACGTCCTGCTGCGCGGAATCCTCGTCGAGCTGATCGGCCTCCTCCTCGGCGGAGCCCTTCGACCGATCCCGCAGCGCGTCGACGATCAGGAGGATCACCCCGATCAGGCTGGCCGCGATGCAGACCCAGGCGATCAGCGCATTGCTGGTGACCACCGCGAGCACCAGGGCTGCGAGGCCGATGACGGCGAGGACGAGCGCAACGATGAGCATGAGAAGCGAGGTTAGTTGTTACCCCGATTGAACTGGTTGAATCCGCCGTCGCTGTTGGCGCCCGAATCGACCGGTGCTGCCGAACCGCGCTGGCCGAGCTCTTCGAGCTGCGATTCCAGGTACGTCTTCAGGCGGGTCCGGTACTCGCGTTCGAACGTCCGGAGCTGCTCCAACCGGCCTTCAAGCACTGTGCGCTGCTGGTTGATCGTGCCCATGATCTCGGAGTGCTTGCGCTCGGCGTCCGCCTGCAGGGCGTCGGCCTTCTCCTGCGCCTGACGCAGCTGCGCCTCCGAGCGGCTCTGCGCATCGGCAAGCATCGCGTCGGCACGCTGACGCGCCTCGGTGACCGTGGTCTCCGCGGTCTGCCTCGCCTCGGCGACCATCGCGTCCGCCTGCGAGCGCGCATCGGAGAGCATCTTCTCGGACTCGGCCTTCGCACCGTCGGTCAGGCGATCCGCGGTGTCCTGCGCCAGGCTGAGAATCTTCGCCGCCCGCAGGTGCTGATCTTCAGAGGCGGGCGCGGTCTGCTGCGGGGCGGGCGCCTCGTATACGGCCTGCGGAGCCGGCTCGGGCTCGGGTTCGGGTTCCGGCTCATACACCGGCAGCGTCTGAGTCGGCTGGGCGGCGGCCGCAGCCCCACCCGAGCGCGCGGACGACAGCTCGGAGTCGAGCTCGGCGACCCGTTGCCGCAGGTCGGCGTTCTCTTCGATCAGGCGGGACAGCTCGTTCTCGACGAGATCGAGGAACGCGTCGACCTCGTCCTCGTTGTAGCCGCGCTTGCCGATGGGTGGCTTGCTGAAGGCAACATTGTGCACGTCGGCAGGAGTGAGCGGCATCGTCTGCCCCCTTGAGTCTGGATCGTCAGAACGATCTCACAGTGTAAAGCCTGGCTTGAAGGTAACTGGCGTCCATCCTGTCACACCAGACCCTGCGGTTGCAGTCGAGGGCGATAAATACATCGAATCTCCACCTTCACCTGCGGTGAATGCGGTGACCAGGCCCGCGGCGGACCTCAGACCGCCGCGCCGAATGCCAGCTGCATGCCGACGAACGCCACCAGCAGCAGCACCATGATGGACAGGTCGAAGCGCACCGCCCCGATGGTCAGTTGCGGGATGATGCGGCGCAACAACCTCACCGGCGGGTCCGTCAACGTCATGATCACTTCGAGCACCACCACGGTCGCCCCGCGGGGATGCCAGTCCCGGCTGAACGAACGGATGAACTCGACCACGACCCGGGCGATCAGCAGCAGCCAGAACACGAACAGCGCGAAACCCAGGATCTCGAAGAAGAGCCCCAACGGAAGGTGACCTCACTAGGCAGATGTGACGGGGAGAGCCGGTCTGCAGTCGCAGATGACGAGAGCGAACCGGCGCCGCCAGCCTACCCGCGCCTACTGGTAGGCGTAGAACCCCGCCTCGGCGATCCGGCGACGCTGCTCGGCGGTGACATCCACGTCGGCCGGCGACAGCAGGAAGACCTTGGTGGCCACCTTGTCGAAGGAACCGCGCAGGGCGAACGCGAGCCCGGCGGCGAAGTCGACCAGCCGTTTGGCGTCGGCGTTGTCCATCGAGACCAGGTCCATGATCACCGGGGTGCCGTCGCGGAACCGCTCACCGATCGTGCGGGCCTCGCTGTAGTCCTTGGGACGCAGCGTGGTGATCTTCGCCAGCGGGCTTCCCGCTTCGAACAGCTCGGCCATACCGCGCGGGTCCATTGCCAGCGCGCCACGGGTCGAACCCCGCATCGCACCGAAACGCGGTGGCGTGCGGTCGAACTCGCGGGGCGAACGCATCCGGGGCTCGAACCGGCCGTCATCGAAACCGCCGGGCAAACCACCGGGCATGCCACCGCGGTAGGCCGCCGGCTCGTCGTACTCGCGGCGCCGACCCTCGGGCAGGTCGTCGTAGCCGCGCGAGTAGCCCTCGTCCTCGAACCGGTCTTCCCGGGGGCGACGGTAGCTGCGGGCGGGACCGCGCTCGTCGTCCTCGTAGTAGTCGTCCTCGTAATCGTCCATCGGGGCCATACCGAAGTAGGCCTTGACCTTGTGCAGTGTGCTCATTGTGAGGACCCCTCGTGCGGTGATGACCTGTGGCCGGGCTTTGTTGTCTGTGATGAAGGTGTGACTCGTGTGACTTCTGGTGGTGACGTTAGCGGTCGGGCGCCCATGAGCGCGGTACCGACACGCACACACGTAGATCCGTGTCGCACGGCGGCTTCGAGGTCGCCGGACATGCCTGCCGACAGCTCGAGCTGCCGCCCGCACCACTGCTGCACCCGCTCGCGCTCCTGCGCCAGCCGCGCGAAAGCGGCGTCGGCGTCGGCGTCGACCGGCGGAATCGCCATCAGGCCCACCAGCGTCAGCGCCGGCGCTTCCTCGACGGCCGCGCAGAGTGCATCGAGCCGCTCCGACGAGTCGACGTCGACACCGCCCCGACTCTCGTCGCCGTCGAGGCTGACCTGCACGAACACCTTCAACGGTGCGCTACGCGCCGCGTTGTCGAGTGACTCCTCCGCCGAGCGGGCCAGTGCGGCAACCACTTTGGGGCTGTCCACGGAGTGCGCCGCATAAGCCCAGGTGCCGATCGAGCGGGCCTTGTTGCGCTGGATGCGGCCGATCATGTGCCAGCGGATGTCCCCCGCGAGCAGGGAGAGCTCCGACAGCTCGGCGACCTTGGCAGTGGCCTCCTGATCGCGTGACTCGCCGAAGGATCGGCAGGCCAGCCCATAGAGCGTGGCGATGTCGGAGGCCGGAAAGAACTTGGTCACCGGCAGCAGCTCGATCTCGTCGGATCGACGGCCCGCCGCCTCCGCGGCCCGGGTGAGCCTGTCGCGCAGCTGCGCGAGGTTGTCATGCAGCTGCTGCTCGCGATCGGCGGTCACGGCGCCGGCTCCAGCCAGATCAACGACACCAACCGACCCGTCGGCGCGCCGCGGCGATGGCTGAACAGATTCGGATCGGCATACGTGCAGCGCGGGTCGACGTCGATCGCGGTGATTCCGACCGAGCGCAGTTGTCGGGCGATGCCCGCCCGCAGGTCCAGGCCCGGCGTACCGCGGGGGGTTCGGGTGCGGCTGCCGGGCAGCAGCCGTTCCACCTCGTCGGCCATCTGCTCGGGCACCTCGTAATTCGGCCCGCTGACGGCAGGCCCCAGCAGCACCGAGATGTCCGGAACCTGTGCGCCCGCGTCGACCATGACCTGCACGGCGCGCGGCACGATGCCGCCCGCAGCACCGACCCGCCCCGCGTGCACGGCCCCGATCACCCCGTGCCGGGCATCGGCCATCAGCACCGGGACACAGTCGGCGGTCACCACCGCCAAGCCGAGCGACGGCGTCGTCGTCACCAGCCCGTCGGTGTCGTCGACGATGTCGCCACCGTGCTCCACCACGGCCACCCGAGTGCTGTGCGTCTGGTTCATCCACACCACGCCGTCGGTGCCCAGCCCGGTGGCGGTGGCCAACCGGCGGCGGTTCGCCGCCACCGCAGCGGGATCGTCGCCGACGTGGTCGCCCAGGTTGAACGTGGCGTAGGGCGGTTTGGACACCCCACCGGCTCGCGTGGTGGTGACACGACGCACACGGAACATCACGTGCGAAACGTACGTCGGGTCAGTGACGCATGAACGGCGGCACGTCGACATCGTCGTCGGAGATGCCGTCATCACCGCCGCCGATGCGCACCGTCGCGCCGTTGGTGTGCGCCGCGGGGACACTCGCGGGATCGGCCGTCTCGAACAGCGACGAGCCGACGCGGCCGGCCTTGCCCGGTGCGATCGGCTGGGCCGCTGCCGCGGCGGCCGTCTCACCGGTGACGGGCTTGCGGCCCGGGCCGGCGGCGTCGAAGCCTGCGGCGATGACCGTCACCCGCACCTCGTCGCCCAGCGAGTCGTCGATGACCGTGCCGAAGATGATGTTCGCGTCGGGGTGGGCAGCTTCCTGCACGAGCGAGGCCGCCTCGTTGATCTCGAAGAGGCCCAGATCGCTGCCACCGGCGACCGACAGCAGCACGCCCTGGGCGCCTTCCATCGATGCCTCGAGGAGCGGGGAGTTGATCGCGATCTCCGCGGCCTTGAGCGCGCGGCCGTCACCGCGAGCCGAACCGATGCCCATCAGGGCCGTGCCCGCGGAGCTCATCACACCCTTGACGTCGGCGAAGTCGACGTTGATCAGACCGGGGGTGGTAATCAGGTCGGTGATGCCCTGCACACCGTTGAGCAGCACCTCATCGGCGCTGCGGAACGCATCCATCAGCGAGACCGCAGCGTCGCCCATCTGCAGCAGCCGGTCGTTGGGGATCACGATGAGCGTGTCGCAGCTCTCCCGCAGCGACTGGATGCCGTCGGCAGCCTGGTTGCTGCGCCGCTTGCCCTCGAAGGAGAAGGGCCGGGTCACCACACCGACGGTCAGCGCGCCGAGCTTGCGGGCGATCGAGGCCACCACGGGCGCGCCGCCGGTGCCGGTACCGCCGCCCTCACCCGCGGTGACGAACACCATGTCGGCGCCGCGCAGCAGCTCCTCGATGTCGTCCTTGGCGTCCTCGGCGGCCTTGCGGCCGACCTCGGGGTCCGCCCCCGCGCCGAGTCCGCGCGTCGAATCGCGCCCGACGTCGAGTTTGACGTCGGCATCGCTCATCAACAGCGCCTGCGCGTCGGTGTTGATCGCAATGAACTCGACGCCCTTGAGACCCTGCTCGATCATCCGGTTGACGGCGTTGACGCCGCCACCGCCGATGCCGACCACCTTGATCACAGCGAGGTAGTTATGCGGGGGGGTCATCGCATCGCCCTTTCCTGCCCTTGTCGTCTGTCCTGACACGGATAACCGCTGCGACAAACCCTCAATCTCAACTAGAGGCTTAGAGTTATGTCAAGTTGTTCCGTACATGCAGAACGGTAGGGCCGGGTCACGCACATGCCGAGCAGGCGCGCCGCGTGTCGCGACAAATTGTGTGCAGTCTTCGGAGCTCACCGTGCCGACGACGGATCGGGGCTCACCGCAGCTACGAAACCCGACGGATCCTCGACGTGCGGAAGATGACCGACGCCGGTGAGGACCACCGACCGGAGATCGGGTCGGAGCCGCACGAAGCGCTGATACGTCCGCTCGAGCCACAACGGGCTCTGATCACCCCGAACCCAGGTCATCGGAACGCTCGACGCCGCAACGGCCCGAGCGGAGACGAAATCCACCGAGACGCCGAACCGCGACGGATCGAACTCGGCCAGCACCGGTTCGATGTTGGCCCGCATCCGCTCACGGGCACGATCGTCGAGGTCGGCATAGGCATTGCCGCCCGACCGGCGCGCATAGACCGACCGGAAGAACACCTCACCCGCGCCCACACGGTCGCCGCGCAATTGCTTGAGCTTCAGCCGCGCGGTCGTACCCAACACCGAACAATCCATGAGTCGGGTGCTGTGGAACGGCGGTTCGACGACGCACAGTGATCGCATTCGTGCGGTCTGAGCGGAGGTCCCGGCGGCCAACGCCATCGCCACACACCCCCCGGCACTCCAGCCCACTACGTGGGCGGGCTCCTCACAGACCTGCGTGAGGATGGCCCCGAGATCGTCACGGTGAATCCGGAAGTCGCGCACCGGAGGATGCTGTGACTGGCCGTAGCCACGGCGGTCGTAGACCACAACCTGGTGCCGGGCCGCCAGCAATTCGATCACCGGCTCCCAGGTCGACGAGTCGGTACCGGTGCCGTGCACGAGGACCATCGGCGCGCCGGCACCGAAGCTGTCGTAGTGCAGTCGACACCCTGGAACGTCGATCGTCGCCATGCCCGGCTCCCCACAACCCGTTGGCAGTCAGTTCACCGTCACACGAGGCGTCCGCCCGCGCAATGCCGATCAGTCACTTGACCGTCGGCAGGTCCGGCGACGACACGTCGTAGGTCTTGCCGGGCTGAGTGAGCAGCGCCCCGAGTTTGAGGGCCTTCTCCTCGGTGCGGTCGGTGGTCCCCCACACCACGGTGCGCCCGTCGATCAGCGTCAGCGTGATCGCGGCGACCGACGGTGCCGACACCCGGCCGACCTGGGCGGCCACCTCCGGACGCAACGACGTCACGACCTCGAGCGCGGCCTTGGTGGCCGGATCGTCGGGCCCGGGGTTCTCGACGTCGAGATACGGGATGCCCGGCGGGGGCGGCCCCGCCGCGAAGTCCACGCCGTCCTTGTCGAACAGGTGCACCCCGTCGGGATAGTCACGGACGACCACCGGCACGCGCTCGACCACGGTGATCCGCAGCGTCGACGGATACTCCCGCTGCACCCGCACGCTGGCGACCCGGCGGATCTCGGCGACCTTCTCGGCCACCGCGTCGGTGTCGACCTGCAGCAGCGGCCTGCCCGGCGGCACCCCGGCCGCCGCGACGACCTCGTCCTGGGTCACCGCGCCCAACCCGACGACGACGATGTCGCGCGCCGACATGATCGGCGTGAAGTACAGCAACAGGCCGATGCCGACGACCACCACCGCGACACCAGTGCTCCACAACAGCAGCTTGAGCCCGCGCACGGTGCCGCGGCCCAACGTGGTGGTCTCGGCCGGCGACGCGGTGAGCGTGCGCCGTTTCGCCTCGCGGCGGGCCTCCTCGATGGCCGTGGCCCGCGCCTGCGCCGCGCGACGCTCCTCCCGCTCACGGCGGGCGCGCCGGCGCGGCCCCTCGACGTCTGCGGTCTCGGGCGCCTCCTGGCCGTCGGCGTCCGTGGCCGATTCGGGCGTGGCCGGTTCAGGCGTGGCCGGTTCGGGCGTGGCGGGTTCGTCGTCGGTCGGCTCGGTCATCGCAGTTCGGCCAGGATCTCGTTACCCAGCAGTGTCACGTCACCCGCGCCCATGGTGACGACGACGTCGCCGGGACGGGCGGCCGCCGCCACCGCCGCTGCGACGGTGGAGAAGTCGGGCAGGTAGCGCACCGGCACGGTGACGTGCTCGGCGATAGTCGCGCCGCTGATCCCGGCCAGGGGTTGCTCCCTGGCCGCGTACACGTCGAGCACGAACACCTCGTCGGCGAGGCTCAACGCCTCACCGAACTCGCGCGCGAAAGTGGCTGTACGCGTATACAAGTGGGGCTGGAACACCACCACCGAGCGGCCGCCGGCCTCGTCCACCAGCGCACGCACCGCGGTGAGCGCCGCCGTCACCTTGGTCGGGTGGTGGGCGTAGTCGTCGAAGACGCGCACCCCGGCCGCGGTGCCCACGAGCTCGAAACGCCGCCGCACACCTTCGAATTCGGCGAGTGCATCGAGGACCTGGTCGGGGTCAGCACCCACGTGCGTGGCGGCCAGCAGGGCGGCCAGCGCGTTGAGGGCCATGTGCCTGCCCGGTACGGACAGCCGCATGGTCCGCGGCCCGCTCTCCCCCGCCAGCGCCACCGTGGCCACCGCGCCCGTGCCGCGCTGCTGCCACTCCAGCAGCGCCCCGGCCAGGTCGTCGTGAGTTCCCGAGCCGTAGCGCAGCACCCGAATGCCCAGCGCCGCAGTGCGTTCGGCGAACGCCGCGGCACCGGGATCGTCGGTGCACACCACCACCGCCCCGCCGGGGCGCAACCGTTCGGCGAACGCGTCGAACACCGCGACGTAGGCCTCTTCGGACCCGAAGAAGTCCAGGTGGTCGGCCTCGATGTTGGTGACCACGGCGATGTCGGGCCGATACTGCACCAGCGAGCCGTCGCTCTCGTCGGCCTCGGCGACGAAATAGGCTCCGCTGCCGTGGTGGGCGTTGGTGCCGGGCTCGCCGAGGTCACCGCCGACGGCGAACGACGGGTCGAATCCGCAGTGCTGCAACGCCACGATGAGCATCGACGTCGTCGTCGTCTTGCCGGCGGTACCGGTCACCATCAGCGTCGTGTCCCCGGCCATCAGCTCGGCCAGCACGGCGGGGCGCAGGATGATCGGAATCCCGCGCCTGCGCGCCTCGACCAGCTCCGGGTTGGTCTTCGGAATCGCAGCGTGCGTGGTGACCACCGCGGTCGGCCCGCCCGGCAGCATGTCCAGGGCCGACGCGTCGTGCCCGATGCGCACCTGGGCGCCACGCGCCTTCAGCGCCACCACCGCGCGCGACTCCTTGGCGTCCGACCCGGACACCAGGCCGCCGCGGTCCAGCAGAATCCGTGCGATGCCCGACATTCCGGCCCCGCCGATGCCCACCATGTGCACCCGCGCCAGCTCGGCGGGCAGCTGCTCGGAGCTCATGGCCGTGCCCGCCCGAGCCCTGCCGAGGCCACCTCGAGTGCGACCTCGGCCACCCTCCGCGCTGCGTCCGGGTGACCCGCCAGTTTCGCCGCCGCCGTCATCGCGGCCAGCCGGGTCCGGTCGGTGAGCAGACCGGCCACCGTCGTGGCGACCAGATCAGGGGTGAGCTCGCGGTCCTCGACCAGCAGTCCGCCACCGGCGGTCACCACGGGCAGCGCGTTGAGCCGCTGCTCCCCGTTGCCGATCGGCAGCGGAACGTACACGGCAGGCAGGCCGACCGCGCTGACCTCGGCGACCGTCATCGCCCCGGAGCGGCAGATCGCCAGGTCGGCGGCCGCATAAGCCAGATCCATGCGGTTCAGGTACGGCACCGCGACGTACGGCGGGGCCCCGGGCGCCGGGGCCGGGAGTTCGAGCGTGTTCTTCGGTCCGTGCGCGTGCAGCACCGCAATCCCTTGGCGGGCGAGGGCTTCCGCAGCCCCGGCCACCGCGCGGTTCAACGACTGGGCGCCCTGCGAGCCCCCGAAGACCAGCAGCACCGTGTCGTCGTCGGAGAAGCCGAAGAACGCGCGCGCCTGCGCACGCACGGCCGCGCGGTCCAGCGAGGTGATGGTGTCGCGGACCGGCACACCGACGACCTCGACAGGGCCCAGCCCCGGGTCGGGCACCGCGGCGAGGACACGGGCCGCCGAGCGGACGCCGACCCTGTTGGCCCAGCCCGCGCTCGCGTTGGCCTCGTGCACGACGACCGGAATGCGCCGCCCTGGACGCACGCTGCGCGCCGCGAGATAGGCCGGGACGGCGACGTAGCCGCCGAAGCCGATGACGACATCGGCCGCGACGCCGTCGAAGATCGCCCGGGTCTGCCGGACCGCCTGGCGCACCCGCAACGGCAACCGCGCCAGATCGGCCGACGGCTTGCGGGGCAGCGGCACCGGGGTGATCAGCTCGAGCCGGTAGCCACGCTCAGGGACCAGCCGGGTCTCCAAGCCGCGTGCCGTCCCCAACGCGGTGATCCGGACGTTCGGGTCGAGCGCGGTGAGCGCATCGGCGACGGCCATCGCGGGTTCGACGTGACCGGCCGTGCCTCCACCGGCGAGAACGACCGAGATACCGCTCACCCGTGACGTTGACCTTCCAGTGTGCGGGCCCGTCGGCCCTGATTGCGCTGGCCAGCACCATATCCGACGGGTGGGGTGGCCGAGCGCACCGGGCGCTTGCCCGACCGCGACCGCGCGGGCTTGGCTTTGGTGTCCACCGTGGCGGCCCGGTTCGAGCGGGTCTTCGTCTTCAGCCGGTCGCGCACCGCCTCCGCGCGGGTCGGCACGTACGGGGCGGGCAGCGGGAGGCGCAGCAGCCGGTTCACCCGGTCGTCGCGGCCGGCGCGCAGCGCGGCGACCGCCTGCGGTTCGTGGCGCGCGGCGTTGGCCATGATCCCGATCATCAGCAGCGTGGTGGCCGTCGAGGTACCGCCGGCGGAGATCAACGGCAGCTGCAACCCGGTGACCGGGAGCAGGCCGACGACGTACCCGACGTTGATGAAGACCTGCGAGAGCACCCACAGCGTGGCCGTCGCGGTGAGCAGCCGCAGGAACGGATCGGCGGACCGCCGGGCGATCCGCATACCGGTGTAGGCGAAGAGCCCGAACAGGCACAGCAGCCCGGCGGCGCCGATGAAGCCGAGTTCCTCACCGACGATCGCGAAGATGAAGTCGTTGTGGGCGTTGGGCAGGTAGTTCCACTTCGCGGTGCCCTGGCCCAGGCCGTCACCGAAGACGCCGCCGTTGGCCAGCGCGAACCGGGCCTGCCGGGACTGATAGCCCATGCCCTGCGCGTCGGCGCCCGGGTTGAGCCAGGCCTGCACGCGCGCCGACCGGTAGCCGGCCGACACCGCCAGGATCGCGCCCGACACCACCACCGCGCCCAGCGAGGTGAGGAACACCCGCAGCGGCAGGCCGGCGTACCAGAGCAGGCCGAGCAGGATCACGCCCATCGACACCGTCTGACCGAGGTCGGGCTGCGCCACCACCAGCGCCAGCGCGATCACCGCGGCCGGCACCAGCGGCACCAGCATCTCTTTCAGCGAGGCCTGCTCCATGCGGCGCGCCGCCAGCAGGTGCGCGCCCCACACCGCCATCGCGATCTTCGCCAGTTCCGACGGCTGCATGGAGAACCCGGCGATCACGAACCAGCCGCGCGAACCGTTGGCCTCCTTGCCGATCCCGGGGATGAGGACCAGCACCAACAGCACGATCGTGAACGCGAAGCTGCTGAACGCGAAGCGGCGCATGAGCGCGACCGGCGTGCGCATCGCGATGTAGAACGCGAGCAGGCCGATCGCCGTCCACAGCACCTGCTTGCCGAAGACCGCCCACGGCGAGCCGTCCATGTCGTAGGAGTAGACGCCCGACGCCGACAGCACCATCGTCAGGCCCATCGTCAGGAGCAGCGCGGTGACGGCGATGATCAGGTGGAACGACGTCATCGGTCGGTCGAGCCAGGCCCCGACACGGGTGCGCGGCGCGGTCGCGGCGCCGCTGGAGTCATGCGAGGACGACTTCGACGACGAGGTCAGGGCCGGCAGGGCGGCCCCGGCGTCATCGGCGGCAGGGTTGGCGCGCCGGTGGCGCAGCCGGGCGAGGATCGCGCTCATCGGTGACCGCTACCGGATCGCTGCGCGTACGGCCGCGGCGAACGTGTCGCCCCGGTGCCCGTAGCTGCGGAACTGGTCGAAGGAGGCGCCTGCCGGTGCCAGCAGCACCGTGTCGCCGGGCCCGGCGAGGCCGCGTGCAGCGTCGACGACGGCCGCCATGACGGCGTCGGCCACCGGACCGTCACCCGCCCGAGCGTGAGTCACACCTGTCACAGCTTTCTCAACCACCCCAGAATCCTCCCCCGTCAGCACCTCGACGACGGGGACATCCGGTGCGTGTCGTGCCAGCGCCTCGGCCACGACCGCCCGGTCGCGGCCCAGCAGGACGACGCCGACCAGGCGGTTCGCCACCGCGACCAGCAGATCATCGACGGACGCGCCCTTCAGCAGACCGCCCGCGACCCACACCACCCGGGGGTAGGCGCTGATCGACGCGCGGGCGGCATGCGGGTTGGTGGCCTTCGAGTCGTCGACGTAGGTCACCCCGTCGGCAGCGGCGACCACCTCGGCCCGGTGCCGGCCCACCGCGAACGTCTCGAGCGCACCCGCCACCGCATCGGCGGGCACCCCGACAGCACGCGCCAGCGCCGCGGCTGCCAGCGCATTGAGCACACCCACCGGACCTGCCACCGGAACCCCTGCCGTTTCGGCCAGTACCAGCCCATCGGCGAATGCGTTGTCGATCAGCCGGCCGTCGGCCACGCCCAGCTCGCCGGGGCCCGGCTCGCCGAGCCGGAAGCCGACCCGGGTCGGCGCGGCGCAGTCGGCCAGCAGCGCGGCCGCGATCGGATCGTCCACGCCGCCCACCGCGATCGGGCCCGTCAGCGCACGGGCCTTGTCCGCCGCATACGCATCGAGCGAGCCGTGCCAGTCCAGATGGTCCTCCGCGACGTTGAGCACCGCGCCGGCGTCCGGGTGCACCGACGGCGCCCAGTGCAGCTGGAAGCTCGACAGCTCGACGGCCAGCACGTCGACCGGCTGGTCCAGCACGGCCAGCACCGGTTCGCCGATGTTGCCGCACAGCGCCGCCCGCCGGCCGGCGGCGCACAGCATCGCGTGCAGCATCGACGTCGTCGTGGTCTTTCCGTTGGTCCCGGTCACCACCAGCCACGTCTTCGGCGGCCCGTAGCGCCCGGCCCGGTCCAGCCGCCAGGCCAGCTCCACGTCCCCCCACACCGGCACGCCGGCGGCCGCGGCGGCGGTGGGGACCGCACCATCGGGCGGGATTCCGGGGCTCACGACGACGAGGTCGAACCCGGCGATCGTCGCGGCGGCACCCGCCGGGTCGATCACCGCGCCGCCCTGCTGGGCGTAGGCCGTCAGCGCCGAGGGGCTGTCGTCGGTCAGGGTGGCCCGCGCGCCCAGCGGGGTCAGCGCGGCGAGCACCGCCCGTCCGGTGATCCCGGCCCCGACGACCAGCACGGCGGCACCGGGTGCGAGCACGTCGCTCACGTCACGCACCGACGGTCGTGAGCCACTCGCTGTAGAACAGCGCCACCCCGAGACCGCAGGCGATCGCGGTCAGCAACCAGAACCGGATGATCACCGTGGTCTCCGCCCACCCCACCAGCTCGAAATGGTGGTGGAACGGCGCCATCCGGAACACGCGCCGCCCGGTGGTGCGGAACGCCATGATCTGCACCACCACCGAGGTGACCTCGGCGACGAACAGCGCACCCAGCACCACGGCGAGCATCTCGGTGCGGCTGGTCACCGACAGCCCGGCGATGACGCCGCCCAGCGCGAGCGACCCCGTGTCACCCATGAAGATCTTGGCCGGCGCGGCGTTCCACCACAGGAAACCGATGCAGGCGCCGGCCGTGGCCGCGGCGATGATCGCCAGATCCAGCGGATCGCGCACGTTGTAGCAGCCGAGGCCAGGGCTGGTGGCGCACGCGTTGCGGAACTGCCAGAACGTGATCAGCACATAGGCGGCGCACACCATCGCCATCGCGCCGGCGGCCAGCCCGTCCAGGCCGTCGGTGAAGTTCACCGCGTTGGACCAGGCGCTGACCACCACCACGCAGAACAGCACGAAGATCGCCGGCGCCAGCGTGACGGTCGCGATCTCACGCACGTAGGACAGCTCGGGACTGCCGGGGGTCAGCCCGTCGGCGTTGCGGAATTGCAGCGCCAGCACACCGAACAGCACCGCGGCGACGAGGATGCCGACGGTCTTGGCGGTCTTGTTGAGCCCCAGGTTGCGGGCCCGGCGCAGCTTGATCAGGTCGTCGGTGAACCCGACGACGCCGAGCGCGGTCGCCAGTCCGAGCACGAGCAGCCCGGACGCCGATGGCCCCTTGCCGTCGATCACCACCCCGACCAGATGCGTGCCGAAGTAGCTGGCCCAGATGCCGGCGACGATCGCCACGCCCCCCATCGACGGGGTGCCCCGCTTCTTGGCGTGGCTGGGCGGGCCGTCCTCGCGGATCTCATGGCCGAAACCCTGCCGGGTGAACAGCCGGATCAGCACCGGGGTGAGCAGGATCGACACCGCCAGAGCGATCCCGACCGCGATCAGGATCTGCCTCATGCGCCGTCCTCGGCGATCAGCGCGTCGGCGACCACGCCGAGGCCTGCAGCATTGGACGCCTTGACCAGCACGACGTCGCCGGGCTGCAGTTCCGCGCGCAACAGCTCCAGTGCGGCATCGGCGTCGGCGACCGGGGTGGCCTCCGAACCCCAGGAGCCCTCCATCACGGCCCCGTTCAGCATGGCGCTCATAGGCCTCCCGGTTCCGACGACAACGAGTCGAGAGACATCTAAGCGCACGGCCAACCGACCGATGCGGTCGTGCTCGGTAATCGAGTCCTCGCCGAGTTCGCCCATCTCGCCGAGCACCGCCCAGGTGCGCCCCTCACGGCCCATCCACGCCAGCGCCTTGAGGCCCGCGCTCATCGAGTCGGGGTTGGCGTTGTAGGCGTCGTTGATGATCGTCACGCCATCGCCGCGGGTGGTGACGGCCATCCGCTGCCGCGACACCGGTCCGGCGTTGGCCAAGGCGTCGGCGATCTGCTCGAGGGTGGCGCCGCACTCGAGCGCGACGGCGGCCGCGCACAGCGCGTTGGAGACCTGATGGTCACCGTGCACCGACAGCGACACCCCGATCTGACCCTCGGCGGTGTGCAGCGTGAATTCCGGGCGCGCCAGCTCGTCGAGCCTCACGTCATCGGCCCACACGTCGATGCGATCGGATGCGGAGCGACCGACGCGCACGACCCGCGCCTCTGTCACCTCGGCCATCTTCGCCACCACCGAGTCGTCGGCGTTGAGGATCACCACCCCGGATGCCGGAACCGACTGCGGCAGTTCGGACTTCGTCTCCGCGATCGCCTCGCGGGAGCCGAACTCGCCGAGGTGGGCGGTGCCGACGTTCAGCACGGCAGCGATCGACGGCCGCGCGATCCGCGCGAGCGCGGCGATGTTGCCGCGGTGCCGCGCCGACATCTCCAGGACGAGGAAATCGGTGTCGGCGGTCGCCCGCAGCACCGTCCAGGGGTGGCCGAGCTCGTTGTTGAACGACCCGGGCGGGGCGATCACCTCACCCAGCGGAGCCAGGACCGCGGCGATCAGATCCTTGGTGGAAGTCTTGCCCGAGGAGCCGGTGATCCCGATGATCGTCAGGCCGCCGGCAGTCAACTCGGTGGCCACCGCCGCCGCCAGCTTCGCCAGAGCCGCCAGCACCGCCGCGCCGGAGCCGTCGGTGTCGTGCTCGAGCACGCCGGCCGCACCGTCCTCGGCGGCGACCGGGTCCACCACGACCGCGGGCACCCCGACCGGGCGTGCGGCGAGCACCCCGACCGCGCCCGCGTCGACCGCCGCCGCCGCGAAGTCGTGCCCGTCGGACCGCGCACCCGGCAGCGCGAGGAACAGGCTGCCCGGACCGACTGCGCGCGAATCGAATTCGACCGTCCCGGTGACGCGCAGGGCCGCCGCCTCCTCGGCGCTGACATCGGCGAGCCGGCCACCCACGATCTCGGCGATCTGGGCCAGCGACAGATCGATCATCGGCTCTCCGTCTCCGCGGTCAGCGCGTCGAGCGCGGCGCCGAGCTCGGCGCGGTCGTCGAACGGCCGGGTGACACCCCGGCTGGTCTGGCCCGTCTCATGGCCCTTGCCGGCGATCAGCACCACATCGCCCTCACGCGCCCACGCCACCGCATGGTCGATGGCCGCGCGGCGCTCCCCGATCTCGACGACCTCGGCACGGGCGTCCTGCGCACCCCGCGCACCGGCCACGATCGCGGCCCGGATCTCGGCCGGCTCCTCGTCGCGGGGATTGTCGTCGGTGACCACCACCAGGTCGGCCAGTTCCGCGGCGACCTCCCCCATCGGCCCTCTCTTGCCGGCATCCCGGTTTCCGCCGGCACCGAACACCACGGCGAGCCGGCCGGTGCACTGGCTGCGCAGCGTGTCCAGCACGGCCTTCAGCGCCCCCGGCTTGTGCGCGTAGTCGACGACCGCCAGGAACGGCTGCCCGCGGTCCACCTTCTCCAGCCGGCCCGGCACCGTCGCCGCCCGCAGACCGGGCACCGCCTGCTCGGGCGAGACCCCCACCGCGTCGAGCAAAGCCAGCGCCAACGCCGCGTTGGCGATGTTGTAGCGGCCCGGCAGGCCGATCTCGATGCCGTGGTGCACCCCCGCGGGGTCGATGGCCACGAAATCCTGCACCCCGTCACCTTGTGAGCGGACCTGCTCGACCGTCCAGTCGGCGGTGCCCTCGACCGCGACGGTGACCGCGGTGTCGGCGCGACGCGCCATCGCGCGACCCCATTCGTCGTCGACGCAGATCACTGCCTGCTCGGCATGCGTCGGGGAGGCGGGATCGAACAGCTTGGCCTTGGCCTCGAAGTAGTCCTCCATCGTGGGATGGAAGTCGAGATGGTCCCGCGACAGATTGGTGAAACCACCGACGGCGAACGCCGTGCCGTCCACCCGGCCCAGCGTCAGCGCGTGGCTGGACACCTCCATCACCACGGTGTCGACCCCGCGTTCGAGCATCACCGCGAACAGCGCCTGCAGGTCGGGCGCCTCGGGAGTGGTCAGGCTGCCCGCCTCGGGGCGGCCGTCGATGCGCACCCCGACGGTGCCGATCAACCCGGCCACCCGCTCGGCCGCGCGCAGACCGGCCTCGATCAGATAGGTGGTGGTGGTCTTGCCGGAGGTACCCGTGACGCCGATGACACGCAGCCGACGCGACGGATGGCCGTAGACCGCGGCGGCCGCCTCGCCGAGCACCGTGCGCGGGTGCGCGTGCAGCAGCACCGGCACACCGACCCCACCGGCGGCCGAGAGCTCAGCCAGCCCGTCGTGATCGGTCAGCACCGCCACAGCACCCCGCGCCACCGCGTCGGCGGCGTAGCGGGCCCCGTGAGAGCGCGCACCCGGAAGGGCAGCGAACAGGTCACCCGGCTGGGCGTCCTGGCCCCGAAGCGTCACTCCCGTCAGATGTACCTGCGGGAGCGGCTCGACCTCGGCGTGCACCGCGGAGATCAACCGGGCCACGTCCTCCAGCGGCAGGCCTTCGGGATGATGGGGGCGCAGATTCATGGCCATGCCACAGTACCCAGCCGTGCATCCAGGCCGTGGCCGCCCGCGAGCGTCACCCCGCCTGGAGGGTCAGCGGCGCACCGGGATCCTTGGACAGCGGCACGTTCTCCCGCTGCAGCAACCACGAGGCGATGTTGTGGAACAGCGGCGCGGCCGAGGACCCGGGCGAGCCGTCGGCGGCCCGGTGCGGCGCGTCCATCATCACGCCCACCACGTAGCGCGGATCGTCGGCCGGGGCCATCCCGGCGAACGTGATCCAGTAGACGTTGTCGTAGTAGCAGCCGCAGGCGGGGTTGATCTGCTGGGCGGTGCCGGTCTTGCCGGCGATCTGGTATCCCTCGACCGCCGCCGCGGGACCGGTGCCCTGCTGGATCCCCATCGGATCGCGCTGCACCACCGCGCGGAACATGTTGCGCACGGTGCGTGCCGTCTCCGGGGAGATCACCCGGATGCCTTCGGGACGCGGCTCGTCGGTGCGGGTGCCGTCGGCGGCGATCGTCGCCTTGAGGATGCGCGGCGGGATGCGTACCCCGTCGTTGGCGATGGCCTGGTAGATCGCCGACATCTGCAGCAGGGTCATCGAAAGGCCCTGACCGATAGGAAGATTGGAGAACGTGCTGCCCGACCATTGGTCGATGGGAGGCACCAGACCCGCACTCTCACCGGGCAACCCGACCCCGGTGCGCTGACCGAGCCCGAACTTGCGCAGCATCTCGGCATACTTCTGCGGCCCGACGCGCTGGGCCAGCATGAGCGTGCCCACGTTGGAGGACTTCCCGAACACGCCGGTCGTGGTGTACGGCATCGTGCCGTGGTTCCAGGCGTCGCGGACGGTGACCCCGCCCATGTCGATGGAGCCGGGAACCTGCAACACCTCGTCCGGGGTGGACAGGTGGTTCTCGATCACCGACGCAGCGGTGATGATCTTGTTGACCGAGCCCGGTTCGAACGGCGAGGACACCGACAGATTGCCCAGCTCGCGAGTGGACTGCTTGCTGACGTCCTGCGCGGGGTTGAACGTGTTGTCGTTCGACATCGCCAGCACCTCACCGGTTTTGGCGTCGAGCACGACAGCGGAGACGTTCTTGGCGCCCGAGGCCTCCTTGGCCATCTGGACCTGCTGCTGGACGTAGAACTGGATGTCGTCGTCCAGGGTGAGCATCACCGTCGACCCGTTCACCGCGTCATGCCGGTTGCGGTAGCTCCCCGGGATCACGACGCCGTCGGAGCCGCGGTCGTAGGTGACCGAACCGTCGGTGCCGGCGAGCACGGAGTCCAGCGAGTCCTCCAGGCCGAGCAAGCCGTGGCCATCCCAGTCGATGCCGCCGACGATGTTGGCCGCCAGCGACCCGCCCGGATACTGCCGCAGATCCTGACGTTCGGCGCCGACCTCCGGAAAATCGGTGGTGATCGCATCGGCGATCGCGGGATCGACCGCACGGGCCAGGTACACGAACGTCTCGTTGCTGCGCAGCTTCTTGAGCACCGTGGCACTGTCCGGCTTGTTGCCCAGACGCTTCGCCACACCGTCGGCGATCTGCCGCAGGCGCGCATCGGGTGCCAACACGGCATCGCCCGCATCGCCGGTCTCATTGCCTGCGGCCTTTGCGTTCTCGGCGGCGTTCTCGATGGCCTTGTCGTACGCCTCCTGCAGCTGCTTACGCACCCGCACGGGCTGGAACGTCAGCGCGCGGGCCTCGATGGTGAAGGCCAGCTTGTCGCTGTTGCGGTCCACGATCGAGCCACGCAGCGCGGCATCGATGTCGGTGACCTTGAGCTGCCCGGCGGCTTCGGCACGCAGCCCGTCGGCCTTCGGCACCTGCAGTGTGAACAGCTGGGCTGCGGCGAGGACGATCAGCAGGAAGATCACCGCGTTACCCGTGCGGTGCCGGAAGACGAAGGACGCGCTGCGCAGCCCGCTGTTCGCTGAGGATTGTCTGGGCTGACGCACCCGGCGCGACCGGGCCGAGCGTTCGGCACCGGCCGCGCGCGTGGTCCGTCGCGCAGGCTGCGCCTTGCGACTCATGCCGGCGGGCCCGGCACCGGTGCGGCGGGATCGACGGGAGCAGGGGCGGGCTGCACGACGGGGGCGGCCGGATCAGCGGGCGCCGGAATCGGGCCGGGCAGCGCACCGGCGACCGCATGCGGCACCTCTGCCGGCTGGGCAGCGCCGGGCACCTGACCCGCGAGCATGGGTGTCTGACCCGGGAGCAGCGGCGCCTGACCCGGGAGCAGCGGCGCGGTGAGGGGCATGGTCTGCGACGGTAGCCGGACCGGGACCTCCGACGGCGTTACGACGCGCGGGGCGGGCGGTGCGGGCGGAGCCGGCTCGGGCAGCGGCGCGTTGAGCGGGGGCGGCGGTACGCCCTCGGCAGGCTTGGGGGTGCCGACGACGACCCAGTTGCCCGAGGCGTCCTGCACCAGGTGGGCCGTGTCGCGGGACGGGATCATGCCGAGATTGCGGGCGGCCTCGGCCAGCGCGGGCGCCGCCTGCGCCTGCAGCACATCGCGCTCGAGCGCTTCCTTCTGCTGCAGCAGGGCCTGATTGACCTGGCGGGCATGGCCCAGCTGATACGACCGTTCGGCCGCGTCGGTGGAGAGCCACAGCGTGACGCCCAATCCCAGGCCCAGGCAGCCGATGACGAGGACCACGAACGGGACCCGGGCGACGAGCCGGCGCGGGTTGAGATCGATCGACGCGAGGCGAACGAGGAGGCGCTCCCGCAGCGGCGGCCGGACGATCTTGGGCGCCTTGGCCTTCCGGGCCTTCGCGCGGGCTTTGGCCTGGCTCGCGGTCTTCGGCCGGGCCGGGGTGTCGGTGAGCCGCTGGATCGGTGTGGTGCGCGGGGCGGGCCTGCTCCGGTCGGCGGCACGTGCGCGCGGAGAGGCGTCGACGGGCGCACGGCCGGCGTCGCGCACCGGGCGGCGGCCGGCCTTCTTCGGCTTGCCCGCCGCTGCGCGGGACGAGGTGCGAGCCTTCTCGTTCTTGCCCGCCTTCGGGCCGGCCTTGGGTGTCCTCTGGGTCTTCATGAGTGCTACTGCCCCCCAACTTTCTCCAACGCGCGCAACCGAACCGGAGCGCTTCTGGGATTGCGATCGATCTCCTGCGCACTCGCGCGTTCAGCACCCCGGGTCAGGGCGACGAATTCCGGCCCGTGGCCGGGCAATTCGATCGGCAGACCGGCGGGGGTCCGCGACGCAGTCGCCGCGGCGAACTCTCCCTTGACGATGCGGTCTTCCAGCGACTGGTAGGCCATCACGGCGATCCGTCCACCGGATCGCAACGCACGCAACGCCTTCGGGATGGCCAGCCGCAGCGCGTCGAGCTCGGCGTTGACTGCGATGCGCAGCGCTTGAAAGGTCCGCTTGCCGGGGTGCCCGCCCGTCCGCCGCGCCGGCGCCGGGATCGCCTGGTAGAGCAGCTCGACCAACTCGCCCGTCGTCGTGAACGGCGTGACCGCGCGGCGACGCACGATGTGCGCGGCGATGCGTCCGGCGAACTTCTCCTCGCCGTACTCGCGCAGAATCCGCGCGATCTGCTTCTCCTCGTAGGTGTTGAGGATGTCGGCGGCCGTCAGCGGGGCGTCGGAATCCATCCGCATGTCCAGCGGTGCGTCCGTCGAATAGGAGAACCCGCGCTCCGGCTGATCGAGCTGCATCGAGGACACGCCCAGGTCGAACAGGAACGCATCGATGTCGGTCAGCTCGAACCCGTCGTAGCGGGTGCGTATCGCGGTGAACCGGTCGCCGAAGCGCGCGAGCCGCTCGCCGGCGATCCGCAGGGCTTCGGGATCGCGGTCCAACCCGACGACGTGCAGCGCGGGGAAATCGGTCAGGAAGCGTTCGGTGTGCCCGCCGGCACCGAGGGTGGCGTCGACGAGCGTCGCGCCGGCACCGTCGTCGCCGCGCCGGGTCAACGCGGGGGCGAGCAGTTCGACGCAGCGGTCCAGCAGAACCGGAACGTGGGGCTCTTGGGTCATCGCAGCAGCCTCAGCGATCGGGGCGGCCCCTGCGGCGTGGTCCCTGTCCGAGAGCCCGGACCTGACGTCGGGGAAGTACGTCAGGGTCGGTTCGGACAGAGGCCGCGCCGCACGGGCCTGCGGGGCCAGGTCAAATGATGTCGCCGAGTGCTTCATCGCTGGCCGCGGAGAAGTTCTCTTCGTGAAGCTCCTGGTAGTCCTGCCATGCCTGGGCGTCCCAGATCTCGAGGAATTCGATCGAGCCGATGACCACGCACTCCTTGCTGAGGTTCGCGTAGCGGCGGTGCTCGGCAGACAGCGTGATCCGGCCCTGGGCGTCCGGATACTGCTCGTCGGTGCTGGCGGCCAGGTTGCGCAGGTATGCGCGTGCCTGCGGGTTGCCCCGCTTGGCCCGGCCGGAGATCTCGGTGACCATCTCCTCGAACTCCGCCCGCGGATAGACAGCCAGGCTGTGATCTTGACTCTTGGTGACCATCAACCCTCCTGCCAGTGCGTCGCGGAACTTGGCGGGCAGCGTCAGCCGCCCCTTGTCGTCGAGCTTGGGCGTGTAGGTGCCGAAGAACATCTCGCCACCTCGCTCAGACCTCGCCCTTGCGGAACTCCGGTCGCTCCGTTGTCTGCCACTTTACCCCACAATCCCCCACTTTGCGCCGAACCACGGCTGGCATTTCGCGCGCGTCCCCCACGACGTGCAGGTCGTCAACGAGAAGTGGCCGGGAAGAAGACGCGCGGAAGCCGGCGCAGGCCTCACGAGAACCGATGAAACCCCAGCTCAACCGCATGACAACCGTCCTGCGGGAGCACGGTGGGGGGTGGTGGGGCAAAAAAGAGGGGCAGCCCTGGCGGGCTGCCCCTGAAACTGCGGACCGTTACTCGTCGAAGCGGCGGCGGAACCGATCTTCCATTCGGCTCGTGAACGAACCGCCGCCACCCTTGGCGCGCTTCTGCCTGTTCACCGCGCCA
Organism: Mycobacterium kyogaense; assembly: GCF_003254575.1. Taxonomy (GTDB): domain Bacteria; phylum Actinomycetota; class Actinomycetes; order Mycobacteriales; family Mycobacteriaceae; genus Mycobacterium; species Mycobacterium kyogaense. The sequence continues at coordinate 27,664 of NZ_QJUA01000036.1, read as the reverse complement.
CCGGGGCCACTGCCGGCCGCCGGGCGCTCCCCGGCCACACCGACCCGCGGACCGGTGATCGCGAAGACGACACCGCCGAACATCACGATGAATCCGATCACCGACAGGATCGGGAAGCTGCCGATCATCGTCGCCTTGAACGCCACACCCGACACCAGCATCGCGAGGCCGACCACGAACAGCGCGCCGCCCTGCAGCCGGCGCCGCGTCGACGGCGCCCTCAGGGTCCCGCCACGAACGCTGGACGCGAACTTGGGGTCCTCGGCATAGAGCGCGCTCTCGATCTGATCGAGCATGCGCTGCTCATGATCGGAGAGTGGCATTCGTCCCTCCCTCTTGCCGTGGGGGCGTCTCAGTCGTTCAAACATCAGGGTGTGCCCGTGTGGACGGGCACGCAACGTCAATGATACGAGCAGAATCTGAGCCGTACCACCTACTTCGGTCCCTGATTCTATGACGAGGGGCTGTCGGCGGATGCCGCGCGTCATGGTTCGCTGCGTTCAGTCCGATAATGGTGGCGGCCACCGGGTCCCCGCAGGGAAAGGCAGATACTTGGCGACGCATCTGATCGAGCTGTCGCCCGTCGATATGCAGCGCCGTCTCAGTGACGCCCTGTCCATCTACGTCGATGCCATGCACTACCCCCGAGGCACCGAGGAGCAGCGCGCCTCGATGTGGGTCGAGCACACCCGCAGACACGGCTGGAAAGCGGTGGCCGCCGTCCAGACCAGCGACGAGCCCGGCGAAGATCCGACCGAGGCGCCCATGGTCGGTATCGCCTACGGATACTGCGGGGCGCCCGATCAGTGGTGGCAGCAGCAGGTGGTCGCCGGACTGCGCCGCAGCGGCGCCGACGCCGCCCGCATCACAGCGCTGATGACCAGCTACTTCGAGCTGACCGAGCTGCACATCCTGCCACCGGCCCAGGGCCGCGGGCTGGGCGAGGCGCTGATCCGCCAGCTGCTGGCCGGCCGCGGCGAAGACCACGTGCTGCTGTCCACGCCGGAGATCAACGGAGAGGCCAACCGGGCCTGGCGGCTCTACCGGCGGCTCGGGTTCAGCGATGTCATCCGCGGCTACCACTTCTCCGGAGATCCGCGGGCCTTCGCGATCCTCGGCCGCGCCCTTCCGCTGTAGAACGCCTGCGCCGATGTGAGGTCTGGCACGATGACCGGGTGCTCAACCGCCACCGGACCTCCCGGCGTGTCCTCACGATACTGCTGCTGCTGTTGGTGCTGGCGCCGTCACTGATCGGCTGCGTCCGGGTGCGCACCTCGCTGACGGTCTCCCCCGACGACCGGGTGTCCGGCCAGATCGTCGCGGCGGCGAAACCGCGCGACGACAGCGACCGAGGTCCGCAACTGCTCAACAACCTGCCGTTCGCGCAGAAGGTCGCGGTGTCGGACTACGACCGAGACGACTACGTCGGCTCCCAGGCCGTCTTCTCCGACCTCACTTTCGCCGAGCTGCCTCAGCTCGCCGGGATGAACCGCGACGCCGCCGGCGTCGACATCTCACTGCGCCGCGCCGGCGATTTGGTCATCCTCGAGGGCCGCGCCGACCTGACCTCCCTCAACGATCCGGAAGCCGACGTCTCTCTGTCGGTGTCGTTCCCCGGAGAGGTCACCTCCACCAACGGCGACCGGGTGTCCTCCGAGGTGGTCGAATGGAAACTGCGGCCCGGCGTGGTCAGCACCATGAACGCCCAGGCGCGCTACACCGATCCCAGCGCGCGCTCGTTCACCGGCGCCGCCATCTGGCTGGGAGTCGCCTCGCTCGTCGTCGCCGGAATCATCGGATGGCTCGCCTACCGCACCCGCGACCAGTCGGCCAAGCCCGGGCAACCCGAAGAACAGCCTCGCTAGGCGCTGCGACGACCATCGACCGGAGGCAGGCTCTACGCTGAGCACCGGACTAACGGAAGAAAGGGGCGCCCGCTGAGCGTGGATGCCAATGCCAGTTCCAGTGCCACCGCCGACGACACTGCGGCACCGTCAGCGGTCGAGCTGGCCGCGGCCGTCACCGAACAGCTTCGCGGCTACCTGCAGGAGCGGCGCCGTGACGCGGCCTACATCGGCGCCGACTACGCGGTACTGACCGAAGCACTCGAAGAATTCGTGCTGCGCGGCGGCAAGCGGCTGCGCCCGGCGTTCGCGTACTGGGGATGGCGCGCGGTGACCGGCACCGAACCCGATGCCACGGTGCTACGCCTGTTCTCGGCGCTGGAACTGCTGCATGCGTGCGCGCTGGTGCACGACGACGTGATCGACGCGTCGGCGACCCGGCGCGGACTGCCCACCGTCCACCGCATCTTCTCCGACCGGCACCGCGAGCAGCGCTGGCACGGCTCCCCCGACCAGTTCGGCCTGTCAGCGGCCATCCTGCTCGGCGATCTGTCCCTGGTGTGGGCCGACGACATCGTCACCACAGCACCCATCGGAGCCGACGCGCAAGCCCGGGTGCAGCGGGTGTGGGCCGCGATCAGGACCGAAGTACTCGGGGGCCAGTACCTCGACATCGTCAACGAGGCCAGCGGCGCCGACACGGTGGCCGCGGCATTGACCGTCAACACCTACAAGACAGCCTCCTACACCATCTCGCGACCGCTGCAGTTCGGCGCCGCGGCCGCCGCGGACCGCCCGGAGATCCAGGACGCCTTCCACGAGGTGGGCACCGGCCTCGGGATCGCATTCCAACTGCGCGACGACGTGCTCGGCGTGTTCGGCGATCCGGCGGTCACCGGAAAACCGTCCGGTGACGATCTGCGCTCCGGCAAGCGCACCGTGCTACTGGCCGAGGCGATCGCGCTGGCCGAACAGCGGGACCCTGCGGGCGCCGCACTGCTGCGCACCTCCATCGGGACCGATCTGTCGGACGACGCCGTCACCGAGCTGCGCGCCCTCATCGAATCCGTCGGAGCACTGGCCGCCGTCGAGAATCGCATCGAGACGCTGACCGCCACCGCGATCGGCACTCTCGACTCCGCACCCATCGACGCGCAGGCCCGTGCGGGGCTCACCGAGCTCGCCAGATTGGCCGCGAACCGCACCGCGTAGGCATGACGACACCCGCGCTCTCCCCCGCACCGCCGCTGCCGCGGTTCCGCGCCTTCGCGGCATCACCGGCGGCCAAACCCGCCTGGGTCGGGGCACTGGGGGCGGTACTCGTCACCGCCGGCGGCCTCGGCGCCGGCAGCACCCGGCTGCACGACCCGGTGCTCGAGTCGATGCACCTGTCGTGGCTGAGGTTCGGGCACGGCCTGGTGCTCTCGTCTCTGCTGCTGTGGAGCGGTGTGGCCCTGATGCTGCTTGCCTGGCTCTGGCTGGGCCGGCACGTGATCGCCCGGACCGCAACGCATTACACGATGGTGGTCACCACCGGCTTCTGGCTGGCGCCGCTGCTGCTCAGCGTTCCGCTGTTCAGCCGCGACACCTACTCCTACCTCGCTCAGGGCGCGCTGCTGCGGGACGGGTTCGACCCCTACCTGGTCGGGCCGATCGACAATCCGAACTCGTTGCTGGACAACGTGAGTCCCATCTGGACCACGACGACGGCCCCGTACGGGCCCGCCTTCATCCTGGTCGCCAAGTTCGTCACGATGCTCGTCGGCAACGACGTCGTCGCCGGCACCATGCTGCTGCGGCTGTGCATGCTGCCCGGCCTGGCCCTGCTGATCTGGGCGGTTCCGCGGGTGGCCCGCCATGTCGGCGCTAACACAGCTGCCGCCCTGTGGATCTGCGTGCTGAATCCGCTGGTGATCATCCAGCTGATGGGCGGCGTGCACAACGAGATGCTGATGGTGGGGCTGATGATGGCCGGCATCGCGCTGTGTTTCGGTGGCCGCTGCGTGTCAGGGGTGACCCTGATCGGGGTCGCCGTCGCGGTGAAAGCCACCGCGGGCCTGGCCCTTCCGTTCATGGTGTGGGTGTGGGCGCGCGGCCTGCAGCAGCGGCGCGGCTTCTCCCCGGGCAAGGCGTTCCTGGTCGCCACCGCCTCGTGTGTGGTCGTGTTCGCGGCGGTGTTCGCAGTGCTGTCCCTGGCCGCCGGTGTGGGGCTGGGCTGGCTGACGGCGCTGGCCGGGTCGGTCAAGATCATCAACTGGCTGACGATCCCCACGGCCATCGCGAACTTCACCAACGCGGTGATCGGGCTCGTCATCCCCGTGAACTTCTATGCGGTGCTGGACATCCTGCGCATCATCGGGATCGGCATCATCGCCGTGTCGGCGCCGGTGCTGTGGTGGAGATACCGGCGCACCGATCGCGACGCGCTGATGGGCATCGCCACGCTGATGGTGATCGTGGTGCTGTTCGTGCCTGCGGCGCTGCCGTGGTACTACACCTGGCCGCTCGCGGTGATGGCCGCGCTCGCCCAGTCGCCGCGGGCCATCGCGCTGATCGCCGCGTTCTCGACGTGGATCACGGTGATCTGGCGACCCGACGGTGCCCACGGCATGTACTCGTGGTTCCACGTCGCGCTCGCCACGGCGTGTGCCGTCGGCGCGTGGTACTGGCTGCACCGCGCACCCGTCAGAGCCCCGGAGGGCGCTGACACGTCCGGGCTCAGTACGCCATCGCCTGCGCCCGGCGAACCACCTCTCGAGCCTGGTGCGAATGCAGCGCGTCCACCGGGCGCGCATTAGCGAGCCCGTCGGTCGCCCCATCACGCCGGATCGTCAGCGACGAATCCGGGGTGAACAGCCACCGCACGATCTCGGTTTCGTGATACCCGCCGTCCCGCAGCACGACGAGTAGACCCGGCAGCGGCTTGACCACGTGGCCCTTCTCGTCGAAGAAGACCTTGGGGACCACCACCTCCCGGCCGCGGCGCACGGCGACCAGCTGTCCTTCCCGCAGGTGCTGATGCACCTTGCTGACCGGAATCTTCAACAGGCGGGCGACTGTGGGCAGGTCGTAGACGTCCTCATCGGGAGACAACACGTCCTCGGCAGTCGGAATGCTGCTCATCGCACAGAGTCTAGGCGCACCGGGCACCTCGCGATGCCCGCTTGGCGGGTCGGCAGCGCACAGGCTCGTACCACTGGCTCGTACCATGAGTCCGATGGAAACCTTCCAGCCGACCGGCGGGCTCACCGGCGCAGTGCTGGACGGCCGCTACCGCGTCGGCGCCCTGATCGCCACCGGCGGCATGTCCGCGGTGTACCGCGGCGTGGACATGCGGCTGGACCGCCCGGTGGCGTTGAAGGTCATGGACAGCCGCTACGCCGGCGACGAACAGTTCCTCACCCGGTTCCAGCGCGAAGCCAGGGCCGTCGCCCGGCTGAAGGACCCCGGCCTGGTCTCGGTGTACGACCAGGGCGGCGGCACCCACGGCGGCGAACCCCCCTATCTGGCCATGGAACTCGTCGACGGCGGCACGCTGCGCGAGCTGCTGCGGGAGCGCGGCCCGATGCCGCCGCACGCGGTGGCCGCGGTGCTGCGGCCCGTGCTGTCCGGGCTGGCCGCCGCTCACCGGGCCGGACTGGTGCACCGCGACGTCAAACCCGAGAACGTACTCATCAGCGATGACGGCGAGGTCAAGATCGCCGACTTCGGCCTGGTGCGAGCCCTGGCCGAGGCCAAGATCACCTCGACCAGTGTGATCCTCGGCACCGCCGCGTATCTGGCGCCCGAGCAGGTGTCGGCCGGCGACACCGACGCCCGCGGCGACGTGTACGCCGCCGGCGTCCTGGTCTTCGAACTGCTCACCGGCAGCACACCGTTCACCGGCGACAATCCGCTCGCCGTCGCCTACCAGCGGCTGGACCACGACGTGCCCCCGCCGAGCAGCAGGATCGCCGGTGTGCCACGGCAATTCGACGAACTCGTGGCGTGCGCAACGGCGCGCGACCCGGCGGGCCGCTTCGCCGACGCGGCCGAGATGGGCGAGGAACTCGACGCGATCGCGGTCCAACTCGGGCTGCCCCGATTCACGGTGCCCTCCCCGCGCAACTCCGCGATGCACCAGTCGGCGTCCGTCGTCGACGCACCGACGACGAACCTCGCCGGCCCGCGGCACACCCGGGTCATGGAACGCGACGAGGCGCCCGCACCCGAGCCGGACAATGCGGACGACGACTCCGATTTCGACGACGAACATTGGCCGTTGACAGGGCGATTCGCCGGAATCGACCTCGAGGAGTTCTACTGGGCCCGCCAGCGCGCCCGGCGCGTGCTGCTGTTCTGGGTCATCGCCGTGATGACGCTGGCGGCGCTGGCCGGCGCCGGCGCGTGGACGCTCGGCACCAACCTGCACAATCTGCTCTAGTCGCGCAGCATCTCCGCGACCAAGAACGCCAGCTCCAGCGACTGCTGCGTGTTCAGTCGCGGATCGCACGCCGTCTCGTAGCGACCGGCCAAATCGGAGTCCGAAATGTCCTGCGCGCCACCGAGACACTCGGTGACGTTCTCGCCGGTGATCTCGACGTGGATGCCGCCCGGGTGGGTGCCCAGCGCATGGTGCACCTCGAAGAAGCCCTGCACCTCGTCGACGATGCGATCGAAGTGCCGCGTCTTGTACCCCGTCGACGACTCGTGGGTGTTGCCGTGCATCGGATCGCACTGCCAGATCACCTGATGGCCCGAGGCCTGCACCTTCTCGATGATCGCCGGCAGCACGTCGCGGACCTTGTGGTTGCCCATCCGGCTGACCAGCGTCAGACGGCCGGCCTCGTTGTTCGGGTCCAGCCGCTCGACGTACTCCACGGCCAGCTCCGGCGACGTCGACGGCCCGATCTTGATACCGATCGGATTGGCGATCACCTCTGCGAGTGCGACGTGAGCGCCGTCGAGCTGGCGCGTGCGCTCGCCGATCCACAGGAAGTGCGCGGACAGGTCGTAGAGCTTCGGCCCGGTGGTCGACTCGGTGTCCATCCGCAGCATCGCGCGCTCGTAGTCGAGCACCAGCGCCTCATGGCTGGCGAAGATCTCGGCGGTGTCGAGGTTGCGGTCGTCGACCCGGCAGGCACTCATGAACCGCATCCCACGATCGATCTCGCCGGCCAGCGCCTCGTAGCGCGCCCCGGCGGGCGAGGTGCGGACGAACTCCCGGTTCCACTCGTGGACGTGATGCAGCGACGCCATCCCCGACGAGGTCAGCGCCCGAACCAGATTCATCGCGGCGCTGGCGTTGGCGTACGCGCGCACCAGTCGCGACGGATCGTGCTCGCGCACCGCAGCATCGGGGGCGAACCCGTTGACCATGTCGCCGCGGTAGGACCTCAAGCCCAGCGCGTCGGTGTCCGACGACCGTGGCTTCGCGTACTGGCCGGCGATACGGGCCACCTTCACCACGGGCATGCTCGCGCCGTAGGTCAGCACCACCGCCATCTGCAGCAGCGTGCGGATGTTGGCGCGGATGTGCGGTTCGGTGTTGTCGACGAACGTCTCGGCGCAATCGCCGCCCTGTAGCAGGAACGCCTTACCGCGCGCCACGTCGGCCAGCTGGGCCTTGAGCTTCTCGACCTCTGAGGGCACGGTCACCGGGGGCACGCTCTCCAACACGGTCCGCATCGCGGCAGCCTGCCCGGCGTCCCAGCTCGGCTGCTGCAGCGCCTCGCGGGCCAGGGCCGCGTCCAGGCGCGTACGCAGATCCTCAGGCAGCGGAGGCAGCGGAGGCAGCTGGTCGATGGGTACGTCGACGGTCCAGTTCACCCACCCATGGTAACGGCGGGTCAAAACCACTTTTCGCCGGTGATGAGCTGGTAGCGGACCAGGTTGTGCTTGGCGTCGACGAGCGCGTCGTGGGCGTCCCGGGGCCGGGGCGGCATCCGCGGGCTGCCGTGGTCCTCCCAGAACTGGCGCAACTCCCGGGTGAACCGCGGCATCGCCGGCGGCAGATCCGTCATCGGACCCCACAGCTGGCAGAGCACCACATGGTCGTAGGCGCCGACCCAGGCCCACAGCTCGATCGGCTCGTCACCGTCGACGCCGAAGAAATCCTCCAGCTCCGAGCGGATCTGGCGCCGGGACCGCCACAGCTTCGACGCCGGCGACGGCAGCTTGGGGAGCACGTTCTTGCGCACCCACCGGCCGGCCCGCTCGGGGTCGAACTCGGTCGAGATCGCGTAGTACTCGCGGCCGTCCTCGGCGGCGACGCCGATCGAGATGAGCTCGATCGTGCGGCCGTTGTCGATGAACTCGGTGTCGTAGAAGTAGCGCACTAGGCAGCGTCCTTGCCGGGGTCCCTGCTGGGCGCGGGCGCGGCGTGGATCTCGCGATCGAGTTCCTGGTCGACGAGCTTGTCGTCCGGGAACTTCGGCATGCCCGAGATCGCGTCCTGCAGCCAGAGTTTGGCCTGGATGACCGGTCGGCGCAGCCAGCGTTCCCGCTCCAGGGCGCGGTGCATCTTGCGCGGCCGGTTCGTGTACCGCCACCGCGCCCACGGCGCATGTGGACGAGACAGCCGGACGGCGCCGACCAGCAGCAGCGGGGTGATGAACATGCCGATCAACCCGGTCCACACCTTGCCTTTCATCAACACGATCACCGCGAGCAGCAGCGTCACCACCGCGGAGCCGATCACGATCGCACGCGCGGCGACCGAGTTGTCGTCCCGCCAGATGGTGACGTCGAAGAACGACAGCGGATTGAAGCCCAGGATCAGCAGGCCCGCCACCGCGACGGCGACGAACACCGCGTCCACCGATGCCCGGCCGTCTTCGGACCAGTAGACGTCGGACAGGTGCAGGATCAGCGCGAACTCGTCGAGCACCAGCGCCGCGCCGATCCCGAAGACGATCGACGCCGCGGTGAACTCGGGTACACCCCCGTCGACAGCCAGCGTGACCATCGCGACCCCGGAGACCATGACCAGGATCACACCGATCACCACGTGATGGATGTGCAGCCCGCCGCCGCCGGAGATGTTGCGCGGCTGCCACCACTTACGAGGGGCATCGCTGTCGGCGTGGCTGCGGATGTACCGCACGATCGTGCGGGTCACGAAGAACGTCAGGATGAACGCGACCAGGCAGCACACCAGCGGTAACCGGGAGTACGGGATGCCGTCGGGTAACCCGAAGTCGATGTCCAGGGTCGGGTGCACGAGGAGAACGTACGCCAAAAGTCCCGTCGACCAGCGCGTGTCGCGGCCCGGGGTCGCGCCTGCGCCGCGGTGCGCACCGATAGTCTGGTCGGCGATATGAGGACGTTGCGGGCAGGTTGGGTGCCGACGCTGGCCTGGCGGCTGTTCTGCCTGCTGGCGGTGATGGCGCTGGTCGGGGTGGCCTGGCGGCTGCTCGGCCACACCCCGTACCGGATCGACATCGACGTGTACCGCATGGGCGGACGGGCCTGGCTGGACGGCCAACCGCTCTACGCCGACGGCGCGACGTTCCACACCCGCGGCGGCATCGACCTGCCCTTCACCTATCCCCCGCTGGCCGCCGTGGTGTTCGCACCGTTCGCGCTGCTGAGCCTGGAAGCAGCCAGCGTGGCGATCACCGTGACCACGCTGATCCTGCTGGTGGTGTCGACGGTGATCCTGCTGACGCGTCTCGACGTGTGGCCGACGACGCAGCTCACCGGTGAGCCGGCCTGGCTGCGCCGCACGTGGCTGGCCGCGGCGATCGTGGCGCCCGCGGTGATCTACCTGGAGCCGATCCGCGCCAACTTCGACTTCGGCCAGATCAACGTCGTGTTGATGACGCTGGTGATCGCCGACTGCGTGCCGCGGCGCACCCCCTGGCCGCGGGGTCTGCTGCTGGGCGTGGCGATCGCGCTCAAGCTCACCCCTGCGGTGTTCCTGCTGTACTTCCTGCTGCGCCGCGACACCCGGGCGCTGCTGGTGACCGTGGCCTCGGCGATCGGGGCGACGCTGCTCGGCGTCGCGTTCGCCTGGCGGGACTCGTGGGAGTACTGGACCGAAACCGTGCGCAACACCGACCGGATCGGCACCGCGACGCTGAACACCAACCAGAACATCGCGGGTGCACTCGCGCGGCTGGGCCTCGGCGAGGACGTGCGCTTCGTGCTGTGGGTGGTGGCGTGCTTCGCGGTGCTGGCGCTGACGGTGTGGGCGGTACGGCGGGCGCTCCGCGCCGACCAGTCGGTGCTGGCGCTGACATGCGTGGCGATGTTCGGCCTGGCCGTGTCGCCGGTGTCGTGGTCGCACCACTGGGTGTGGACCCTGCCGGTGATGGTGACGACGGCGGTGCTGGCGGTGCGGTTGCGCCACGCCGGCCTGGCGGCGGTGTTCGTGGTGGGGTTGGCCTTGATGGTGTGGACGCCGATCACTCTGCTGCCCGAGCACCGAGAGACCACGGCCTCGCTGTGGCGACAGCTGGCCGGAGCGTCCTATCTGTGGTGGGCGCTGGCGACGATCGTCGTCACCGGCACGGTCACGACCGCCGCGACGCGCAGCCGGACGGCTGCCGTGAGCCCACTGACCGCGGAAGCGCATTCCGGGCTGTGATCTGACGCCGATCGCAGCCACGGCTTCTCACCGGGCGCGCGACACGCCGGAGTCAGCCGGCGGCAGATTCCGGGAGCCGGGTCGGCGGCTTCCCGGCCGCCTCACCTTTTCCCTCTTTGATGTCGGCCGCATAGAGGTCGACGTACTCCTGGCCGGACAGACGCATCAGCTCGTACATGACCTCGTCGATCACCGCACGCTCGATGAAACGGTTACCGGCCAGACCCTCGAAGCGGGAGAAGTCCATCGGGGCGCCGAAGCGAACCGTCACCCGGCCGAAGCGCCACATCTTGCTGCCCGGCGGGTTGACGACGTCGGTACCGATCATCGCGACCGGGATCACGGGCACCTGCGTCTCGAGCGCGAGCCGGGCCAGACCCGTCTTGCCCTTGTAGAGCCGGCCGTCCGGCGAGCGCGTGCCCTCCGGATACATGCCGAGCAGTTTGCCCTGGCTCACGATGCGCTCGGCGGTGGTCAGCGCGCTCTGGGCGCTGTCGGCGTCGGTGCGGTCGATCGGCACCTGCCCGGCCACCGTGTAGAACCAGCGGGTGAACCACCCTTTGAGCCCCGTTCCGGTGAAGTACTCGGCCTTGGCGAGGAACGTGATTCGCCGGTTCACCACCAGGGGCAGGTAGAAACTGTCCGCCACTGCCAGGTGGTTACTGGCCAGGATCACCGCACCGTTGGCCGGAACATGCTCCAAGCCTTCCACTTTGGGCCGGCCGAGCAATGTCAACAACGGCCCCATGAAGACGAACTTGAACAGCCAGTACCACATGGACCCTCCAGTTCACCCGACCGCGACGCTCTGCGCCAACCTTACCCACGCCGTGTGCCGCCGACCACAGCTGACGCCTACTCCTCGACTGTGACCGGGATGTGCTGATAGCGGCCCGGGGGCGGCGGCGCGTCCGGCGGAGGCTCGGGATCGGGGGCGGAACCGCCCCCGGCACCGGCCTGATCGGCTGTTTCGGCCTGCTCGGCTTGGTCGTTGACGATCGCGCGCACCACCGTCAGCAGCGCGACGCTGTGCTCGGCGACCACCGAGAGCAGGGGGTGCTGTTCGCCGGACACCAGCGCCGCGAGTGCACACACCGGGCACCACACCTGCTGGCAGCGACCGGGGTTGTCGGAGGCACTGGCCGCACGCGCTGCGGCCAACCGGATGGCAGGCTCCAGCCGGTCGAGGATCGTCTGGGCGAGCGCCCGCAGTTCCGGGCCCGGGTCAGGGTGAGTGCCGCTCATGCTGGCCACACCTCCGGATTGGGTCGGAAACGCACCGTGAGCTCGGTGCCGCGAAGCTGGGCGTCGACGACGATGCACCGGCGGAGCACCGAGGCCAGACGCACCCGGCGCCGCATTCCGCCGACGCCGATGATCAGGTCGTCATCGACCCTACCCAACGACAGCGACGTCGAATCCACCTGAGGCAGGTCCACCCGCAGCCGGTACACCGCATCCACACCGGCACCGGACTCCCTGTCGACGACCGGCCGCAGCGGACCCGGCGGCGGCGAACCGTCCCGACGGCGCGCGTTGTCGAGCAGCTCGCCGAGCGCTTTCGGACCGATCGGCTCACCCGCCAGGTGCGGCACCAGAACCAGCGCGACGTCGCCGATCACCCGGTCCAGTTCGTCGAGCACCGCGCGCTGCTCCCCGATGCGTTCGGCGTACCAGTCGAAGGCAGGATGCTCCGGCAGGTTGCGGTATTCGAACGAATCATCCTGCACCAGAACCTGATTGACGAGCAGCTCGGCGACCTGCACACCCATCAGGGTCAGCGAACCGAGCGTGCGGGCCGCCTCGGCGGCCACCACCCGCTCTGGCGTCATCACCAGGTGCGCGCCGACCCGGGCCGAGTCGGTCAGCATCGTGCCCAGCCGCTCGGTGCTCGCACCGATACGCTCCAGCAGACCCACCACGGCCACCGACCGCGGATCGTCGAAGGTGGACAGCCGGCGGTGCCGGGGCCAGGCCCGCTCGAGGTACAGCCCGAACGTGGCGGGCAGGGTGAGCATGCGCATCGCGTCGGCGGTCGAGGCGCAGTCGACGACGACCAGGTCCCAGCGCCCGGAGTCGGCCAGTTCGGCCACCTCATGCAGGCCGAGCACCTCCTGCACTCCGGGAAGGGCCGAGAGTTCCTCGGGCGCAAGGTCGCTGACATCCGATTCCGGGAAGCGACCCGCGAGGAGACCGGCCGTCTCCCGCCAGTGAGCCGCCAGCAGCGCCAGCGTGTCCAGTGCCAGTGCGTCGAGCACCCCTCCGCCGCCATCGGCGGTGTCGAGGTCGGCGAGCACTCGAGTGGGAGCCCGCTCACCCGTGGGGGTGATCGCCACGCCGAGCACGTCGCCGGTGGAGTGCGCCTGATCGGTCGACACGATCAGCACGCGCAGCCCCGCCCGCGCTGCGCGCACAGCCGTCGCGGTCGCCAGTGTCGACTTCCCCACGCCACCCTTGCCGACGAACAGGCTGATCCGGGTCGCCCCGGACGCCGGGGTGGCGTCCGAGCGCTCAGTCAGCCTCGACTCGTTTCTTCAGATCCTTCAGGGCGGTGTCGGTCAACCTGCGTTCGGCCTTGCGTTTGAGCAGACCGATCATCGGGATCGTCAGATCGACGGACAGTTCATAGGTGACGTCGGTGCCGGATCCCTTCGGCGCCAATCGGTATGCGCCCTCCAGCGATTTGAGCAGCGTGCTCGACACCAGCGACCACGTGACCGACGCATGGTCGGCCGGCCACCGGTAGGCGAGCACCATCGCGTCCTTGAGCACCGCGGCGTCGAGCACCAGCCGCGCCACCAGGGGATACCCTTCGTCGTCGGCCTCGAGGATCTCGGCTTCCTTGTATTCGTTCACCCAGTCGGGGTAGGACCCGATGTCGGCGATGACGTCCATCACCGTCGAGGGATCGGCGTCGATGTAGATCGTCTGAGCCGTCTTGTCCGCCACTGAAGTCTTCTCCAGTCCTTCCCGTGCTGAGCCGAGCCGCACATCCCCCGCTGTTGGCGGCGAATCTACCCTCCTGGCGCCTGGTATAGCCGGTATCGCTCAGGCCAACCGCGACACGCCGACGGGGCGGCCGGACTCCAGCTTCTGTTTCACTTCGAACGCCATCGCCTTGCCCGCCACGCGCCGGCGATGGTTCATCTTCGCCAGGTTCATCTTCTTCAGCTCCCAGGCCGCCACACCGGACGGCTCGGCGTGCATGAAGTAGTGCAGCACCACGCCGTCGAGCACCTTCTCCAGCCAGATCTCCATGGACCCCGCAAGCGCGCCCGTCACCGTCCAGCGCTGCCCCAGCTCGCCGCGATCCTCGACCACGGTGAGTCGCAGATCCGGCCACCAGCGGGCCCAGCTCGCCGGATCGGCGACCGCGGCACCCACTGCCGCCGGATCCGCCGCGACGAACGTCTCGTCCGCGATCTGGATGCTGTTCATGACTGCTTACCTTCACACATGCTCCGATTGCGCCGCAGTCGGGCCGACTACGCTGTACACGGCATAGCGGCGTGTCAAGCGAGAGGGCATTCATCGTGCGCGAGTACACCGAACCGGCATCGTTCACCATCGGCGAACACGACAACGTGGCGGCCCCCGTCTACACGCACGAGAAGAGCGACCCCGACCATGTGATCTTCCAGCGCCTGGTCGGCGGTCGGTGGACGGATGTGACCTGCCGCCAGGCCGCCGATCAAATCCGTTCGACCGCAAGGGGTTTGATCGCCGAGGGCGTGCAGCCCGGCGACCGAGTCGCGGTGCTGTCGGCCACCCGCTACGAATGGGTGATCCTCGACTACGCGATCCTGTCGATCGGCGCGGTGACGGTTCCCATCTACGAGACATCGTCCGCCGATCAGGTGCGCTGGGTGCTCGAGGACTCCGGTGCAGTGCTGGCCTTCGTGGAGACCGACGCGCACGCGCAGATGGTCAAGGAACTGCACGCCGGCCTCCCCGACCTACGGTCGGTCTTCACGATCGACGCAGCCCCGTCGGCGCTCGACGCACTGGCCGAGGCCGGCGCGGCCACCGACGCCGCGGAGGTCGATCGCCGGCGCGACGCCATCTCCTCCAGCGATCCCGCGACGCTGATCTACACGTCGGGCACGACGGGCCGACCCAAGGGTTGCCAACTCACCCACGCCAACCTGCTGTCCGAGACGCGAGGCGCAACCCACTGCTTCCCCAGCCTGCTGCGCAAGGGCGGCCGGCTGCTGGTGTTCCTGCCGCTGGCCCATGTGCTCGCCCGGGCCCTGTCGATGACCGCCTTCGCCAACGGCGTCACCATCGGCTACACCAGCGACATCAAGAACCTGGTACCGATGTTCGGCCAGTTCAAGCCGACGGTCATCGTGTCGGTCCCCCGGGTGTTCGAAAAGGTCTACAACACCGCTGAACTCAACGCCAGCGACAGCGGCAAGGGCGCGATCTTCACCCGTGCCGCCGAAACCGCGATCGAGTGGAGCAAAGCACAGGACACCGGCGGGGCCGGCCTGCTGTTGCGCGCCAAGCACGCACTGTTCGACCGATTGGTCTACGGGAAACTGCGGGCGGCGATGGGCGGGGACTGCACGGCGTCGATCTCCGGTGGGGCACCCCTGGGAGCGCGACTGGGCCACTTCTACCGCGGCATCGGCCTGACGATCTACGAGGGCTACGGCCTGACCGAGACCAGCGCGGCGATCACCGCCAACCGGATCGGTCAGTTGAAGGTCGGCACCGTCGGAAAGCTGTTGCCCGGCAACAGCATGGCGATCGCCGAGGACGGTGAACTGCTGGTGCGCGGCGGCGTGGTGTTCGACGGGTACTGGCGCAACGAGACCGCGACCGCCGAGGCGATCGTCGACGGCTGGTTCCACACCGGGGATCTCGGCAGCGTCGACGGTGACGGGTTCCTCTCGATCGTGGGCCGCAAGAAGGAGATCATCGTCACCGCCGGCGGCAAGAACGTCGCCCCCGCGGTGCTCGAAGATCAACTCCGTGCCCATCCGCTGATCAGCCAGGCGATGGCCGTCGGCGACGCCAAGCCCTTCATCGCAGCGCTGATCGCGATCGACCCCGAGGCGTTCGAGGGGTGGAAGCAGCACCACGGCAAGCCCGCCGGGGCGTCGGTGGGCGACCTGGCCGAGGACCCCGACCTGACCGCCGACATCGACGCCGCGGTGAAGAAGGCGAACGAGGCGGTGTCCAAGGCCGAGGCGATCCGCAAGTTCCGCGTCCTGCCGGTGGACTTCACCGTCGAAACCGGGGAGCTCACCCCGACGCTGAAAGTGAAGCGCAAGGTCGTCGCCGACAAGTTCGCCGCGGAGATCGAGGCGCTCTACTCCAAGGACTAGAGCAGCCGCGCCAGCCGCGCTGCCTGCATCTGCCACTGCCAGTTCTCGACCGCCCACCTGCGCCCGGCGGCACCCATCGCTGCTGCCCGGGTGCGGTCGGCGAGCAGATCGCCGACCGCTGCCGCGATCGCGCCGACGTCCCAGCCGTCGACGACCAGCCCGGTTTCGCCGTCGACCACCGTCTCGGGCGCCCCGCCCGACCGGCCGGCCACCACCGGCACGCCCGTCGCCGACGCTTCCAGGTACACGATGCCCAGACCCTCGACGTCCAGCCCGGCGCCGCGGGTCCGGCACGGCATCGCGAACACGTCGGCCATGGCGTGGTGGTCGGGCAGTTCCTCCCCCGGCACCCCACCGGTGAACACCACGTGCTCGGCCACCCCGAAGCTGTGGGCCAACCGCTGCAGCGAGGTGCGGTAGGGCCCGCCACCGACGATCACCAGCGCAGCGCCGGGAACCCGGTCCCGGATCGTCGGCAGCGCCCGGATCAGCATGTCCTGCCCCTTGCGCGGCACCAGTCGCGAGACGCACACCACCACGGGTCGGTCGCCGAGGCGGTATCGCGCGCGCAGTTCGGCGCGGGCCACCTCGTTCGGGGCGAATCGCTCGACGTCGACACCGGGCGGTACGTGTTCGAGGGCGGCGTCACGGCCGAATGCCGAGGCGAACCTGCGTCGGGTGTAGGCGCTGATGTAGGTCACCACATCGGTGTCGTTTCCGATGCGGCGCAATGCCGTTCGCGCCAGCGGCAGCATCGACCAGCCGACCTCGTGTCCGTGCGTGCTGGCGATGACGCGGCGCGCCCCGGCGGCGCGCGCCAATGGCGCCAGCAGCGCGAGCGGCGCTGCCGCACCGAACCAGACGGTGTCGACGTCGCGCTCGGCGATCAGGCGGCGCATCCGCCACGCCACGCTCGGCTCGGGCAGCATCAGCGTCGTCGGGTGACGCACCACCTGGTAGCCCGACGCCGCGGCCACCGCGTCGTAGTCCTCGGCGCCCTTCCAGGTGGGGGCGTAGACCGTCAACGCGTCCACGGCGGACCCGGGCGTTGCGACGAGATGGTCGACGAGCGCCTCCAGGTAGGACTGGATGCCCCCGCGACGCGGCGGAAAGTCATTGGTGACGAGCAGGACCCGGCTCATGCGGGTAGGTCGATCCCGAGCTCTGTGCGCACCGCGGTGGCGGCGTCGGGGTGGCCGGGCGCGCACGCCGTGACGTAGAGCTCCCGCAGCCGGTGTGGGCCGTAGGTCTGCGCGACGAACGTGGCGAATTCCCATGCCCGGTCATACGCCTGTGACCGCCCGGGGCCCGGCGTGGCGAGCTCCGTGTCCGTGGGTAACCGCGCGGGCATGTCGACCCTTCCGGCCGGGGCGGGCCGCCCGACGTAGTCGGCGACGCCCTCGGTCAGCCACACCGGCGCATCCGCGGCCGTCGTTGCACGCGCCGCGTAGTGAAAGAGTTCGTGGCGCAGCACGATTCGCAGATCAACCGCGTCCATTGCGCCCGCCGCCGGGGAGAACGTGATGCGCTCGGCGGTGGTGGTGGCAGCGGTGTCGGACCCCGCCCCGGCCAGCGCGGCGAACTGTTCCGGCGAGCCGGTCACGACGACCGGGATGTCCCTGGGCCACTGCGGCCCCCAGAACGCCGTCACGGCCTGCTCGGCGGCGGGGAGTTCGGCGGCGATCCGGTCGAGCAGCGATGCGGCGCTGCCGCCGAGGTCGATCAGCTGGGCGCGGCGACCGTCCGGCGTGGTGAGAGTGCGCAGCGCCGGGGCGCCGGCCGTGGGCTCGCTGACGGTCTGCTGGGGCGCAGCCGCCAATGCCGGCGCACCGGGAGCGGTCGGGTAGGCACCGCCGATCAGCAGGACGGCACAGAGAGCTTCGGCGCCCAGCAGCGCGGCGAGGCGATGCCGGGAGCGGGCCCGATCAGTAGCGGCGGACGTTGTAGATCGGCGCATTGTCCACCGGAGCGACTCGCACCGGCGTGCCGTAGGTGGACGCATGCACCATCATGCCGTCACCGATGTAGATGCCGACGTGTGAGGCATCGGAGTAGTAGGTGACGAGATCGCCGGGCTGCATCTGGTCGCGCGACACCGGCTGACCGCCTGCGGCCAGCGCCTGGCTGGAGTGCGGCAGTGAGATCCCCGCCTGCTGGAACGCCCACATCACCAGACCGGAGCAGTCGAAGGCGCTCGGACCGGCAGCCCCCCACGAGTACGGCGAGCCGATGCGGCTCAGTGCCGCCTGGATCACGGTGGTCGCTTCGGGAGATCCCGGCGGGGCGATGTCGCCGGGCGGGATCACTCCTGGCAACGGTGGTGCAGGCGGCGCGGCCAGGACGGCCGGGTCCTGGCCGGGTGCCGGCGGGGCAGGTGCCGCGGGAGCCGGCGGAACGGGCGGGGCAGGCGGCATGGCGGCCAACGCCTCACGTTGAGGCGGAGTCAACGTGTCGTACTGGGACTTGACGACGGCGATCTGCACCTGCAGCTGGCTCTGCTTCGACTGCAGGTCGGCACGCACCGCGGCGGCCTGCTCGGCGGCTGTCTTGGCTTCCGAGGCCGACGCCGCGGAGGCCTGCTCAGCAGCCTCGGCCTGCTTACCGACCTCGAGATACCGCGACATCTGCGCCGACATCTCGTGGGCCATCATGCGCTGGATCGACAGCTGGTCGATCAGGCCCTGCGGCGACGACGCCGTCAGCATGGCCTGGAAACCGGACGGCCGCCCACCCATGTACTGGGCGGCGGCGAGGTCGTTGACCTTCTTCTGGAAGTCGGCGAGTTGCGTCTTCGCGGAGTCCACCGCCGCAACATCGTTGGCGTGCTTGACTTCTGCGGCCTGCTGGATCTCGAGCTTCTTGTTCAGGTCGAGCTGCGCGGAGTGCATGGCCTCCGTCGTCTGCTCGGCTTGGCGCGACAGCTCGTTGAGTTTGGTCAGCGCATCGCTGGCCGGGTCGGCGTACCCGGTACCGGCGGCGAGGGCGCCAACGACGGCCACTGAGGCCAGGGCACTGATTGCGGGTCGCCAGAAACGGCTGATGCTCCGGTGCGCGCGGTCGAGCGTCAAGATTTATGCGTCCTTCAACTGCCGTAACGAGCCGTCTCGAACTCTCTTAGGTCTCAGACAGGTTACGAAACGGCATCGGCCTTGTCCAACAGGAGACGCAAATTTAACAGTTGCTCCTGTGAAAGATGGGACAGCGGTGACGCCGGGTGTCCTCAGGCAACGCCCGGCGTCCCGTGCCGATGCAGCGGTACCAGCCTCAACCGCGGCGCCAGGCCCACGTCGGCCAGTACTTCCAAGGCCCGTTGCTCGTCTACCAGCAAAGTTTCGGGAATTCCGAGGAGCACGCTGACGACGCAGTCCTGACAGCCCGGTCCGCGCACTGCGCAGTCGTCGCAGTCGATGGTCAGCGTTTCGGAATGGGCGCCAGAATCGGCGCCGGGATCTCCGGAGTCCTCGTCCTGTCGTGCCTGGTCGTGTGGCTCGTGATAGCGCATGCCCTGTCCTCTCGGTCGCAGTCGAGGGCACGGTATCGACAGCGACCGACAAGTCCTGACCGCGCGACTCCCGCGTGGGCTGCCGAGGACTTGTCGGCCCGTCGTCCTACGGTCGGCGCATGGGTCAGCTGAGCTTCGCCGATGTCGATCCGGCGGCCGACCTGACGCTGCGCGAGACCACCTTCGTCGTCGTCGACCTGGAGACCACGGGAGGACGGGCCAGCGGCGAACGGCACGACCAGATCACCGAGATCGGCGCGGTGAAAGTGCGTGGGGGCGAGATCCTCGGCGAGTTCGCCACCCTCGTCGACCCGGGGCGGGCCATCCCACCGCAGATCGTCGCGCTGACGGGCATCACGACCGCGATGGTGTACGACGCGCCGCGCATCGACGCGGTTCTGCCGGCGTTCCTGGAATTCGCCCGCGGCGCGGTGCTGGTCGCCCACAACGCCGGCTTCGACATCGGGTTCCTGCGTGCCGCCGCCGAGCGCAACCACATCCCCTGGCCCAAACCAGCCGTGCTGTGCACGGTGCGGTTGGCGCGCCGGGTCCTGACCCGTGACGAGGCGCCCAGCGTGCGTCTCTCGGCGCTCGCGCAGCTGTTCGGCGCTGCCACCACACCGAACCACCGGGCGCTGGCCGATGCTCGCGCCACCGTCGACGTGCTGCACGGCCTCATCGAGCGGGTGGGCAACCAGGGCGTGCAGACCTACACCGAACTGCGGTCCTACCTGCCCGACGTGACCCCTGCGCAACGCCGCAACCGCCACCTGGCCACATCTGTGCCGCACGCACCCGGGGTGTACCTGTTCCGCGGACCATCGCAGGAGGTGCTCTACGTGGGCACCGCGAAGGATCTGAGACGCCGGGTCAGCCAGTACTTCAACGGGGCGGACCCCCGCACCCGGATGAAGGAGATGGCGTCGCTGGCGACGGGCGTCGACCACGTCGAGTGCGCCCACGATCTGGAAGCCGGCGTCCGCGAACTGCGCCTGCTCGCCGCCCACGCACCCCCGTACAACCGCCGCTCGAAGTTCCCGCACCGCTGGTGGTGGGTGGCCTTGACCGACGAGGCCTTCCCCCGCTTCTCGGCCGTCCGCAGCCCGCGCACCGAGCACGCCATCGGACCGTTCCGCGCCCGCGCCGACGCCCTCGACGCGGCCGCCCTGATCGCCCGGTTCACCGGCATCCGGACCTGCACCAAACGGATCTCGCGCAGCGCCGTGCACGGCTCTGCATGCCCCGACGTCGAGGTGTCCCCCTGCCCCGCCGAGCGAGGACTGGGCGCCGCCGACTACGCCGCCGCTGTCGCCGCCGTTCACGCACTGATCGACGGGCACAGCGGCCAGGCACTCAGCGCGATGCTGGCCCACATCGACGATCTGGCGCAGCGGCACCGCTACGAGACGGCGGCCCGGATGCGGGACCGGGCGTCGGCGACCATCGACGTGCTCTGGCGCGGTCAGCGGCTGCGGGCACTCTCGGTGATCGGCGAGCTGATCGCCGCCCGCCCCGACGGTGAGCGCGGCTGGCATCTGGCCGTGATCCGGCACGGCCAACTCGCCGCCGCCGGGGTGGCACCCCGCGGCGTCCCACCGATGCCGGTGGTCGATGCACTGTGCGCCGCCGCGCAGACGGTGCTGCCCAGCGCCGCGCCCCACGGTGGCGCGCTGATCGAGGAGATCGCGCTCATCGCGCGATGGCTGACCCACCCGGGCGTGCGGATCGTGCGCACCAGCTCCGAATCCGAGGACGGCTACTGCTCACCGATCGGCGCCGCGGGGCGCTGGGCGGCGTGGGCGGCGTCGGCCCGCTCGGCCCGCGTCGCAGCCGTTCAGCTCGACGAGCAGCTGGCCGCCTCAGAGCTCCTGGGTGAACCGGGCCCAACGCGAGAGCAGCTGTTCGGCCGCCCCGGAGTCGATCGCCTCCTTGGCCCGCGCGAGCCCGGACTCCCACGCGGGAACCCACTTGGCGTCGCTGGATAGGCCGGCATGAGCGACCAGCGCACCGGCGGCGTTGAGCAGCACTGCGTCGCGCACCGGGCCCGTCGCCCCGCCCAGCACCGCACGCGCTTCGGCCGCGTTGGACTCGGCGTCCCCGCCGACCAGCTCGGAGATGTGCGCGCGGGCGAAGCCGAATGCCGCCGGGTCGAACCGCAGCCGGTCCACGGTGCCCGCCTGCACCCGCCAGATCGTGCTCGTCGTCGTGGTGGTCAGCTCGTCGAGGCCGTCGTCGCCGTGCACCACCAGCACGCTGGAGCCGCGGGTGGCGAACACCTCGGCCATCACCTCGGCCAGCTCGGCCCACGCACAGCCGATCAATCCGGCCCGCGGTCCGGCCGGGTTGGTGAGCGGGCCGAGCAGGTTGAACACCGTGGGGACGCCGATCTCGCGGCGCGCCACCCCGGCGTGTCGATACGAGGGATGGAACTGGGGAGCGAAGGCGAACCCGATGCCGACCTCGGCGACGCAGCGCGCGACGTCCTCGGGCCCCAGATCGATGCGCACCCCGAGTGCCTCGAGCGTGTCCGCGCCCCCCGACAGCGACGTCGCCGCCCGGTTGCCGTGCTTGACCACCTTTACTCCGGCGGCGGCCACCACGATCGACGCCATCGTCGACAGGTTCACGGTGTTCGCGCCGTCCCCACCCGTGCCCACCACATCGACGGTGTCGGTGCCGAACGTCTCCGTCGGCACCCGATGGGCGTGCTTGAGCATGATGTCGGCGAGCTCACCCACCTCGGCCGAGGTGGGCTTCTTCATCTTCATCGACACGCCGAAACCGGCGATCTGCGCCGGCGTGGCGGCGCCGGTCATGATCTCGTCCATCGCCCACGCCGCCTGCCCCGGCAGGAGGGACTGATTGGTGGTCAGTCGGCCGAGGACCACCGACCACGTCGGAGCGGCCACAGACGGGTCGTGCGCAGCGGAAGCAGGAGTCACGACGCGATTATGACGAATTGCTCGACCCGGGTGGAGTTAGACAACTACAAAGCGTCATACTTGCACCTGTGACGAGCGCTGTAGGGACTTCGGGAACCGCCATCACATCGCGAGTGCATTCGCTGAACCGTCCGAACATGGTCAGTGTCGGCACGATCGTGTGGCTTTCCAGCGAGTTGATGTTCTTTGCTGGCCTGTTCGCGATGTACTTCACGGCCCGCGCCCAGGCTCAGGGTGACTGGCCCCCGCATCCCACCGAGCTCAACCTCTATCTCGCAGTCCCGGTGACGCTGGTGCTCATCGCCTCGTCGTTCACCTGCCAGATGGGCGTGTTCGCGGCCGAGCGCGGCGATGTCTTCGGTCTGCGCCGCTGGTACCTGCTGACCTTCGCGATGGGCGCCTTCTTCGTCGGCGGCCAGGGCTACGAGTACTACCACCTGGTGCACGAGGGCACGACCATCCCGGGCAGCGCCTACGGCACCGTCTTCTACCTCGCCACGGGCTTCCACGGCCTGCACGTCATCGGCGGTCTGGTGGCGTTCATCCTGCTGCTGTTGCGCACCCGGATGAGCAAGTTCACGCCCGCACAGGCCACCGCCGCGATCGTGGTCTCGTACTACTGGCACTTCGTCGACATCGTCTGGATCGCCCTGTTCGCCGTCATCTACTTCGTCCGATGACGGAATCGACGACCACGCCGGGCAGCCCGAAGAAAAGAAGGGGTTCGATGACAAGCAAGTCCAAGCGCCGGTTGCGCCGGCGCGTCTCGGCGGCACTGTTGCTGCTGATCGGACTGGCAGTGGCCGGCGGCCTGGCGGCCACGTTCACGCCGACGCCGCAGGTGGCTGTCGCCGACGAATCGGCCTCGGCGATGCTGCGCACCGGCCAACAGCTCTACGAGACGTCGTGCGTGTCGTGCCACGGCGCCAACCTGCAGGGTGTGGCCGATCGCGGCCCGAGCCTCATCGGTGTCGGCGAGGCCGCCGTGTACTTCCAGGTGTCGACGGGCCGCATGCCCGCGATGCGCGGTGAGGCCCAGGCGCAGCGCAAAGACCCCGCCTTCGACGAGGCCCAGGTCGACGCGCTCGGCGCGTACATCCAGGCCAACGGCGGCGGCCCCGTCGTCCCGCGCGACGAGAACGGCGCGATCGCCTCGCAGTCGCTGATCGGCAACGACGTCGCCCGCGGCGGCGACCTGTTCCGGCTCAACTGCGCGTCCTGCCACAACTTCACCGGCAAGGGCGGCGCCCTGTCGTCGGGCAAGTACGCGCCCGATCTCGGCGAGGCTGCAGCGGTGCCCGCGCAGGTCTACACCGCGATGCTGACCGGCCCGCAGAACATGCCGAAGTTCTCCGACCGGCAGCTCTCCCCCGAGGAGAAGCGCGACATCGTCGCCTACGTCAAGGAAGCGGCCGAGACGCCGACGCCGGGTGGTCTGGGACTGGGCGGCTTCGGCCCCACCTCTGAGGGCATGGTCGCGTGGATCGTCGGCATGGTGGCCATCATCGCGGCCGCCCTCTGGATCGGAGCACGAGCATGAGCGAAGCCACGGGAACGGGGACCGGCACCGGCACGGAGAAGGGCACCGACTCCCCGGGTCAGACGGGTGAGTCCGGGCAGCCGACCGACGCCCAGCTCCGCGAGATGTCGCAGGAGGAACTGCTCGAACTCGGCGGCAAGCTCGACGGTGTCGAGATCGTCTTCAAGGAGCCTCGCTGGCCCGTCCCGGGCACCAAGGCCGAGAAGCGCGCCGAGCGCACCGTCGCGTATTGGCTTCTGCTGGCCGGTGTTTCAGGCCTGGCGCTGCTGCTGATCTTCTTGTTCTGGCCGTGGGAGTACAAGCCGTTCGGCTCCGAGGGCGAATGGCTCTACGCACTGGCGACGCCGCTGTACGGCCTGACGTTCGGCCTGTCGGTTCTCTCGATCGGCATCGGCGCGGTGCTGTTCCAGAAGAAGTTCATCCCCGAAGAGATCTCGATCCAGGACCGCCACGACGGCGCCTCCCCGGAACTGCACCGCCGGACCGTGGCAGCCAACCTCGGCGATGCGCTGGACGGCTCGACGCTCAAGCGGCGCAAGCTGATCGGGCTCTCGCTGGGCATCGGGTTCGGCGCCTTCGGGCTCGGCACGCTGGTCGCGTTCCTCGGCGGTCTGATCAAGAACCCGTGGAAGCCCGTCGTGCCGACGGCCGAGGGTATGAAGGCCGTGCTGTGGACCTCGGGCTGGACGCCGCGCTTCACGGGCGAGACCATCTACCTGGCGCGGGCGACCGGTCAGCCCGGTGAGTCTCCGTTCGTCAAGATGCGCCCTGAGGACATCGACGCGGGCGGCATGGAGACCGTGTTCCCGTGGCGCGAATCCGACGGCGACGGCACCACCGTCGAGTCCGAGCACAAGCTCACCGAGATCGCGATGGGTGTGCGCAACCCGGTCATGCTCATCCGCATCCGGCCCGGCGACATGTCGCGCGTGGTGAAGCGGCAGGGCCAGGAGAGCTTCAACTTCGGCGAGTTGTTCGCTTACACGAAGGTGTGCTCGCACCTGGGCTGCCCGTCCTCGCTGTACGAGCAGCAGACCTACCGCATTCTGTGCCCGTGCCACCAGTCGCAGTTCGACGCGCTGCACTTCGCCCGGCCCATCTTCGGTCCGGCGGCCCGCGCGTTGGCGCAGCTACCGATCACCATCGATCAAGAGGGCTACCTTGTAGCTAACGGTGATTTCATCGAACCCGTCGGACCGGCATTCTGGGAGCGCAAGTCATGAGCCCACGACCCAACATGGCCGAGATCGCCGCCAAGCAGGGCGAGGCCATCGACTCGCGGTACCACCCCTCGGCTGCGGTGCGCCGCCAGCTGAACAAGGTGTTCCCCACCCACTGGTCCTTCCTGCTCGGTGAGATCGCGATGTACAGCTTCATCGTGCTGCTGCTCACCGGCGTGTGGCTGACCCTGTTCTTCGATCCGTCGATGTCGCACGTCACCTACGACGGCGTTTACCAGCCGCTGCGTGGCGTCGGTATGTCGCGGGCGTACGAGACGGCGCTCGACATCAGCTTCGAGATCCGCGGCGGTCTGTTCGTCCGGCAGGTGCACCACTGGGCGGCGCTGCTGTTCGCGGCATCGATCATGGTCCACCTGGCCCGCATCTTCTTCACCGGCGCGTTCCGCCGCCCCCGCGAGGCCAACTGGGTGATCGGCTCGCTGCTGCTGATCCTCGCGATGTTCGAGGGCTTCTTCGGCTACTCGCTGCCCGACGACCTGCTCTCGGGCACCGGCATCCGTGCCGCGCTGTCGGGCATCACGATGGGCATTCCCGTCGTCGGCACCTGGATGCACTGGGCGCTGTTCGGCGGTGACTTCCCGGGCGAGATCCTGATCCCGCGCCTGTACGCGCTGCACATCCTGCTGATCCCGGGCATCATCCTGGCCCTGATCGGCGTGCACCTCGCGCTGGTGTGGTTCCAGAAGCACACCCAGTTCCCCGGCCCCGGACGCACCGAGACCAACGTCGTCGGCGTGCGCGTCATGCCGGTGTTCGCGGTCAAGTCCGGCGCGTTCTTCGCCGTCACCGTCGGCATCCTCGGCCTGATGGGCGGTCTGCTGCAGATCAACCCGATCTGGGTGCTGGGGCCCTACAAGCCATCTCAGGTGTCGGCGGGTAGCCAGCCCGACTTCTACATGATGTGGACCGACGGCCTGATCCGGCTGTGGCCGGCCTGGGAGTTCTACCCGTTCGGCCACACCATCCCGCAGGGCGTGTGGGTGGCCGTCGGCATGGGCGTGATCTTCATGCTGTTGATCGCCTACCCGTTCCTGGAGAAGAAGTTCTCCGGTGACGACGCCCACCACAACCTGCTGCAGCGCCCGCGTGACGCACCGACGCGTACCGCGATCGGGTCGGCGGCCATCTCGCTGTACATCCTGCTGACCTTCGCGTGCATGAACGACATCATCGCGCTGAAGTTCCACATCTCGCTGAACGCGACGACGTGGATCGGCCGCATCGGCATGGTGGTGTTGCCCGCGATCGTGTACTACATCGCCTACCGCTGGGCGGTGTCGCTGCAGCGCAGCGACCGTGAGGTGCTCGAGCACGGGATCGAGACCGGCATCATCAAGCGGCTGCCGCACGGTGCCTACATCGAGCTGCACCAGCCGTTGGGTCCGGTCGACGAGCACGGCCACGCGATCCCGCTCGAATACCAGGGCGCGGCTCTGCCCAAGCGCATGAACAAGCTGGGCTCGGCCGGCGCTCCCGGTTCGGGCAGCTTCCTCAGCGCTGACCCCGCGTCCGAGCGCGATGCGCTCGCCGAGGCGGCGCATGCGGCCGAGCACCGGGCCATCACCGCGCTGCGGGAGCGGGTCGGCCAGAACGGCTCGAACGGTCACGGCTCCAACGGTCACGGTTCGTCGAACGGCCACTCCAACGGCTCATCCGACAACGGTCACCACTGACCGATCACGTACGAAGTAGACAACCGCCCCGGCTTCGGCCGGGGCGGTTGTTTTTTAGGGTGCTCGCAGACCGGTGTCAGGCGTCGTCGGAATGGCTGCGCAGCTCGCGCACGAAGTACACCGGGAGGCCGATCATGGCGGCGGTGACGACACCGGCGGCGCCGTAGAAGACCCAGGACGCTACATCGCTGTCGACGGCCATCAGGTAGGTCGCCGTGCCGATCAGCACGTACGCGACGCCCATCGCGCAACCGATCGAGGCGGCGCAGCGCAGCGTGAGCTGTTCGACGACGGGCGAGACGGACCGGCTCGGGGCGGCGACCGCCGAGGCCGGCGCAACGGCGCGGATCTTCTCGGTGGGCGCCTCGGTCACCCGCGGCGCCGCGCTCCCCTGCCCACCGGACGGGGCCGCCGGGCGCGGAGCGCGCGCGGCATCACCGCGCGCGTCGCGGCGGGCCCGCAGCAGCAGCGGTACAGCGGCGATGATCACCGCCGCCGACACCCCGATCACGACATAGAGGAACCAGGGCGTGCCGGAGTCCTCAGAGGAGGCAGTGTGGCCGCTGCCGAGGTCGACGAGTGCCACCGTCGCGGCGACACCGGCCCCCAACGCGGCGAGCCAGGCGGCTGCGCAGCCGCCGAGCAGGATGCGATCCGTCCGGTCCGGAATGTAGGTCGTCATACCGGCTAGCAGTTGGTCTGGGCGGTGTTGTTGGTGTTCGAGGACAACACCGTGCCGTCGCTGGTGGTGATCGAGCAGTTCAGCCGGCTGACCAGGAACAGGCTGGACGCCTGCACGGAGCCGACCTCGGACTGCGAGATGGGCGTGACGGTCAGCGACCACGGGATGTAGACGTTGCGCTGGGTGCGGCTGCGGCCGGAGGCATCGGTGTAGGTCACCGTGATGATGTCGCCGGGCGCCTTGGTGCCGGTCACGGAATAGGTGACCTGACGTGGGCCCGACCGCGTGGTGGTGGTGGGCGGTGGGGGCGGCGCCTCGGTCGTGGTCGGCGGAGGCGG
>NZ_QJUA01000035.1 GCF_003254575.1 Mycobacterium kyogaense | reverse complement strand
ATACGTCGGCAACGGTCGACCACGGGGCCCACGCCCCAAAACCGACAGACCGTCACCGAAGTCCTGACACATCAACTGTCACCGAAGTCCTGATGCAGAACTGTCACCGATGTCCTGAGACATCACACCCGACAAGTTTCAGTCATGTGTTTCTGCCACCGATGATCAAATTTCTGCCACCCGAAATGTTCTGCGGCACCGGCGGGTTCCAGATATCAGATCACCACGATCGGAAACCAGAAGAGGGCAAGACAATGAAGAAGATCTCCATCACCACAGCCGCCGCCGCCGCCCTGACCGCCGGAGTCCTGGGCTTGGCCGCCCCTGCATACGCCGCCCCGACCGGAGGCGACGCCGAGCAGACCATCAGCGAGCTCGAGGCGCAGGGCAACCGGGTCGTCGTGACCCGCCAGTCCAGTGCGCCGCTGGATCAGGCGTCGGTCGTCTCCGTGACGCGCGGGCCCATCCAGCGCGGTGCCGAGCCGTTCGGTACCTCCAACGGCGATTCGAACCGCTCGACCATCAACCAGACGGTCTACGTCACGATCAAGTAGTCCTCCGAGATCCCCCCTCGGAAAGTGCGAAGGGCGCCCCCACAAGGGGCGCCCTTCGTCATGTCCGAGCTACAACCGACTGGCGGCCAACACCTCGCACAATGCCGAAACTGCCGATCCAAAGGCATGTTCCGGTGGTGCGGCGTAACCGACGACGATGCCGTCGCGCTCATCGGTCATGGCGTCGGGATGACGCAGGATCGACAGCCCGGTCAGTGCGATGCCGGCCTCGCCGGCGCGACGCATCACCTCGGCCTCGGTGCCATCGGGAAGGGTCACGAGCAGGTTGAGCCCGGCCGCCAACCCGACCGTGCCCACGTCGAACGGCGCCAAGGCGTGCACGAGAGCGTCCCTGCGGCGCCGGTATCGCCCCCGCATGCGTCGGATGTGGCGGTCGTAGTACCCGCGCGCCACGAACTCGGCAAGGGTGAGCTGATTGATCACGTCGACGGAGAACTGTTGTCCGCCAGCTGCTTCGACCACCGGATCGACCAGCGTCTCAGGCAGGGCGAGCCACCCCAGCCGCAAGGCCGGGGACAGGCTCTTGCTGACGGAGCCGAGATAGACGACGCGTCCGGGGTCCAGCGCCTGCAGCGCGCCGACGGGTTGGCGGTCGAAGCGGAACTCTCCGTCGTAGTCGTCGTCGAGGACGACACGGGATGTGCGACGGGCCCATTCGACCACCGCCGCCCGTCGGGCGGGGTGTAACGGCATCCCGAGCGGATTGTGGTGCGCCGGCGTCAGGAGCACCCCTGCTACGTCGAGTCCCTTCAGTTCGTCGACGACGGCGCCGTGCTCGTCGACCCCGATCGGCACCGTCGACCCGCCCGCCGCCGTGATCGCGTCGCGGAACAGGTGCAGCCCGTAGGCCTCGACCGCCATCGGCCCACCCAGCACGCGGGTCAGCAACTCCACCCCCTGACGAACCCCGGCGCAGATCACGATCGATTCGGGTGAGGTTCGGACGCCGCGCGCCCGGGCGAGGTAATCGGCCAAGGCAGAACGTAATTCGACCCGTCCGCGCGGATCGCCCATGTGGAGTGCCTCGTTCGGCGCGGCGGTGAGCGCGCGACGCGTGCAGGCGATCCATTGACTGCGGGGGAACTCGGACACATCCGGCGACCCGGGCATGAGGTTGTGCACCGGCGTCACCGAGCGGCCGCGGGGCCGGACACCGGTGGGCGGCGCAGCCGTGTTCAGCACCCAGGTGCCTGCGCCCTGGCGAGACGCGAACCACCCCTCGGCGACGAGCTCGGCATAGGCGTCAGCGACGGTGTTGCGCGCCAGGCCGAGGTCGGCGGCCAAGGTGCGCGACGCCGGCAGCATGGTGCCGGGCGGCAGCCGGCCGGACCGCGCCGCGTCCCGCAGCGCCGCCATCACCGTGTCTTTGGCTCCCCGTGCACCTGGCGTCAGCGCGTCCCGTAGTTCGAGGTACAGATCACGCGCTCCCGAATTGGCCCAAGAAACCATGGCTTGATTAGACCACCGAGGCGGGCTTTTCACGCCTAGCGTCGAAGGCATGACACACACACTGACCGGCGCGAGATTCCCGATCTACAAGAGCTCTCCCGAGCTGTACGAGGCGATGATGGCCCTGTCCACCGCGGCCGCCAAGGACGTCGAACCGGAACTGGGCGAGCTGATCAAAATCCGTGCCTCGCAGATGAACCGGTGCGCGTTCTGCCTCGACATGCACACCCGCGATGCGCGCAAGCTCGGGGTGAGCGACCAGAAGATCGACGTGCTCGCCGCGTGGACCGAGGCCGGCGATCTCTTCACCGCGCGCGAACAGGCCGCGCTCGCACTCACCGAATCCCTCACTGTGCTCGGCGATCACGGCGTCCCCGAGGACGTCTACGCCGTCGCCGCGGATGCCTTCACCCAACGTGAACTCGGCCAGGTCATCGCCATGGCCGTCACGATCAACGCCTGGAACCGGATCAACGCCGCCGTGCAGACCCCGCCGCCCCGTCGCTGAACCGCATAAGAAGTGCCGTTGGACCCTACGCGCCGGCGGCGCCTCCGACGAGCATGAGCGGCATGGATGCGACAACCACCCCGGTGACCGAGCTGTCCGAGTCGCAGAGTTGGCAGCTGCTGTCGGGACTCACGCTCGGCAGGTTGGTGACCACCGTCGGCGGCTGGACCGAGATCTTTCCCGTCAACTACGTCGTCCAGCACAAGACCCTGCTGTTCCGCACCGCCGAGGGCACGAAGCTGTTGACCGCCGTTCTCAACGAGAACGTCGTGTTCGAGGCGGATGACCACAACGTCGTCGAGGGGTGGAGCGTCGTGGTTCGCGGAACAGCCAAGCTTCTCAGCACTTCCGCCGAGATCGCCGAAGCTGACAGCGCCGGCCTGTATCCGTGGGTCGCGACCCGCAAGTTGCGCTACGTGCGGATCACCCCGCACACGTTGACCGGGCGCCGGTTCGTCTTCGGCCCGGAGCCGGATCAGACCGCGATGGTCAGCTGAGCGTCACACCCAGTACGGCACCCGCGCGCGGTACTGGCGCATCGCCAGCGCGGCGAACAGCCAGCCGAGCGCGGTCAGCACCAGCACGACGACCCAGTGCCGCAGCTCCTGGTCCGCGCCCAGCAGCGGTGCGCGCACGATGTCGAGGTAGTGCAACAGCGGGTTGAGTTCGACGATCTTGGCCCAGTGCCCGGCCCCCTGGGCTTCGAGCGTGGACTCGTTCCAGATGATCGGCGTCATGAAGAACAGCAGCTGCACCAGGCTGTTCAGCAGCGGGCTGATGTCCCGGTAGCGGGTCGCGAGGATGCCGAAGCACAGGGACACCCAGACACAGTTCAGCGCAATGAGACCCAGCGCCGGGATGACGGCGAGGTCGGTCCACGTCCACGGCTTCGGATAGATGATCGCGATGATCACGAAGATGATGATGTTGTGCGCGAAGAGGATCATCTGCCGCCACACCAGGCGGTAGACGTGCACCGACAGCGGCGTCGGTAGCTGTTTGATCAGACCCTCGTTGGCGATGAACACCTCGGCGCCCTCGAGGATCGAGGCGTTGATCAGGTTCCAGATGATCAGCCCGAGCGTCACGTAGGGAAGGTGTTCGGACAGTTCGAGTTTGAACAGCTTCGAGTATAGCGCGCCCATCGCGACGGCGGTCGTCCCGGTTGCGATCGTGATCCAGAACGGTCCGAGCACCGAACGCCGGTAGCGCTGCTTGATGTCCTGCCAGCCCAGGTGGAACCACAGTTCGCGCTTGCCGAAGCCGCCGACCAGGTCGGCCCACGCCCGGCCGAAGGTCCGAGACTGCGCCGCGGCATCGGTGAACGTCATCGGCGGGTGAACCTCTCTCGTCGTCCCAACCGCCGCAACCGAATCCACTCGGCGAATCCCCGGGGGTCGCGCGTCGACACCAGGAAGTACCAGCCGAAGCGCAGCCACTCCTGCGCGACGAGCTTGCGCATGCCCGGTTGCGACTGCAGGTAGCCGCGGTTGCGGTAGGTGTAGAACCTCTTGGCCTCGTTGTCGGGGTACTGGGTGTGCATCCGGCCGCCCAGAATTGGCTTGAATTCGTCTGTGCCGCAGGGGTGCAGATAGACCGCGTCCAGGCAGGTGCCGAACGGCAGGCCCGTGCGGATCAACCGTCGGTGCACCTCGGTCTCGTCGCCGCGGATGAACAAGCGCAGATCCGGCACGCCCACCGCCTCGATCGTCGATGCGCGGAACAGTGCGCCGTTGAACAGCGAGGCGATGCCGGGCAGCAGGTCGCCGCTGCCGTCGGTGCGCAATTCACCGGCCAGCCGCCGCCACGCCAGGCCGCGGCGCAGCGGGAAGGCCAGCCGTTCGGGCTGCTCGAGGTTGCACACCATCGGCGACACCTCGGCCAGCCCGTGCCGCTCGGCGCACCGCAGCAGGGTCCCCAGCACCTCACTGTCCTGGGGGCGGCCGTCGTCGTCGGCCAGCCACACCCAGTCCGCGCCGAGCGCGAGCGCGTGCAGCATGCCGAGCGCGAATCCGCCTGCGCCACCGAGGTTGCGCTGCGAGCCCAGGTAGGTGGTCGGAATCGGTTGTCCGGCAACGATGTCGCGGACCCGATCGTCGGCATCGTTGTCGATGACGATCAGGTGGTCGGGGCGCCGGCTCTGTGCCGTCACGATGTCGAGGGACTTCGCGAGTTCGTCGGGCCGCCGATGGGTGACGACGACGGCGCACACGGTCTCAGCCACGCGCGGTCTCCTCGAGGACCTCCCGCACATGGCGGGCGGCGTCCTCGCCCTCGTAGGCGCGGACGACGTCCTCGATGCCGCCCTCCATCTTCACGGTGCCGTGGTCGATCCACATCGCGGTGTTGCACAACCGGGCCAGGAATTCGTTGGAATGGCTGGCGAACACCAGGATTCCGGACCGCGCCACCAGGTCGGCCAGCCGGGTCTGCGCCTTCTTCAAGAAGTCGGCGTCGACGGCGCCGATGCCCTCGTCGAGGAGCAGGATCTCGGGATCGATGCTCGTCACCACGCCCATCGCCAACCGCACACGCATGCCGGTCGAGTACGTCCGCAGCGGCATCGACAGGTAGTCGCCCAGTTCGGTGAACTCGGCGATCTCGTCGACCTTGGCGAGCATCTGCTTGCGCGTCTGTCCGAGGAAGAGCCCCCGGATGATGATGTTCTCGAAGCCGGAGATCTCGGGGTCCATGCCGACACCCAGGTCGAACACCGGCGCCACCCGGCCCCGCACCGTCGCCACCCCGCGCGTCGGCTCGTAGATGCCGGAGAGCAGGCGCAGCAGCGTCGATTTGCCCGCACCGTTGTGGCCGACCAGACCGACCCGGTCACCCATCTTCAGCGACATCGTGATGTCGCGCAGCGCCTCGATGACGACGACGTTGGACTCGTTGCGTCCGATCGCACCGCCGGCCTTGCCGAGGAAAGCCTTCTTCAGCGACCGCGTCTTGGCGTCGAAGATCGGAAACTCCACCCACGCGTTGCGCGTCTCGATGAACGGTTCCGACGACAGGGGACTGCTCACCGACGTCTCACAGGTACTGCCCGGTGCCGGGATGCCCGGGCCCGCCGCGCTGCGCTGGAATGCTCACGCCGGGCGGCAACGCACCCTGGCGCATCTGCTCGAGCTGCTGCCGGGCGGCCATCTGCTGAGCGAAGAGCGCGGTCTGGATGCCGTGGAACAGGCCTTCCAGCCAACCCACCAGCTGTGCCTGGGCGATGCGGAGCTCGGAATCCGACGGCACCGCGTCCTCGGTGAACGGCAGCGTGAGCCGCTCGAGTTCGGCGCGCAGCTCCGGCGCGAGACCGTCCTCCAGCTCGCTGATGCTGGTGCGGTGGATGTCGCGCAGTCGGCCGCGGCTGGCCTCGTCGAGCGGAGCGGCGCGGACCTCCTCGAGGAGCTGCTTGATCATCGTGCCGATCCGCATGACCTTGGCGGGCTGCTCGACCAGATCGGACAGCGATTTGCCCTCGGAGCCCTGCTCGGTGTCGGACGTGCCGTCGCCGATGATCTCGATGTTGTCGTCGTTGTCCGAAGTCATGTTCCTAGAGTGCCCCAGCGTCGCGTCGTCATTCCGGTCGGGCTGCGCGCCACTGGTAGATGCGGGCCTGGCCGTTGTCGTAGATCTTCTCCCACGACCGTGATTTGTCCAGTGACGTGAGACCGTCGGGCATCACGAACCCCTTCACCACCGTCGCGCTGGTGAGAACGTAGCGGATGTTCAGCGCCTTGACCGCCTCGGCCACCCGCGGATCGGTGTCGGCGTCGTCGGCGTAGGCCCAGATGATGAAGCGGTGATACCCGGGACCCTGCTGGACCGGATAGTCGTAGTGGGTCCACAGCGGGTGCAGACCGGCGACGGCGTACATCCACGCTGTGCCGTCGGTGTTGGCGTTGGCGATCAGGCTGTCCCGCGCACCGGGCAGCGTCGCCAGATAGGCGAACGCCTCCATGTCCTTGTCGTTGATGATCACCGAGTCGTACTTCTCGCCGAACAGGAACTCATGCCGCGGCAGATAGTGCACGGCCGATGCGACGGCCGCCCCCGTGAGCACGACCGCGACCGCGGCATGCCGCACCCGCGGCGACAGCGCGGGGATGTGCTGGGCGAGCCAGCAGGCGCCGATCGTGGCAGCGATGCCGGCCAGCGCGCTCAGCAGCAGGGTGATCACCGCCGACAGGCGGCGGGGGTCGCTGTAGAAGAGGTCGCTGAACTGGCCGACGGCCGCTCCGAACGGGCCACCGAACGGTACGGACGAGTGCACGATCGAGATGACCAGCAACAACCACACCAGGGCGGGCCACCACACCCGCCGCAGGACGATCAGGACACCACCGGCCGCCGCCAGTGCGATCAGCCACCACTGGATCGGGAAATCGTTGAGATGACGGGTGTGCTGCACGACGGCGTCGAACAGCGCGCGCTTCCTGCTCTGGTGGGTGACGAAGGAGTGGCCCTCGATGATCTCCGCCTGCTGCAGCACGCCGAGGAACTGGGGGAGCAGCAGCGCCACCGACGGGGCCCCGATGGCGAAGGGAGTGACGGTGTCGGAGAGCCGCCCGCGCACGGGCCGGCGCAGCACATCGACCAGCCACCAGGCGGCGACCAGGACGACCGCGACCACCCCGCCGGTGATGTGGACGGTGAACAGGCCGACGACGGCCAACACCGCCATCGGGATGCGGTCGCGGTGCGCCAGGGTCGTGGTGACGAGCACGAACACCGGCACGGCGATGCCGTAGGCGGCGAGGTTGGGAATCGAGGCGGTGTCGAACTCGACGAACGGGACGGCGGTGAACGACGCGGCCAACACCGCCGAGGTGGCCGCGGCCCCGAACGTCGGCCACGGCGCCGCCCAGCGGTGCATGAGAAGCCACGTCAACATCGCGGCGCTCGCGGGGAACAGCCAGCAGGACACCGCGACGGAGAACACCGTGTACGCAGTCGCCGGCGCGGCACCGGCCACCTGGGCGAACACCGCGGCCAGCGCGTGGAAGGCAGAGGGGTAGTACAGCGCCTCGAGGGTCTCGATGTTGCGCAGTTCGCCCATGTGGGTGGGGGAGGCCTGGCCGGTGTCGAGGATGAACCGGATGGTGTTGGCGTGCCAGACCGCATCCCAGGTGCTGGGAATCGACTGCCAGTTGGCCAAACCCCGCGCGGCGGCGACCCAGATCAGCACCGCCCCCAGGACGACGCCTCCGCCGACCAGGAGCGTCGCACCGCGCGGCGGTCGAGGTCTCTCGGGCCCCTGGGGGGTGCCCCAGATCCGTCGGGCCAGCACCCGCAAACCGGCGATCACGCCGGCGACGACGGCGAGAGTGAGCAGTGCGGTGCCCGCGTTCCAGGGCACCCCGAGCGCGCCGAACGGCACGATTGCCATGGCCACGGCGCCGTAGGTCAACGCCGGCGCGACGGCCACCGCAGCCGGCCAGTGCAGCCCACCGCACCGCGCGATGATTGCCCCGGGGACAACCAGCAACGCCAACGCAAGTAGCACTCCGTACCCGAAGCTCACTGGACTAGTATGGCTGCCCAGATGACCCGTACCGGCCACGGCATGGGCAGCACGAGCGAGGTCGGGCAATCGCTCACCGTCCGCGATGCGGCGGCACGGCGAGGTTCCCAGGACGCACTAAGGTGGGCTGACATGGCATACGACGTCGCCCGGGTGCGGGGTCTGCACCCGTCGTTGGGCGATGGCTGGGTGCACCTGGATGCGCAGCACGGCATGCTGCTGCCCGATACGGTCAGCCGCGCGGTGTCCACGGCTTTCCGTGGCTCGATGCCGACCGTGGCGAGTTCGCACCCGTCGTCGCGGCGCAGTGCCGCGGTGCTGGCTGCGGCCCGCCAGGCGGTGGCCGATCTGGTCAACGCCGACCCTGCCGGCGTCGTTCTGGGTGCCGACCGCGCGGTGCTGCTGACCTCGCTCGCCGACGCGGCCTCTGGCCGTGTCGGCCTCGGATACGAGGTGGTGGTGTCTCGGCTCGACGACGAGGCCAACATCGCTCCGTGGCTGCGCGCGGCGAACCGCTACGGGGCGCAGGTCAAGTGGGCCGAGGTCGACATCGAATCCGGGGAGCTGCCGACGTGGCAGTGGGAGGGCCTGGTCAACCGGGCCACCCGGCTGGTCGCATTGACCTCCGCGTCAACGACTTTGGGCACCGTCACCGAGCTTCGCGAGGTGACCAAACTGGTCCACGAGGTCGGGGGGCTCGTCGTCGTGGACCACTCCGCGGCCGCGCCCTACCGCCTGATCGACGTCGACGAGGTCGACGCCGACGTGGTGGCGCTCAACGCGCTGGCCTGGGGTGGGCCCCCGATCGGTGCGCTCGTGTTCCGCGACCCGTCGCTCATCGATGCGTTCGGTTCGGTGTCCCTGGACCCTGAGGCGACGGGCCCGGCGCGTCTGGAGCTGGGATCACACCAGTTCGGCTACCTCGCAGGCCTGGTGGCCAGCATCGAATATCTTGCCGGTCTTGAGGATTCGGCCCAAGGCAGCCGTCGTGAGCGGCTGGCGGTGTCGATGAGGTCCGCCTCGGGCTATCTCGACGGCCTCTTCGACTACCTGCTGTCCTCGCTGCGGGTGCTGCCCACGGTGATCGTGATCGGCAGCCCCGAGGAGCGCATCCCGGTGCTGAGCTTCGCCGTGGAGAACGTTCCCGCCGAGCGGGTCGTGCAGCGGCTCGCCGACAACGGCATCCTCGCGATCGCGAACGCGAACTCCCGCGTGCTCGATGTCATCGGGGTCAACGACGTGGGTGGTGCGGTCACGATCGGGCTGGCGCACTACAGCACCGCAGCCGAGGTCGATCAGCTGGTGCGGGCCTTGGCCTCACTCGGCTGACCCTCGCTAATCGCCTACGCGCAGAATCACTTTCCCGGACACGTCGCCGGATTCGAGCAGTTCGTGGGCCGCTTGGGCTTCTGCGATGGGGAACTCGGCGCCGATCACCGGCCGGACCTGACCGTCGGCGATCATCGGCCACACATTGTCTCGCACCTGCGTCACGATCGCGGACTTACCGGCCGGCCCGTCGACAGGGCGGGCGCGCAGTGCGGTGGCGAACACGCCGCCGCGCTTGGCCAGCAGCCTGCCGATGTTCAGCTCGCCCTTGACGCCGCCCTGCATGCCGATGATCACCAGGCGGCCGTCGTCGGCCAGGGCGTCGATGTTGCGATCCAGATAGGCCGCTCCCATGATGTCGAGGATGACGTCGGCGCCGCCGGCCTCGCGCAGCACCTCGACGAAATCGTCGGTGTGGTAGTCGATGGTTATCTCGGCGCCGAGTTCGGCGCACAGCTCCAGCTTGTTCGCCGACCCGGCGGTCACGGCGACCCGGCAGCCCAGCGCGCCGGCGACCTGGATGGCGTGGGTGCCGATGCCGCTGGCACCCCCGTGCACCAGGAGGAGTTGGCCCGGCTGCACGCCGGCGGTCATCACGATGTTCGACCAGACGGTGCAGGCGACCTCGGGTAGCCCGGCGGCGTACGGGAGCGGTATCCCTTCGGGTGCGGGGAGCAGCTGGGAGGCCGGGACCGCCACGTATTCGGCGTAGCCACCGCCTGCCAGCAAAGCGCAGACCGGTTGCCCCTGCGACCACTGCGAATCGTCGAGATCGGCGCCCAGGGCCTCGATCACCCCGGACACCTCGAGACCGATGATGTCGCTCGCGCCCGGCGGGGGCGGATAGTGCCCG
The DNA here is from genome assembly GCF_003254575.1 of Mycobacterium kyogaense. GTDB lineage: Bacteria > Actinomycetota > Actinomycetes > Mycobacteriales > Mycobacteriaceae > Mycobacterium > Mycobacterium kyogaense. The sequence continues at coordinate 51,254 of NZ_QJUA01000035.1, read as the reverse complement.
GCTGCCTGGAGGAGGTCGGCCCGGTTGACGCCTGCGGCGGCGACCCGCAGCAGGACCTCGCCGGGGCCGGGTGCCACATCGGGGACTGCCTGCCAGGTCAGTCGGCCGGAGTCCGCCACGATAGCCAGCATTCGGGCAACGCTACTACGCAGGGAAAACTGCAGTCCTCATTGCCCGATGGCTATAGCTCGCTGCCTCTAATATGTGCCCATGGAGGGGATGATCGGGGGGCGTAGCGCAAGCGATACGCCGGGTTTGGACATGTCAGAACAACGTGCGTGGCAGAACTTCTTGGACGCCGCGCTGCGCTTGTACGCCACGATGAACAGAGCGTTGGTGGACAAGCACAAGCTCACCTTGAACGACGTACGGCTGCTCGATCTGCTGGCTGCATCGCCGGCAGGGGCGGCCCGAATGGGAGATCTGGCTGAGTCGTTGATGTCGCTGCCGAGTCGCGTCACGCGGCAGATCAACCGCTTGGAGAAGCAGAACCTCGTGACCCGGGGCGCGAGTCCGGACGACGGCCGCGGGGTGCTGGCTTTCATCACGGTGCAGGGCCGCGACGCGCTGTCCTCGGCGCAACAGACGTACGGGGCGGCGGTGCGCGAGCACTTCGTGGACCGTCTCTCGCGACCTCAGGTGACTGCGATGGGGGAGAACTGCCGCCGGATCAGTACCGCGCTGCAGTCGGGGGCACCGTCGGCGAAGGTGGGCCGCGTCTAGACTGACGCGCGGTGGCGTGGCAGAGCGGCCTAATGCACTCGCCTTGAAAGCGAGAGACGGCTAACACCGTCCGGGGGTTCAAATCCCTCCGCCACCGCAGTTGCGCAGCGGTTTCGACGTCGGGGCGCGCCTGCGATGTTCGGTCGGTGTCACGTCGAACCACCTCTTGCAGGCGCGGGTGAACACACTGTGTTCGGCGTACCCGAGCTGTCGCGACACCTGGGCGATGGGCAGTTCGGTGCCGACGAGTAGACGGTGGGCCAGCTCGCGCCGGGTGTCGTCGACCAGCTCCGAGAAGGTGGTGCCCTCCGCGACGAGGCGGCGCTGCAGTGTTTTGGTGTGTATGCCGAACTGGCGGGCGACCAGCGTGGCGGTGAGTTCCCCGCTGGGCAGCACTTGGCGCACGATACTTCGCACGGTGTCGACGATGTCGCGGGTGCGCTGTCCGTGGGCGTCGGACAGATAGCTGAGCGCGAGTCGGTGTGCCAGGGGATCGTGGTTCAGCGGGCGCTCCAAGTCGTTGGCGCGCAGCGTGAATCCCGCGAAGGACGCGGTGAAATGCGGCGTGCACCCGAAGTAGTCGCGGTAGTCGCCATCGGTCCCGAGCGGCGGGTGCGGAAGGTGCACGGCAACCGGGTGGTAGGCGGCGCCCAGGAACAGGCGCAGCACCTGCAGGGTCAGGCCGAGGGCCAGCTCGATCGCCTGAGTCTGCGGGGGCGCCGGATGCAGGAGAAAGCCGTACTCGAAGCGGCGCAAGGCCGGATCGGCATCGTCGGTGATGCGCGCACTGATACCGGGGCTGTGCGAATCCATGTGGGTGACCAGGACATCGAACGCCACGGCGACGGTGGCGGCGGTGCGGGCGGCGACCGCCACCGGACCGAGGATGTCGATGCTCTGACGTAGCGCCAGCCGTCGTCCGAAGTCGGACACGTGAAGAGTGGTGCTCGCATTCTCGACGGCAGCGATGGCGCTACGCAGCGGAACGTACCGGTCGTCATTGCCGGCGTCCGCAGGATCGATACCGGCCAGCGCCAGTAGCGCCCCCGGGTCCCCTCCCAGGGTGGTGATCAGTGGAACGAACCCCACCAGTGCCGAGCCGCGCACCAGCTGCATGTCCGTCAGAGTCAAGAATCTGTCCGTCAAAGTCAAGACGGGCGGATTCCCGATGCTGCAGAGTATTCGTCGAGTCCGAGCCGCCACTGAGAGGAACCAGGGAAGCCGTGAACCGACACACCGCCGCACTGCTGGCCGCCGCGACAGTCGTCGCCGCGCCGCTGGCCACTGCACTGATCGTGAACGCCCCCACCGCATCCGCCGACATCTGCGCAGGTGTCCACGGCCGCTTCGTCGGTGTCTCGGGCTGTGGCGCCCCCATCGCCAACGGCATCGAAGCCGGTGTGGCAGCGGCGGCCATCGCCTCATCGGACGTCCCGTACGTGCCCGGCGAGATCCCCTGCTACACCGTCGAAGGAGTGCCCTACTTCACCCCGCCTGGGCAGCCCTGCTGATGGTCGCTGGTGTGGGTGAGGTGCCGACCTCGCAGGAGGTGCGTCAGATCGTCAAAGAGGCCTACATGTACGGCTTGCCGATGGTGGACAACTACCGCATCCAGCACTCGTACTTCGTCGACGAGTCCAATCCGCAGTACAAGGGCGATTGGAACCGGCCGCACAGCATCGCGCGGGTTTTCACGCCTGCCGACACGACGATCCAGACGCCCAACTCCGATACGCCGTACACGATGCTGGGCGCAGATCTGCGGGCCGAGCCGCTGGTCCTGACGGTGCCGCCGATCGAGGCCGGACGCTACTTCTCCCTGCAGTTCGTCGATGGCTACACCCACGATTACGCCTACGTGGGTAGTCGCAGCACCGGCAACGGTGGCGGCAGATTTCTCCTGGCCGGTCCCAGCTGGGACGGCGAGAAGCCGGAGGGGATCGACGAGATCATCCGCTCGGACACCGACTTCTCCCTCGTCATCTACCGTACCCAGCTGTTCGACGCCGCCGACATCGACAACGTCACGAAGATCCAGGCCGGCTACACGGTCGAACCGCTGTCGGCCCACGAAAACAGGCCTGCTGCACCGGTTTCCGCGATGGACTTCATCGCACCGCTGACCCCCGACGAGCAGAGGACTTCTCCGAAGTTCTTCGAGATCCTGAACTTCGTGTTGACGACGGCGCCCGTGCTGCCGGATGAGGAAGACGTGCGGCAACGATTCGCGTCGATCGGCGTCGGACCGGCGGGTGAGTTCACAGCGGCGACGCTGAGCGGGGACACTCTGCGGGCCGTGCAGGACGGGATGGCCGACGCCTGGGCGGAATTGGCGACGTTCAAGAAGGAGAAGCTCAACACCGGCGAGGTCACCTCGGGGCAGTTGTTCGGCACCCACGCGGAGTTGGGGGACAACTATCTCTACCGGATGGCCGGAGCGGTGCTCGGCATCTACGGCAACGTCGCGGCCGAGGCCATGTACCCGGTGATCGCTACCGATTCGACGGGTGCGCCGCTGACCGGGGCCGACTCGTACACGCTGCGGTTCGCACCAGGGGAGCTGCCGCCTGTCAACTCGTTCTGGTCGCTGACCATGTACCAGATGCCGGAGAGCCTGCTGGTGGCCAACCCCATCGACCGGTACCTGATCAACTCGCCGATGTTGCCGAACCTGATCACCGGTCCCGACGGCGGCATCACCATCGCAGTGCAGCAGCAATCGCCGGGCCCCGACCTGGAGGCCAACTGGCTTCCCGCGCCGGCGGGGCCCTTCCAGTTGATCCTGCGCCTGTACTGGCCCAAGGACGAGGCCCTGAACAGCACGTGGAAGGCGCCGCGGGCGTTGAAGAACTGATCCCGCCCGCCGGCGCTACACCCGGCCGGCGACGAACGCCGCCGCCTGGTCGACCATGCCGTTCTGGACGTAGGCGTAGTGCCCCGTGTTGGTGGAGGGTCCCGGGTAGCAGTACTGGTCGCCGGTGGCGCACTGGTCGATGGTCCGGCTGCCGTAGACCGGGCTCTTGTCGGTGAGCGGGCCGCCGCCGTTCATCGTGCGCATCGGATTGCCGAACACCGCCAGTGCCGCGACGTGGGGCTCATCCTCTGCGGGGATGGGCATCGGGGTGAACACGCCCACGCGCTGGCCGATCGCCAGGACATCGACTACACCGGCGCCCTGGGAGTAGCCACCCAGGACGATGCGGGTGTTGGGACAGTTGGCGGCGGTGGCGTGCACGTGGGCGAGTGCGTCGGTCCCGCCTGCGCGCACCGACGAGTACAGGTCCCAGTTTGCGGGATAGTTCACCGCGTAGGTCGACACCGTCTTGGCGCCCACCTTGCTGCGGACAGAATTGATGAACGCGGTGCCGAGCCACCCCACCCCGGCGGGCTCGGTCGTCCCTCGGGCGAAGACGACCTCGACGTCACTGCAACTCTGCGCTGACGCCGCAGGTGCACCCATTCCGGTCGCAATGCCGGCGCATGCGGTTGCAACAGAGGCCAAGACACTCACTATCGGTAGTTTCTTCATGCCGTCTTCTGTTGCACGAAGCAAAGTCATTGAAACGTCATTAGCAACTTCGTTTACCACTGAGTGGCGCGTCGGCGCCGGGTCCCCTGATCGGTGGACATCGCAATCCACCGGGGCATTCCACCCAATAGCGGATGTGTTCATCCGGCAAAGCCGTCACTATCGACCCATGACGATGGAAGCGGTCCCTGCCGGCCCCACTGCCACCCAACCGCTGTGGCGGATCGCGCTGTCCAGCTACGTGGGTTCGGCCATCGAGTTCTACGACTTCTTCATCTACGGCACCGCCGCGGCGCTGGTGTTCCCGACCGTGTTCTTCCCGGACCTGAGCCCGATCATGGCGACGACGGCCTCGCTGGGTGCGTTCGCGGCCGCGTTCCTGGCCCGGCCGGTCGGGGCGGCGGTGTTCGGTCACTTCGGCGACCGCATCAGCCGCAAGCAGACCTTGGTCGTGACGCTGCTGCTGATGGGCGTCGCGACTGTCGGGGTGGGTCTCATTCCGAGCACAGCAACCATCGGTATCGCGGCGCCGCTGTTGCTGCTGGGTCTGCGGCTGGTCCAGGGCTTCGCCGTCGGCGGTGAATGGGCGGGCGCGGTCCTGCTCAGCGCAGAGAACTCGCCGCAGGACAGGCGCGGCTTCTACGGGATGTTCACCCAGCTCGGCCTGGGGACCGCGCTGGTGTTGGCCAACCTCGTGTTCTGGGTGGTCCAGGCCATCTTCGGGGAAGATCCCGGGTCGGTGTTCTTCGACTGGGCCTGGCGAATCCCGTTCCTGCTCAGCGGAATTCTGATCCTCGTGGCGCTCTACATCCGCATGCACGTCAAGGACTCCCCGGTGCTCGGCGAGGACACGGGACACCAGGGCGCCCCGCTGGTCACGCTGTTCCGCCAGCAGGGGCGGCAGGTGCTGCTGGCCGCCGGGGTCGCCGTCTGCGCTCCCATGCTGGTGTTCCAGGCGGGCACCTTCTTCGTCCACTACGCCGCCGAGCGGCTCGACTTCTCCTACGACCTGGTGTTGATGACCGGGGTGATCGGCGGTCTGTGCGCGGTGGGCTTTGCCGCGGTGGCTGCCGTGCTCAGCGACACCTACGGCCGGCGTCGAATCGTGTCGTGGGGGTTCGCGTTGACGGCGCCGTGGGCGTTCGTGGTGTTCCCACTGATCGAGACCGGCGACAAGATGATGTTCGGCGCGACGATCGTGGTGACCTACTGCCTCATCGGCTGGTGCATGGGACCGCTCGCCGCGCTGCTGCCGGAGATCTTCGCCCCCGAATACCGCTACACCGGCGCGGCGCTGTCGCACACGCTGGGCGCGATCGTCGGCGGCGCGCTGCCTCCCGTCGTCTCACCGATGCTGCTGGCGTCCTACGGTGGCTGGGCGGTGTCGGTCATGATGGGCGCGCTCGGACTGGTCAGCCTGGCGTGTGTCCTGGCCCTGCCGGAGACGGCGGGACGCAGGATCTAGGCGGTCACTCGCCGGTGAACGTCGGCGGGCGCTTCTCGAACATCGCGGTGATGCCCTCGGTGAGGTCCTTGGACGCCAGGAACGCCGAGTTCCACGCCGCCACGTAGCGCAGACTCGCCGACACCGCGGCGGTGCGCTGCTCGTCGAGGACGTCCTTGACGCCGGCGACCACCAGCGGCGGGTTCGCGGCGATCTCGGCCGCGGTGGCGCGCGCCGCGGCCAGCGACGCGTCGGCGTCGGGGAACACGTCGTTGACCAGACCGATCTTCTCGGCCCGCCCAGCGTCGATGTCCTTGCCCGTCAATGCCAGTTCACGCAGGTGCCCGTCGTTCAGGATCAGCGGCAGCCGCGCCAGCGAACCGACATCGGCGACGATCGCGAGCTTGACCTCCCGCACCGAGAACTTCGCGTCGGCACTCGCGTAGCGGATGTCGACGGCCGAGATCAGGTCGACCCCGCCGCCGATGCACCAGCCGTGCACCGACGCGATCACCGGCGTGCGGCAGTCGGCCACCGCGGTGATCGACTGCTGCATGGTCTTGAGGTGCTTGTGGAAGTCGGCGCGGGGTTTGGCCAGGGCGCCCTCGGCGAGCATCGGTGACAGCATGCCGCCCATCGCGGGCAGGTCGAGGCCGTAGCTGAAGTTCTTGCCCGAGCCCGTCAGAACGATGGCGCGTACCTCGGGATCGGCGTCCAGTTCCGCGAAGACCTGGGGGAGTTCGGCCCAGAACGCCGGTCCCATCGCATTGCCCTTGCCCGGGCCGATCAACGTGACCTGTGCGATGTGGTCGGCGATCTCCACTGTCACTGACTCATAGCTGCTGCCCATGGCTCATGAGGCTAGCCGCCGCGCGACAGCCTGGGCCATCAGCCCACCAGGACGTCAGCCCATCAAAACGTCGGCGACCTTCGCGCTGGGCAGGAACTGGCATGCGGCGTCGGCGAGGAGTTGGCCGACCGTCTCGCCGTTGGCGCCGATCGGGTTGTTGCCCTGGGCGAGGATCGCCTTGACCACCGCGAGCCGGGTCGCTTCGTCGAGCTTCGAGTACTCCTCGCACGACATGCTGGTCGCGTTCGGCGGCGGCGGCACCTCGGGGACGTTCGACCCGCGCGTCGGCAGCGGCAGATTCGGGATCGTGATCTCGGGCAACCCGGGGATGCTCGGCAGCCCGGGAATGCTCGGCGCGCTGCGCTCGGTGGTCAGCGGCGGGCCGGGCTCGGTGGTCTGTGCGACGGCACCCTCGGTGCTGCGCGAGCAGGCCGTCGTCGCGCCGAGCACGATCGCCAGCCCGACCATGGCGGTCGTCGTCACCCGCGCGCGCGTCCTCATCTTCGCCACGATAGGGGGCTACACCCGCTCGAGATAGAAATACAGGTGGCGCGGCGTGCCGGAGCTGGTGTCCATGGCGCCCTTGCCGTTCATGATGCCGATGACGGCGTTGTCGTCGACGACCTTGAAGTGGTCGTGCACCGGCTTGCCGTCGTAGACCATGGACGCGACCGTCTCGCCGCGGAACTCTTCCATCCACAGGCTGGCTTCGCCGTTCATCGCCTCCGTGTTGGAGAACTTGGCGCCGTCAGCATCCAGGCACACGAGCGGCTTGGCGTCGGCGGCGGAGTGGAACGTCTTGCCGAACCAGTTGAGCCGCTTCATGAAGCCGTTGGCCCTGTGTCCGGTGTCGAACTCGCCGCCCTTCCACTCGCCGAGCATGAACTCGATGGTGGCCGGAGCCAAGGTGGCCCAGAACGCGTCGAGTTCGGCGTCGTCGATCCGGCCGGTGCGCGCGGTCAGCTCGGTGAAGGTCTTCCGGGGTTCGGTCATGAGCGTCCTGTCCAGGTGCGGGCGAAGTCGAGGAAGGCGTCGTTCTCGTGCGGGGCCGCCACGGTGACCCGCACGCCGTCGTCACCGTAGGGCCGCACGATGATGCGGCTGTTGGCGGCGTCGGCTGCGAACTGCTGGGCGCGGCCGGTCAGCGGCAGCCAGACGAAATTGGCCTGCGAGGGCGGCAGCTCGTACCCGGCGTCGCGCAGCGCGGCCGAGACGCGGGTGCGTTCGGCGACGACGGCGTCGGTGCGTTCTAGCAGTTCGTCTGCTGCGTCGAGCGAGGCGATGGCGGCGGCCTGCGAGACGGTCGTGGCGGTGAAGGGGACGTAGACCTTGGACAGCGCGCTGACGATGTCGGGGTCGGCAACGGCGTAACCGACGCGCAGCCCCGCCAGGCCGTACGCCTTCGAGAACGTCCGCAGCACGACGACGTTGGGGTGCGCGCGGACCAGGCCGAAGCTGTCGGGCACCAGGTCGTCGCGGATGTACTCGATGTAGGCCTCGTCGAGCACCACCATGATGTGGGACGGGACGGCCTCGACGAATGCGGCCAGCTTGGCGGGGTCGACGACGGTGCTGGTCGGGTTGTTCGGGTTGCAGACGAAGATCAGCCGGGTGCGGTCGGTGATCGCGGCCGCCATGGCGTCGAGGTCGAAGGTGTGGTCGGTCAGCGGCACCTGGACCGGGGTGGCGCCGGCGGTGCGGACCTGCAGCGGATAGATCTCGAAGCTGCGCCACCCGAACAGCACCTCGTCACCGACCGTCGAGGTGATCTGGATCAGCTGCTGGCACAGGCTCACCGACCCGCAGCCCACCGAGATGTGCTCGGGCGCGAAGTTCACGTGCTTGGCTAGGCGCTCCTTGAGCTCGACGTATCCGTTGTCGGGATAGCGGTTGATGCCGTCCATTGCGTCGGCGACTGCGGCGCGCACGCTGGGCAGAGGCCCGTGCACGGTTTCGTTGCTGGCGATCTTGATGGCGCCCGGCACGGTCTTACCCGGTGTGTAGGCGGGCAGATCGGCGAGTTCCGGGCGAAGACGTGCGGGCACCCGAACAGTTTAGGGCTGTCGTCGATCTGCTTTGCTTCCCGTGGCAGGGCCTGTGTACTCTCTCCTTTCGGCGGTCAACGTCAGGAGGCGTGCCAGAGCGGCCGAATGGGACTCACTGCTAATGAGTTGCCCGCCTTAAAGCGGGCCGGAGGTTCAAATCCTCTCGCCTCCGCCAACAACTGAACACGCACCACCACGCGCCCGTAGCTCAACGGATAGAGCATCTGACTACGGATCAGAAGGTTAGGGGTTCGAATCCCTTCGGGCGCACTTTTATTTCTTGTTGGCGAGCACCATGTCGACTGCCGCCTCGATGACGTCGTCGCCCGGCACCGTTCCGAACATCAGCGACGGACACGCCACCACGCCGGCCAGCATTGAGATCGCCGCTTCCAAGTGCGCACCGGCGAAGACGTTCTCCAGCATCTTCCGAACCGGTCGTTGCGCCTCGGAGTTCAGCGAGTCCCGGATCTCGGCCATCGTCTCGACCGAGGCCCACTGCGCCATCGCGTAGAGGACCTTGTCCAAGTGCAGGTCGACCACGGCGGTACGGAACGACGTCAGCTCGCCGATCAAGTCGGCCCGCAGGTCGCCGGAGGGCTCGGTGTGGGGTAGCTCGCCGATGGCGTCGACGGCGATCTTCAGGAGGTCCACCCGCGACGGCCAGTGGGTGTAGAGGGTGGTCTTGGAGTAGCCGGCGAGCTCGGCGACGCGAGCGTGGGTGACGGCGTCGGACCCCTCGGTGACGAGAACGTCGAGCGCTGTCCGGCCGACGTCGGCGCGGGTGCGGATGACGCGGGCGTCCTCGCCGGAGGCGGCGTTGCCGCTGCGGCCTGCCATCTGCACTCACCTCTCGTCTCTGGTGCCCTCAATTAACGCACGGATCGGGGGTTACCCGGCGAAGACGTGCGCGGGGTAGCCCGCGGGCGCCGATAAAATTCGTCGGTGATGTCCGACGTTGCCATGCTCACACAGTCCGCGCAGGCGAGTCTTGGCGCCAAGGACTACGGGGCTGCGGCGTCGGCAGCCTGGGCGGTACTCACCGTCGAGCCGACTCACGAGCACGCGATGCGGCTGTATGCGCTCGCGTTGCACGGGCTGGGCCGCGACGCCGATGCGTTGGCGATGGCGTGGCGTCTGGTGACGGAGCACCCGCGGTCGGCGCTGGCGCAGTACACGTACGCGAGCCTTCTGCACGAGTCCCGCATGGATCAGCAGGCGTCGGCGGTGGTCGACGAAGCGTTGCGGCTCGACCCGACGAACCCGGACGCACTGGTGTTGCGCGGCGACATCTTCCGAACGACGTGGGGCGCGAAGGCTGCCGAGCAGCAGTATCTGCAGGCGCTGCGGATCGAGCCGAACCATGCCGTGGCGACCCACAACCTCGCGGTGAGCAGGCTGCGGTGGGGAACGTTGACGCAGGCGGTGCGGGGACTTCTGGTGGCCGACAGCATGAATCCGGCGTTGCGGCCCATGGTGATCGACAACATCGGGCTGGCGATGGCTCGAGTCCTGCGGATGGCGACCGCGTCGGTGGTGTTCCTGGCGGTAGCGCTGATCGTGGTGGGGGCTGCTGACGACGACGGGATGTCGACGGTGCTGCCGCGGATCGCGGCGGGGGTACTCGGCGTGGCTCTGATTGCCCCACTGGTGTGGGTGATGCGCACGGTTCCTGCGGCGGTCTTGAGCACCGTTGTGCGGCAACGGCTCTTGCTCGGTGTGCGGATGGCGTTCGTTGCGTTGGCGGTGGTACTGGGCGTGGTGACGGCGGCGGTGGGCGCGAACCCGGTGTCCGATGTGGCGGGCACGCTGCTGCTGTTCGGGGTGTTCGGACTGACGGTGCTCGGATTCGTGACGGGCTCGTAGCTAGCGTCACACCCGGAACAGCGGATGGCCTTCGGGATTCTCGAAGGACGCGATGATGTCGGTCACTGGGGCTGATACGAGGTGAGAGAGCTTCACGGATTTCGATACGCCGGTGCTGCCACCGTGACCAAAGGCGACTACTCGAGCGTCTCTGTCGACGAGCCTGCAGAAGCCGTCGGGATCTTCGTCGCTGATGTCGAAGCCGGCGGCGAGAGAACCGAGAGCAGTCGGTAAACGCAAGAACGGGAGTCCTTTTCGATATCGGATGCTCGAGCCGAAGAGATCGAAAAGGTGCCTTTCCAGGATCTCGACGGTGGGCGCACCCAGTTCGAAGTGTTCCCGCGACGCTCGCTGCGACGATGTCAGGACGAAGACGCCATCAAAGCGTCGCCGGACGTAGAAGCGGGTCTCTCCGCCGGGATCAGACCACAAGATCGCAGCGCCCGTCTGACTGTCAGCCGTCAGGGCGTAGCCAGCTGCTCGCGCCCATTGGACGAGAGACTGTGACAGTTCCGGCGATGACTGGTGGTTGTAGGCTTTTCTCGCGGCGAGAGTTCCGCCCAACAGTTGGCTGTAGGCGAGTCGCCCCAACAGCTGGTAGCAAGCCTCGGATTCGTTGGAGACCCGGACCAAGTTGTTCTTGTTGCCGCGCTCGTACCAGTACACCTCCCAGAGGCCATCAGCGCCGGGCTCGACGCACCAGGAATACTCCGCCTGACCTCCGCGAGCCAGCACTCGGTCCGGTATCTCCATGGCGCGAAGAGCTCGCCGCAGCTCAGTGATGTTCATGATGGCTTTCGACCTTTGATGCCGGCCAGTGCGGAGTCGTAGTAATCGTCTATTCGAGTGCCGAGCCAGGTGAGCCACGTGTCCTGGTTCTGGAAATGGACCTTGTCAGCCTCGAGGAGTTCGGTGAGCTGCTCGAGTGGGAAATCGGGCCTGGCGACAAATTCATTGAGATAGCGCCACTTCGCTGATCTGTCGTACAGCCCGTGTTCGTAGGCCGCATCAGGTGGAGCGATCATGCAATTCAGCTCGCCTGCACGCTGGGACCAATAGATTTGGATCAAGCAGTCCCGGTTTCGGAAAAACACAGCCGCCGCGTTGCGCCCGTCCTCATCCACCGTGATGGCGCGGTCGAAGGTGAATCCTCGGCGCGAGAGAGACCGGCCAACGATTGCCTTGACCTGATCGGCGAAGGTCGAGGTGGCCCCTTCGGGATGCACCTAGATCGTTCCCTTCGTCGATGCTGGGACACCGTCAAACCGAATGTGAGACATCTCTCTTCGAGAGTTCAGTGAAGTCGACATGTGGGTAGTCGCGTTTGATGCGCTCAGCAACATCGGCGGGATCGTCGGGTCTGAGTCCTCCCTGCATCAGGAAGTAGCGACCCACATCGATCTTGTAGGGGCCTTCAGAGAACATCACCCGAAGGACGAATGAGCGGTCGCTCGTCTCGTAAAGTGTCCATTCCCAGGGAGAGTCGGCGAGCTTCGTGAGTTCGATGGAATTGCTCGGACTGGGAACGTCGCTCACCAAGGCCTGCCCGGCGTACTCGCATTTCTCGAACGCCAGACGCTCATCTCGGCCAACGGTGTTGTCGATCACCAATGCAAGCTGCACGGGAAAGCTCTTCATACCGTTGTGCAACTGCGTGCCTACAGCCAGACTGCATACGATCACCGCGTAGATACGCAGGAAGGCACCGGCGTCGTCACGTCCGTGAAACTCGGGTTGCGTTCGACTCCAGTCGAAGTCGGTCTGGGGATGGAAGCGTATAGGCGGCTTCAGAACGACGAAGAAGTAGTCGTCTCTGTCGGGGCCGGGTATTTGCCGCGCCACGCGTCCGTTCACCGGAAGTTGGCTTTGTAGCTCGGGGATGGCGTACGGCAGCCCGCCTCCCGACTGGTCCCAATCGATGCTGTCGATGGTCAGATGAGGCATGGAAGTACCTTCCAATGAAACGCATACATCAGGGGGCCCACTGATTCTCAATTCCCCGTATATTGCTGAGTCGCTCAGTATCAACGACGATTTCGTAGACACCGGGCTCGGTCAAACCGGCGCCGATTCGTTGCGCGCTATCAGGTTCATCCGTGAGTAACAGCAGTTCGGCGGTTCTTCCCGACGTGCGCACGATGCGGACTGGGACGCCGTCGAGATCGGCGGTGTAGACACGCTCGAAGATTTCGGTGTCGGCAAGCGGAACGCTTGATGACCACACGTTGGCACGGACGGGCTCAAAACCTTCCGGGCCGTCGGCGGTGATGGCGGTCAGGTGAACGTTCTCGGCGGCGACGTCGGCGAAGTATTCGTTGCCGCGCCACCGACCCAGTGTGCCGACCAGTGGGCTGGGCGGCCGCCATTGCTTCGCGTTGCGCCAGCCGCGTGCGACGCCTTCATAACGCGAAAGGATTTTCTGCTCGCCGTCGGCTCGAATTCGCCAGTACTCAGATCCGTAGGGGTATCGAGTTCGGCTCATGGACCAGACTCGAGCGAGCGAGTCGCCACGAAGGAAGCCGTTCGGGAAGGTCGGCCAGGGGCGCGGCGCATCGTCGGGCGGTCGCAACGACGCGAGGCGGGGTTGTTCGAAACGAACCACGTCAACGAACTGCGGTGCCCCCTCGACACCGTAGGCAGCCAGAAGTTGTTGTGGCGTTCGTAGATTGGCAGCTGCTGCCGCATCCGACACGTATCCGCCCACCTGGTCATCGCCAGTGTCGACGATGGCAGTTGCGAGGGCGGAGTTGAGCAACTTCTGCAGAATGAGACGGTCAGGCACGACGCGTCTCTTCCACTTCAATGGTGTCGAAGTCTTCTGGCTTGAACAATCCACTCCACCCCATGTATTGGTCCCCGTCCAGGCCCAGTTCACGCGCCACGCCGGGTGGGCCAATGAAGTCCACGCATATTCGGCCGTCCGGTAGGTGCTTTTTCAGTGTGAGGTGGTGGCCGCGGATCGTTCCCCGAACACGTCGATGAATGATTCCGTCGAGACTGGTGCGAGGGACTTTCGCCCACCTCTGTCGGTGTCCGAAACCGGACGGAAAGTCGCCAAAGGCGAAGGCGTCGGGTATCTCGGTATCGGGGTCAATTCCGAGAGCTACCCAGTCAGTGTCGCTGAAGACAATCGGGAACTGCTTGCCGCGGTACTCCGCTAATGCAGCGCTCACAGGAGTTTCCATTAGTTGCCCTGCGGTATCCACTCTTTGTCTCGCAACACGGCCACCAAACGTTGGTTGCCGTCGTCGAGTACCTCCCACATCTCGGCTCCGTCCCTCATGGTGATGTCGTTGGCCACGTATTCAGGGATAACATCGTCAACCGCCTTCGTGAAGCCGTTACCTGTGAATGGATCGGACCACGCGTCGTAAGAGGCGTCGCCGCCCATCGCCGAATTCCTCGGTACCTCGTAATCTCCCAACGATTCCGGATCGGCTTGGAAGCGAATGATATGTGTGCCCGCATCAGATGGATCAAAGTGTGTGCCGGAGTAGTCCAGACGCAAACCGTCGTAGATCTTCGAGGGGTCAGAAAGATGGGCGGTGTCATCGGCAACAGTGACCGATCCTTTGATTTGATCGGCGTCGAAGTCGCCACCCATGATGTAGTCGTCAGCACGGCTTTGAACGAAATGCCCGTCGTTATGGAAGAACCCCGGTGGAATGACTTTCTGCATAACGGTGTCAGCTGTCGGCGCGGGCAAGGCGTCGCGAACATTGGTCAACAGGTGACGTTGATCTGCTGTCAGAGCATCAGTCGGCGTGTTGACCAAGTCGACGAAGTCGCTCTTGCTGACGCCGCTCGCCGCAAGAGCCTCATCTACTCGATGGTTGTCGAGGAGTTGCTCAGGAGCGAAGGACGTAGTGTGCTCGCTGCCGTCCATCATCGAGTAGACCCGTGCGTGCTCGTCGCGCGCAGTGTCGTCTCCGGGCGGAGTGTGGTGATCATCTCCCGGCGGAGGCTGATCGCCGGCCGCATGGGATTCCGGACTTCCCGGGTGTGTGCCATCGGGAGTCAGGGGTTGATCGTGATTCCCGCCGGCATCTGATGACCCGACACTGTGCCGGCCCGATTCCAAGCCGCCGCCTGCGCTAGATGCTTCGGGCGCCGGCGTAGCTGAAGGAGCCGAGTGTGCTGAGGTTTCTGTCGGCGCTTCCGGCGCCCCGCCCGACGGTCCGTGCGGCGTTGTCGATCCGCCACCAGATTCGGGGCCTCCGCCGGGTGACGCCGACGGCGTCGACCCGCCCGGCGACGATCCGTTTGGAGAAGGCGCCTCGCCGACCGGTGCGCGTGGACCGGAACCACCCTCAGCACCCGAACCAGACGGCCGCCCATTCGGCGCCGACGGCTCACCAGTACGCGGGCCGCCACCCGACGGGCCGCTGCCTGACTGCGAGCCACCCGACGGCGTCGACCCGCCCGGCGCCGGACCCGCGCCAACAGACCCAGGTCCCGCCCCACCCGAAATCGTCTCCGGCCGCAGTGGCGGCACCCCGCCGGGACCAGAGGGGTTGAACTCCGGAACATGCGGTGTCTCAATGCGACTCGGCGTCCCGCGTGTCCAGCTGCCCAGCTCACCGACCTTGGGCAGACGACCTTCCTCGAGCACGCGTCGGCTCAGGTTCAGGCCCTTGGCGACGCTGCCGGTCTTCGACAGCGCGCCGCCGGGAACGAACAGCGAACCGATGTTGAACGCCGCCTCGCCCGCGGCGCGGCCCGGATGGTCACCCGACCACTTGTCCCACGCGACGAACTCCTTGCCCATGTTGATCAGGACATCGGGCAGTGTGGACGGGTCCTTGGCGACCGAGAGCGCCATCTCGGCCATGCCCTTCCAGGTGTCCGGGTCGGCCATCGCCACGATCCCCGACACGGTGCCGATCAACCCGGTGACCGCGCCCACTTGGATGTCGGTGTACAGCGTCACGGCATTCGCCAGATCGTTGCCGACTCGGTCGCCGAACGTCTCCACCAGGATGGGCCGGATCCATTTCTGGAACGCCGTCGCCGCGTCCCCGATGAGGCCGGTCAGCTCATCGAGCAGGCCGACAAGGCCCTTGACCTGATTCTGGAAATTGTGCAGCACCGTGCCGATGTCGTGCGCTACTTCGCGCAGGATGTCGTCGGCTTCTCCGGTGAATATGCCTTTCACCGTGTCCCACAGGCCGTCCAGCGACAGCCGGTCGAGGATTCGGCGGATCGCGTCCTGGGTCTCCTGGACGCCGTTCGCAAAATCAGTGATCGACTGCGCGACAGAGTTCGACACGTCGGCGAGCGACGAGATCGCGGTGCCCAGACTCTCCAGCGCGGTCTTCATCGCGCCGCCCTCGGGGACCTGTTGCGCGGCAACGGCATTCTTGATGCCGGTGAGCTGCGGCTCGATCAGCGCGAACCCGGTGGCGAAGTTGCGCCACTGCGTCGCCGTCACCCCCATGATCGGCGCGTTGCCCGACGGCCACGTCATCGCGGCACCGGCGAAGAATCCGATGCCGGGCAGCACCTGAAGGAACGGTTGGATCAGGTACCACTTGTCCGGCGGCGGGACAGTGACGCCGTTGGGGCCGGGCGGCACATGCGCGGGCAAGGCTTTGCCAGGCTCTGCGCCGACGCCGCCCGTGGGGCCAGGCCCGCCGATCGTCGCCGCGGCATCGGCGTTGCGATAGTTGTAGCCGGTGGCCTGCAAGAGCATGCCGACGGCGTTGAAGGCGTTGGCCGCGTCCGCGACCGCAGAAGTGAACTCGCCCGCCTGATGGCCGTACTTCAGCCCGAAGTTCATCCCCGCCGGGTCCATGCCCGAAGAAATGCCGCCGGCCAGCGCCGTACCCAACGCATCTGAGAGCCGAGCCAGTTGCGCGCCGATGGCACCGGTCTGCTGACCCGCGGCGATCAGCGCCTCCGGGTCAACCTCGATCCGCACCGCGTGGCCCCCCGATGGTCATACCTGCCACATCTCACCGTTCTTGGCGACGGCGTCGGTGTAGTTCTTGTGCGCGGTGTCGGCGACCTTCTGCAGCGCGGCGAGCGCCTCCTTCATCTGCTCCGCACCGGTCTCCCACTGCTTCTGCGCCTGGTCCTGGGCGTCGGAGGCGGCACCTTGCCACGATCCGCGCAGCATCGCCATCGTGTTCTCGATGTCGTCGAGACATTCGGTGACCTCGCGGCCGAACTCCTCCATGTGACGGATCGCGGCGCGCAGCGCATCGAAGTCGACGATCAGCGCGCTCATCGCTCGTCCTTGCGCGTCGAATCGCGATCAGGGTCGTGCGGCGGTTCGGGTGCGGGCGCCTCGCCGCCCTGCGCCGCGCCCTCGACCAGGGACGAGATCTGTTCCACGAATCCGCCGGCCATCTGCGCCCCCTGCTGCAAGAAGCCGCCGAGCTGCTGGGGTGCCGACTGTGCAGACTCCGCGACCGACCCGAGCTGATCGAGGTCCATTGCCTTGGCCAACCCCGTCAGCGGCTCGGAGGAGGGTGCAGCAGCAACCCCACCGCCCGCCACGGAAGCCGCCGGCGCCGCACTCAGAGCCCCGCTTCCGCCGCCACCACCTCCAGAAGGCGCACCTCCGCCGCCCTGCATCGTCGCGTTCAGGGCGTCGCCGGACTGCTGGTCTGTCTTGGCGTACTCCTTGCCGGCAAGGCTCAGCAGGTCGGCCATCGACTGCAGTCCGCGGACCACCTGGCCGGCGCCGGTGTGCCACTGATCCCACGCCGGCCCGTAGGCCGAGGCCGCCCCACCCTTCCAGCCCGAACCCAGCAGCTGCCGCGTCTCCAGGTCCACGCTGGACAGCCCGTCCTGCAGCCGTTGCCCGGCGTCGCGCAGCCGCTCGGACGCCGCCTGCAGCTCCGACACCACCACCTCGACCGAACGCTCCACGGCAAAGAGCCTATGGGTCCCCGAGAGGGGGTCCGTGCGCCAATTTCGCGACGCCGCCAGGCTCTAGGGTGGTGACGTGCGCCTCCTCCTGATCGCCGACACGCACGTGCCGAAGCGGGCCAAAGATCTGCCGCCGCAGGTGTGGGAGGAGGTCGACGAGGCCGACGTGGTCATCCACGCCGGGGATTGGGTGGAGCCGGAACTGCTCGACGCTCTCGAGCAGCGTTCCCGGCGGCTGGTGGCGTGCTGGGGCAACAACGACGGCGACGAGCTGCGTCGCCGGCTGCCCGAGCGTGCCGACGTCGAGTTGGGCGGGCTGCGTTTCACAGTCACCCACGAGACGGGCGGTGCGGCCGGCCGCGAGGCGCGCATGGCCAAGGCCTACCCCGACACCGACGTGCTGGTGTTCGGCCACAGCCACATCCCGTGGGACACCACCGCAGAGAGTGGTCTGCGGCTGCTCAACCCCGGCTCGCCGACCGATCGCCGCCGCCAGCCCCACTGCACCTACATGAACGCGACGGCAGCCGGGGGACAGCTCAGCGACGTCGAGCTGCACCGGGTGCCTCGCCGTGAGTGACCGGCCGGCCACTGTCGACGACGTGCACCGCATCGCCGCGGACATGCCGCACGTGACGCGGGTCGAAGGGCCGAAGGCCGGTAACCCGATCTACCAGGTCGGCGGCAAGTCGTTCGTGTTCTTCCGCACCCCGAGGCCCGACGCCGTCGATCCCGACACCGGCGAGAAGTACCCCGACGTCGTCGTCATCTGGGTGGAATCCGAGGCCGACAAACTCGCGCTCACCCAGGACCCGTCGTCGCCGTTCTTCACCACACAGCACTTCGACGGGCATCCGTCGGTGTTGGTGCGCGCGAGCCGACTCGGTGAAATCGCGGTCAGCGAGCTCAAGGAGCTGATCCAGGACGCGTGGCTGTCCCGGGCCTCGAAACGCCGCGGTCAGGAGTGGCTCAGCCGGGGCGAGTGACCTTGTCGTGCTCGGCTCCGCAGCAGAACAGCGCGAGCCGTGCCGGCACGTCGCCGGGGTTGCGCCACCGATGCCGAGTCCCGTTCTGCACCACGGTGTCCCCGGGCTGCAGGGTCACCTCGGCGCCGTCGTCGAGTTCCAGGATCACGGTGCCCTCCAGCACCACCTCGAAATCGATGGTGTCGGTGGTGTGCATGCCGGGATCGTCGAGCTCCATGTACCCGAGCAGGCCCGGCAGCTTCTCCTCGCCGTCGACGATGGCCTCCTCGGTGGTCAGGTCGTCCGTGCGCGCGGTGGCGGTGCCCGGCGGCAGCGTGAACATCGAGAACCGGAATCCGCCGATCGGCGGAAAGTAGGTGCGCCAGTTCGGCATCGACCCGTCATCGGGAAAGTGGGGTGTCTGATCGCCGCCCCACAGCATCGTGAACTCCGACCCCGGAAGAAGCACCGGTGTGCGCGGCGCGACGGATTCGTCGCTGACGAACACCGACTTGCCGGCGGCATCGTGACCTGTGACCACTCGACGGACATCCATTGGCCCAGTCAACCACCGCGACGGCGGTGAGAGTGGCAGTCTCAGCGGAATGGAGCACAAGCCGCCGACCAGCACCATCGAAGCAGCGCATCGCGAGCATCTGACCTCCCTTCCGTTCGACGACACCCGGGATTTCGCCGACGCCGATCGCGGCTTCATCGCCGCGAAGACTCCCTGCGTCATCACCGCCGCCGACGGCCGGGCGGTGTGGGACAACGACGTCTACGACTTCCTGCACGGGGACGCACCCACATCGGTGCACCCGAGCCTGTGGCGGCAGTCCCAAATGGTCGCGAAACAGGGTCTCTACGAGGTGGTCGCCCGGGCGAGCGAAGCGACGGGGGATGTCAGAGGCATTTATCAGGTCCGCGGTTTCGACCTGTCCAACATCACGTTCGTCGAAGGGGACAGCGGCATCATCGTGATCGATCCGCTGGTGTCCACCGAGGTGGCTGCGGCTGCTCTGGCGCTGTACCGCGAACACCGCGGAGAGCGTCCCGTCAGCGCGGTGATCTACACCCACAGCCACGTCGACCACTTCGGCGGCGTGCTCGGCGTGACCACTCAGGCCGAGGTCGACGCGGGCACGGTGGCGGTGCTGGCCCCGGAGGGCTTCACCGCGCACGCGGTGCAGGAGAACGTGTACGCGGGCACGGCGATGGCCCGCCGGGCCGGCTACATGTACGGGGCAGTGCTGGAGCGTGGGCCGCAAGGGCAGGTGGGCTGCGGGCTCGGCCAGACCCCCTCGCAGGGTGAGGTCGCGATCATCGTGCCCACCATCGACATTCGCGAGACCGGCGAGACCCACACCATCGACGGTGTCGAGATCGAATTCCAGATGGCACCCGGCACCGAGGCGCCGGCCGAGATGCACTTCTACTTCCCGAAGTTCCGCGCACTGTGCATGGCCGAGAACGCCACGCACAATCTGCACAACCTGCTGACGCTGCGCGGCGCGCTGGTACGCGATCCGCACGGCTGGGCGGGGTATCTCACCGAAGCGATCGACACCTTCGCCGACCGCGCCGACGTGGTGTTCGCCTCCCACCACTGGCCCACGTGGGGCAAGGACCGCATCGTCGAATTCCTGTCACTGCAGCGGGATCTGTACGCCTACCTGCACGACCAGACGCTGCGCCAGCTCAACCAGGGCTACACCGGGATCGAGATCGCCGAGACCTTCTCGATGCCGCCCGCTCTCGAGAACGCCTGGCATGCACGGGGTTACTACGGGTCGGTGAGCCACAACGTGAAGGCGGTCTATCAGCGCTACATGGGCTGGTTCGACGGGAACCCGGGCCGGTTGTGGCCCCACCCGCCGGAAGCGATCGGACCCCGTTACGTCGCGGCGATGGGCGGTCTGGACCGCGTGGTGGAGATCGCCCAGCAGGCGTTCGATGACGGTGATTTTCGCTGGGCAGCAACACTTCTCGACCATGCCATCTTCACCGACGAGAACCACGCCGGGGCTCGGCAGCTCTACGCCGATACCCTCGAGCAACTGGCGTACGGGGCGGAGACCGCCACGTGGCGCAACTTCTTCCTGGCGGGAGCCACCGAGCTGCGTGACGGCAACTTCGGCACCCCGACGGCCACGTCGACGACGATGGCCGCTCAGCTCTCCCCGGAGCAGATGTTCGACGTGCTGGCGATCAGCGTGAACGGTCCGCGCGCATGGGATCTCGACCTGGCGATCGACGTGACCTTCGTCGACACCGCGACCAACTACCGGCTCACGCTGCGCAACGGGGTGCTGGTCTACCGCAAGGTCGATGCCGACGAGCAGACCGCGCAGGCCACGCTGCGGCTGGCGACCAAAGTGCGGCTGCTGAGCTTGGCGGCGGGTGACACGAAGTCACCGGGGGTCGAGATCCTCGGTGACGCAGCAGTTCTCGCGCAACTCGTCGACGTGCTGGACAAGCCCGATCCGAGCTTCGACATCGTGACGCCCTAGGGCTGACCGCCGTCGGCGCGGATGATCGATCCGGTGGTGAAACTGCTCGCATCCGACATCAAGAACAAGGCGGCGCCGATGATCTCGCGGGGCTGGCCGGCGCGCTGCAATGCCAGATGTCCGAACGCGGCGTCGGGGTCGAACGTCCACGCATCGGCGATGTCGGTGAGAAACGGCCCGGGCATCAGCGTGTTGACCCGCACCGTCGGCCCGAACGCCTTCGCCAGCGCCTCGGTCGTCGCATTGAGGCCTGCTTTGGCCGCCGCGTAGGGCAGGAACGTCGGATCCGGTCGAAGCGATCCGCTCGTGCTGACGTTGATGATCGACCCGCCGCCTGCGGCCCGCATGCGCTCGCCCACCAGGGCCGACAACCGGAACGGGCCCTTCACGTTCAGGTTGAGCACCGCATCGAACAGCTTCTCGGTGACATCGGTGAGGGACTCGTACAGCGGTGACATCCCCGCGTTGTTCACCAACACGTCGACCCGGCCGAACCGCTCATAGGCCGCGTCGACGAGCCCGTCGAGCTGATCCCACCGCCCGACGTGTACCGCGTACGGCAGGGCCGCGCGACCCGTCTCGGTGGCGATCTCCTCGGCGGTCGCAACGCAGGCCTCGTAGGTGCGGCTGGCGATCACCACGTCGGCACCGCACCGGGCAGCGGCGAACGCCATCTCCCGACCCAGTCCCCGACTGCCGCCCGTCACCAGCACCACGCGGTCGGTCAGATCGAACAGCGAATCTGCGTACCCGGTCACGCGCCCTATGGTGGCACGGTGCAACTGCTTCTCGTCCGACACGCACTTCCGCTGCGCAGCGAACCGGGGGAGGGCTCGGATCCGAACCTGTCACCCGAGGGTCTCGCCCAGGCGGCCCGGCTGCCCGACGCGCTGGCCCGTTTCCCGATCACCCGGCTGGTGAGCAGCCCGCAGGTGCGGGCCATCGAGACGGGAGGGCCGGTGGCCGAGAAGCTCGGACTGCCGATCGATGTCGACGACCGCCTCGCCGAATACGACCGCGACCTCGAGCACTACATCCCGATCGAGCAGATCGCCAGGGACAACCCCGAGGAGCTGCAGCGGTTGATCGACGGTCACCTGCCGAGCAGCGTCGACGAGGACGCCTTCCGCGCGCGCATCGCCGCAGGTATCGAGGATGTGGTGGCCGCCGCCGACCACGAGGACACGGTTGTGGTGTTCAGCCACGGCGGTGTGATCAACGTGCTGCTGCACACCATCCTGCGCACACCGCGATTGCTGAACTTCCACGTCGACTACGCCTCGGTGACCAGGGTGCTGTCCTCCCGCAGCGGTCGGCTCTCGGTGGCCAGCGTCAACGGCACCGAACACGTATGGGACCTGCTGCCGCGAAACGTCAGCTGGTAAACAGAACGCCGTGACAGACCTCGAAGGCCTCGACCTCACTGCCCTGGATCGCCACCTGCGAGAGGTGGGCGTGCCCCGCACCGGAGACCTGCGCGCCGAGCTGGTGTCGGGTGGCCGGTCGAACCTGACCTTCCTGGTCGCCGACTACGCGTCGAAGTGGGTGCTGCGCCGCCCGCCCCTGCACGGGCTCACGCCGTCCGCCCACGACATGGCCCGCGAGTACCGAGTGGTGGCCGCACTGAAGGACACCGCGGTGCCGGTGGCCCGGGCGGTGACGATGCGCAACGACGACTCGGTGCTCGGTGCGCCGTTCCAGATGGTGGAGTTCGTCCCCGGCCGCGTGGTGCGCTACACCCATCAACTCGAGGCTCTCGGCGACAAGGCGGCCATCGAGCAGTCTGTCGACGCGCTGATCGCCGTCCTCGCCGACCTGCATGCGGTGGAACCCGACGCGGTCGGTCTCGGTGACTTCGGCAAGCCCACCGGTTATCTCGAGCGTCAGGTGCGGCGCTGGGGATCGCAGTGGGATCTGGTGAAGCAGCCCGACGACGCGTGCGATGCCGACGTCAAGAAGCTGCACAGCCGGCTGGCCGAATCGGTGCCGGCCCAGAGCCGATCGGCGATCGTGCACGGCGACTACCGCATCGACAACACGATCCTCGATGCCGAGGACGCCACCAAGGTCGTCGCCGTCCTCGACTGGGAGATGTCCACCCTGGGCGACCCGCTCAGCGACGCCGCACTGATGTGCGTCTACCGGCATCCGACGTTCCATTTCGTGCATGCCGACGCGGCATGGGCATCGGAGTTGGTGCCCGACCCCGACGCGCTCGCCGAGAAGTACGCGCGGGCGGCCGGTGTCGACCTGCACGACTGGGACTTCTACATGGCGCTGGCGTACTTCAAGCTCGCGATCATCGGGGCCGGCATCGCATTCCGGTCACGGGAGGCCGGCGTGACCGACGACGGCGATCGCGTCGAGGAAGCCGTCGCACCGCTCGTCGCCGCCGGGCTCCGCGCGTTGTCCTGATCACAGAGGGTTTCCCGCGCGGGACCATCGGGTAGAGAAGCGCGTGCCCTCCTCTGAGATGAAGCGTGACGTCGGTGCTGAACTGGACGTCGAGATCTATGCCCCGACGACACTCGAGTTCCAGATCGCGGTCGCACCGCAGCCTGGCGCCGAGGTAACCGAGTCGCTGTCGTTCACGTTGGACGGCAAAGAAATTCCGCTGGAGAAGATCAACGAGATCTCCGGCGACCACGGCAACCGCATCCACAAGTTCGACGTCGAGAAGGGCAACCTCAAGGTCAGCTACTCGGCCACGGTGCTGGGGCAGGCGGACCCGACGCCGGTCACCGAGCTCGATCTGACCACCTACCTACGCCCGAGCCGCTACGCCGAGGCCGACAAGTTCTTCGGCTTCGCGGCGACCGAATTCGGCGACTACACCGACTCGGTTGCGCTGCTGGAGAAGGTGTCCTCGTGGGTGGGCTCGCGTCTGCAGTACGTGCCCGGCTCCAGTGACCCGATCGACGGCGCCGCCGACACGCTGCTCGCCGGATCCGGGGTGTGCCGGGACTACGCGCACCTGGTGATCGCGCTGCTGAGGGCCGTCAACGTCCCGGCGCGCCTGGTGTCGGTGTACGCCCCGGGCTGCCAGCCCATGGATTTCCACGCCGTGGCCGAGGCCTTCGTCGACGGGCAGTGGCGCGTGGTCGACGCGACGCTGCTGGCGCCGCGCCAGTCGCTGGTCCGCATCGCCACCGGTCGAGACGCGGCGGACACCGCATGGCTGGACAACCACAAGGGTTCGATCAACGTCAACAACATGGCCGTCACCGCGACCGTGGACGGCGACCTACCGAAGGATTCGGTCGATCAGGTGGTGTCGATTCGGTGAGGCCGGCTCACAGCCCGGCTTTGAGATTCTTCTTCGCCGCCCGGCGCAACTGGAAGATGCGCACCGCGCCGACGGCCACGGTGAGCAGGCCACCAGCGACCGCCGCAGCGAGGATCGCCACGCCGAGTGGCAGGCTCCAGCTCCAGCCCAGGAACTGGAACTGGGCCGACTCGGTGTTCTGCGCGATGAAGATGAGCAGCACGATGAGGATCAGGAAGCCGAGTGCCAACGCCGACCACAGCGCCGCGGCGCGGGTGCGGTGCACCGCGGACTTCGGCGGCACCGGGGTGCCTGTTGCCGGTGTCGTCGGCACGTCGTATGTGGGCGACGGGTCGGCCGACGAGAACGGTTCGCTGGACATGGCACCATTCTTGCCCTTTCGCGCTTCGAATGAAACATGCGCAGGTGTCGCGTTAGGGTCACGAAAGCTTCCGCGACCTGGAGAGGACGTTCCAGCGTGACCCGTTTCCGAAAGCACTCTCGAAAATCCGGATGGTCGCCGCTGCGCGTCCTGCTGACCCTGGTGCTGGCGCTCACCGTCGCGGCGTGTGGCAGCTCCAATCCGCTGGGTGGCGGGGAGGTGTCCGGAGATCTGAAGTCGATCAAGGTGGGTTCGGCGGACTTCACGGAATCGAAGATCATCGCCGAGATCTACGCCCAGGCCCTGGAGGCCAACGGGTTCACCGTGTCCCGACAGTTCGGGATCGGCAGCCGCGAGACGTACATCCCGGCGGTGCAGGATCATTCGATCGACCTGATCCCGGAGTACACCGGGAACCTGCTGCAGTACTTCGACGAGAAGAGCCCGGCCACCACACCCGACGCGGTGCTGCTGGCACTGTTCAAGGCGCTGCCCGGCGACCTGTCGATCCTGGTTCCCTCGCCCGCCGAGGACAAGGACACCCTTGCGGTGTCGGAGGCGACGGCGCAGCGCTGGAACCTGAAATCGATCGCCGATCTCGCGGCGCGCTCGCCGGAGGTGAAGGTCGGCGGCCCGTCGGAATTCCAGACGCGGCAGACCGGACTGGTCGGACTGAAGGAGAAGTACGGACTCGACATAGCGCCGGCCAACTTCGTCGCGATCAGCGACGGCGGCGGTCCGGCCACGGTGCAAGCGCTCACCGGCGGCACCGTCACCGCGGCCAACATCTTCTCCACCTCGCCGGCGATCGAGCAGAGCAAGCTGGTCGTGCTCGAGGACCCCAAGAACGTGTTCCTGGCCGCGAACGTGGTGCCGCTGGTCGCCTCTCAGAAGATGTCGACCGATCTGAAGACCGTGCTCGACGCCGTCAGCGCGAAGCTGACCACCGAGGCGCTGATCCAGTTGAACACCGCGGTCGAGGGCAATCAGGGCGTCGATCCCGACGAAGCTGCGGGAAAGTGGATCGCCGACAACGGCTTCGACAAGCCGGTCGGAAAGTAGGGGCGATGATCACGTTCACCAATGTCAGCAAGAAGTACCCGGACGGCACCGTCGCCGTCGACGACCTGACGCTCGAGGTCCCCGAGGGGACGCTCACCGTGTTCGTCGGACCGTCGGGATGCGGCAAGACGACCTCGATGCGAATGATCAACCGGATGATCGATCCGACGTCGGGCACGTTGACGGTCAACGGCGACGACGTCACGAAGGTCGACCCGGTCAAGCTCCGGTTGGGCATCGGATACGTCATCCAGAGCGCGGGTCTGATGCCGCATCTCCGGGTGATCGACAACGTGGCGACCGTCCCCGTACTGCGGGGCGAATCACGGCGCAGCGCACGGAAATCCGCGCTGGGAGTGCTCGAGAGGGTGGGCCTGGACCCAGCGCTGGCCAACCGCTACCCGGCACAGCTCTCCGGAGGGCAGCAGCAGCGCGTCGGGGTGGCTCGTGCGCTGGCCGCCGATCCGCCGATCCTGTTGATGGACGAGCCGTTCAGCGCCGTCGATCCGGTGGTGCGCGACGATCTGCAGAACGAGATCGTGCGCCTGCAAAAGGAACTGCGCAAGACCATCGTGTTCGTCACCCACGACATCGACGAGGCCATCAAGCTCGGCGACAAGGTCGCCGTCTTCGGCCGCGGCGGGAAGCTGCAGCAGTACGACGAGCCGTCGCGGCTGCTGTCCAACCCCGCCAACGACGCGGTCGCGGGTTTCGTCGGCGCCGACCGCGGTTACCGAGGCCTGCAGTTCTTCCACGCCACCGGCCTCCCGCTACACGACATCCGGCACGTCGGCGAGCCCGAAATCGACGCTCTGACACTGAATCCCGGCGACTGGGTGCTGGTCACCCGGCCAGACGGCACCCCCTACGCGTGGATCGACGCCGAGGGTGTGAAGCTGCACCGGGAGGGTCGATCGCTCTACGACAGCACGATCGCCGGCGGATCGCTGTTCCGTCCCGACGGCACCCTGCGGCTGGCGCTGGACGCGGCTCTGTCCTCACCGTCGGGCCTGGGCGTCGCCGTCGACGAGCACGATCAGGTCATCGGCGGGGTCCGCGCCGACGACGTCCTGGAGGCACTGGAAACGCAGCGCACCGCGCGGCAGGCGTCCCAGTAATGCGTTACCTGTTCACCCATCTCGACGATCTCTGGGCGTTGACGGTGATCCACCTTCGGCTCTCGTTGATCCCGATCGTGCTGGGGTTGGTGATCGCGGTTCCGCTGGGCGCGCTGGTGCAGCGCACGACGGCGTTGCGCCGGCTCACCACCGTGACGGCGAGCATCATCTTCACGATCCCGTCGCTGGCGCTGTTCGTGGTGCTGCCGCTCATCATCCCCACCCGAATCCTCGACGAGGCCAACGTCATCGTCGCGCTGACGCTCTACACGGTGGCGCTGCTGGTTCGTGCGGTGCCCGAGGCCCTCGACGCGGTGTCGCCCGCAGTGCTCGACGCCGCCACCGCGGTCGGCTACAAACCGCTCACCCGGATGCTGAAAGTGGAACTCCCGCTTGCTGTTCCGGTGCTCATCGCCAGCTTGCGGGTGGTGGCCGTGACCAACATCTCGATGGTGTCGGTCGGCTCGGTGATCGGCATCGGTGGCCTCGGAACCTGGTTCACCGAGGGCTATCAATCGAACAAGAGTGACCAGATCGTGGCCGGCATCATCGCGATCTTCGTCCTCGCGCTCGTCATCGACACGCTGATCATGCTGGCGGGCAAGGCCCTCACGCCGTGGACGAGAACCCAGACTGGTTCGAAGTCGAAAGCGGCGGATCCCGAGGGAGCGTCAGCGTGAACTTCCTCGAGCAGGCGCTGTCCTTCATCTTCACCGCCGCCAACTGGTCCGGCCCCTCCGGGTTGGGCATGCGGATCGTCGAGCATCTGCAGTACACCGCGATCGCGACCTTCTTCTCCGCCCTGATCGCCGTGCCGATCGGCATGCTGATCGGCCACACCGGGCGGGGCACCTTCCTGGTCGTCACCGGGGTCAACGCGCTGCGCGCGCTACCGACCCTGGGCGTGCTGCTGCTCGGCGTGCTGCTGTGGGGACTCGGGCTCGTGCCTCCGACGGTGGCGCTGATGCTGCTCGGCATTCCGCCGCTCCTGGCCGGCACCTACGCCGGTATCGCCAACGTGGACCGATCGGTGGTCGACGCGGCACGGTCGATGGGTATGACCGAGCGGCGCATCCTGCTGCGCGTCGAGACCCCCATCGCGATGCCATTGATCCTGGGCGGGCTGCGGACCGCGACATTGCAGATCGTCGCGACGGCCACCGTCGCGGCCTACGCCAGTCTGGGCGGGTTGGGGCGCTACCTGATCGACGGCATCAAGGTCCGGCAGTTCCACATCGCCCTGGTGGGGGCCTTGATGGTGACCCTGCTGGCGTTGATCTTGGATGCCGCGCTGGCGTTCGCGGTGTGGCTGTCGGTGCCCGGGAGCGGTCGGTTGCGCGGCCGCCGATCGCTGCCCCAGCCTTTCCTCTCCGATGAGGTGGCGGTCGAATCTCGACCCAGTTCGGCAGCCCGCCACGAACGGGTGGGGCCGTCGCCTACGGTAGACCCATGAGTGAAGCCGACCGCTCTGAGACGACTGCCTTCCCCGCCGTGCTGACGTGGCGCGCGCCCGACGTGTCGCGGATGGAGTCGGTGCGCGTGCAGCTCTCGGGCAACCGCATCAAGGCATACGGCCGCGTGGTGGCGGCCGCCACCTCAGCGCATCCCGCGTTCAGTGCCTCCTACGATCTGGTCACCGACGAGAACGGCGCCACCAAGCGGCTGTCCATGACGGTGACCATGGCCGAGCGCGAGCGACAGCTGTCGGTCGCGCGCGACGAGGAGAACATGTGGCTGGTGCAGGAGCACTCGGGCCAGACCAGCCGGTCGTCCTATGACGGCGCCCTCGACGTCGACGTCGTCTTCAGCCCGTTCTTCAACGCCCTGCCCATCCGCCGCGCCGGCGTGATGCCCGGCAGCGGGGAGTCGGTGACCGTTCCGGTCGTCTACCTGAGGGTGCCCGATCTGTCGGTGGACATCGCGCACATCAGCTACGCGGCGACCCCGGACGGCATCAAGCTGAACTCGCCCGTCGCCGACACCACCGTCACGGTCGACGCGAACGGTTTCATCCTCGACTATCCCGGATTGGCAGAGCGGATCTGATCACGCCGCCGGCCCGGCCGGCGGCGGCCAGCTCCTCGCGCCACCCCGCGGCGCCGATCACCGTCCCGACGATGTCGGGTCGGCTGACACTGTCGTAGCGCACGCGGGCGGCGTGCCCCGCGGTCACCAACTCGGCCACCGACCCGTGCTGAGCCAACTGCTCGCGGGCGCGGGTGAGCAGCGCCAGCGTCTCGTCCAGCACGGGCAGCAGCTCGCCGGCATTGGCTTCGCACATCGCACGCACCAGCTCGGGGGCCGTGGCCGCCACCCGGGTGCCGTCTCGGAACGACCCCGCCGCCAGCGCGAAAGCCAGCGGAACGTGCCCGGCCGTCGTCGCCAGCGCCTCGGCCAGCAGGTGCGGGAGGTGCGAGATCGTGGCCGCGGCCCTGTCGTGCTCGTCGGACCGCGCCGGCACCACGAACGCCCGGCAGTCGAGCGCCAGCGTCATGACCTCGGCCCAGACCTGCGGGTCGACGTGGTCGTCGACGCTGATCACCCACGGGGTACCGACGAACAGATCCGCGTCACCTGCGGTCCAGCCCGAGTGCGCGGTACCGGTCATCGGGTGGCCGCCGACGAACCGGTCCAGCAGCCCGGCTACGCGCACCTCCTCGACGACGGCACCCTTCACGCTGGTCACATCGGTCAGCGGGCACTGCGGGGCGACGGCGCGGACGTGGGCCAGCATCGTCGGCAGGGCCGGCATGGGGACGGCGAGCACCACCACCGCACCGAGATCGGCGGCGCGGGTGAGAGCTTCGTCGAGGTGCGTGGTGGCGTCGTATCCGTCGAAGCGGGCGGCCTCGACGCCCTCGACCGAACGGTTGTATCCGAACACGGGACGCCCCGCGGCCCGGGCCGCGCGCATCAGCGAGCCACCGATCAACCCCAGACCCAGGACACAGACGGGTGTCTTCTCCACCTGTCAAGGTTGGCATAGCACATGGTCAAGGCCATGGCAGGGGACTACGGTTAGCTCTCATGGGAGCGCAGCGTGCACAGGCTCAGGAGCGTTCGGTCGACGAACCGGACGGCTTCGGCGTGGCGGTGGTGCGTGAAGAGGGTAAGTGGCGGTGCACCGCGTTGGGAGCGGGCGCGCTGACCAGCCTGTCCGCCGCCGAGACGGAGCTGCGTGAGTTGCGCAGCGCGGGTGCTGTTTTCGGGATCCTGGACATCGACGACGAGTTCTTCGTGATCGTGCGCCCCGCACCGTCGGGCGCCCGTCTGCTGCTGTCCGACGCGACCGCGGCGCTGGACTACGACATCGCCGCCGAGGTGCTGGAGAAGCTCGACGCGGACTTCGACGACGACGAACTCGAGAGCGCCGACCCGTTCGAAGAGGGTGACATCGGCCTGCTGTCCGACATCGGCCTGCCCGAAGCCGTGATGGGTGTGATCCTCGACGAGAGCGACGACCTCTACGCCGACGAGCAGGTGGGCCGGATCGCGCGGGAGATGGGTTTCGCCGACGAGCTGGCCGCCGTGCTGGACCGATTGGGCCGGTGACCGACGAGCAGCTGATCCAGGCTGCCCTGGCCGCCGCCGCTGCGGCGGGGCCGCGCGACGTGCCGATCGGCGCGGTGGTCGTGGCTGCGGACGGGACAGAGCTCGCCCGGGCGGCCAATGCGCGCGAAGAGCTGGGTGATCCGACGGCACACGCGGAGATCCTCGCGCTGCGTGCCGCGGCCGCGGTGCACGGCGACGGGTGGCGGCTCGAGGGTGCGACGCTGGCGGTCACGGTGGAGCCGTGCACGATGTGCGCGGGTGCGCTGGTGATGGCGCGGGTGGCGCGGGTGGTGTTCGGCGCGTGGGAGCCCAAGACCGGGGCGGTCGGCTCGCTGTGGGATGTCGTGCGCGATCGCCGGCTCACGCACCGGCCGCAGGTCCGCGGCGGCGTGCTCGCCGAGTTGTGCGCGGCACCCCTCGAGGAGTTCTTCGCCGGCCAGCGCTGACAGCCGGTTTGGGTCGTGGGCCCTCGCTCGGTAAGCTGCCACACGGTGGCGTGTCCGAGCGGCCTAAGGAGCACGCCTCGAAAGCGTGTGACGGGTAACCCCCGTCCGAGGGTTCAAATCCCTCCGCCACCGCCAAAGCCCCGAGTCTGCGATCCAGACGCGGGGCTTTTCCTTTTCTGCGCGTCCTGCGCTGTTACCCTCCCGTCAATATGGGGGCGCGTCAGGCAGTTCGCGAGATATCGGGCCGGGTCGGGGCGTTGGCCGTCGCTCTCGGGATCGGCTTGGCCGTCAGCGGCGCACCGGCGGTCGCGTGGGCTGACCAGGGCGGCGCGGCCGGGGAGACGACGTCGGCCCTCGACAGCGGTCAGCGTTCAGTGGAGCGACCGACCGAGGCGCACGACACATCGACGGACGAGTCGGCGACCGAACGACGCAAGACCAGGAAGGCCCACCGCGCCGAGGACGAGCCTCAGGTGTCGAAGCGCCACGTGCGAGCGGGCGAACGGGCGATCGATGCGGAGCCCACCGAAGACCGTGTCGAGCCCGTGCGGGCCCAGGCGGAGCCGGCCGCCACACGCCAGGCCGAGCCGGTGCCCCAGCGCCCTATCGCCGGTGAACCCGTGACCCGAATCGAGACGGCCGCACCGACGCGGATTCCGATCGTCCGCACAGTCCTGCGTGCCGTCGACGGTGCCTTCGCGTCTGGTCTCGGCCACGGCACGCAGCCCGAAACCCCGCTGCTGTGGGGCCTGGTGGCCTGGGTGCGCCGCCAGATGCACGATCAGGATTCCGTGAGCGCAGCCGCGCTGGCGGCCGTGAACAATGCCCCCGTCGCCACCGGCGACGTCTACGCCGGCCTCGAAGACAAGACCATCAAGGGCAATGTCTTGGACAACGACACCGACGCCGACGGCACCGCGTTGGTCGCCGCCGTGGTGGCCGGGCCGTCCTACGGCGTGGTGGCGCTGAGCTCCAACGGCGCGTTCGTCTACACGCCGACCACCAACTATCACGGCGTCGACACGTTCAGCTACAGCGCATCCGACGGCGCTGCGGCGAGCAACGTCGCGGTCGTCACGCTGACCGTGGCCGCAGTCGACGACATCGTGTTCCAGTTCACCTACGGCAGTGGCGCGCAGTACTGGACGCCGCAGGCCAAGGCGGCACTGCAGGCGGCGGCCAACCGTCTCTCGGAGTACATCGCCACGTCGAGCCCCGTCACCCTGACCTACAACGTCACCGGCGAAGACAATTCGTCGGCAACATATTTGGCGACGGGTGGCACCAATTTCGGCGTCCCCAGTCGGCCGGCCTTCTCCAACGCCATGATCACGAAGGTCACGTCGCGGTTCCACACCGATGCGAACCGCAGCGCCGCCGACGGCAACATGCTGGTCAATTTCTCGTACCCGTACTACTCGTACGACGATTCTCCGGCGGCCAACGAAGTCGACTTCCACACCGTCGTGATGCACGAACTCCTGCACCGCCTCGGCTACCAAGCCCTCCTGGACGGCGGGCAGACCAACCGGAGATCCTGGCTCACCTACGACAAGTTCATCGTCGCTGCGAACGGAACCCGAGTCATCAGCAGTCGGGGCCGCTTCAACAGCGCCTACGCCGCCAACCTGTCGGGCGCCAACGGCGGTCTCTTCTTCGGCGGTGCGAACGCGGTAGCTGCCTACGGCGGACCCGTTCCGCTGCAATCCCTTTCGCTCTCGCACCTGCGTCTGTCGACATTCCCCTACAGCGGGCCGGACGCGAAGTTGATGGGACCGGTCGCGCCGAATGGCAAGACGCTGCGCGTACTGAGTCCCGTGGAGTCAGCCATCCTGCGCGACCTCGGGTACACGGTGGTGTCGCCGGCGCCGTCGGTGTTCTCCGCCGCAGCCGTGAACCTGTGACTGCTGCTACGTCAGGATGAGAACCGCGGCGTGGCCATCGTGGTCACCGGTGGTGACCGTGTCGGTGTTGTAGGCGTTGTCGAGCGCGATCTGCCCGGCGGAAGTGGCCCGCCCGCTGGCGACCATCTTCGCGGCCAGCGCGTCACGGGCGACGTTCGACGAGACGTAGAGATGCGCGGGGCGCCCCTGGTAGGTGCCCCACTCCTCCTCGCTGAACATCCCGCTCCACACGTAGCCTCCGGGCGTGGCCACCGGCGCGGGACCGAAGATCCGGCCGTGGTTGTTGGTCTCGAAGAAGACGTTGTCCGAATAACCCTGCAGAAGACCGCTGGGCTGCTGGCGATATGCCTTGCCGTTGATGATGCCGCGGAAGCCACCCGTGTGGATGGGCTGCGGCGGGAAACCCGACGCGCGCATTGCCTTGTTCAGCCGGAGCCTGGCCTGAAAGGCGTTCTTGGACTTGGTGTCCATGATGACGATGTTGACCGGCTCGAGCAGCGTCTTGCCGTCCTCGCGTTGGCCGCCGTAGTCCGAGATCTGACCGCTGGGCTCGATCATCCACTTGCCGATGCCGCCGTACTGCGTGCTCACCTGGTCGGTCGGCGCCGGTGTGACCGGCTCGACGTCGGTCGTGGCGGCTGCGCGCGCGGCCCGGCGATCTGCGGCGGTCTCGAACTCCTGCCGCACGACCTCGAGTAGTGCGAGCACGGGCCGAGCGTTCGTCCGGACCGAACGAGGCCGGCTCGTCGGCCCGTTGGTCACGGCGATATCGGCCACCTCGGTGTCTGCCAGCGAGGTGTCTGCCAGCGAGGTGTCTGCCGGAGCCTGCTTCTCGGCGCGCCTGGATGCACGGACCGACGGCCCGGCGTCGACCGCCGTCGCGCTCGTCGTCGAGGCCGCCGACCTGGTAGCCGCAGTGCCCCGATCGTTGCCCACGGAATCATCAGCGTGGGCGACTGCTGTGCCGCCGGCGACGGCGGCGCCGACGCCGAGCGTGACGGCGAGCAGCCCGACACGTCCGATGCTCGCCTGTGATCCGTGTCGCGAAGCCCGTTGCTGCGCAGCACCGCAGGTCGCACTGTGCCGTCCCATGGCCGTACCCCTCGTCCCCCCGGCGGCGGCGCGCGACGTGCGCGGCGCAGTCGGCCGTCCGCGAGTCTATGGGCTGATCATGAAGTTCACAGCAAAGTCGGCGATGATAGCCATCAGTTCCATGCAAAAGGCCCGCCACCGCGGGGGTGACGGGCCTTTCGACGAATTGCGCCTACTTCTTGAAGGCGTCCTTCACGTTTTCGACGGCGTCTTTGAGGCTGGACTTGGCCTGGTCCATCTTGCCCTCGTTCTCGGTGCTCTTGTCGCCGGTGAGCTTGCCGAAGCCTTCCTTGGCCTTGCCGCCGAGGTCGTCGATCTTGTTGCTGGCCTTGTCGTCGGCGCCCATGTGCGTGGTCCCTTCGTTCTGGTGTCCAGCCCGTAGGTCGGGCCGTTGCGAGGGGAGTACCTGAACGGTCCGCTTTTGAAACACACCGTCACGGGTCGATCACGTCACACGCCGGCGGGTACGTCGGCGGGTGCAGGCTCCACCGTCACCTTGATCGCTTCGCCGTTCTTGACGATCTGGAAGGCGTCGAGCACGTCGTCGAGCGGGATGTGACGGGTGATGAGGTCCTTGACCGGCACCTGCCCGGTGGAGATGTACTCCAGCGCCCGCTTGTTGTGCTCGGGCGCCGACCCATTGGCGCCGTGGATGTGCAGCTGTCGGTAGTGGACCAGGTTCGAGTCGCAGGTGATCGTCGGGTCGGTCTTCGGCAGGCCGCCGAAGAACGAGATCCGGCCGTTGCGGGCAGCCATCGAGATTGCCTGTTCCTGAGCAACATTGGCGGCAGTCGCGGTGATCACCACGTCGGCTCCGCGGCCGCCGGTGAGCTCCATGACGCGCTCGACGACGTCGACCTCGGCACCGTTGATGATCTCGTCGGGACCGACCGCATCGGCCGACATCTGCAGGCGGGCGGCGTTGACGTCGACCAGGTACACCGGGCCGCAGTTGTGTACGCCGCGGGCGATGCGGATGTGCATGCACCCGATGGGCCCCGCGCCGAAGACCACCACGGTGTCGCCCTCTTCGATACCGAGCAGCTCTTGGGCGTTGATCGCGCAGGCGAACGGCTCTGCGGCCGAGGCTTCGTCGAAGCCGACGTTGTCCGGAATGCGGCTCAGGCCATCGACTTTGAGCACCTGGCGCGGCACGATCATGTATTCGGCGAAGCCGCCGTCGTACTGGTAGCCCATCGACGTCTGGTTCTGGCACACCGCCATCCAGCCCTTGCGGCATTCGTAGCATTCGCCGCACGGCACCGCGGCGATCACCTGCACGCGGTCGCCGACCTCGCAGCTGCTGCCGTAGGTGGCGTTCACCTCTGAACCCACCTCGACGATCTCACCGGCGATCTCGTGTCCGATGGTGCGCGGGGGCGTCAGGTTCTGGTGGCCGTTGTAGAGGATTTTCACGTCGGTGCCGCAGGTCGAGCAGTTGCGCACGCGCAGCTTCACCTCGTCGGGAGCGCAGGTCGGTTCCGGCACGTCTTCCAGTCGGACGTCTTCGGGTGCGTAGAAGCGCAGTGCCTTCATCGTGGTGTCCTCTCGTCGGCGACATGCTCGCTGGTGTGCTCTTCAGCACTCTATCCGCCATACGGGCATAAAACCACCACGAATATTGACCGAATCTGCCCGAGTTCTTGCGCTGATGCCCGTTTGTGGGGTGTACTGGACGATGTGACCGGCGTCACCGGCAAGAATCGGAGGAGCTCCATGTCAACAGCAACCCAGGACACACCGCCCCGTGTCGGGGCTCGGGTACGCGTCCAGAAATTCGGCACGGCCCTGTCCAACATGGTCATGCCCAACATCGGCGCGTTCATCGCGTGGGGCCTGATCACCGCCCTGTTCATCGAGCAGGGCTGGCTGCAGGGCATCTTCTCCGCGTTGAAGAACCCCGACGGCTGGGTGGCCCACATCGGTGGCTGGGGCTCCTATGACGGCGGCGGCATCGTCGGCCCGATGATCACCTACCTGCTGCCGATCCTGATCGGCTACACCGGCGGCCGGATGGTGCACGGCAACCGCGGCGCGGTCGTCGGCGCCATCGCCACGATCGGCGTGGTGACCGGCTCCGACGTGCCCATGTTCATGGGCGCGATGCTCATGGGTCCGCTCGGTGGCTGGTGCATGAAGAAGCTGGACGCGCTGTGGGAAGGCAAGGTCCGCCCCGGTTTCGAGATGCTCGTCGACAACTTCTCCGCCGGCATCCTCGGCATGCTGCTGGCGATCGTCGGCTTCTTCGGTGTCGGTCCGATCGTCTCGGCGTTCACCCGCGGTGCCGGCAACGCCGTCGACTTCCTCGTCGACAACGACCTCCTACCGCTCACCTCGCTGTTGATCGAGCCGGCGAAGGTGCTGTTCCTCAACAACGCCATCAACCACGGCGTGCTCACCCCGTTGGGCACCACGCAAGCTCTGGAGACCGGGAAGTCGATCCTGTTCCTGCTGGAGACCAACCCCGGCCCCGGCCTCGGTGTGCTGTTGGCGTTCATGTTCTTCGGTCGCGGCGCGGCCCGCGCGTCGGCCCCCGGCGCGGCGATCATCCAGTTCTTCGGCGGCATCCACGAGATCTACTTCCCCTACGTGCTGATGAAGCCGAAGCTGATCGCCGCCACCATCCTCGGCGGCATGACCGGTGTGTTCATCAACGTGCTGTTCGGGTCGGGGCTGCGTGCGCCCGCCGCCCCGGGGTCGATCATCGCGATCTACGCCCAGACGCCGGGCAACAGCTTCCTCGGTGTCACGCTGGCGGTTCTCGGCGCCACGGCGGTGTCGTTCGCGGTCGCGGCGTTCCTGCTCAAGACCGACAAGGACACCGACGAGCCCGACCTCGCCGCCGCGACGGCGAACATGGAGTCGATGAAGGGCAAGAAGTCCAGTGTCGCTTCGGCTCTCGCCGGCGGGGTGGCGACTGGTCCTGGTTCGGAGATGGGACCCATCCACACCATCGTGTTCGCCTGCGAT
The DNA here is from genome assembly GCF_003254575.1 of Mycobacterium kyogaense. GTDB lineage: Bacteria > Actinomycetota > Actinomycetes > Mycobacteriales > Mycobacteriaceae > Mycobacterium > Mycobacterium kyogaense. Next base: position 14,655 of record NZ_QJUA01000035.1, on the reverse strand, counting down.
GCCGGTATGGGCTCCTCGGCGATGGGGGCTTCGGTGCTGCGCCGCAAGATCCAGAGTGCGGGGTTCGGTGACGTGAAGGTGTCGAACGCGGCGATCTCCAACCTCACCGACACCTACGACCTGGTCGTGTCCCATCGCGATCTGACCGATCGCGCGCGCCAGCGCACACCCTCGGCGCGCCACGTCTCCGTCGACGACTTCATGGGCAGCCCCCGCTACGACGAGATCGTCGAGACGCTGGCCGAAACGAACGGGGCAGCGGGCGCCGACGCAACACCGGTACCCGAAGAATCCGCGCCGACGACCGACGGGGACGTCCTGTCCCTGGACTCGATCGTGCTCGCCGGGACGGCCCGCAGCACAGCCGACGCCATCGACGAAGCAGGCCAATTGCTGGTCGCCGCAGGCGCAGTCGAGCAGGCCTACGTGAGTGCGATGCACGACCGGGAGAGCTCGATCTCGACCTACATGGGCAACGGTCTGGCGATTCCGCACGGCACCAACGAGGCCAAGGATGCGATCCGGCGCACCGGACTGTCGTTCGTGCGCTACGCCGAGCCGGTCGACTGGAACGGCAAGCCGGCCGAGTTCGTCGTCGGGATCGCCGGGGCCGGAAAGGATCACATGGCGCTGCTGACGAAGATCGCTCAGGTGTTCCTCAAGGCCGACGACGTCGCCCGGCTGCGGGCGGCCACCACGGCCGAGGAGATCAAGGCGATCCTGACCGCAGCCGACTAGCGTGACGTCGGTGGATTCCGACACCCGCCAGAGCAGGATCGTCGAGTTCGCCCGCACCCGTGGCCGGGTCGAGGTGGCCTCGCTCGCGACAGAGCTGGACGTCGCGAGCGAGACCATCCGCCGCGACCTCAAGGTGCTGGCGGGCCGCCGCCTGCTCAAGCGGGTGCACGGCGGCGCGGTGCCGCTGGAGACGGCGTCCTTCGAGTCCGGTGTCGAATACCGCAGCCAAGTCGATTCCGCGCAGAAGCACCGCATGGCCATCGCGGCCAGCGAACTGCTGCACGGTGCCGAAACCGTCTATCTGGACGAGGGTTTCACGCCCCGGCTGATCGCCGAACGGTTGGCCGAGAAGGAGCTGACGGTCGTGACGTCGTCACTGCTCGTCGCCGAGGCGCTGGCCCACAGCAGCACCGTCACCGTGCTGCTGCTCGGCGGTCGGATGCGAGGCAGGACCCTGGCCACCGTGGACCACTGGGCCGTGGACATGCTCTCCGGCCTGGTGATCGACGTGGCTTTCCTGGGCACCAACGGGATCTCGCTCGAGCACGGGTTGACGACACCCGACCCGGCGGTGGCCGCCGTGAAGAGCACCGCGGTGCAGGTGGCCCGACGGCCCATCCTGGTGGCGGCACACTCGAAGTTCGGTGAGAGCAGCTTCTGCCGCTTCGCGAAGGTGTCCGACTTCGAATCGATCGTCAGCGGAGCCGAACTCGACTCAGCGATCGCCCGCCGGTACGAGGCTCTCGGTCCGGTCGTGATTCGCGCCTAGTCACTCGTCGTCGTCGACGACGGTATAGAAGGAATCACCGTCCTCGGGTGTCCCGTCGATCTGGCCGAGGTCACGACGGTCGGTCCGCACCTCGGGGTCTGCCGGGGGCAGCACGTCGGGCTCCTCGGCGGCGAGGCGCTCGTCGAGGCTCTCGTCGTCCTCCGCCTCGATCCACTGATCGGGCGGATCGACGACGATGTCGCCGTCGTCGTTGCGCACCTCGTCGGAATCCAGGGACTCACTCGGCCCGAGGGTGTTGTCGGGTCCTTCGTCGTCGTAATCGCCGTTGCGGTCCATGACAGAGGAGTCTGCCTCAGCCGTAGAACATCACCGAGTAATCGGCGGACCACGCGCCGCCGGCGCACTTCAACGGCACGCCGTCGGGTGATTGGGCCACCCCCGTCGCGTCGCCGCACGGCGAGCGCAGCAGCTTGACACCGACCAGCGGTGGGAACGACACCCACATGCGCTTCGAACTGCACGCCAGCGTGTTGCCGCTGGCGTCGAGGCCGAAGTTGTAGCGGGTCGTCTGGTTGCATTCACCGCCGACATGCACCCCGCGGTCCACGTACGGGACGCACGCGGCGTTGTCGCAGGCGCCCGGCGACGCCGTGGCGTTTCCAGCGCCGAGCCCCAGCACAGGAGCGACGAGCAGACCACCGGCAAGGGCGAGCAGACCTTTCATGCCCTGCAGCCTAAGTGGTCCGCCCGTACTCCCGAGCGGGGTTTGCCGGCATTGGCCGGATATAGCGCGCTCCGATGAGTCAGGGGCAGCTGACCTCGATCTCGAACGGCTTGGTGACGGGTTGCATCGGGTTGGCCATGTCGATGCCGGTGGCGTTGCCCGAGATCTTGTAGGTCTTGTCGTCCTTCTCGACCTTGGCCTCACCCTGGCCCGCAGCGCTGGCGTAGCCCAGCGTCACGCCGTTGACGTTGCCCAGTGCGACCGACACCACAGACGGACTGTCACCCGTGGTGACCACCGCACCGACACCGCCGGTCGGGTTTCCGATCGCGATGTTGGTGTTGCCGCCCGCATCGGTGCAGACCACGTTGCCCTCGATCGCCTGGTCCTTGCCGTCGATGGTGACGGTGGACTTGCCCTGCGCCGCCGCGACGGACGAGGTCTCTCCTGATGTCTCGGACTTCTTCTCGGAGGAACAGCCTGACAGGCCGGCGATGAGGATCGCTGCGCCGCCGACGGCGACCAGGATTTCACGCTTCATCACGGGTTCTCCTTCGTTTCGTGGGGATCCGCCGGTGGATCACCGCGGTCAGTATGGGCGGCGAGCCGCGTCGGGTTAGCCATATTACGAAAATGTGACACAGCCGGAAGTCGGCCGACACCCAGACTCCTAGAGCGCGCGAACGCCAGGTCAGCAGGAGACGGCGATGGCGAACGTGCCTGACGTGCGGAAGCTCGGGTTGTCGGTGGCGAACCCGTCCGCGGTGCCGGTGATCTCGTAGGTGCGGCCCGTCATGCTCACCGAAGCATCACCCCCCAGCCCCGAGTTGTAGCTGCCGGTGAACCCGCCGAGGTCGGTGATGCCGACCTGGCGCACGCTCAGGCCCTCGGCACCGGACACCAGAGCCGAGACGCCGCTGGTGTCGTCACCGGTCTCGATCGTCATCAGGGAGCCGGCCGGCGTGCAGCGCACGGACTCCGTGCTGCCGAGGTCCTGACCGTTGACGCTGACCTGCGCGGTGCCGGCGACCAGCTGGCCCGGTGGCGGCTCGTAGGGTGGCGGGGCCGACGAACATCCGGCCAGGACCGTCGCCGCCACACCGGCCCACGCGCCTCGCATCCTCACAGTGGAAGAATCTACGTCCGTGCCGCCCCCTGACACCCGCGATCCGTTTTTCTGCGTCGACGCGGAGTTGCCGGGACGGCGGGGTCGCGCCGGTGTCATCCACACTCCGCACGGTGAGATCCGTACCCCGGCGTTCATCGCGGTCGGCACCCAGGCCACCGTCAAGGCGGTCCTGCCCGAGACCATGAAAGACCTTGGTGCGCAGGCGGTCCTGGCCAACGCCTACCACCTCTACCTGCAACCCGGCGCCGACATCGTCGACGAGGCCGGCGGCTTGGGTGCGTTCATGAACTGGCCGGGCCCCACGTTCACCGACAGCGGTGGTTTCCAGGTGATGTCGCTGGGCGTCGGGTTCAAGAAAGTGCTGGCGATGGACACCACCCGGGTCCAGACCGACGACATCATCGCCGAGGGAAAGCAGCGGCTCGCCCATGTCGACGACGACGGTGTCACGTTCCGCTCGCATCTGAACGGCTCGTTGCACCGCTTCACCCCGGAGGTGTCGATCGGTATCCAGCATCAGCTCGGCGCCGACATCATCTTCGCGTTCGACGAGCTGACCACGCTGGTGAACACCCGCGGCTACCAGGAGCAGTCGGTCGAGCGCACACACCGCTGGGCGCAGCGCTGCCTGGTCGAGCACCGCCGGTTGACCGAGGTGCGCGCCCACAAACCGCCGCAGGCGCTGTTCGGCGTGGTGCAGGGCGCCCAGTACGAGGATCTGCGCCGCCACGCCGCGCGGGGGCTGACCGAGATCGTCGACGACGACGGCGCCGGGTTCGACGGCTACGGAATCGGTGGCGCGTTGGAGAAGCAGAACCTCGCAACCATCGTCGGCTGGGTCACCAGCGAACTGCCCGACGACAAGCCACGGCACCTGCTCGGCATCAGCGAACCCGACGACCTGTTCGCGGCGGTGGAGGCCGGCGCGGACACGTTCGACTGCGTCTCGCCCTCGCGGGTGGCCCGGAACGCGGCGATCTACTCCGCGGACGGTCGCTACAACATCACCGGGTCGCGGTATCGCCGCGACTTCACCCCGCTCGACGCCGAGTGCGACTGCTACACCTGCGCGCACTACACCCGGGCCTACCTGCGTCACCTGTTCAAGGCCAAGGAGATCCTCGCGTCGACGCTGGCGACGATCCACAACGAGCGTTTCGTGGTCCGGCTGGTCGACGATATGCGCGCGGCGATCCTCGCGGGCCGGTTCGACGAGCTGCGCGAGCACGTGCTGGGCCGGTATTACGGGCGCGCGCACAATAGGGCATGACCCCAGGGAGGACCGAACAGTCGCCGGACGTCTTGCTGCGCGAACTCCTCGACCCCGCCCACCGCGCCGATCCTTATCCGCTCTACGCCGCGCTGCGCGACCACGGCCCGCTGCTGCTGCCCGGCCACAACCTGGCGGTGTTCTCGTCGTACGCCGACTGCGACGAGGTGTTGCGCCATCCCGCCGCCTGCAGTGACCGGTTGAAGTCCACGGTGGCGCAGCGCGCGATCGCCGACGGCGCCCCGGCGCGCCCCCTGGGGCCGCCCGGCTTCCTGTTCCTCGATCCGCCCGATCACACGCGGCTGCGTCGGCTGGTCAGCAAGGCGTTCGTGCCCAAGGTGGTGCGCGCGTTGGAACCCGACATCACCAGCATGGTGGACCATCTGCTCGACGCGGCGGCGAGCCCGTTCGACGCGACCGCCGGGCTGGCTCATCCGCTCCCGGTCGCAGTGATCTGCTGGCTGCTCGGGGTGCCCGTCGACGACGAACCACGCTTCCGGGAGGCCTCGGCGCTGCTGGCGCAGGCCCTCGATCCGTTCCTGTCGATCACCGGCGCCGCCGGTGACGGTGTGGACGAGCGCCTGCGGGCCGGCCGGTGGCTGCGAGAGTACCTGCGCGGGTTGATCGCCGACCGACGCCGCGAACCGGGCGAGGATCTGATGTCGGCGCTGGTCGAGGTCGAGGAGTCCGGTGACGTGCTCACCGAGGACGAGATCGTCGCGACGTGCAATCTGTTGTTGATCGCCGGACACGAGACCACGGTGAACCTGATCGCCAACGCGACGCTGGCGCTGCTGCGTCACCCCGAGCAGTGGGCTGCGCTGCGCCGCGACCCGGGCCGCGCCGGCGCGGTGGTCGAGGAGACGCTGCGCTACGACCCGCCCGTGCAGCTGATCGGTCGGGTCGCGGGGGAGGACATGACGATCGGCTCGGTGCGCGTGCCGAAGGGGGACAACATGCTGCTCCTGCTGGCTGCCGCGCATCGCGATCCGGCCGCGACGGAACGGGCCGACGTGTTCGATCCCGACCGCCCGGTGATCCGTCATCTCGGGTTCGGCAAGGGCCCGCATTTCTGCATCGGTGCTCCGCTGGCGCGGCTGGAGGCCACCGTTGCGCTGACCGCGTTGACCGCCCGGTTCCCGGACGCGCGCCTGGCCGCCGAGCCGGCCTACAAGCCGAACGTCACCCTCCGCGGTATGGAGGAGCTGTCGATCACGCTGTGACGCAAGCTAACTGAGCGCCGCGATGACCTCGCCGGCCGCCCGCTCGCCCGCTTCCACGGCGCCCTCCATGTAGGCGCTCCAGTGCGTCGCGGTGTCGGTCGAGGCCCAGTGGATCACCCCGATCGGCTCGGCGAGAGCCGGCCCGTAGGTGGTCCACACGAGCGGTCCGCAGTTGGCGTTGTAGCAGCCGCGCGTCCACTGTCGGCTGCCCCATTCGCCGTCGATGTAGAGCTGCGGGTGCGCCGCGCGGTCACCGTAGTGGCGGACCAGCTCGGCCGTCAGCGCCGCACGCCGGTCCTCCTCGGACCACCGCAGGTGCGTGCGCGCCTGCTCGCCTTCCAGGAACAGCAGGATCACGCCGCGGTCGTCACCGGGGATGCAGGTGTCGTTCGACATGCGGGCGGGTCCGATGTCGGAGATTAGCTGGCCGTTGCAGCCGTCGGCGCGCCAGAACGGCTCGTCGTAGACGAAAAACGCTTTCATCGCAGCGGAATTCGGCATGCGCTGGGTGAGCTGGTCACGGTAGCCCGACAGCGGCGGGTCGTAGGAGATCCGGCCGGCCAGCATCGGCGAGATCGCCACGATCACCCGGCGGGCACGCGCGGTCCGGCCTCCGCGGCAGTGCACGGTGACGCTGTCGGCGGTGTGCTCGATCAGCTGCACCGGAGCCTGGAGCACCAGATGACTTTCGACCAGCGCCGCCAACCGATTCGGGATCTCGGCGGTACCACCGACGAAGCGGGTCGTCTGCGCCCCACCTTCGGATTCGGCGAACAGTTCGGCGGTCACACCGCACGTCTGGATCGTGAAGAGCAGATGCAGGAACGACACCTCGACGGTCGGGACCGCGAGGATTCCCACCGTGCAGATCTCCAGCAGGGTGCGCGCGACCGGGGAGAGCCCCTGACCGTCGTACCACGCGCCCGCGGTGATCGCGTCCCACTCCGCGGCGTGCGGCGCCGTCCACGGCGCCCCCGGTGGAACCTCGGCTGCGAGCTCGTCGAGCAGGCGCAGCACCTTCTCCAGCTCGGCGAGCTCACCGCCGAACCGACGGTGGAACTCATTCTCGCGCAGGACGCCTGATCCGGCCAGCTCGTAGGTCGTCTCACCCTCGTCGTACTGCGGGTAGGTCTGCACGCCCAGTTCGGCGGCGAGCGCGAACATGCGGTGGTGGGTGTCACCGATCCACTGCGCGCCGAGCTCCACGGGCAGGCCGGGCGCCACCTCCTCGGTGAGGACGCGGCCACCGACGCGTTCGTCGGCCTCCAGGATCACCGGGGTCAGGCCGGCGGCGAGAACCGTGCGGGCGGCGATCAATCCGGAGATCCCCGCGCCGACGATGACGACATCCGCCTCGAGTGCTGCCATGCGCAACACCCTCTCACGGCTGGTCTAGAGCGGGTTGAGAATCCGCTGGAGGAACTGCCGGGTGCGGTCGTGGCGCGGGTCGCCGATCACCGCGGCGGGCGGGCCCTGTTCGAGGATCACCCCGGCGTCGGTGAACAGCACCTGATCGGAAACCTGCTTGGCGAACTGGATCTCGTGGGTGACGATCACCAGGGTCCAGCCCTCCACAGCCAGATCCCGGATCACCGCGAGTACCTCGCCGACCAGTTCGGGGTCCAGCGCGGAGGTGGGTTCGTCGAACAGCACCACCTTCGGTTTCAAGGCGAGTGCGCGGGCGATCCCGACCCGCTGCTGCTGTCCGCCGGAGAGCTGGAACGGGTACTGGTCGCGCTTGTCGGCCAGCCCGACCTGTTCGAGAAGCGTCACCGCCTCGGCGTTGGCCTCCTCGCGCGCGCGCTTCTGCGCGACGACCGGACCCTCGGTGACGTTCTCCAGCACGGTCTTGTGCGGAAACAGGTTGTGCGACTGGAACACGAAGCCGCTCTGGGCCCGGTACTCCCGGAGCGCGTTCTTCGCCACGGGTGCGCTGAAGTCGACCTCGACATCCCCGACCCGGATCACGCCGGCGTCGGGAGCATCGAGTGCGTTGAGCGTGCGCAGCAGCGTGGTCTTGCCCGACCCGGAGGGACCGATGACGGTGGTCGCCGAGCCGCGCGGCACGGTGAACGACACATCCTTGAGCACCTCCAGCGGGCCGAACGACTTCCGCACGCCGGTGGCGACGATCCGGTCTTCGCTCATCATCTTCTTCTCCTCGCGCAAGCGCTCGTCATCTCGCCACGTATCTCTCCAGTCGATGCTCGATTCTGGCCTGCCCGAAGGACAGCACCAGGCAGATCACCCAGTAGTAGACGGCGGCAGTGCCATAGAGCGCGAAGAACTCGAACGTCGGCGCCGCGATGATCTGCGCCTGCCGCAGCAGTTCGGTGACCAGGATGGTCGACGCCAGCGACGTGTCCTTCACCAGGGAGATCAGCGTGTTCGACAGCGGCGGTACCGCAACGCGGGTGGCCTGGGGCAGGATGATCCGCCGCAGGGTGCCGGTGTAGTCCAGGCCGATGGTCTGCGCCGCCTCCCACTGGCCCTTCGGGATGCTCTGGATCGCCGACCGGATGATCTCGGCGGCGTACCCGCCGACGTTGAGCGAGAACGCGATCACCGCCGCGGGGAACGGATCGATCTTGACGCCGAACTGGGGGAGGGCGAAGAACACGATGAACAACTGGACCAGCAGCGGGGTCCCGCGAATCACCGAGATGTAGAACCGGGCCACGTTGCTGGCCACCACGTTCGACGACAGCCGCGCCAGCGCCACCGCGAGGGCGATCACCAATCCGAGAGCGAAGCTGATGACGGTCAGCGGAATCGTCATCGTCAGCGCCGCCCGGGCCAGCGGCCAGAGGTTCTCCCGAACCAACTGCCAGGCGGACCGGGTCTGGGGTGCAGTGTCGGCCCCCTGTCCGGCCGCAGCCGGCGCGCCGGAAGCGTTGGCGTTGAGGTACTTCTGCGAGATCTGAGCCAGCGTGCCGTCGGCGCGCAGCTGGTCCAACGCCGTGTTCAATTCAGGCAGCAGCCCGCTGTCCTTGCGCGCGGCGAAGCCTTGTTCGCTCTTCTCTCCCACGGTGCCTGCGATCTTCACCGAGGCGTCTTTGGTCTCGGCCAGGTAGGCGTAGACCGCGATGCTGTCGTTGATCACGACGTCGACGCGGCCCTGGCTGAGCAGGGTGATGGCCTGGGTGAACCCCTCGACCGATTCCACCCGGGCGCCGGCCTTACGGGCGACCTCCGACCAGTTGCTGGTGGCGTTCTCGGCGGCCACCTTGCCTTTGAGGTCAGCGGTCGACGTGATCGAGGTGTCGTCCGCACGGGTGACGATGACGCCCTCGCCGACTGAATATGGCTGCGACAGATCGTATTTGGCCTGCCGCTCGGGATTGATCGTGACCTCGTTGGCGACCACGTCGAAGCGGTCGGCCTCCAGCGCGGCGAACATCGAATCCCACGGAGTCTCGACGAACTCGACCCGTACGCCGAGCTTCTCGCCGACAGCCCGCGCCACGTCGACGTCGTATCCGACCAATTCGCCGGTGGCGGCATCGTGGTACGAGAACGGGGCGTACACGCCTTCCGTCCCGACCCGCAGCACGCCGGCCGACGCGATCGGGGTGTCGCCACCCCCGGAGGAGCCGGCACACCCGGCGAGGATCAGCGCCGCGAGGAGCAGAACCGCGAGCAGCGCGCGGTGTGGTCGGTGCATCGGGCGCACGCTAGCAACACCGTGCGTCGACCGGAAGGGTTGTGATCACCCGGGCACATATACCCACGGCGAGCGGGGCAGACGCGCCGGATCGAATTCGTCGAGCATGCCGTCCACCGTCGCCGAGATGTATCCGAGAGAGTCGGCGATCAGGGCCAGTGCCTGCGCCACCCCGATCTCGGCGAGTGTGACCGCGCCGTCGCGCTTCGCCAACCGGGCGCCGTCGGCGTTGAGCACCAGCGGGACATGGGCGTAGACCGGTACGGGGTGGCCGAGTAGTCGAGCGAGGTAGGCCTGCCGCGGTGACGAGGGCAGCAGGTCGTCTCCGCGCACCACCTGGTCGATCCCGGCCTCGGCGTCGTCGACGACCACGGCGAGGTTGTAGGCGGGCACCCCGTCGCCGCGGCGGACGACGAAGTCGTCGACCAGGCCCGTGTAGTCGCCGTGCAGCAGGTCGTGCACCGTCGCCGTGGTCGTGTCGGTACGCAACCGCAACGCCGGGGGGCGCCCGGTGTCCGCGCGCCGCTGCGCCCGCTCCGCGGCGGTGAGATCGCGGCACGTCCCCGGATACGCGCCCTCGGGAGCGTGCGGAGCGCGAGGCGCCTGCGCGATGTCGCGTCGGCTGCAATAACACTCGAAGAGCAGGCCACGCCGGTGAAGGACGTCGACGACCGCGTCGTAGCGGTCGGCGTGCGCCGATTGGCGGGTGGCCGGTCCGTCCCATGTCAGCCCGATCGCGGCCAGGTCGGCGAGCTGGCGGTCGGCGATGTCGGTGTGGGTGCGGTCGTCGAGGTCCTCGACGCGCATCAGGAACCGGCGCCCGGTGGAGCGGGCGAACAGCCAGGCCAGCACCGCGGTGCGCAGGTTCCCCAGGTGCAGGTCGGCCGACGGGCTCGGGGCGAATCTGCCGGCGCCGGGACTGGTCACCGTGTCACTGTGTCAGACGGCGCGCCGGTCCTGGCTCTGCAGTGCGACCGATGCCGCCGCCACCGCGGGCGCGACCCCGACACCCCGGCCCTGCGCGGTCACCGCGAGCCGGGTGCGGTCCCCGCGGAACAGGTCGCGCGAGAATTCGCACGGGGTGTCGTGCTGGTCGTAGGTGATGCGGGTGATGAGCAGCAGGGCCGAGTTCGGCTTGATGCCCAGCAGGTTGGCCTCTTCGCCGGTGGCGTTGACCGCCTCGATGCGCTCGTCGGCGCGGGCGGCCACCAGACCGTACTGGCTTTCCAGGATTTCGTAGAGCGAGCCGCCGAGTTGCTGTTCGAGCAGACCGGGAAACGCGTCGGCGGGAAATTGCGCCGATTCCAGAGAGATCGGCGATCCGTCGGCCAAGCGCACGCGTTGGATCTCGATGACGAAGTCGTCGGCGGCCAACCCCAGCGCCTTCTGCGACGTGGCGTCGGCGGCGCAGATCTTGGTGGACAGCACGCGGGTGCCCGCGACGTAACCCTGGCTGGCGAGGAACGCGGGGACCCCGACGACGTCGCCGAGGCTGCGCTGCACCTGGGCGTGGCTGATGAAGATGCCGCCGGCCCGCCCGATGACCCGGTCGACGAGACCGGCCTCCTCCAGTGCGGCGAGGACCTGCCGCAGGCTGGAGCGGCTGGTGCGGTAACGGTCGGCGAGCTCACGTTCGCTGCCCAGTTTGGTGCCGGGCGCCCCGGCGTTGATGTCGGCCACGATCCGGCGCCGCAGATCCTCGCTGTGCGTGGCCACCGCGCCCCTCCCGTCCCGAATTTGGTCTGACCAAATCAGGATACGTGCTCTTTACAGGTCGGCGAGCGCCTCTGCGGATTCAGGCAGGATCTGGCCACCGTCGACGACCAGCGTCTGGCCGGTGATGTAGGCGGCCTCGTCGGTGGCGAAGAACAGTGCGGCGTTGCCGATGTCGGCGACGGTGCCGAGCGTGCCCGTGGGGATGGCGGCCTTCATCTGGTCCATGTACTGCTCACCCATCTCGACGAGGCCCTCGGTCAGGATGTTGCCGGGAAGCACCGCGTTGACGGTGATCTTCTTGCGCGCCAACTCGATGGCCGCCGTGCGGAGGAAGCCGAGCTGCGCGGCCTTGCTGGCGCCGTAATGCGACCAGCCGGGAAAACCCGTGATGGGTCCGGTGATCGACGAGGTGAGCACGATGCGGCCGTGGCCGCTGGCGGTCAGTGGCTCCAGTGCGGCCTGCACGATGTAGAAGGTGCCCTTGACGTTGGTGTCGAGCACCTGGTCGAGGTCGTCGGGGGTCATCTCGCTCAGCGATGCGGAGGGGAAGATGCCCGCGTTGGCACACACGATGTCGAGCCCACCGTGGCGTTCGACGGCGGCATCCACCGCTGCCCGGCAGTCCTGAGGTCTCGTCACATCGGCGGTCAGGCCGCTCACCGCGCCGGGCAGGTCGGCGAAATCGGCCACGGTTCGGTCGATGTCGGCCTGGGTGCGTGCGGTGAGCACGACGTTGACGCCGGCGCGGGCGAAGACCTCGACGATGCCGCGGCCGATGCCCTTGCTGCCACCGGTCACGATGGCGGTACGACCCTGCAGGGAGGTGAACATGGACAACCTTTCGAATGTCAGGTCAGCGAGTGACCGTCGGAGGACAGATACTTCTCGGCGAGGGTGCAGCTGCCGGCGGCGTAGGTGACGGAGATGGCCTGCGACTCGCGGGAGTGGCTGTGCGTGCCCATCCAGGCCAGCAGCAGCATCCGGCGCAGCAGGACGAACGATGCCAGCATGTCCTCGTCGGCGGCGGACATCTCGCGGCGGGTGCGGTATCCGGTGACCCAGGCGTCCTGCCAGTCCGGTACCGAGGGGTGGTCTTCGAAGAACGACACGGCGGTGCCGAAATCGTAGAAATACCAGCCGAATCCGCAGTCGTCGAAATCGATGACCGTGATGGTGTCGTCGTCGACCAGCAGGTTGGCCAACCGCAGGTCGGCGTGAACCAGGCCGAACGTGTCACTGCCCGTTCCGTATTCGGCGAGCCGCCGGCCCAGCAGCTGCTCAGCCCGGGCCAGCACCTCGGCCTCGGGTTCGCCGACCCCGATCGCGTCACTCCAACGTCCCCAACGCGGCGAGGCACCCAGGCTGTGCTCCCAGTCCCACGCGAACCGGCTGAACGCCGGGGGGCGCTGCCAGCTGCGAGCATGGTCGTGCAGCGCGGCGGTGATACAGCCCAGCGTGTGGAAATCCGTTCTGCTGAGCGTGTTCTCGTCGGGTTCGGCGCCGGGCACCATCTCGAAGTGCACGACGTGGCGCTGCGCACCGTCGTGCTCGACGGTGACGACGCGACGCCCGTCACGGGTCGGGACCACCGTCGGCACCGTGATGTCACTGTCGCGGCGCAGGGCATCCAGCCACATCAGCTCGGACTCGATCTGATCGGCACGGTGGTAGTTCTTGCGGTGCACCCGCAGAATCGACCGGTGCCCGCAGCCGGGCTCCTCGACGGCGAATGTGGCGTTCTCGGAGAGGTTCAGCAGCCGCAGCGCCGAGCCCGGCGGCAGGTCGAAATCCTCCAGTGCCTTCTGCGCGACGACCTCGTCCCCGCCGAGGTCACCGCCGAGGTCATCGCCGACGTCCTCGCTCAATGGTCCCGCCCCTCGATTCCCTGCAGCACCGTCGTGATCGCGTCGCGAGCGGTCACCACGTCATGCGTGCTGCCGCTGATGTAGAGGCGGCCCGCCGCGCCGATCATCTGCACGTCCACCAGCGTCAGGCCGGGCGCGGCGCGCTCGGCCTCGTTGGCGGCCACGGCGGCGAACAGCGCCGGTGTCATCTCGTAGACGAGCAGAGACTGGCCCGGCAGCACCATCGAGGCCTGTCGGTTGCGGTTGAGGATCACCGCGTGCTGGTCGGTGATGTCGGCGATCACGTCGTGGTAGAGCACCCGCGGACGCAGCTGATCCGACGCCGAGCTCTTCGTTCCGTTCAGGATCGCTTCACCGGCCCGGCGGACATCGGCCAGATCGCTCGAGTGGATCTCCAGCACGCCGAACTGGCGTTCCACGTAGAGGATTCCGGGCTGGATGCCCGGCACCTCGCGCAGCGCGAGGTCGATGACCCGCTCGATCGCCAGAGCTGGCGACACCTCGACGATGAGCGCGTGCTCACCGGCGTACGGCGGGTAGCCCCTGGCCCGGGTCGGTGTTCCGAGATAGGCGGCGAACTGCTGCTGCAGATCTTCGACGAGCAGGTAGACGCGGATGTCGGTCCGTGTCGGTGCGTCCGTGGCGGCCATCGGGTGAGGTTACTGCGCGGCGACGGAGAAGTGCGCGCCGAGCTCGTTGTGCGGGCGCGGGATCACGTGCACGCTGATGAGCTCGCCGACCTGAGAGGCGGCCTCGGCGCCGGCTTCGGTCGCGGCCTTGACCGCGCCCACCTCGCCGGTGACGATCACGGCGACCAGGCCGTCACCGACCTGCTGACGGTCGGTGATGGTCACGTTGGCGGCCTTGACCATCGCGTCCGCCGCGGCGAGCGCCGCGACGAAGCCCTTGGTCTCGATCATGCCGATCGCGTTGCTGGCCATGGTTTCTCCTTTTGTGTGGGTGGTGATGACGGGTGTTCGGGCTATTCGTCGGCGTCGATGGAGCCGATGATCAAGGCGTCCACTGGCGGCGGCGTGCCGGTGAACCAGCTAGCCGCCACGGAGCCCTGGGTGATCAGGACGTGTTCGCCGACGCCGCTGCCCAGGACGTCGAAGGCGATCAGCCGCGATCCGGAGCCGTCGACCTCGACTTCGAGAAGGGCGCCGGCGGGCAGACCGTCGATGCGTCGGGTCGACCAGACCTGACCGGTGACCGTGCCACGGATCATGTTCGCTCCTTGTGGATCGTCACGCCTAGTGCACGGGCGCGTTCGCGGGCCAGCGGGGTGAGCACGGCCTTGGGGCCGAGGACCAGGGACGAGCCGGATGCGGCGATGTCGGCGATCTGCCGCTCGGTGACCGCGCCGCGCTCGATGCGTCGACTGCTGCCCGCGCCGCCGCGTTGGGTGCCTGCCAGCTGGAAGGACAGCCGGCCGTGCCGCAGGTCTGCGCGGGTCTTGGGATTCTCGAACAGCCGCAACAGATTCCGGACGAACACGTCGAGATCGCGGTCGTTGGCGATCCGTACGGTGTCCACCCGCGACCGCTCGTCGGCGGCCAGCGGCCCGGTGGCCACCGGGCCCTCGGGCGGGCGGGG
>NZ_QJUA01000034.1 GCF_003254575.1 Mycobacterium kyogaense | reverse complement strand
GGGAGCGGGCTTGGGGGCCGGGGCGACTGGCTCGGGGTCGCCGAGGGCGAGCTGCGCCACCGGGGCGAGGGGCCGCAGCGGCCGGGCGTAGCTGGGGTCGATCAGCTGGTAGGCCGCGTCGTCGAAGGCGGTCACTGTGCCGCCGTGGGCGCCGGGTGCGTACCGGAAATGCGCGACGTTGTCGGACATGCCGGCCTTCCACGCCATCTGCACCGTCCAGCGGCCGTCCTCGTTACGCCAGGCGTCCCATTCGGTCTTCTCGGGGTCGAGCCCGCGGGCGATCAGCGCGGCGGTCACGGTCTCGAGCAGCGTCAGGACCGACGGGCCGTCGGACAGCACGGGGTGCGCGGCGGTGGCCAGCTCTGCGGCGCGGGAGCGCTCGAGCAGGACGGGGTGGGCGAATCGTTCCACCCGGGCGATGTCGACGCCGGCGGCCGTGGCGACCTGCTCCACCGAGGCTCCGGCGCGGATCTTGGCTTGGATCTCCCTGGGGCGCAGCACGTTCGGCACCTCGACATCGATCGTGGTCTGGTTCGAGCCGGCCCGGTCGCCGCGTACTGCGGCCTTGAGTCGCTCGTCGGAGCGCAGCACGAATTTCTCCGCGGAGTCGTCGGTCTCGCAGATGATCCGGGTGCCGTTGACTTCGAGTCCGACGACTTTCAGTTCCCGCATGACGACCTCCTCTCGGGCCGCACTGAGCCCGATACGCGGTCACCCTACTGCGTTATCTCGCCGTTACCGCGATGACACGCGGCAGTCGCTACATCTGTCCGACGACCCAGTCGATGCAGGCCGTCAGGGCACTCACGTCGTCGGGCTCGACCGCCGGGAACATGCCCACCCGCAGCTGGTTGCGGCCGAGTTTGCGGTACGGCTCGGTGTCGACGATGCCGTTCGCACGCAGCGTCTTGGCCACGGCGGCGGCGTCGACGTCGTCGTTGAAATCGACGGTGCCGACGACGGCCGAGCGCAGCGCCGGGTCGGCGACGAACGGGGTGGCGAACGACGAGGCTTCGGCCCAGGAGTACAGCCGCGACGACGAGTCCGCGGTGCGCTTGGTCGCCCAGTCCAGTCCACCGTTGCCGAGCAGCCAGTCGATCTGCTCGGCGAGCAGCACCAGCGTGCCGATCGCGGGGGTGTTGTAGGTCTGGTTCTTGACGCTGTTCTCGATCGCGATGGGCAGCGACAGGAACTCGGGCACCCAGCGGCCGGACGCCGCGATGGCTTCGACGCGGGCCAGCGCGGCCGGTGACATCAGCGCGATCCACAGACCGCCGTCGCCCGCGAAGTTCTTCTGCGGGGCGAAGTAGTAGGTGTCGGCGGCGGTGATGTCGACGGGCAGACCGCCGGCAGCCGAGGTGGCGTCGATGACGATCAAGGCCTCACCCGCGCCGTCGGGGCGCTGCACTCCGACGGCGACGCCGGTGGAGGTCTCGTTGTGTGCCCACGCGATGACGTCGACGGAGGGGTCGGTGGTCGGCGCGGGCGCGCTCCCGGCGTCGGCCCTGATCACCACCGGGTCGCCGACGAACGGGTTCTTTGCCACCGCGGACGCGAACTTCGCGCTGAACTCGCCGTAGGTCAGGTGCAGCGAGCGCTGGTCGACCAGCCCGAACGCCGCGGCGTCCCAGAAGGCGGTGGAGCCGCCATTGCCGAGGATCACCTCGTACCCGTCGGGCAGCGAGAACAGCTGGCGCAGCCCGTCGCGGACACGGCCGACCAGGTTCTTGACCGGGGCCTGCCGGTGCGAGGTGCCGAACAGGTGGCCCGCGTCGGCGAGCGCGGTCAGTTGCTCGGGGCGCACCTTGGACGGTCCGCAGCCGAAGCGGCCGTCGCGGGGCTTGAGGTCGTCGGGAATCGTGAGGTCCGCAGCCATGGGGCAAGCGTAGAACCGGATCGGTGCAGGTATTCACGGCGGTGGTCATCCGGTGTGGACAGGACCTGGTGCTGTGATGTGCGTCACGTGTGATCGGGATAACGCGCTCAGCGCACATTCAGGAGATTGCCCTGTTCAATTCATGGGACCGCGGGTACTGTCCTTGGACAACGGGTACTGGAATGTAAACCTCGACGTGAGGGATGGAGGCTCCCGATGGCAGTCAAAGAAGCACGCACGAAGATCATTCGCCGGTGGCGCAGGAACATGGACGTGTTCGACGACGTCGACTACGTGAACACGCTGCAGACCCTCTCGGAGGGCTCGGTGCGGCGCAATTTCAACCCGTACACGGACATCGATTGGGACTCGCCCGAGTTCGCGGTGAAGCCGAACGACGAGCGCTGGATTCTGCCGGCGACCGATCCCATCGGCAAGCACGAGTGGTACCGCTCGCAGCCCAAGGAGCGGCAGATCGAGATCGGCATGTGGCGTCAGGCCAACGTCGCCAAAGTCGGTCTGCACTTCGAGTCCATCCTGATCCGCGGCTTGATGGAGTACGCGTTCTGGACGCCCAACGGCTCTCCCGAGTACCGCTACTGCCTGCACGAGGCGGTCGAGGAGTGCAACCACACCCTGATGTTCCAGGAGATGGTGAACCGCATCGGGGCTGACGTGCCGGGCATGCCGAAGCTGCTCAAGTGGATCCAGCCTGCGATCCCGCTCGTCGCCGGGCCGCTGCCGATCCCGTTCTGGTTCGGCATCCTCGCCGGCGAGGAGCCCATCGACCACACGCAGAAGAACGTGCTGCGCGAAGGCAAGGCGCTGCATCCGATCATGGAGCGAGTCATGGCGATTCACGTCGCCGAAGAGGCCCGCCACATCTCGTTCGCGCACGAATACCTGCGCAAGCGGGTTCCGGATCTGCCGCGTCGCAAGAGGTTCTGGCTCTCGCTCTACGTTCCGATCGTGATGCGCGTGCTGTGCTCGGCGATCATCGTGCCGCCGCGCGCGTTCTGGAAGGAGTTCGACATCCCGCGCTCGGTGCGCAAGGACATCTTCTTCAAGTCGCCGGAGTCGCGGCAGATGCTGCGAGACATGTTCGGCGACGTGCGGATGCTCGCCCACGACACCGGGTTGATGAACCCCTTCGCCAAGCTGATGTGGCGCATCTGCCGCATCGGTGGGCGGCCCAGCCGCTACCGCAGCGAGCCGCAGCGCGAGCACTTGGCCTCGGTGGCGTAGGCCCGCGATAGAACATGCCGCACGTCATCACCCAGTCGTGTTGCAGCGACGGGTCCTGTGTTTTCGCGTGCCCGGTCAACTGCATCCATCCATCACCGGATGAACCGGGCTTCGCCACCGCCGAGATGCTGTTCATCGATCCGGACGCCTGCGTCGACTGCGGCGCATGCGTGTCGGCGTGCCCGGTGGGGGCGATCGCCCCGGACAGCCGTCTGAGCAACGAGCAGCTCCCGTTCGTGGAGATCAACGCCGGGTTCTATCCGAAGCGGGAGGGCAAGCTGCCGCCGACCTCCAAGCTCGCGCCTGTCCCGGATGCGCCGATGGTGCACGCCCGCGGCGGGGGCCCGCTGCGGGTCGCGATCGTCGGCTCCGGACCCGCGGCGATGTACGCCGCCGACGAGCTGCTCACCCAGTCGGGCGTGCAGGTGAATGTGTTCGAAAAGCTGCCCACACCTTACGGTTTGGCGCGTGCCGGCGTGGCTCCCGACCATCAGGCGACCAAGCAGGTCACCGCGTTGTTCGACCGGATCGCCGCCCGTCGAGACTTCCGGTTCTACCTCAACGTCGAGGTGGGATCGGATCTCACGCATGACGAACTGCTCGACCATCACCATGCGGTGCTCTACGCCGTCGGTGCGCCCACAGACAAGCGCCTCGACGTGGAGGGGATGAGCCTGCCGGGTGCGAGCACCGCCACCGAGTTCGTGGCGTGGTACAACGGCCATCCCGACTTCGCCGATCTGGCTGTCGATCTCAGCGGTGAGCGGGTGATCGTCGTCGGCAACGGCAACGTCGCTCTCGACGTCGCGCGAATCCTGACTGCGGAACCGGATGCGTTGGCGCGCACAGACATCGCCGATCATGCGTTGGCGGCGCTGCGCGAGTCGCGTGTCCGCGAGGTGGTGATCGCCGCGCGGCGTGGTCCGGCGGCGTCGGCATTCACGCTGCCCGAGCTGATCGGGCTCACGGCCCGGTGTGACTTGGTACTCGACGCGAGCGACCATCAGCGCGTGCGGGAGGATCTCGCCGAGGCGGCCGACGATCTGACGCGCCGCAAACTTGAGATCCTGAGCAAGCTCGGTGACAGCACCGCGCCCATCACCGGCCCGCGTATTCGGTTGGCCTACAACCTCACTCCGCGGCGCGTGCTCGGCGAGCAACGGGTGACGGGCGTGGAGTTCGGAGTCACCGGCACCGACGAGGTGGTCGCGCTCGACACCGGCACGGTGCTGACGTCCATCGGCTACCGAGGCATGCCCATTCGGGGACTGCCGTTCGACGAGGCGGCCGGCGTCGTCCCCAACGACGGCGGCCGGGTTCTCGACGGTGATGCCCCGGCGCCGGGCAGCTACGTCGCCGGCTGGATCAAGCGCGGGCCCACGGGTTTCATCGGCACGAACAAGTCGTGCGCAGCGCAGACCGTGCACACCCTTGTCGCCGACTACAACGCGGGCCTGCTACCCGCCCCGAGCCACAAGCCTTCGGCGTTGGACCGGTTCGTGCGGGGCCGAGCACCAGAGGTCGTCGATGCTGCCGGGTGGCGCGCGATCGACGCCACCGAGGTGGCACGGGGCAGGGGTGAGCGGCCGCGCGTCAAGTTCACGACCGTGGAGGAGATGCTGCGGGTTGCCGCCAGCGCGCCGGCCGAACCGATGCATCGGCGGCTGCTGTCCGGCCTGTTGCGCTAGACGTTCCAATCCCTGAGCGCGTTGACGAATGCGGTGGGCTGCACCGACAGCGCGCCCACGTAGGGATGTTCGAGCGCGAAGATCAGGTACATCACGAACGCCAGCAACGCTGCCGTGAGGCCGATCGCCATCCCGTGCACCAGTAGGTCTTTGGTGCCGAACAGGTAGGTGAACGTCATCAACACGGCTCCGCCGCCGATGAGCAGCACCCACAGCTCTCCCGGCACCGAGGCATCGCCGGTGGACACCCGCAACTTCCGGTTGGCGCTGAGATCGTTCAGGCGCACGATCGCGTGGTCGAAGAACGCGATCTCGTTGCGTGTCTCGGGCTGCACCTTCAGGTAGGACTGCCACACGTCGTTCAGTGCCGGCGACTGCTCGGAGATCGCCTCGCCCCGGCGCATGCGCGGGAACTCGTTGTCGATCACGTCGCGGGTGTAGGCGATCAGGTTGCGTTCCACCTCGGCGCGGTTGGCGGCGGGCAGGGCGGCCGAGTCGCGGAGCAGGTCGGCGACCGCCGAGGCTTCTTTGCTTGCCGCGTCCTCGGCGTCGCCCATCTGTTCCCACACCACTACGACGACGAACGCGACCAGGACGGCGTAGAGCACCCCCGCGACCTGAAACACCGCACTGGACACCGGGTTCGCGTTCTCCAGCCGGGTGTGCGACACCGCCTTGCGGAACACCACCAGCCCGCCGACGGAGATCCCCACGATGATGACAACCCACAGGATGCCGAGGAGCACAGGGGGGAACTGGAGCAGCCAGATCATCGTCGGATTATCGCTGGCCCGTCCCATCTAGCCCAGCAAACACACCAAACGGTTACTCGGCACTGCTCATCTGTGCCGCGATCTCGGTGACGTCGACCTCTCGCACGGATTCGGCCAGCGCCCAGTGGTGGCCGAAGGGGTCGCGCACCACCCCGTAGCGGTCACCCCAGAACTGGTCCTCCAGTGGGTTGACCACGACGGCGCCCGCGTCGAGCGCCCGCTGGAACCGGCCGTCGACGTCGGCGCCGTGCAGGTGCAGCGTGACCGGTGTGCCGCCCAGCGCGGCCGGGGTGCTCGACACGCCGTCGTTGTACTCGGGATAGTCGTCGTTGAGGAACACCATCGATCCGTTGATGCGCATGCAGGCGTGCATCAGCTTGCCGTCGGGCCCGGGCAGCCGGACCATCTCCTCGGCGCCGAACGCCCTGGCATAGAAGTCCAGCGCCGCGGCGGCGTCGCCGACGACGAGGTGGGGGACGAGCATCGGGGTGTTGTCGGGTGCCACGGGTATCTCCTTCTGCATTGGCCGGTTGGCTGTCGGTACTGACCCGGCCGACACCCAGAACTCATCGGCTCAGACGACGGAGAATCCCGCGGGCAGCGGGCTGCGCCCGGTCAACGCGAGCAGCACCGCCGCGCCCTGGCCCAGGTGTGCGCCGATCCGGCCTGCCAGCGCGGCGGACTCGGCGAGCACCTCGACCGGCGGAGTCACCGTGAGCCCGACCGCCGCGGCGATGTCCAGGCCGTGCACGGCGATCTCGAAGGTCCGGGTGGGCAGGTAGGTGGACAACCGCACGCCCAGTCCGCCGATCACCTCCATCAGCGGGTCGCCGGCGGTGTCGATCTCGCCGAGCACCCGCTCGACCAGACCGTCGATCGTCGCGACGGGGTCCGCGCCGAGATCACGGCCCGCCTGACGGCCGCGCTCGACGATCGCGTCGGCGCCGGCATCGGTGACGTAGTCACTGATGCGCACGTAATAGTCGGCGGGTTCGCGAACGTCCTCGCGTGATGCGCTGGTGTTCAGGTAGCTGCTGACGGTGATGAGTGATCGCGACGTGTGCCCCACCAGATCGCGCACCGTCCACTCGCCGAGCCCCGGTCCGTCCCATCGGTCCGCGGGTATCTGACGCACCAGTGTCGCCAGATACCGTGCGGCCGATGCGAAGACGATCCGTTCGCCGGTCATGGCCGGGCCAGTGAGTCCCAGCCGTCGACCGACTCGAGGCTGCGCGGTGCCGGGCCGACGTAGATCGCCGACGGTCGCACCAGCTTGCCCAGACGCTTCTGCTCGAGGATGTGGGCGCACCATCCTGCGGTGCGCCCACAGGTGAACATCGCGGGCATCATGGCCGGCGGTACCTCGGCGAAATCGAGGATGACCGCCGCCCAGAACTCGACGTTGGTCTCGATCGCGCGGTCGGGTCTGCGCTCCCGGAGCTCGGTCAGCGCGGCCTGTTCCAACGCGGCGGCCACCTCGTAGCGCGGAGCGTCCAGGCGCTTGGCGGTGGCCCGCAGAACCCGCGCCCGGGGGTCCTCGGCCCGGTACACCCGGTGACCGAAGCCCATCAGCTTTTCCTTGCGGTCCAGGATGCCGGTGATGACCGCGCGGGCATCCCCGGTGCGTTCGGCCTCCTCGATCATCGGGATCACCCGGGCGGGCGCGCCGCCGTGCAGCGGACCGCTCATCGCGCCGACTGCTCCGGACAGTGCGGCCGCCACGTCAGCGCCCGTCGACGCGATGACGCGCGCGGTGAACGTCGACGCGTTCATTCCGTGTTCGGCGGCGCTCACCCAGTAGGCGTCGATCGCCTCGACGTGGCGCGGATCGGGGTCGCCCTGCCACCGCGTCATGAATCGCGCTGTCACCGTGGGGCATTCGTCGATGACGCGCTGCGGAACGGCAGGCTTCCCGATTCCGCGCGCGGACTGCGCGACGTAGGACAGCCCCATCACCGAGACCCGCGCCAGGTCGTCGCGTGCGGTCTGGTCATCGATGTCCAGCAGCGGCCGCAACCCCCAGATCGGGGCCAGCATGGCCATGCCCGCCTGGACGTCGACGCGAACGTCGCCGCTGTGCACCGGCACCGGGAACGGTTCCGCGGGTGCGAGTCCCGCCCCGAACCGGCCGTCGACCAGCAGGCTCCAGACGTCGCCGAAGGTGACCCGGTTGGACACCAGGTCGTCGATGTCGACGCCGCGGTAGCGCAGGGCGCCGCCGTCCTTGTCGGGTTCGGCGATCTCGGTCTCGAACGCCACCACGCCCGCGAGTCCGGGGGCGAAATCCTTGGGCACCGCAGTCATGGGCGTGATTGTTGCATCACGGCCCGCCGGCGAAACTGCCAGTCGGACGTCGGGCGTAGCGTGATCGCGTGAGCACATCGGATCACCTCGCGCGTATGCGGGTGGAGTACGGATCGGTCGAGAAGGACGGCAGCGCCGACCTCGACGAGAGCTGGCTCGACGGGGGCTGGCTGGCGCTGCTGACCAGCTGGTTGGCCGACGCCGAGCAGGGCGGGGTGGTCGAGCCGAACGCGATGGTCGTCGGCACTGTCGATGCGGCGGGAAGACCGGTCACCCGCACCGTGTTGTGCAAGAGCGTGACCGCATCCGGCCTCACCTTCTACACGAACTACGCCTCGGCCAAGGGCGAGCAGCTGGCCGCCGCGCCGTACGCCTCGGCGACGTTCCCCTGGTACGCGCTCAGCAGGCAGGTACACGTCCGCGGAACGGTGACCAAGGTGTCCGACGCCGAGACCGCCGCCTACTGGGTGCAGCGCCCCCGGGGCGCGCAGCTCGGCGCATGGGCCTCGGCGCAGAGCTCACCGATCGCCTCGCGTGATGCCCTGCGCCGTCAGCTCGCCGAGGTCACCGAACGGTTCGCCGGCACCGAGACCGTGCCCGTCCCGCCACACTGGGGTGGCTACCTGATCGCGCCCGAGGAGATCGAATTCTGGCAGGGTCGAGAGAGCCGCCTGCACAACAGAATTCGCGTGCGCGAGGGTCACATCGAACGCCTCCAGCCGTAGTGGGGCGGCTGTTCGCCGACACGACGCCGCTGCAGACGCCGGACTTCCGCCGGCTCTGGTCTGCCGGGATCGTCACCGTCGTCGGCGCGAATCTGACGATCTTCGCGGTGCCGGTCCAGCTCTACGCCCTGACCCAGAACTCGCTCTATGTCGGACTGGCCGGCCTGTTCGCGCTCGTGCCGCTCGTCGTGTTCGGGCTGTGGGGAGGCGCGTGGGCCGACGCGATGGATCGCCGGGTGCTGCTCATCATCACCTCGTGCGGATTGACCGTGTCCTCGGCGCTGCTGTGGGTGCAGGCGGCGCTGGGCATCGACAACGTGTGGGTGGTGCTGAGCCTGCTCTCGGTGCAGCAGGCGTTCTTCGCGGTGAACTCACCGACGCGATCGGCCGCCATTCCGCGCATGCTGCCCCTTGCCCAGTTGCCGGCGGCGAACTCGCTGAACATGACGGTGATGCAGTTCGGCGCGATCGCCGGCCCGCTGCTGGCCGGCGTGCTCCTGCACTGGGTCGACCTGTCGACGCTCTACCTCATCGACACCCTGACGTGTCTCGCCGCGGTGTGGGCCACCATCAGGTTGGCTCCGATGCCGCCGTCGCTGACCGGCGAGGGCGCACCGGGTTACGGGCTGAAGGCCGTCCTCGACGGCTTCCGCTACCTCGCCGGCAACCGCGTGGTGCTGATGTCGTTCGTCGTGGACCTGATCGCGATGATCTTCGGGATGCCGCGGGCGCTGTTCCCGCAGATGGCTCACGAGAGCTTCGGCGGTCCCGTGGCGGGCGGTACGACGATGGCCCTGCTGGCGGCGGCGATGTCGGCGGGTGCCGTGGCCGGCGGCGTGTTCTCGGGCTGGCTACCCCGGGTGCGCCGGCAGGGCCTCGCGGTGGTGGGCGCGATCGTGGCCTGGGGCCTGGCGATGACCGGCTTCGGCTTGGCAGCCGGGGCGGCGAACGGGACCGCGGGCCTGATGCTGTGGATTGCCCTGGGCTGCTTGGCTTTCGGCGGTGCGGCCGACATGGTTTCGGCGGCGTTCCGGTCGACGATCCTGCAGGAGGTGGCCTCGGACGAGCTGCGCGGGCGCCTGCAGGGCGTCTTCACCGTCGTCGTTGCCGGTGGTCCCCGGTTCGCCGACGCCGCGCACGGTGCGGCGGCCGCCGCCGTCGGGACGACCGTCGCCGCGGCAGGCGGCGGTGTGCTCGTGGTGGTCGGGGTGGTGCTGGCGGCGCTCGCTGTGCCCGCGTTCGTCCGCTATCGGGTGCCGGGAATTCGCTGATCTCTCCCACCTCAGATCGCCCTCGCGGCGCCGTCGCGCCGATTAGCATCCGTACCCGTGGGTGATGTCAGGGGGGAGCCCGTGCTCGGGCTTCGTGAGCGCAAGAAGCGCCGGACCCGTGCCACTCTGATCGACTCCGCCGTCCTGCTGTGCGATCGGCAGGGCTTCGACGGAACGACTGTCGACCAGATCGCTGCGAGCGCCGACGTCTCGCCGCGCACCTTCAGCCGCTACTTCGCCACCAAGGACGCGATCGCGCTGGCTCTGATCGACGAAGTGCTCGACATGGTCGCGGCGGAATTGATCACCCAACCACCCGAGATCGGACACTTCGAGGCGCTCCGCCGCGCGTACATCGGGATGGCGCAGAACTCGAAGTTGGCGCCCGCGGGGGCGCTGTCGTCGTATCGACTGATGCAGATCCTGAGGATCACGGTGTCCTCGGGAACGCTGCAGCAGGCGGCCATGGAGTTCCGGGCCAGCCCTGTCGATGTCGCGATGGCCGAGCGGATGGGGCTGCGGGTCGACGACCGGCGGGTGAGGCTGATGTCGGCCGTTTTCGGTGGTGTGCTGATGACCGCGCTGCAGGAGGTCACGCGGTGCTCGTCTTCGCTGGCCGGCGTGGGGGTGGACGACACGATCGCCGCGTTCGAGTCGGTCTGTGCTGACTTCATGGACGAGTTCGCGGGGTTCGGGCTGGCGGTGTGACGCCCGGGCGATGCCGATGGGACGCGGCGTCGGCGACCCCCGCGGGCGGCCTCGTCGGAATGGGACTACCTTCTGTAGTCAGACTTGCATCCAGACCTCGCGATTCCCGTTAGAACCGACCCGAAGGGATCCCAGTGGCCGATCACGCCGAAGCCGGGAAAGAGCACGCCACCCTGTCCTACCCGGGCGGGGAGCTGGAACTCGACATCGTCAAAGCGACCGAGGGTGCCGACGGCATCGCGCTCGGGTCACTGCTGGCAAAGACCGGTTACACCACGTTCGACGGCGGCTTCGTCAACACCTCATCGACCAAGAGCGCGATCACCTACATCGACGGAGACGCCGGCATCCTGCGCTACCGCGGGTATCCGATCGAGCAGCTCGCCGAGAAGTCCAACTTCATCGAGGTCAGCTACCTGCTGCTGTACGGCGAGCTGCCCACCGCCGATCAGCTGGAGAAGTTCACCACCCAGATCCAGCGGCACACGTTGCTGCACGAGGACCTCAAGCGGTTCTTCGACGGCTTCCCCCGCGACGCCCACCCGATGCCTGTGCTCTCCAGCGCGGTGAACGCACTGAGTGCGTACTACCCGGATTCGCTGGATCCGTTCAACCCGCAGCAGGTGGAGCTGTCCACGATCCGGCTGCTGGCCAAGCTGCCCACGATCGCCGCGTACGCCTACAAGAAGTCCGAGGGGCAGCCGTTCCTCTACCCGGACAACTCGCTGACGCTGGTGGAGAACTTCCTGCGGATGACGTTCGGGTTCCCCGCCGAGCCCTACGAGGTCGATCCGGAGATCGTCCGGGCGCTCGACATGCTGTTCATCTTGCACGCCGACCACGAGCAGAACTGCTCCACCTCGACGGTGCGCCTGGTGGGCAGCTCGCAGGCGAACCTGTTCACGTCGATCTCCGGCGGTATCAATGCGCTGTGGGGCCCGTTGCACGGCGGCGCCAACCAGGCCGTGTTGGAGATGCTGACGAAGATCCAGAAGGGCGACGACGACGTCGCGACGTTCGTCAAGAAGGTCAAGAACCGCGAGGACGGCGTGAAGCTGATGGGCTTCGGTCACCGCGTCTACAAGAACTACGATCCGCGCGCCCGCATCGTCAAGGAGCAGGCGGACAAGATCCTCGGCAAGATCGGCGTGCAGGACGAACTGCTCGACATCGCCAAGGAACTCGAAGAGATCGCCCTGACCGATGACTTCTTCGTCGAGCGCAAGCTCTACCCGAACGTCGACTACTACACCGGCGTGATCTACCGGGCCATGGGCTTCCCCACGCGGATGTTCACGGTGCTGTTCGCGCTGGGCCGGCTGCCCGGGTGGATCGCGCACTGGCGGGAGATGCACGGCGAGCCGAACAAGATCGGCCGGCCGCGGCAGATCTACACCGGCTACACCGAGCGGGACTTCACCGACCTTTCCGACCGCTAGCCTCGTTCGGCGAGCGCGCGCGTCTGCACGCCGACGCGCCGCAATCAACGGCATTCTGTGCGCGCTCGCTTGCGCCGAGCGTCACATTCTCGTCGCTTGCGATCATGACGGTTGTAGTTTCACAATCGTTGTATGAATGAAACCGTCGGCACGCTGACGCAGCGGCGCAAGGTGATCGTTCTGGTGTCCTGCTGCCTGAGCTTGCTGATCGTCTCCATGGACGCCACGATCGTCAACGTCGCGATTCCGGCCATCCGCACCGATCTGTCGGCTTCGCCCTCGCAGATGCAGTGGGTGCTCGACGTCTACACGCTGGTGCTGGCCTCGCTGCTGATGCTGTCGGGGGCCACGGGTGACCGGTTCGGCCGCCGCCGGGTGTTCCAGATCGGGCTGACGCTGTTCGCGCTGGGCTCGCTGGCGTGCAGCCTCGCGCCCACGATCGACGCGTTGATCGGCGCCCGTTTTCTGCAGGGGATCGGTGGTTCGATGATGAATCCCGTTGCACTGTCGATCATTTCGCAGATCTTCGTCAAACCGCAGGAGCGTGCCAGGGCGCTGGGGATCTGGGGTGGGGTGACCGGTATCTCGATGGCGGCCGGGCCGATAGTCGGCGGCCTGTTGATCGAGACGGTCGGCTGGCGCTCGGTGTTCTGGATCAACCTGCCGATCTGTGCGGCCGCGCTGGTCCTCACCGCCATCTTCGTGCCCGAGACCAAGTCGGCGACCATGCGCAGCGTCGACCCGGTCGGGCAGCTGTTGGCGGTGGTGACGCTGTTCGGCGTCGTCTACACCCTGATCGAGGGTCCGGTGCTGGGATGGACGCATCCCCGGGTCGTCGGCATCGCCGTCATCGCTGTCGTGGCCCTGGCTGCGTTCCTGCGCTTCGAGTCGCGGCGCGAGGATCCATTCCTGGACCTCCGCTTCTTCCGGAGCATCCCGTTCAGCTCCGCCACCATCTCGGCGGTCAGTGCCTTCTCCGCCTGGGGCGCCTTCCTGTTCATGATGTCTCTCTACCTCCAAGGCGAGCGCGGCTTCTCGGCGATGCACACCGGCCTGATCTACCTGCCGATCGCGATCGGTGCCCTGATCTTCTCCCCGCTGTCGGGCCGCCTGGTCGGCCGGTACGGCGCCCGCCCGTCCTTGGTGATCGCCGGGACGATGATCGTCGCTGCCGCCACGATGTTGACCTTCCTGACCGCGTCGACCCCGGTGTGGTGGATGCTGATCGTGTTCGCGGTCTTCGGTATCGGCTTCGCGATGGTCAACGCGCCGATCACCAACGCCGCCGTCGGCGGGATGCCGCTGGATCGCGCGGGCGCCGCCTCGGCGGTGACGTCGACGAGTCGGCAGGTTGGCGTGAGTATCGGTGTGGCGCTGTGCGGTTCGGTCGCCGGCTCGGCGATCACGATGGGTGGCACGGACTTCGCGACGGCCGCTCGACCGCTGTGGTTCGTCTGCGTGGCACTGGGCTTCGTGATCCTGGCGCTCGGCGTGTACTCCACATCGCAACGCGCGCAACGCTCCGCCGACCGGCTGGCGCCGCTGATCGCCGGCACGCCGAGCCCGGTGGGTGCTCATGTCCGGTGACTCGGCGGCCGACAAGGTCTGGCGCGACATGTCCGCGCTGGTCATGGACAACCTCGACGGATGGAAGCGGCTCGTCGTCGAGCGCGCCGGTCTACCGTTCAGCCGTGTTCGCATCCTGACGCGTCTCCGTCGTGCTCCGATGACGGTCAAGGAACTCGCCGCCGCGGCGACCATCGACGCGCCCGCCGCCACAGTCGCGATCAATGACCTGGAAGAGCGCGGACTCGTGGTTCGCGAGATCGATCCGCGCAACCGGCGCTGCAAGGTGGTGTCGCTGACCGATGCGGGGCACGAGCTGGTGCGCGCGATCGACGACGTCCGCGATCCGGCGCCGCCGATGCTGACCGGCCTGGACGCCGACGACCTGGCGACGCTGCGGACGCTGCTGGACAAGCTGGCCGGCCGACCACCCGGCTAGCGGTCCAGCACCGCCATCGCCGCGTTGTGCCCCCCGATGCCCGAGACGGCGCCGCCGCGGCGAGCCCCCGATCCGCACAACAGGATTCGGTCGTGCGCGGTGGCCACGCCCCAGCGCTGCGCCGGCGTCGAGAGTGGCTCGTCGTCCTCGGCGAAGGGCCACGTCAGCGCGCCGTGGAAGATGTGGCCGTTCGTCATTCCCAGCGCATCGTCGAGGTCGGCGGTCGTCTTCGTCTCGATGCACAGCCGGCCCGCCGCGTCCTCCATCAGGACGTCGTGAATCGGCTCGGCGAGAACGGAATTCAACGACGTCAAGACCGCGGAGGTCAGCGTGTCACGCAGGCGCTCCGGGGTGCCTGCCGTCATCAGGTGGTGTGGGGTGTGTAGCCCGAACACCGTCAACGTGTGAGCGCCCGAGGCGCGCAGCTCATCCGACAGGATCGTGGGGTCGGCCAGTGAGTGGCAGTAGATCTCGCACGGAAGCGGCTCCGGCACTGCGCCTTCTGCGGCGCGTCGGTAGGCCGACTCGAGTTGGCTGTACGTCTCGTTGATGTGGAAGGTGCCGCCGAAGGCTTGCTCGACGGTGACGCTGTCGTCGCGCAACCGGGGGAGCCGCCGCAGCATCAGGTTGACCTTGACCTGCGCGCCGGGCGCGCTGTCGGGCGCGTCTTCTCCGAGAAGTCGGGCCAGCACCGTCGGCGTGACGTTGGCCAGCACGTGGTCGGCGACGACACGGTGCTGCACACCGTCCTGGCAGTAGCGCACCTCGCCGTCGGGGGTGATCGACTCGACCTCGGCCCCGGTGCGGATGTCGGCGCCGAAGCCCGCGGCCGCTGCGGCGAGCGCTCCGCTGACCGCGCCCATACCGCCGACCGGCACATCCCAGTCCCCGGTGCCGCCGCCGATCAGGTGGTACAGGAAGCAGACATTCTGCTGCAGCGCCGAATCCTCCAGCGCGGCATAGGTTCCGATCAGGGCATCGGTGGCCATCACGCCGCGGACCAGGTCGTTGCGCACCGCCGAGGTGATCGCGTCCCCGATGGGCTGGTCGACGAGCGCCCGCCATGCCCACTCTTCGTCAGGACCCCCGCCGACTGCCAGACGCAGATCCGAGCGGGTGCGCAACGGTTCGGTCAGCGTCGGCCAGACCCGCGACGTCACGGTGTTGCAGCGCCGGTAGAACTCGTCGAAGCCGGCCTCGTCGTCCCCCGCGCCCACGGCGCCGAACGTGGAGGCCGGCCCGACCAGCAGTCCCGTGCGGCCGCCGGACGCCGGGTCGGGGGTGTAGGACGACCAGCGGCGTCGCACGAGACGCACCCGGACCCCGAGGTCGTCGATGATGCGCTGCGGCAGCAGGCTCACCAGATAGGAGTACCGCGACAGACGCGCGTCGACGCCGTCGAAGGCGTGGGCCGACACGGCGGCGCCACCGACGTGGTCGAGCCGCTCCAACACGCACACCCGACGGCCGGCCCGGGCCAGGTACCCGGCTGCCACCAGACCGTTGTGCCCGCCGCCGACGATGACGACGTCGGTGCGGGAGTCCGAGGCCACGCTCAGTTCAGGTAGCCCTCGACCTCGTCCGCCGGACGCACCTGCGCGGCGGTCGGGTCACCACCGGTCTCGCGCAGCGCCCGGCGCTGGCGCAGCAGATCCCAGCACTGGTCGAGCTTGACCTCCACGGCGCGCAACCGCTGGTGCTCTTCGGACTCGTCGATCTCGTGATGCTGCAGCTTGGCGCGGAGGTCTTTCTCCTCCGCGACGAGCTGGTTCACCTGGGCGAGGATGTCTTCGTCGTTGGCCACGCCTACAGTCTGCCCCTCGGCGCGATCTAATGAACCGGTGACCATGCGTAGTGCCCTGGTGACCGGGGCGTCCGGCGGTATCGGAGCGGCGATCGCGGCAGCCCTGCACGAGGAGGGTTTCGCGTTGACCCTGGTCGGCCGAGATCCGGCCAAGCTGGCTGCGGTCGCCACGTCCATCGGCGGATCGGCGGTCCACACGATCGCCGGCTCGCTGGCCGAGGAGTCGTTTCTCGACGAGGTGGTCGCGTTCCACGCCGACCGGTACGGGGCGCTGGACCTGCTGGTGAACAACGCGGGGATCGCCGGGAACCGGGCGGTCGCCGACATCACCGCGGAGTTCCTCGACGCGCAGCTGGCCGTCAACATCCGCGCCGTCGTGCTGCTGACCGCGAAATGTCAGCCACTACTCAGAGAAGCTGTGCGGCAACACGGTTGGGCTCAAATCGTGAACACGGCGTCGAATGCGGGCAAGCGCGGGGAGGCCACGCTGTCGTCCTACTCGGCGACCAAGGCCGCCGTCGTGGGGTTCACCGAATCGCTGCACGACGAGCTCGCGACCTCGGGCATCAAGGCCACCGCGATCTGCCCGGGTCTGGTGGACACGGCGATGGCCGACGTCTACCGCGACTCCATCGAGGCCTCGACGATGATCACGCCGCGCGACGTCGCCGAGGTCGTGCGGATGACGACGCGCCTGTCGGCGGCGTGCATCCTTCCCGAGGTGGTGCTGCTGCGGCCCACCGAGTGGTTGCAGCCCGAGGAGGTCCGGTCGCCGGGCGAGGCGCCGGTCTAGGCTGAGCGCATGGCGACCAAACCCGAGATCGAATTCCCCGACGGCCCCGCACCCACCGAGTTGGTGATCGAAGACATCGTCGTCGGCGACGGCCCCGAAGCGGTCCCGGGCGCCAACGTCGAGGTGCACTATCTCGGCGTCGAGTACGACACCGGCGAGGAGTTCGACAGCTCCTGGAACCGCGGTGAGTCCATCGAGTTCCCGTTGCGCGGGTTGATCCAGGGCTGGCAGGACGGCATTCCGGGGATGAAGGTCGGCGGCCGGCGCAAGCTGACCATCCCGCCGGAGCAGGCCTACGGTCCGGCCGGCGGCGGACACCGCCTGTCGGGCAAGACTTTGATCTTTGTCATCGACCTTCTGGCTACCCGATGACGTCATTGTCATCATCGACCTGCTCGGCGCTCGCTAAGAGCTAGCGCGGCCCGGGCAGCCGCAGCAGCAGGCGCGCACCGCCCAGCGGGCTGGCCTGCAATGCCGCTGTCCCGCCGTGTAATTCGGCCTGCTGCGCCACCAACGCCAGCCCCAGACCCGAGCCGGAGTGCGACGCCGTCGAGCCCCGGGAGAACCGCTCGAACACCACCGTGCGCTCCTCCTCTGGCACGCCGACGCCGTCGTCGTCGATCGCGATCTCCACACCGGCGCGTGAGCTGACCGCGGACAGTTGCACCCGTGTCGCGCCGCCGTGTTTGACCGCGTTGGCGATCGCGTTGTCGACAGCCAGCCGCAGGCCGGCGGGCAATCCGACGATGATCACCGTCGGCGCCGGCACCAGCGACACCTCCAGATCGGGGTAGACGCGCATCGCGTCGTGCGCGGCGCGGTCGAGAAGTTCGGTGATGTCGACGGGCACATGGTCGTCCTCGGTGGACAGCTCTCCCTGCGCCAGCCGCTCCAGTGCGCCCAAGGTCGCCTCGATCCGGGTCTGGGTGCGGATGACGTCGCCGACGACCTCCTTGCGTTGCTCCTCGCCGAGGTCGAGCGTCGCGAGCACTTCGAGGTTGGTGCGCATCGCGGTCAGCGGGGTGCGCAGCTCGTGGGCCGAGACCGACGCGAAGTCGCGGGCCGAGGCCAACGCCGCCTTGGTGCGGCCCTGCTCCTCCCACACGCGGCCGACCAGACCCTTGATGGCGTCGGCGATCTCGACGGCTTCGGTGGCGCCCCGGATGTCGATGTCGGGTGCTTCGTCACCCGCCTCGATCTGGCGGGTCTGCTGCGCCAGCCGCTTGAACGGGCGCACCGCGAACGCCGCCAGCAGCCATCCGCCGAAGGTCGCCGCGCCCACCGCCAACGTGCAGATGATCAGCACCCGGCGATGCAGGTTGTTGGTGTCGTTGATCGTCGCGTCGTAGGTGGCGCCGACGGCGACCGACATCGGCTCGGGCGCGGACAGCTCGACGGTGCGCACCCGGTAGCGCACTCCGTCGACCGTGGTGTCGGCGTAGCCGGGTGGCAGTTCGGGCAGCACGACGGAGTTCGAGGTCACCTGGCCGTCGGCACGCCGGACGGTGATGACGGCGTCCTGGTCGTTGGGGGAGGGCGGGATCTCGTCGAGGCCGCGCGGCAGGAACGGGATCGCGAAGCCCGCGGCTTCGTCGAGGCGCCGGTCGAGGCGCTCCTTGCGGTCCTGGGTGATGCCGACCCAGACGACGGCGCCGACGATCCCGACCACGATGGCCGCGGCGATCGCGGTGGCGAACGCGACGCGGGTGCGCAGCGACGGCGTGCGGCGGAAAATCCGCGACACCACGATCATGAGCGGATCACGACTACTGCTGTCGCAGGACGAACCCGACGCCGCGCACGGTGTGCAGCAGGCGGGGCGCGCCGTTGGCTTCGAGCTTGCGGCGCAGGTAGCCGATGAACACGTCGACGACGTTGGTGTCGGCGGCGAAGTCGTAGCCCCACACCAGCTCGAGGAGCTGGGCGCGTGACAGCACCGCGGTCTTGTGTTCGGCGAGCACGGCGAGCAGGTCGAATTCGCGCTTGGTCAGGTCGACGTCGACGCCGTCGACGCGGGCGCGCCGGCCGGGGATGTCGACCTCGAGCGGACCCACCGCGATGGTCTCCGAGGAGAACGTCGCCGTCGATCCGCGCCGGCGCAGCAGCGCCTTGACCCGCGCCACCAGCTCGGCGAGCACGAACGGCTTGACCAGGTAGTCGTCGGCGCCGGCCTCCAGGCCGGCGACCCGGTCGTCGACGGAGGAGCGCGCCGACAGCACGCAGACGGGCACGTCGTTGTCCATCGCGCGCAGCGCGGTCACCACGGACACGCCGTCGAGCACCGGCATGTTGATGTCGAGCACGATCGCGTCCGGCCGCGTCTCGGTGGCGCTGCGCAGCGCCTCGGCGCCGTCGACGGCGGTGAACACGTCGAAGCCGGACAGCCGCAGGCCGCGCTCCAGCGAGGCCAGCACGTCGGGATCGTCGTCGACCACGAGCACTCGGGGCGAACCCACTGGACTGTCCATGCCCGCAATCTTGCCTGACGTCGGGTCCAAGCTGCGGGAACCTGGCCCGTTACCCGTCGGGGCGGTCGCGCGTGGCCGCCGGGTCACCCAGCCGGGCCACCTCCTCGCGCAGCTGGGCGATCTCCTGGACCAGGGTGTCGATGTGCGCGGTCGTCACCATCTGCGCCGCGGTGTCCTCGTCGGCCACCCGCTGGACGAGCCACGACGCCAACGTCGCGGTGATCGAGCCGAGCAGGCTGATGCCGCCGATCATCAGCAGCACCGCGATCACCCGTCCGGTGGGGCTGACCGGGGTCAGGTCGCCGTAGCCGACGGTCGTGATCGTCGTCATCGCCCACCACAGCGCTTCGCCGAAGTGGGTGATGTGGGCGTTCGGGTAGTGCCTCTCGGCCTGCAGCACGGCCAGCGAGGACACGTAGATCAGAAGCACCGCGCCGCCGACGGTGTACATCGCGACGCGGCCGCGGATGGCGTGACCAACGGCGCGGTTGAGCACCGTGATGAGCGTGACCAGCCGCAGTAGCCGCAGGTGGCGCAGGATCGGCAGCGCCACGATCGCGAGGTCGAACAGATGCCGCCAGAACCACCGCCAGCGGTGTTCGGCGAGGTACAGGCGCACGGCGTAGTCGACGACGAACATCGCCCACGTGACGACGCTGACGACGTGGACTGCCACGGCGGCGGCCCCGGCGGGGAGCGCGAGCACTTCGACGCTGTAGGCGGCCAGGAACAGTAGTGCGGCGATCGCGAGCGGCCACTCGGCGCGGCGCTCCCAGGCCTGCAACTTGGTCTCCACGCCGTGTACTCCTCGAAATCGTGTCGCGACGGTTCTGACGGTAGTGCGACCGCCTGGGAAGTCTTTGACCTCACCCATTGTTGAGGTTCTACGGTGATGAGATGAGCTTGGAAACGGTTGCCCGGCAGTCGCTGTACCGGCAGACGCACGCCCGGGGCGGTGATCTGCATTCGTTGGCAGATCGCCGGCTGATGGCGCGCATCTGGCGGTTCGCCGCCCGGCATCATCGCATGCTCGGGTGGTTCCTGCTGGTCAGCGTGCTCGGTGCGGTGCTGACCGTGGCGACGCCGTTGCTTGCGGGCCGCGTGGTCGACGAGATCACGCGAGGCGGCACCGTCGCCACGGTCGTGGTGCTGGCCCTGGTGATCGCCGGCGTGGCGCTCGCCGAGACGGCGATGTCGTTGCTGACTCGCTGGCTGTCATCCACGATCGGCGAGGGTCTGATCCTGGATCTGCGCACCGCGGTGTTCGACCATGTGCAGCGCATGCCCGTGGCGTTCTTCACCCGGACACGCACCGGTGCGCTGGTGAGCCGCCTGGGCAACGACGTGATGGGGGCGCAGCGCGCGTTCTCCGACACGTTGTCCGGCGTGGTCTCCAACATCGTCACGCTGACGTTGACGCTGGCCGTGATGATCAGCATCTCCTGGCAGGTGACCCTGGTGTCGCTGGCACTGATGCCGTTGTTCCTGCTTCCGGCCCGCCGCATCGGCGCGGCGATGGCGAAGCTGTCACGCGAGTCCGCCGGACACAACGCGACGATGAACACCCAGATGACCGAGCGGTTCTCCGCGCCGGGCGCCACGCTGATCAAGCTGTTCGGCGACGCGGACGCCGAGTCGCGCGAGTTCGGGCTGCGGGCGGGCCGGGTGCGCGACATCGGGGTGCGTACCGCGATGCTGCAGTCGACGTTCATGAACTCGCTGACGCTGATGTCGGCGCTGGCGCTGGCGCTGGTGTACGGCCTGGGCGGCGCGCTCGCGCTGGGTGGCCATCTGCAGGCCGGGGCGATCGTGTCGCTGGCCCTGCTGCTCACCCGGCTCTACGCGCCGCTGACCGCGCTCGCCAACGCCCGCGTGGAGATCGCGACCGCACTGGTCAGCTTCGAGCGGGTCTTCGAGGTGCTCGACCTGGTGCCGTTGATCCAGGAGCGCCCCGATGCGGTGGCGATCCCCGACGGCCCGGTCACCGTCGAGTTCGACGATGTCCGGTTCGGCTATCCCGCTGCCGACACCGTGTCGCTGGCCTCGCTGGAAGACGTCAGCGAGCTGGACGACCGTGGTGGCGACGAAGTCCTGCACGGCATCTCGTTCACGGCCCGGCCCGGTCAGATGATCGCGCTCGTCGGTTCGTCGGGGGCCGGGAAGTCGACGACGGCGTCGCTGCTCGCCCGGCTCTACGACGTGTCGTCCGGGGCCATCCGCCTCAACGGAGTCGATGTCCGCGACGCCACATTCGCGTCGCTGAAGGACACCGTGGGCATGGTCACCCAGGACGGGCACCTGTTCCACGAGTCGATCCGCGCCAACGTCGCGCTCGCGGCGCCGGATGCCACCGACGCCGAGATCTGGGAGGCCCTGCGCCGGGCCCGACTCGACACGGTGGTCGCCGACATGCCCGACGGTCTGGACACGATCGTCGGGGAGCGCGGCTACCGGCTCTCCGGTGGGCAACGGCAGCGGCTGACCATCGCGCGTCTGCTGCTGGCCGCGCCCCGCGTGGTGGTGCTCGACGAGGCGACTGCATCGCTGGACTCCGAATCGGAGGCCAAGGTGCAGCAGGCGCTGGCGGAGGCGCTGGCCGGCCGCACGTCTCTGGTGATCGCGCATCGCCTGTCGACGATTCGGGCGGCCGACGTGATTCTCGTCGTCGAGGACGGCCGCATCTCCGAACGCGGCACGCACCCGGAGCTTCTCGCGCGGGGTGGCCGCTACGCCGAGCTGTACCGCACGCAGTTCGGGGCGCCGTCGGGCGCACATGCTCATCTGCCGTGCCACCGGTCGCATTCGCTAGATGGGTTAACCACTTGCTCGCAGTGGGAAGATGTTGTGAGTGGCTGACTCCGGAACTTCTGCGCTGCGCGCAGCGCCCGCGATCGCGCCGCAGCCCCGGCGGGTGAGGCCCAGCTCGGACCTGTGGCGGATGCTGCCGTACCTGCTCCCGTACCGCGGCCGCTGGATCCTGATGTTCACGGTGGCCTTCGCGAGCCTGGGTGCCACGGTCGGGATTCCGCTGATGACCAAGGCGGTGATCGACGGACCGGTGCGACATCAGGACCAGCAGGGGCTGTGGACGCTGGGCGCGGCAGCGATGGGCCTCGGGATCGCCGAGGCGGCGCTGTGGTTCATCCGACGGTGGCTGGTGGCGCGCGCGACGATGGGCGTCGAGGCAGACATCCGCAAAGACCTCTACGCGCGGCTGCAGATCCTGCCGATGTCCTTCCACGGCCGCTGGCAGTCCGGTCAGCTGTTGTCGCGAATCATGAACGACCTGAGCTCTATTCGGCGGTTCATGTCGTTCGGGCTGACATTCCTGATCCTCAACATCCTGCAGATCACCATCGTCACCGCGATCCTGCTCGCGATGTACTGGCCGCTGGGTGTGGTGGTGCTGGTGTCGATCGTGCCGATCACGCTGACGGTGCTGCACTTCCAGCAGGAGTACACGCGGCTGTCGCGGCAGGCCCAGGATCAGGCGGGCCATGTCGCGACGCACGTGGAGGAGGCCGCGCTCGGGTTGCGCGTGGTCAAATCCTTCGGCCGGGAGGACTACGTCTACGACCGCTTCGACGAACAACTGGCCGGCCTGTACGAGACGCAGGTGCGCCGGGTGACGGTGTCGGCGAAGTTCTGGACGCTGCTGGAGATCATCCCGAACCTGACGCTGATCCTGGTGCTCGGCTTCGGCGCCTACGCTGCCGGCCACGGCTACGTGACGATGGGCACGTTGGTCGCGTTCATCACGATGATGCTGTCGCTCGTCTGGCCGATCGCGTCGCTGGGGTTCCTGTTGTCGATGACGCAGGAGTCCTTCACTGCGGCCAACCGCATCGCGGAGATCTTCGACGCGCCACGGGAGATCGCCGACGGCCCGCGCGATCAGGCCCCGCGCGGGGGTCGGCTCGAACTCGTCGACGTCGGCTTCCGGTTCCCTGACTCCGAGGAATGGGCGCTGCGCCACGTGAACGTGACCGTGGAGCCGGGGGAGACCCTCGCCCTTGTCGGCGCGACCGGATCGGGCAAGTCGGTGCTGGTGGGTCTGCTGTCCCGGCTCTACGACGTCACCGAGGGCGAGATCCGCATCGACGCCCAGGACATCCGCGAGCTGAGCCTGGAGGCGCTGCGACAGTCGGTGGCCACGGCGTTCGAGGATCCGACGTTGTTCTCGATGTCGGTGGCCGAGAACCTGAAGCTGGGCAAGCCGGACGCGACCGACGACGAGGTGCGCCAGGCGGTCGAGGTGGCCGCCGCGCAGTTCGTCTACGACCTGCCCTATGGCCTGGACACCCGCATCGGCGAGCAGGGGATGAGCCTGTCGGGCGGTCAGCGGCAACGTCTTTCGCTCGCGCGGGCCATTCTGGCGGCACCGCGGATCCTGGCGCTCGACGACACGTTGAGCGCCCTCGACGTGCACACCGAGGCCGTCGTCGAAGAGGCGCTGCGCCGGGTCTTGCACGCCGTCACCGGCGTGGTGGTGGCCCACCGCGCCTCGACGGTGCTGCTCGCAGATCGGGTGGCACTACTGCAGAACGGCACCATCACCCACGTGGGCACCCATGCCGAGCTGCTGGCGAACGTCCCGGCGTACCGCTACCTGCTGGCCGCCGACGACGAACTCGACGACGGCTGCGAACACGAGGTCGACTGGGCGGAGCGTGCTGAGCGGGCACGGTTGGACCACGAGATCCTGGAGGGGCGCCCGTGACGAGCGCTTGCGCGAGGAACCGACGACTATGACGAGCGCTTGCGCGAGGAACCGACGACTATGACGAGCGCTTGCGCGAGGAACCGACGACTATGACGAGCGATTGCGCGAGGAGCCGACGACCGTGGCGAGTGTGACCCCGGAGTGGCGCGGTCGCTTCGACGAACACGACGATCTGCCCATCGACGAATCGGTGCCCCGGCGCCGCGAAGCCCGCGCGCTATTGGGCTCGCTGCTGCGCCCCTACAAGTGGACGGTGGCCGCGCTGGCTGTCGTCGTCGTGGTGGAAAACGCTGCGCGCCTGTCGGTTCCGATCCTGGTGCAGAAGGGCATCGACGACGGCATCCCCCCGCTGCTGGCGGGTGGCTCGGCCGCCACGCTGATGACGATCGTCGGCATCCTGTGCGCCGTCGTCGTCGTCCAGGCGAGTGCGCGCATGTTCTTCCTGCGCCGCTCCGGCCGCGTCGGTCAGCGCGTACTGCGGGAACTGCGGCGCCGGGTGTTCCGGCATTTCGGCCGGCTCGACATCGCGTTCCACGACCGCTACACCTCGGGCCGGGTCGTCAGCCGGTCCACCAACGACGTCGAGGCTATCCAGGACATGCTGGAGACGGGCTTCGACAGCCTGATCACCGCGGTGCTGACGCTCGTCGGCACCGCCGTGCTGCTGATCACGCTGGACGCCGAGCTCGGGCTGATGTGCCTGGCGGCGTTCCCGATCCTGGTGATGCTGGTCGCGTGGTTCCACCGCGAATCGTCACGCATCTACCGGGAGGTGCGCGAGATCTCGGCGCTGGTGATCGTCCAGTTCGTCGAGACCATGACGGGCATCAAGGCGGTGCAGGCGTACCGCCGGGAGCCGCGCAACCAGGAGATCTTCGAGGACGTCGCCGATCGCTACCGGGTGATCAACGAGAAGACGTTCAAGCTGCTCGCGATCTTCATGCCGGGCGTGAAGTTCGTCGGCAACATCACCACCGGCCTCGTCCTGATCTATGGCGGGTACCGGGTGCTGCACGGCGAGATGACGATCGGCACGCTGGCCGCGTTCCTGCTCTACCTGCGGATGTTCTTCGAGCCGATGCAGGAGATCTCGCAGTTCTTCAACACGTTCCAATCCGCGTCGTCGGCTCTGGAGAAGCTGGCCGGTGTGCTCGCCGAGAAGCCGGGTATCAGCGACCCGGCCGATCCCGTCGCACTTGACTCGGTGCGCGGAGACATCGAGTTCCGCGACGTCCGGTTCTCCTACGTGTCGAACAGGCCCGTGCTGCCGCAGCTGAACCTGGTGGTTCCGGCGGGCCAGACCGTCGCCCTGGTCGGCACCACCGGCGCGGGCAAGACGACGATCGCCAAACTGGTCACCCGGTTCTACGATCCGGTGGCGGGCAGCGTGTCACTGGATGGTGTCGACCTGCGTGATCTGCGGCAGAGCGATCTGCGCCGCCACGTGGTGATGGTGACGCAGGAGAACTTCATGTTCGGCGGCACGGTCGCCGACAACATCCGGTTCGGCAAGCCCGGTGCCACCGATGAGGAGGTGCGGGCGGCGGCCGCGGCGGTCGGCGCCGATGGGTTCATCTCCGCGCTGCCCGAGGGGTACGAGACCGATGTCGCCAAGCGGGGCGGCCGGTTGTCGGCGGGGCAGCGCCAGCTGGTCGCGTTCGCGCGGGCGTTCCTGGCCGATCCGGCGGTGCTGATCCTCGACGAGGCCACGTCGTCGCTGGACATCCCGAGCGAGCGGATGGTGCAGCGGGCGTTGGAGACGGTGCTCGCCGAGCGGACGGCGATCGTGATCGCCCACCGGCTCTCGACCGTGCAGATCGCCGACCGTGTGCTCGTGCTGGAGCACGGTCAGATCGTCGAGGACGGGTCGCCGGAGGAGCTGACCGCCCGCGACGACGGGCACTACGCGGCGCTGCATCGGTCCTGGGTGCAGTCGCTGGCGTAACTCTTCGGCGCCGAAACTGCGGGGAGATCGCAATCGGCGCCGGAAATGCGATCTGCCCGCAGTCTCGAGCACTCGGTCAGGGCAGGAGGCCTGCCCGGCGCGCCTTCGAGACCGCCTCGTGCCTGGTATGGGCACCCAGCTTGGCCGCGGCACTGCGCAGATAACTCTTCACGGTCTCGGTCTTCAGGGAGAGGCGCTCTGCAGCAACGGCGTTCGAGCAACCGAGAGCGACCTGTGTGAGGACGTCGAGCTCGCGGGCAGTGAGGCGCACTGTGGCGTCCTCGCCGCCGACCAACCGCTCGGCCAGCCGCGTCAATTCGTCCTGCAGAGAGGGCGCGACACTCGCGAGCCGACGCAGTTCGGCATGCACCTCGCGGACCCGCTCCGACGTCGCTCCCAGCGAGGTTGCGGTCTCGTGCATCGACAGTCGACGGTCGACCTCGTCGCGGATGCGGAGTTCGTCGCCGATCCGGCGAGCCGCTGAGACCATCAGGTCCGCGGCGCGGCCGCCGACCGGCGCTCCTGACCTGTAGGCGCCGTAGAGCATCACGCGGGGGACGCCTTCGACGATGACCGGCACGGCGAGCACGGACTTGATGCCCTCGGACAACACGGGAGTGTCGTAGTCGTGGGTGATGGTCGCAGCGCTGCGGTAATCGGCGACTGACAGCGGCCGGCCGGCGACCATGCTCGCGCCGCCGAGGCCGGAACTCGCACGCACGACCAGGCCCCGCAGCAAGGAAGTTCTCGTTCCCACGAACTCGCTGAGCCGCAGTACGTCGCCCTGTACCTCGCCACCGAACAGCACCGGCACCCGGCCCTCGGTGGCTACTCTTCGCAGCTCGGCGCGCAGCACGTCGGCGTCGCGAGGCCTCGTCAGCGATGGCACGGATTCCCCTCTTTCGGGGGTAGCGGTCGGTCAGGTGTGACATAGATCCTAGTGGCCATGACCACGAACACCGATCGGTATCGCGCGGCACGTGACCACCTCGTCGAGACGATCGGTGACTACGCCACGGCCGTCGAGACGTTCGCGTGGCCCCGCATCACCGGTCAATTCAACTGGGCCACCGACTGGTTCGACGTCATCGCCCGTGGGCGCCCTCAGGACATCGCGCTGTGGATCGTCGAAGAGGACGGCAGCGAACAGAAGATCACGTTCGCCGACATGGCGGCGCGCTCCGATCAGGTGGCGACGTGGCTGCAGGGCCTCGGCGTCGGCAAGGGCGACCGGGTCATCCTGATGCTGGGCAACCAGCTCGAGCTGTGGGAGTCGATGCTCGCGATCGCCAAGCTCGGCGCCGTCATCATGCCGACGACGAGCGCGCTGGGCCCCGCCGATCTCGCCGATCGCATCGGCCGCGGCGGCGCCCGCGCCGTCATCGCGAACACCGCGGACACGGCCAAGTTCGATGCGGTCGAGGGCGGGTCCATGCGGGTGGTCGTCGGCGAACCCGTCACCGGATGGCACACCTACACCGACGCCTACTCCGTGCCCGCTCAGCCGTTCACCGCGTGCACCGAGGTCGGGGACACGAGCCTCGTCTACTTCACCTCGGGCACCACCAGCCGGCCGAAGCTCGTCGAGCATTCGCAGGTGAGCTACGCAGTCGGGCATCTGTCGACGATGGCGTGGCTCGGCGTGCGGCCCGGCG
This sequence comes from Mycobacterium kyogaense, assembly GCF_003254575.1. GTDB lineage: Bacteria > Actinomycetota > Actinomycetes > Mycobacteriales > Mycobacteriaceae > Mycobacterium > Mycobacterium kyogaense. Next base: position 34,305 of record NZ_QJUA01000034.1, on the reverse strand, counting down.
ATGTGCACTTGGCGATCAGTTCGCCCGGGTGGGCCAAACATGCCTGGAGTTGCTTCTTCGCGCCGTGGATCGCCGAGGCGACGATCTTCGTCTACAACTACGCCCGCTTCGATGCCGCGGCGTTGCTGCACCAGCTGCGCCGCGCTCGCGTCAACACGTTCTGCGCGCCACCGACCGTGTGGCGCATGCTGATTCAGGCCGAGCTGGGTGCCAGACCCGAGGGGCTGCGAGAGATCCTCGGCGCGGGCGAACCACTGAACCCCGACGTGATCGCCCGGGTGGACACGGCGTGGGGCCTGACGATCCGCGACGGGTTCGGCCAGACCGAGACGACGCTGCAGGTCGGCAACACCCCCGGCCAACCCGTGAAGGCCGGCTCGATGGGCCGTCCGATGCCGGGGGTGCCGGTCGTCCTGGTCGATCCGCTGACCGGGGCGCGGGCCGAGGAAGGCGAGATCTGCCTCGATCTGGGGGCGGCCCCGCTGAACCTGATGACCGGATATCTGGACGACGAGAAGCGCAACACGCACGTGATGCGCGACGGCTACTACCACACCGGGGACGTGGCCAGCCGCGACGCGGACGGCTACATCACCTACATCGGCCGTACCGACGACGTGTTCAAGTCGTCGGACTACAAGGTGTCACCGTTCGAGCTGGAGAGCGTGCTCATCGAGCATCCGGCCGTCGTCGAGGCGGCTGTCGTGCCCGCCCCCGACGACACCCGGCTCGCCGTGCCGAAGGCGTACGTGGCGCTGGCAGAAGGATGGTCTGCCGATGCCGAAACAGCCAGGCAGATCATGCAATACAGTCGTGAGCACCTGGCGCCGTACCTGAAGGTGCGCCGCGTCGAATTCGCCGAGCTGCCGAAGACGATCTCGGGCAAGATCCGCCGCGTCGACCTGCGCCGCCGCGAGGAGGAGGCGTATGCCGCGGGTGCGCCCATCGAGACCGAACACCGATACGAGGATCTGTTGCCGTGACCGAGAGCTACGACGCCGGGCCCACCGGCACGCCGATCCTCGAGGAGACCATCGGTGCGAACCTGGAGCGCACCGCGGCCCGCCACGGTGACGTCGAGGCGCTCGTCGACGTCGCGCAGGGTCTGCGGTTCACCTACGCCGAGTTCAACGCCGAGGTCGACGTCGTCGCGCGCGGTCTGATGGCGAGGGGTATCGCCACGGGCGACCGCGTCGGGATCTGGGCGCCGAACTGTGCGCAGTGGACCATCGCGCAGTACGCCTGCGCCAAGGTGGGCGCGATCCTGGTCAACATCAACCCCGCCTACCGCACGCACGAACTTGCCTACGTGCTCAACCAGTCCGGAACGCGGCTGCTGATCGCGGCCACGTCGTTCAAGTCGTCGGACTACGTGTCGATGGTCGATAAGGTTCGCGCCGAAGCGCCGGTGCTGACCGATGTGGTGTTCATCGGCACCCCCGACTGGGACGCGCTGCGCGCCGGGGCGTCCGCGGTGGGCGCCGACGAGCTCGCCGCCCGCGGTGCCGCTCTCGACAACCGAGACCCGATCAACATCCAGTACACCTCGGGCACAACGGGTTTCCCCAAGGGGGCGACGCTGTCGCATCGCAACATCCTCAATAACGGCTACTTCACCACCGAACTCATCGGGCTCGGTCCCACGGACCGGCTCTGCATCCCGGTGCCGTTCTACCACTGCTTCGGCATGGTGATGGGGAACCTCGGCTGCACGAGCCACGGCACCACCATGGTGATTCCCGCGCCGGGGTTCGATCCCGAGTTGACGTTGAAAGCTGTTGAACAGGAACGCTGTACGGGGGTCTACGGTGTCCCGACGATGTTCATCGCGATGCAGAACCACCCGGACTTCGCGCGGTACGACCTGTCCGAGCTGCGCACCGGAATCATGGCGGGTTCGGTGTGCCCGGTGGAGGTGATGAAGCGCTGCATCGAGGACATGTCGATGTCGGAGGTGGCGATCGCCTACGGCATGACCGAGACATCGCCGGTGTCGTGCCAGACACTCGTCGACGACGACCTCGAGCGGCGCACGGCCACGATAGGGCGTGCGCATCCGCACGTCGAGATCAAGGTCGTCGACCCCGACACCGGCGAGACCGTCGAGCGCGGTGAGCCCGGCGAGTTCTGCACGCGCGGCTATTCGGTGATGCTCGGCTACTGGGACGACGACGACAAGACGGCGCAGGCCATCGATTCCGATGGCTGGATGCACACCGGCGATCTCGCGGTGATGCGCGAGGACGGTTACTGCACGATCGTCGGCCGCATCAAGGACATGGTGATCCGTGGCGGTGAGAACATCTACCCGCGCGAGATCGAGGAGTTCCTGTACACGCATCCCGACATCGAAGACGTGCAGGTCGTCGGTGTACCGGACGCGAGATACGGCGAGGAGATCTGCGCCTGGATCCGGATGCGACCCGGCCGGCCCGCGCTCGACGCGGCCGAGCTCCGCGCGTTCGCGTCGGAGGCTCTGGCGCACTACAAGATTCCACGTTACGTACACATCGTCGACGAGTTCCCGATGACCGTCACCGGCAAGGTGCGCAAGGTCGAGATGCGTGAGCGCAGCGTCGAGATCCTCGGCCTCTAGCGGAACTCGGAGAAGAAGGCGACGACGTCGTCGGTGAACAGTTCGGGCTGCTCGAACGCGGCGAAGTGGCCGCCGCGTGGCATCGTGGTCCACCGGGTGATGTTGTAGGTCTCCTCGCACCAGCGGCGTGACGCGCGCAGGATCTCTTTAGGGAATGATGCGGCGCCCGTGGGCAAGTCGACCCGGCCTGGGCTGCCGAACCTACCGAAGCTCTCCCAGTAGAGCCGGGCTGACGACGCCGCGCTGGCCGTCAGCCAGTAGAGCATCACGTTGTCGAGCATCTCGTCTTTGGTCAGCACGTTCTCCGGGTGCCCGTCGGAATCGGTCCAGGCCCAGAACTTCTCGACGATCCAAGCCATCTGACCGACGGGCGAGTCCGTGAGCCCGTAGCCCAGCGTCTGCGGTCGCGTCGACTGCTGCTTGGAATAACCGGTGCCCCACTGTTGGTGATCGGCATACGCCTCGAGGACCTCGCGCTCCTCCGGGGTGATATCGCTGGAGTCTTTGGGTGGTCGCCCGATCGGCATGTTGGTGTGGATCGCCACGCAGTGGCCCTTGTTGCGGCCGATCTGCGTGGTGACCGCAGACCCCCAGTCGCCGCCCTGGGCGCCGTAGCGCTGGTAGCCGAGGCGGACCATCAGCTCGTCCCACGCGGTCGCGATCCGCTCGACGCCCCAGCCGGTCGAGGTGGGTTTACCCGAGAAGCCGTAGCCGGGAAGTGACGGGCACACCACGTCGAACCCTGCGGCGGTCAGCGGTTCGATCACCTTGGTGAACTCGACGATCGATCCCGGCCAGCCGTGGGTGATCAGCAGCGGGAACGCATCATCGCGGCCACTGCGCTGGTGGATGAAATGGATCTGCAGACCGTCGATCTCGGTGGTGAACTGGTCGAACCGATTCAACAAGGCTTCCCTTGTCCGCCAGTCGTATTCGTCGCGCCAGTAGTCGGCCAGCTCCCGCGCATAGGCCAGCGGCAAACCCTGGCTCCAGTCCTGCACGCATTCCTGTTCGGGCCAGCGGGTGCGGCGCAGCCGTTCGTGGAGGTCGGCGAGGTCGGAGTCGGCGATGTCGATGCGGAACGGCGTGACGGCGGGCATGACTCATCCTGACACCGGGATAATCGGATCTCGTGTCCACCCCGACGCTCATCCTGCTCGCTGCGACCACGTTGGCGGCCTGCATCTGCCTGGGCGCTGCGCTCTACGAAGTGCTCGTCGTCGATCCGTACTGGCCGCGGCGCCCTGGACTGATCCAGTCGCGCAACGGCGGCATCGCCCGCGTCCGGTTCTGGCTGCCCGCCCCCGTGGTGTTCGAGGTGCTGCTCATCCTCACCCTGATCGTGACCTGGGGTGACTCCGCGATCGGGACCGCCCTGCTGGTGGCGCTGGTCAGCCACGCCGCGATGCGGCTGTGGGCGCTGTTCGACCTCATCCCGCGCGCCGCGGAGTTCGAACGCACCGACCCCGCCGACGTCGACGAGGCCGCGGCGGTGCGCTGGACGCGCCGCAACCTGCTGCGCGTGCCGCTGCTGCTCGTCACCTCCGGCGCCATGCTCACCGCCCTGGCACTGGCCTGAGTTCAGTCCTCGGGGAAGATCCGCGGCAACTCGGTGGCGCTGCCGGTGAAGTTCGGTGATCGCTTCTCCCGGAACGCCGCGACGCCTTCCTTGCCGTCGCCGATGGAGGTGTAGAACATCGCCAGCGAGTCACTGAGGTGGGCGTGCAGCGGTGATTCCGCGGCGCCGTTGCGGTAGAGCAGCTGCTTGGCCAGCGCCAGCGCCACAGGCGAACGCCCGGACACGTAGCTGCGGGCCAGCGCGACCGCATCGGTGACCAGCGAATCCGCCGGGTGCACCGAGCGCAGCAGCCGGCCACGCAGCGCGTCCTCGGCGGTGAGGATGTCGGCCGAGTACACCCAGTCCAGCGCCTGCTGGATGCCGACCAGCCGGGGCAGGAACCATGACGAACAGGCCTCGGGCACGATGCCCAGACGGCCGAAGACGAATCCGATGCGGGCGTTCTCCGACGCGAGCCGGATGTCCATGGCCAACGTCATGGTCGCGCCGATGCCGACCGCGGCGCCGTTGATCGCCGCGATGACGGGCTTGGGGAGCGCATGGATCGCGAGGGTGACGCGGCCGCCGGTGTCGCGGATGCCGCTGTGCAGCGGCTCGCTCGCGTAGTCGGCCCGCATCTGTTCGGGGGTGGGCGCCAGACCCTCGTCGAGACCGAACACGTTGCCGTCGGCGGAGAGGTCCATTCCTGCACAGAACGCGCGGCCGGCGCCGGTGACGACGACGGCGCGGATCGCGTCGTCGTAAGCGTCGACGGCGAAGAACTGCTCCAGTTCCCGGGCCATCGTCACGGAGAAGGCGTTGAGCTGCTCGGGCCGCGAGAGCGTCAGGAGAGCGACCCCGTCGGCGTCGACGGTGCACTGGAGCGTTTCGTAGTCCACGTCGGTGAGGCTACCGACCGCCCGTGGCGGACTCATGCTTCGAGTTCGCCGAGCAACTTTCGCTCGATCGCCGCGCGGGTGGCGACCGGCAGGACGAGCAGTCCGGCCAGCTCCTTCTGCGCACGGCCATAGGCGTTTTGGCGTTCCTGCGGAGTGGCGGCGTCGTCGGCGGCCAACCGCAGCAGGTGCTGGGCGCGGGCCAGGCGGTCCTGGTCGTCGGCGGAGAAGTCGCTGCGCCGCCGTCGGGTCGCTTCGGCCTCGGCGGCATCGAACGCGGCGACGTAGTCGCCGACCGCGTCGCGATACGCGGCCACGGCGTCACGGTCGCCGAGGATCTCGTCGGGGTGCGCGGGCCGCAGGAGGTCCGCCCGGCTCTTCGCCCTGTGGAATGCCAGGGTCAGCGGTTCGCGCATGTCGGTCATGACGGGGAAGTCCAGCAGTTTGGCGACATCCATCTCGTAGGAGAGCCACCGCGCGTCGGTGGCGTCGTGACGCTCGAGGACCTTGCTCAGCTCGCGGCGCCGGTTCTCCCCGGTGGACTGTCCGGCGGCCTTCTCCCTGGCGAGCGCGACTTTCGTCTCCTGCTTGATCCGGTACCGCTCGAGCCGCCGTTGGGCGCGGCGCTCGTTGGCGGCCGAGATTCCGCGCGCAGCCCCGCCGATCACCCCGCCGAGCGGAAAGACCAGCCACCAGTAGTTGCCGGCGAACTGCAACAGCGCCTCCACATGCCCAGAATGCCACCGGCCGATGTGGTGGGATTGGCCGATGTCGGATGTGTCCCCGGATCCCGGTGCCGAAGATCGCGCTCCCGAGCTCGCGGTCATCGCCCGCGGGCTCACCCTGCGGGGCCCGTGGGGGCCGGTGTACGGCCCCGTGGATCTCGACGTCACCGCCGGCGGGGTGACGGTCATGGTGTGCCCCGCGGGGTCGGGACGCACCGCGCTGTCGATGACGCTCGCCGGGCGGATGCGTCCGACATCGGGCTCCCTGACGGTGTTCGGACGGACGTCGGCCCGCGACATCTTCGCCGTCGCCGCTCTGGCCGGCATCGACGAACTGGACACCGTGGCCGAGTCGGTCACCGTGGGGGATCTCATCACCGAGCAACTGCGCTGGGATGCGCCGTGGTACAAGCTCATTGGCCGCGCCGACGATGACGACCTGGTGCGCGTGTGCGGGCCCGTGTTCGGGGAGCTGCCGCTGCCGCCGCGCTCGGAGTTCGTCGAGGAGCTCACCGAACTCGACGGTCTGTTGCTGCGCATCGCTCTGGCCAACACACGCCGCCCCGAACTGCTCGTCGTCGGCAATCTCGAACAGGTCACCAGCGACCGGCAGCGCGATCTGCTGGTGGATCGCCTGGTCGATCTGGGCCGGGCGCAGACGGTGCTGACCGCGAGCGTCAACGGGGTGGCCGCGCGCCCCGGCCTCCGGGAGGTCCCGGTGGCCAACGTCTCCCGTGCCGAGCTGGCGGCACATCCGAAAGGTGGGATCTAGTGGTGCTGGCCGGTTTGTCACTGGGCACGGATCTCAAGCGGTACACGCACGGGCTGATGCCGCGGATCGCACTCGTCACGATCATCGTGCTGCCGCTGCTCTACGGCGCGATGTATCTGTGGGCGTTCTGGAATCCGTTCGCCGAAGTCGGCAAGGTGCCCGTCGCGTTGGTCAACGCCGACCGCGGCGCGCAGGTGCAGGGCGCGCAGGTGCGTGCCGGCGACGAGGTCGCGCGGGCGCTGCTCGACTCCGGTCAGCTGGACCTGACCGAGGTGTCTGCGCAGGAGGCGGCCGACGGGGTCGCCGACGGCCGCTTCTACTTCTCGATCACGTTGCCGGAGAACTTCTCCGAGCTGGTGGGCTCGCCATCGGGACCCCGTCCGGCGCAGGCCCCGCTGCAGTTCACGTTCAACGACGCCAACAATTACCTCGGCACGGTCATCGGACAGAATGCCTCGCGCGAGATCCTCAACCAGGTCAACGCGAAGATCGGCGAACGCGGTATCGGCACCGTCGTGAACGGGCTGGCCGCCGCCGGCACGGGTCTGGATCAGGCGGCCGGTGGGGCCGAACAGCTGGCGGATGGTCTGGTCACGGCCGACGACGGCGCCCATCGCCTCGCCGGCGGCGCGGACACGTTGACGTCGGGTCTGCGCACGGCGCAGGCGGGATCGACACAGTTGGCCGCGGGCACCCGGCGTCTGAGTGGAGCCGTCGACACCGCGACGGCACCGCTGCTGGATGTGCTCGACCGCGTGGGCGCGTTGGGCCTGAACCCCGACGAGGTCGCCGGCGCCGCGCAGCATCTGTCCGGTGCGGTTCGGTCGACGACGGACCGGATCGCCGCGCTGAACGTCACCAGTGCGCAGGCGGCCGCGATCGTCGACCAGGCCGTCGGGTTCCTGCAGAACAATCCCGATCCGGCGGTGCGCGACGCCGGGCAGGCCCTCGCCGGCGCGCAGCGGCTGCTGCGCGCCCAGGGCATCGATCCCACCACCGACGACGGGCTCGTCCGGCTGCGCGACAGCGCCGCCACGCTGGAGGGGGAACTGGGCGACCCCAACAGCCGGTTGCGGACATTCCTGACGCGTGCACTGAACGGCGGTCTGCGCGCCGACGTCGCGCAGCTGCGCGACGGCGTGCACCAATTGGATTCCGGTGCGCGGCGTCTCGACGCCGGACTCGGTCAGCTGGCCGCCGGCGGCAATCAATTGTCTTCGGGCGCGCATCAACTCGCCGATGGCACGGCGCAGCTGCGCACCGGCGGTCAGGAGTTGGCGACCCGCCTGCGTCAGGGCGCGGAGCAGATCCCGGCGTGGAACCCCCAACAGCGCACCGAGGTCGCGCGCACGCTGGCCGCTCCGACCGAACTCGAGCTGCGCAACACCCATCCCGCCCCGACGTTCGGCACCGGTTTCGCGCCGTTCTTCCTGCCGCTGGCACTGTTCATCGGTGCGCTGATCGTGTGGATGTTGTTGACGCCATTGCAGTCCCGGCCCATCGTGAACGGTCTGGGCGCTCTGCGGGTGGTGCTGGCATCGTACTGGCCCGGCTTGCTGATCGTCGTCTGCCAGGTGGTGGTGATGTATGTGGTCGTGCACTTCGGGGTCGGACTCCACGCCACCTACCCGCTGGCCACGGTCGCGTTCCTCGCATTGGTCGCCGGCGCCTTCCTGGCGTTGATCCAGGCGTTCAACGCGGTGCTCGGCGTCGCGGTCGGCCGCGTCGCGACCCTGGCGTTCCTGATGCTGCAGCTGGTGTCGGCGGGCGGGATCTATCCGGTCGAGACCACCGCGAAACCCTTCCAGATCCTGCACCCCTTCGACCCGATGACCTACGCGGTCAACGGGTTACGCCAGCTGATCGTCGGCGGGGTGGATGCTCGGTTGTGGACGGCGATCGCGGTCCTCTCGGCGGTGCTGCTGGCGTCGCTGGCGGCCAGCTCGTGGGCGGCGCGGCGCAACAGGCAGTACACGATGGAGCGGTTGCATCCGCCGATCGAGGTGTGAGGTGAGCCGTGACGACGATCGACGGCTGAAGGATTTCGCCGGCGCGGTGGTGCTGCTGCTCCTGCAGGGATTCTGTTGGCGCGCAGCCATGTTCCATTCCCACGGTGCTGGCCCCGTGCTGCGCTACGGCGGCTTCGCCGTGCTGATGCTCACCCTCGCCGGGGCGGTCTGGCAGGTGGCCAGGACGCGTCCTGCCGCATGGCTCGCACTCGGCGGGCTGGCGCTGCAGGTGGTGCTCGGCGCACTCACGCTCGTCGTGTGAGAAGTCAGGGCAGGCCGATGCGGCTGTACCGCGCGATGCGGGCTTCCAGCCGCTCGAGGGCGGGCACTGCCCGCAAGGAGTGCAGCTCCGCGGCGATGGTGTCCGACAGGCGGCCGATGAAGGCGCGGGGTTCGTCGGCGGCGTCGGGATGTTCGGGGACGATCGCGTCGACGATGCCGCTGCGCAACAGGTCGGCGGAGCGTATTCCCTGTGCCGCAGCCAATTCGGGGGCGTGGTCGACGTCGCGGTAGACGATCGCGCTGGCCCCCTCGGGCGGGAGCGGCGCGAGCCAGCCGTGCAGCGCGGCGATCACGCGGTCGGCCGGCGCCATCGCCAGGGCGGGGCCGCCGCTGCCCTGCCCCAGCAGGATCGACACGGTCGGGGTGTCCAGCATGACCAGATCGGCGAGGCAGCGCGCGATCTCCCCGGCCAGGCCGTCCTCCTCGGCCTCCACCGACAGCGCGGGTCCTGCCGTGTCGATGACGAGCACCAGCGGCAGCTGCAGACCGGCCGCGAGCGCCATGCCGCGCCGCGCCTCACGCAGCGCGACTGGGCCCACCACGCCACCAACGACATGCTGCTGACCGAGCACGACGGCGGGCTGGCCGCCGAAGCGGGCCAGCGCCAGCAGCGTCGTCGCTCCCTCGCCCTGCCCGGTGCCCGACAGCAGGACCCGCTCCGTGGAGCCGTGGCGCAGCAGAGCGCCGACTCCGGGCCGATCCGGCCGCCGGGAGATCTCCACCGAGTCCCAGGCGGGCACGTCGGGCAGCGGCTCGGACGGGGGAGCGGGTGGCGCTGTGCCCGGCGGATCGGACACCACGGTCAGCGTGCGGTCGATGGTCGCGCGCAGGACATCGAGCGGCACGACGGCGTCGATGACGCCGTGGCGCCGGAGGTTCTCCGCGGTCTGCACCCCGGCCGGAAACGGTTCGCCGTACAGGTGCTCGTAGACCCGTGGGCCGAGGAACCCGATCAGCGCGCCCGGTTCGGCCGCGGTGACGTGGCCGAGGGAGCCCCACGACGCGAACACGCCACCCGTCGTCGGGTGCCGCAGATACACCAGGTAGGGCAGATGGGCCTGCTTGTGCTGCTGTACGGCGGCGGTGATCTTGACCATCTGCAGGAAGGCCACGGTGCCCTCCTGCATGCGGGTGCCACCCGAACTGGGGGAAGCCAGCAGCGGCAGCCGCTCGGCGGTGGCCCGGTGCACCGCCGCGACGATGCGTTCCGCGGCGGCCACCCCGATGGAACCGGCGAGGAACTCGAACTCGCACACGATGAGCGCGACCCGGCGGCCCATCACCCGGCCCTCGCCGGTGAGCACCGACTCGTCGAGCCCGGTGGCCGCGCTGGCAGTGCTCAATTCATGACGATAGGTGTCCGACATCGGCACCTGCAGGGGCGCGGAGTCCCAGCTCACGAACGATTCCTCGTCGAGAACGGCGTCGCGCAGCTCGAGGGCGCGGATCCGGCTCACAGCTCGAGGCTAATAGGCTGGGCCCATGATTGAAGCCACCCGTGACGGCCATGTGCTGACTCTCGAGATGCAGCGTCCGGAGCGGCGCAACGCCCTGAACTCCGAACTCGTCGACGGTCTGCGCGAGGCGATCGAGAAAGCCGGCACCGAGGACGTCCGCGCGATCGTGCTCACCGGAGGCGGGCACGTCTTCAGCTCGGGCGCCGATCTGTCGGGTGGCCAGGGCGTCGCCGATGAGCTGCCCGACAAGGCGCGGGCCCTCAATCTGGCGATCGACCGGGCGCCGGTGCCCGTGATCGGCGCGGTCAACGGCCCGGCGATCGGCGCCGGGGTGATCCTGTCGATGATCTGCGATCTGCGGGTGGTGGCGCCGGAGGCCTACTTCCAGTTCCCGGTCGCCAAGTACGGCATCGCGCTGGACAACTGGAGCATCCGGCGGCTGACCTCACTCGTCGGTGCCGGCCGGGCACGCGGCATGCTGCTGGCCGCCGAGCGGCTCACCTCGGAGGCGGCGCTGCAGACCGGGATGGCCAACCGCATCGGCACGCTGGCCGACGCGCAGGCCTGGGCGCAGGAGATCGCCGGTTACGCGCCGCTGGCCCTTCAGCACGCCAAGCGGGTGCTCAATGACGACGGCGCCTACGAGGATCCGTGGCCCACGCACCAGGAGCTGTTCGACAAGGCGTGGAAAAGCCACGACATCATCGAGGCGCAGGTGGCCCGCATCGAGAAGCGCGCGCCGAAATTCCTGGGCGCCTGATGTTCGCCGCGGCGCTGCGCTTCGGGTTCGGGACAGCCTCTCTGCTGGGTGCCGGTTGGGTGCTGCGGGCGCTGCAGGGCACCTCGGCATCGTTGGGCGCCACGCCCGCCGAGATCGCTCCGGTGGCCCGGCGCTCGCCGCAGTACCGCGACGGCAAGTTCGTCAACCTGGAGCCCCCGTCGGGTATGACGATGGACCGGCAGGCGCAGCGCACCCTGCTGCGCGATCTGGCCAACGCCGGCTCCTCGGGTAAGCCGCCGGGGCCGATCCCGATCGCCGTCCCGCCGGCGGTGCATCCGGAGGCCCAGACGGCCGCCGCGAGCTGGTACGGCCACTCCAGCTCGCTGATCGAGGTGGACGGCTACCGCGTGTTGGCCGACCCCGTCTGGAGTCGGCGGTGTTCGCCGTCGCGTGCCGTCGGTCCCGAGCGCATGCACGAGGTGCCGCTGCTGATCGAAGCGTTGCCCGCGGTGGACGCGATCGTCATCAGCCACGACCACTACGACCATCTCGACATCGACACCGTCATCGCGCTCACCCACAGCCAGCGGGCGCCGTTCCTGGTGCCGTTGGGCATCGGCGCGCATCTGCGCAAGTGGGGCATTCCGGAGAGCCGCATCGTCGAACTCGACTGGCACGAATCCCACCGCATCGGGGATCTGACGCTGGTCTGCACGCCGGCCCGGCATTTCTCCGGCCGGCTCTTCACCCGCGACACCACGCTGTGGGCGTCGTGGGTCGTCATGGGGCCGAAGCATCGCGCGTTCTTCGGCGGTGACACCGGATACACCAAGAGTTTCGCCGAGATCGGCGCCGAGTTCGGGCCGTTCGACCTGACGCTGCTTCCGATCGGCGCGTATCACCCCGCGTTCTCGGACATCCACATGAACCCCGAGGACGCGGTGCGCGCGCACCTCGACATGACCGAGGGCGGGTTGATGATGCCGATCCACTGGGCGACGTTCCGGTTGGCGCCGCATCCGTGGGCCGAACCGGCGGAGCGGCTGGTGGTGGCCGCCGACGCCGAAGGCGTGCGGATCGCGGTGCCCATCCCCGGCGGCCGGGTGGACGGCGAGTCGGACTTCGATCCGTGGTGGCGGTTCTAGCGGACCGCCGCGGGTTACCGTTTCGATCATGAAGCTGGCCGTGCTCGCCGTGCTGTCCCTGCTGGCCGCCGGCTGCGGCGCCGGACCCTCGTCGAATCCGACGACGACGGCGTCGCCCCCGAGTCAGAGCGCCGACACACCCCCGCCGTTGGTGCCGGCGATGCCGCTGCCCGAGGGCGCGGTCGAGGGCGCGGTGGCCGAGCTCGACGAGCTCGCCGAGGAGTTGATGACGTCCTCGCGCATTCCCGGGATGGCCGTCGCCGTGGTTCACGGTGGAAAGACCGTGTACGCGAAGGGTTTCGGCAGGAAAGATCTGACCCGCCCCGACGGCTCGGAGAACGCCGTCGGACCGGACACCGTGTTCCAGCTGGCGTCCGTGTCGAAATCACTGTCGGCCTCGGTGGTGGCCCACGAGGTCGGAGTCAAGACCGTCGACTGGAACACCCCGATCGTGTCGAAGCTGCCGTGGTTCGAGCTCGCCGATCCGGCCGTCACCTCGATGGTCTCGATCGGCGACATGATGTCGCACCGCTCCGGGCTGCCCGACCATGCCGGCGACCTGCTCGAGGATCTGGGCAACGACCGCAGGCAGGTCTTGGAGAAACTGCGCGACTATCCGCTCGACCCGTTCCGAATCTCGTACGCCTACACCAACTTCGGATTCACCGCGGGTGCCGAGGCGGCAGCGGCAGCCGCGACCAAGCCGTGGGAAGACCTCGCCACCGATGTGCTGTTCCGTCCGCTCGGCATGACGACGGCCAGCTACCGCTTCGCCGACTACGCCCGCCGTCCCGATCGCGCGATCGGCCACATCCGCATCGACGGCACCTACCGGCCGCAGTTCGTCCGCGACGCCGACGCCCAAGCTCCCGCCGGCGGGGCCAGCGCCTCGGTGACCGACATGACGCACTGGCTGGCGATGGTGCTGGGTAACGGGACCTACGAGGGCCGGCAGGTGATCGACCCGGCGGCGCTGCTCCCCGCGCTGACCCCCCAGTCGGTGTCCAGCCCGGCCACCGAGCCGGCGATGCGCACGGGCTTCTACGGGTTCGGCTTCAACGTGGGGACCACGTCGGCGGCGCGCACCGAGCTGAGCCACTCCGGCGCGTTCGAACTGGGCGCGGGCACGAACATCCTGATCCTCCCGTCGGCCGATGTGGCGATCGTCGCGCTCACCAACGCGACGCCGACCGGGGTGCCCGAGACGCTGACCGCCGAGTTCGCCGACCTGGTGCAGTTCGGCGAGATCAGGCAGGACTGGCGCAGCCTGTATGCGAAGGCATTCGAGAAGATCGACGCCCCGACGGGATCTCTGTCCGGCAAGCAGCCCCCCGCCGACCCCGCGCCGCCTGCTCCGCTGGCGAATTATCTGGGGACCTATCGGAACGACTTCTGGGGTCCGGCCACCGTGACCGAAGCCGACGGCGCGCTGAGACTCCGGATCGGAGCGAACCTCGATGTGCCGCTGCGGCATTGGAACGGCAACACATTCGCCTACGACTTCATCACCGAGAACGCGCCACCGGGCACGGTGGCGTCGGCGACGTTCGACGGTCCGCGTCTGACGCTCGACTACTACAACGCCGAGGGCAAGGGAGTGTTCACCCGGTGACCACAGGTCTGTCCGATGCCGAGGTCGCCCAGCGCATCGCCGCGGGCAAGACCAACGACGTGCCGACCCGCGCCGCGCGCAGCGTCTCGGAGATCATCCGCGGCAACGTGTTCACCCGCATCAATGCGATCCTCGGTGTGCTGTTGGTCATCGTGCTGTCGACGGGGTCGGTGATCAACGGTGCCTTCGGCCTGCTGATCATTGCCAACAGCGGGATCGGCATCATCCAGGAGCTTCGGGCCAAGCGCACCCTGGACAAGCTCGCGATCGTCGGGCAGGCGAAACCCTTGGTGCGGAGGCTTTCCGGCACGGCGCCGCTCCCGCCGAGCGAGGTGGTCCTCGACGATCTGATCGAACTCGGTCCTGGCGACCAGATCATCGTCGACGGTGACGTCGTCGAGGCGGCGAACCTCGAGATCGACGAATCGCTGCTGACCGGTGAAGCCGATGCGATCGCCAAACACCCCGGTGAGCACGTGATGTCGGGCAGCTTCGTGGTGGCCGGCAGCGGCGTCTACCGCGCCACCAAGGTGGGGCGGGAGGCGTACGCCGCCAAGCTCGCCGAGGAGGCCAGCAAGTTCACGCTGGTGAAGTCCGAACTGCGGAGCGGCATCAACAAGATCCTGCAGTTCATCACCTATCTGTTGGTGCCGGCCGGCGCGCTGATCATCTACACCCAGTTGTTCACCACCGATGCGGGCTGGCAGGAATCCGTGCTGCGCATGGTCGGTGCGCTGGTGCCGATGGTGCCGGAGGGCCTGGTGTTGATGACGTCGATCGCATTCGCCGTCGGCGTTGTCCGCTTGGGGCGGCGGCAGTGTCTGGTCAACGAGCTGCCCGCCATCGAAGGCCTGGCCCGGGTGGACGTGGTGTGCGCGGACAAGACGGGCACGCTCACCGAGAACGGCATGCGGGTCAGCGAGGTCGAGCCGCTGGACGGTAGCGAGGTCACCGAGGTGCTGGCCCAGTTCGCCGCCGACGACGCCAGGCCCAACGCCAGCATGGCTGCCATCGCCGAGGCCTACCGCATGCCGCCCGGTTGGCGGGCCACCGCGACCGCGCCGTTCAAGTCGGCCACCAAGTGGAGCGGCGCGTCGTACGGCGAGCACGGGAACTGGGTCATCGGGGCGCCGGACGTGCTGCTCGACCCGGCGTCGCCGGCGGCCGCGCAGGCCGAGCAGATCGGTGCCCAGGGTCTGCGCGTGCTGCTGCTGGGCTCCAGTGACGTGCCGGTCGACGATCCGCAGGCACCGGGTTCGGTGACCCCGGCCGCGCTGGTGGTGCTGGAGCAGCGCGTTCGGCCCGATGCCCGCGACACCCTCGACTACTTTGCCTCCCAACGGGTCTCGGTCAAGGTGATCTCCGGGGACAACGCGGTGTCGGTGGGCGCGGTGGCGTCCTCCCTGGGTTTGGCGGGCGAGACGATGGACGCGCGCCGACTGCCCACCGAGGACGACCGCCTGGCCGACACGCTGGAGGAGTGCACGACGTTCGGCAGGGTGCGGCCTGACCAGAAGCGGGCGATGGTGCGTGCGCTGCAGTCGCGGGGGCACACCGTCGCGATGACGGGCGACGGAGTCAACGACGTGCTGGCGCTCAAGGACGCCGATATCGGCGTCGCGATGGGGTCCGGAAGCTCGGCATCTCGCGCGGTGGCGCAGATCGTGTTGCTGGACAACAAGTTCGCCACCCTGCCCTACGTGGTGGGGGAGGGCCGTCGGGTGATCGGCAACATCGAACGGGTCTCCAACCTGTTCCTGACCAAGACCGTCTACTCGGTGCTGCTCGCGGTGCTCGTGGGTGTGGCCGGCCTGTCGGCCAAGATCTTCGGCACCGATCCGCTCCTGTTCCCGTTCCAGCCGATCCACGTCACGATCGCGGCCTGGTTCACGATCGGGGTGCCGGCGTTCATCCTGTCGCTGGCGCCCAACGCCGAACGCGCGCACACCGGGTTCGTCCGCCGGGTGATGACCGCGGCATTGCCCTCGGGCCTGGTGGTCGGGATCGCCACGTTTGTGTCGTATCTGCTGGCCTATCAGGGGCGGGCCGCCACTGCGGTCGAGCAGACGCAGGCCTCGACCGCGGCGCTCATCACGCTGCTGGTGTCGGCGCTGTGGGTGCTGGCCGTGGTGGCCCGGCCCTACGAATGGTGGCGGGTGGCGTTGGTCGCCGTGTCCGCCTTGGCCTACGTGCTGATCTTCAGCCTGCCGGCGGCCTGGAAGCTGTTCCTGCTCGACCCGACGAACCTGACGACCACGTCGACCGCGCTGGCCATCGGGCTGGTCGGGGCGGCCGCGGTCGAGGTGATCTGGTGGGTGCAGGGCAGGGTCCTCGGCGAAACCCGCAGGCTGTGGCGTTCGCCAGAACGGTAAAGTCGGGCGCATGGGATTTTTGGACAAGGCGAAAGATCTTCTTTCCAAGAACGCCGACAAAGTGGACACCGTGATCGACAAGGCCGGTGACCTCGTCGACAAGAAGACGCAGGGCAAGTACACGTCGACTGTCGACAAGGTGCAGGAGGCCGCGAGGAAGGCCGTCTCCGATCAGACGGGGCAGCCCGGCACGCCCGGTCAACCCGACGCGGTCAAGCCGCCGGTACCGCCGCAGCAGGAACCGCCGACGGCCCCTCCGATCTCGTAACGCGCCGATGGCCAAGCTCTCGGTTTCCGTCGACGTGCCGCTACCGCCCGAAAAGGCTTGGGAGAGCGCCTCGGATCTGTCCCGCTACAAGGAGTGGCTCTCCATTCACCGGGTGTGGCGCTCGCCGCTGCCCGACACCATCGACAAGGGCACGACCCTCGACTCGATCGTCGAGGTCAAGGGCATGCTCAACCGCATCAATTGGACTGTCGTGCACTTCAAGCCGCCGGAGGCGATGACGCTGAACGGCGTCGGTCGCGGGGGAGTGAAGGTGAAGCTGATCGGCAAGGTGCGGCCTTCCGCCACCACTTCCCCCGACGGGTCGAATGTGCAGTTCGACGTCCACCTGGGCGGGCCGGCGCTGTTCGGTCCGATCGGCATGGTCGTCGCCAGTGCGCTGCGCAGTGACATCGAGGAGTCGCTGAACCGCTTCAAGGCCGTGTTCGCGCCGGCCTGATCGTCTTCCGGCGAGCAGACGCGAACTCGAGCTGTTCGGGGCTCTAAGTGCTCGAGTTCGCGTCTCCTCGCGCCGAGGAAATCGGGGTGTCCCCGGCGATCAGCTCGAACGTGCGGCCCTCGGTCTGCGGGTCGTGGAGCACGTCGACGATCACAGCTGCGACATCGGCGCGGGCGATGCTTCCCCGGCCCGTGTGCTCGGCGATGGTGACCCGGCCGGTGGGCTTGTCATCGGTGAGGTGTCCCGGGCGCACGATGGTTGCCGAAAGTCCTGTGCGCGAGCGGATGTCGTCATCGGCAGCACCTTTGGCGCGCAGATAGGCGACGAAGACCTCGTCGGCCGCGTCGTCGGGGGTGTCGACGTCGGCGCCCATGGCTGAGATCATCACGTAGCGCCGTACGCCCGCCGCCTCGGCGGCATCGGCCAGCAGAATCGCTGCATCCCGGTCCACGGTCTGCTTGCGGGCGGCCCCGCTGCCGGGGCCCGCGCCGGCGGCGAACACCACGGCGTCCGCGCCGGCGAGGTGGCCGGCGACCTCGTCGACCGTCGCCTTCTCGAGGTCGATGACGACGGGCCTGGCGCCGGCGGCCTCGAGATCGGCGGCGTGGTCGGGGTTGCGGATCAGTCCGACGACCGCGTCCCCCCGCGCAGCGAGCAGCCGTTCCGTGATGAGAGCGATCTTGCCGTGACCACCTGCGATGACAACGTTCACCGTCTGTTCCTCTCGGTCGGGGACACTGACCCCGTGTCTACCACCGTGCCCCGGCGTGTTTCGGCCGAAACCGTTGGGTCAATACTGGCGCCCGTGCCCGCAAGAGTCGCCCGTGTCTTGACCGCGCTGGCCGCTGCGGTGGTCACCGTCGTCGCGTCAGCCGTGCCGGCCGGTGCCGCCCCGGACCCGGCTCAGGGCCTGCTCCAGGTCGGCGGCCTGCAGCGCACCTACTCGGTGCACGTACCGCCCGGCGCCGTGACGGGCCTGGTGATCAACCTGCACGGTGCCGGCCAGACCGGTCGCGACCAGGAGACGTTCACAAACTACGACGCGGTCGCCGACCGTTACGGATTCGTCGTCGCCTACCCCGACGGCGTCGACATGAGCTGGGCGGACGGACGCGGCGGCTCGGTTCCCGAGCGGCAGGGCGTCGACGACGTCGGCTTCCTCTCCACGCTGATCACCCAGCTCACCAACGAGTACGGGGTCAGCCCGGGCCGGGTGTTCGTCACCGGCATGTCGGCCGGCGGCTTCATGGCGCAGCGGCTGGCCTGCGACCGCGCGGATCTGGTCGCGGCCGTGGTGTCAGTCGCGGGCACGCTGGGCGCAACGGTCCCGTGCGCGCCGTCGCGACCGGTGTCGGTGCTCGCCGTGCACGGTGACGCCGATCCGGTGGTGCCCTTCGGCGGCGGCCCCATGGTCGGTCGCGGCGGACCGAGCGTCATCGTCTCGGCTCCCGAGCTCGTCAACCGCTGGCGCGCCATCGACGGCTGCCCGCCCCCGGTCGACAGCCCGGGTCGCTCGTCGGCGACGGGTTGCGCCGACGGCACCGCGGTCGAGTTCGTGATCCTCGGCGGTGGTGGCCACGTCTGGCCGACCGGATTCGGGTTCGACGCCAGCCAGGCGAGCGCGGACTTCTTCGCCGCGCACGGCCGCTGACTCAGCGGCGTCCGCACACCAGGCGCTGTCCGCTCTGTTCGATAGGAGGGCGGCAGGGCGGCAGGACGGTGGGTCCTGCGAAACATGTCGGAAACATGATCGCCTCGTGGTGGAAACGCGGGGCCGACATTCTCGTGCGGGACCGCCCGAAGGAGTGCGCACGTGAATCAGATCGACCCCGCAGCGACCGCCTGGTTGTTGGCCAGCACCGCCCTGGTGCTTCTCATGACGCCGGGCCTGGCGATCTTCTACGGCGGGATGGTCCGCACCACCGGCGTGCTGAACATGATCATGATGAGCTTCATCGCGATTCCGTTGGTCACGGTGGCGTGGTTGCTCGCCGGCTACAGCCTCGCGTTCTCGGACAGCCGCGCCGGCGGAGCGATCGGGAGCCTGGCGCATGTGGGGCTCAGTGGCATCACCCCGGACAGCGTGCACGGGCAGGTTCCCGAACTGCTGTTCGTGACGTTCCAGCTGACGTTCGCGATCATCACTGCGGCGCTGGTCAGCGGTGCGATCGCCGACCGCGCCAAGTTCATGGCCTGGGTGGCCTTCGTGCCGCTGTGGGTGATCGTGGTGTACTCCGTTGTCGCACATTGGGTATGGGCACCGGACGGCTGGATGATGCGCTGGGGTGTGCTGGATTACGCCGGCGGTCTGGTCGTCGAGATCGTCTCGGGCGCTTCGGCGTTGGCGCTGGCGCTGGTGCTGGGACCGCGCATCGGATTCAAGAAGGAAGCGATGCGACCGCACAATCTGCCGTTCGTCCTGCTCGGCGTCGGACTGCTGTGGTTCGGGTGGTTCGGATTCAACGCCGGCTCGGCGCTGGCTGCGAACGGGACCGCCGCGGCCATCTTCCTGAACACACTGGTGGCAGGGTGCCTGGGCATGCTCGGCTGGCTCACGGTCGAACAGGTTCGCGACGGCAAGCCGACGACGTTTGGCGCAGCGTCCGGAGTGGTGGCCGGCCTGGTCGCGATCACGCCGTCGTGCGGGACCGTCACCACATTCGGTGCCGCGCTGGTGGGTGTGGCCGCCGGCGTGGTCTGCGCTTTCGCCATCGGCCTCAAGTTCCGCTTCGGCTACGACGATTCCCTCGACGTGGTCGGGGTGCACTTCGTCGGCGGCGTGGTCGGGGTCCTGCTGATCGGTCTCCTCGCGTCGTCCACGATGACGGGCGGGGCGAGCGGTCTGTTCTACGGTGGCGGCTTCGGTCAGCTCGGTAAGCAGGCGGTCGCGGTCGTGGTCGTCGCGGGTTATGCGTTCGCCGCGTCGTTCCTGCTGGCCAAAATTGTCGACAGGGTCATCGGTTTCCGCATCAGCGCCGAGGACGAGGTGTCCGGTGTGGACTTCTCCCAGCACGCCGAAACCGCCTATGCAGAAGGCGTTCACGGTCACGGACATGGACAGAGCGCCCCGCCGCGAACGGGCCTGTTCGGTGCCGGGGGTCCGACGGGGAACACGGCTCCGTCACGCCCCGCCAGTTCCGGAGAACAGGCGCCGCAGCCGGACTGACCTCCCGATGCTGTGAATTAGTGCACCCGCTGTATTCAACGGTGCGGTAAGTTACAGTGGCTAAGAACTTGTTCCGTAGGTCAGTCACAGCGTTGCGTCAACTGCATCTCTCACGCATCCGGGGCTGGTCACCGGGATGCCATTGGGTAGGTCGTAGTCGTTGACGCCGACAGGAACGTGCTGAATTGACCGATCTGGCAACGTCTGTGGATGTACAGACCAGCCGCGCGATGTTGCGCCACATGCTGGTCGCACGCGGCGTGGACGCGGAAGCGGTCCGTCTGCAGAATCAGGGTCGGGTCGATCTGTGGTTGTCGTGCCGCGGCCAGGAAGCAGCGCAGGTCGCCTCGGCGATGGCCATCGGTGAGGCCACCACCATCTTTCCCAGCTACCGGGAACACGCCGTGGCAATCGTGCGTGGCATCGACGGTGTCGGGCTGGTGGCGCAATGGGCCGGCAAGACCTTCTGCGGGTGGAATCCCCATCGGCACCGCTTCTTTCCCTACACCCTGGTGGTGGCGGCACAGACCCTGCACGCGGTCGGCTTCGCGATCGCCCGCCGGCTGCAGAGCCTCTCCGAGATGGTGGTCGTCTACCTCGGCGACGGCGCAACCAGCGAGGGGGATGTGTCAGAAGCCATGAACCTCGCTGCGGTGGAACAGGTTCCGGTCCTGTTCGTCGTGCAGAACAACGGGTGGGCCATCTCCAAACCGAGCCACGAACAGATGCGGACCAGTATCGCCGAGCGGGCCCGCGGCTTCGGCATCACATCATGGTCGGTGCCTACCGAGGATCCCGAACTCGCCTACCTCCACTGTGTCGGTGCACGCGAGCACGTCGAGACCACCGGCACGCCCGGGCTGATCGAACTGCGCACCACCAGAACGGCTGGGCACAGCAGCTCTGACGCCCACACGCTCTACCGTGACGAACACGAGTTGGCCACAGCGGCAGCCAACGATCCGGTGCAGCGGTACCGCGACAGGCTGCTGTCCGCCGGCGTCGTGGACGACCTGTGGCTCGCCGAGATCGACCGCGACATCGAAGCGCACAGCCGTGCGATGGTGGAGGCGTTCGGTCGATGACCACCGCGCGGCCCAGCTGCCTGGCCGAATCGCTCAACGGCACGCTGTCCGAAATGATGGACCGCGACAGCTCGATCGTGTTGATCGGGCAGGACATCGGACGCCTGGGCGGGGTGTTCCGGGTGACGCGAGGCTTGCAGGGTCGCTTCGGTGTGGACCGCGTGCGCGACGCCGTGCTCGCGGAGTCGTCCATCGTCGGCCAAGCGATCGGGATGTCGATCGCAGGGCTGAAACCGATCTGCGAGATACAGTTCGACGGCTTCGTGTACCTGGCGATGAATCAGATCGTCACCCAGGCCGCGAAGATGATCACGCGCTGGAACGGCGACCTCGACCTGCATCTGGTGGTGCGGGTTCCCGTCGGCGGTGGTATCCGCGCGGTCGAGCACCACAGTGAATCCCCCGAGGCGCTGTTCGCCCACACGCCGGGCCTCCATGTCGCCTATCCGTCATCGCCCGAGGATGCCGCGGCGATGCTCGAGTACGCGTGCCATCTCGGGGCGCCGGTGATCTTCTTCGAACCCAAACGCCTGTACTGGCATCGTCGGCGGCAGGCCCGATCTGATGCGCACGCGCTGTCGGCTCTCGGTGCACGCGTGGTGCGGTCCGGGTCGGACATCACGGTGGCCGGTTGGGGCGCGGTGCTCGAAGAGGTCCTGGCCGCGGCCGACGACCTGGCCGGCAGCGTCGATGTCGAGGTCATCGACCTGCGCTGGATCGCGCCGATGGATGTCGACACGGTGCTTACCTCCGTGGCGCGCACCGGCCGGCTGCTGATCGTGCACGAAGCCGTCGAATTCTGCGGTGTGGGAGCAGAATTGGCGGCCACGGTGAGTGAGCGAGGCTGGGCCGACCTGACCGCCCCGGTTCGGCGGTTGGCGCCGCCGCGCCACATCTATCCCCCCGCGGACTTCGAGGCCGACCATCTGGTGGACCAACCGGCCGTCGTCCGCATGATGGAAGAGATGTGCCGGTGAGCGAAGATTCGACGGTCGACATCCACGTCCCGGACTTCGGTCACGGGCTGACCGACGCGCTGGTGGTGGAGTGGCTGGTCTCCGTCGGTGATTCCGTGGAGCGCGGCGATGTGGTCGCCGTTCTCGAAACGGACAAGAGCAGTGTGGATCTGATGGCCGAAAGAGCCGGCACGGTGGTCGAAATAGTGGTCGATGCCCGGTCGATCACCACGTCAGGATCAGTGTTGTACAAAATCGACGAGCGACGGTGAAAGGTCGAAGCGATGTCATCCATCGAAGAACGAATGAACACCATCATGCTCAAAATCGTCCGACGTCGATCTCCTGACGCCGGCGTCGACGACTTCGGCACGGCGGTCTGGGATCTCGACCTGGATTCGCTCGACGTCGCCGAGCTGACCGAGCTCCTGGAGAAGGAGTTCAGCGTCGAGGCCGATCTCGAGAAGCTCGACGAGTGCGTCAGCCCCGCCGACATCAAGGCCTACTTCCTGGGACTGATCGGCACACCGTGAACGCCGGCATCGTCGATATCGTCACGGCCACAACGGGTGAGCACGTCCCGAACGCATTCTTCGACGCCATCGGGCTCACCGACGAGTGGATCCGTCGGCGCACCGGCGTCGCCGCGCGGTGGTGGATGGACGACGACGAGGCGCTCGACGATGTCGCGGCGCGTGTGTGCGCGCCGCTGGTCGCCCGGCACCGGGACATCCGGATCGCCGCGCTGGTGGTGGTGAGCAGTTCGGCCGGCGGCGCCGTGCCCGGTATCGCGCAGCGCGTGGCCACGAAGGCCGGATTGCCGCACGACATCCTGGCTTTCGACATGTCCGCGGCCTGTAGCGGATTCATCTACGGTCTGATCAACGGCTTGACTCTGTGCGACGGTGGCGACGGCTCGGCGGTGATCGTCTGCTGCGTCGAGGCGATGTCGCGGATGCTGGACAAGACCGACCGCAACACGGGTCCGTTGTTCGGCGACGGGGCGGGTGCGGTGCTGATCGCCCCGAGGCCGGCGTTCCGCAAGCATCGCTGGCACGCCGGATCCGACGGCGCCGGTGCGGATCTCATGCGTGGGCAGGTGGGTCAGGGCATTCAACTCGACGGCATCCGCGTCTACCATCGCGCTGTCCGGACCATGACCGAGACGGCGAAGATCCTGCAGGACGGCGATGTCGAGCCCTCGATCGTGATCGGTCACCAGGCCAATTCCCGTATCTTGCAGCGAGTCCGTGACGAAGCCGACATCGGGAACGCCGTGTTCGTGGACTGCGTCGAGAACTTCGGCAACACCTCGGCGGCGTCGATCCCGCTGGCGCTCGGTGAATCGTTGCGGCAGGGAACCATCCCCACTGAGGGTCGCGCGCTGCTGGTTGCCTACGGCGCCGGCGAGGCGTGGGGAGGCGTCATGGTCGACTACGACCTCAGCGACGCCGATACCGGCGCAGCCCTCGACATCGATGGGTGATCGTCCCGACGTCGTGGTCGTGACCGGCGCGTCGCGCGGAGTCGGTGCCGGCGTGGCCGTCGGGGTGGCGCGTCCGGGCCGGCACGTCGTCGTCAACTACCGGGAGAAGGAGCGCCGGGCCGCTGAGGTCGTCGCGGCGGTGCGTGAGTCCGGTGCGGGAGCGACGGCGGTGCAGGCGGATCTGTGCGACGAGGACGCCGTGAGCACGATGTTCGACGAAATCTCGCGGTTGGGGGTGCTGAAGGTGTTGGTGCTCAACGCTTCTGGCGGTCTCGAGCGGCATGCGGACGCCGAATACGCGCTGCGGCTCAACCGTGACGCTCAGGTGGCGGTGGCGCGGCGGGCGCTGGCCTGCATGCCGGCCGGGGGACTGATCGTGTTCGTCACCAGTCATCCCGCTCACTTCTTCGGCCGTCGACCGGTTCCGATCGACGGCTATGCCGACGTGGCGGAGAGCAAGCACGCCGGCGAGGTGGCGCTGCGTGCGCTGCAGGACGAATTCGCCGCCCGCGGCGTCACGTTCGTCGTGGTGTCAGGGGATCTGCTGGAAGGGTCGGTGGCGGTGCGGATGCTGCACCGTCTCGACCCGGACGGGGTGGCGGCCCGACGGGAAGCGGGCCCTCTGCCGACAGTGGCAGAGTTCGCCGGTGCGATCGTCGCGGCGATCGACGCGCCTCCGTCGACCGGCGAGACCATCTACGTGGGGTGAGGCTTGTCGCGTGAGGATCGCCTCCGCGGCGGCTTCTCCTCACGGGGCGGCTCCGTGGCGCCGCGGTTGGTGAACCGGCCCAGCGTGGACACCCCGGGCATCGTCGACACCGTGCGGTAGACGTCGTTGCCGGTGGCCACCAGCGCTTCGAGTTGGGGCAGGAGGGCATCGAGGGTGCGCAGCATCGGGTCGGCCAGCGCCAGATAGCGTTCGGTGCGGTCGATCACCGCATTGAGTCTCGCGGTAGCTGCGGCGAGATTCTCGATCAGGTCGGGCATCTCGGCCGCGAGTTGGATGGAGGCGGGCGGGAGTCGCATGGCGGTCGAGGCGACCGTCTGGGCCGCGTCTGCCGCCGCCTGCGCGGCCGCTCTGAGCTCTTTCGGACTGGGGACTTGAGGGGTCATGGATCAACGATGCCGCATGCCGCCAAAGCCCGTGGGCTTTGGCGGCATGTGTCGGCCCGCTAGAACCAGACTTTTCGCCCGCCGACGGGACGGCCCACGGCGCCGAGAATCCACAGCACCACTCCGACGACCACGAGGATCGCGCCGATCGTGTAGAGGATCGACAGGCTGGTGAAATAGCCGATCAACAGAAGGATGATGCCGAGCACGATCATGATCAATCCGATCTTCGAAGGACACGTTCACGTCATAATTGCGTCAGAGGAATTACCAGTTCCGTCAAAACCAAACCCCACGAATCCATGCGCAGAAGGCGCCCGCACTCGGACCCGGTGAGGAAAAGTGGGGTCATGCGCGAATATCTCCAGTTCTACATCGACGGTGAGTGGGTGCCCCCGCTGCGGCCGAACACCCTCGACGTCGAGAATCCGTCCACCGAGAAGGTTGCGGGCCGCATCGCTCTCGGCTCCTCCGCCGATGTGGACCTCGCTGTCCAGGCCGCTCGGCGCGCGTTCGCCGGGTGGTCGCAGACCAGCCGTGACGAGCGCCTCGAGTTGCTGTCGTCGATCCTGGCCGAATACCGCTCACGCAGCAGCGACCTTGCCGACGCGGTGCACGAAGAGATGGGGGCGCCGCCGGCCCTGGCAGGAGGCACTCAGGTCAACCTCGGGATGGGCCATCTGCTTTCGGCGATCGAGACGCTGAAGACCTTCGCTTTCGACGAGCAGCAGGGCAGCACACAGGTGGTGCGTGAACCGATCGGGGTGTGCGGTCTGATCACGCCGTGGAACTGGCCGCTCAACCAGATCGCCTGCAAGGTGTTCCCCGCGCTGGCCGTCGGCGCCACGATGGTGCTCAAACCCTCGGAGGTGGCGCCCTTCTCCGCTCAGATCTTCACCGAGATCGTCGCTGCCGCAGGAGTTCCCGCGGGTGTCTACAACCTGGTCTACGGTGACGGTCCCGGAGTGGGTGCTGCGCTGTCCGCGCATGACGACATCGACATGGTCTCGTTCACCGGGTCGACTCGCGCCGGCGTCGACGTCGCGAGGAACGCCGCCGCGACGGTCAAGCGGGTGACGCAGGAGCTCGGTGGCAAGAGCCCGAACATCGTGCTCGACGACGACCGATTCGCCAGGAGTGTCGCCGTCGGCACGACGGCGATGATGCTGAACAGCGGTCAGAGCTGCAACGCGCCGTCGCGGATGATCGTGCCGGCTGCTCGGATGGCCGAGGCGGTGGAGGCGGCCCGGGATTCGGCGCAGGCCGTGCGTGTGGGCGACCCGGCAGACAAGAAAGCCATCGGGCCGGTGGCGTCGAAGGCGCAGTACGAGAAGATCCAGGGTCTGATCGCCCGGGGCATCGACGAAGGGGCCACGCTGGTGGCCGGCGGGCTCGGTCGGCCCGACGGTCTCGACACCGGCTACTACGTGCGGCCGACGGTGTTCGCCGACGTCACCAACGACATGACCATCGCGCGCGAGGAGATCTTCGGACCCGTCCTGTGCATCCTCGGCTACGACGATCTCGACCACGCGATCGAAATCGCCAACGACACCGACTACGGGCTGGCCGGCTACGTGGCAGGCGCTGACCCCGCGCAGGCCCGGGCCGTGGCCAAGCGCATCCGCGCGGGATCGGTGGCGATCAATCACGCTTTCGACATCGAGGCGCCGTTCGGCGGATACAAGCGCAGTGGCAACGGCCGCGAATGGGGCCGGTTCGGCTTCCACGAGTACCTCGAGATCAAGGCCGTGACGTCGGCCTGAACCGGCGATCCGGCCGCGGAGGAAGCGAAATGTACACCTACGCCATCGATTTCGACCGCATCGAGGCGATCGACATCCACACCCACGTCGAGATCGACGGACATGGCCATCGCGCCTATGACGACGTGCTCATCGAGGCGACGGCGAAGTACTTCAAGATGGCACCGGGGATCGTCGCCAGCGTGGACGCGATTGCCGACCAGTACCGCCGCCACAACACCGCTGCCGTCGTGTTCACCATCGATGCTCGGCACGGGATGCGGCATGCGCCCAATTCGATCGAGGATCTGGTGCTGGGGGCCGAGCGCAACAACGACGTGCTGATCCCGTTCGCAAGCGTGGACCCCCACCAGGGTCGGCACGCGGTACATCGGGTCCATGAGCTGGTGCGTGACTTCGGCGTCAAGGGCTTCAAGTTCCATCCCAGCATGCAGGCGTTCGAGCCGAACGACCGTGCGTACTACCCGATCTATCACGCGATCGCCGATGCCGGTGTGCCCGCGCTGTTCCACACCGGGCAGACGGGGATGGGATCTGGGCTGCCGGGCGGGTATGGCATCAAGCTGCGCTACAGCGATCCGATGCTGCTCGACGATGTCGCCGCCGACTTCCCGGAGCTGACGATCGTGATGGCCCATCCTGCGGTGCCGTGGGTCGATGCGCAGATCTCGATCGCCACGCACAAGCCGAACGTCTACGTCGATCTCTCGGGATGGAGCCCGAAGTACTTCCCGCCGCAGTTGGTGCATGCGCTCAGCCGGCAGTTGCGCACCAAGGCTCTGTTCGGGACGGATTACCCGTATCTGCAGCTCGACCGGTGGCGCCGCGACTTCGACACCCTCGACGTCGATCCCGCGGTGCTGCCGCTGATCTACAAGCAGAACGCGTTGCGGGTCCTGGGGGTCACCTCATGACGGCGAGCAGACGCGAACTCGAGTGATCGCGGCCCAACTCACTCGAGTTCGCGTCTGCTCGCGCGACTGTCAGGACTTCTTCAGCGAGTCCGGCTTGTGGACGGCGTCATTGCCGCTCTTGTCGCTGACCACCCGATACTGCGGGTCGTCCTTGGACGCACGGACCGTCCGTCCTGCCGCCTCGGTGTCTGAGGTGATCTTCTCCTCGACGGTGCCCTTGACGGTGTTGCCGTGGCTTTCCCAGGTGACCTTGTCGCCCTTTTTGAATTCGCTCATAGGCGGCGAGTACCCGGCTCGCGGCCGCGCAGACCTGACCGAAGGGTGACGGTGGTCAGTTCTTGACGAGCGTGAACTGCCCCAGTTCGCTGACGCCGCGGTTGAAGAAGTCGCTGCAGCCGACGAGGTACTTCATGTAGCGCTGGTACACCTCTTCGGAGGTCGCAGCGACCGCCTCGTCGTGATGGGCCTCGAGCGCCTCGGCCCAGGTGTCGAGCGTGCGCACATAGTCGGCGTTGAGGAACTGCGTCTTTTCGAGGGTGAACCCGGCCTGGCTGGACAACTCGACGATGTTCTCCTCGCCGGGCACCGATCCGCCGGGGAAGATCTCTTTGGCGATGAACCGCATGAACTTCAGGTCGGTCATCGTGATCGGGATGCCCAGCTCCGGCCACTTTTTCAGCGGATGGCCGAGGATGGCCTGCAGGAGCATGCGGCCGCCCTCGGGCAGGACACTGCTGCACATCTTGAAGAACGGTTCGTAGCGCTCCTGCGGGAACGCCTCGATCGCCTCGATGCTGATGATCCGGTCGACGGGCTCGTCGAACTGTTCCCAGCCGCGCAGCAGAATTCGCCGTGAGCGGTCGGTGTCGAGACCGTCGAGCAGTTCCTGCGCGAACTTGCACTGGTTGCGGCTCAAGGTCAGCCCGACCACGTTGACGTCGTGCTTTTCGACGGCCCGCTGCAGCACCGAACCCCAGCCGCAGCCGATGTCGAGCAGTGTCATGCCCGGCTCGAGGTTCAGCTTGCCCAGCGCGAGGTCGATCTTGGCCATCTGGGCCTCTTCGAGCGTCATGTCGTCACGCTCGTAGTACGCACAGCTGTAGGTCCGAGACGGATCCTGGAACAGACCGAAGAAGTCGTCGGAGAGATCGTAGTGCGCCTGCACCTCTTCGAAGTGGGGCGTCATGTCCTTGTTCGAGTCGGACCGTCCTGCTGCGCCCTTACCCATTCCCCGACCGACCTCCAATTCATCCGCACCGATGGCGAATCTGCTCAAATTACTACACAGACGTCAATGCCTGCTTTTCACAGGTGAACTGCGCGACGTCGGTGTAGCCGTCCCGGAACAGGTCGGCGCAGCCCTGCAAATACTTGAGGAACCGCTCGTAGATCTCCTCGGAGGTGATCTCGATGGCCTCGTCCTTCTTGTTCTCCAGGTTCGACGCCCACGTGTCGAGGGTCTTCACGTAGTGCGGCTGCAGGTGCTGCTCGCGGGTGATCGTGAAGCCGGCCTTGACAGCGTGGTCGCGCACCATCGACGCCAGCGGCAAGCGGCCACCGGGATAGATGTAATCCATGATGAACTTGATGAACCGCACCTTGGACATGGTCAGGGGCAGTCCCTTGGCCTTGATCTCCTCATCCTCGGGGATGATGATCGTGTGCAGCATCATGACGCCGTCGTCGGGCATCCAGCTGTACGTCTTCTTGAAGTAGTCGTCGTATTTGTTGAAGCCGAAGTGCTCGAACGCGCCGATTGACACGATCCGGTCGACCTGACCCTCGAACTCCTCCCAGGGCTGCAGGCGCACCTCCATGCTGCGCTCGCTGGTGGAGTTGGCAAACCAGTGGTTCTCGATGTGTTCCTTCTGGTTCTCCGACAGCGTCAGGCCGATGACGTTGACGTCGTACTTCTCCACTGCCCGCATGATCGTCGCGCCCCAGCCGCAGCCGATGTCGAGCAGCGTCATTCCGGGCTTGAGGCCGAGCTTGCCCAGCGACAGGTCGATCTTCGCCATCTGGGCCTGCTCGAGGGTGTAGTCGTCCTTCTCGAAGTAGGCGCAGCTGTAGACCTGGTTGGGGTCCTGCCAGAGCCGGAAGAACTCATTGGAGATGTCGTAGTGGAACTGCACCTCTTGTTTGTCCGAGCCGCGGGTCTCCGACGCAGACTTCGACAGCCACTTCGACTGGGCTGTGCCCTGCGGCTGATCGGTTTCGGTGTTCGACATTCGCCCATCCTCATCTGAGTTCTAGATTCACCTGCGGCGCGCGGCGCGGGTACGCTGCTGACCCGCGCGGCCGCCAGAAACTGGCTTCGCCGACCATACCTTTCCCCACCGCCCATCGACAGGCGGCGTGCGGAGAGTGCGGATCCGAAAACTGTCACATGGTCGGGGAAGCGTCAAGATGGTGCCGTGGACGAACAGGCGTTCTATCTGAAGGCGTGCATCAACGGAGTGCGTACCCCGGAGGAACACTCCGCGTTGCCGGTCAGCCCGGATCAGTTGGCGGCCGAAGCGGTGGCCGCTCACGGCGCGGGCGCGCGGGCGGTGCACCTCCACCCCAAGGACGACCGCGGCGTGGATTCGCTGCTGGCCGCCAATGTGGCGGCAGCGGTGGTAGCCGTCCGGGAGGCGCTCCCCGGGTTGCCGCTGGGGGTGACGACGGGCTTCTGGGCGCTGCCGGACGCCGAGCAGCGTCGAGGAGCGATCGAAAAGTGGTCGGTGCTACCCGATTTCGCGTCGGTCAACTGGCACGAGCCGGGGTCTGAGGAGCTTGCCGAGCTGCTGCTGTCCCGTGGTATCGGCGTGGAGGCGGGGGTCTTCCACACCGAGGCGGCCCGGGCGTGGGCAGCCTCTGATCTGGCCGCGCACTGTCTGCGGGTGATGGTCGAGCTGGGCGCCGACGGCGACGTCGCGACGGCGGACGAGGTGCTGGAAGTGGTTGCCGAGGCGCAGTCGCCGGCCCCCGTGCTGCTGCACGGACTGGACGAGAGTTGCTGGCCCCTGCTGCAGCATGCCGGGGCACATGGTCTGCAGACCCGGATCGGTTTGGAGGACACGCTGCGGCTGCCTGATGGTTCGCTCGCCGACGGCAATGCCTCGCTGGTCGCGGCCGCGGTCGAGCTGCTCAGTCGGTAGGTGCCCCGAGCGCGAAGTCGGCGAAGTCGAACCCGGGGACGACGACACAGCTGACCAGGCAGGGTTCCTCGCTCTGGGGGCGGGCGCGCTGCCAGTGTCCGGGCGGGACGACGAACTGAGGGTGCTCACCGCCGAGGATGTCGGTGCCGAGCACGTGGGTCGTGGCGCCGTCCTGGCTGGCGCCGACGTCGAGCAGCAGGGGACCGCCGAAGTGGAAGAGCCACAATTCCGCGCTGCGCACGGTGTGCCACGCCGACTGCTGACCGGGCATGAGGAGGAACAGGATTGCGGTGCCGGCGTTGCGGCTGCCCGTGTAGTCCGGTGGCAGTGCCGACTCGGGCACCGTGAGCTCGCTGCGCCACGTCTCGGTGAACCAGCCGCCCTCAGGGTGCGGAGAAAGGTTCAGCCGACGCGCCCATTCGGGGAGATCGCTCATCGGCTCACCCTAGTAGTCTTTGCCCATGTCTCGCGCCCGTCCCGGCTGGCTGGTGGCAGTGTGCGCGCTGGTGGTGGCGGTGAGCGCCTGGCTGCCGTGGCTGCGTTCATCGGCCGGGGGCGGAGGACGCGCCAACGGCATCGGTGGCGTCGCCGGCGCCATGCCGGTGCCGCCCCCCGGATTCGGCGTCGGACAGCTGATCGTGTTGTTGTCGTCGACGTTGGTGGTGGCAGGCGCCATGGCGGCGCGCGGTGTCTCGGTGCGCATGGCTTCAACTGCGGCGCTGGGGATTTCGGTGGTCCTGGTGGTGCTCGCAGTGTGGTTCTACCGGTTGTATGTGTACCCGCCGGTGACGGCTGCCTACGGCCTCTACATCGCCGGCGGGGTGGCCGCCGCAGCGGTGGTGCTCTCGATCTGGACGATGGTCTCGGGTTGGCGCTCGGCCGGAATCGCCGGTGCCCGAAGGTGAGCGGGTTCGTCGAACCGGTCCTGCTGACAGGCAAGAGCGGGGTGTCGCTGGAACCCCTGCGAGAAGACCATGTCGCAGACATCGAGGTCCTGGCAGCCGATGGCGAGCTCGGTGGGCTGTGGTTCACCGCGGCGCCGAAAGCTGGGGCTGCCGCGCAGTGGGTGGCGGGCCGGCTGGCCGCGCAGACCCCGCACACCGGGCTCACTTTCGTGGTGCGGGACCGCTCGGGGGCGATCGTCGGCTCGTCGAGCTACATGAACGTCGATCCACCGAACCGGCGCCTGGAGATCGGCCACACCTGGTACGTCGCCTCGGCCCGGCGCACCGGGGTCAACACCGAGACCAAGTTGCTGATGCTCGGCCACGCGTTCGATGAACTAGGTTGTCTGGCAGTCGAATTGCGTACGCATCACCTCAATCGCGACAGCCGTGCCGCGATCGAGAGGCTGGGCGCCAAGCTCGACGGCATCCTGCGCAGCCACCAGGTCTTGCCCGACGGGTCGCGGCGCGACACGGTCGTGTACTCGATACTCGACATCGAATGGCCGGCCGTGCGGTCCAACCTGCGGTACCGCTTAGACCGACGGTAGCTCGAGAGCCGTTGCGCCGTCGCCCGGTTGGAGGGGCAGAGGCGGCAAGAGCAATGTCGCCTGACGCGAGGTCAGGCGACATGCTCCTGTGGTGAGGTCAGCGTCCGGGGGCCGGAGGAGGCGCGGGCTGTGCGCCGGCCGGCGGGTGGACCGGTACGTTGCCCTCGGTCTGACCGTACTTGGTCAGCACGACAGATCCTCCGGGGACGTTGCAGACGGTTTGCGGCGCACCAGTGGTGTTGACGGTGCGCGCCAGTGCGGTGATCTGCGCAGTGCTCTGGGCGCAGATGGCCGCGGCGGTTTGCGCTGCGTCCTCTGGACTGGCGTGCTCCTGGATCGTGACGGCGTCAACCATCACGTTGACGCTTTCGTCTGCGGGTTGCGCTGCCGCGGTGCCGGCGCCTGTCATCGCCAGAGCCGCCCCGCTCAGCGCGGCCCCGATCACGAACTTCGTTGTTGCGATCATCTGCTTTTCCTCATCTCTTGTGGAGTGGAACAGTCACGGCTGCTCGAGAGTGACGCGGCAGTGCCCGGCGCAGAGCGTCGGCGGGAACGTTTCCCGTGCTCCGAAACGCTGGCTACCCGCCTCGGAATGCGCGATTCGCACTGACCGGGATCGGCTAAAACATGTTCGGACAGCGGACAATTCGCGCCAGCGTAAGCGTGCAAGACCGTGGCGCAACGGCGACCGGGCCGCAGTCGACGCCGTTGTGCGCAGACGTCAAGGCCGGTCGCAGATTACACATCGCGAGGGCGCATCTGCGATGTCAACAGGGCACAGGAGGAGGAATTTGCGGTCGCCCCTTCGCGCCCGTGGGATCAGGAAACAGGCGTGGTGAAAGCCCAGTGTGGGTTGAGTACACGTACGCCGAGAGGACGGGGGTCCGCCATGGAACCGGCTCAATTGCAACGCGGCGATCACGAGGATCCTCCGGGTGGTGCACCTGCGGCGGGCGCCGTCGTCCTCGATACGACTGAGCTTGACGCTGCAGAAAGCTTCGTGAGCGCGAACTACACGAAGACCACGTTCGGCCCGACCTCTGATCGACCCCCCCATACCTGGGCAGGGCGATCACAGTTGGGCCCTTTGGCGTTCGATCAACTCAGGCACAGCTATCGCTGCCGTTTCGAGTGTGACCCGATGGGCGACATCGTGTTGTGTCTGGTGCGGTCGGGTTCCCTTCGCCATGCGCACCCCGGAGGCATGGGTCACGCGTGTCACAGAGGAACGGCAACAGCAATAGGGTGGCAGGCTGAAGCGCCTATCGCTGGCGACATTCACCGCGGGCATTTCGATGTGGTGACGGTTGACCGGGGGTTGCTCGGTGCCGTGGCCTCGACCGCACCCGGGCTCGGCAGCAGTCCTGAACCTGTGAAGCTTGTCGGGGGTATGCCGGTGTCACCGGTCGCCAACAAGCTGATGGCGGACACGCTCCATCACCTCTTTCATGACGTTGCGCCAAGCTCCGATGCTGCAGCCAGCCAACTGATGGTCGGTTCGGTCGCACGGCACCTCGCCGCGACCATGATCGCCGCTTTCCCCAGTAACGCTCTGCTCGAACCGACCATCGAGGACCGACACGACTCCACGCCTGCGCTGCTGCGGCGCGCCCTTGCCTACATCGACGACCACGCCCAGACCGATATCACGGTCGCTGACATCGCCAATCACATCTTCGTCACCACCCGCGCCTTGCAGTACATGTTCCGCAGGCACCGCGATTGCACTCCGATCGAATACCTGCGGCGCGTTCGGTTGCACAATGCGCACCTCGACCTGGTCGCCGCCAACCGCGGAGTCACGACAGTCAGTACTGTCGCCCGTCAGTGGGGCTTCTTCCACACCGGTCGGTTCGCGATGTACTACCGCCAGCACTACGGGCGAACTCCACGCCAAACCCTGTGTAGCTGAGCCGATCCTCGATGTCGAATGGCCGGCCGTGCGGTCCAACCTGCGACACCGGTTGGACCGCAACGGCTGACGTCACGCCTGTGGTGTGGCACCTCGTTCGGCGGGCAGCGGCGGTGTGCTCGGAGCGGGCGCCTGGCCGGCGGGAGCAGGCGCCTGGCCGGCGGGCCCGCCGGAGGGCGGAGGCGGTGGCGGTGCCTGCTCGGCAGGCCCACCCGGTCCACCCGGTCCGGCAGGCCCACCCGGTCCGGCGGGCCCACCCGGTCCGGCAGGCCCGCCGCGCCCGCCGGGACCGTCGGGACCACCCGGAGGCGGCGGCGGAGCGTCGCCCCGCGGACCACCCCTGTCGCATATACACCTCTCCGAGCCCCCGAGACCGTCCTAGAACTCGTCTGGCGTCTTCTG
>NZ_QJUA01000033.1 GCF_003254575.1 Mycobacterium kyogaense | reverse complement strand
GGCGACGCCCCCCGCGCCCCCCGCCCCCCCCACCAGCTCCCCCGCCGCCCCCCCGACCGCCGACCCCGGCGCCAGCAGCACCGCCGCATCCGCGGTCCCGGTGATCAGCAGTTGCGGCACGTAGAGCCGGGAGAACACGCCCAACAGCGTCGGGAACAGATAGAACAGCGCCAGCAGCGCGATGACCGCCAGCGCCGTGCGCCGCGCCGCCCTGCC
This sequence comes from Mycobacterium kyogaense, assembly GCF_003254575.1. Lineage (GTDB taxonomy): Bacteria > Actinomycetota > Actinomycetes > Mycobacteriales > Mycobacteriaceae > Mycobacterium > Mycobacterium kyogaense. Next base: position 62,758 of record NZ_QJUA01000033.1, on the reverse strand, counting down.
GTCGGGATTGGTGTAGAAGCGCACCAGCACATGCGGCAATCCCATGGTGCCCAGGAACGTCGCCACCATGATCGAGACCACCTGGTACATCGGGTGGGCGCCGCCCAGGCCACCTCCCGAGGCGATCCAGTCGGCCCCGGCGGCGGGAGTGCCGGCGAGCACCGGGGTGGCGGCGCCGGAGGCGAGCCGCAGCGTGCTGCCCGCGCCGAGGGTGTGCCGGCCCGCGGCACCGACGGGTGCGTCGGCCACCGGCTGTCCGTCGAGCGTGCCGCTGACGGTGACGCCCTCGGGTGCGACCACCTGGACCACCACGTCGGTCTCGATCGCCACCGTGGTGTCCTGCGCGACGGTCGGGGGCAACGGGCCGCCGAGCTCGCCGCCCCGGTCGCCGAGGAACAGCCCGGCCAGCGCGAGCGCGGGAATCGCCACCGCGGTCAGCTTCAGCCAGTACTGGAACGCCTGCACGAACGTGATCGAGCGCATGCCGCCGGCCACCACGTTGGTCAGCACGATTGCGCCGACAGCCAACGGCCCCAACCACACCGGCGTGCCGAGCAGTGTGCTCAGCGTCAGCCCTGCGCCCTGGTACTGCGGTACCAGATAGAAGATGCAGATGACCACCACGACGAGCATCGCGACCTTGCGCAACCGCTGCGAGCCGAGCCGGAACTCGGCGAAGTCGGGGACGGTGTAGGCCCCTGAACGACGCAGCGGCGCGGCGACGAACAGCAGCAGCCCGAGGTAGCCGGCTGTGAAACCGACCGGATACCACAGCGCGTCCGCGCCGTACTTGGCGATCAACCCGGCGACGCCGAGAAACGAAGCAGCCGAGAGATATTCGCCCGAGATCGCGGCGGCATTCCATCGCGACCCGACCGTGCGAGACGCGACGAGGAAGTCGGACGTGGTGCGGGAGAAGCGAACTCCGTACGCGCCGATCGCGATCGTGGCACCGGCCGCGGCCAGCAGCGCGGCGGCGGTCAACGGTGAACCGGTCACGGTTCGGCGTCCACCACGCCGATGAAGTCCCGCTCGCCCTGTTCGGCGAGCCGCACATAGGCCCAGCCAATGCCGTACAGCAGCGGATACACCAGCCCCGCCAGCACCAGCCAGTTCAGCCGAAGCCCGAACACCGTCACCGCGCCCAGGCCCGGGAACAGCGCGCTCAGCACCGGGATTGCGCCGACGAGGCACACCACCACCGCTCCGAGTCGCAGCGCCAGCCCGAGCTGCGCGCGCACCAGTCCACGCACCAGCGCGTCGCCCACCTGGGTCTGCTCCTGCACCTCGACGCGGGTGCGCACCATGCGGGCGCCGCGGCGGTGGGCGAGCACCACCCGTTGCCGCTGGGGGCGGTCACTCATCGCTGCCCCCACCGGGGCGCAGGCTGCGCATCGGGGTGCGCACCACCCGGTCACGCAGTTCGCGCGCCTGACGCCGGCTGACGGGCAGTTCCACCGCCGGTGACGCGCCGTTCTCGCGCAGCCGCACCAGGACCGCACCGTCGGCGGTGCGCAAGCCCGTCACGAACGGCAGCGCGACCAGATAGGACCGGTGCACCCGTTGGAAACCGTGCTCGCCCCAACGGTTCTCGAGTGTGCTCAGCGGGATGCGGACAAGATGTGCCCCGGAGGCCGAATGCAGGCGGGCGTAGTCGCCCTCGGCCTCCACCCAGCTGATGGTGTCGCGGGGGATGAGGTGGGTGACGCCGGCGAGTTCGGCGGGGACCACGTCCGAGTCGACGTCGTCGCGTTCAGTGGGAGCGTCGGCCGGCCGGGAGGTGACGACGCGGCGGATCGCTTCGTCGAGACGGTCCTCGCGGATCGGCTTGAGAAGATAGTCGACCGCGCCGAGGTCGAACGCGGCGACGGCCTTGTCCTCGTGGGCAGTGACGAACACGATGGCCGGCCGCTGCGCGTAATGCGCGAGGACGCCGGCCAGTTCGATGCCCGACAGGCCGGGCATGTTGATGTCCAGGAACACCGCGTCGATGCGACGGTGATTGAGTTCCCGTAACGCCGAGGTCGCGTCGCCGGCACGGATGACCTCGCCGATGTCGGCGTGGCGGCTCAGCAGGAAGGCGACCTCGTCGAGAGCGGGGACCTCGTCGTCGACCGCGAGGACGGTGAGTGATCTGCTCACTGCCTACACACGCCTACCCATTTTGGCCCATCCCGTACGTCCCTCCGTCGGCCCGCACGCCGGTTCGGAACTTGGGTACCCGCATGATCACCTTGGTGCCGGCGCCGATCGCTGTCTCGACCACCAGACCGTAATCGTTGCCGAAGGCCGCGCGCAGTCGATGGTCGACATTGGTCAACCCGACGTGCGCCGAGGCGCCGTCGGGGTCGCCGGCCGACAGCGCGTCGCCCGGCCCGGCCCGCAGCGCCTCGGGATCCATGCCCACACCGTCGTCCTCGACCGAGATGATGCAGTCGGACCCCTCGTCGCGCGCGATCAACTCGATGGAACCGCTGCCCCGACCCGCGAAGCCGTGCCGAACGGCGTTCTCCACCAACGGTTGTAGCGCGAGGAAGGGCACCGTCACGGTGAGCACCTCAGGCGCCACCTGCAGCGTCACCCGCAGCGCGTCACCGAAGCGGGCCCGCTCCAACGTCAGGTAGCGGTCGATGTTGCGCAGTTCCTCGGCCAGGGTGGTGAACTGCCCGGCCGCGCGGAAGGAGTAGCGGGTGAAGTCGGCGAACTCGAGGACGAGCTCGCGGGCGCGATCGGGATCGGTGCGCACGAACGAGGCGATGGTATTGAGCGAGTTGTAGAGGAAGTGCGGGCTGATCTGGGCACGCAACGCCAGTACCTCGGCGCGGTCGAGACGGGCGCGCGAGGCGTCGAGTTCGGCGAGCTCGATCTGACTCGCGGCATAGCGGGCCACCTCACCGACGGCGCCCAGCAGACCCGGACCGGGGGAGCGCGTCGTCACGACCACCAGGACACCGAGCACGTCGCCGGCGTCGGCCAGCAGCGGTTGAGCGACGACCCCGACGTCGGGGCATGCCCCATCACGCGGCGCTGACCCTGAAGGGATTCTCGTGCCGCCGTGGCGCAGGTGTCGCGCACGTCGGCGTCCCACGCATCGTCGGGATCACAGGCCAGCTGCTTGCCGGTGCCGTCGAATAGGGCGAGCCGGTCGGTGCCGGTGAGCTCCCGCAGGAACGGTGCGGCCTCCCGCGCGGAGTCCGGCGTCAGGCCCTGCCGCAGCGCGCGGGCCGCGAGCGAGGCGGTGTGCAGCGCGGCGTGCACGGCTCGCTCCGTCGGCGTCGCGACCACCCGTCGGGTCCGTAGCGCCAGCACGACCGCCGCCACCGCGATGACGATGAGCGCGGCGGTCAGGGCGATCGCGAGCTGGCCGGACATGGGTTCACGCTCCTCGCCGGATGTTCAGTTGTCGATGGTAAGCCGGGGCGTCTGGAGGGCCGGCTACCGCGCGGGGCGCGTCACTGAACGGGGCACGCGTATTTGCGGGCGACGTCGAAGACCCGCTCCTGCGCACCCGGGCCGATTACCCCCTGGGCGGCGAGTTCGAGCCCGATGTATCCGGGGATGCCACCGATGCACGCCTGATGCGCGACGCGCCACGCGGTATCGGGGTTGAGGTTGTAGCCGTTGCGCTGCAGACCTTGCAGATAGGCGTCGAAAGCCGGCGTGCCCTGATCCGGGATCGCCTGCGCGGTACCCGCGAGCGAGAGTGCGGTGACTGTTGCAGCGACGAACGCGATGACGATGCGCCTCATGAACTTCTCCTCGTCGTGGTCACGTCAGGGACAGGTCTCGATGTCTTTCTTGACCACACCGAAATTGATCTCGGTCGTCGTGGTGAAAGACGAACCGGGAGGTGGCGTCGATGTGCAGACCACCCACGCGCGATCCAGAATCTGAGCGCGTCCCTGACCCGTCAGGTCCGTAGAGCCGGAGAACCACACCTTCCCGTCGGAGACGGACTGGATCTCATCCTGTGCTCCCTGCAGGTCCTTGCCGATGAGGTTCGGCATCGTCCACGACTGTGCCGACGCCGGCCCCGCACCCGCAATGCCGGCGCCGACGGCAAAGCCAATTGCAGCCACCACCGCAACAACTCTTTTCATGCTGAAATCCCCCTGGTAGCAAAAACGCAGGATATGTGACTGCGTCTCCGCCTCGCAGGAAAACGAACACTGAACTGTTCGGCAGAGGCTGCGAAAGCGGATGGCCGGCGGTTGGGGCGATGTCTGTCGGGTAGCCGGGCCGGATGAGCTCACTCGTCGCTGACGGAATTGTCGACCGCCTCCGCGAATGGGGCGTCGAGCGCGTCTTCGGTTACGCGGGTGACGGCATCGACCCCATCCTCGCGGCCTTGCATCGGGCCGACGGCACACCTGAGTTCGTCTCGGCTCGCCACGAGGAGATGGCCGCGTTCATGGCCTGCGGCCACGCCAAGTACACCGGCGAAGTCGGCGTGTGCCTGGCCACCCAGGGCCCTGGCGCTATCCACCTGCTCGCCGGGCTCTACGACGCCAAACTCGATCGCCGGCCCGTCGTCGCCATCGTCGGCCAGGTGGTCTCCACCGCTCTCGGTAGCGGTTATCTCCAAGAGGTGGACCTGCACCCGCTCTTCAAAGACGTGTGCGGCCAATTCGTCCAAACGATCCTCAGCCCCGAGCAACTGCAGATGGCTCTGGACAACGCGATGCGGACCGCCATCGCGACGTCGACACCGACCTGCCTCATCGTCCCCCACGATGTCCAGAAAGAGGCTATGCCACAGCAACTTCCGCATAGTCACGGCATCGTCCCGTCGTCGGCCGTGATCGACTACCGCCGTATCGTTCCCGCGCCCGATCGTGTGAAGGAAGCCGCGCAGGTGCTCAATGCCGGCCGCCGAGTCGCCTTGCTGGTCGGCCGCGGCGCAGCCGGCAGCGCTGAGGAGATCACCCAGATCGCGACGACTCTCGGTGCTGGTGTCACTGCGTCACTGCTCGGCAAACCCGTTCTCGACGAGAACGCACCGTGGCACACCGGCGTCATGGGCCATCTCGGCACCACTGCCAGCGCCGATTTGATGGCGAATTGCGACACGCTGCTGATCGTCGGCTGCAACGATCCATGGACGGAGTTCTACCCGCCTCCCGGGCAGGTCCGCGCCGTTCAGATCGACACCGATCCCAGGGTTCTGGGCGCAAAATTTCCCGTCGACGTCGGCATCGTCGGTGACGCCGCGACCACGCTGAGCCAGTTGCTGCCGCTGCTCGACGGCGATGGCGACGTCGGCTGGTCGGACACCGTCGCGGCCTACGTCGAGCGGTGGAAGGCCGTCGCCGCGCGCAACGTCGACGACACGGGTGACCACGCGAACCCGGAATCCGTGGTGGCGGCGCTCAACGAGCACCTACCGGCCGACGCGCGCCTTGCCGTAGACGTCGGGTCGTCGACCTATTGGTATGCCAAACACGTGCGCCTGCCCCGGGGCGTGCCTGCGCACGTGTCGGGTTATCTCGCTTCGATGGGGTGCGCCATGCCCTACGGCATCGCTGCCAAACTCGACGCACCTGATCGTCCGGTCGTCGCGCTCATCGGTGATGGCGCGATGCAGATGAACGGGCTGCTCGAATTGATCACCGTCGCGCACCGCTGGCGGGGGTGGACTGACCCGCGGTTCGTCGTCCTCGTGCTGCACAACCGCGACCTCGCCGAGGTCAGCTGGGAGCAACGCGAGATGGAAGGCGACCCGCGCTATCCCGCGTCCCAGCAGGTCCCCGACTTCCCTTACGCCCGGTACGCGGACATGCTCGGGGTGGCCGGCATTCGCATCGACAAGTCAGCTCAGGCCGCCGACGCCTGGCGCGCCGCATTCGCCGCCGACCGGCCCACCCTCATCGAGGCCGTCGTCGACGCCGACATCCCGCTGCTTCCGCCGAACATCCCCGACGACAAGGTCGACACAGTCCGGGACGCCGTCGCGCGGGAAGACGGCGGAGCGGCCGTGGCCGCACGAATCGACCGCCATGTGGCAGCCGAGCGCGCGACCCCGCCGGGCTAGTCGCTGCCGCCGAGTTCGTTCTCGGCGCCCAGTTCCTTCATCACTGCGCTGGGGCCGTCGAAGCTGTCTTTCTTCAGGTTGGCGAGGGTCTGCACCAGGTCGTCGTCGGCACCGTTGTTCTTCGCATGCTCGGCCAGCTGCTGCGGCGTCCCGGGATAGTCGAAACCCTTGAGATACTTCTGTACTTCCGTCACTTGATATGCCATGGCGCGCAACTACCCGACGATCGACGTCTCACACGTTCTGCGCTTCGTCCGTCGGGCCGGCCCGCCTAAGCTGCTGCCATGACCGTGACGTTGTGCCTCGCGCAGGACGCAGATGCCGATGCCCTTCTCGATGAGAACCCCCTCGCGCTGCTGGTCGGCATGCTGCTCGATCAGCAGATCCCGATGGAGGTGGCGTTCGCCGGGCCGAAGAAGATCGCCGATCGCATGGGCGGCTTCGACGCTGCGGCCATCGCCGACCACGACCCCGAGCTGTTCGCCGCGCTGTGTGCGCAAACCCCTGCGGTACACCGGTTTCCGGGGTCCATGGCCAAGCGGGTGCAGGCGCTCGCGCAGGTCGTCGTCGACGAGTACGGCGGCGACGTGACAGCGTTGTGGTCCGACGGCGCCGACGGCGCGACGGTGCTGCGCCGGCTCAAGGCACTGCCCGGCTTCGGTGAGCAGAAGGCCAAGATCTTCCTCGCCCTGCTCGGCAAGCAGTACGGGGTGACGCCGTCAGGCTGGCGTGCGGCGGCCGGTGACTACGGCAAGGCCGGTAGCCACATGTCGGTGGCCGATGTGAAGGATGCCGGCACGCTGCAGAAGGTGCGCTCCTACAAGAAGGAGATGAAGGCCAAGAGCAAGGAAGCGAAGGCGGCCAAGGCCTGATTCGGGCGCCGAGACTGCGGGGAGATCGCCGGATGGCCCCGCGTCACGATCTGTGCGCAGTCTCGCTGTCGAGGACGGCGAGTTCTGTGAGCACCTCGGCGACCGCGCGACCCGTAGCGCTCGCTGTGTCCAGGCCGTTGGCCAAGCAGCGCACCGTGATTGCGCGGCTGGTCAGGTCGGCCACGATCTGAGCCACTTCGGCTGCCGAGCGGCCCAGCCGGTCCAGGCTCACCACCACGACGACATCTCCGGGGCGGGCGTAGCTCTGCAGTGCCAGCAATCCGGGCCGTACCTTGTCGGCCGAGCCGGCTGCCCGATCGGTGAAGATGCGCCGCGAGTCGACCCCCGATGCGGCGAGCTCGGCGAGTTGCTCGGCGAGGTCTGCCGACGGCCGACCCGCCGTCGCGTACCCCAGCGTCACCGACACCTCTTCACGGTCTCACGGGTGCGCCGTTGCTGGTGAAGGGCACGCCGTCGGAGCGTGTCGGACTCAGCACCTCTTCGGTGTCCGCGTGTGCCATTGTGAAGTCATGAAGACTCACTTGAGCTGCCCGTGCGGCGAGGCGATTCAGGGCAAAGACGAGGACGATCTGGTCGAGAAGGCCAAGGAGCATCTGTCCGAGGTGCACCCCGGCCGTGACTACGATCGCGACGCCATTCTGTTCATGGCCTACTGACCACACAACGAAGGTGCATCGTCGGTAGTCGCGGCGTCGTTGCCGCTACCGAGGATGCATCTTCGCGGTTGGGGGAGCCAGGTCAGGGGACGACGGTCGAGCCGATCGTCGGCATGAACTGGCACTGCTTTTCGGTCGTGGTGACCTGGCCGAAGATCGTCGACATGATGCTGCCCGAGCCGGTGTCGGCGATGGCCGTCAGCGTCGTCGGGCCCTGGGGGTTCATGTCCGGCCGGGGCTTGAGCGTGACGCTGCCCGACTTACCCGTGGTGAGGTTCACCCACGTGGCGTTCAGCGGCAGTTTCTGCTCGGCGGCAGGCCCGGGTGTGCCGACCGCGGTGAACACATAGGCCGTCTGGCCCGGTCCGGGGCCGGGGAGCGGGATCGCTGCCGGGCCCGCCACCGAGATGGCCGTCGCCAACACGTTGCCGCCGTCGGCGAGGCAGCCGTTGCTGATCGACGGATACAGGAAGTCCTGTGTCACCGGGGTGTTCGGGCCGAACGCGCCGCCACCCGGAGTCGTCGCGGCGACGGGCTGTGCGGCTGGGTCTGGAGCCGGCGCGGGCGCGGCGTCCGGAGCGGGCCCGGGCAGCGCCGCCTGCGGCGTCACCATGTGGGCCACCTCTGGCGCGGCGTCGGGAGCCGGCCCCACGGCGAACTCCGGGTTGACGCCTGCCGGAAGGTGGGCCTCGGTGCCGGGTACCGCCCCCGTCGCCGGAACGTGAGCGACGGGCTGCACGAACTGGTTGACCGCCGAGGCGACATCCTTCGACGGTGCCGGTGCCGCGGCGTCACCGGCGAACACAGCGGCAGCGGCCATCAACATCGACGCCGCATTCGACGGGTCCGCGGCGGCCTGCTGAATCACCGGCCCGAGGCTCTGCACCGCGGGCAGGCCCGGTGCGGTGAGCCCGTCGATCGGCAGCGGCGCCACCGGGTCGGCGTGAGCGACGCCGGTCACGCCGACCGCCAGCAACGCGGTCGATGAACTCACCGCCAGAGCGGTGGTGAGCATCGTCCTGATCGTTGACATGGTTCCCCTCGTGTCGGATGGGCGGTTATCGGGTTATCGGTGTCAGGGCAGCGCTGAGAGCAGCGGTGCCGCGACGGGAGCCGCCGGTGCAGCGGGCGCTGCCGGTGTCGCGGCGGCGCCGCCGGTGGGCAGCAAGCTGGCCAGCGGGGATCCGCCCGGCAGCAGCGAGGCCAGGCTGCCGGGCGCGCCGAGGACGTCGGTCAGACCCGACAGCGGCGAGGCGGCGGCCGGCGTGTTGACCGGCGGGACGGTGGTGGTGTTGCCGGCCGGCACGGTGCCGGGGGTCGCGGTCACCGTCGGCATGGCTGCAGGCAGCGTCTCCGGCAGCGCGGCGACGGCACCGGGCAGGGCGTTGACGCTCGGCGGCAGCGTCAGCGACGCGGTGGCGCCGGGGGCGGGGGCCAGCGGTGCGGTGGCGGCGGCCGGCGCGGTGCCCATCAGGTTGGTGAAACCCTGCATGAGCTGCGTCGCCGCAGCGGGGTTGGCGGCGATTTGCTGCAGGAACGACAGTCCGGGCACGGCCGGAGCCGGCGCCGGAGCGGGGGCAGGAGCCGGTTGGGCAGAGGCTCCCGCGCTGAGGGTGACAGCAGCCGTCACTGCTCCTGCCGCGGCAATCATCGTGGTGGCGAACAGTTTCCGGGTGCGGTTCATCAGGTCTCCCAATCGGTGTAGTGGCACGCCTGAACCCGAAGCTAGCCTGTTACTAGAGTTACTCAAGTGACATGAGTGGCATTTATTCAACCGTTACGGACGTGAAGGCAGACGGTGACCGAGCGGCCTCATCGATAGAGTCGCTGCCATAGACACCATCGAGGCGGCCACGCGCTCACGGTGGGCAGCCCGGCTGTCCGCCGCGGCACCCGTGCTGCTGATCCTGAGCATCGGCGCCCGGCTGGCGTGGACTTATGTGCTGCCCAACGGTGCGAACTTCGTCGACCTGCACGTCTACGTCGGCGGGGCGGCCGCCATCGACCGGCCCGGCACCCTCTACGACTACGTCTACGCGGATCAGACGCCGGACTTCCCGCTGCCGTTCACCTATCCGCCGTTCGCGGCCGTGGTGTTCTATCCGCTGCACCTGCTGCCCTTCGGCCTGGTGGCGTTCCTCTGGTCGATCGGGATCATGGCCGCGCTCTACGGTGTCGTCCGGGTCAGCCAAGGACTGCTGACCGATCCGGGCGCGGCCGACGACCGGCGTGTCGCCATGCTGTGGACCGCGGTCGGCATCTGGACCGAGCCGCTGCGCAGCACTTTCGACTACGGGCAGGTCAATGTCGTTCTGGTGCTGGCCATCCTGCTCGCGGTGCGCAGCACACGCTGGTGGCTCTCGGGGCTGCTGGTCGGCCTCGCGGCGGGGATCAAGCTGACCCCGGCGGTCTCGGGCCTGTACTTCGCCGGTGCGCGCCGTTGGGCGACGGCGCTGTTCTCCGCGGTGGTGTTCTTCGCGACGATCGGCGTGTCGATGCTCGTGATCGGGCAGCCGGCCCGGTTCTACTTCACCGACCTGCTGGGCGACGCCCGGCGCGTCGGCCCGATCGGCACATCGTTCAACCAGTCCTGGCGGGGTGGCATCTCCCGCATCCTGGGCCATGACGCCGGCTACGGTCCCGTCGTGCTGGCGGGCATCGCGGTGACGGCCGTGCTGGCCGTGCTGGCCTGGCGAGCGATCGGCGGTGCCGACGATCGGCTCGGCGCGACCGTGATCGTGTCGCTGTTCGGGCTGCTGCTGTCGCCGATCTCGTGGACGCACCACTGGGTGTGGCTGATCCCGCTGATGATCTGGCTGCTGCACGGGCCGCTGCGCGCGCAGCGCGGTGCCCGGGTTCTCGGGTGGGGGTGGCTCGCGCTGACGCTGATCGGCGTGCCGTGGCTGCTGAGCTTCGCCCAGCCGACCATCTGGGAGATCTCACGGCCCTGGTACCTGGCGTGGGCGGGCCTGATCTACATCGTCGCGACGCTGGCCACGCTGGGCTGGATTGCTAGCCGAGGAGGCCGTCGATCTCGCGTGCCATCGCCACGTCCTTGTCCGTGATTCCGCCTTCGGAGTGCGTCATGAGAGCGAAAGTCACTGTACGCCATCGGATGTCGATGTCAGGATGATGGTCGGCAGCTTCTGCGCGCTCGGCCACCCGCCGGACGGCGTCGATCCCGTCGAGAAATGCGGGGAATTCCACGCTGCGGCGCAGGGCGCCGTCGGAGCGCTCCCAACCGTCGAGTTCGGGCAGGACAGCATCGACATCGTCGTCGGACAACACGGCCATGCCGTCGACGGTACGCCGGCCCCGATACCTTCATGACCATGCCCACGCTGGTTGTCGTCGCCGGAGCGCTGATCGAGCAGGGTCGGCTGCTCGTCGCGCAGCGAGACCGCCCGCCAGAGCTGGCCGGGTGTTGGGAGCTGCCCGGCGGGAAGGTGAACGCTGGCGAGACAGATGCCGGGGCGCTGCGGCGAGAGTTGGTGGAGGAGTTGGGCATCGAGGTATCGGTCGGTGCCCGCCTCGGGGCCGACGTCGCATTGAGCCAGACGATGTCCCTGCGGGCCTATCTGGTCACCCGCGCCGGCGGGACGCTGCACCCGCATGACCACCGTGCACTGCGCTGGGTCGGCGCCGACGACCTCGATGCCGTGACGTGGGTGCCCGCCGATCGCGCATGGCTGCCTGAGCTGATGACGCTGCTGCGCGGCTGAAGCGGCATCGTGCCCCTGCCTCCTCGTGCGGCGCAGGAAGCCGGCGGTTACGTCGCCGGACGCGCTCGAGTCGTCGTCGTACACACAGGGTGACTCAACGCGCGTAGGACCAAGCTATCGTGGACGAGGAATCTGAAAGGCGGGACGCCAATGCCGAGACTGGTCGATCACGCCGAACGGCGGCTCGCGATCGTCGGTGCAGCGTGGCGGCTGATCGCTGCGCGCGGTATCGACGCGACGAATATGCGTGACCTGGCACGCGAAGCCGGCTACACCAACGGAGCGTTGAGTCACTACTTCTCGGGCAAGAACGAGATCCTGCGCGCAGCATTCGAGCACGTGTTCAATCAGACGAACGCCAGGATCGAGCGGTCCGTCGGACACCGACGCGGTCTGGCCGCGCTACGTAGGCTGTGCCGGGAGGTCATGCCTCAAACGGAAGAGACCTTGCTCGAAGCGCGGATAGCCGTATCGCTATGGCAGCGGGCGCTCAACGATCCGTACTTGGCCTCGGTCAACGCACAGGCGCTGAATACGTGGCGGGCTCAACTGGTCACGTGTCTGCGGCAGGCGCGCGAGGACGGCGAGATCGGAGACATCGATGAAACGCTCTATGCGAATCTGCTGATGACATCGATGGTCGGGATGCAGGTGACGGGTGTGCTGGATGCGGAGTCGGCATCGGCGCAGGAGGCGATGATCGAGCAGATCATCGACGGTGCGCGTTCCGCGACGACGGCAGGGCGACGGAGAAACGCCACGCCGTAGAGTCCGAACTCGGACCTCGAGACGTTGACGGGTGGGCGTGTCAGCGAATTCAGTCGGGCCGGTGCTTCCCGCCGACCGGCTTGCCGAGTGAGCGGTCAACCCGCTGCGCGAAACTCGGCGATGAGTGAGCGGGCAGTTGTGATGCCCGACTCGATGGCGCCGTCGACCACCACGCCGTTCCAGCCGCTGGCGTAGTCTGCTCCGGCGAACTTCAGCCGAGTATCGGAATGCGTGAAAAGGTTCCAGCCGGAGAAGAATTGGCCGGACTTCAGGGTTGCCCAGGTCTGCCCGGACCACTTGTCGGCGACCCAGTCGTGGCCGCCACACTCAAGGACCTTCAGGTCCGCCTGCCACACGTCCACAGCTCTTTGCGCGGATTCGACGTCCTCGAGCTCGATCGCGGTGTGATCGGAGCCGAATCCGACCAAGATCGTTGCATTCTCGTCGTCGAGGAACTTTTCGCTGCGCATCAGGGAGATCGGATTGTTGCCCGGTGCGCCAGCGATGATCGACCGGCGGCCTTCGACCTTGATCCAGATCTTGAACCCTATGGAGTTGGAACCCTCACGCACGACCTGCTGCTGGTCGTCAGACAGCGCGGGCGAGAAGTCCAGGTTCTTCAGGGCTCCGATCGGCACGGTGACGATGGCGGCGTCGGCGCTGTGAATCGTGCCGTCGGCAAGTGTGACGCGCACGCCCGTCTCATCGTGGGTGACCCCGTCGACGGCAGTTCCGAGCTGAACTTCGCAGCGCAGGTCGGCGGCGATCGCCTCGTAGAGCCCGCGCATTCCGTTGGCAAGCTTGAAGCGCAATGTCTGCTCGTCCATGAGTGCGCTTCGGTGATCGCTCAACGCTGCCCAGTGCTTGGCCATCAGCGGCGAGGCGCTCGACGTCGGTCCCTGATAGGCCGCCGACCAGTACGAGTCGGCCAGGTCGATCTGTTCCTGGCTGAATTCTCCGTTGCGCAGACAGTCCAGGACACTTCCGGTGTCGGCCTTCAGGAAGCGTTCGCGTAGCTCGGCATCGGTCGAGTCGTCATCGAGAATGGCGAACGGTCGGTGCGGATAGGGGAAGAACTCGCGCGATCCCTCGAAGATCTTGTCCTGCAACGGTGTGAGAGCGGTGTCGAGATCGTGCTCGGTGCCAGCGAACACCTGGTCGCCACTCACCCAGAAAGCGTTGTCGATGTCGGGACTGGGGTAGATCTCCTGGCCGTAACGGGTGATCTCGGTCCACACGAACGGTTGCATCCAGTGCACCCAGGTGGCGCCCATCTCCAGCGGATGGCCGCCCAGCCGTTCGTGGGTCCAGGCTCGGCCGCCGATCCGTTCGCGAGCTTCGAAGACCGTCACGTCGACGCCGGCGGCTTCGAGTTCGCGGGCCGCGATCAAGCCGGAGAAGCCGGCACCGACCACGATGACGGATCGGCGCGTGGTGTGAGGGTGAGGTGAGGGATCGGGCACGGGAACCACCTGAGGTCGAAGCGCTGATTCTAATTTCTACGTTTGTAGAATCATCCGTGATGAATGCTACTGCGGCAACCGGTGGTGGGGCATGCAAAGAAACCCGTAGGCGCGCGACATCGCGGGCACTCTATCGGTGATGCTCATAGCGCCGCGCGCACCCGGCCGATGACTTCGTCGCACAACAGCTGGATGCCGGCAGCCGGGGTGAGCCCGAACGGAGTGTCGAACTCGACCCGTTGAGCGCCCGCGTCGAGGATCGCCGCGGCGTGATCGGCCACTTCGGCCGGCGTGCCGCTGAAGGCGAATCGGCTCAACACGGCGTCAGGGATGAGGCGGCCGGCGCCGACGTGATCCCCAGTGCTGCAGTGGTGGCGCACGCGAGACAGGAGTTCGGGGTCGAGATCCAGGGTTTGGTCAAAGCGTGCGACCACGTCGAAGTACGGAGCTACCGCGGCGCGGGCGGCGGCGCGCGCGGCGGCGCGATCGTGATCGACGACGGCGACGGCGACGGCGTTGAGGCAGATACCAGGCTGACTCGAATCACCGGCACCCGCCATGGCCGACAGCTTCGACACCATCGCGGGGTTGGCGCAGCCACCGGCTTGGAGCTCGTCGGCCAATGTTCCGGCCAGCTTCGCCAAACGCGGGCTCCATGAGCCGATGAGGAGAGGCACGTACCGGCGATACGGTTCGAAGAGCAGCCGGGTGCCGGCATCGAGCGCGAACACCTCACCGCGATAGCCTGATTCGTCACCGCCGAGCAGTGCGGTCACGATAGCGATGGTGTCTCTGATCGCCGGAATAGCTCTGGCCTGGGTGATGGACAACTGGTCCAACCAGGCGCCGCGGACCAGCCCGTAGAACGCACGCCCGCTGGAGAGCAGGTCGAGATAGGCGATTTGAACTGCGATCTCGACGGGATGCTGCGTCCACGGCGAGTACGCCGCTACCCCGAGGCGGACTCGCCGGGTCACGCTGGCCATGGTGTGCAACACCGCCGCGGGCGGTGTGAACATCAGGTCGCCGAACACCGTGATGGCGTCGAACCCCGCATCCTCTGCGTTGACGGCGATATCGCGGTACTGCGCGGGATGAAGCGATCCGGCGAGGCCGATGCCGATCTCCGAACTACGCGACATCGGATGTCTTGGACCGATAGCCGGCGTTGCGAAGGGCGGGAAGTACCCGGGTGCCCAGGAGTTCGACACCGCTGGCCGGGGTGAGGCCGAAGGGCGAGTCGAATTCGATGCGCGTGACACCCGCGTCGTAGACCGCGGCCGCGTGCGCCGCCACCTCGTCGGGTGTGCCGGCAAAGGTGAACTTGTCGAGGAGATCGTCCGGAATCAGCCTGCCCGCCGCTTCGTATTCGTGGGCACGCAGCAACACGGACATCCGCTCGAGTAACGCGGGATCGACGTCAAGGGTGCGGTCCAAGCCTGCGATGACTTGAAACGGCAGGGCCACCTCCGTGCGTGCGCGTGCCCGCGCAATGTCACCGTCCTCGTCGACTACGGTCACGGCGGTCAGCACGATGTCGACGGAGCCCGATGGCCGTCCTGCTGACTGTTCGCCGGCGGTGATGAACTCACGGATGACCGGTGCCATAGCGGGATTCGCGCAGCCGCCCACCTGGACCTGGTCGGCATGCGCCCCGGCGTACTCAGAAAGTCGCGGGCTCCACGTACCTACCATCAGTGGAATATGTTGACGCAGAATCGGATAGAACGGCATCGTGCCCGGGGCGACGCTGTACACGCGGCCGTCGTACCCGACGCCGGAACCGGACAACAGCATGCGCACGATGGCGACGGTGTCGGAGACGGCCGCCAGTGACTTCGAAGTGTCCAGGCCGAGCTGATCGAGCCACGCGCCGCGCACGATGCCCATGAACGCGCGACCGTTCGAGACATGATCCAGATACGCCAGCTGACCGGCGATTTCGACGGGGTGTAGTGTCCACGGCGTGTAGCAGCCGACTCCGAGCCGGATCTGGCTCGTCGCCTCGGCCATGGTCGCCAAGACCATGGCCGGAGGTTGCATCATCAGGTCGCCGAACACGGTGGCGACGTCGAAGCCGAGCTCCTCCAAGCGTGCCGCCAAAGCCGGGTACTCCGACGGTGGAAGGGTGCCACCGAAGCCGACACCGAACTCGATTTCCGTGCTCACGTCAGATCCGACGTCTTCAAGGTGACGGTCCCGATGCGACTGATCTTCATCAGCAGGCCCTCCTCGGGATCCGGACAGCAGGCGATGGAGTCTTGCTCCAGCCAGTCCCCGGCCGGCAACTTACGCATCTTCGCCGGGAGCAGTGGCAGCACCGACTGAATTGCCCAGTAGCAGAACGGCTGTCCAGCCGGGAGGCTCAACTGATCGCTGTTGCGCACCTCGAAGTAGTCGCCCACTTTCATGCCGCACACGGAGCGGCCCTTGATCTCGCACACCTCGACTCGCAGGTCGAACAGTGTCATCTCTTCCGGCATCTCGTTCATGTCCGAATCGTGGTCGCTCACAGCAGTTGGCTCGACTTCGTGGGTTCGCCTTCCAGCGGAGCTGCAGTATCGTGCAGGTCGGGGAGGGCGTGTTTGCGCACCAGGCCGTGATAGCAGCCCCAGGCGAGTCCCGCAGCCAACAGCACCAGGGCAGCGAAGATGCCGTACCGCGATTCGTCGGTGGGCATCGGATACACCGACCCGATGATGCCGGCGCCGACCGTGGCCAGTGCGAGCACGAAGGCGACCCATCCGGAGCGCCGCCAGCGGCCCGTCGCGAGCAGCTTGCCCGCCGCTACGATGAGCACGAGGTAGGCCACCATGACCAGGAGGCCGCCGAAGGACGCGCCGATCGCGAATCCGGTGTAGGGGTCCATTCCCGTCGCGGCGTGCAGGATCACGACCGGAACTATGCCCACAACAGTTGCGACCGCGAACACCGCGATGCCGACATGGGGGGTTTGCCAACGGCTGGTCTGTCCGAGGGCGGGCGGCAACAGGCCGCCCCGTGACAGTGCGAAGAGGCCGCGCGCAGATGCCGACATGAATCCGATGGCAACGGCGATCATGTCCAGAACGAGGCCGAGCTGCAGCAGGGGTGAAATCCAAGAGCCCACGTACATGCTGCCGAGAGTGGACAGGCCCAGCGGATCCGAGGCCCAGGTATCGGCGACCGTGTCGAGCCCGAACCCGATGGTGCCCGCGTACTGGGTGAGGAAGCAGAAGCCGGCGACGATGAGAATCGTGAGGATGATTGCACGCGGTACCGACTTGGCGGGTTCGCGGGCTTCCTCCCCGAGCGACGCCGCCGACTCCACGCCGACGAACAACAGCGCGCAGAACATGAAGGTGGGCAGAAACGCACCTGCTGTCGGGGTCCCGGGATCAAAGACCCTCGCGGTGTTCCCGGCCACGCCCCCCTTTGCGATGACGACGATCGCCACGAGCAGGTAGGGGATGACGGACACGATGAAGATGGCGAGCTGAGCTCGCACCGAGATGTGCACACCCCGGAGGTTGACCACCGCGACCAGAACGAGCACTCCAAGAGAGATGACCCAGAAGGGTACTGAGGCGTTCAGGTATGTCTTGCAGAGGTCGCTGCCGAGCACTCCCGCGCCGATGAGCATCGTCGGCCCGCCGAGAATGATGTAGGCGAGGTAGTAGAAGCCGGCTGTCGAGATGCCCGCGGTGGGCCCGAGGCTTCGTCCGACGTACTCGTACATCACGCCCGCGTGGGTGTAGCGACGGGCGAACATGACGAGAATTGCACCCAGACCGAGGATCCCGACGGCGACGATCAACAGGTACAGCGGTCCGGCGCTACCGCCTCTGGCTGCGACCACGCCGCCGAGTAGAGCCGCGGACGTGATGGGCCCGACCGCCAGTGATTGAGCCAACAGGTGTGTGGTTCCGAGTTCGCCCGTGGTGAGCTTGCCGGTTCCCGGGGGTGCACTGTTCATCGAGTCCTCACTGTCTTTGGTCTACAGATGTTGAATGAATAGTGGGCGTCAACTGTTGCGGAGCCGTTTCGTAGATGTAACTCGCGCACTCGAAGGCGGTGGCGGTATCGGCGGACGACCCCTGACCTGCGTCGGGCGCCCCCGGGTGACGGGCTAAGGGAATCTTTACGCGGCTTTGGCGGCGACCGAGGTGGTCCCAGACTGCGGCGACGCGACTGACGGGCGCTGTCGACGCGGAGCGGTCCGCGACGAATCGGGCCGTTACGGGATGATTGCGCGCTGCATCACTACCGTCGCACGGCATCGACGCCGACAGGGATTACTCTACTTTCGACCGCGTGCCGCGGCGGGGTGTGGGTGTGGAGTGGTGACCTTTTATAAGTCAACTATCGTAGAAACATATTGCCCGTACGCATGGCTCTGCTTGTGCACGGCGAGGACGGGATCGCCGGAGGGATCACCGATCCATGCGCGTCAGCCGGATCCTGGGCCTCGACGCCGGCGGCCATAGTCCGATCGTGCCCGTGAGAGCGCACCCCGCTTCCAGGGCGCGTTAGATGATCGACCAGATTTCGAGAACCGCGCGCAACGCGGCTACCAACGCCAGTGGTTGATCGATCATCGGGTGGTGACCCGCGGCAGGCAACTCGATGAACGGACCGCGCAGCTGCATCACCGACTTGATGTGTGTGGACATCGTCGTCGGCACTACGCCGTGCTCGCACCGCATATAGGCAGCACGACATTGGAGACCCGCGAGAAGCCGTTCCAGCGAATCGGTTTCGCTCGTGCTGAACTCTACCTCTGCCGCGGTGAAAATGTCGGGGTCGAACTTCCAGTACCAACGGCCGTCCCGCTCGCAGATGGACCCTTCCGCGATGTGGTTCGTGACGAAGGGAAGCGCATCCGTCTGCGGTGGAATCAGCCTGAACCTGGCGAGGAGGTCGGCTCGGTCGTAGTAGCCTCGCGGTGGGTGCACGTTCCTGGGTGGATGCGAGTCGTCCGGCAAGTGCTCTTGCAGCGGAGTGTCGATCACTGCGATGCCCGCCATCTCGGCTCCGTGACGAGTGGCCGCGGCCGCGGTGACCCACCCGCCCATGCTGTGCCCGACGACGGTCGGAAAGGCATTGGCATTCAGGGCAGTTCCGGCCGCGAGAACTTCCTCCGCCCAGGTCCAGATGGAGTACTCGCGCCTTCGGTCACTGTCTCCGTGCCCGCTGAGGTCGGGTGCGACGACATGGTGCGTATCAGCGAACAGCGGAGCAATGTGGTCCCACCATCCAGAGTGCGCACCCCCTCCGTGCACGAGCACCAAGGTAGGCAGAGCAGGATCACCCCACGATCGCAGGTGAATGGAGTAGCCATCGACATCGACCGTCGAGTGCGACGGCGCGTTACCCAGTGCGGCAACGAACCACGTAGGCGGTGGGTCCAAGACGTCGGGGGGACAGACCCCGGCAAGTCGGTCGGTGGCGGCCCGGAACGAGGGCAGCTTCATTCTGTGGTCGGCCACGCGGCGGCGGCAGCAATGACGCGTCTAGCCCGTCGCAACACGGCTTCGTCAACCATTCGTCCGCTCGCATCGCGACCGGCGCCTCGCGCGTCGAACTGGTCGAGAAGCTCTCGTGCCGAGGCGACTTCATCGGGGTCGGGAGTGAAGACCGCATTGGCGACGGTGACCTGAGCCGGGTGGATACAGGCGCGCCCGACGAAACCCATCCTGCTCATAGCCTCAGTCGTCGTTCTGAAATGTTCGAGATCGTCGATGTTCGGCTCCACCGGAGCCACGGGCGGTTCGATACCGGCCGCCCGGCTGGCGATGACAAGTGCCGAACGGGCGTATGACAGTTCGGCGCCATCGCGGCTCGGCGACATGCCGAGATCGGCCGCCAAGTCGAGTTCACCGAGGTGCAAGAATTCGACTCGCGGTCCGGCGGCGATCGCGTTGACGGCACAGACACCTGCGGCCGACTCGACGAGCGGGGCCAACCGCAACGTACTTCCTGTTGTGCTGAGGACGCGCGCTACGTCTTCGACGTCCGACACATTCTCCGTTTTTGCGAGGACCAAACCCGTCAGATTCGGGGCCGATGAGATTGCCTCGAGATCCAATTCGCGTTCGTAGCCGGAGTTGACGCGTATCCAGATCGGGATCAGAGGCGGAGCTCCATTCGAAAGCCATTGGGCGACGATTCGACGTGCAGCGGGTTTGGCTTGCGACGGGACCGAATCCTCGAGGTCGATGATGAGTGCATCCGCGCCCCGTCCGCTGGCTTTGGCCAGTCGATCGGCTCGGTCGCCGGGAACGTAGAGTTGGCTCCGGGGTGGGGTCATTCGTCACTCACGAGACGACTCCGGCGCTGAACAATTGGGAACGCTCGTCATCGGTGAGCCCCAATTCGCGGAGCACGTCGTCTGAGTCGTCCCCCAGGGCCGGCGAAATGGTGGACGGCGGGTACACGCCGTCGATCGACATCGGCAAGCCGGGTGCCAGGTGCTTACCGATCCGGGGTTGATCCAGCGGCGAGAACAGCGGGTTCTCCGTTACTTTGGAGTCGGTCACGACCTCGTCGAATCTCCGGTAGCGCTCCCACAAAATTGATGTCGGAGACAGCGCCGCCGACACCTGGTCGCCGGTGTGGCTTGCAAACCACTCCGTGAACAATTCTGTGAGCGCGTCGCGGTGTCGATACCGTTGGCCCTCGTCAGAGAAGTCGGCACCAAGCGATCGTGCAAGCGCAGCAACAGCATCCGATGTAGCTGTCAGTTCGGTCAAGTCGCGGAAGTGGCGTCCGGTGAGCGCCACGATCATGAACGCGGCACCGTCCTTGCTCGTGAACTGTTGGCCGTACTGGCCGAAGATCGAATTCCCTATGCGTTGACGGGTTGTGCCGTTGATCATCACCTCGGTCAGAAAGCCGAGGTTTCCCGCCGTCGCCAGTGCGACATTCTCCAGCGGAATCTTGATCTCGGCGCCGATTCCGCGTGAATCACGGCTGCGGAGTGCAGCACTGACTGCCAGCGCTACATACATGCCGCACGTCACATCCCACGCGGGCAGCACGTGGTTCACCGGGCCGTCGCAATCAGGCGATCCCGTTACCGAGGGGAAGCCCACGGCGGCGTTGACGGTGTAGTCGACACCCGTGCCGCCGTCCGCGCGACCGGAGACTTCGACGTGAATGAGGTCGGGTTTCGAGTTCGCGAGTGTCCGATACGAGTGCCACGCGCGACCAGTCGCATTGGTGATGAAAGCGTCACTGCGAGCGATGAGTCGCTGGGCCAACCGCTGGCCGACCTCGTCACGCATGTTCACAGCGAGTGAGCGTTTTCCCTTGTTCAATGCCGCCCAGTAGATGCTCTCACCGTCGGCAGTGACCGGCCATCGGCGGTAGTCGGCGGCCCCACCGGTGGGATCGACCCGGATCACCTCCGCGCCAAGCTGTGCGAGTGTCATGCCGGCTAGGGGAACGGCCACAAAACTCGAAATCTCGACAACCCTTAAGCCCTCAAGAGGGCGGTGTGCTCTTTCTTCCATCACGTGTGAACCAGGTTGCGGGGCAGACTAATTAAAATCAGTGCCTTCCTCGGCATTCTGCTATGCGACACCAGTGTCTCCTGCTGGCTGCGGAGGGCTCGGAAGGGTCCCCGTGGACGAAGCAGCCAGAACACCGGACGCGTGCACGTCTGCAGCGAGGCGCCTCATGGCCGTGCTGCACACTGATCCGAGCGAAGACATGGGTGACATGTGCGTGCGTTTCCTATACTCGACAAATGCGGATCTCTATTCGCATAACAACATGCTGCGCCACGCACTGTCAATCCTCGTGCGTCGTGGGTGACTGGCGTTCGATGGTCGGCGAGAGCAGCCTGCTGTCGGGCTCGAGAGGAGTACGGGATGAAGGTTTTCAACGATCTCAGCGAGCTCGTTGCCGCGCAGGGCAGCCGACTCGGTCCGACGGAGTGGTTAGAGATCACACAGGAACGGGTGAACGTCTTCGCCGACGCAACGGACGATCACCAATGGATTCACGTCGACGGCGAGAAGGCCGCCGCCGGACCGTTCGGCGGAACCATCGCCCACGGACTACTCACGCTCGCGTTGGTGCCGCACTTCTCGCATCAGCTCTACGCGGTGAAGAACATCTCGCTTGCGATCAATTACGGCTACGACAAAGTGCGTTTCATCGATCCGGTCCGCGTCGGGGCGAAGATTCGTGCGCGGGGCGTGCTCACCACCGTCGATCAGCTCGAGGGTGCAGCGCAAGCGACGATCACGGTGTCGATCGAGATGGAGGGATCAGACAAGCCCGCGGCGGTGGTTGCGCAGATCATTCGCTACATCGCCTGATGTCACTGGGCTCGACGCTGTGCGGCCTTCACCAGCCCGCCGCCGATGATCAGGCGTTGGATCTCGCTGGTGCCCTCGTACAGGCGCAGCAGGCGGACATCGCGATAGATGCGCTCGACGGGCACGTCGCGCATGTAACCGGCTCCGCCGTGGACCTGAACGGCGAGATCGGCGACTTTGCCCACCATCTCGGTACAGAACAGCTTCGCGGTGGACGGCGCGATGCGACGGTCCTCGCCTGCCAGCCACAGCCGGGCGGCATCGCGAACCAGCGCCCGGCCCGCCATCACGCCGGTCTGCATGTCCGCGAGCATGGCCTGCACCAGTTGGAAGCTGCCTATGGGTGTACCGCCCTGCGTCGCGGTCGCCGCGTAGGCGACCGCTTCGTCGAGGGCCCGCTGTGCGGTACCCACCGACAGGGCAGCGATGTGTATGCGGCCGCGCGCGAGCGACGTCATCGCAGCGCGGTAGCCGATGTCCTCGGCGCCGCCGACCAGTGCGTCGTGGCCGACGCGCACGTCGTCGAAGGTGACGTCTGCGGTCCACGCGCCCTCCTGGCCCATCTTGGCATCCTTGGTTCCTACCTCCACGCCGTCGGCGTCGGCGGGAACGAGGAAGACGGCTATACCGGGTCCGTCGGCGTCGGCGGGCCTTGTTCTGGCGAAGGCGATGAAGAGGTCTGCCGTCGGCGCATTGGTGATGTACTGCTTGCGTCCGCTGATCACCCAGTCTGCGTCATTGCCCGAGCCATCGCGAATGGCTTTGGTGCGCAGGCCAGCTGGGTTGGATCCGGCGCCCGGCTCGGTGAGCGCGAAGGAGGCGACCACGTCGCCGGAGGCGATGCCCTCGAGCCACCGCTCCTTCTGCCTGTCGGTGCCGAATCCGACCAGCACCTGGCCAGCGATGCCGTTGTTGGTGCCAAACATGGACCGCAGTGCGAGCGTCGTGTAGCCGAGCTCCATCGCCAGCTCGACGTCCTGCGCGATGTTCAGGCCGAGGCCGCCCCACTCCTGGGGAATCGCGTATCCGAACAGGCCCATCTTCTTGGTCTCGTTGCGGATGTCGTCGGGAACGCAGTTTCCGTTGGCGATCTCGAGTTCGCGCGGCATCACCATCGTTCTGACGAACTGGCGTGTCGCGCCGAGGATGTCGGCGAAGTCCTGGTCACTAACGGTCGTATCGGTCATGCGGCGGCGCCCCTCGTGTCGAATTGCGTATGTGATGGGAAATATCATATTTTATGTTGAGAATCTAATCTCCATCGCGAAGGGACGTCAGCACGCATGACATTGCTCAACGGGAAAACCGCGGTGGTCACCGGCGGTGCGCAGGGAATCGGGTACGCGATCGCCGAGCGCTTCGTCGCAGAGGGCGCCCGCGTCGTGCTCGGCGATCTCGATCTCGCCGCGACCGAAGCCGCCGCGGAAAAACTGGGTGGTGCCGACGTCGCGCGGGCGGTGCGCTGTGACGTCACCTCCTCGGTTGATGTGGAGGCGTTGGTGAACGTGGCCGTGGCGGATTTCGCCGGCATCGACATCATGGTCAACAATGCGGGCATCACTCGCGATGCGACGATGCGCAAGATGACCGAGGACCAGTTCGATCAGGTCATCGCCGTGCATCTCAAGGGCACCTGGAATGGCACGCGGTTGGCGGCGGGGGTGATGCGTGAGGCCGGCGGGGGCGCGATCATCAACATCTCGTCCATCTCGGGCAAGGTGGGACTGATGGGTCAGACCAACTACTCGGCGGCGAAGGCTGGCATCGTCGGCATGACGAAGGCTGCCGCGAAGGAGGTGGCCCATGTCGGCGTCCGCATCAACGCGATTCAGCCGGGATTGATCCGCTCGGCGATGACCGAGGCCATGCCGCAACGCATCTGGGACGCCAAGCTCGCAGAGGTGCCCATGGGTCGCGCCGGTGAGCCCGATGAGATCGCTTCCGTGGCCGTCTTCCTCGCCAGCGACCTGTCGTCGTACATGACGGGCACGGTGCTCGAGGTGACCGGCGGGCGGTACATGTGATGAGAGAGGCCGTCATCTGTGAACCCGTGCGGACTCCGATTGGCCGGTACGGCGGAATGTTCAAGTCGCTCACGGCCGTTGAGCTCGCCGTCGCGGCGCTGAAGGGTCTGCTCGCGCGTGCCGGCGTCGCCCCCGATCAGGTCGAGGACGTGATTCTGGGGCACTGTTATCCGAGTATGGAGGCACCCTCGATCGGCCGCGTCGTAGCGCTGGACGCGGGCCTGCCGGTGACGGTGCCCGGCATGCAACTCGACCGTCGGTGTGGATCTGGTCTGCAGTCGGTCATTCAAGCGTGCATGCAGGTGGGAACCGGCCAAAACGACCTCGTCGTCGCCGGTGGTGCGGAGTCGATGAGCAATGTGGTGTTCCACTCGACTGACATGCGCTGGGGAGGGGCCAGGGGCGGGGTGACCGTGTACGACGCTCTGACCCGCGGACGGACCACCGCCGGTGGACGCGACTACCCGGTGCCCGGCGGCATGATCGAGACCGCCGAGAATCTTCGGCGGCAGTACGGCATCTCTCGCGAGGAGCAGGACGAGCTGGCAGTCGTGTCACACACTCGGGCCGTGGCCGCGCAACGCGAGGGGTTGCTGGCTGAGCAGATCGTCCCGGTGACGGTGCCCGACCGCAAGGGCGACGTGGTCGTGGACACCGACGAGCACCCTCGAGCGGACACGACGGTCGAGGCACTGGGAAGGCTCAAACCCATGCTGCTCCATCAGGATCCGGACGCCACCGTCACCCCCGGCAACTCGAGCGGCCAGAACGACGCGGCCTCGATGTGCATAGTGACCACATCAGAGATGGCCGCGCAACTGGGCCTGACCCCTCTCGTCAAGCTGGTGTCGTGGGGTGTTGCCGGGGTGCCGCCGAACGTCATGGGTATCGGACCGGTGCCCGCGACGGCCGCGGCGCTCGAGCGCGCAGGGCTGGCACTGTGCGACATCGACCTCATTGAACTCAACGAGGCGTTCGCTGCTCAGGCGCTGGCGGTCATGCGGGAGTGGAAGTTCACCGATGCCGACCTCCAACGCACCAACGTGCAGGGGTCCGGCATCTCGCTGGGACATCCGGTCGGCGCGACGGGCGGGCGGATGCTGGCCACGCTGGCCCGCGAGATGCGCAGGCGCGATGCCCAGTACGGACTGGAGACCATGTGCATTGGCGGCGGTCAGGGCCTGGCCGCGATATTCGAGAGGGTGTCATGACTCGTATAGCTCAGACCCTGGGACTCACCGAGTTTCAGACCGAGATCCTTGCAAACGTCCGCTCGTTCGTGGACAAAGAGATCATTCCGAACGCGCAGGAACTCGAACACGCCGACGAATACCCCCAGCACATCGTCGACGCGATGAAGGACATGGGACTGTTCGGCCTGATGATCCCCGAAGAGTACGGCGGTCTCGGAGAATCGCTGCTGACCTATGCGCTGTGCGTAGAGGAACTGGCGCGCGGCTGGATGAGCGTGTCCGGCGTCGTCAACACCCATTTCATCGTCGCCTACATGCTGCGTCAGCACGGTACCGACGAGCAGAAGCAGCGCTTCCTGCCTCGGATGGCGACGGGCGAGGTGAGGGGCGCGTTCTCGATGTCAGAGCCCGAACTCGGGTCCGACGTGGCCGCTATCCGGACAAAGGGCGTCCGCGATGCCGACGGCGGTTACACGATCACCGGTCAGAAGATGTGGGTCACCAATGGCGGCAGCTCCACGCTGGTCGCAGCTCTAGTGAAGACTGAAGAGGGACAGGCTAAGCCGCACCGCAACCTGACGGCGTTCCTGGTGGAGAAGCCCGCCGGGTTCGGCGAGGTGGCACCGGGTCTGTTGATCCCCGGCAAGATCGACAAGCTCGGTTACAAGGGCGTGGACACCACCGAGTTGGTGTTCGACGGATACCGCGCCACGGCCGACGACGTGCTGGGTCACGCACCGGGGCAGGGTTTCGTCCAGATGATGGACGGTATCGAAGTTGGCAGGGTCAACGTGTCGGCCCGCGCGTGCGGCGTCGGTATCAGGGCCTTCGAACTGGCGGTGCGTTACGCCCAGCAGCGCAGCACGTTCGGCAAGCCCATCGCCGACCATCAAGCCATCGCGTTCTCGCTCGCCGAGATGGCCACGAAGGTCGAGGCTGCGCACCTGATGATGGTCAATGCCGCCCGGCTGAAGGACTCCGGTGAGCGCAACGACGTCGCCGCCGGCATGGCGAAGTACCTCGCCAGCGAGCTCTGCGCCGAGGTGACGCAGCAGGCGTTTCGCATCCACGGCGGCTACGGATACTCCAAGGAGTACGAGATCGAACGGCTCATGCGCGACGCCCCGTTCCTGCTCATCGGCGAGGGCACCAGCGAGATCCAGAAGACCATCATCAGTAGAAATCTGCTCCATGAGTACCGCGTCTGACCCGGGGTTCGTAGTCCGGCCGCAACTGTCGGACGACGTGGCACGCTACGTGCGGCGGCGGATCTTCAACGGCACGTACCCGGCGGGGGAGTACCTACGCCTGGACCAGGTGGCCGCCGAGGTGGGCATCAGCGTGACCCCGGTCCGGGAGGCCCTGTTCAATCTGCGGGCCGAGGGACTATTGGAGCAGCATCCGCGGCGAGGGTTCGTGGTCTTGGAGGTCACTGCGCGTGATCTCGCCGATGTGGCGCTGGTCCAGACGTTCGTCGGTGGCGAGCTGGCAGCCCGTGCCGCCGAGAACATCACGCCCGAACTTGCTGCGGAGCTGAGGTCGATTCAAGACCAGCTGGAGACGGCTTACAAGTTGACGGATGTGGAGCAGGCGGTTCGCTTGAACCACGACTTCCACCGCCTGATCAACGTGATCGCCGACTCTCCCAAGCTGACTCAGGTCATGTCGGGGATCACCAGGTACGCCCCCGAGTCGGTGTTTCCCACTCTTGAGGGTTGGCCCCAGCAATCGATCCGGGACCACCGGGCAGTGATCGCAGCGCTGGAGCGTGGTGACGGTGACGCCGCCCGCGCCGCGATGGCTGAGCATTTCACCGCGGGGGTCACACCTCTCATCGAGCACTTGTCCGAGCAAGGTGTGGTCGAGTCGGCGCAGGGCGATTGACGACCGCGGCCGCGTGACACCAAAACCTATCCCGGCCTGGCGGGTCTGAGTCGAAATCGAAAGAGCCTGCGGCGCGGAAGGGCGTGGATGTCGATGGCGGATATGAGTGCGAGCGGTTCGCCCTTCGCAGCCTCTCAGGCTACGGGTCGCGCCGGGGTCCTGCTGATTCATGGCGGCGCGCATGCGGGCTGGTGTTGGAATCGAATGCGCGTCCTCCTCGACTACCCGTCCATCGCGATTGACCTGCCGGGTCGGGAACGCGACGCCTCTATTACCAAGATCACCACGTCCGACTTCGTCGGCGCGGCCGTTCGTGCCGTTGAGGAGAGCGGCTGGCAAGAGGTCGTCGTGGTAGCGCACTCACTAGGAGGCGTGACAGCGTGCGGGCTCGCGCACGCCCTACCTGAAAAGGTGCGGCACCTGATCTTTGTCGCCTCCATCCTTCCTGAGGTGGGAAGGTCCCTGCTCGACCTGGCGCCATCCGCCCTGAAACCGTTGCTGAGTTGGGGATACCGCAGAGCGGTGGACCGCAACGGGGCCTACATGCTTCCCGAAAAGGTCGCCAGATACTTGTTCTGCAATGACCTCGACCATGCCGAGTCGAGTGACCTCATTGAGCGTCTGTGCGCGGAGCCGCCCAGGGTGATTGTCGAGCCTTCGCGATTCGCTGTGCCCCAGTCGATCCCACGCACATACGTACGCCCAATGCATGATCACGCGCTCGGCCGAAGCACCCAGAATCGGATGATCCGACTGCTCGGTGACGTGGACGTCGTGGACATCGACGCGGGCCATAACGTGATGATCTCGCGGCCGTCTGAAATCGCTGCACTGGTCAACAGCGTCGCACGGCGCCGCCTGACGGACGTGACGGGACGTCCGCCCACAGACGCCCATTCGGCGGGCGATGTCGGACCGCGATCACAAACGAGTGAAGAACGTCTCAGCGCAGGAAGTTGGGCAGGTGCAGATGAAGGTCTATGCGGCGATGATGGATCATCGGATGTCGCTACATGACGTAGGGCCGTACGCCGCCAGAATGGAGGCGCTGGGTTACGACGGTTTGCACGTACCGGAGGCGGTTCACGATCCGTTCGTCGTGGCGGCGATTGCGCTCGAGCATACGTCGCGCATCCAGGTCCGCACGGCCGTCGCGCTGGCGTTCGTGCGCAGCCCGATGCTCACCGCGTACACCGCTTGGGATCTCGCTCGATTCTCCAACAGTCGCTTTGAAGTCGGCTTGGGTACCCAAATTCGCGCACATATTTCGGAACGATTCGGTATGCCGTTTGACGAGCCCAGCGATCGGCTCGCCGATTACATCGACGCGATGCGCGCGAGCTTTCATGCGTTCCAATCCGGTGCGGCCCCCGAGCACAGGGGCCGCTTCTACTCTGTCACTCGCCTATCTCCATTCTTCAATCCTGGCGCGATCGACGTTGCGCCGCCGTCGATCTGGGTCGGCGGAGTGGGGGTTAAGGTCACGACGGTCGCGGGCACACATGGCGACGGACTGATTTCCCATCCGACGAACTCCAATCCGAGGTACCTGGATGCCGTCACCATGCCCGCCTTGCGGAAAGGCGCTGAGGCTCAGGGTCGTAGCTACAGTGAAATCGGCCTCGTTGTCGGGAGTCTCAATGTCACGGCGATGGATGAGCGGGGAGTGGCCCTCAGGCGTGAGGCTCAGAAACAGCCGCTCGCATTCACCTTGTCGACGCCGGCCTACTGGCCGACTCTCGAGATGTACGGCTGGCTGGACGTCGGCCACCGGCTTCGCGCGATGACGCGCGCGAACGAGTGGGACAGGATGGTCGGGGTCCTCTCGGATGAGATTTTCGATACCTTGGTCCCGCAGGCCACCTATGCCGAATTTCCCGATGTAGTGCGCGAGTGGTATGGCGCGCGGGCATCCGGCATCGTGCTCGAGCCACCCGGCGACCCCGCAGACGATCCCGCGTTCCGCGAGATGATTGCGGTGATTGGAAGCGAATGAGGCCCAGTTCGGGTTCTGCGTCCCATCATCCTTGACCATTCAGTTCAAGTATGAACGGTTCAATTTCGAATAAAGCGCCCAATGGCACGGCGACATGGTCGATTCGAGACGCCCTGGGTTCCACGGGTTGGTGTCTCATTGCAATTGGTGCTCAACAAATCAGCTCGGGAGACGCACTTGATGTCGCTTCGGACGCAGAAGATCCTCATGTGGTGGTTCATCGCCTTGGGCGTCCTCTATGGTCTGGCGTTCATCTTCCTGTTTCGGATGTTCCCGCCGCCATCAGCGGAGTGGTCAGCGGGTCAGATTGCGCGGTTCTACCAAGAGCACAGCCTCGGTGC
The DNA here is from genome assembly GCF_003254575.1 of Mycobacterium kyogaense. Taxonomy (GTDB): domain Bacteria; phylum Actinomycetota; class Actinomycetes; order Mycobacteriales; family Mycobacteriaceae; genus Mycobacterium; species Mycobacterium kyogaense. The sequence continues at coordinate 33,481 of NZ_QJUA01000033.1, read as the reverse complement.
ACGTGTAGGCGCCATGATCGGGGTGTGGACCGGGGGCTGGTTCCTTCCGCTAGGAGTCGTCCTAGGTGCCCAGATGTACCGGCGCGAGCGTCTCGACGACGGAGCGCCCCTGTGGACATGGCTCACGCTGAGCGCGGGCGGACTGATGACGGTGGTCATTATGCTGCCCACGCTGTTCTGGGGCGTCGCCGCGTATGCGCCCTACCGTGACCCTGACGTGACCGCGGTCCTGCACGAAATGGGAATCCTCACGTTCATCACGGGCACGCAGTACTACATCTTCGTTTGGGTGGCGATAGCCGTGATGTCGTTGCTGCCAAATAAATTGAACTTCTGGCCTTTCCCGCGGTGGTACGGCTACTTCACGATCCTGACGTCGCTGGCACTTGAAGCGGGTGCGCTCCCCTTCCTCTCGCGAGAAGGAATTCTGGCCTGGAACGGCCTCCTGCCGTGGTGGATACCGATCAGCAACTTTTTCGTGTGGGGGACCCGTCACCTGCTTCCTGTTGCTGAGAGCCATCAACGCGCAGATTGCCGAACAGGCCTCCATAGACCGTGATGGAACATCGGGTAAAGCCGCGCCATCAACCGGTGAAACACAGCCACGGCATGACACCCATGCATGTTTTGCGGGCTCCCGTGGAAGCTGGCGGGGTTGCGCGTCACGTGCCGGGGGAACCCGGACTGTGGGTGTTGCTTCTTGGCGACATGACCCTGTTCGCTGCCTTGTTCGCGTTCTATCTGCGCCGGCGTGGGGAGAGCCCCGAACTCTTCGCCGAATCGCAGGGAACCCTGCATTCCACATCGGTGTGATCAACACCTTTGTCTTGCTATCCAGTTCGATCTGCGTGGTGTGAGCAGTGCACGCAGTCCGCGACCCGTTGAGGCGCCATCTGAGCGGCACGTTGACCATCGCGGCGGCGGCGATCGGTGCGTGCTTCGTGGTGCTCAAAGCGTATGAATACCACGATCTGGTCACCCGCGGCATCAGTCTCGGCACCAGCGCGTTCTACAAGTGGTATTTCGCAATAACCGGATTGCACCTCAGCCATGTCGCCGTGGGGTTGCTGGTTCTGACGGTTCTCAGTCGGGTGGTCAGAAATGTCAACACGACGCCGACCCGAGCGGCCCTTCTCGAGGGCGGCGCCTGCTTCTGGCACGTCGTCGACCTGCTGTGGATCGTCATCTTTCCACTCATCTGCCTGGTGCGGTGACCGTGAAAACTCTTCTCGTCGGTCGACCTTCCGGGGTGTGGTTGCTGCTGGTCGTGCTCACCTTGTCGTCGTGGCTTCTCGGCCGGGCAGGGAATGGGTGCCGACCACACTTCTGCTGCCATGACGATCATCGTTGTCGCGATCTTCAAGGTCCGATTGGTGGGGTTGTACTTCATGGAACTGCGCTACGCGCCTACGCTGTTGCGTGGCATCTTCGAGTGTTACTGCGTCGTACTCACACTTCTGCTCGGTGTGTTGTATCTGGCGTAACTCAGCGCGTGGGATGCGCCAGATCCGTGCGCGACAAGGTATCGGCACAACTCATACGCTCAGTCGGAGGACTGGCCGCGGACTCTGGAAAGCACTTCGGCGACTTCGCTAGCGGTCTCCTCGTCGAGACCCTCGAGCCCGAATCGAATCGGGCTCAGCGCTCTGGTCGCTCGTTGGAACAATCGACGCCCTGCCGGGGTGATCGTGATGACGACCGAGCGGCGATCCGTCTTGCTGCCGCTCCGCTTTACAAGACGGCGCTCTTCGAGCCAATCGAGGATGAAGGTCAGGGACGGAGGCAGGAGGAAGCTTTCGTTCTTCAAATCCCGCACAGCAAGTCGACCTCCCTCTGCGCGGTCGAGTAGTCCAAGGATCTCGTAGCGTGGCATCGACAGGTCGTCGATGTCCTTCAGAACCGATGACACGCGGCGCATGACGATCTTGTGTGCCCGGATTACCGCCGCGCTGGCCAGCATCCACGGCAACTCGGGATGGTCTTTGAACATGTCGGTGACCCTGGCGAGGCGGGCAGTACCAGACGCCTGATCGCCGGCGGGCTCCGCGTCCGGCACCATTACACCCTCCCTGGCAACTTGACTCGCAGGCAACCATACATCGCCTTACCAGCGTGTTCGACGCGCCCGCGACGGCTTTGCACGCAGCATCTCGCAAGTTTCGGGCGCCGCGACGGGGATGACGACTTCCGCGCCGGATCAGCATAAATAGTTCAAGAATGTATAAATAGCTGCTGAACTACCTATACCGTTGGCAAGAGTGGCAGGTGGCTGCGTCAGGAGGTTTCTGTGGCGGTTCGAGTGGTGCAGTGGGCGACAGGTGACGTCGGCCGATTCTGTCTGCAGCAGGTAATCGACGACTCAGATCTGGAGCTGGTCGGAGTATGGGTGTCGAGTCCCGAGAAGGACGGGCGGGACGCCGGCGAGTTGTGTGATCGACCAGTAACCGGAGTCACTGCGACCATGTCGAAGGACGCAATTCTGGCTCTGGACGCCGATGTGGTCCTGCATACGTCCGCACCGTTCGGTCGATTCGACGACGACGTCGCCAACCTGCTGGCGTCCGGCAAGAACGTCGTGTCGACGGTCGCGTACTTCTCCCCGCGGATCGACGGCCCGTCGGTCGTAGACCCGCTCGAGGCTGCCTGCACTGCAGGCAATGCGACGTTGTTCGGTACAGGATTGGACCCGGGCTTCGTGGCGGACCGCGCGGCGGCGCTGATGACGGGTTCGGTAACTCAGATCCGCCGGATCGACATGGTGGAGACACTCGACGTGTCTACGTACCCCGCGACGCAGTTGTTGAGGGACATCGGTTTCGGCAAGCCGCCGTCGGAACTACAGTTCGACAACGAGTACATCCAACACTTCGTCACGCGGATGTTCCCTGCCGCGATTGGCAAGCTCGCCGACCAACTCGGACTCGAACTCGACGAGGTGCGGCCGACCGGAATGCCGGAACTCGCTTTGGCCTCGCGCGACTTGGACATCGCGATCGGCCATCTCCCCAAAGGTTCCATCACCGGTGCCTCACACGAATTCGGCGGATACTGCAACGGCGAGCTACTCCTCACCCACAAGTGGGTCCACTTCGCAGACCGCGAGGGTTCACCGACGCACTGGCCGATGCCACCGGAGCCGAAGCCTGGTGAAGTCATGCCGTATCGCGCGCTCATCGACATCATGGGGCGCCCGAACCTGAGTGTCGACATGCTGTGGACCGATGTCGAGGACACCGTGTTCCTGCCGACCGCGACGATCGCCGTGCAGTCCATTCCCGAAGTGGTCGCTGCGGCCCCGGGTATCTTGCTCGAAACATCATTCGGGGCATGGCGAGCTGGTCGGCGCTGAGCTGTCACCCAAGAATAGATGCACGCTGAGTCAAGTGAATGATGCTGTTCCACAGTCTGTCTGAACAGAGAGACCTGTTCCACAGTCTGTCTGAACAGAGAGACCGAGTTGTCGGACAGTCGCGACTCTTTCGCCGATGAAGTGAAGAATCTTCGGAACGAGAAGCTGCGATGATCAAAGGAGATCAGATGTCAGACGGCGGCGACCGCCCCGCGAAAGTCATTCAATGGGCGAGAGGCTGTCGAGCAATCTCTTCGTGAGTAAGTGCACCCGGGCGCGCGCACCCACACCACTCCGTTTCCTGTTGATTTCGTGATGGCGCATTGCACGAAAACCGGTACCCAGCAAGCGATGCGGCTTCGGACTACTTCTGGGTCAACGCTGCACGGGGACACTCGGCAATGGACTGCTCTGCCAGCTCCTCTTGCCCCTCCGGCACTGGATCGAGCTTTACAACCGCATAGTCATTCTCGTCGAGATCGAAGATGTCTGGCGCAATCCCCAGGCAGACCGCATTACCTTCACATCGGTCCCGGTCGACTTCCACACGCATGATGCACTCCTTGCTTCACCAAAATGCCCGGTCGTGTGAAGTCAATGTACCGCTGCGCACCAATAGTTCAATTCTGTAGGAGTGACGGGCCGCCGGCTGCTATTCACATATAAGGCGCCCGGTCTCGGCCTCGACGGGTTGGACGAGGCGCCCGCCAGTGAGGTCGCTCGGTGCCCGGGCAGTGTTTCGACTTCAGTCGTCGTAGGCGGCTGGCTTCGGACATCGCTCGAGTCCTCTCACGCGTCGGCATTCTCTCCGTGCGACGGAGGGTTCGGTCCGAGGCCTCGCAGGCGCAGCCCACCAGAAAGCGAAGAGTGATTCGCAGCCAAGCGCGATACGCGGGTGACGTCACAAAGACACAAGTGGGTGAGTGCTGCCAAGCCACGGTCCTGCGGGCCACTCCCCGGGGTAGTTGCGAATTTCAATGCGCAAAATAGGCTACCGTGTGACACAGCGCACGGCATTGCGAACGCGTGTCGTGCACCACATGGTACGGATCGCGGTTCAAGGAGCTACGTCATGACACATGTTGTCACCCAAAGCTGTTGCAATGATGCGAGTTGTGTACCCGCCTGCCCGGTGAACTGCATCCACCCGACGCCTGATGAGCCGGGCTACGCCACCACTGAGATGCTCTACATCGATCCCGAGGCATGCGTCGACTGCGGGCAGTGCGTGCTGGCCTGCCCGGTCGACGCCATCCGGCCTGACAATGATCTGAGTGACGCCGACGGCCACTGGTTGGATCTCAATGCCGAATACTTCGCCGATCCCGGCCACCGCCCATACACGTCGCGACCCACGGCTCTGCAGGTGCCGCGGGTGGAGGTGTCGGACCGACGGCTCCGTGTCGCGATAATCGGCTCGGGACCTTCCGGCTGCTATGCCGCGGAGCAGTTGCTCGCCTGCCGCGACGTCGACGCGGAAGTCCATGTCTTCGAACGCCTTCCCACGCCGTGGGGTCTTGTTCGGTTCGGTGTTGCGCCAGACCATCAGCGGACCAAGCAGGTCGCCAAACTCTTCGAACAGGTTGCCGGGAGTGACCGGCTGACATTCCACCTGAACGTCGAGGTGGGCAAACACCTCGAACACGACGATCTGCTCGCCCACTTCCATGCCGTGATCTATGCGGTGGGCGCGCCCGGTGATGTCGGGCTCGGGGTACCGGGGGACGACCTGCCGGGCAGCCACTCCGCAGCCGAGTTTGTCGCCTGGTACAACGGCCATCCGGACTTCGCTGACCGGACGTTCGACCTGTCGGGTGAGCGCGCCGTTGTCGTCGGCAACGGGAATGTGAGCCTCGACGTCGCACGTGTGCTCGCCTCCGACATCGACGACCTCCGTGCGACCGACATCGCCGACCACGCCTTGGATGCGCTCGCAGACAGCAACATCCGGGAGGTGATCGTGCTGGGAAGGCGTGGGCCACAGCAGGCTGCCTTCTCGATCGCCGAGTTGATCGGATTGCGAGCGGCCAGTGGCTTCGACGTAGTGGTGCGAAATCATGGATCGGATTGCTCGTTCGGCGCTCCCCGCGGTGTCCCGTCCGGTGGTGCTTCGGCGACGGCGAGGATCAAGGCGGCACTCATCGCCGGTCTGCCAAGCCATGTGGCCGGAAGTCACGGTAAGTCGATCGAACTGCGGTTCTTCGGTTCGCCGGTCGAGATCGTGGGAGGCGATCGTGTCACGGCCGTACGGATCACGCGAAACGAACTGAACGCGGACGGGCGTTCTGTCGTGCCCACGACCGATGTCGAAGACGTCGCATGCGGGCTCGTGCTTCGCTCGATCGGCTATCGGGGAAAGCCCCTGCCTGGTGTTCCGTTCGATGAAGTGAAGGGCACTGTTCGCCATGACGGTGGACGTGTCATCGACGCGTCGGGGGAACCCATACCGGGCGTCTACGCGACGGGGTGGATCAAGCGTGGACCGTCGGGCGTCATCGGCACCAATCGCAAGTGCGCAAGGGAGACCGTGCAGGCGCTGCTGGACGACCACGCGGCGAGACGCCTCAGTCGCGATGTCGTCGGGACAGCCGGCTTGATGACCGTGCTCGCTGCTCGCCAACCAGACCTCTTGACGTATTCGGACTGGCGCGCGATCGACCGGCATGAACGTGAGCTCGTGGGGACCGGCACACGGCCGCGGGTCAAACTGACGAGCGTGGAGCAGATGGTGGCCGCCGCCAGGAGCTTGACCGCCCGATGAGCGCCGTCGCCTCCCTTGACGGCGACGAATCTGCTGACTTAACTATGAGAACCAGTATTCGCAAATCGACCGATAGGCCAACGATGTCCACGAAGCTTAGAATCGTCGACCCCCATGTGCACCTGTGGGAGTTGAAGACCGGTTGGTACCCGCTGCTGGACCCCCAGACCGACACCAGCGGGCAGGATCACGGGGTGGGTCCGTTCGGAAAGTTGCAAGGGTCGGACTTCTTGCTTCCCGACTACTTCGGCCACGCGAGCGGCTATGACGTCGCGAAGATCGTGCACGTGACCGCCGCCCAGGCGCCCCCCACGTGGCCTGACGAGACGCGATATCTGGAGGAACTGGGGGCGGAGCAGGGCTACCCGCACGGCATCATCGGCTGGACGGACTTCGATCGACCAGTCGCCGAAGTCGATGCGGAGTTGGCTGCGCACTCGGAATTCTCGCGGTTCCGCGGGTTGCGCCACCAGACTGTCGTGGACTACACGAGCGACCACGTCCTCGAGTGCCTCGGTGTGATGGACAGGCGGGGCTTGATCTATGACACCGTCGCACACGAGGACAGCCTGCCCGATGCGGCGAAGGCGGCCAGGAGCTTCCCGAACATGTCGTTCGTCCTCGAACACACGGGCTGGCCAAGCTCGGGTGACAAGGGCGTCTTCGAGCAATGGCGCACAGGGATGAGGGAATTCGCTGCATCGCCGAACACGGCGGTGAAGATCAGCGGCATGGGTATTCCGCTGCGCGGATATGATCTCGAGCAGCTGCGGCCATGGGTCGAGACGGCGATCGAGACATTCGGCGTCGAGCGTTGCATGTTCGCCTCCAACTTCCCCGTCGACTGGCTCTTCACGGAGTACTCGACGTTGTTCGAGATCTATGAATCTCTGGTGTCCTCGTTCACCGAGGATGAGCGGCGAGCGATGTTCGCCGACAACGCAGAACGGTGGTACCGAATCTAGGTCCTCCCGTGCATGGCTCTGTACACACAACGCAGATTGACGTGCGTTGTGTGGTGGAAACGTGCAGAGCCCGGGTCGCTGCCACGGCCCTGCCGGACTGTTGACAGTGACGGCGCAACATGATCGAATGCGAACGCATATACGCGTTGTGGCGCAACTCACTCCTCTGATCGTCGTGTGTTCACCCCTTTGGAAAGGACGAATCCGTTGACCCCCGAGCATCCGCCGTATACCGAAATGCCATGGGACCAACTGGTTTTCACTGTCATGCAGATCGCCATTCTGGCGCTCATCATGCTGTTCCTGGCGCGTGACTGCCTGCGGCAGCGCAACTGGATGCCGTTGGTCATGCTCGCCGGTGGCGCGATAGCCCTGCTGTCGGAGCCAGTCGTCGACATCGCCGGCCTCATCTGGTACCCGCCGGAGGGCGCGTGGGCCATCATGCACGTCGACGGTCGCGCAGTTCCGTGGCTGTGCTTGTTCGGCTACATCTGGTTGTATCCCGGTCTCGGGGCGATCGTCTACATCATGATTCGCAACGGCGCAGGGCGAGCCGACATCTGGAAATTCTGGGTTGGACTGATGGTCTTCCTCATGGTCGGCGTCGAGTTCTACGGCTCAGGTACCGGCGTCTACCACTACTACGGTGACCAGCCGCTGAAGGTGTTCGACTACTCGATGTACTGGGGTTTCATCAATGCGAGCTCCACGGTGCTCACCGGCGTGCTGGCCTGGGCGTTGCGAGAACACCTGACGGGCTGGCGGACGCTGCTCTCGGTCGCGATTGCTCCGCTGGCTGTCGGTGCCAGCTTCTTTGGCGGGGGTTCGCCCACCTTCGTCGTGTTGAACAGCGGACCGCACGCCTGGTACGTCACGCAAGGCGCCGGCCTGTTGACCTGTGCCATCTGCAGTATCGGTGTGTGGATGGCTCTGCGTGCCGTGCCCGCGCAGAGAACGGCTGCCTCCGCCAAGGACTTCCTGAGCTCGGCGCCGGTGTCCCGGCGCATTCCCGTCGGTCGTTGACAACGATGTCGTCAGGCGGTCGGCACCCTGAACTCGGCTGATAGGGGCCCGGTGTCGCTGAATCGGGCGACTCCACGCAGTCCAGCGCAATGATGAAAGGTCTTGTCTCGTGAAGAAGTACGATCATCTGTACATCGGTGGCGAGTGGGTCGCCCCCTCTTCGGCGGATGTCATCGAGGTGGTGTCGCCCAGTACCGAGGAGGTAATCGGTAGCGTTCCGTCGGCTGACGGCACCGACGTCGACCGAGCGGTGGCCGCGGCGCGAGAAGCCTTTGACAACGGCCCCTGGCCGAGGATGACACCTGTCGAGCGGGCCGAGGTGCTGGCCGCGGTCTCGCGAAAGATCCTCGAGCGTGCCGATGACTTTGCGCAAACCCTCGCCAGCGAGGCGGGACTACCCGTCAGTATCTGGGCGCGGCCGGAGCAGGCCACGACGTTCATCGACTACTTCGTCAAGCTCGCATCGACCTTTCCTTTCGAAGAGGTTCGCGAGGGCATCACCGTGGGTTCGGTCCTCGTTCGTTGGGAGCCAGTAGGTGTCGTCGCCGCTGTCCTACCGTGGAATTCGCCGATAGCCATCGGCTTCATGAAGTTGGCGCCCGCGCTGATCGCGGGGTGTACGGTGGTGTACAAACCCGCACCCGAGACGCCGCTGTACTCGTGCATTCTCGCCGAAGTTTTCGACGAGGTGGGCTTGCCGCCAGGTGTTTTCAATCTGCTACCCGCAGAGAGGCAGTACAGCGAGGCACTGGTTGCGCATCCGGGTGTCGACAAGGTCAGCTTCACCGGCAGCACTGCGACCGGTAGGCGCGTTGCCGAGCTGTGCGCGTCCAGCTTCAAGAAGTACAGCCTCGAGCTCGGCGGGAAGTCGGCCGCCATCGTCCTCGACGACGTCGATCTCGGCTCGGTGCTGCCCATCCTCGCGATGACGACCATGCTCAACAACGGCGAGGCCTGTGTTCTGCAGAGTCGGGTGCTCGTATCGCGCGACCGCTACACCGAGGTTTCCGAGGCGTTGGCCGGAGCCATCTCGCACTTCAAGCTGGGCGACCCGATGGAACTGGACACATTCGTGGGCCCCATGATCACGCCACGTCAGCAGACGAAGGTGATGGACTACGTGTCCGGTGCCATCGACGACGGTGCCAAGCCCATTCTGGGCGGTCCGGAAAAGCCAGCAGGATTCGACAGGGGCTACTACGTGGCACCTACCGTGCTGACAGGGGTCAACAACAAGATGCGCGTCGCGCGTGAGGAGATCTTCGGGCCTGTGGTGTCGATGATCCCCTACGACGACGAGGCCGACGCCGTCGCGATCGCGAACGATACCAGTTACGGGTTGTCGGGCACGGTGTGGACTTCGGACATCCACCACGGTCTCCAGGTGGCGAGGAAGGTCCAGACCGGCAACTTCGGGGTCAACATCTTCGGCATAGACCCGACATCGCCGTTCGGCGGCTACAAGGAGTCCGGCGTCGGCCGGGAGTGCGGTCCCGAGGGTTTGCGCGAATTCATGCAAGCGAAGTCGATCAACCTGCCTGAAGGCGCTCTGCCGCAGTAGGTTCGACGTCAACAGGCGGGCACCGACGCGCGGAGCCGCCCGTGCGGCGGCCGACTCTCGGTTGAAGGTGTTGTCACTCAAGGATTCTGGTGACAACACAGGAGCAACGGCAGTTCGGTTTGATGGTCCACTCGAAACGTTGCGAGTGCATCGGTGCGGCCTACTCGATGGATGGCGCGACAACGACCAGCGAGACGCGAACGTCACGCGAAGATCCATTGACGGTGTCGACCCGTACCCATTAATCTGCTGATCGGCCGATTAAAGGCGTGGCGCTCGGTCACGATTCTGCCCCGGCAGTCAGACGGCAATCCGAAGAAAGGTTTTCCATGAGCGAGCTTGTCAAGACCGAGGTCGCGGACGGAGTGATGGTCATCGCCATCAACCGGCCCGAGGTACGCAACGCGGTCGACCTGTCGACCACCGAGGCGATGGCCGCTGCGTTCGACGAACTCGATGCTCGCGACGATGTGACCGTCGGAATCCTGACCGGATCCGGCGGCTTCTTCTGTGCAGGGATGGATCTCAAGGCCTTCGCCCGCGGCGAGCGCCCGGTGATCAAGGGACGCGGCTTCGGAGGCCTGACCGAGGCGCCCCCGCAGAAGCCCCTCATCGCTGCCGTCGAGGGCGTTGCGCTCGGAGGCGGCTTCGAACTCGCGCTCGCCTGCGACCTGATCGTCGCCGCGTCGGACTCCAAGTTCGGCCTGCCGGAGGTCAAGCGAGGACTGATCGCAGCAGGCGGAGGAGTGTTACGCCTACCGAGGCGGTTGCCCTACCACCGCGCGATGGAGTTGATCCTCACCGGTGCCGCGTTCGACGCTGCGCAGGCGCAGACGTGGGGTTTGGTCAGCAGGGTGTCGGCGCCCGGATCGGCACTGACCCAAGCGCGTGAGCTCGCGGGCGAGATCGCCGCCAACGGCCCTTTGGCCATCCGCGCCAGCAAGTACCTGGTGACACAGTCGGATGAGTGGACATTGAAGGAGTCGTTCCCGAACCAGCGTGACATCGTCGGACAGCTGATGTCGTCCGACGATGCGAAGGAAGGGGCGAAAGCCTTCGCGGAGAAGCGCGCTCCCGTCTGGACCGGGCGCTGATCCGACCTAGTCCGCGAACGGCCTGAGCAGCGTCCCTGCGACCAACCGTTTGCAGCCTTCTGTCGCGATCCGGTGGGCTTCGGCGTTCAGTTCGCCGCTGAGGCCCGCCAGGCCGACGGTGATGGCCGCCAGTGCGCCTCTCAAGAGCTTGGCATCATGAGCGACGACTTCGCCGTCAGCAATAGCCCGGTCGATGATGTCCGCCGTCAGATCGGCGAATGGTCTTTCGAACGAGATCGACGCCAATTCCTGGTGTCGTTGGCTTTCCTCGCGCACGACGTAGAGGAAGACCGCCATCGAGCTGTCCTCCGACAGAATGTCGTGGGTGACATCGAGAAGGGCGTCGACGCTCGCGACAAGACCGCGCCGACCTTCCAGAGCGGCTCGAATTCGGTTGTAGCTCTCCGCCTCCGTAGCCTCGAACACCGCACGCATCAAATCGCTCTTCCGGCCGAAGTGATGGTAGATCGACGCTGTGGTCAGGCCGGTTCGCTCGGCGATGAGCTTGTTGGTGGTAGCCGCGTATCCGTAAGCAGCGAAACATTCCCTCGCAGCGGTGAGAATTTCGCGCCTCGTTTGGTCGGCGGACGTATTGGCTGGCCGTCCCAACGGCCTACGTGTCCTCGGCGCGCCGGCCGGCGTCCGTCTGATGAGAGGTGATTTCGACTTGTCCGGACGCGGTGACGTCTCGGTCACGATCGACTCCCCACTGCTCGTTGTCCGTCGCCGCATCGGTCAGGGCGGGCGCACCACATCGCGACATTCTAGCCACGACGCACCTGGCGACGGGGTGGCGATAGCAGTGGGGGCTTGTAATCGGTCGGTTGGCAAGTTAGTTTGTGAGCAGTCGGTGCACCCGATGCTGCGGGCAGTGGGCAGGGTTGTCGAAACCGATTCGAATGCGAGTCCCTTCATCTGTCGGGGCCCGCCAGCCAAGTACAAAGAAGGTTGGGTAGCCGTGCAACGCGGGATATACGACGAGGCACACGAGGACTTCCGCGACATGGCGCGGCGGTTCATCGCCAAGGAAGTGGTTCCGCACTTCCACGAGTGGGAACGGGCTGGTGCGCCTCCGAAGGAGTTCTACAGTCGCGCAGGGGAACTCGGAATTCTCGGTGTGCAGATCCCGGAAGAGTTCGGCGGCGGGGGACAGTCAAGCTTCAAGTTCAACGCGGTACTCACCGAAGAGTCGTTCCGCGCGTGCGTCGGTCTGGGCTCCATGCGCGTGCACATGGACATCGTGCTCCCCTACGTTCTTCACTTCGCGTCAGACGCACAGAAGCGCCGCTGGCTCCCAGGAATGGCTTCGGGAGAATTGATGACCGCGATCGCGATGACTGAGCCGGGCACGGGCTCGGACTTGGCGGGAATCAACACTCACGCTCGCCGCGAGGGCGACACCTTCGTGATCGACGGTTCGAAGACGTTCATCACCGGTGGCCGCAACGCCGGCCTGGTTTTCGTAGTGGCGCGGACGGCGCCGGCTGACGAGTCCAATCGGCGTACCGGTCTCTCCATCATCGCCGTCGAGACCGGCACCCCAGGTTTTTCCGTGGGCCGCACCCTCGAAAAGCTGGGTGCCAAAGCACAGGACACGACCGAGCTGACCTTCGACAACGTGGTGGTACCCGCGGACAACCTGCTGGGCGAAGAAGGCGCAGGCTTCGGATATCTGGCCCACAATCTCGCGCAGGAACGGCTTGCCATCGGCATCGGAGCGCAGGCCTCGGCGCGAGCGGCCTTGGCGGTGACTCTCGAGTACGTCACCGGCCGAAACGTTTTCGGAAAGCCGGTATCGAGTTTTCAGAACTCGAAGTTCGTTCTCGCCGAATGTGCCACCGACATCGAAGCGGGCCAGGCCTTGTGCGACCGAGCGATCGAGGAACTCGACGGCGGGCGACTCACCCCGGTTGACGCAGCGAAGGTCAAACTGTTCTGCACCGAAATGCAGAGCCGAGTTGTCGATAAGTGTCTGCAACTGCACGGCGGGTACGGATACATGCTCGAGTACCCCATTTCTCGTCTGTTTGCAGATGCTCGCGTGACTCGAATCTACGGAGGCACGAGCGAGGTGTTGAAAAGCCTTATCAGCAAATCGCTCGACATCTGACACCGGTGTTCTAGGCACACCAGTGGTAGGCGAGATGCCACGCAGCGATGCTGTGCCGGCGGCGGCGCGAAATCGGCACCGCACAAGCCGTTGCGCAGGACAAAGCGCAACTAGTAGGATTGCGAATCAGTAGTCGCATTAATAGAAGAAAGAGTGAATCGACTTCATGGCGATGAGCACGCGGCCGGCCGCAAACGACGATGTCGACGACGAAGTAGTGATGCAGGCGCTACTCTCCGCGGATCCGATGGCGCTCCGCGGCCTTCTCTATCAGCTGACGGCCGATGAGGAACTCGCATCATTACCGCTGACGGGTATGCCGGGAATGTTCGGTGGGGACATGCCGGCCGTCGTCGACCCCGAGGCGGTGATGGTGTTGCACAGGAAGACGGCCGCGCTCCTCGCGGCGCACCGCGCCGGAACTCTCACGCCCCCGCGGCAGACCCGCGAACACTTGCGCACCGCGATCGCCATGGGACTCGGCGAGGAAGTGCCAGATGACGAGGTCGACTATCTGATCGAGGAACTCGCGCTCGATCCACATGCGCGTGGCCTCAACTGGGATACCCCTCCCGATGCTCAGGATCTCGCTGAGTTCCACGTTGTCGTGATCGGCGCAGGCCTCGCCGGGGTCAACGCGGCGGTCCGTCTCAAGCACGCGGGGGTGCCGTTCACCGTCATCGAGAAGAACTCGGGAGCCGGCGGCACCTGGCATCAGAACACCTACCCCGGCGCCAACGTCGACGTGCCCAGCAGGTTGTACTCCCACACCTTCGGCGTGGACTATCCGTTCACGGAAATGTTCGCCTCACAGCAGGCCAACAAGGACTATGTCGACTGGTGCGTCGATGAGTTCGACGTACGACCGCACGTCCGCTTCGACACCGAAGTGACGTCGGCTCGCTGGGACGACGCGTCGAGTCGATGGACCGTGACCACGAGGTCGGCTGACGGATCGACATCGTCGATGACGGCCAACGTGGTCATTGCCGCTGTGGGATTCCTCGATCGCCCCAAGATTCCCTCGATACCAGGACTGGAGTCCTTCCAGGGTGCGGCGTTCCACACCTCCCAGTGGGACCACGACCAGGATCTGAAAGGCAAGCGAATCGCCCTCGTGGGATCGGGCGCCAGCGCGTGTCAGGTGGCGCCACGGCTTGCTGAGATCGCTTCGCACTTGACGATTTTCCAGCGGACGCCGCCGTGGATGCTCCCGCTCCCGGGCTACGGCGAGGCGCTGACACCCGACCAGGTCTGGTTGAACGAGAACGTACCGTACTACAACAACTGGACTCGGCTCCGTATCGGGCGGGCAGTTGCGGATCGCGTCTTCCGCCCCGTCATCTACGTGGACCCGGACTGGGACGACCCTTCGTCGATCTCGGCGGCCAACAAGGCGATGCGTGAGCAGCTGACGGCATACATCCAGATGCAGGTCGGTGATGATCCTGAACTGTTCGCCAAGACGTTGCCCGACTACCCGCCGCTGGCCAAGCGGTTCGTCGTCGACAGCGGTTGGTACTCGGCTCTGCGGCGCGACGATGTCGAGCTCGTTGCCCAAGCGGTTGAGCGCATCGAGCCGAACGGTCTGGTGTCGTCATCGGGGGAGTTCCGCGAGGCCGACGTCATCGTCTTCGCCACGGGCTTCCGTTCAACGGAGTACCTGTGGCCGATGGAGATCGTCGGACGCGACGGGCTGACGATCAACGAGCGATGGAGCAAAGACGGGGCGAGGGCCTACAACGGCATCACCGTTCCCGGCTTCCCCAATCTCTTCATCCTGTACGGCCCGAACACGAATTCGTTCGCCAGCGGCCCTGTGGTGTGGGGCGAGCTCGAAACGCGCTATGCACTCGAGTGGATCAAATTGATGCTCGAGCGCGGCATCCGCGCCGCGGAGGTGACCGAAGAGGCATACGACGAGTTCAACGCGCGTCTCGACGAACGTCTGAGCACATCAGTCTGGATGAACAGCGATCAGCGGAGCTACTACGTCAACGAATTCGATCGCGTTGCAACCAACGGGGTCTGGAGCACCGAGGAGTTCTGGCACTTCGTCCGTCGCCCGAACACCGACGACTACCGGATCGACTGAGGGCATGCTCGAGTTCAGGGAGTTGTACATCGGCGGCAAGTGGGAGCAGCCGCACGAAGCCGGCCTCCGCGACGTGATCTCGCCCTTCAGCGAAGCCGCCATCGGCCGCACCCCATCGGTGTCCGTCCGTGACATCGATCGGGCTGTTGCGGCCGCTCGTGCGGCCTTCGACAGCGGCGAGTGGCCGACTGCGGGCATCGAAGCGCGGGCCAAATGCGTACGTGCACTTCGTGATGGTCTGGCGCGACGGTCGGCTGCGGTGACCGACATCATCGCCATGGAGGCCGGGCTGCCAGTCAAGATGTGGGCCCGCGTCGACATCGCGTTGTCCATCATCGACTACTACCTCGGCCTTGCCCGGGGCCTGGCGGAGACCGAGCTGCGGCACGGGCCCACTGGTGATGTGCTGGTGCAGAAGTCGCCGGTTGGTGTAACTGCGGCGATCGTTCCGTGGAATGCGCCACTCAACATCGCCGTGATCAAGATCGTCCCGGCGCTACTCGCCGGATGCACGGTGATACTCAAGGCTGACCCGCACACACCGCTGCACGCCTTCGCTTTGGCTGAGGTCATCGACGAGGCCGGCTTCCCGCCGGGAGTCATCAACGTCGTCCCGGCTGGACGTGCCGAAAGCGCGGAGCTCGTCGAACACCTCGGTGTGGACCATGTCAGCTTCACCGGCAGCAGCGCCACCGGACGCATCGTGGGCAGAGTCTGCGGTCAGCAGCTCAAGCGCTGCACCCTCGAACTCGGCGGAAAATCGGCGGCGATCGTCCTCGACGACGTTCAGCTCGAGAAGCAGCTGCCTCGACTGGTCGGCGCGACGTTTATGAACAACGGCGAGGCCTGCGTTCTGCAGAGCCGTGTTCTTGCGCCGCGCAGCCGTTACGCGGAGATCGCCGAGGCGCTTGCGGCAGGCGCCTCGACACTGGTGGTGGGCGATCCCAACGATCCAAACACCGACGTCGGTCCCCTCATCACAGCCGCTCACCGAGAGCGTGTCGAGGCGCTGGTGGACCGCGCAGTGGATTCGGGTGCCAAGGTCGTGACGGGAGCGGCACGCCCGAAAACCCTCACACACGGCTGGTTTTACGAACCGACGGTTCTCGCCGATGTCGTCAACGGCGACGAAATCGCGCAGGAGGAGGTCTTCGGACCCGTGGTCGTCGTCGTCCCCTACGACGACGATGATCACGCCGTCGAACTCGCCAACGACTCGCCCTACGGGCTATCGGGGACCGTGTGGACATCGGACCACGACCGCGGTCTCGACATCGCAAGGCGCGTGGACACGGGCAACTACGGAATCAACACCTTCGGCATGGACCCGAGCGCGCCATTCGGGGGCATGAAGCAGTCAGGGCTCGGCAGTGAACTCGGCCCGGAGGGTTTGCACGAGTTCCTGAAGTCGAAATCGATTCACCTGCCGCGCAATTGGCGTGGAGCGACACCCGGCCAAGGGAGCAAATAACACATGGACGCCTCTGACATCGATCTGCTCGATGTGGATCGCTTCGCGCAGGGTACGCCTGACGAGTGGTTCACGTGGCTTCGACACAACGCGCCGGTCTACCGCCACCCCGAACCGAAAGGGCCCGGCTTCTGGGTGTTGTCCAAACACGAGGACATCTCCGCAGCGAGTCGGAACAACACGCTGTTCAGCGCGGACATCGACAACGGCGGAATCGTCGGCCTGACGGAGATCGCCCGTGCTCCAATCAAACTCACCACGAAGACCGGCAAGAATCTCGCGTTGATGGACCCGCCCGAGCACACTCCGCACCGGGCGGCGCTGGAGAAGGCGTTCCGACCCAGGAGCATTGCGGCACTGGAAGATCAAGTTCGCGGCGTCGTGAACCGCGTTCTCGACGAGGCGCTGGACAAGGGTGAGGTCGACTTCATCGACGAGGTGGCCGGTCAGATCACGTTGCGTGTTCTCGCGGAAATGCTCGGCGCGGAGGAAAAGGACTGGCCGCGCCTCTACGATCTCGCCAACATGGCGGTGGGAGCGGACGATCCGGAGTTCGTCGAACCCCTTCTTCGCGACCTGCAGAAGCCGAGTCAAGTGCTGCGCGAGGTAGTCCGCGCTATGCGCGAGTTCGGGCTGGACGGGTTGAAGGTGCTGCCCTTGCTACGCCAGGCGACGGCGAGTCAGCGTAGGAACTTCCTCGCGCTGTACAAGGGTCGTGGCGAACTCCAACGCTACGCGCAGAACCTCGCGACGATGCGCCGCCAGTATCCGGGCGGGGACGACGACATCGTGACCAAGTTAGTCCAGGCTGACCTGGACGGTGAGCCGATGTCCGATATCAACGTGGTGCTCTACCTGGAACTGTTCCTCACGGCGGGTCACGAAACTTCGCGTACTGCAATGGCGCACGGGATCAACCAGCTTTTGGACAATCCCGCCGCCTACGCCGAGCTTCGAGATGATCCCTCGCTGGTGCCCGGTGCCATTGAGGAGACGCTGCGGTGGTCGACGCCGGTCCAGTATTTCCGCCGGGCGGTGATGGAGGACACCGAGATACGCGGACAACGCATCCGCCGCGGTGACACCGTGGCGCTGTGGTACCTGTCCGGCAACCGTGACGAGGACGTGTTCGAAAACCCCTTCACGTTCGACATTCACCGTAAGCCCAACAGGCATCTGTCGTTCGGCGGTGGCGGCGTTCACTTCTGCCTGGGCAGCAAGCTGGCCCGGTTGGAGATCCAGGTGCTCCTCGAGGAGTTGACGAAGCGAGTTCCTGAGATGACTCGGCTCGGTCCTGCTGTACCGCTTCGGTCGAACCAGATCCACGGGCTCAAACATCTGCCCGTCCGACTTTCGGAAAGGAAGTCTGCTCAATGAGTTACGACCTGCTTCGTGGACTGCGTGTGGTCGAGTTGACGATGTTCTCGACTGACACCGTGGGCGGGCACCTCGCCGACATGGGTGCCGACGTGGTGAAGATCGAGGAACCTCCCTACGGCACTCCCACCCGCCACGCGGGGTCGCTGCACTATCGATGGAACCGAGGGAAACGCAGTGCCATGCTCAGTCTCAAAGAGGAGGGTGGCACCGCTCGCCTCCTCGAGTTGGTCCGTGACGCCGACGTGTTCATCTACGGGCTGCGCGCGGGCGCGGCGCAGCGTTTCGGGGTGGACTACGACTCGGTCCGGGCCGCTAACAGCAGCATCGTGTACTGCGCGGTCAGCGGTTTCGGGCAGGAAGGGCTGTACCGGGACCTCGCGTCCCACGGTTGGGCCTTCGATGCATTGGCTGGATTGGCTGTGCCGGATATCGACGACGAAGGCCTTCCCCGCACGCCGGACAGCCATACCCTGGTAGGCATCGAGGCGGCTGGGATGTTCGGAGCCATGGCTATCCTGGCGGCGCTGCGCAAGGCTGAGCGCACCGGAGAGAGCCAACGGCTCGACGTCGCGGGCGTAGACAGCGCGTTGACGTTCCGCGCGACGGATCTCGACATGCGGGCAAATGACATGGGAAACACGGACATGTCGGGCTACGTCCGTTACCAGTACTATCCGACCAAGGATGACGAGTTCGTCATGTTCATGGCCCTCGAGGACAAGTTCTGGAAGAACTTCTGCGAAGCGGCCCAGCGGGAGGATCTGTTCGAAGCCGGTCTGAAGATCGACTCGCCGAAGGCTCCCGACGCAGACAAGAATAAGCTCAGGCATCAGCTTGCCGACCTGTTCCGCACTCGAACGAGGGCGGAGTGGATCGAACTCTTCATCGCGCACAACATCGCGGGCGCGCCCGCCTATCGGGGACTCGATGTTCTCGAGGACCCGCACATCGCAGCGCGCGGCCTGACGTATGACCAAGAGCAACCCGATGGTCGAACGATGCACTTGTTCGGGACGCCGATCAAGGTCAACGACGAGAAGTTTCAGCCCGGATGCCCACCTGGGCCCGGCGAACACACCGACGAGATCCTGCAGGGAGCGAAGAAGTGACCACTGTCGAAAAACTGTCCGAAGAGGCCATCAACGAGCGGCTCGCGTCCTTTGTCGGCAGGACCGATCTCGGCCCCGCCATTCAGGCGCGTGAGCCGATCAGCACCACCACGATCAGGTATCTCACGGAGTCTCTCGGGGATAGAAACCCGGTCTACTCCGATCCCGATTTCGCGGCCAAGAGCGTGCACGGCGGGATCGTTGCTCCGCCAACCTCGTTGCAGGTTTTCTCACTGCCGGGCCTGTTCCCGGCGCCGGGACGGCATCTGGTCGGTCCTGACGGTGTCGAACGATTCGTGTTGGCGCCCGGTGGGATCAAGGTGCCCGGTGAAAATCCGCAGCGGGTCATGATGGACGACCTGCACGATCTGCTGGAGGCGGCTGGGTACACATCGCCGGCCGTCACGAACGGGTGGTACGAGTACAAGCGTTACCTCCGGCCGGGCGATCACCTTTCGTTCTCGGCCCCCAGCGTCGACGAGTTCTTTGGACCAAAGAAGACTGCACTGGGCACGGGTTACTTCATCACGATGAGCCAGGACGTCACCGATCAGCACGGCGAGCTCGTGGCGGTCATGAAACATAGGTTCATCCGCTTCAAGCCGGCCTTTTCCGATTCTGCTCAACCGACTGAGATGCCCACGGCCAATCCGTACAAGCCGACCACCGAAGAATTGGGCGACTACACGATCGCGCCCGCACCGCGCACCGACACCATGCGTTTCGGGGAGGTGACCGTGGGGGAGGAGCTTCCGAAGCTGGTCATCGAACTCACACCGACGCTCATCATCGCCACCGCGATCGCCACGCAGGACTACCAGAACGTCCACCACGATCGCGATGCCGTCCAGCGGCTGGGCCACCCCGACGTGTTCATGAACATTCTGACGTCCACCGGGTTCGCTGGCCGGTTCATCACCGACTGGGCGGGCCCGGAGGCGATCATCAGCGCCGTCAGTGTCCGATTGGGCGTACCGAACTACCCCTACGGCGACTTCGTGATCACCGGCAAGGTCACCGAACGTGAGGAGAACCCGTCGGGTGACGTTGGATGGATCAAGGTCGACGTCACGGGAACCAACTCCATCGGCACTCACCTGACCTGCCAGGTCACGCTCTCGCTTCCGATCTGATTGCCAAGAACCCCCTGAGAAAGGCCAATGAATTGAATTCCCCGGCAACAGAAGTGCAGCGCGTCGCCCTCGACGAGCAACGGACGAAGTCGCTGCCGCAGCTGCTTGCCGAGCAGGCACACGTTCAGCCCGACCGACCCTTCCTCCAAGAGGCCGGTGGCCCCGGCCTGACGTACGCGGAAACACAGGGTCAGGCGCTGCAGTGGGCCGTCGCACTCAGACGTCTCGGCGTGGGTGCGGGTGACCGGATCGCCACCATGATCGACAACTGTATCGACGGCCCGGTGATCTGGGCAGGCGCAGCCCTCGTCGGCGCGGTAGACGTGTCGATCAGCACCGCCTACCGAGGAACTCTGCTCGCGCACGCGCTGAACCTCTCAGAGGCAGGGGTTCTCTACACCGATGCGTCGTCGCTTCACGCGGTGGCGGGGGTTCTGCCCGAGCTCAAGTCGCTGCGCACGCTTATCGTGCGCGGGCCGAAGACGGTCGACACACCCGAGTTGTCGGTCGACGTGCACTGGCAGTCGGATCTGCTCGAACCTGCTGAGGAGCACGAAGGATTCGGACCGTTCCCTGCGCCTCACGACATCGCCTGCGTGGTCTTCACCTCGGGTACCACCGGTCCGTCCAAAGGCGTCTTGGTCCCGTGGGGCGCGTTGGCTACCGGAGCGACCGCGCTGAACACAGTGATGACGTCCGATGACGTGTTCTACCTGACCTCAGCGGCGAATCACCTGATCGCGCGAATCCAGGTGCTGACAGCGGCTCAGGTCGGAGCGTCGGTGGTACTCAAGCGGGCCTTCCGAACCCAGGACTTCTGGGCGGACATCGATCGCTACGGGTGCACGTACTCGACGCTCGTCGGCGCGATGGGGCACTTCCTGCTGAGCCAACCGGAGTCGCCAGACGACGCAGACCATCCGCTGCGCAAGGTCACGATCTCGCCCGTGCATCCGCGGTTCGCGGATCTGATGAAGCGATTTGGCATCACCCATGCCAACACGGCGTTCGGGATGACGGAGTGTCCGTCCCCGATTCGCGTGGACTGGAACGAGATCGAGAACCCCGCGACGTGCGGGCGGGTTCCTCGAGGCTGGCCGGGCTGGCAGGTCAGACTCGTTGACGAGAACGACTACGAGGTCGCGCCCGGCGAGGTCGGCGAACTGATCGTCCGCACCGACGCTCCGTGGTCACTCGCCGCCGGATACCTCGGCATGCCGGAGCAGACGGCGACCGCATGGCGCAATGGTTGGTTCCACACCGGCGACGCATTCAAGCAAGACGAGCACGGACGGTTCTACTTCGTCGACCGGATCAAGGATTCGATTCGTCGTCGCGGCGAGAACGTATCGTCCTTCGAAGTCGAGATGGAGGTGACTGCGCACCCCGAGGTCGCCGAGGCCGCAGCCATCGCGGTGCCGGCCGGTGAAGAGGGCGACGAGATCAAGGTGTTCGTCGTGCCAGTTGCCGGCAAGACGGTTGACCCCGAGGATCTCATCCGGTTCCTGACGCCGAGGATGGCGCGCTACATGATTCCCCGGTACATCGAGTCAATCGACTCGTTGCCGAAGACGCCCACCCAGCGCGTTCAGAAAATGAAGCTCCGTGAGCTCCGCTCCGGTCAGGAGTGGGACCGCGTCGCGGCCGGCATCGAACTGCCCAGTCGTGGCTGAGACCCGCGAATTCCCCGTCAGCGCTCTGAGCTTCGTGATGTCCAGCGAAGCGCGTCTTCTGAGAGAAGGTTCGATGTGAAGGCACGATCTCTGAGCGGCAAGGTCGCCATCGTCACCGGAGGTTCACGCGGGATCGGGAAAGCGCTGACCAACGCGTTCGCCGAGGAGGGCGTAGTCGTCGCTATCGGCGATGTCGATATCTCGGAGCCGACTCGGGCTGCATTCGCCGCACCTCTCGACGTGTCCGATGCCGCCGACTTCGGGAAGTTCTTCGACGAAGTCGAGAAGCGACTAGGCCCGGTGGACATCCTCGTCAACAACGCTGGAATCATGCCGACGGGACTGGTCGACCAGATGAACCCGGCCGTGAATGCGCGGATCGTGCAGGTCAATCTGCTGGGAGTCATGAACGGGATAGGCGAAGCCACTCGACGCATGAAGCCCCGCGGGCATGGCCACATCGTGAACGTGGCCTCCTTGACCGCACGACTTCCCGGCGCCGGGGTCGCGGCGTACTGCGCCTCGAAAGCCGCTGTGTTGGCTTACTCTCAGGCAGCCGATATCGAATTGGACGGCACAGGAGTAAATCTCAGCATCATCCTGCCGTCGCTGGTGAAGACGGACCTCGTCGCAGGCATCGAGGTGAAGCGCGGCACGCCGACCTGCACGCCCGATGATGTCGCGGCGCGGGTTGTGGATGTCCTGCGTAGGCCTCGGTTCGAGGCCTACGTGCCGCGTTCCGTAGCGCCCGTTGCATTCATTCACCAATCGTTGCCGAGATGCGCACGGAAGTTCGTGGCGCGTATCACCAACGCTGATCGCATGATTCAGGAGATGGACGCCGATGCCAGGGTCGGCTATGACGCCCGTCTTCAGCAGGTTGTCGACAAGGCACCGAAATCGGGAAGGAGCGTGTGATGTCGGCAGAGGAGCTCGATGACTTCCGCAGCGAGGTCCGCGCCTGGCTGGAGGACAATTGCCCGGAGTCGATGCGCACGCCCATGACGCTGGACGAAGTACCGTCGGGGGGGCGCTTCCCCTCGCAAAATCCCGATACCGACGTGTGGATGCGGCGCGCCGCCGAACGCGGGTTCACGCTGCCCAATGTGCCGGTTGAGTACGGCGGGGCCGGTCTGTCGGCCCAGCAGGTGAAGGTGCTGAACCAGGAGATGGTGCGCATCGGAGCGCGACCACCGCTGCTGGGTTCCGGAATCTCCCTGCTTGTGCCCACGCTCCTGCGCTTCGGCACCGAAGAGCAGAAGAAGCAACACATTCCGTTGATCGCCCGTGGTGAAGTGCTGTGGTGCCAGGGCTTCAGTGAGCCGGAGGCCGGATCGGATCTGCCCTCGCTGCGAATGTCCGCAGTGCGAGACGGCTCAGATTTCGTGCTCAATGGTCAGAAGACGTGGACGTCGTTTGCGACCAGAGCTGACTGGATGTTCGTGTTGGTTCGCACTGATCCGACCGCCCGGAAGCGCGAGGGAATCTCGATGCTGCTGGTGGACATGGCCTCGCCCGGGCTGACTGTGCGGCCGGTCCGCCAGATCAACGGCGACGACGAATTCTGCGAGTCGTTTTTCGATGACGTGCGAGTGCCCGTCGATAACGTGCTCGGCGAGTTGAACGATGGCTGGAACGTCGCCAAGTATCTGCTTCGTGCCGAGCGCGAAGACGTGCGCCCGTGGGTGGAGGGCACCTACTCCTATCCAGTCGTCGATCTCTGGCAGCAAGCGCCGCGCACTGAACCCGAACTCTGGTTACGGCTGGTCAACAATGAACTGGACCGGTTGGGGCTTGACGCACTGATGCTGCGCGCGGCCGCAGCGGCACGAAGCGGCGATCAGCGTGCGGAGCGGTTCGCCAGTGTGGTGAAAGTCATTCACACCGAGTATCAGCAGGAGCGAGCAGACTTGTCCGTGTCGTTGCGCGGCCGTGATGGACTGTGTTGGCGGGGCGAGGGCGTCGCCAAATCGGATCTGGATTTGACGCGATCGTGGCTCACATCAAGAGCGTTCACGATTGCGGGAGGATCCACCGAGATCCAGCTCAACACGATCAGCAGACAGTGGCTGGAGTTGCCGACATCATGAATGCAGCGATGATCGAAGGTATCGATGACGAGGTCGCCGAGTTCCTCTCGGTGACAACGGAATATCTCGTTGATCGAGATCCTCTGGGGCATCTGAGAAAGTTCCTGGATGGCGCCGAGGGAGTGGAGTCGTTCGACCGCGAGCGCTGGAACGTGCAGGCCGAATTGGGCTGGATGGGCATCGCGGTACCGGAAGCATCAGGCGGTAGCGGTTATTCGATATCGGTAGCCGGGCGGTTGCTGCAAGTGTGTGGCCGGTTCCTGGTGCCAGAACCGGTGTTGTCGACAGTCGGTATGGCGTTGCCGGTGCTACTGGCACAGGATTGCGCGGCCGCCCGCGAGTTGTTGACCCGAGTGAGCGCAGGTGAATGCATAGCCGCGGTCGCCGGAACGACGGAGATCTCGACGGCTGGCCTCCCCACGGCTGTCGCAATCAGGGACCGTACAGGCATGTCCACCTTCTCCGGTGTGATCAGCGCGCTCGACGTCCCCGGAGCAGACGTTGTTCTGACGACGGCGACCGTCGAGGGCGGTGTGCGTTGGCTGGCCATCGATCCGGGGCTGGCGAGCAGAAGTGAGACTCGGACCCTCGTGGACGGCCGACGGCTGTCACGTCTGGGTTTCGACGCGGTCGAGGTGTCACCGTCGGCGTTCATCGGGCCGGTGAGCACGATCGACGATGCGTGGGCCCCGGTCTTGATGCGTGGCGCCGTCCTGGCCAGTGCGTGGCTCCTCGGGATCTCCGAGCGTGCGTTCGAACTGACGATTCAGTATCTGAAGACGAGATCGCAGTTTGGTGCCCTGATCGGCAGCTACCAGGCATTGCAGCACCGCGCTTCACGCCTGTACTGCGAACTCGAGGTGGCCCGTTCCGTGGTCGACGCCGCTCTCGGCGCTTTGGACTCCGACAGTCCAGACGCCCAACTGTGGGCGTCGGCGGCGAAGGCACGGCTCGGCGATTTGGCGTTACGGGTGACATCGGAAGCCATTCAGCTGCACGGTGGCATCGGTATGACACATGAAGCCGACATCGGTTTGTACTTCAAGGCCGCCAGAACAGCCAACAGCCTGGCGGGAAACAACGCCTTTCACCGCACACGCGCTAGCAAACTCCTCAACATCAGCCCAAGAACGGAACATGATGGCGTCGACTGAAACGTATGTGACCTACGAAACGTCAGGCCCGGTGGCGACGGTGACGTTCAATCGTCCGGACAAGTTGAATGCCATCACGCGCCCGGGTCACGACCAGTTCGTGGACGCCATCAGGCGGTTCGACGCAGATCCAGCCCTCTACGTCCTGGTTATCCGCGCGGAAGGGAAGAGTTTCTGTGCTGGCAGGGACATCGCCGAGCAGGCCGGCCATGGGCATTCGCCCACAGAGGGTCTCGATGCGACGCTCACCCAGATCGGTCTACCTCGGACCGACAAAGTCGTAGTGACCGCAGCACGTGGGTATGCGCTCGGTGCAGGCGGCTACTTCTTCCTGGCTGGTGATGTGCGGATCGCCAGTCGCACATTGCGTTTCGGCCTGCGAGAGGTACCCACCGCGGTTCTCGGACCCTACTGGATTGGTAGCTTCGAGAATCTGCCGCGCCCGCTGGCCTTCCGTATCGCGATGGGAGACGACCTGACGGTTGATGAACTGCGTGAGGCCCAGCTCGTCACAGAAGTAGTGGACGACGATGATCTCGACGTCGCCACCCAGCGATGGGTGGACAAGATCCTGGCCTGGCCGCGTCAGCATGTGCTCACGACGAAAAAGCTGGCCGAGCAAGTGTCGTCGTTCCACTACACACCGCTGATGCGCGCGGCTGAGTACTACGCACGTCACGAACTAGACCAACTGGAGGACACCAAGGAAGCCGCGCGCGCGTTCGTGGAGCGCAGACCGCCTCACTTCCAGGGCAGGTGACGGGCGTCAGGCCCGGCTGGCTGCCTTTCGTGCACCGCCGGGCTCGAAGCCTCCAGCTGCACCGCTGAGGTATGACATGGTCGCTGCCGCGAGTTCAGCGATGAATTCGGCGTCCGACATGTCGTCTGACGCCAAGTGCAACGTCTGCACCACCTCCAACCGATAAAAGAGAACAGCGCGCAGCTGGAGTGCGGCGAACATCGCCGCTGCGTGTGGGCGCGGATGCCCGATCGACTCCACGCGCAGGAGGATGAGTCGAGTGATACACGCTTGGAACTCAGCGTGGATGCGGCCTTCTCGGCTGGCGACGGTCCGATCGGACGCGGCCAGGTGGGCAGTGGCCAGGAGAAAATTGGAGTTGTGGTGAGTCACCGTGACGATCTCGGCGATCACCTGTTCGAGCATGTCCTGAAGCGGCACGCCCTCCCATCGCGCTGGGCTCAACGCAGTTGCCTGGAGATGAATGGCACGTTGTGTGTAGCGCTCGTGGAGGACCTGTAGCAGTCCTTCTCTGGACTCGAAGCGGCGGTAGAAGGCACCCACTGAGTGGCCTGCGCGAGTGCAGATGTCGCTGATGGAGACTTCATCGAACGGCCGCTCGGCGAACAGTTCCTCGGCTGCGTTCAGAAGTCGTTCGAAGGTCTGAAGAGACCGATGCTGCTTGTATCCGCGGTGTCGCTGCGGAACGGCTTCCACTTTGGGTGGAGCATTGTTCGACGGCTCTACTGCCTCAACCTTGTTGGTCTTTCGTGCCACCGACTAAGCGTAACAGTGATTCGCATATTGTCTGGTCTCTGGAGATTGTGGGCTGTCCGTCTGGCTTCGCGTTGGATTCTCGAAGTTCAAAGTACGGTGGTCAGTTCACTCCGGCTGATTCGCGCAGTTCGCGGCGAAGCACCTTGCCCGCTGCGTTGCGCGGCAGCGCCTCCACGGACTCGAACTCCTTGGGCACCTTGAACTTGGCGAGTCTTTCGGCCGCGAACGCCCGAAGCTCTTCGACGCTGAAGCTGGCACCTGCGGTGAGCACGACGAAGGCCTTGGGCACCTCGCCCCAGCGATCGTCGGCTATGCCGACGACGGCGACCTCCTTGACGTCCGGGTGTTCGTACAGGGCGTTCTCCACCTCTGCCGGGTACACGTTCTCTCCGCCCGAGATGATGGTGTCCTTCATTCGATCCTTCAAGTACACGTAGCCCGCATCATCCAGACAGCCGGCGTCTCCGGTGTGAAACCACTCGCCGCGGAACGCTTCGGCCGTCGCATCGGGTAGGCGCCAGTACCCGCTGAGAATCACTGGACTCTTGATCACGATCTCGCCGATTTCACCGACGGGGACGGGCTTGTCATTCCGATCTACCACGGCGAGTTCGACTTCTGCCAGCGGTTTGCCGACCGAGAGCATTCGGGGGACGGGCGGAAGTTGATGGTCCTCGGCGTCCAGCACGGTGATGATCGTCGATTCGGTGGCGCCGTACATCTGCACGAACCCGCACCCCATGACGTCGATCGCACGTTGCAGGAGTGTGGGGGGTATGGGTGCAGAGCCGTACACCACGTGCCTGACTCGCGAGAAGTCGACCGCCTCGACCCCAGGCGCGTTGAGAAAGATCTGCAACATCGGTGTCACCAGGGGGAGCGCGGGAACGCTGTGAGTGCCAGTGAGTTCCATGATGAGTTTCGGGTCGAAATCCCGCATGACGATCAGCGAACACCCTTGAACCGCGCCGATGAACGCCCAGTTGATGCCGCCGATGTGGAAGAGCGGCGCTGTGACGAGCGCGGAATCGGTCGGTTCCCATTTCCAGAACTGGGAACGTACCGTCGGCATCAACCGGAAGTTCTCGAACAGGTACGCGTGTGAGATGAGAGCGCCCTTGGGTCGACCGGTCGTGCCGCTCGTGTAGAGCTGAAGTGCATCGTCTTCGGCTCGGGCGTCGGCGTCGCATCGAGGGTCAACGCTGGGGTTGGCGCTGAGCCAGTTCCCGTACGGATCGTCCTGAGAATCGGCGATGGTGATGACGGTCTTGACGTTCGGCACTGCCTGCTGAACTGAACGCGCCATGTCGGCGAACTCAGCGTCTGCGAAGACGATCTCACTTCCGGAATCCTCCAGAAGATATTGAATCTCGGGTGCCGCCAGGCGCCAGTTGACGGGAACCAGGACTGCCCTCGCTTTGGTGACTCCGAACAGGATCTCGAACCATTGCTGGGAGTTCTTGCCGATGATCGCAACGCGAGATCCGGGCCCGATACCCAGGTTCAGTAGACCGTTGGCCACGCGATTGCTCGCGGTGTCGACTTCTGCCCAGGTGGAACTGTGCTGACCGCTGATGATCGCCACCGAGTCGGGTGCGCGCTTGGCGTTGTCGCGAACGACGGCAGGGATCGTGCGGGTCATGTGGTCCTCCTTGACTGTCTGACCGATTTAGCATAGGAATGAGAAGATTGATTCGCAACTAGTCGAGTCGGCCAGTGTGATCGCTTCCGCGGCATCTCAGTTGCAAGTCCGCGTGCACCCGATGATGTAGGTGTCCATCGGATCCGCCTCGCACACCCCTAGGAGATAACCATGCCTGAAGCAGTGATCGTCGAGGCCGTGAGGTCGGCCGTGGGTAAGCGCAACGGTGGCCTCTCCGGGACTCACGCTGCTGACTTGTCGGCCCAGGTCCTCAATGGGCTGGTGCGCCGCGCCGGCGTCGATCCGAGCTTGGTCGACGACGTGATCTGGGGTTGCGTGAACCAGGCGGGGGAGCAGGCACTCGATATCGCACGGACATCAGTCCTGTCTGCTGGTTGGCCCGAGAGTGTGCCCGGTGTGACCGTGGACCGGCAGTGCGGATCGAGTCAGCAGGCGGTCCACTTCGCTGTTGCCGGAGTGACAGCCGGGCATTACGACGTCGTCGTCGCTGGCGGGGTCGAGGTGATGTCCCGCACCCCGATGGGTTCGGCGCTTGCCAACGGCGGGAAGCCCTATCCGCCGGTCTTCTTCGAGCGTTACAGCACGCGACCGAACCAGGGCATTGGCGCTGAGATGATCGCCGAGAGATGGGGTTTCGACCGCACGATGGTCGATCAGTTCTCACTTGATTCGCATGAAAAGGCCGCCGCGGCGCAGGACGCCGGCGCCTTCGACGATCAGATCGTTGCCATCAAGACACAAGACGCCGACGGCAACGAGGCCGCAGTGCTCAAGGACGAGGGTATTCGGCGCGGCACGTCGATCGAGAAGATGGCTCAACTGAAGCCGGCGTTCAAGGAGGACGGGGTGATCCACGCGGGCAACTCCAGTCAGATCTCGGACGGCTCCGCGGCCCTGCTGATCATGAGCGCTGAGAAGGCCACGGAGTTGGGGCTCACACCAATCGCCAGGGTTCACACCGCGACGCTTGCTGGCGCGGACCCCGTGATCATGCTGACAGCGCCGATCCCCGCCACGCACAAGGCGCTGAAAAAGTCCGGGTTGACGATAGACGACATCGGAGTGTTCGAAGTCAATGAGGCGTTCGCGCCCGTGCCGATGGCCTGGCTCAAGGAGACCGGGGCGGACGAGCGGAAGCTCAACCCGAATGGTGGCGCGATTGCCCTGGGGCACCCGCTCGGCGGGTCCGGTGCGCGCATCATGACTTCGATGCTCTATCACATGCGCGACAATGGCATCAGGTACGGCTTACAGACGATGTGCGAGGGTGGCGGTCAGGCCAACGCGACGATCCTCGAGTTGCTGTAGATCGGCGAACGGCATCCTGTCTGGTACCAGCGTACTTACACCGGGCCAGCTTCCGGATGGTCGGCGGCCTCGGCTGCGTCAACTCGGAACGGTCAAGCCGGGACGCTCGGAAGGTCGTTGCACAGCGCTGTCAACTCAGCTACAAAGCGGACGTACTCGCTGTCGTCGTCAGTGACGGGATTGGCCAGAAGGGTGGTAACGCCCGCCTCGGCGAACGCGGCAACGCGTTCGCCGAGGTAGCTGCGGGGGCCGATCAAGGACACGCAGCGCACCAGATCGTCTGGGACTGCTGCGACGGCCTCGCCCCTACGCCCGGCCAGATAGAGATCCTGAATGCGGTTGGCGGCCTCACCGTAGCCGTAGCGGGTTGCTAGATCGTGATAGAAATTGCGACCCCTTGCCCCCATCCCGCCGATGTACAGAGCGAGTTGCGGCTTGGCCTTGTGCAGGCGTTCGTCGGCGGAATCGCCGATGGCCAACGGCACGCCGACGACAACGTCGAGTGACGGCAATCCTGCGTCCCGCTTCGCCGATCCGGCGCCAAGTGATTCGCCCCAGACCGAGTCGGCCATCTCCGGGTTGAAGAACACTGGCATCCACCCTTCTGCGATCTCGGCCGCCAACTGGACGTTCTGTGGCCCTATGGCGGCAATGGTGATCGGGATCTGCTCGCGCACAGGATGATTGATGATTTTCAGCGGCTTTCCCAGTCCGGTGCCGGACTCCGTCGACAGAGGTATCTGGTAGCGCTTGCCGTTGTGCTGCACGCGCTCGCGGCGCCACACCTGCCTGCAGATCTCGACAACCTCTCTGGTGCGGCCGAGGGGTGAGTCGAAGGGAACGCCGTGGAACCCCTCAACGACCTGCGGACCAGAGGTGCCGATGCCCAGGCGGAACCTGCCGTCCGACACGTAGTCCAGACCCGCCGCGGTCATGGCCAGGAGCGAGGGGGTGCGACTGAAGATAGGCAGGACACCCGTGCCCAGTTCGATGCTCTCTGTCCGCGCTGCGAGGTAGCCGAGTTGGCTCACCGCGTCGAAGGAATAGGCTTCGGCGATGAACACGATGTCGCCACCCACCTTCTCGACTTCCACGACTCGCCTGGCCGCATCCTTGAAGTTGGCTGAGTAACCCAGCTGCACACCGATTCGCATGGTGATGTCAACGCCCCATCGTCAGGCACTCGGTGGATGGGCCGAAGGCAGTGCCGTCGTTTCGTGGTCGTCGAATGTCGGGCTGCTTCAGAGCGTCACCCACCTCGTGACTCTCGCGCTATGCGAATGCAGATTAGCATTTGTCTTCAGTGGCAGCGGGCGGCGGGGTGCTGGCCAACTGTCTGTGGTTGGCGAGGGTGATGCCGGGTCAGGGAGCGGTTTGAGCGCTGTACTGCGGGCAGTACTCGGTGACGGCTAGCGACATGAACCGCTGCGCCGCATCGGGAGTGACTTGGCCGTAGCGGCGGATACGCTCGACCACCTGCCCCGGGTTCCGGTTCCGGCTCAGGAAATAGCAGGCCGAGTGGGCCATGCTCACTATGTTGACGGCGCTGATCGTGAACCCGAGTCCCGTTGCCTTGTCCACCAAGCTGGAGTCGTCGGCGTGAGCGTCAGGTGAAGCGAACAACATGAGTACCGTCGCGACCGCGACACAGCTGGATCTCTTCACCTGCAACTGCATGTGGGAACTCCTTCGAGGATCGTCATGTGCCTGATCCGCTGCGACGCTTGTTATCACCTCGCGCACAGGTAAATTCGGGCCAGTTGATTGATCGCAGGCGTCTCCAGCGTCGCCGGCGCTCCGTACAAGCCGAGGTCGTTCATCTCGCAAACGCGGCGGCCACGGGTGAGCAATTCCCCGTCGCCCTTGAAGGCAATGGGATCGTGGGTCACTCTGAGCACGTAGTGCAGCTGTTGAAGATACTCGGCCTCGGCAGGTGTCAGAGGGGCTATCGGCTCCGCTCGTGCAGTCGGCGCGTTCATCATCACTAGGCCCGCGACGAGTAGCGAGCCGGCTAGTGAGAGACGCTTGGAATCAATCGACACGGGGACCTCTTCACGTAAGTATGACCGGATATTAGAACGGCTCGTCGGGTTACCACAGCATTTTCAGGATGTTCAGAAACGCGTAGTCGGAAGACGCATCACGGGTGCCGGCAGCGAAAAATTGTCGTGCTCGACAACGTCGGAGGCCATGAAGCTAGACCCGCGAAACGTCGTTGACAGGTTGTTACAGCTGCTGGGATGCGGGCGAGCATTTGCACATCTCCGTCTCTTTCCCCCGGCACGGCCGCTGTGTTAGCGTGCGAACTCACATTCGCAAAATGATGTGATGCAGCATACAGTCAAGCCCGATTGTGAAGGAGCCTGTTGGTTGGCCACTCAGGTTAGTGGTGGTGCCGCGCGGCGGGTACGCGTGACACCGCTGAACTCCGCCGGGCGGAAGGCCTCGCAATTGGGGGCGCGGCCGTTGAAGGCTGCCGGCACCACCGGACGCACTATCCACCTCGCCATCGCGACGGTCTGGTACGCGGTGCTGGACTCGGTTACCTTCCGGCTTCCAGTTCGCGAGTTCCTTTGGCAGGCATGGGTACTGTTCAAAGTCACAGCAGTGCCGGCGCTGCTGATGGCCGTTCCCTTCGGCGCCATGGTCACGGTCGTCACGTCAGGCCTCGTCGCCAATGTGGGCGCAACCGCGCTGCTCGGCGCGGCGAGCGGTGTGGGTGTCGTCCGGCAAGGTGCTCCGATCACCGCCGGACTTCTGATGGGTGGTGCTGCAGCCTCAGCGATTGCCTCTGATTTCGGGGCACGCGCGATTCGCGAAGAGCTCGATGCCATGAGAGTGCTCGGCGTGGACCCGGTGCGGCGACTGGTCGTGCCACGATTCCTTGCGCTCTTACTCATCGCCCCCATGCTCTGCGTGTTCATCATTGCCGCGGGCACCGGCGCGGCATTCCTGCTGTCCGTGACGGTCAACGGTGTGGCCACCGGCAGCTTCTGGAACTCATTCGGCACGTTCGCCAAAATGACCGACGTTTGGTTTGCCATCGGCAAAAGCTTGGTGTTCGCCGCAATCGTTGCCGTCATCTCTGTGCTCCGCGGGATGGAGGCCAAGGGTGGTCCCCGCGGTGTCGCCGATGCGGTGAACGCAGCAGTCGTCATCAACGTCCTCCTCATCGCGTTTGCAAACCTGGCGATCACCCAGATTCAGACGATGTTCTTCCCGATGGCGATCGCGTGATGGCCGCCCCATCCACGCTTCGGCGGATCCGACTGATCAGTCCGAGTACGTTTCTGAAGCCGGTACGAGTGATCGGCCAGTGGGTCGTGTTCATTGGCCAGACGTTCTTCTATCTGCCTCTGACGATCACTCGGTACTCACGGGAGACTTTGGCGGCGACAATCAATATGGCCTGGGGTAGAGGCTCGCTGATCGTCGACGGGGGTACCGTCAGCGTCCTGCTCATCCTCGGTATGGCAATCGGTGCGTCATTGGCCGTCGAGGCTTTGGCAACGCTCAACATCATCGGATTCGGTGCGCTGTCAGGTGTCATCGGCGGCGTGGGTGCGGTCCGCGTGATCGGCCCCCTCGTCGCCGGAATAGCCTTCACCGCGCAAGCGGGGACGCGGATGACCGCCGAGATAGGCGCGATGCGCATCTCCGAAGAGATCGACGCAGTGGACGCCATGGGGTTGCGGCCCATCCCGTTCGTCGTCGGGACCCGTATGGTCGGCGGACTGATCTGTGTGATTCCGGGTTATCTGCTGACCCTGGTCATGACGTTCTACGTACTAGAAACCGTCGTGGTCCTGCTCAACGGTGAGCCCGGCGGCACGTACGACCACTACTTCATCCAGTTCCTGAACCCGATCGACCTCCTCTACTCGTTGATCAAGGCCATCACCTACTGCGTCGCCGCGACACTCATCCATTGCTATTACGGGTATTTCGCATCGGGTGGGCCCGGTCCCTTATACCCATCTGACGCTCACGCAGAAATACCGGGTAGCTGTGCTGTCGGGTGCCGTA
>NZ_QJUA01000032.1 GCF_003254575.1 Mycobacterium kyogaense | reverse complement strand
GCCCCGCCGCCGGACTACCTGGCCCCCGCCCCGGGTGCGCCGGTGCTGGTCACGCCCGGCGGTCCGCTTCCCGCGGCCGTCCCGCCGCCTGTGGTGGTGGACAATCCGCAGCCGCGGTTGAGGGACCGCATCATCGAGCGCATCCCGATCATCAACCGTTTCCACGAGCCGCAGTACGACTACACGCCCTAGCCGGTTCAGCCTTTCACCAGGTTGCGCAGGGGTTCATCCCGCTGCAGCCGCCCGATGTTCGCGGCGACATCACCGACGCGGCCGGCGAATGTGTCGGTCGTGACCCCCGATGAATGCGGGGTCACCAGCATGTTGGGCAGATCGCCGAACGGGAGATCGCTCGGAGCGCAGGGCATCTGCCCGGTGGGGTAGCGATACCAGACGTCGATCGCGGCCGCGGCGATCCCCCCGTTGGCCAACGCCTCGTAGAGCGCCTGTTCCTGCACCAGCGGGCCGCGCCCGACGTTGATCAACACGCCGTCGGGACCCAATGCCGCGAGCTCCGCGGCCCCGATCATGCCGATGGTGTCGGAGTTCAGCGGCGCCGACACCACGACGACGTCGCTCTCGCGCATCAGGCGGCCGAGCGCGGTGACATCGCCCGCCCACTGCAACCGCGAGTCCGGTGACACGCTGCCCGAGCCGGTGACGGCGGCGCCGGTGCAGCCGAACGCGCGCAACAGGTCCCAGCTGCGCATCCCGATGTGCCCGAAACCGACGAAGCCCATCCGGGCGCCGCCGAGCGTCGGCGCCTGCGGGATCGTCCGGTCGTACACTGATGTCGCCCACACCCCGTCCCGCAGCGCGCGGTCTTGGGCGAGAAAGCCGCGACGCAGCATCACCGCCGCGCCCACCACGTACTCGGCGATCGATCGCTCGTGGTGAAAGGTGTTGGCGACCAATATCTCTGGCGACAGTGCTGCGAACTCGACCTTGTCGGTCCCGGCGCCGGCGACGTGGATCAGGCGCAGCTTCTCCGCTGTACGCGCCATCTCGGCGGTGAACCGGCTACCCACGTACACCTCGGCGGTGCGCAGCTCGGCGTCGGGGACCCCGTCGGTCAGCCAGCGGATGTCCGATCCTTCCGGCGCCATGGCCTCGAATCGTTCGCGGTGCGGTAGCAGGTTCTGATCGGCAACGACGATCTTCACGTCAATCCCTCTGCAGCGCAGGTCGTTTGCTGTCGAAGGTCCAGCCCGGCATCAAGTACTGCATCGCGGCCGCATCGTCTCGGCTGCCGAGGCCCTCACGGTTGTACACCTCGTGTGCGGCGGCGACGGCGGCCTCGTCCAGGGTCACGCCGAGGCCTGGCGCGTCGGGCACCGTCAGATATCCGTCGATGATCTCGTACGGTGCGGTGGTGATGGCCTGCCCGTCCTGCCAGATCCAGTGCGTGTCGATCGCGGTGATGTCGCCAGGTGCGGCGGCGGCGACGTGAGTGAACATCGCCAGCGACACGTCGAAGTGGTTGTTGGAGTGCGAACCCCAGGTGAGTCCCCAGGTGTCGCACAACTGCGCGACACGCACCGACCCTGCCATCGTCCAGAAGTGGGGATCGGCAAGCGGGATGTCGACCGCGCCGGATCGGATCGCGTGCCCCATCTCCCGCCAGTCGGTGGCGATCATGTTCGTGGCGGTCGGCAGGCCGGTGGCCCGCTTGAACTCCGCCATCACCTCGCGTCCCGAGAAGCCTGCTTCTGGACCGACAGGATCCTCGGCATAGGCCAGCACATCGCGTAGCTCCCGGCAGGTGCGAATCGCGTCGTCAAGCAGCCAACCCCCGTTGGGATCCAGCGTGATCCGCGCGTCCGGGAAGCGATCGGCCAACGCGATGACGGCTTTCGCCTCGTCCGCCGCGGGCAAGACGCCGCCTTTGAGTTTGAAATCGGCGAATCCGTAGCGGGCTCGTGCTGCTTCGGCCAGCGCCACGATGGCGTCAGGGGTGAGCGCCTCGTCGTGGCGCACTCTCATCCAGTCGTCGGCATCCGCTGCTTCGTCTGCAGCCGACCGGTAGGCGAGGTCGGTCCTCGAGCGATCACCCACGAAGAAGAGATACCCGAGGGCCTGAACGCGGTCGCGCTGTTGGCCGTCGCCGAGCAACGCGGCCACGGGCACCTCGAGATGCTGACCGAGCAGGTCGAGAAGAGCCGCTTCGACGGCGGTGACGGCGTGCACGGCCACCCGCAGATCGAAGGTCTGCGCGCCGCGTCCCCCCGCGTCGCGATCGCCGAATGTGCGGCGCACGTCGTTGAGCACGGCGTGATAGTCGCCGATACTGCGGCCGGCGATCAGGTTCCGGGCGTCATCCAGGGTGCGGCGGATGGGTTCCCCGCCGGGCACTTCGCCGACGCCCGTATTGCCTGCGGAGTCGGAGATGACCACGAGATTGCGGGTGAAGTAGGGCCCGTGCGCGCCGGACAGATTGAGCAGCATGCTGTCGTGACCCGCGATCGGGATGACGGTGACGTCGGTGACGACGGGTGTTCTCACTTCAGTTCCTCTCGAGCGTCATGATGCGAACCATTTGTCGCCGTTGGCCAGTGGGCGCACGACACGGGAGACTTTGTCGCCGGTGCTCTGCAACGCGTCGATGATCTCGCGCTCGCGCTGCGGACTCAGCCGGTCGACGGGTATCGACGCGCTGATCGCGTCCTGCGCGGGTCGGCAGTAGTGCAGTGGTACCGCGAAACACCGGACTCCAGAGGTGTTTTCCTGGTCGTCTCTCGCATAACCGCGGATGCGGACCTCGTCGAGTTGGCTGTCGAGGACGGCGCGTTCGGTGATCGTCTGGGGTGTCAGTGGTGTCAGGGCCGACGGGATGTGTCGCTCACGTTCGACGCCGAATTGTTCGGCCAGCAGCGCTTTTCCGAGCGAGGTGGCGTAGGCCGGTAGGCGTCTGCCAACGCGATTGGCGGTGCGCGCGTATTGCTGTGATTCGCGGGTGGCCAGGTAGACGATGTCGGTGCCGTCGAGTCGGCCGAGGTGGAAGGTCTCGTCGAGGGTTGCGCGCAGGTCGTCGAGGAAGGGGATGATCAGCGGCAGATACGGATCGCTGTCCAGGTAGCTCGTACCCACCAGCAGCGCTCTGATGCCGATGCCGTAGAGCGTGCCGCTGGGGTCCGACCGAACCCAGCCTTGACCGACGAGGGTGCGCAGCAGGGCGTGGGCGCTGCTGCGCGGCATGTCGAGAGCATCGCTGATCTCCCGCAACCGGGCCGGCTCGTCATGGCGACCCGCGAGATACTCCAGCAATTCGACAGTACGCACCGCGGACTTGACCTTGCGCACCGGAAGATCCTCTGTCACAACCACTCCCTCACATCGCCAACAGTTCGCGGCCGATCAGCAGCGCAGCGCCCATGGCAGAGACGACGATCGCCACTCGACGCAACCGGGCCGGATTGAGGTGTCGGTTCACCACCATGGACAGCAGATAGCCCGCCACCGCCGCAGGTACCAGCACGGCGAAGCCCCGCCAGGTGCGCTCGTCCACCGCTCCGGTGACAGACAGAACGATCAACGACATCACCGAGCCCACCAGGAAGAACCCGCTCATCGTGCCGCGCAGCCGGGACCCGGAATTGCGTTGCCACACCAGCGCCATCGGCGGACCACCGATGGAGGTCGCGGTGCCCAGCAGTCCGGAGGTCGCTCCTGCGATCACCACATTGCGTCGGCGCGGCGCCGGAATCCACCCGCTGCTGGTGAGGATCACGCCGCCGAGAACCACGGCGGCCAGCATCAGTGACAGCGCGCGATGCGGTAGCGCCGCGAGCAGCAGGGCGCCGGCGATGGTGCCGGGCACTCGGCCGACGAGCGCCCAGCCGGTACCGGACAGATCGATCGCTTCCCGCTCGCGGACCACGACGATCAGCGTCACCAGCGTCGCCACCATGATCAGCGTGCCCGGAATCAGCGCCGGCTCGACCAGCGCGACGATCGGTGCCGCGAACATTCCCATGCCGAAGCCGATGGACGCTTGCAGCGCCGATGCCAGGAAGATCGCCACGGCGAGAACGCAATAGCCGCCGGGGCTCATGCCGGCACGGTTTCACGGCTACTCCCTTCGAGGAGCAGCGGATGGTGGCATTCGGCGGCATGGTCAGGTGTGGCCGGGTCGGCGGCCACGGGCGGTGGCGTGCTCGCACACACGTCGGTCGCTTTCCAGCATCGGGTTCGGAACCGGCATCCCGACGGCGGATCGATCGGTGACGGGACCTCACCCTTGAGCAGGATGCGCGCACCGCGGCGGGAGCTGTCCAGTGAGGGTGCGGCCGACATCAGCGCCGCGGTGTAGGGGTGGTTGGATCGCTCGTACACCGCCTCGGTGGGCCCGTTTTCGATGATCCGGCCCAGGTACATCACGGCCACCCGATCGGCGACGTGCCGCACCACGGACAGGTCGTGGGAGATGAAGATGTAGCTGATGCCGAGTTGGTCCTGCAGGTCGTTGAGCAGGTTGAGTACCTGCGCCTGTACCGAGAGGTCCAGAGCGGACACCGGTTCGTCGCAGATGATCACGTCGGGGTCCAACGCAAGCGCTCGCGCGATTCCGATGCGCTGACGCTGCCCGCCGGAGAACTCCTGCGGGTACTTGTTGGCCGCCTTCGCACCGAGACCCACCATGTCGAGCAGCCCGCGGACCCGCATGTCGCGGTCCTGCCGGTTCTTCACCACTCCTTTGTGGCTGCGCCACGGTTCGGCGATGATCTCGGCGGCGGACATGCGCGAGTTCAGGGAGGCGTAGGGGTCTTGGAACACCATCTGGACTCGGCGGCGGAACGCCAGGAGTTCAGCTCCTTTGAGGCTGAAGGGGTCGACGCCGTCGAAGCGCACACTGCCCTCGTCGGGCCGCTCGAGCATCATCAACGTCCGCGCCAACGTGGACTTGCCGCAGCCGGATTCACCGACGAGGCCGAGTGTTTCGCCGCGCTTGAGGTCCAGCGTGATGCCGTCGAGTGCGCGAAGGGCGTTCTTGCCGGCGTGCGGTACCCGGAAGGACTTGCGGATGTCGCGAACCTCGAGCAGCGGACTCCCGTTCGCGTCAGACATCGTGTGATCAGACATTGGTGACCTCTTCCGGGAAGTGGCAGGCTGTCGCGCGGTCGGTGCCCGACAGGGTCGGTCGTGTCGTCGTGCAGATGTCGCGGGCCAGCGGGCAGCGGGCCTGGTAAACGCATCCGGCGGGGACGGCGTGCAGGTCAGGTGGTGAGCCGCCGATGGACTTCAGGCTGTCGCCGCGGCGGGCGTTGACCGGCACCGAGTTCAGCAGCCCCTTGGTGTAGGGATGCCGAGGGTTGGCGAAAACCTCGTCGACGGAGCCGGTCTCGACGATGTTTCCCGCGTACATCACGGCGACGCGGTCGGCCTCCTCCGCGACCAGAGCGAGGTCGTGGGTGATGAGCACGACGGCCATGTTGTATTCGGAGCGCAGGTCCCGCAGCAGCGCCATGATCTGCGCCTGCACGGTGACGTCGAGTGCCGTGGTGGGCTCGTCGGCGATCAACACGCTCGGATTCAGCGCGACGGCCATCGCGATGAGCAGCCGTTGGCGCATCCCGCCGGAGAACTGGTGAGGATACGAATCGATCCTGGTTTCGGGCTGGGGAATTCCTACCCGGGCCATCAACTCGACGGCTTTGCTCTTCGCCTCTTTCGCGGAGAGTCCGTGGTGAATCCGAAACGGTTCGGCCAGTTGGGTTCCGACCGTGTAGAGCGGGTTCAGCGCGGTCAACGCATCCTGGAAGACGATCGCGAGTTCAGTGCCCGCCATCGCGCGACGCTTCTTGCGGTCGGCTGTCACCAGGTCGACGGTCCCGTCCTGATGCGCGAGCCGGGCGCTGCCACCGACGATGTCGGCGACCGGCTCGAGCAGTCCGACCAGGGCCGTCGCCGTCATCGACTTGCCGCAGCCGGATTCGCCGAGCAGAGCCAGGGTTTCGCCACGCCGTGCCCCGAAGGACACCTCGTTGACGGCCCGCAACGTCCCGGATATCGTGCGGACCTCGACCGACAGGCGGTCGACCTCGAGGACGGGCGTCGGGTCGACGTGGATGTCGTGGTCGGCGAGTGCACTCATCGCAGGGCCTTTCCGGTCTTGGTGAAGGCGGCCAGCCGCTTCTGCGGGACGGTGAGACGCCACCGCTGGCCGGGGTCGGTGGCGATGCGCGCCCAGGCGGCCAGGATCGTCGCCGAGACGGTGGTGATCACGATTGCGAGGCCGGGGAAGAACGACAACCACCACGCGCTGTGCAGATAGGTGCGGCCCTGGGAGACCATGAGACCCCAGCTGACGTCCGGCGGCTGGATGCCGATGCCCAGGAAGCTCAGCGAGCTCTCGGCGAGCATGACGTAGCAGAAGTCGAGCGTCGCGACGGTGAGCAGCGTGGGAAGCACGATCGGCAGCACGTGCCGACCGATGATCGAGTTCGCGCTGGCGCCGAAAGTGCGCGCTGCATCGACGAATACACGGCTCTGCAGTTCGGCGGACTCGGCCCGGGCGGTGCGCAGGTACACCGGGATGCGGGTGATGGCGAGCACTGCAACGATGTTGGCGGCGCTGGGGGAGAAGACGTAGAGCACGACGACGGCCAGCAAGAGAGATGGGAAGCTCATGATCACGTCGGCGATGCGCATCGCTACCGTCTCGCGCCAGCCGCGGTGATAGCCCGCCCACATTCCGATCGCCGAGCCGATGACCGCGGAGATCACCACCGCGGGCACGGCAACCGACAGTGTGGTGCGGCAGGCGACGACGAGCCGGGCGAGCATGCTGCGGCCCAGCGGATCGGTGCCCAGGATGTTCGCCCATCCGTGGCTGAGGGTGAACGGTGCCTGGTTGGAGTTGTCCAGGTCGATGCGCGTGGCGAGGTCGCCGAACAGGACGGGGCCGAGCAGCGCCGTGAGGAACACGAGCCCGAGAACGCATGCGGCGGCGAACGCCACGCGGTCGTTGATCAGCAGCCGGAACCACAGTGACCGGCCCCGCGTCCGTGCCGTGTCGGTGTCGTCCTCGCCGACGATCGCCGTGGTGGGTTTGACCGGGATCAGGTCGATCTGAGTCATGAGAGTGCTCCTAGCGGTCTGGGTTGCCGTGTTAGACGCGAGCTGGTTCCCGCACCCGCGCGTC
The DNA here is from genome assembly GCF_003254575.1 of Mycobacterium kyogaense. Classification (GTDB taxonomy): domain Bacteria; phylum Actinomycetota; class Actinomycetes; order Mycobacteriales; family Mycobacteriaceae; genus Mycobacterium; species Mycobacterium kyogaense. The sequence goes on along the minus strand of NZ_QJUA01000032.1, from coordinate 58,775 downwards.
GAGCAGCGCGTAGCAGGCGTCGATGAAGATGTTGAGCAGGAAGATGCTGACCGCGGTGAGCAGCACGGCGGCCTGCAGGACCGCGAAGTCGCGCTGCAGGATCGCGTCGATCATCAATTTTCCGATGCCCGGCCAGCCGAAGATCGCCTCGACCACGACCGCGCCGTTGATGAGCCCGACGGCGAGGTCGCCGGCCACCGTGAGGGCAGGGGCGGCGGCGTTGCGCAGGGCGTGATGGCTGACGACGCGGAAGTCGCTGGCGCCCTTGCTGCGAGCCAGCCGCACGTACGGTGCCGACAGCGCCGAGACCATGGCTCCACGGACCACCTGGGTGAGGACGCCGAGCGGTCGGATCATCAGCGTCGCGATCGGCAGGATCCAGCTGAGTATTCCGTCGTCGACCCCGGAGGTGGGCAGCCAGCCGAGCAGCACGGCGAACAGCCACACGCCGGTGATGGCGAACCAGAAGTCGGGGATCGACGCGGCGGTCATGGAGAGCAGGCTGGAGAACCGGTCGGCCAGCGAATTGGGGCGGTACGCGGCCCAGCAGCCGATGACGACGGCCCCGACTATGGCCAGGAGCATCGTGGTGATCGCCAGCTGCAGTGTGGCAGGGAAGGCGCGCAGAGCCATGTCCGCCGCGGATTCGCCGGTGCGTAGCGAGGTGCCGAAGTCGAGGTGCAGTACTCCCTTGAAGTAGTCCATCAACTGGGTGATCAGCGGATCGTTGAAGCCGTTTGCCGCGGCGAATTCGGCGCGCTGGTCGGCGGTCGCGGACTCGGGCAGGTACAGGTTGGTGGGGTCACCGGTGAGCCGGGCGAGGAGGAACACGCCGAGCAGCACGATGATCAACGGCAGTGCGCTGGAGTACATCCGGCGCCGGACGAAGGGGAACATGGGGCTGGCCTTCCTGTTTCTCAGGACTGGTCGGTGCGGTCGTCACCGGCAGGGGTCATCGCTGCGAGCCGCATCTCGTCGCCCGTCGCGGGATCGGGGGTGTAGTCGACGCGGGGGGACTTGCCGAGGATGCCTTTCATGTGGGCGATGTAGGCCATCTGCATGATCTCCTTGGGCTCCTCGGCGAACAGTGCGGCGAATGCGTCCTGTCTGGCCTGTCCGGTCAGTGCCTCGGCGGCGCGGATCTTGGCGTCGAATTCGGCTGTCCCATAGGCACTTTGCGGACCGTCAGAGAGCATGTACTGGTCCATGGTGAACGCGGCATCACCGGCTTGGTTGCCGTGCATGATCATCAGCAGGTAGGGCCCGGTGTTCGCCGGGAAGGGGCGCAGTTGGTACTCGAGCTGATTGGACGTGTCCATCATCTCGATCTTCACGTTCAGCCCGATCTCGGTGAACTCGGCCTGCAGGACCTCGATGGTCTCGCTGATGTTGGGGAATTGCGCGGTGCGCCCGATCAGCCGGATCTGGGTGTCGACAGGCACACCGTCGGCCTTGGCCTCGGCGATCAGCTGCTTGGCCTTCTCGGTGTCGTGCGGCCAGAGCTGGAGCTGGTCGTTGTAACCGACCACGCCGGAGGGGATCAGCTGCGCCGCCGGCTGACCGAGGCCGCGGAAGAGGGCTTTGACGATGCCGGTGCGGTTGACGGCGTAGTTGATGGCCTGGCGCACCCGCATGTCGTTGAGCGGCGGTTCGGTGGCCTGCATGCGCAGGGCTGTGGTCTCGTTGTTCTGGAACGGCACTCCGAGGTCGCCGGCGCCGTCCTCGGGGCCGAGGCCCGTGGCGATGTCGGCCTCGTCGTTGATGATCATCGCCGCGCGCACGCTTCCCTCACTGCGCCAGCGGTATTCGGCGGTGGCGAAGGCCGGCGCCGCGCCCCAGTACGTGGGGTTGCGCTTCAGCGTCAGTTTCTGGCCGTAGTCCCATGCGGCGATGGCGTAGGGCCCGGTGCCGATCGGCTCGCGCACCTTCTCGGCGGTGCTGGTGGTGCGCGGCACCATCTCGATGAATGAGACACGCAGCGGCAGAATGGGATCCGGTTCGGTGGTGCCGACCACGACCGTGGTCGGGTCCGGAGTCTGCAGGCTGAGCTTCTCGTCGCCGAACACGTACCCGTCGACGTTGCATTGCAGATCCGAGTTGACGGCCCGGTCGATCGAGAAGGCGGCGTCCTCGGACGTGAAGGGCGCCCCGTCGGAGAACGTCACACCGTCGCGCAGCTGGAAGGTCCACTGAGTGGGGCTCGTCTGCGTCCACCGCGTGGCGAGCAGCGGGGTCAGGTCGCCGGTGGTGGCGTCGCGCTCCAGTAGGGGCTCGGTGATGTTGGAACGCACCACGATGCCGGTCGAGGTCAGCGAGCTCTCGCACGGTTCGAGCGTGGGCGGCTCCTGCTGGAGAACGACGCGCAGCGTGCCCGGGTCGTATCCGCCGCCGCCGGAGTTCGCGACCGAGCAGCCGCTCACGGTGACCGCCGCGACGGTGAGTGCGGCAAGGGCTGCGGCTTTCATGGGTCCTCCCGGGCTGGGGGCTGTGACGTCCACGTATGTAGATGCACGCTGTGATGACAACCACACCGTAAGAGCGGGTTTCCGTGAGCGTCAACCCTGCCCAGAAGGCGCTTTGCGCAGTCATTCAGCGACATCGAACCGGGGCGTGGGGCCGCGGAAATGCCTCTGACGAGCACATTTACGTAGCGAACCTGGTTTCCGATACCCGAATGGGACGCGCACAGAGCTGCCGATGCCGTTTGGCTATAAGTTCATGCCAATTCGGACGTAGACGGGTATTCGCAGGTCGCCGTAGCGTGGTGCGCTGTGAGCATCAATGGTGCGGTTCTGCAGGTCGGTCCCCTCAAGCCGTCGCTCGAGCAGACGCTTGCCCAGGAGTACCTCGCGAAGACGCTCCCGGAGTCCGGGGACGAGCGAGCAGCATTCCTCGCCGAACACGGCGCGGAGGTCACCGCGGTGGTCACGTCCGGTCGCACCGGCGTGGATGCCGAGCTGATGGCTGCACTGCCTCATCTCGGCGCGATCGTCAACTTCGGCGTCGGCTACGACACCACCGACGTGGACGCGGCCGAAGCCCGGGGAATCGGGGTGAGCAACACACCCGATGTGCTGACCGATTGTGTGGCTGACACGGCTGTGGGTCTGTTGATCGACACGTTGCGGAAGTTCTCGGCGTCCGACCGATATGTACGGGCCGGTCGGTGGCCGGTCGAAGGCTCCTATCCGCTCACCCGCCAGGTCAGCAACACCCGCGTCGGCATCATCGGTCTGGGTCGCATCGGCTCTGCAATCGCCCACCGGCTCAACGCTTTCGGCTGCACCATCAGCTATCACAATCGCCACCGCGTGACCGATTCGCCCTATGCGTACGCGGCGTCCCCCGTGGAGCTGGCGCGGGAGGTCGACGTTCTGGTGATCGCCGCGGCCGGTGGTGAGGGCACTCGCGGCTTGGTCGGTAGTGAGGTCATCGACGCGCTCGGCGCCGACGGCTATCTGATCAACATCGCTCGCGGCAGCGTCGTCGACGAGGACGCCCTGGTGTCAGCACTCGTGCAAGGAAGGCTTGCGGGCGCCGGGCTCGACGTGTTCGCCCACGAGCCCAAGGTGCCCGAGGTGCTCTACGGGCTGGACACGGTGGTGTTGCTCCCGCATGTGGCCAGCGGCACGGTGCAGACGCGCGCGGCCATGGAGGCACTGACCCTGCGCAACCTGGAGAGCTTCCTCGAGACAGGGCAATTGGTCACGCCGGTCTGATCGACGTCAGTCGACGGTTTCGACGAGGTCGTCGGTCGTCCACTCCTGCGGGGGAAGCACATCTCGCAGTACTCGCAGCAGAGCGGGGTTCGTCGAGTCGCCCCGCCACACGGCGTCGAGTTCGACGGGCCGTTCGCGAAACGCCCCGATCGTCCGAAACACGACGCCCTCGGGGTGCAGCGTGGCCGCCGATGCCGGTACCAGCGCGATTCCGATGCCCGAGCGTACGAGCACAAGCATCGTGTGCACCTGTGTCACGTACTGGACATACCGCGGCGTGGCGCCGGCGATGGTGAAGGTCGAGATGAGCAGTTCGTTGAAATACCGTGCCTGCACCGGCGAATACATCACGACGTCCTGCCCGTCGAGGTCGGTGAGCGTCAACTGCCGGGGCAGCTCGGCCAGCGGGTGACCCGAGGGCAGAGCCGCGATCAGTTGCTCGTGCAGCAGCGGCCGCGACACCAGCCCTGGCCGTTTCAGCGGCGGACGCGCCATGCCCAGGTCGAGCTCGCCGGTCGCCAGCCCCTCGATCTGGGCTGCGGTCACCATCTCGCGCAGATCGAGCGTCACGTCGGGCAGTCTTTCGCGCGCACGCTCCAGCAGTCGCGGCAGCACCGCGTGCGCCGACGCCGCGGTGAATCCGATCACGACCGTACCCAGATCCCCTGCGGGGACCCGCTTCACAGTCTGCGCGGCCCCTTCGGCCAGCTGCAGGATGCGCCGCGCGTCCGGCAGGAACGCGGCACCCGCCGGCGTCAGCGTGACGGTTCGGGTGGTGCGGTCGATGAGCTGTACGCCGAGCTCGCTCTCGAGCTGCTGAACCTGACGGGACAACGGGGGTTGCGTCATGTGCAGGCGTTCGGCCGCCCGGCCGAAATGCAGCTCTTCGGCGACCGCGACGAAGCACTGCAATCGCGCCAGAGAGAACATCAGCGTCCGGGAGTCAGGGAGACCACGGAGATGTGGATGCGTGCGACCGCCTCATCCCACTCCTGGGGGGTGGGCACCCGGTCGAACTTCAGGCCCATCATCCGTTGCGCTTTCTTGGCGCCGTAGGCGGTCGCAAGCTGGTCGACGATGTCGGCGACCTGCGCCGAGTCGGTCAGCAGGACGCCGCGCATCGGCGAGGTGCGCCCGAGATGGGACACCTCGACGTCGGCCCCACCGCGGAAGTTGTACTTCCACTGTGCCTCCATCACCGCGTAGAGGTTGCCGTCGAGATGGTGTGCACTCACGGGAATGGCGAAGCGCCGGCCGGACTTGCGACCGGTGAAGCGCAGCAACATGAACTCGCCGATCAGCCTGCCGAGGGGTGTCGGAAGTGCGCGCCGCAGGATCGGATTGATGGTCTTGAGTACGGCATCCGGTGGGTGGACGGCCTCGATCGCTGCCATCCTCTCACCGTAGAGCTCCGGGTCGTGCCGCGAAAGGCTCTACCAACGCGGGCTCAGCAGCTCGAAGCCCGGGTTCACGGTACGCATGTAGCCGGTGTCGTCCCGGTCGCGGATACCGCAGCGAAGGTATTGCTGATGCAGTGTGTCGAGCGCCTCGTCGTCGATCTCCACGCCGAGGCCGGGGCCGCGGGGCACCGGGACGGCACCGTCGACGAAGTGGAGTGCCCCGGGCTTGACCACGTCTTCTGTCTTCCACGGCCAATGGGTGTCGCAGGCATAGGTCAGGTTCGGCGTTGCCCCGGCGAGGTGCACCATCGCGGCGAGGCTGATGCCGAGATGTGAGTTCGAGTGCATCGACAGGCCGAGCCCGAACGTGTCGCAGATTCCCGCAAGCAGTCGCGAGCGTTGCAGCCCACCCCAGTAGTGGTGATCGGAAAGGACAACGCGGACAGAATTTTTCGCGACGGCAGGAGCGAGCTGGTCGAACGCGACCACACACATGTTGGTGGCCAGGGGCATCGGCGCCTGCGCGGCCACCTCCGCCATACCGTCGAGGCCCGGTGTGGGATCTTCGAGGTATTCGAGGATCCCTGCCAATCCGGAGGCCACCTTCACCGCGGTCTGCGGAGTCCATGCCGCGTTGGGGTCGAGCCGCAGCGGGACACCCGGGAATGCGCGGGACAAGGCCTCGATGGCCGCCATCTCCTCGTCGGGGGGAAAGACGCCACCCTTGAGTTTGATTGCGGTGAAGCCGTATTCGTCGACGATGTGGTGAGCTTGGGCGACGAGGCCGTCCGGATCGAGTGCTTCTCCGAACCGGTCGGGTTCGGCGCCGGGGTGAGCTGCCCACTTGTAGAACAGGTAGGCGCTGAACGGCACGGCGTCACGGACGGCACCGCCGAGCAGATCGCAGACCGGGCGGTCCAGTGCCTGGCCCTGGACGTCGAGGCATGCCACCTCGAACGGGGACAACACCTGATCGACCGCACTGGCTGTGGTGATCATGCCCGCCGTACCGACCGCGGCGGTGTCGCCTCTGAGCCGTTCGGCGATCTCCGCACGAATGGCGTTGAGCGCGAAGACATCCAGTCCGGTGATCGCATCGGCGGCGGCATGGAGCCGGCCGAGGTGGCGGGTGTCGGCGTAGGTCTCACCCAGGCCGACCAAGCCTGCGTCGGTGTCCAGCTGGATGATTGCCCGCAGTGCATACGGCTGGTGCACGCCCACGGTGTTGAGCAGCGGCGGATCAGCGAACGCCACCGGCGTGATCCGGGCTCCGGTGATCCGGATGGCCGGCATCAGCGTGCCTGGGCCAGCGCGTCGGCGACGACGGATCGCCCGGCCTCGACGATCGAAGCCAGTTCGGCGAGGTCGTCCGGCGTCGGCATCACCAGCGGCGGGCGCACGGAACCGGCGGGGATGCCTGCCATCGTGACGCCGGCTTTGACCAGCGACACCGCATAGCCCGGGACGGTGTCGCGCAGCCGTACCAGGGGGATGAAGAACGCGTTGAGCAAGGCGTCGACCAGGCCCTGGTTCCCGGATTCCAACGCGTTGTAGAAGGCCAGCGCCAGATCGGGTGCGAAGGCGAACGTGGCCGACGAGTACAGCGGAACGCCGATCGCCCGGAACGCGAGCTGTGTCGTCTCTGCGGTGGGCAGACCGTTGAAGAAGAGGAAATCGGGATCGACGGTCGTGGTGACGGCCTGCACGATTCGAGCGACCTGGTCGAAATTGCCGGTGCCGTCCTTGAATCCGACGACGTTCGGGATACGTGCGACTGCTACGGCGGATTCCTCGGTGAATCGTGCGTTGTTGCGGTTGTAGACGATCACGGGCAGCTGTGCGGCCGCCGCGACGGCCCGGGTGTAGTCGACGAGACCGGCCTGCGGCACCTCCACCAGGTAGGGCGGTAGGAGCAGGAGCCCGTCGGCCCCGGCGTGTTCCGCTGCTACCGCGAAGCGCTTGGCCTGTGCCACGGAGCCACCGGCGCCGGCGTAGACCGGGACCCGGCCGCCGACCACGTCGACGGCCGTGCGGACGACGTCGCCGAACTCCCTATCGTCCATGGCGTGGAACTCGCCGGTGCCGCAGGCGATGAAGACGCCGCCGGCGCCCGCGTCCACGCCCCGCGCGATGTGCGCGGCCAGCGCGTCGAAGTCGACGCTTCCGGACGTGCCGAATGGTGTGACCGGGAAGAACAGGACGCCGCGGAAGTCGGGGCGCGAAATCGGACGCATGGGTTGGGGCTCCTCGTTCGTCAGTGGTGGGGTGTCAGTCCTGCGTGAGCCGGCCGTCGATGCGCCGCCACAGGTGCTCTGGATTTCCGTCGGTGATCGGCGGAGGTAGCAGAGACGTGGGCACGTCCTGGTAGCAGACGGGCCGCAGGAAACGTTCGATGGCGCGAGAGCCGACCGACGTGGTGCGCGAGTCCGACGTGGCGGGTGAGGGGCCGCCGTGGACCATCGCGTGGCACACCTCGACTCCCGTCGGCCAGCCGTTGAAGAGAATCCGGCCCGCCTTGAGCTCGAGCAGCGGCAACAGATCGGCCGCCGTCGGGTGATCGATCTCGTCGGCGTGCACGGTGGCGGTCAGTTGACCCTCCATACCGGCTGCCACGGCGTGCATCTCGTCGAGATCGGCACAGCGCACGATCACGCTCGACGACCCGAAGACCTCGGCCTGCAGGGTATCGGAGGCCAGGAAGGTCGATGCGTTCGTGATGAAAAGCGCTGCTCGGCAGGATGTTTGGCTTTCCTGCATTTCGCCGCGGGCCACCAGCTCGGCGCCTTGTCGAAGCGATTCGACGCCCGAGGCGTAGCTGCGCGCGATGGTGGGCGTCAGCATCGGAGTCGCCGGGGCGCCGGCGAGCGCGTCGCGGGCGGCCTCGACGAAGGTGTCCAGGCCCGGGCCGTCGACACTGATGACCAGACCGGGGTTCGTGCAGAACTGTCCCGAGCCCATAGTGAGTGAGGCGACGAATGCCCGGCCGAGATCCGCGCCGCGGTTGGCCAACGCTCCGTCGAGCAGGAAGACGGGGTTGATGGAGCTCATCTCGGCGTACACCGGGATCGGTTCGGGACGCGCCGCGGCGGCCGCGACGAGTGCGGTGCCACCGGAACGGGAGCCGGTGAACCCGACAGCCTTGATGCGTGGATCGGTGACGAGTGCGATACCGAGGTCCGGTCCTGAGCCGAAGAGCAGCGAGAACGTCCCTGCGGGCAGACCTGCTGCGGTCACGGCATCGGAGATCGCCCGGCCGACCAGTTCGGAGGTGCCGGGGTGTGCGTCGTGGCCCTTGACGACGACGGGGCAGCCGGCGGCCAATGCGGACGCGGTGTCGCCGCCGGCCACCGAGAACGCCAGTGGGAAATTAGACGCACTGAACACGGCCACCGGGCCCAGCGGAACGGTCCGCTGTCGCAGGTCGGGGCGCGGAGCCGGAGTTCGATCGGGAAGGGCGGGGTCGATACGCGCGCCGTTCCAGCTGCCTTCCCGCAGGACACTGGCGAAGAGCCTCAGCTGGCCGGTGGTGCGGCCCACCTCGCCTGTGATGCGAGCCTGCGGCAGTCCGGATTCGAGGACGGCGCGGGAGATCAGCGTGTCGCGGATGGCTTCGACGTTGGTGGCGATGGCCTCGAGGAACCGGGCCCGTTCCTCCGATGTCGTGGAGCGGTAGGTTCCGAACGCCTCGGCCGCGGCAGTGCAGGCAGCCTCGACATCACCGGCATCGCCGTGGAAGTACGGCGGTTCGAGCGCCCGGTCGGCGGCTGGGTCGTAGGCACGCACTTCGGTTCCCGTTCCGCGGACAGGGGTACCGGCGATGATCATCTGGCCGGTGAGGCCCGTGGCGGAAGACATCGTCGCTGTCATGACGTCAACGGTAGGAGGCGCGTCGATGCCTGTCCAAGACCCTTTACCACTCGATTGATGCTCAACGAGCATTGATACATCGTCGCGGCGAGAGTGCGGTGTGCAGCCCGACGTCGGCTTTTCGCTCAACAAAAGCAGCAGCTGCTGTGCCGTGGTAGAACGTTTTGACCGCGATGTCCGATGTGGGCAACCGGTCGTACGTTCGTGACATGCGCCGGGGCAGCCCCGGCAAACCTGATGTCGATCGTTTCGACAGACCGTTTGGCCGCAGCCGAGGAGAACACCGGTGAATGCGACACCATTCGGTCCCTACCGACTCGAGAAGCTCATCGGCCAGGGCGGCATGGGTGAGGTCTATCGGGCCTACGACACGCGAACCGATCGTGTGGTGGCCCTCAAGGTCCTGCCCCACCACATGGCCGCCGACACCGTCTTCCAGCAGCGTTTCCGGCGGGAATCACAGGCTGCTGCGGGGCTGAACGACCCGCATGTCGTCCCGATCCACGGATACGGTGAGATCGACGGCCGCCTCTACCTCGACATGCGGCTGATCGAGGGTCGCAACCTCGGCACGATGCTGGAGGAGACCGACAAGCCGCTCGGTGCAGAGTTCGCGGTCAGCATCGTCGAACAGGTCGCCGAGGCTCTCGATGCCGCCCACGCGACAGGTCTGATCCACCGCGACATCAAACCGTCCAACATCCTCATCACCAGCGGCGATTTCGTGTACCTGATCGACTTCGGGTTGGCCCGCACAGCGGGGGAGCACGGGTTGACCACCGCGGGCAGCACCCTGGGCACCTTGGCCTACATGGCGCCGGAGCGATTCGAGGGCGGCGAAGTCGACCGGCGATCCGACATCTACGCGCTGACCTGCGTGCTGTACGAGTGCCTGACCGGTTCGCGGCCCTATCCCGCCGACAGCCTCGAACAGCAGATCGCCGGCCACATGGTGTCACCGCTGCCGCGCCCGTCGGCGACGGATCCTCGGTTGGCCGCGTTCGATGAAGTCATAGCGAAGGGCATGGCCAAGAAGCCGGAGAAGCGTTACCAGAGTGCGGGCGAACTGGCTGCCGCGGCGCGGCGCGCCATGACTGCGCCGGTGCCCCGTGGCGGCCGTGGCTCTCGGCACGCGGCTCGGCCTCGACGCCGGATACCGGTCAAGGCGCTCTCGGCGGCGGCCGCGGTGGTCGTTCTCGCGGCGGGTGCGGCCGGACTATGGACGTGGGCGCCGTGGCGTGGCACCTCGGAGACTCCGGAGAAGCTGCCCGACGGCGCTGTGGCGTCGATCGCTGCCGCCGTACCGGCTGACATCCGCGAGACGGGCCGGCTGGTGATCGGCGTCAACGTTCCCTATGCGCCGATGGAGTTCAAGAACACCGACGGTCAGCTGACGGGTTTCGACGTGGAACTGGCGAAGGCGGTCACCCGGGTACTGGGCTTGGTGCCGGATTTCCGTGATACGCCGTTCGATTCGATCCTGCCGAAAGTGGTCGACGGCTCGTTCGACATCGGCTCCTCATCGGTGACCGACACGGCCGATCGCGAAGAACTGGTCGACTTCGTGACGTATTTGCGCGCCGGTACGCAGTGGGCGCGCCGACCGGGCACCTCACTGGGTCCGGCATCGGCCTGCGGACTGAAAATCGGTGTGGCGCAGGGGACTCTGCAAGAGACCGACGAGCTACCCAGGAAGAGCAACGAGTGCACAGCGGCGGGACTGGCGCCGGTGGAGATCGTCGTGTTCACCAGTCAGGACGAGGTCACCACGGCACTGCTCAAAGGCGAGGTGCAAGCGATGTCGGCTGACTCACCGGTCACCGGGTTCGCGATCAAGCTCAGCCGCGGTGATCTGGTGCCTGCCGGAGACGTGTTCGACTCGGCCCCGTACGGCTGGCCGGTGCAGAAGAACTCCCCATTGGGTGAGGCGCTGCGCCGGGCGCTCGAGCACGTGATGGACAGCGGCGAGTATCGGGCCATCGCGAACATGTGGGGTGTCGAGCGCGGCATGATCGACCGCCCCGCCATCAACGGCGCGACGAAGTGAGAATCCGCGCCGCGCAATCGTCGGTGTAGATCGGGTCAGCCCGGGTAGCCCCCTCCCTGAAGGAGGCCAGATGACCGACGACAACGCCGCCCAGACGCGGAAGAGCTTCGTGGATTCCGTGAAGGGCAAGGCCAAAGAAGTGGCCGGGGCGGTGACGGGAAACGACTCGTTGACCGCGCAGGGCCAACTCGAGCAGACCGAGGCCAAGGAACGCCGTGAGGCCAGTCGCGTCGACGCTGAAGCAGACGCTGAAGCTGCCGAGGCGCGAGACATGGCCGCAGAAGCCCAGCGTGAGGGTGCGCAGGAGCGTCGAGCCGCGGAAGTCCGTGCGGCCGAGGCCAAAACGTCCGTGCGTGCCCAGGAAGCTGCGCAACAGACTGCTGCCGAGCAGGCGGGACGCCGCGACGCGGCCCGAGCGCAAACCCAGGCCGAGGCCGACGCGCAAAGTGAGGCGCTGCGCGCGTCTGCCCAGGAACGCCAGCAGGTTGCGGAGGCGCAGTCCGAATACGATGCGGCGCTCGATGAGTACCGCGGCGAGGTGACCGACGCGGCGCGCGCCGAAGCCGAGGCCGACAGGTTGCGCCGTCGCGCCGAGTCCGCCGATCCCCATTCCTAGGAGGACCTGATGAAACTCTCCGACCTGCCTTTCGCGATCCTGCGGTTCCAATACCGGCTTGCGCGAACACCGTTACAGATGGTCGAGGACCGAGTCCTGCCCCTCGTCGACCAGGAGGCGCCGGGCCGGCTGATGTACGAACGTGCGGTGGGAGCCCTCGATGCTGCCGCTGGTAATGCGCTCAGGGACAGCGCTCTCGAGGAGAGCGGGATCTCACGCATTCAGCGCGTTGCTGCGCTGGGCGAAGCGATGCGCCTCGACGAGCTGGCCGAGCAGAAGAAAGAGCAGGCCCAGGATCAGCTGGCCCGGAAACGCGAGAAGGCCGCGACAGCACCGCAACAGGCACGTGACGATGCGGCGCAGCGCGTCGCGTCCGCTCGTGAGGACGCAGAGCAAGAGAAGCGTCAGGCCGCCCGAGACGCTGCCGAAAGGACAGCGGAGGCCAAGCGGGCGATCGCCGAGTCGGCGGACCAAAGCGTCGCTGCAGCAGAGAAATCCAAGCGCAGCGCACAGAACCGGAGCAAGGCGGCCGAGAAGGCGGTGACCGACGTCGCTGACCGGGAACTCGACGATGCGGCTGACAAACGCCGAGCTGCGACGGGAGCGCGAGCCCGGGCAGACAGGTTGGAGGATCTCAGCGACAGTGAGCGAGCGCGACAAGGAAACTCGTCGTGACCGCGTTGCTGCCTGATCCCGACCCCATGGACACCCCCAGCGAGGAGCGCGCTGGGGGTGTCCCCCCGGGGGAGATCTCACCGCAGTCGGCCCAGACGTCGGCCACCAAGAACCCTGATCCGACGGCGGGCAAGAACTTGAATCCGCGCGCGGCCGTCGGCATTGCTGCGGTCGCTCTCTTCGCCGTCATTTTCGCGGTCGTGGCAATCGTGTTGATCATCCAGTTGTGAGCGGCTCTGGTGCGTCGCAGAGAAAATGGCACGCTCCGTACCGGAAAATTGCAGGTCACTTGTTGCGTAAGCAAGAAATATGCTTGGAGATCTTGAATGACTACTCTTCGGAATTGCTTAGGACGGCATAAATCTGTGTAATACCTGTTCAAAGCGGTAATATTGATAGAATTAAAGTAACTGTATAACCCATAATGGGAAACTTTCTGATTTGCTGATGGAAAGTCGGATTCCGGCTCTACGCTCGTGTCACGCCGACGAGATGGCGTTTCGACACTTATCACGTAGATCCGGGGAACCTCATGAGCACCATCTTCCGCAAAGCCTCCCTCACATGCGGCATCGCGTTTGCCTCCGCATCCCTCGCACTCACCGGCGCCGCGACATCCTGGGCCAGTAGCTCAGCGCTGATCATCGGCGGAATCGGCGCCGGCACCATGGGCGACAACGTGATGGCGCCGCTGCTGGGCGGTCAGTTCAAGAACGAGAAACGGGTGAACGTCACGTGGCCCGCGCAGGCTGGTCCGATCACCGGCAAGACGGACAAGAACCTCGGTGACTCCATCAACATCGGCGTCACCAATCTCACCGCCGCGATCAACACCGGTCTCGCCCAGCTGTCCCGGGATGCGAACGGCAACGTCATCAACGGTGAGAAGGTCACCGTCGTCGGACTGTCGGCAGGCTCGCTGGTGGTGAACGAGGTCATGCGGAACATGGTCGCCAGCGGGCAGCTGCCGAATCCCGACGACATCGAGTTCATCGTGGTCGAGGACTCGAGCAGGCAGGAGTTGATCAAGAACTCCACCAAGTACAGCTCCAAGCTCAATTACACCTACCAGCCCGCACCGGTCACGCCGTACGACGTCGTCGTCGTCACCGGCGAATACGACGGTTTCGCAGACTTCCCCGACCGGCCGTGGAACGCGCTGGCGGTGGCGAACGCGATGGCCGGGGCGATCGTCGTTCACGTGCCGGTGATGTACGGGAGCCTCGCGTCCGTTCCGGCGAAGAACATCACCGTCGAGACCAACGCGCAGGGTGGTACGACCACCCACTACCTGGTCCCCACTGCCACTTTGCCTCTGGTGCAATTGAATCCGAAGCTGAAGTCGCAGGAGGCTGCGTTGAAAGCGAAGATCGACGCGGGCTACAGCCGCAACGACAAGGTCACCACCTCGCCCGTGAAATCGTTGGCGGTCGAGGCGCCGCCCGTCGTGGACACCCCGGAGCCACAGGCAGACCCCACGCCCCGCGCAGATGCCGCCGCACAACGTGAGGCGCGCGCAACGCACCGCGCGGAGGTCAAGGCCGCCAAGCGGGAAGCCCGTGCGCAGGCGAAGGCCGCCCGGGCAGCTCAGCGTGAGGAACGGAAGGCGGCGCGCGCCGACGCGTGACGAACCCGGCTGAAGCCCCGACCTGACTGGTCGGGGCTTCGTCGCGTCAGGACACGGGGACCGGCGGAGAGTGCTTGGCCTCCAACGCCGTGCCTTCGATGTCGAGGTCCGGCACGAACCTGTCGAACCACGCGGAGTGCTTCCACATTCGATCCCCCAGCATGGCCATCACCGCCGGGATCAGGGTGAGTCGGACGACGAACGCGTCGAGGAACACGCCGACGGCCAGGGTGAGGCCCACCGACTTGATGATCGGATCACTGCCCGCCACGAACGCGATGAACACGCCGAACATGATCAGAGCGGCAGCCGTCACCACCCGTGCCGACAACCCCACACCGTGCCGCACCGCGGTCGATGCGTCGTCACCGTGTCCGAGCTGCTCCTTGATCCGCGACACCACGAAGACCTCGTAGTCGCTGGAGAGGCCGAAGATGATCGCCAGCACGATGATGGGCAGGAAACTGATCGTCTCTCCCGGGGTGATGCCGAGAAGTGATGCACCCCAACCCCATTGGAAGACTGCCACCTGAACGCCGAGTGCCGCGAACACCGAGAGGAGGAATCCGGCGATGGAGGTCAGCGGGACCAGTGCTGCGCGGAACGCGATGGTCAGCAGGACGAAGGCCAACCCGACGACCACGAGCAAGAACACGGGCAGTGCGGCCGAGAGCTTGGCCGAGGTGTCGATGTTGGACGCGGTGTTTCCGCCGACGAGGAAGGTTGCCCCGGTGTTTCCTTCGATCTCGTCGCGGTCGGCGCGAATCGTGGTGACCAGGTCCGCGGTCGCGGTGTCGTTGGGGCCGCTGGTCGGAATGACCTGGATGACGGCGGTCCGGTCGTCGCCGCCGGCAGGCGCGGCGACCGCGACGCCGTCCTCTCGGCTGAGGTTGGCTGCCAGCGTGGGCGCCGCACGTGGATCGGTGGCCCGGGTCAGATCCGCCACCACCAGAAGCGGTCCGTTGAACCCGGGGCCCAGATGTGCGGCCGTCAGGTCGTACGCCTGACGGGACGTGTTCGACTCCGGCTGTGACGCTCCGCTGGGCAGGCCGAGGTGCAGGCCGAGCGCCGGGAGGCCGATGACGACGAGCGCTGCCGCCCCACCCACCAGCAGCGGCGCGCGGAACCGCACGACGAACCGGGCCCACCTGGCGCCGAGGGTGCGGTGCGGGGTGTACGCCGCCACCTGCGCGACCTGCTTGGGACGGCCGGGCTGCAGCGGGGGTTCGATGAAGGACGCGACTCTGCCGCCCGCGAAGCCGAACAGGGCCGGCAGCAAGGTCAGCGCGATCAGCATCGCGATCAGCACGGACACCGCTGCCGCGAGGCCCATGTAGGTCAGGAACGGGATGCCCACGATGGCGAGGCCGCAGAGTGCGATGACGACGGTCAGTGCCGCGAACACCACCGATCCGCCCGCCGTACCGACGGCCAGGGCGGCCGCTTCCTGGCGCGGCATCAGCAGCAGCAGGTTGTTGCGGTAGCGGTTGAGGATGAACAGCGCGTAGTCGATGCCGCACGACAGGCCCAGCATCAGGGCCAAAGACAGCGATGCCGAGGGCATGTCGACGAACGCGGCGACGACGAAGATGCCCAGCGCGCCGATGCCGACGCCGATGCTCGCCGTGAGGATCGGTAGCCCCGCGGCAACGATGGCGCCGAAGGTCACCAGCAGGATCAGGAACGCCGCCGCGATTCCGATGATCTCGGGCAGGTGTGGGACGTCGACCTTGTATCCGGGGAACACGCTGCCGGCGTACTCGACCCGGACACCCGCGTCCTGGACCGGCTTCATCGCCGCTTCGAGCTGGTCGAGTGACGCGTCGGTCACCTCGCCGATGGGGGCTCGCCATTGGACGGTGCCCAACCCCACCTGGCCGTCGGGAGCCACCTGGCGGGTCTGCGTCGGACCTGCGGCGGCCGCGATGTCGGGAACCCGGGCCAGGGAAGCCACGGCCCGGTCGATCGATGGCGCGATCGTCGGATCGGTGAGGGTCCGTCCCGGCGGCGCGGCGAACGTGATCTGCGTCTGGGCACCGGCGAGCACCGGCAGTCGCTGCTGCAGTTGCTCGACGGCCCGCTGTGATTCGGTGCCCGGGATCGTGAAGTTGTCCGACGGCTCGCCCCGGAATCCGACGAAGGCGACGGCCACGCCGATCAGGACAGCGAGCCACGTGCCGAGCACGAGCCAGCGGCGGCGGAAGCTGAGCCCACCGAGGGCGAACAGGTAGCGCGACATCGATCTCTCCGTCGGGTGGTGAACAGTAATTTTGATGTGTTCATTGATGCCCGATCCGTCGGCGGATATTCGCCACGAGGGTGTGATGTCGATGACGCTGCAGCGCCCTGACCCGCGGGGTGTATCGTCGGACACAGGGTTGCTCAGCCGGCGAAGCGATCGAAAGCTTCCGCACCGAGGCGAAAACCCTCCCAACATTCGAGGACGTGCTCATGGAATCGTCTGAACTTTTTTCCCATCGCCAGACCAAGCAGGAACATGCTCCGGCGTCGTCATCCGACGAGCCGGTCGAGGCTCCGGTGTTCTCCGACCTGACCCCGAGGCATTCTGCTGATTCGCCTGGTCGGTGAACGGCATACCGCGTGCTCGCCGCGCGTCGAGGCCGATCCGGGTCAGTCTCGCGACTGATCGGACCGGCGTAATCGACGGGGCGTGGTGGCCTCATTCCTCGGCGATCGCGGCCGAGCTCCCCGATCTGATCGGGGCGCTGCACCCCGCGCTCGGCGAGGTCGAGACGATGCAGATCAATTGGTCCCCCACGGAGGGTCAGCTGGATCTGGAGACCATCGCCGTCGGATCGCGCAAGGCGCTTCCCGGTGGTCATTACCGCCGGCCCCGGCTCATGTCGATCGTGGGCCGTGAGGCGGCGGTGAAACTGCTTGTCGTCCCGAGCATGACGTCACAGGCGCTCGGATCGATGGTGATGCGGGCAGCGGCGGGATTACCTCCCAGGATCGATGCGGCCAACAATCGGATCTACGAAACAGCTTGTCTCGTCGTCGGTCTCGCGCGCACCGAGAGCGTCAATTGGTGCGAGGCCGCCAGTTCGTGACCATTCGGTCGCGCAGCGCGTGCTACCGTTAGGGCGGGACGCCGAATCTGGCGTTTCATCCCATGAGAGAAGTTGAAAAAGTATGGCACAGGGAACTGTGAAGTGGTTCAACGGCGATAAGGGCTTCGGCTTCATCGCCCCCGACGGCGGCGCAGAGGACGTTTTCGTCCACTACTCCGCGATCTCCGGCGGCGGCTACCGCTCGCTCGAAGAGAATCAGCGCGTCGAGTTCGACGTCGAGCAAGGACAGAAGGGCCCGCAGGCCGTCAACGTGACGGCGGTCTAAGCGGCACGAGCTTTCGATCGTGGGCTGGTGAGTCAACACTCACCAGCCCACTTTTCGTTTCAGGCATACAAGGGGTCCCCGTGGGCTCAGGCGGGATCACCCCATGACAACTTCCGAGCTCCGCGCATCGTCTGCGCACAGACCAGTGGCCAGCGCCTCGAATTCCAAGGGCGACAATGCTTTTGGTTACCGAATGTGCATAGGTGTGGTCGGACCGCCAGAGCCTGCCGTCTCCGGTGTGGTTCGGTTCGGCGCCGCGCTGACCGAGAGTCTGCGCGGGCTCGGCTACGGCGTCGACACCGTTGAGGTCACCGACGAGCTCTGTGCATCCGGCCAGGCCCGACAGGTGCCGATCGGCGAGTCGGTCGCGTCGATCGCCGCGCAACTGAATCGCTGCGACGCCGTCGTCATCCAGCATGGCTACGGCATCTACGGAGGCACTCACGGTGACGATGTGCTGTCGATCATCGCTGCCGTCCGGGTGCCCACGATCGCGGTGGCGCACCAGGTCCTCGACAATCCCGATCCGCACCAACGCTGGGTCTTGGAACGGCTGGTGGCGACGACGGATCGCGTCGTCGTGATGTCGCGCGCCGCGCACGAGCGCCTGTGCCGCGACTACGGGGTGGACCGCGCGAAGGTGGTGACGATCCCGCATGGGGGAGCGCCGTTGAGCGGTCCCCGACCGAAACGACCCAGCCGGCCCACCATCCTGACGTGGGGCTTACTCGGACCCGGTAAGGGCGTGGAGCGGGTCATCGATGCGATGGAGTCGTTGAAGAACGTTCCAGGCCGCCCCCGATACGTCGTCGTCGGTCAGACCAACCCCGCAGAGATGTCTGTCCACGGAGAGGCCTACCGCGAAGCCCGCGTCGAGCAGGCTCGGCAGTGCGGGGTGGCCGACTCGGTCAGCTTCGACGCTCGTTCCTACAGCCGGGCGATGCTCACCGAACTCATTCAGTCCGCGGCAGTGGTCGTGCTGCCCTACGACTCCACCGACCACGTCAACTCCGCCATTTTGGCGGAGGCCATCGCCAACGGTCGGCCCGTGGTGGCCACGGCGTTCCCGCACGCGGTGGAGATGCTGTCCAGCGGGGCGGGAATCGTGGTCGACCACGACGACCCGGATGCGATGGCGGCGGCGCTTCGCCGGGTCTTGACGCAGCCGCGGCTCGCCGGCGAGATGGCTGCCGAGGCACGCCGATTGGCCCCGGAGATGGCGTGGTCGACGGTCGCTCGCGCGTACGGCTCGCTTGCGCAGCGCCTCGCCAGCTGATCAGAGCGGCACACGGCCGCGGCGGAGATCTGTTGAGCGAGAGCCATGATCACCGCGTGCGCACGGTGTGGGTCCGCGGTTCGACGTATCATCGAGGATCGGCGCCCGGGGGAAGCGAGGGAATGTGCCTCGACGGTTGAACGATGCGTTTCGCGCACCCAGGGACGAGCGGGTTCACCTGTCCAGTACCGGCGGTCATCTCCCCGCACTGCACGACTTGCTCGGAGACGCCGCGGACGTTCCGGTGTTGGTGACGCTGCTGCGCATCTCCGACGCCGTCCTACGGTCGGACTACTTCGACGAGGTGTTGGAGGTCGTCGCCGAACAGGCGCTCCTCGCCGTCGGTGCGGCCTCGCTGGCGATCAGCCGATGGGACGGCGACACCGGTAAGTTGCGGACGTTGATCAATGTGGGCGCGTTGGCCGATCACGAGGAGCGCTGGCCCACCGACGAGTTCTACAAGCCGTCGCAGGACCCCTCCGTCGCCGAGCTCATCATCGGTGGCCGCACGTACCTGCACTGTGTGGATGATCCCGCCTGCCCACCGGAATCGCGCCGGTTGCTCGAATCCCTGGGCAAGGAGTGCGAACTGGGCGTGCCGATCGTGTACGGCGACGCCATGTGGGGCGAGATCTGGGCCAGTGGAGCCGACGGCCGGCGCTTCGACCACGGCGATGCGCAACTGCTGCAGGCGATCGCGGCGCACACCGCCGTGGCCATCGGCCGGTCGGAGATGCTGAACACGGTGTCGTCGTACGCGTTCGAAGATCCTCTGACCGGCATGGCCAACCGGCGAGCGGTCGACAGCTGTTTCGAGCGACTCGACTGGGATTCGTGCTCGCCGGTGGCACTGATGTGCGATCTGGACGGGTTCAAACAGGTGAACGACACCAGGGGCCACCAGGCGGGAGACGACCTGCTGCGCCTCGTGGCGCGCGTGTTGAACGACACGGCAAGCACATTCGACGATGCACTCGCTGCTCGCCTCGGTGGCGACGAATTCTGCGTGCTGCTCGCCGATGCGACGCTCGAGGAGGCGCAGCGGTTCGCCAATCACGCCACCCGCGCGTTCGCCGAAGTCGCGACCCACGGGGTCACGATGTCGTGGGGAGCCGCCGCGGCGGGCGTCGACTTGCGCACCGGCAGCGCGCTGCTGCAGGCCGCCGACGCCGCGCTGATCGAGGCGAAGCGACACGGCTCCGCCCACTACAGCGCGGTCGCGCGCAGCGAGGATCTCCCGGGTGTGTCACGACGCCGCACCACCGGGGGTCCGCGCAGATCGGCCGCAGAGGACCTGTGCCAGGAAGTCGTCGACGTGCTTGCCGACAATCCCGACCTGCCGGCCATGGAGGCACTCGAAGTCCTTGCGGTTCAACTGCAGTGGGCCGCGAACACGTGTGCCTACGCACTGTCGATCCTCACCGAGGACGGTCGTGCGGTCGTGACACCGCGCAAGATGGACATCGTCGTCGACAAGTGGTCGGGACTGGCGATCCTCACCGATCTCGGCGTCGATGGTGGGGACCTGGCGGACTATCCCGCCTCGGCAGCCGCCATCGAGAACGAGTCGGCCTTCGTTGCGGCTCATGAGATTCCGGGCACCCACCCGTCCGAGCTGGCACTGCTCGACACGTTGAACTATCGCGCGGTCCTGATCGTCGGGGTGCATGGGCCGAACGCTCGTTACCTCGCCGAGTTCTACTCGAACGTCGGGCCCGAGGACCTGCTGGCCATTGCGCCTGTGGTCCAGGTGCTGGCGGCCTATTGCGTGCGGGGCCGCGGACGTTAGCTGACCAGCGCCAGGGCGTGGGCGCGGCGTAGCTTGCCCGACGCGGTCTTGGGGATCGTCCCTGGCGCGAGGACCGCAACGTTGCGAGGTCTCACATCCACCTCCGCGAACACCTCGTGTGCAACCTGGCGCTGCACTCGACGGACCTGGTCGTCGTCTCCGAAGTCTGTGGACTCCACGGCAACTGCGAATGTCTCGCGCGACAGCCCGGCATCGAGTCGAACCGCGACAGCGCATCCCGCACGCACTCCGCCGACGCGACTGGCGGCCCGCTCGATGTCGGTGGGATAGATGTTGCGTCCCGCCATGATGATCACGTCTTTGAGGCGCCCGCACACCACGATCTCGCCTGTCTCGGTCAGGTATCCGAGGTCGCCGGTGTCATACCAACCGAGTTCGTCCTGGGCGGAGAGGAACCCGGCGACGGTCGTGTAGCCGGCGCTGACCGCGGCGCCGCGCACTTCGATGACGCCGACCCCGCGGGTGGCCACTTCCGCGCCGTCTTCGTCGACGACGCGGATGTCCATCCCATCCAAAGGTCGTCCGAGTGAAACAAGTTGTCGGACATTACCTTTGGTGGCCGGAACGGCGCGGTGCAGCGCGGACAGCAGATGGGCGTCGACCTGGTCGACGACCATGCCGCCGCCGCACGGGGAAAACGAGACCGCGACCGTGGTCTCGGCCATTCCGTAGGCCGGGATCATGGCCCCAGGTCGCAGACCGAACGGCGCTCCGGCAGCGCAGAGGTCTTCCATGTCGAGGGGGTCCACCTGTTCGGCGCCCGACAACGCCCACCGCAGGGATGAGAGATCGAACTCCCCGGGCGTGGCCTGGCGGCGAAGGCGTTTGGCCAACAGGGTGTAGGCGAAGTTCGGCGCAGCGGTCATCGTCCCGCGGTACTTGTCGATCAGGCGGGGCCACAGCAAGGTGTCGCGCAAGAAGTCCATCGGTGTGACCTTCACCAGTTCGGCCCCGAAGTACATCGGCACCGTCAGGTACCCCGTCATCCCCATGTCGTGAAAGCACGGTAGCCAGCTGACGATGACGTCGGTGTCCAGGTCGAAATCACACGCTGCGGTCATCGCCTCGGCGTTGGCCACGATGTTGGCGTGCGTGATCTGCACCGCCTTGGGCGAGCCGGTCGAGCCGGATGTCAGCTGCAGAAGAGCGATCGCGTCGTCGTCGGTGGCGACCGGGCGCACGGGGTCGTGGGCGAGTAGTTCCTCGACGGTCAACACCGTCACTCCGAGCGTGGCCAGAGCCGGCGCCGCGGCCAGGAACGGTTCGGAGACGACGACCGCCGTAGCCGCCAGCATGCGGATGATCGCGGTCGTCTCGTCTGCCCAGCGGGCGAGGTCGGTGCGTGGCGTCGGCTGGTGCACCATCGTCGCGCTGGCTCCGCGCATCCAGATGCCCTGCGCGGTCGGCGCGATCTCCACGGGTGCGCCTGCGAGTACGGCGACGGCGTCGCCGGGGCCGACGCCTGCTGCGGCGAGTCCGCCCGCGATGCGGGCCGCCCGTTCGTGCACCTCGAGCCACGACTGGCGCAGCGGTGCGTCGGGTTCGCCGGTGATGAATGCCCGCACGCTGCGCCGGGCGTTGTCGTACATGGTCTCCGTGAACTGGCTCAAGACAGCCCCTCAGGCTTAGGTCCGTGTGGTGGATGAGCCGCTGGAATACGACTAGCGCGGAGTTGACCTCCCATGGCGATGCCCAGATGTGTGTGCATGCCAACTGTACGGACAGCCGTGCCGTGATCGGGGACGCGCGCGATATCCGTCGCGAGTTTCGTGAAACGCCATGGATTCCATCGCCAGAGCGTGCCGATCTGACTCATCGGTAAGAAAGCGGCGAAATCTCCGCGAAGCCCGCGAATCAGGCGGTATGACTGACACCCATGGGTGCGGGATCATGCGTGGGTCGAGTCGGCGGTTTGGCAGTGGCACTCGGTATCGGAGCGGCGGTTCTCGCCGGTGCCGGCGTCGCAGTGGCCGACGAGGGGGCGGATTCGTCGCAGACGGTCAGTGCCCCGACGTCTCAGACGTCGCAGACCGGCAAGACCCCGGAGACGCTGCGGAAGACGCTCAAGGAACGGCGGGCGCTGCGGAACAAGCCCTCCGCGGAGGGGACGGCGCAGAACACAGACGATGAGAAGCCGGATGCGGACACCAGGCCCGTCCGCACACGGAACAAACTCTCGGCCGTCACACCCGGCACTGAACCGGCCGCCGAGGCCGACGAGGCGCACGACACCGCCGAGACGGTGGCCACTCCGGTAGTGGCCGACACAGCCGCCGAATCGGCCCCGGCCGAGGTGCCCGCAGCGGTGCGCAAACCCTTCTGGGTGAAGACGCCGGTGCTCGCGCACGAGGATTTAGAGGTGACCGAGCAGGACCCGGAGCCTGCTCGTGTGGTGACCCCGCTGCTCGACCGCATCGCCGCCAAGCATGCCGCTGCCGACACGGGCGGCGATCCGGCGCTGCCGGCCCTGGCGTCGTTGGTGATGTCGGTGGTGGCCGCGGGGCGCGAGGCCACCAGCGATGCGCCGGCGACCGCGGGCAGCGAGCTGACGACCAGTCAGGTCGCGGACTCCTACCCGATCCCGGAAGGCGTGACGGTGAAGGAGGTGCATCCACCGCTGTTCTGGCTGCAGCGCATCCCCGTGCTCGGCACGTTCGTCTTCACGCCGATTGTCCGCACCCTGCATGCCCTTCCGCTCGTCGGAGATGCGCTACAGCCCATCATCGGATTTCCCCTCAATCGTTTCGACCCGCCCGGGACACCACAGCCGAAGAGCTACTGGGTCACGTCGTTCGACGGCACCAGGATCTTCGTCAACGTGATGCCGTCGCTGAAGTTCGACGAGTACGGCCAGGCCCCCACGGTCCTCGACGGCCCTGGTCTCGGACTGCCGGGCTCGACGTCGCTGGCTCTGCAGAACGACAGCCTGCTGCCGTTCGACGTGATCGGCATCGGACGGTTGCGCGAAGCCGGCTTCAACGTCGTGACGTGGGATCCGCGCGGCGAGTGGCGCTCCGGCGGCATCATGCATCTGGATTCGCCGGACCTCGAGGGCCGCGACGTCTCCCACATCATCAGCTTCCTGTCGACGCTGCCGTACGTGAAACTGGACACGACCAATGATCCCCGCCTCGGGATGGTCGGCGCGTCCTACGGCGGCGGCATCCAATTGTCAGCGGCCGCAATCGATCACCGCATCGACGCGATCGTGCCCACGATCGCGTGGAACGACCTCGTCGACGTCCTCTTCCCCCGCGGCGCGGTCAACAGCGCCTGGGGCACCCTGTTGCCTGCGGTCCTGGTGCTGACGCTCGCCCGCGAACACCCGCGGATCCTGCCCGTCGCTGTCATGGGCGTGTTGTTCGGCAAGGTGAAACAGTCCGACCTGGATCTCGTCGAGAGCTTCGGTTTCGCCGACCAGATCAAGGACATCACGGCGCCGACCCTGCTGATCCAGGGGACCGTGGACACGCTGTTCCCGCTCAGCCAGGCCGATGCCAACGCCAAAGATCTCCTCGCAGCGGGCACCACCACGAAGGTGATCTGGTACTGCGGCGGTCATGGCGCCTGCCTGAGCCAGCCCAAGCGAGGCGAGGTGATCCTCGACCGGACGATGGACTGGCTGAACCACTACGTCATGGGCGATGGCACCGTCTCCACCGGACCGGAATTCGAATGGACGGACCAGAACGGGGTCTGGTACAGCTCCGAGAAGTACCCGGTGGACAACGGCACACCGATCATCGCGACCGAGGACACGCCGAAGACCATCCCGTTCGTCCCGTTCCTCGGTGGTTCCGGACCCGACCCCCGCATCCTCTTCCATGGGCCGCTGCAGACACTGCTCGGCATCGCCTCGGCCGGCCCCGCGCTGAACGCGGTCAACCTCAAAGTGCCTCCGGCGCAGGAGCTCACACACATCGTCGGCGCGCCGGAACTGACGCTCACCTACTCCGGGAAGGGCAACGCCAAGCACGTCTACGCGCAGATCGTCGACGACAAGACCGGACTCGTCCTGGGCACGCAGGCGACGGCGATCCCGGTGACGCTGGACGGCGCGACGCACGAGGTCACGTTCTCCCTCGAGCAGGTGGCCCACACGCTGGAGCCGGGTGAATCGGTGACGGTGCAGCTGGTCACCTCGACCATCAAGTTCCTGAACTTCTACTCGTGGGGCCGGATCACCGTCGAGGGTATGACGATCGAGCTGCCGACGCTGGCGACCGATTCGCAGCCGGAAGCGATCCCGGCCTGATCCGACGACCAGGTTGTCGAAAAGCCTTCCCTCCGAGCGTCCGCACGGCTAGAGAAGAGGGATGCCCTCACGCACCCCCGACGACGTCCGCACCGCGCTCGAGCAGTGTTACACCGCGATGGAGAAGCTCGCTGCCGACCTGAGCGATGCCGATTGGCAGGCCCAGTCGCTGTGCCCGGACTGGACGGTGCGCGGCGTGTTCGACCACGTCGTGGGGATAGAGGCCGTGTTGGCAGGCTGGCTGCCGGAGAGCGTCGAGGAGCTGCCGCCCTTCGGGCGCGCCGCCGAGTTCGTCGCCGACCCGGCGCCGTATCCCGACAAGATGCACACCGTCTTCGAGCAGCGGCGCAGCGACCTCGCGTCGTTGTCACCCGAGGACTACGACCGACCGTCGTGGATGCCCGTCGGCCCCGGCACGCTCGGTCGGTTCCTCGCGATCCGCGTGTTCGACATCTGGGTGCACGAACGCGACATCACCACCGCGCTCGGCCGGCCCACGGATGACGGCGGTATCGCCGCGGAGTTGTCCCTGGATCAGGTCGACAACTCCATCGGTCACATCGTCGGCAAGAAGGTCGGTCTGCCCGACGGCACGAGCATCACGTTCGACCTCACCGGCCCGGTCACCCGGAAACTGCATGTGCGCGTCGACGGCAAAGCCAAGGCGGTCGACCACCTCGACGCCCCCGACGTCGTCGTCACCACCGACTCCACCACGTTCATTCAGCTGGCGTCCGGCCGCATCGATCCGCAGGCCCAGATCGACGCCGGCCGCATCCGCTGGACCGGTGATGGCGAACTCGGGGACCGAGCCGCCCGCAACCTGAGGTTCACGATGTGACGAATCCTGTTGAGTCGGTGGACTTCCACTTCGACGTGATGTGCCCTTTCGCGTATCAGACGTCGCGGTGGATACGTGAGGTCGGCGACCTCACCGGCATCACCGTCAACTGGCGCTTCTTCAGTCTCGAGGAGATCAACCGCCAGGAAGGCAAGAAACACCCGTGGGAGCGGGAGTGGTCCTACGGCTGGTCGATGATGCGGATCGGGGCCTTGCTGCGCCGGCAGTCGATGGCCGCCGTGGACGCCTGGTACGAGCGAGCGGGGCGCGCCCTGCACGTCGAGGGGCACAAGCCTCACGATCCCGCCGTCGCCCGTCACCTGCTCGCCGAACTCGGCCTCGACCCGGGATTGGTGGACGACGCCATCGCCGATCCGACCACCGATGACGAGGTGCTGGCCGATCATCGCCGCGTCGTCGACGCCGGCGGTTACGGGGTGCCGACGCTGTTCTTCGCCGACGGGCAGTGCCTGTTCGGTCCGGTGCTGATCGACCCCCCGACGGGCGAGGCAGCGCTGCGGCTGTGGCAGGCGGTCGTCGCGTGGACGGAGTTCCCGCATCTCTACGAACTTCAGCGCCCCAAGACGGCCGCCGATCAGGAGGCCATCACGCAGACGTTCCGGCCGTACCTGCAGGCCCGCGACTGGGTGTCGATCAACCGGGGCGAGGTCGTCACCTTCGACTGAGTTTGGCCGCGCCCTCGAAACGGGTACGTCTGCCGGGTGGAACGGCTGGGTGGGCTTGATGCGGGTCTTCTGTACAGCGAGTCGGCCGCGATTCCGATGCACGTCTGTTCGGTCGTCACGGTCGACACATCGACGGTGCCCGGCGGCTTCTCCTATGAACGGTTTCGGGGCGACATCGCCGATCGGGTCCGTGCCCTACCGGAACTGAGGTCCAAGCTCGGCGACAGCCAGTTCAACGTGGACCACCCGGTGTGGGTGCAGGACAGGGCTTTCGATCTCGACCGCCACCTCAACAGGATCGCGCTGCCGTCGCCGGGTGGCCGCGAGGAATTGGCCGCGGTGTGCGGGCACATCGCGTCGGTGCCGCTGGATCGGAGCAAGCCGCTGTGGGAGATGTGGGTCATCGAGGGCGTTGACGGGGCACGGCTGGACGCCGGCGGCCCGCTCGCGCTGATGATCAAGATCCACCATGCAGCCGTCGATGGAGTGTCGGCCGCCAATCTGCTCGAGACCCTGTGCGACCTGGAACCGGATGCGCCGCCACCGCCACCCGTGGACGGACCGGGTGACGCGACGCCGTGGGCGATCGCCGCCGACGGTCTGGTGCGCTTCGCGACGAGGCCGCTGCAGCTCGCACGAGTGGTGCCGGTGACGGCGGCGATGGTGGGCAAGACGGTGACCCGCGCAGTGTCGGGTACGGCGATGGCCGCACCGTTCGTCGCACCGAGGACGCGGTTCAACGCTGAGGTGACGTCGGAACGGTCCATCGCCCTGGTACAGCTCGACCTCAACGACGTGAAGAAGGTCAAGAACCACTACGGCGTCAAGGTCAACGACGTCGTGATGGCGCTGTGCGGCGGGGCGATGCGCGAATTCCTCGCGGCCCGCGACGAGATGCCGACCAGACCTATGATCGCCTTCGTACCTGCGTCGGTACACGGGCAGACGAATCGGCCGGGCCGAAATCAACTGTCGGGGATGTTCTGTAATCTGCACACCGATGTCGCCGACCCCCACGAGCGGCTGCAGGCCATCTCCGAGTCGACCCTGCGAGCCAAAGAGCACAGCGGTTCACTGGGCCCCACGCTTCTCGTCGACCTCGCGCAGATGATCTCGCGCAACATGTACAACGTGCTCCTGGGTGTGATGTCGCGGGCACCCGTCCCCTCGGCGGCCCCCGCCAACGTGGTCATCTCCAACGTGGCAGGTCCGCCTGCGACGCTGTACAGCTGCGGCGCCGAGGTGGAGGCTCTGTATCCGCTCGGGCCCATCTTCCACACGGTCGGGCTGAACATCACGGTGATGTCTGTGGCCGACAGGCTCAACGTGGGCATCATCTCGTGTCCGCAGCTGGTCGACGACCTGTGGGATCTGGCTGATCGTTTCGACGTCGCACTGGGAGAGCTGCTGCAGGGCTGCTGACGCTGCCTCACTCACGCAGTACGGCAACGCTTTTCATGCTGCCGATCCACCGCCGTCGACGCGCAGGATGGCGCCGGTGATGAAGCTGGCCCGGTCGGAGGCGAGAAAGAGCACGGCCTGGGCGATCTCCTCGGGCCGACCGGTGCGGCCCAGGGGCAGCGCGCGGCTGTAGGTCGACGCGGTCGGCACGCCTTTGGTGGCGACCATCGAGGAGATGTTGACGATGCTGCCGCGTCCCCGCCTCACCATGCCGTCGGCCACGCCGGCCGTCAGGAAGTACAGACCCGGGTGCGACCACGCACTTCCTGGCGAAGACCACGGGTTCTCTGGGGCTCGGAACGAGGGTCTTCCCACGAGGCTGGGATCAGGCCCCGACAAGGGGCGATGGACCTCCGAGGAGTGCATGCATGACCTTCACCGCCGCGACAGATCCGACGCTGACCCCCGATACCCGTGCCGCACGGTTCGCCCAGGAGGTCGGGCCACACCTGGAGGTCTTGGCGCGCGGCGCTCGCGACACTGCCCGAGGGTTTCTGCCGTGTCCTCTACTACACCGATATCGAGGGCTACACCTACGCCGAGACCGCCGAGATCCTCGACATCCCGCTGGGCACCGTCATGTCGCGCATCCATCGGGCCCGTCGCCGCCTGCGTCTCGCGCTGTCCCGCCCGACCGCGGACGACGCCGTCGACGCCGAGCGCATCAGTGCCTAGACCGACGATGAGCGACCGGTACGACGACGGCTGGGAAGATGCGTTGACGGTGCTGCAGGAGGTCACGCCCCCGCTCATCCGGGACGGCATGCACGCGATGACCGTCCTCGTCGACTATCCGGCGGGCAGCGCCGGGGCCCCGCCGCATCGACACCCCGGCGGTCCGGCCTTCGGTTACGTGCTCGAGGGCGAGATGGTCTTCGAGCTCGAGGGTCAGGCGCCTCGAGTGGTGCGTGCGGGCGAGGCGTTCTGGGAACCTGGGGGTGACGTCATTCACTATTCAGATGCCAACCAACGCAGCGACGCGCGGCTGCGTTTCCTGGTCACGATGCTGTGCAGCCCCGACACGCCGATGCTCGTGCTGGTCGACGAGGACGAATTGCGGTCGCGCAGACACCTGCGCATCGGCGCTCACTGACCGATCCGGAGCTCACCCGGTAGGTTTTCTTCTCGGTGGAGGGGTCACACGAACAGCCGCGAGGAAAGGAAGCAAACAGTGAGCACCCCACGCGTGGGGACGCGGTTCGGACCCTATGAGCTGCGCTCGGTGATCGGCGTCGGGGGTATGGGCGAGGTGTACCGCGCCTATGACACGGCGCGCGAGCGCATGGTGGCGATCAAGCTGCTGCGTCCCGAGATGGCGGCCGACCCGAGTTTTCAGGAAAGATTCCGCCGCGAGTCCCGGGTGGCGGCGCGGCTGCAGGAACCGCACGTCATCCCCGTGCACGATTTCGGCGAGATCGACGGTGTGCTGTTCATCGACATGCGCCTCGTCGAGGGCGCGAGTGTCAAAGAGGTCCTGCGCACCCACGGACCTCTGCAACCACGGCGCGCAGTGGCGATCATCCGTCAGGTGGCCGCGGCCCTGGACGCCGCGCACGCCAACGGGTTGGTGCATCGCGACATCAAACCGGAGAACGTGCTCCTGACACCGGACGACTTCGCCTATCTGGTGGACTTCGGCATCGCCCACGGCGGCGGTGAGGCGACCATCACGTCGACGGGCCTGGTCGTCGGCTCATGCGCCTACATGGCGCCGGAGCGATTCAGCGGGGAGCGCGGCGGGCCGGCCTCGGACGTGTACTCGCTGGCGTGTCTGCTGTACGAGACGTTGACAGGTGTCGCACCGTTCGAGGCGGCCGATGTGCGGCAGGTGATGAGTGCGCACATGTTCACGGCGCCGCCGCGGCCCAGCATCATGCGGCGGGGGGTCAGCCGCGCGTTCGACGACGTGGTGACGCGCGGGATGGCGAAGGCGCCGGGGGACCGCTTCACCTCGGCCGGGGATCTCGCGCGGGCGGCCGGGGCGGCGGCCGAGCGCGCGCCGAGTGCGGCACCGGTCGCACCGGTGGCGCCGCCGTCGACGCGGCAGTTCTCGGCGGCCTATCCGACCCCGCCGCCGTACGCGCCGGTGCCGCCTGCACCGCAGCGCGCGGCGCGACGCTTCAGTCAGGGGCAGATCGCGTTGATGGTCACGACCGTCGTGTTGCTGACGGCCGCGGTGGTCCTGGCGCTGGTGCTGGTGTTCAGCGGCGGCGGGACCGGGACGGCGCCGACGACGCGCCTCTCGGCACCGTCCTCGTCTACGTCGGAGGAGTCGACGTCAGCGGAGACCACGTCTTCTGAGACCACGTCGAGCAGCCGGCCGCTCAGCGGGGTGTCCGGCACGGATTCCCAAGGCTTCGTGGGACATTCGGCGCGCTGCGACAGCGGTGACTCGGCGGCTGCCGCGATCCGCACAGCTCAGTCGCTGGCCGTGATCTGCGCGTCGGGCGATGGCTACTACTACCGCGGCGAACGGCTGCGCGACGGCGCGAACCTCGAACTACAGAACGCGCAGCGCTCCGGCGCCGGGTTCACCGTCACCAACTCCGCCGACGGTATCCAGTACGCCGTGCAACCGGACGGGTTGACGCTGTCCAGTAGCCGCGGCGTCGATCGCGAGCCCGCTGTGGAGTACGGTTCGGGCTGACGCAGGGGCTTGTATCGAACGTGGGGGTTCTGCACGCAATCGACCGAATTTGCGTACACAAGCCACACGCTCGGCCGCGCGCTCGTACAGTACGGCTACGCGAACAGGGGAGGGTCGCCGATGACCACCACGACAGTGCCGCGGTCGAGCGCCGCCGAGACCCGGCGGGCGATCTGGAACACCATCCGAGGGTCGTCGGGCAACCTCGTCGAGTGGTACGACGTCTACGTCTACACCGTCTTCGCAACCTATTTCGAGGGCCAGTTCTTCGACGAGTCCGAGAAGAACTCGACCGTCTACGTGTACGCGATCTTCGCGATCACGTTCGTCATGCGACCGGTGGGGTCATGGTTCTTCGGGCGCTTCGCCGACAGGCGGGGACGACGGGCGGCGCTGACGGTCAGCGTGTCGCTGATGGCGCTGTGCTCGTTGGTGATCGCGGTGGTGCCGTCGCAGGCCGTCATCGGGATGGCAGCGCCCATCGTCCTCATCGTCGCGCGTCTGGTGCAGGGATTTGCGACGGGCGGCGAGTACGGCACCTCGGCGACCTACATGTCGGAGGCGGCGACTCGGGAGCGGCGCGGCTTCTTCTCGTCGTTCCAGTACGTGACGCTCGTCGGTGGCCATGTGCTCGCGCAGTTCACCCTCCTCATCCTGCAGACCGTCCTCGATGACGATCAGTTGCGCGAATTCGGTTGGCGCATCGCCTTTGCCGTCGGCGGTGTGGCGGCGATCGTGGTGTTCTGGTTGCGGCGCACGATGGACGAGTCGCTGTCCGAGGATGTGATCGAGGCGGCCAAGGCCGGTGAGGACCCCGGCGCCGGCTCGATGCGCGCACTGTTCACGCAGTACTGGCGGCCGCTGCTGCTGTGCTTCCTGATCACCCTCGGCGGCACCGTGGCGTTCTACACCTACAGTGTCAACGCGCCCGCGATCGTCAAGACCGCCTACAAGGGCGAGGGCATGACAGCGACGTGGATCAATCTGGCTGGGCTGGTGTTCTTGATGCTGCTGCAACCGATCGGCGGGATCATCAGCGATCGGATCGGGCGCAAGCCGATGCTCGTGTTCTTCGGGATCGGCGGCGTGTTCTACACCTACGTGCTGATCACGTTCCTGCCCGAGACACGTTCTCCGCTGACGTCTTTCGCTCTGGTGGCGGCGGGATACATCATCTTGACCGGATACACCTCGATCAACGCCCTGGTGAAGTCCGAACTGTTCCCCGCTCATATCCGGGCGCTCGGCGTGGGCGTCGGCTATGCGTTGGCCAACTCGATGTTCGGCGGGACGGCGCCGCTGATCTACCAGGCGCTCAAGGAACGCGACCAGGTGCCCCTGTTCATCGGCTACGTCACCGTGTGCATCGCGATCTCGCTGGTCGTCTACGTGTTCTTCCTGCGCAACAAGGCCGAGACCTACCTCGACAGGGAGCGGGGCTCGGCGTTCCGCGCATGATGCGCTAACGCTCGAGCGCCATGTCCCAGAACGCGATCTCGTGCTCGAGGACCTCCCGGACCAGGTCTGCGTAGCTGTCGGGGTCGGCGACCTGCTCGAGTCCCTCGACGTACGCGGCGAACTCGGGAACCGTCCAGTGCTCGACGAACTCCGCGAACGGGGAACCGTCCGACGTCGCGTGCGACCACGCGAGCAGGTACACCTTTTCGATCACCCACAGCGCGGTCAGGGCTGCGTCAGCGGGCGCGGAGTCCAGACGGCTGAGCAGCTCTCGGTAGAACAGGGTGGCCGGCAGCGCGTTTGAGGCGACGTCGAGTCCACGCTCGGCGGCCTTGACGTCGAACCAGTCGAGCTCGGCGACCAGCGCCACGCATCCACCGGCGAGCACGTTCTGCGCCCGCCGTGGCGATCGTGCGAGTAGCCGGGCCTGGAAGGTCAGCAGGTCGGTGACGAACAGGACGTCCTGGACCAGCCACCGGTCGAATGCGTCGCCACCGATGCTGCCCTCCCGAACGGCATCGAGGAACGGATGTTGGGTGGCTGCGGTCCAGAGCGAATCATGCATTCGGGCAACACTAGTCACGCCGAAGGCGGCGGGCACCCGTCCCGCCGCCCTCGGTGCTCGCACGTCAGACCGAGAGCAACCTCTCGAAGAAGCTTCGGTACTGCTTCAGCGCGACCCGCAGGTCCTCGGTCGACGCCTGCTCGCCGCGGCTCCACTGCTCTTCGAGCCGCGACCGCGCCTGACCGAATCCGGTGGTCAGCTGGTGAACCAGATCGGAGACCAGGCTGTCGGCCTTCTGCACGCAGTCTTTGGGGTCGTCGACGAAGCTGGCCTGCACCGCATCCCAGCGGGCACGCAAGCCGGCGAGTTCGTCATGCGCGAAAAGACCTGGCTCCGGGTCGGTTTGGTGTGCGTCCCGGTGCTGCTCGCCGTGGTGCTGTTCGACGCCGGCGACCTGGGGGTCCATCGGCGCGGTCGGCGGCCCACCGGCCTGCGGTGCGCTGACGTCGTTCTGCATCGGGGCGACCTGATCCGCCGGGATGTGGTCGGGGTTCTTGTCGTAGACGTCGGTGTGCTGGTCATGGGTGGTCATGCGCGTGCCTCCTTCGAGGTGTCTTTCGAGGGTCCGTTGTCGGTGGTGTCGAGAAGTCGTTCGAACAGCGCGCGGTAGTGCACGAAGGCCTCCCGCTGGCGTTCGGTGTTGACCTCGCCGCCCTGCTGCGCCGTGTGCACGCTGTGTGCCGCGCGGTAGTTCTCGACGATGTGGGGATGGTCGACGGAGATGTCCGCTGCGCGGCGTTCGAAGTCGTCGACGGGGTAGCCGCGCTGGCGCATCACCTCGGTGACGAGCACGTCCGCGGTGCCGACGGCCCGAGCGGGGTCGTCGACGAAATCGGTTTGCACCTGTGCCCAGCGCACTTCGAAATCGTTGCGAGCCACAGGGGAGAGCGCGACGATGTCGAGCTTGTCGCGCTTGCGGGCCCGGGCGGCCAGTTCCTTCTCGGCCGCCTTGGGGTCGCCGGTGCGTTCGACGGTCCGGTCGTACTCCGGGCCGAAGTGTTGCTTGAGCTCTTCACTGCGTTTGCGTCCGCCACCGGAACGCACTGCCAGCACCACGAGCACGATCACCACGATGATTGCTGCGGCGATCAAAATCCATTGCCAGGTAGGCATTTCGAACTCCTTTCGTGCACGTCGGGTATCCGTGGTGTCGTCTACGCAAACGTCAGTTTGTGATCGGCGCCACTGATGCCCAGGTCAGCGGTCAGAAGTAGTGCCGGCGGCCGCCGACCGCGCGACCGGCCGAGCCGAGGACTGCGAGGACGACCCCGACGACGAGGAGGATGACCCCGATCGTGGTGAGAATCGAGATCTTCAGCAGGAGCCCTGCGATGACGGCGATGATGCCGAGAATGATC
Organism: Mycobacterium kyogaense; assembly: GCF_003254575.1. Classification (GTDB taxonomy): domain Bacteria; phylum Actinomycetota; class Actinomycetes; order Mycobacteriales; family Mycobacteriaceae; genus Mycobacterium; species Mycobacterium kyogaense. The sequence continues at coordinate 25,110 of NZ_QJUA01000032.1, read as the reverse complement.
ATGATCGAACCTTCCGTAGGGAGTTTCGGCCGTTCAGACCATGTTCAGTCGACCACCCTCAAGGGTGTGGCGGTACACCCCTAAGGGGGTAATGTCGGCGCCGTGGCCGAGCCGATCACCGTCGCGCTCATCGACGACTACGACGTCGTCGTCCAAGGCGTGGCCAACATGCTCGAGCCGTACCGCGATCGCATCGTGATCGCCGAACTCGACGCCAGCACCCCGCTCAAGGACACCGTCGACATCGCGCTGTACGACAGTTTCGCTCAGCCCGAATCCGATCACGAGGAGATCGGGGTGTTGGTCGCGAACCCGTGTGCTCGACGAGTTGTGGTGTACACGTGGAACTTTCACCCCGATCTGGTCGCCAGCGCGCGCGAGCGCGGGGCGCACGGCTACCTGTCGAAGACACTGCCGGCCCGCGAGCTGGTTGCCGCGCTGGAGGCGGTGCACCGCGGGGAGACCGTGATCAGCGAGACGCCCCCGCGGACCCGCCCCGCCCCGGGCAACGATTGGCCCGGCCGCGGTGAGGGCCTCAGTGACCGGGAGGCCGAGATCCTGGCTCTCATCACGCAAGGCAAGAGCAACGCCGACGTCGCGCGATTGACCTACCTGAGTCCGAACACGGTCAAGTCCTACATCAGGTCGCTGTACCGCAAGCTCGACGTGCAGAGTCGCACGCAGGCGGTGCTGTGGGGGACCCGGCACGGCTTCCTGCCGGATCACCACCGCATCGAGCACTGGCGGGGCGGTCCGTAGCGCATTCGCAGGTAGGGTGGGGGCACACGCCGGTGCGCTACGGCCCGGAACAATCGAGGACGCCTCATCGCCATCACCGACATCGCCGCGTACACCCACCTCTCGCCGCAGGACATCTCCAGTCTCGGCGAGGAACTCGACGCGATCCGGGCTGACATCGAAGAGTCGCTCGGCGCCCGCGACGCTGCCTACATCCGGCGCACCATCATGTTCCAGCGCGCCCTCGACGTCGCGGCGCGGCTTCTCATCGTCGCGACACGGTCGAAGGTCGGCTGGGTTGCGGGAACCGCGGCACTCGGATTCGCCAAGAGCGTCGAGAACATGGAGATCGGCCACAACGTCTCCCACGGCCAGTGGGATTGGATGAACGATCCCGAAATCCATTCCAGCACATGGGAATGGGACATGGTCGCGGTCTCCGCGCACTGGCGATCCTCACACAACTACCGGCATCACGTGTTCAGCAATGTGTTGGGCGAAGACGACGATCTGGGCTTCGGTGCCATGCGGGTGACACCGGAACAGCCGTGGGAGAGAAAGCATCTACTCCAGCCGCTGCAGAATGTCCTCCTCGCCGCGACGTTCGAGTGGGGCGTCGCTCTGCACGGCCTCGATCAGCGGCGGTCGCGTGCCGACTGGATCGCGCAGGGCAAGGAGGTGGTGCGCAAGATCCTCCGCCAGGGCGCCAAAGACTATGTGCTGTGGCCGGCGCTGAGTGTGCGGCGCTGGAAGAGGACGTTGGGCGCCAACGCGATCGCCAACCTGCTGCGCAACCTCTGGGCGTACGTCGTCATCTTCTGCGGCCACTTTCCCGACGGTACGCAGAAGTTCACCGCTGACGTTCTCGAGACCGAGACGCGGGCGGAGTGGTATCTGCGGCAGATGCTCGCTACCGCCAACTTCACGGCCGGCCGGTTCCTCGGCTTCGCCTCCGGGAACCTCTGCTATCAGATCGAGCACCACCTGTTCCCGGATCTTCCGAGCAACCGGCTCGCCGAGATCGCCGACCGGGTGCGGCCTCTGTGCGAGAAGTACGATCTGCCCTACCTGACGGGTTCCCTCTCGCACCAGTACCTGTCGACGCTGCGGGTGATCCACCGCCTGGCACTGCCGAACGGGTGACCGCTACAGCGGCAGCAGGATGCCCTTGACGCTGGGATCGGTGGCGAGGAACTGCTGCACTGCAGGGTCTTTGAACGTCGCGACCAGCTTCTTGATGTTGTCGATGTCGGCCCAGCGGCTGCCGATGGTGAGCTGGCCGGCGAACTCGTCGGGAGCGGGCGGCGCGAAGATCTGCTGCTGCACGGGAACTTTCGCGGCCAGGTAGTACTCGGTGTAGCCCACCGCGGCGTCCAGATCGGGCAGTGAGCGGGACTGCGCGGCGAAGTCGAGCAGTGTGAACTTGAGGTTCTTCGGGTTGCCGACGATGTCCTTCTGCGTCGCGGTCCACTTGTCGACGGACGGATTGAGCGTGATCAGGCCGGCCCGCTCGAGCAGCCAGAGGCCCTGTGCCTCATTGGCGGGATCGGAGTACAGCGAGACGTTGGCACCGTCGGGCAGTTGGTTGACGTCGGTGTATTTGTCCGACCAGATACCGAACCCCCAGCGGAACACCGGCGTGGCCGCCTGCTCCTGGAAGTCGGGGTTGGCTTCGAGCACCTGGCCCAGCCACAACTTGTGCTGGTAGACGGTGCCGGCCACTTCGCCGTCGCTGACGGCGCGGTTGATGGTGTTGCTGTCGGCCAGGCCGCGGAACGCCACGGTGATGCCGTGCTTGGGTGCGACCTCGCGGCTGATGTACTCGATGAGCGCCTGCTCGGCGGCGTTGCCCTCATTGGTCGCGACGACGAGCGTGGCGCCAGGAATCTCATTGGCGGACTTCGTGTCTCCGAAGAAGAAGAACCGGCCCGCGACCACGGCGACGATCACGACGACCAGCCCGACGGCGAGCCAGATCCAGCGGGGACGTTTCTCGAGGTCGAATCCGTGGTCGTCGGGACTGGCGACCTGGCTCTCGGTGGTGGTCATGCGGTGACGGTTCCTTTCACACGAGCGTGGGGGGTGGTGAAGCGCACTGCGGCGTCGCCGATCAGCTGGACGGCGGCGACGGTCGCAACGAGGATGAGGATGGTGGCCAGCATGACGCCCTGGTCGAATCGCTGGTAGCCGTAGGTGACTGCGACGTAACCGATTCCGCCGGCTCCGATGGTGCCGGCGATCGCGGAGTATTCGATCATCGCGATGATGTTGATGGTCAGCCCGCCGAGGATCGACGGGACGGCCTCGGTCAATTGGGCGGTGCGGATGATCTGCAGCCGCGAGCCGCCCGAGGCGCGGGCGACCCTGACCACCGACGGTGGGACCGATCGCAGCGAGTTCTCGACGATGCGGGTGAAGAACGCGATGCCGGCCAGTGACATCGGCACCACGGCCGCCGCGATGCCGATGTTCGTGCCGGTGATGAACCGGGTGAACGGCATGATCGCGGCCATCAGGATCAAGAAGGGCAGCGAGCGGCCGATGCTGATGATCCAACTCAACACCGTGTGCAGCGTGGGGTTCTCGAACAGGCCGCCGGGGGCGAGGTTCTGAATCAGCGCCCCGAGCGGCACTCCGACCAGGACGACGATCGTCATCACGATGCCGACCATGATCAGCGTGTCGATGAGTGCGGGGAACAGCAGGGCCGGCAGCTCGTTGACGGGGACCTTGGCGTTGGCCAGCAGGGTCTGCGTCACGCCGCACCCCGCAGCGGCGCTTCACCGCTGGACAGTCCGTATCGGGCGAGCACGTCGGCGGCCCGGCTGGACAGCTCGACGGGAATGCCGAGGGTGGCCGAGCCGACGGTGACACCGTGGACCTGCTGCACCGAAGCGCCGAGGACCGCGATGGGCGCGCCGAGGTCGGCGCTGGCGCGGGCGATCCAGTCGCTCGGCACGCTCGGGGAGTCGTAGACCACCTGCAGCACCCGTTGACCGACGGCAGCGTCGCTGGCCACCCCCTGGGGCCGCAGGGCGGCACCCAACGTCGACTCGGGATCGGTGAGAAGGTCCACCAGACGGCCGGATTCGACGATGCTGCCGTGGTCGAGGCGGGCCGCCGAGTCGGCGATCTTGAGCACGGTGTCCATCTCGTGGGTGATGAACACGATCGACAGGTTCAGATCGTCACGCAGTTCGCGGAGCAGCTCGACGACCGACGCGGTGGTGGTCGGGTCCAGGCCTGCGGTCGCCTCGTCGGAGAGCAGCACCGAGGGTCGTAACGCCAGTGCGCGGGCGATGCCGACTCGCTGCTTCTGCCCGCCGGAGAGCTGGAACGGATAGTGATTGGCCCTGTTCGACAGGCCGACCCGGTCGAGGAGTTCGGCCACCCGCTTCTTGGATTCGGCCGCGGTGACGCCGAGGTACTCCAGGGGTAGAGCGACATTCTCTGCGGCAGTGCGCCGTTCGAACAGACCCGCGGACTGGAACACGGTGCCGATGCGCCGCCGCGCGACGCGCAGCTTCTGGGCGGACAGGGTGGTGAGGTCTTCGCCGTTGACGACGACCGAGCCCGACGTCGGGAGGGTGAGCAGATTGATGCACTCGGCCAACGTGCTCTTGCCGGCCCCGCTCGGGCCGACGACGGCCAGGATCTCCCCGGCGTCCACGCGGAACGTGATGCGGTCGAGCACCACGGTTCGGTGTTCGCCACTGCCGTAGACCTTGGTCAGCTCGGTCAACTCGATCATGGGGGCGAACTGTGTCAAAGCACGACGATGCGGGACACCTTTGCGCTCAGGGTGAGTGGATCGCGGTGATCGCAACCCTGGGCACGGTGCCGATCATGCCGCACAGTACTGGACGCATGAGCATCGATGAGTCGGTTGCGGCGCAGCCGCACGGTTTCACCATAAAGAAGCGGCGCCGCTGGCCCTACCTGGTGGTGGCGGTCGTCATCGTCGGCGCTGCAGTGCTTTTCGTGGTCCAGCGTTCCGGCGGTACGACGTCGGCGAACGAGACGGCGGGCGCGACGCTCGACGTGGTGTATCTAAATTCCAACCCCGCGGAGAAGGCGATCATCGAGTACATCGCCGCGAACATCGCCCCCGACTACGACGTCAAGGTCGGCGCGGTCGGACTGGGTGACAGCACCCAGATCAACCAGGCGATCAGCGACGGACGCTACGCCGGCACCATCTTCCAGCACCGGCATTGGCTGCAGCAGGTGCTCGACGCGAACCCGAGCTTCAAGGAACAGGCCGCGACCGGCCCGTTCTTCCACTGGGTGTTCGGCATCTGGTCGGACAAATACCGCACACCGCAGGACCTTCCGGACGGCGCCACGGTGTCGCTGCTGGCCGATCCGGCGAACAACGCCCAGGGCATCTGGTACCTGGCCCAGGCCGGGCTCGTCACGGTGCGTCCTGATGCCGACATCACCGCGTTGACCACCAAGGACATCGTGGCCAACCCGAAGAACCTGAAGTTCACGCTGCTGGACTTCGGGGCGCAACCGCGCGCGCTGCCCGATCTCGATGCGATCGTCGGCTACGCGGAGTCGTTCCTTGCCGCGGGGGTCAGCGAGGACAAGTTGATCTACGCGCCGAAGTCACCGGACGAATTCGCCTCGGTGCTCACGGTGGGCAGCGACTACGTCGACACCGAGAACGTGAAGAACCTGATCAAAGCGTTCAAGGATCCGCGGGTGCAGCAGTTCATCGCCACCGATCCCGAGGTGAAGAAGCTCGCGCTGCCCGGTGACCCGGCGTGACCAGCCGCCAGCTGCATCTGGGCGTCAACGTCCTGTCCGACGGGATGCACCCGGCGGCGTGGCAGTTCCCCGGCGCGGACCCGCACTGGTTCACCGACCTGTCCTACTGGATCGAGGTCGCCCGGATCGCCGAACGCGGCACGCTCGACGCGCTGTTCTTGGCGGACAGCCCGTCGCTGTTCCAGAAGCCTGACGAGCCACTGGTGGCGCCGCCGCTGGCGCTGGACCCGATCGTGCTGCTGTCGGCGCTGGCATCGGCGACCACGCATCTCGGGCTGATCGGCACGGTGTCGACGTCCTTCGAGGAGCCCTACAACCTGGCGCGCCGCTTCGCATCGCTGGATCACCTCAGTCGCGGCCGGGTCGCGTGGAACGTGGTGACCAGCAGCGACCCGTACGCGTGGAACAACTTCGGGGGGAGCGGTCAGCCGGACAGAGCTCAGCGGTACCGTCAAGCCGCCGAGTTCATCGATGTGGTTCGTGCACTGTGGGATTCGTGGGACGACGACGCCGTGCTGGCCGACAAGAAGACGGGTGCGTTCAGCCGGCCCGGCGCCATCCACACCATCGACCACCGCGGTGAGTTCTTCTCCGTCGACGGGCCGCTGACGTTGCCCCGGTCCCCGCAGGGGCATCCGGTGCTCTTCCAGGCTGGCGGCTCACCGGGCGGGCTTGACCTGGCGGCCCGCTATGCCGACGGGGTGTTCGCCGCGCAGGCGTCGCTGCCCGACGCGCTGCGCAACGCCGACGAGATCCGTTCGCGGACAGCCGCATACGGTCGACCACGCGATGCCGTGCGGATCATGCCGGGGTTGTCGTTCGTGCTGGGCAGCACCGAGGCGGAAGCGCGGCGGCGCAACGACGAGCTCAACGAGCTCGCGGGTGAGCGACGGCTGGCCCACCTCGCGGGCCAGTTGTCGGTCGACCCGGCGGAACTGCATTGGGATCGGCCGCTGCCACAGTGGCTGCTCGATGGTGCCGTGACCGATTCGGGATCGCAGGGCGCCCGAGACATCGTGGTCAACCTGGCGCGGCGGGAATCGCTGACGGTGCGTGAGCTGCTGGACCGGGTGATCACCTGGCACCGTCTCGTCGTCGGTGGGCCGGAACAGATCGCGGACGCGATCGAGGAGTGGTTCGTCGCGGGCGCGGTCGACGGCTTCAACCTGATGCCGGACGTGTTCCCATCGGGCCTGGAGTTGTTCGTCGATCACGTCGTGCCGATCCTGCGGGACCGGGGCCTGTTCCGGCGCGAGTACACGTCCGCCACGCTGCGGGGTCACCTCGGTCTGGCGCGGGTACCGGATCGGAACCTCGCCCGCGCGGTGTAGCGGCCGTGCCATGATGGCGGCCATGGGATTCGAGCGGATCGACGAGATTCTGGATGGTGTCACGGGAAGCGGCAGGCTGCACGGCGTCGCTGCCACGGTGGTGGGCCGCGACGGTGTGCTCTACGAACACGCCGCCGGAGATGCGAAGCCGGACACGATGTTCCGCAACGCGTCGATGACCAAGGCCGTCGCCACCACCGGGGCGCTGCAGCTCGTCGAGCAGGGGCGGCTGGCCCTGGATGCGACGGTCGCGTCGATCCTGCCCGAGTTCGGCGAGCTTCAGGTGCTCGACGGTTTCGACGGCACGGAGCCGATCCTGCGGGCACCGAAGACACAACCGACCATCAAGCAGCTGATGACCCACACGGCCGGCTGCGGCTACCACTTCACCAACGAGAAGCTCTTCACCTACTGCACGGAGCTGAACTTCCCCAACGCACTCGACGGCGTCAAGCGCAGCCTCAGCGCACCGCTGGTCAACGATCCCGGCACCGCCTGGGAGTACGGCGTCAACACCGACTGGCTCGGACTGGTGATCGAGGCCGTCAGCGGTCAGTCGCTGAGCGACTACCTCGCCGAGCACGTGTACGGCCCGCTCGGGATGACGCAGACGACGTTCGACCCGACCGACGAGCAGCGTGCGCGGCTGCTGCCGATCCGCTTCCGCACACCGGACGGCAGCCTGGTCGCGACCGACCTCGACCTGCCCGCCGCGCCGGAGTGGGACGCCGCCGGGCACGGGTCCTACGGGACGATCGCCGACTACGGGCGGTTCGTGCGGGCCTGGCTCAACGGCGGTGAACTCGACGGCACACGCATCCTCGCCGAGGAGACCGTCGAGCTTGCGCTGCGCGATCACCTCGACGGGGCGCCGCTGCCGAAGGAGTCGATCTCGACCGTGCCGGAGCTCAGTAACACTGTCGCGCTGCTGGACGTTCCGCAGGGCTGGGGGCTCGGGTTCCACCTCTATCAGGTCGACCTGCCGGGCATGCGCAGCGCGGGCTCTGCGGACTGGTCGGGCCTGTTCAACAGCTTCTATTGGATCGACCGCACGGCAGGCATCGCCGCGGTCATCGCGACGCAGGTGCTGCCGTTCTTCGACGAGGCGATGGTCGAGACCATCCTCGGGTTCGAGGCTGCGGTCTATGCAGAATTGGGAGCAGCCAAGACCCCGTAGCCTGGGGTATGGCTTTGTACGACCTGGGGGCCGTCCGTACGCGGATGGGCAGCGCGCTGTTCGGGATGGTGGCCGGTCCGGACGGACCCGAGAATCGCGCCCGCATCCACGAGACGCCCGGCCCGCGCTGGTTCGCCGAGGACCGGCCGATCCGGCAGGTGCACGCCGACGCGTCGATGTTCGTCGGCGGGTTGCGGGCGCTGCTGCTGCAGTCGCTGCACCCGCTGGCGATGGCCGGTGTCGCCGAGCACTCGGACTACCGGGGTGACCCGTGGGGCCGGCTGGCGCGGACGAGCACGTTCCTCGCGGTGACGACGTTCGGTCCGGCCGACGATGCGCAGCGCGCCGTCGACAAGGTGCGCGGCATTCACCGTCGGGTGCGCGGGGTCGCACCCGACGGCCGGTCCTACGAGGCGACGGATCCGCACCTGCTGGAGTGGGTGCACATCGCCGAGGTCGACAGCTTCCTACGCGCACATCAGCTCTACGGGTCGGCACCTCTCGATCAGGCGGGCCGCGACGGATACGTGGCCGACACCGCGGAGGTCGCCGCGAAGTTGGGGGTGATAGACCCGCCCCGCACGGAAGCTGAAGTGGCGCAAAGGCTCTCCGACTACCGACCGGAGCTGGCCGGTACGGCCGCCGCTCGCGATGCGGCCCGGTTCCTGCTGCTGACCCCGCCGCTGCCGATCCTGGCGCGCGCACCGTATGCCGCGCTCGCCGCCGCGGCGGTGTCGATGTTGCCGCGGTGGGCGCGGGGACCGCTGTGGCTGCCGTACTTCCCGCCCGCCGAGGCGACCGTCGTGCGTTCAGCCGGGCACGTGCTCGTCGGCGGCATCCGGTGGGCGATGTCCGCCAATGCGGGGTGAGTGGCTCAGCCGGACACGGTGACGACGACCTTGTCGCCGCAGCGCTGCGCCGCTGAGGTGAAGGCCTCGGCGGCCTCGGCAAGGGGCCGCCGCTGGCTGACGATCGCATCGAGATCGATTCCACTGGTGGCCAATTCGATGGCCTGCGGGTAGGTGTCATTCATCCGCCGCACCATCGCGAAGGTCAGACCTTTGCGCCGGGCGGCGGCTGCCGGGAACGACGACGAATCCTCCGACGGAATGCCGCCGAGCGCGATTCGGGCTCCCGGCCGGGAGGCGGCCACGGCGGTGGCGATCGCCGCGTCGGTGCCGGCCATCTCGATCACCGCGTCGACGCCGCGGCCATCGGTCGCGTCGAGGATCTCGTCGGCCGCCGCCTCGGGTGTGAAGGCGGCGTCGACGCCGACCCGCAGCGCGGTGGCGCGCCGATGGGCGAGCGGTTCGACGAGGAACACTCGCCGGGCCCCGGTCCGCCGCACGACCTGCGCGGTGAGCACGCCGATCGGCCCGCCCCCGACGACGAGGACGTCCATCCCGGGCCGGACGTGGCCGACTCCGACGGCGTGAACAGCGACGCCGAGCGGTTCGAGCAGTGCGCCGGCGTCGTCGCTGAGGTCGTCGGGCAGCGGATGCAGCAGGTGATCCGGCCACACCAGGTGTTCCCGCAGAGCGCCGTCGAGCGTGCCGTGCCCGGCGAATTCCACAGTGGGGCAGAGGTTGTGGAAGCCGGCGCGGCACATCTCGCAGTTCTGGCACGGGATCGCGGGGTCCACGGCCACCCGGCGGCCGGCGAGCGGCCCGGTGAGCGCGACGGCGGCGAATTCGTGGCCGGGTACGACGGGACGCTCGATCCGGTTCTCTCCGATGCCGCCGTCGGTGAACCAGTGCAGGTCCGAGCCGCAGATGCCGACCGAGGTGACGGCGAGCAGTGACCAGCCGGGTGGCGGTTCGTCGGGATCGAGTTCGCGGTAGACGCGCAGATCACCGACGCCGTGCAGGCGCGCGGCGAGCATCAGCGCACCACCGCGTCAGAGTCCGCCGGCGACATGGTGATACACCTGGTTCCACTTGAGTGCGTTCTGGAAGTCCCGGATCGTGGTGGCGGCGTCGATGACCATCAGCTCGGTGCCCGTCATGTCGGCGAAGTCCTCGACGGTCTCGGTGTCCACCGCGGTGGTCAGCACGGTGTGGTGGGGTGCACCGGCCATCAGCCACGCCTCGGCCGAGGTGGACCACGAGGGCAGCGGCTCCCACACCGCGCACGCGACGGGCAGTCGCGGCAGCTCCACTGCTGGCTCGACCACGCGGACCTCGTTGGCCACCAATCGGAACCGATCGCCCATGTCGCAGATGCCGACGATCACGGCGTCGGCCGGGGCGGCGGTGAAGCGCAGCCGCACCGGGTCGTCCCGGTCGCCGATCGAGAGGGGATGCACCTCCAGCGTCGGCACGTCGGCGGCGATGCTCGGACAGACTTCGAGCATGTGTGCGCCGAGGATCCGTTCGCGGCCCGGTGTCAGGTCGTAGGTGTAGTCCTCCATGAACGAGGTGCCGCCCGGCAGACCTTCGCCCATCACCTTGATGGTGCGCAGCATGGTCGCGGTCTTCCAGTCGCCCTCGCCACCGAAGCCGTAGCCGTCGGCCATCAGGCGTTGCACCGCAAGACCGGGGAGCTGACGCAGCCCGCCCAGGTCCTCGAAGTTGGTGGTAAAGGCGTGGAAGCCGCCCTGCTGCAGAAACTTCCGCAAGCCGAGTTCGATCTGCGCGCCGACCCGCAGTGACGTGTGCCGGTCTCCGCCGGGTAGCAGTTCGGGCGCCACCCGGTAGGTGTGGGCGTACTCACGGACCAGCTTGTCGACGTCGGAGGCGTTGATGTTGTTGACGACTCGGACCAGGTCGTTGACGCCGTAGGTGTCCACCGAGACGCCGAAGTGTGCCTCGGCCTCGACCTTGTCGCCTTCGGTGACGGCGACGCCGCGCATGTTGTCGCCGAACCGGGCCACCTTCAACGTCGAGAGTTCGGCGTGTCCGAGGGCTGCGCGCATCCAGGAGCCGACGCGGTGGCGGGTGCGTGGGTCGCTGACGTGGCCGGCGACGGTCTTGCGCGGGTGCGACATGCGGGTCTGGATGTAGCCGAACTCGCGGTCGCCGTGGGCGGCCTGGTTCAGGTTCATGAAGTCCATGTCGATGGACTCCCAGGGCAATTCGACACCGAACTGGGTGTGCAGGTGCAGCAGCGGTTTGGTCAGGGCCTTGAGCCCGCGGATCCACATCTTCGCCGGCGAGAACGTGTGCATCCACGCGATCACCCCGATGCAATCGGGAGAGGCGTTGGCCTCGGCCAGCACCCGGGCGATCTGCTCGGTGTCGGTGACGACGGGCAGCCACCGCACCTCGACCGGGATCTCGGGTCCGGCGTCGAGCTGTTCGGCGATCTGGCGGGACTGCTCGGCGACCTGGTCGAGGATGGCCTGCCCGTACATCGACTGGCTGCCCGTCACCAGCCACACCTGGCTGGTGACGAGTCGGGACGCGATCATCGCAGGGTCTCCTCGGGGTTCGTGGTGTGGCCGGGCTGGCCGTACACGTTCTGGTAGCGCTCGAACAGGGCGGTGACGTCCTCGGCGTCGATCTCCGGCGGCACGCCGAGTTGGAGGCTGATGTGCACGGTGCGGGCGACATCCTCGACCATCACGGCGGCCTTGACGGCCTCGCGGGCCGTGCGCCCGATGGTGAACGGGCCGTGATTGCGCATCAGCACCGCGCGAGATCGACTGTGCTGCAGTGTTTCGACGATGCCGCGGCCGATCGAGTCGTCGCCGATGAGCGCGAACGGGCCGACCGGGATCTCGCCGCCGAACTCGTCGGCGATCATCGTCAGCACGCACGGGATCGGTTCACCTCGCGCGGCCCACGCGGTGGCGTAGGTGGAGTGGGTGTGCACGACCCCGCCGACGTGGGGCATGTGCCGGTACACGTAGGCGTGGGCGGCGGTGTCCGACGACGGGGACAGCTCACCGTCGACGAGGTTGCCGTACAGATCGCAGACCACCATGTCCGCCGGGGCCATCGAGTCGTAGTCCGCACCGGAGGGTTTGATGATCATCAGGTCGCGGCCGGGGACTCGGGCCGACACGTTGCCCGCGGTCCAAATCACCAGTTCGTACTGGGTCAGGTGGCGGTGCAGATCGCACACCTGGCGGCGCAGATCGGCGATGGCCGCATCGATGTCGGAGGTGATTCTCACGACAGAACTCCTACGGGTTCGGGGGTGCCGATGCGGCGAAGCCGCCGCATCATGCCGTTGCCGCGGCCGAACCACTCGTAGGCCGCGACGTACTCGCGGTAGAGCTGTTCGTAGGCAGCGACATTGGCGGGGATCGGGGTGTAGGCGTCGCGGATGCGGCGGCCCATCTGCCGGGCGGCGGTCGGCACGTCGGGGAACGCGCCGGCCGCAGTGGCGGCGTGGATGGCCGAGCCGAGCGCGGGCGCCTGCGGCGACGGCACCACCGACAGCGGCAGCCCGACGGCGTCGGCGTAGATCTGCATCAGCAGGCTGTTCTTCAGCAGGCCACCGGCCACGACGAGTTCGTTGACCGGCACGCCGCTGCGCACGAACGTCTCGACGATCATCCGGGTCCCGAACGCGGTGGCCTCCAACAGGGCCCGGTACATGTCGACGCACGTGGTGGCGAGTGTCTGCCCGACCATGACGCCTGACAGCTCGTGATCGACGAGAACGGACCGGTTTCCGCTGTGCCAGTCCAGCGCGATCAGGCCGTGCTCGCCGACGCGCTGCTGGCCGGCCAGCTCGGACAGATACGCGTGCAGGGACAGTCCACGGCGCCGGGCCTCGGTCTGGTAGCTCTCGGGCACGCAGTTGGCGACGAACCAGCCGAAGATATCGCCCACCCCGGATTGTCCGGCTTCGTATCCCCAACTGCCGGAGCTGATTCCGTCGAGTACCACCCCGCACATGCCGGGGACCTCGCGCAGCACGTCGGAGTTCATCACGTGACAGGTCGAGGTGCCCATGATGGCGACCAGCGAGCCCGGGTCGAGCGCGTCGGCGGCGGCGACGGTGACGTGGGCGTCGACGTTGCCGACCGCGACCGGAATGCCCTGCGGCAGGCCGGTCCACGCGGCAGCTTGGGCGGTCAGCAATCCGGCGCTGTCGCCGAGCCGGCCGATGCGGTGGTCGAGCTTGTCGGTGACGAAGTCGGCGAATTCCGGCCGGACCGCGGCGAGGAAGTCCCGTGACGGGTAGTGGCCGTCCTGCCGGATGCCCTTGTACCCGGCGGTGCACGCGTTACGGACGTAGGTGCCGCAGAGCTGCCAGACGATCCAGTCGGCGGCCTCGACGAAGTGATCCATCGCCGCGTACACCTGGGGGTCCTCGTCGAGGATCTCGAGAGCCTTGGCGAACTCCCACTCGCTGGAGATCAGTCCGCCGTAGCGCGGGAGCCAGGACTCTTCGCGCTGTGCCGCAACGGTATTGATGCGGTCGGCCTGCGGCTGCGGGGAGTGGTGGCGCCACAGCTTGGCGTAGGCGTGCGGGCGGTCGGCGAAGTCGGCGAGCTCGCACAGCGGGGTACCGTCGCTGCGTACCGGCACCATCGTGCAGGCGGTGAAGTCGGTGCCGATCCCGATGACGTCGGCCGGATCGATCCCGGCGGCGGCGACGGCCTGCGGGACCGCGGTGCGCAGCACGTCGACGTAGTCGCTGGGCACCTGCAGTGCCCACTGCGGAGGCAGCCGGTCGGTGCCGCCGGGCAGCGTGTCGGTCACCACCGCGTGGCGGTACACGTGTTCGGCGCTGCCCATCTCGTGGCCGTCGCTGACCCGCACCACCAGCGCACGTCCGGACAGGGTGCCGAAATCGACTCCTACCGTGTACTTCTCACTGCTCACGAAGACTCCTTCGGCGGTGCGGTGCTGGCGCGGACGATCAGTTCAGGAGGAAGGAGCGGGACGTTGGCGCTCGACCCTTCGAGGGTGGCCATCACCAGGTCGATGGCGCGGCGGCCGATCGCCTGGAAGTCCTGCCGGATGGTGGTGAGCGCCGGGATCAGGAAGCCGGCCTCGGGGATGTCGTCGAATCCGACGACGCTGATGTCGTCGGGTACGGCGAGGCCGGCCTCGGCGAGTGCGTGCAGCACGCCGATCGCCATCTGGTCATTGGCGACGAACACCGCACTGACATCGTCCTTGCGGGCGAGTTCGCGGCCGATCTCGTAACCACGGCCCGGCGTCCAGTCGCCCTCCCACGGATCGCGGGGGGTCAGGCCGGCATCGCGCATGGCCTCCTCGTAGCCGGTCTGCCGGCCTTTGGCCTCGGTCCAATTCAGCGGCCCGGCAACGTGTTCGATCGCGGTGTGACCGAGGTCGATCAAGTGTGCAGTGGCCTGCCGGGCCCCGCCGATCTGGTCGACGCCGACGCTGAGACCCCGACCCGACAGATCGCCCTCGACCACCACCAGGGGGAGGTCGGCGTGGGCGGAGTGCACGATCTCCAGCGCGTCCTCCTGAGCGGCGATCATCACGATCGCCTCGACCGACTGCCGGGTGAGGTGGTCGAGCGCATCGCGCAGCGCCTCGAGGGTGACCTCGGCGAGCGGCACCAGGCTGGAGAAGTAGCCGGCCGCGCGGGCGGCCTCCTGCACGGAGCGCTGGATGCTCGACGGGCCGTAGAGGGCGCTGTTGGTGCCGACGATCCCGATGATGCCCGAGCGGCGGGTCACCAGGGCGCGGGCTGCGGTGTTGGGCCGGTAGCCGAGCTCCTCGATGGCCTGCTCGACGCGGGCCTTGGTGGCGGGGCGGATGCTCGCCGCTCCGTTGATCACCCGGGACACGGTCTGGTGGCTGACGCCGGCCAGGCGCGCGACGTCGGCCATCACCGGCTTGGCAGCCGTCGGGGGAGTGGGCTGGGTGCTCATCCGGGTTTCCTCACCACTAGTCGTTGAACCAGGACGAATATCAGCAGCAGAACCCCCGTCATGATGCGGGTCCAGTACGAGTCGAGGTTGGCGGCGGTGACGAACGTGCCGATGGTGCCGAGCACCAGCACCCCGATCAGCGAGCCGAGCACGAAGCCGACACCGCCGGCGAGCAGCACCCCGCCGATGACGGCGGCTGCGATCGCGTCGAGTTCGAGCCCGATGCCGTTGAGGCTGTAGCCCGACAGCTTCTGCATCGCGAGCAGCAGTCCGGCCAGCGCCGCGCAGAAGCCGCTGATCGCGTACACCCCGACGCGGGCGCGAGAGGCATTGAGTCCCATCAGCTGTGCGGACTGCCGATTCCCGCCGACGGCGTACACCGTCCGGCCGAACCGCGTCTGGTGCAGCGCGTAGACCGCGGCCACGACGACAGCGAGCGCGATCACGACCGTCCACCGGATGAACTTGTCCTCGTAGAGGTAGACGTAGTTCAAGCCGACGGCCCGCATCACCGGATCGTCGATCGGCAGCGTGTCGACGCTGATCACGTAGCAGAGGCCGCGCGCTGCGAACATGCCGGCGAGCGTGACGATGAACGGCTGGACGTCGAAGTACTCGATCACCAGACCCATCACGAGCCCGAGCAGCGGGCCGACGATCAGCACGGCGGCCAGCGCCAGCGGGGTGGGCCACCCGGCCCGCAGCGTCGTCGCCACGATCACGGTGGACAGCGCCACGACCGACCCGACGCTCAGGTCGATGCCGCCGGTCAGCAGCACGAACGTCATGCCGACCGCAAGCACGATCAGATAGCTGTTGTCCACCAACAGGTTCAGAAACACCTGGGCGGGGCTGGCGAAGTCGAAGCGGGTGACGACGGCGACGAACATCACGACGAACAGAGCGAGCGAAGCCAGCGGCGAGAGGTAGCGGCCGCGGGCGTAGCGGGCCAGGCCGGCGAGTGCACCGGGCCGGGTGGCGGTGACGGTCATCGTGTCACCACCGGTGCGGCGCTGCGGACGCTGACGGGCGCGACCGTCACGGGTCGGCCGGTGCGTTTCCGTCGCAGCAGCGCGCGGAACTTCGGTGCCTGCAGCAGGCACACCGCGATGACCACCAGCGCCTTGAACACCAGCGTGGTCTCCGGCGTGATGCCGGCGGTGTACACGGTGGTGGTCAGCGTCTGGATGATCAACGCGCCCAGAATCGTGCCGGTCAGGCTGAACCGGCCACCCAACAGCGAGGTGCCGCCGATGACGACGGCCAGGATGGCGTCCATCTCGATCCACAGCCCGGCGTTGTTGGCGTCGGCGGCGGAGATGTTCGACGCGATCATCAATCCCGCGACTCCGGCGCACAGCGCGCTGAACACGTAGACCGCGAACACGATCGAGCGATGCCGCACCCCGGCGAGCCTGCTGGCCTCGGGGTTGATGCCGACCGACTCGAGCAGCATGCCCAGCGCCGTGCGGCGGGTCAGCAGGCCGACGAGGGCGAACACGCCGAGGCTGACCAGGATCGCGACCGGCAGTCCCAACGCGAACCCGGCGCCCAGTACCTTGAACGGTGCGCTCGCGGTGGTGACGATCTGACCGTCGGTGATCGACAGCGCGATGCCTCGGCCGGCGGTCATCAGCACCAGCGTCGCGATGATCGGTTGCACCCCGAACACCGACACCAGGGCGCCGTTCCACAGCCCCAGCAGCACGGCGACGCCGAGCGCGATGCCCATGGCGGTCAGCACGGTGGCGGGGCTGCCCGGATCGCCGGAGGCGGCGATGTGCGCGCAGGCCAGCGCGCCGCTGACGGCGACAACGGCACCGACGGACAGGTCGATACCGCGGGAGGCGATCACCAGCGTCATGCCGAGCGCGACCAGCATGGTGGGGGCGCCGTTGCGCAGGATGTCGATGAGGCTGCCGAACAGGTGGCCGTCCTGCACGCGGATGCTCAGGAAGCTCGGTGTCAGGATCACGTTGACGATGAGCAGAGCGACGAGCGCCAGCGCGGGCCACAGCAGCGGGGAGGCGGTCAGCTTCTTGATCACGCGGCACCGTCCCCGGCGATCAGTGCGGTCAATTCGCGCGCGGTGCAGTCGTTTCCGACCTGCGCGACGCAGCGGCCCTCCCGCAGCACCGCGATGCGGTCGCTGATGCGGGCGACCTCGTCGAGTTCGGCGGAGATGAACACGACGCCCATGCCGTCGTGGGCGAGGTCGGCGATCAGCTTCTGGATCTGGGCTTTGGCGCCGACGTCGATACCGCGGGTGGGTTCGTCGAGGATGAACAGCTGCGGTTCGGTGATCAGCCACCGCGCCAGCAACACCTTCTGCTGGTTGCCGCCGCTGAGGTTCTTGACGGGCAGCCATGGGTTGCGGGGCCGGACGTCGAGCGTCTCCATGTAGCGGTCGACGAGAGCGTCGGTGGCGGCGCGGGACAGCGGGCGGGCGAACCCGCGGCGGGCCTGCAGCGCGAGCACGAGGTTGGCGCGGATCGAGAGGTCGCCGATGATGCCCTCGCGCTTGCGGTCCTCGGAGGAGAACGCGATCCGGTGCGCGATCGCGGCGCGCGGTGAGCGGATCGCGGCAGCGTCGCCGTCGATGGTGATCTGCCCGCTGGTGGCGCGGTCGGCGCCGAACAGCAGGCGCGCCAATTCTGTTCGGCCCGAACCCAGCAGGCCTGCGAGGCCGACGATTTCGCCGCGGTGGATGTCGAGATCCACCGGGTGCAGTGCCGGGGTCCGGCCGAGGTCGCGGGCGCTGAGCACCACGTCCTTGCTGGGGGCGGCGCCGGCGGCGTCGGCGATCTCGTCGAGCACGGCGAGTTCGTGGCCGAGCATCGCCGAGATCAGCGAGAGCCGGTCCAGCGTGGCGGTCTCGTACTCGCCGACGCGGCGGCCGTTGCGCAGCACCGTCATCCGGTCGGAGATCGCATAGACCTGGTCGAGGAAGTGCGAGACGAACAGGATTGCGGTGCCGGCGTCGCGCAGCCGCCGCATCACCCGGAACAGCTCGGACACCTCGTCGGCGTCGAGGCTGGAGGTCGGTTCGTCGAGGATCAGTACCCGCGCCGACACCGCCGTCGCGCGGGCGATCGCGACGAGCTGCTGCAGCGCGATCGGGTGCGCGCTCAGTGTGGACCGCGGATCGATGGCCAGGTCGAGGTCGGCGAGCACCTCTGCGGCCCGGCGGTTCATGGCCCGGGTGTCGATACGGCCCCAGCGGCGCGGTTCGCGCCCCAGCAGGATGTTCTCTGCCACCGTCAGATTCGGGCAGAGGTTGACCTCCTGGTACACGGTGCTGATGCCGGCGTCCTGCGCCTGTCGCGGACCGCTGAACCGCTGTTCGACACCGCCGACGGTGATCGAGCCCGCGTCGATGTCGTAGACCCCGGTGAGCGCCTTGATCAGGGTCGACTTCCCGGCGCCGTTTTCGCCCATCAGCGCGTGGATCTCGCCGGGCAGGAGGCGGAACTCGACGCCGTCGAGGGCCTTGACGCCGGGGAAGTCGATCGAGACGTCCCGCATGTGCACGACCGGGTCGGCGGTCGCTGTGGTCATCACGGAAGGCACGTGCGTGGTCAGTACTTGCGCTCGGGCAGGACCGTCTTGGCCTGCTGCTGGTCGAAGGTCTGGTCAGGGGTCACCACACGGGCCGGAACCGGTTCGCCCGCAAAGACTTTCTTCGCCAGGTCCATCAGTTGCGGCCCGAGCAGCGGGTTGCACTCGACGATGAAGTTCATCTTCCCGTCGGCGAGTGCCTGCATGCCGTCGTGGGTGGCGTCGATCGCGACGATCTTGATGTCCTGCCCGGGCTTCTTGCCCGCCGCCTCGATAGCCTCGATCGCGCCGAGGGCCATGTCGTCGTTCTGCGCGAACACGAGGTCGATCTTCGGGTTGGCCTTGAGGAACGCCTCCATCACCTGCTTGCCGCCCGAGCGGGTGAAATCACCGGTCTGCGAGGCGATCACGCTCAGGTTGGGGTTGGCGGCGATGGCCTTGCTGAAGCCGGTGCTGCGTTCCAGCGCGGGGTCCGATCCGGTGGTCCCTTCGAGCTGGACGATGTTCACCGGGCCGGTCGCGTTGGCGAACTCCTTGACCACCCATTCGCCCGCCCACTGACCTTCCTGCACGAAGTCGGCACCGAGGAACGTCTTGTAGACGTCCTTCTCCTGGGTGTCGACGGCGCGGTCGGTGAGGATCACCGGGATGTTGGCGTTCTTGGCTTCCAGCAGCACCGCGTCCCAGCCGGTGCGGACCACCGGGCTGAACGCGATCACGTTGACGCGCTGCTGGATGAACGACCGGATGGCGGAGATCTGGTTCTCCTGCTTGCCGTTGGCGTCGGAGAACTTCAGGTTGATGTCGGCGGCCTTGGCCGCATCCTGGATCGAGGTCGTGTTCGCGGTCCGCCACCCGCTTTCCGCGCCCACCTGGGAGAAGCCCATGGTGATCTGGCCGCCGGCCCCGCCGCCGCCTCCGGGGGCGTTGCCGGGCGCCGGTCCACTGCCGCAGGCCGACAGCACACCTGCCATTGCGACGGCGAGCATCGCAGAGAGGATTTTCTTCACGAGGACTCCTTCACAGATGCCATCGGACCAGGTCACGTCCGTGAGTGGCGGGGATCGGCGACGTCGGTGAAGCTGTGACCGGCGTTACACTGCGGCGATGTTAACGCTCACATTCGAATGCTGTCAACGATTTGTTAGCGCTCACATTTCGTCGACACGAACCCTTGACAGGGCCGTGACCGGCGTCACAAGATGCTCGATGTTAGCGCTCACATCGTGACGGCGGTCCGCGTGCCGGACCCGCGATGAGCGCCGGACCAACCGGAGGAATCCATGCGAAAAAGCTTTCTGCGCATCGCGGCGGCGCTGGCGCTGACCGCGTCGCTCGCCGCCTGCGGCCGCTCGACCGAGCCCGCGGCCACCGGCGGTGGGGGCGGCGGTGACCGCAGCGGAACGATCGGCATCGCGATGCCGACCAAGTCGTCGGAGCGGTGGGTCGCCGACGGCGACAACATGGCCAAGCAGTTCCAGTCACTCGGCTACGAGACCGACCTGCAGTACGGCGACGACGTCGTGCAGAACCAGGTTTCGCAGATCGAGAACATGATCACCAAGGGCGTGAAGGTGCTCGTGATCGCGCCGATCGACGGGTCGTCGCTGACCGACATCCTGCAGCGCGCCGCCGACGCGAAGATTCCTGTGGTCAGCTACGACCGGTTGATCCGCGGCTCGGCCAACGTCGATTACTACGCGACGTTCGACAACTTCAAAGTCGGTGTGCTGCAGGCGCAGTACATCGTTGACAAGCTGGGTGTGGCGCAGGGCAAGGGCCCGTTCAACATCGAGCTGTTCGCCGGCTCGCCCGATGACAACAACGCGACGTTCTTCTTCAAGGGTGCGATGAGCGTGCTGCAGCCCTACCTCGACAGCGGCAAGCTGGTGGTGAAGAGCGGGCAGACGTCCTTCGACCAGGTGGCGACGCTGCGCTGGGACGGTGGGCTCGCGCAGTCGCGGATGGACAACCTGCTGAGCCGGTCCTACACCAGCGGCCGGGTGGACGCGGTGCTCTCGCCCTATGACGGAATGTCACTCGGCATCATCTCGGCGCTTAAGAGCGCCGGCTACGGCACTCCGGCCAACCCGCTGCCGATCGTCACCGGACAGGACGCCGAACTCGCGTCGGTCAAGTCGATCATTGCCGGGGAGCAGACGCAGACGGTGTTCAAGGACACCCGCGAGCTCGCAAAAGCAGCTGTGCAGATGGCTGATTCGCTACTCACCGGCGGTAAGCCGGAGGTCAACGACACCACCACCTACGACAACGGGGTGAAGGTCGTGCCGTCGTTCCTGCTGCAGCCCGTCAGTGTGGACAAGTCCAACTACCAGAAGGTGCTCGTCGACTCTGGCTACTACACCTCGGCGCAGCTGACCTGATGGGCAGCGAGGGCACCGCACTGCTCGAGATGCGGGGAATCACCAAGCGCTTCGGCGCGGTGACCGCGCTGAGTGACGTGAACCTCACGGTGCGCCACGGCGAGATCCACGCGATCTGCGGAGAGAACGGCGCGGGCAAGTCGACGCTGATGAAGGTGCTCAGCGGGATCTACCCGCACGGCTCCTACGACGGGGAGATCGTCTTCGACGGTGCCCCGGGCGATTTCAAGGACATCCGGTCCAGCGAGCGGCGCGGCATCGGCATCATCCACCAGGAACTCGCGCTGGTGCCGGTGCTCTCGATCGCGGAGAACATCTTCCTGGGCAACGAGCACGCCTCGGCGGGGGTGATCAGCTGGCACGAGACCACCACCCACGCCCAGCAGCTCCTCGACCGGGTCGGGCTGAGGGAGAGCCCGGGCACCCGGATCTCCGACATCGGGGTCGGCAAGCAGCAGCTCGTCGAGATCGCCAAGGCGCTGTCGAAGAAGGTGAAGCTGCTGATCCTGGACGAGCCGACCGCGGCGCTGAACGACGAGGACAGCCGCAACCTGCTCGACCTGATCCTGGAGCTACGCCGCCAGGGGCTCACGTGCATCATCATCTCGCACAAGCTGAACGAGGTGACGCGCGTCGCCGACCGCATCACAGTGCTACGGGACGGCCGCACGATCGAGACGCTCGACGTGGGGCCGGATCTCACCGAGGAGCACATCATTCGCGGCATGGTGGGTCGGCCGCTGGTGGACCGGTTCCCCGAGCGCACCGCGCATGAGATCGGCGACGTCACGTTCGCGATCGAGGACTGGACCGTCTATCACCCACTCGATCAGCAGCGCAAGGTCGTCGACGGGGTCTCGCTGAACGTCCGTCGCGGCGAGGTGGTGGGGCTGGCCGGCCTGATGGGCGCCGGCCGCACCGAGCTCGCGATGAGCGTGTTCGGCCGCAGCTACGGCAAGAAGGCCGGCGGCTCGGTGTTCAAGGACGGCAAACAGATTCGCACCCGCACGGTGCCCGAAGCCATCAGCCACGGCATCGCCTACGCCACCGAGGACCGCAAGCACTTCGGCCTGAACCTGATGGACGACATCGCGCGCAGCATCACGCTGGCGTCACTGCCGAAGGTGAGCCGGCAGTCCGTCATCAATGAGCACGAGGAGACCAAGGTCGCCGAGCGCTTCCGCAAGGACATGCGGATCAAGGCGCCGTCGGTCAAGGCGGTCACCGGGAACCTGTCGGGCGGCAACCAGCAGAAGGTGGTGCTCAGCAAGTGGGTGTTCGCCGACCCCGACGTGCTCATTCTCGACGAACCCACCCGCGGCATCGACGTCGGCGCCAAGTACGAGATCTACACGATCATCAATTCACTGGCGGCACAGGGGAAAGCGGTGATCGTCATCTCCTCGGAACTGCCGGAGCTGATCGGCCTGTGCGACCGCATCTACACACTCAACGAGGGCCGGCTCACCGGTGAGGTGGCCCGGGCCGACGCGTCGCAGGAGACGCTGATGCGCTACATGATGAAGGGACGAGGATAGATGACCACCACCCCGACGGTGTCGACGCCGCCGAGCGCTCCGGCGCCGCCGCCCGCGGACTCGACCGTGTCCCGGTTGAAGGCATTGCTGCAGGGCAACTTCCGCCAGTACGGCATGGTCGTCGCGCTCGCCCTGATCGTCATCCTGTTCCAGGTGTGGACGGGCGGCATCCTGCTCAAGCCCCTCAACGTCACCAACATCGTCCAGCAGAACGGCTACATCCTGATCCTCGCGATCGGGATGGTCATCGTGATCATCTCCGGTCACATCGACCTGTCGGTGGGCTCGATCGCCGGGTTCATCGGGGCGATGTCGGCGGTGTTGATGATCCGCAACGACATGCCCTGGCCTGTCGCGGTCGCACTGTGTCTGCTGTTGGGTGCGTTGATCGGTGCCTGGCAGGGCTTTTGGATCGCCTATGTGGGCATCCCGTCGTTCATCGTGACGCTGGCCGGGATGCTCGTGTTCCGCGGTGCCACACAGTATCTGCTCGAAGGGCAGTCGATCGCGCCGTTCCCACGCACCTTCGGTCAGGTCAGCAGCGGGTTCCTACCCGAGCTCGGCGCGAACGCCGTCTACCACTGGCCCACCGTGATTCTCGGCGTGTTCGTGATGCTGGCCGCGGTGTGGCAACAGGTGCGGCAGCGACGCGCCCAGAGTCAGTACGGGTTCAGCGTGCTGCCGCTGGGCTGGTTCGTCGCGAAGTGCGCGGCCATCGTCGCGGCGCTGGCGGCGTTCACGCTGCTGCTGGCCAGCTACCGCGGTGTCCCGGTGGTCGGCATCATCCTGGCCCTGGCCTTCGTGGTCTACGCGTTCATCATGCGCGGCACGGTCGTCGGCCGGCAGGTGTACGCCGTCGGCGGTAACGAGGCCGCGGCACGGCTGTCGGGCGTCAAGACCAAGCGGGTGACGTTCCTGGTCTTCGTCAACATGGGGTTGCTCTCCGCACTGGCCGGGTTGCTGTTCGCCGCCCGCCTGAATTCCGCGACGCCACAGGCAGGTATTGGCATGGAGCTGGAGGCGATCGCCGCGGCGTTCATCGGCGGTGCCTCGGCCAGCGGCGGTGTCGGCACGGTGTTCGGCGCGATCATCGGTGGATTCGTGCTCGGCGTGCTCAACAACGGTATGTCGCTGATCGGTATCGGCAGCGACGTGCAGCAGGTGATCAAGGGTCTGGTGCTGCTGGCTGCGGTCGGCTTCGACATCTACAACAAGAAGAAGGGCGGGGCCTGACATGCCCGGAGTCGCGGATCGTTACGAACACGACATCGTCACGTTCATGCGGAGCTGGGCGCCGTACGGCGGCCCGCCCGCCGATGAGGTGCTGCCCGAGTTCGGGCTGACCCGGGAGCAACTCGTCGCGCGTTACCATCAGATCCTGGACGCTGAGGCGATGCGCCGGGCAGAGGAGTTGCGTCAACCGTGGTTGAGAATCCGTCGCTCACCGACTCAGTGACGGCGTGGACCCTCGCCGACGGACGCGATCTGCTGTTCTTCAACCTGCCCGGCCGGGCGCCAGCACCGGTACCCGACCTCCGGCCACTTCCGCCCCGCTCAGAGTCGCTGTCGGAGTTGCGGTTCGACCAGACGACCGGGCAGTGGGTGATCATCGCCCCGGCCCGCCAGGACCGCACCTACCTCCCGCCCCGCGGGGAGTGCCCGCTCTGCCCGGGGCCGACCGGACTCACCAGTGAGATCCCGGCCCAGGACTATGACGTCGTCGTCTTCGAGAACCGGTTCGCTTCTCTCTCGGGGTCGGGCGGCGGCCTTTCTGCTTCTTCGGAGTTCGATCCGGTGCCCGGTAGCGGCCGCTGCGAGGTGATCTGCTTCTCCAGCGACCACGACAGCTCGTTCGCCTCTCTTGCTCCAACGCAGGCCCGGCTTGTGGTCGAGGCATGGCGGCACCGCACCGCTGACCTGCTTGGCCGCCCGGAAATCGCGCAGGTGTTCTGCTTCGAGAACCGCGGTGAGGAAATCGGCGTGACGCTGACCCACCCGCACGGGCAGATCTACGGCTACCCGTTCCTGACGCCGCGAACGGAGCAGATGCTGCGGCATGCATCTTTGTACCGGGAACAACACGGCAGCAATCTTTTTGGCGATCTGGTGGCGCGGGAGGTCGCGGACGGTCGTCGCATTGTGTCGCGTGACTGGGCGTTCACGGCGTTCGTGCCGTTCGCGGCCCGCTGGCCGGTGGAGGTGCACATCTATCCCAACCGGTTCGTGCACTCGCTGCTCGACCTCTCCGGCGCCGAGCTGGACGCCTTCAGCGCCATGTACCAGGACGTGCTGCAGCGGTTGGACCGCATGTACGACGCGCCGCTGCCGTACATGGCGGGGCTGCACCAGTACCCGGAGGGCGAGGGCTGCTTCCACGTCGAGATCATCTCGACGCGCCGCAGCGCGGACAAGCTCAAGTACCTGGCGTCGTCGGAGTCGGTGATGGACGCATTCATCAACGACGTGGTGCCCGAGACGCTGGCGGAAAGGCTGCGCAGCCTGTGAGCATTCGCTTCTCGGCGCCGGGCCGGATCAACTTGATCGGCGAACACACCGACTACAACGTGGGATTCGCGCTACCGATCGCGCTGCCGGGGCGCACGGTGGTGGAGTTCGAGCCGGCCGAGAGCGGCGAGCTGGTGGTGAGCACAGAGCTGTCGAAAGACGTGGTGCGGATTGGTCTCGACACGGTGCCCGGCGACGTTGACGGATGGGCGGCGTACGTGGCGGGGGTGGTGTGGTCGCTGCGGGAGGCGGCTATCCGGTGCCGGGTGGGACGCTGGCAATCAGCAGTGGTGTGCAGATC
>NZ_QJUA01000031.1 GCF_003254575.1 Mycobacterium kyogaense | reverse complement strand
GACCCCGCCCCCGTCGTCCCGCCACCGGGAGTCACGTTCGTACACGGAGTGCCGTCAGCAGCACCGTGCGGCGTCGCGCACTCCGGCTGCGCGACCGCGGCGGGAGCAAACGAAATCATCGCCGCGGCCGCGAGGGTGAGAACAGAACCAGTCGTGAACTTGAGCTTCATGCGGTGATGGCTTCCCGACCCAAGGGGGCGCGAAACCGCAATCAGCACAAGTCATTTCTCGATCACTTTTTCTTTTCGCTCAAAGGATCAGCTGGTTACGCTCAGCGGCGAGCGGCCCGGTTCACCGCCGACACCACCGCGCGCAGCGACGCCGTCGTGATCGAGGTCGCGATCCCGACACCCCACACGGTCTTGCCGTCGATCGAGGCCTCCACGTAGGCCGCGGCCTGGGCCTCCTCGCCCGAGGACATCGCGTGCTCGGAGTAGTCCAGCACGTTGACGTCGTAGCCGATCGCGCCCAGCGCGTCGACGAACGCAGCCAGCGGGCCGTTGCCGGCGCCGACGATCTCACGCTCGGCACCGTCGACCTTGACCACCGCGGTGATGGTGTCGGTCCCGCCGTCCACCTCGGCAGCGTCGACACGTTGCCGCATGCGCTCCAGCGGAGTGATCGGTGCCAGGTACTCCTCGTGGAATGCGTCCCACATCTCCTTGGGCGACACCTCGCCGCCCTCACCGTCCGTGATGGCCTGGATGGCCGCGGAGAACTCGATCTGCAGGCGCCGCGGCAGCGCCAATCCGTGGTCTGCCTTCATGATGTAGGCCACGCCACCCTTGCCGGACTGTGAGTTCACCCGGATCACAGCCTCGTAGGTGCGGCCGACGTCCTTCGGGTCGATCGGCAGGTAGGGCACCTGCCACAGGATGTCGTCGATATCCGAATCCTGTTCGTCGGCCGATACTTTCATCGCGTCCAGGCCCTTGTTGATCGCGTCCTGGTGGCTTCCGGAGAACGCGGTGTACACCAGATCGCCGCCGTAGGGATGCCGTTCGTGAACGGGCAGCTGATTGCAGTACTCGACGGTGCGGCGGATCTCGTCGATGTTCGAGAAGTCGATCTGCGGATCGACGCCGCGGGAGAACATGTTCAGCCCCAGCGTCACCAGGCACACGTTCCCGGTGCGCTCGCCGTTGCCGAACAGGCAGCCCTCGATGCGGTCCGCACCGGCCTGATAGCCCAATTCGGCTGCGGCGACGGCGGTTCCGCGGTCGTTGTGCGGGTGCAGGCTCAAGATGATGCTGTCCCGCGGGGTCAGGTGGCGATTCATCCACTCGATCGAGTCGGCGTACACGTTGGGTGTCGCCATCTCCACCGTCGCAGGCAGGTTCACGATCAGCGGCACCTCGGGCGTCGGCGCCACGATCTCGGCCACGGCGTTGCAGACCTCGACGGCGTAGTCCAGTTCGGTGCCGGTGTAGGACTCCGGCGAGTACTCGAAGCGCCACTGGGTGCCCGGGTATTTCTTGGCCTCTTCGACGCACATCCGTGCGCCGTCGGTGGCGATCTTCTTGACGGCGTCGCGGTCGGCGCGGAACACGACGCGGCGCTGCAGGATCGACGTCGAGTTGTAGAAGTGAACGATCGCGCGGGGGGCGCCCTCACAGGCCTTGAACGTCTTCTCGATCAGTTCGGGGCGGCACTGTGTCAGCACCTGGATCGTGACATCGTCGGGAATCGCGCCCTGCTCGATGATCTCGCGGACGAAGTCGAAGTCGGTCTGGCTGGCCGACGGGAAGCCGACCTCGATCTCCTTGTAGCCCATCCGGACCAGCAGGTCGAACATCCGGCGCTTGCGGGCGGGGCTCATGGGGTCGATCAGCGCCTGGTTGCCGTCGCGCAGGTCCACCGCGCACCACAGCGGCGCAACGTCGGTGACTTTGTCGGGCCATGTGCGGTCGGGCAGCGTGACGGGTTCCACCTCGGCGGCGAAGCTGCGATACCGGCTCACGGGCATCGCGGAGGCGCGCTGGGTGTTCCAGGATGGCTGGCCGTCGCGGCGGGGGCCGGCGGGCGTGGTGATGGTGCGTACCGAATGAAAGGCGTCGGGGGTGAAGTTCTCGGTCATGATGTGGGCTCCGGGTTTTATCGAGGAATCTCAGACCGGCGCATCGCGAATACCCGCGACGGGAGGCCAGTCTGGATCAGACCCCGTCGCGGCGTCCGAGAAGGAGCACCCGCTGCACGCGGTCGACTGTACTCCGGCGGGCGCGTCGGGCAAAACGGGTCCGCGGTTGTGCGGTGTCATCCGCAACACGCCGCGAGGGGCGGATGAGGACGCACACTCGGGGCGCTCAGACGTGGGAGTCGGGGAACGCGATCACCGACAGGAACCGGATTGGCAGCTCCACGAGGTCGACGGGGCCGTGGGCGCCCTCGCCGTCGAACTGCAGCGAGTCGCCGGGGTGCAGCCGGTAGACCGACCGGCTGTGGCTGTAGTCCATCACCCCTTCCTGCATGTAGATGAACTCGGTGCCCGGGTGCTGGAACAGCGGATACGTTCGGCTCTTCTCCGACAGCGTGACCTGCAGACACTCCAGTCGCTTGTGCTCGCCGCGCAGTGAGCCGAGCAGCTCGTAGTCATGGCCTTCGCGGGTGCCCTCCCGCACGATCCGCGCCCCGGTCCCGGCCCGCACGAACGCCGCGGGGCGCTCGACATCCGCGCCGCGGAACAGGCTCGTCACCGGCACGTCGAAGCCCTTGGCCAGCAGCGCCAGCGTGGACAGGCTGCAGGAGGTCTGCGCGTTCTCGATCTTGCTCATCATGGCCTTCGAGATGCCGACCCGGGCGGCGGTGTCGGCGACGGTGAGCCCCTGCTGGAGCCGCAGCAGCCGCACGTTGCGTCCGATCGCGGTCTCGATCTCCAGTTCGTCGACCGGCTCCTGCGGGTCGCGGTCCCGCGCGGTGCCGGACTTGTTGCGCAGCAGTGCTGCGTGATCGTCAGCTGAGGTCACAGCTCACCTGTCTAGCGCATCTGCCCGGCGCCGACGTAGGGGTACGGCGTCGTGAGCAGGTCCGCTTCGGCGAAGCGGGCCAGCCGGAAATCCGACGCCGGGATACGCGGGTCGCGGCTGTGGCCGTCGATCACCAGATCGGCGACGAGCCTGCCCACGGCCGGCGCGATCTTGAACCCGTGCCCGGAGAAGCCCGCGGCGACGAGCAGGCCGTCGACCCCGGTCCGAGAGATGACCGGGTTCCAGTCCGGTGTCACGTCGTAGCACCCCGCGTAGCTGCTGGTGATGACGGCGTCGGGGAAGCCGGGGAAGCGGGTGCCGACCTTGTCGACGGTGACGTCGACGAACTCTTCGGTCGCCCGGTTCAGATAGCCGTCCGGGTCGGCGGTCTGCGCATCGCTGAGATCGCTGTTGCCGAAGAGGATCTCCCCGCCGACCTCGGGGCGCACGTACTGCAGCGACACGAGGTCGGAGAACACCGGCACCGGGCCGAGGTCGACACCCGGGTCGATCAGCACGATCTGTTCGCGGACGACGCGGATCGGTACGTCGACGCCGTAGGGTGCCAGGAACGGCTGCGTCCACACCCCGGTCGCGACGACGACGGTGTCTGCGGCGACGGTGCTGCCGTCGCTCAGCGCCACCCCGGTCACGCGGTCGCCGTCGATGATCAATTCTGTTGCCGCGCAACCCTGCCGGATGCGCACACCGGCCGCGCGGGCCGTCGTGGCGAACGCCTGAGCGGTTTGGTAGGCGTCACCGTATCCGCCCCGCGCCTCGTAGCCGAAGGCTGCAAAGGGCTCCAGATCGGCGAACGGCCACATCTCGGCGACCTCGGCACGGTCGATCTCCTCGGTGTCCACGCCGACAGCGCGCTGCGCGGCGAGGCTCTTGCGCAGGGCGTCGACGTTGGGTTCGCCGACGCCGACGACGTAGCCGGTCTGGCGGAATCCGATGTCGCCGCCGAAGATCTCGGCGGCCTGCTCGAACACCTCGAGTCCATCGGCGGCCATCGCCGCCAGCGAGCTGACGCCGTAGTGGCAGCGCACGATACCGCTGGATTTCCCCGTCATACCGGAGCCGACGGTGCCGCGTTCGACGACGACGACGTCCGTCACGCCGCGCTGGGCCAACGCCCACGCGGCCGCGCAGCCCTCCAGCCCGCCGCCGACGATGACGACGTCGGCCGTGTTCACAGGCCCGGTATCCACGACGTGCCGGCCAGCGGAACCTTCGCCATCGCGGCGGCTTCGATGCTGACCGCGACCAGATCGTCGGGCTCGAGGTGGCAGACGTGGGACTTGCCGCAGGCGCGGGCGATCGTCTGCGCCTCCATGGTCAGCACCCGCAGGTAGTTGGCCAGCCGTCGGCCGGCGGCCACCGGGTCCAGGCGGGCGGCGAGCTCGGGATCCTGGGTGCTTATTCCCGCCGGATCGTTGCCGTCCTGGTAGTCGTCGTAGAAACCCGCTGCGCTGCCCAGCTTTTCGTAGTCGGCGGCATACCGGGGATGGTTGTCGCCCAGCGCGATCAGTGCTGCGGTGCCGATCGCGACGGCGTCGGCGCCCAAGGCCAGGGCCTTGGCGACGTCGGCACCGTTGCGAATACCGCCCGATACGATGAGTTGCACTTGTCTGTGCACCCCGAGTTCCTGCAGCGCCCGCACCGCCTCCGGGATCGCCGCAAGTGTCGGGATGCCGACGTGTTCGATGAACACTTCCTGGGTGGCGGCGGTGCCGCCCTGCATGCCGTCGACGACGACGACATCGGCGCCGGCATGCACCGCGAGCTTGACGTCGTAGTAGGTGCGGGTGGCGCCGACCTTGACGTAGATCGGCTTCTCCCAGTCGGTGATCTCCCGCAGCTCGTTGATCTTGATGGTCAGATCGTCGGGCCCGGTCCAGTCGGGATGGCGGCACGCCGAGCGCTGATCGATGCCCTGCGGCAGAGTGCGCATCGAGGCGACCCGTTCGGAGATCTTCTGGCCCAGCAGCATTCCGCCGCCACCAGGCTTGGCGCCCTGACCGAGGACCACCTCGATCGCATCCGCCTTGCGAAGGTCGTCGGGGTTCATGCCGTACCGCGACGGCAGGTACTGGTACACCAGATGCTTGCTCTGGCCCCGCTCCTCGGGCGTCATGCCGCCGTCGCCGGTGGTGGTCGACGTGCCGACCTCGCTGGCGCCGCGGCCCAGCGCCTCCTTGGCGGGCCCGGACAGGGCGCCGAAGCTCATACCGGCGATGGTGACCGGAATGGCTAGGTGCAGAGGGTGTTTGGCGTGTCGATCGCCCAGCACCACGTCGGTGGCGCAGCGTTCGCGGTAGCCCTCGAGCGGATACCGCGACATCGATGCGCCGAGGAACAGTAGATCGTCGAAGTGGGGGAGCCGGCGTTTAGCCCCCCACCCGCGGATGTCGTAGACGCCGGTGTCGGCGGCGCGCTGGATCGCGGCGATCGTGGCGCGGTCGAAGGTGGCGGACTCGCGCAGGCCGAGGCGCGCACGGTCGTCGGTGTCGGTCATCAGTAGCTCGCAGAGTTGTCGACGTGGAAGTGATACAGCGATCGCGCGGATCCGTAGCGGGTGTAGGTGGCGGTGTCGTCGTCCTCGAAACCCGCTGCCTTGAGCAGTTGTTCGAGCTCCTCGTGGTGTTCGGCGCGCATCGGCTTGGCCACGCAGTCGGCGCCGAGGGAGGCCACCTCGCCACGCACGTAGATGCGCGCCTCGTAGAGCGAGTCGCCGAGTGCCTCACCGGCGTCGCCGCGCACCACGAGCCGGCCGGCCTGAGCCATGAACGCGCTCATGTGTCCGACGTTGCCGCCCACGACGATGTCCACACCCTTCATCGAGATACCGCACCGCGCCGCGGCGTCGCCCTCGATCACCAGCAGGCCGCCGTGCGCCGTCGCACCCGCCGATTGCGAGGCGCTTCCCTTCACCCACACCGAGCCGCTCATCATGTTCTCCGCGACACCGGTGCCCGCATTGCCGTTGATCACGACATCGGCCTGCTGGTTCATGCCCGCGGCGTAGTACCCGACGTGGCCGTTGACGCTCACGCTGACCGGCGCGTCGAGGCCGACGGCGACGTTGTGGGCGCCGGCGGGATGGTCGATGACGAACTCGCCCTGCAGGTTCGGGGCGTGTAGCGCGGCGTTCACCTCGCGCAGCGGGGTGGTCTGGAGGTCGAATCTCGTTGCTATCTGCTCCATGCGTAAACGACCTCCGGTTCGGGTTCCCAGATACGTGCGTTCTCGACACCGGGAAGGCCTGACAGTGCGCGGTATTCACTGGCCATCGCCACCCAGTCGGGGGTTTCGGCGATCACCGCGGGTTTGCATGCGATGGCGTCGCGGACCACGGCGAACGAATCGCGGTTGGACACCAGCAGCGTGTAGAAGCCGTCGAAGGTCGCGCAGAGCTCCTTGAGGGCGCTCTCGACGTCGCGACCCTCCGACAACTGCGCCGCGATGAAACGCGCGCCGACTTCGGTGTCGTTCTCGCTGTCGAACACGACACCGCGAGCCCGCAGCTCGCGGCGGATGGTGGCGTGGTTGGCGAACGATCCGTTGTGGACCATGCACTGGCCCGGTCCGACGGCGTAGGGGTGGCAGCCCGACGGGGTGACCGCGGACTCGGTTGCCATCCGGGTGTGGCCGACGCCCTGCCAGCCCTGGGCGCCGGAGAGTCCCCATCCCTCGGTCAGCACTCGAGGATGCCCGACACCTTTGAGGACCGCCATGTCGGAACCGAAGCCGGCGACGATGGCGTGGGGGTAGCACGCTCTGACCGCCGCCAGCAGAGCCTCTGACGAGGTGTCGCAGGACAGCAGGTGACTGTCACCGACCGCCACCACCTCGACGGCGTCGAGGTCCTCGTCGAGGGCGACCGCGACGGTGCGCCGGACCAGCTCGACGTCCTCGGTGCGGCCGGTGCCGAGATCGGCCACCGACACGCAGCCCTGGCCCGGCGGGGACCATGTGGGATCGCCGTAGACGGCCACACCGGCGGAATCGCTTCCCCGGTCGCCCATTTCGCAGAGCATGCTGCTGAGCAGGGTGCCCAGGAGCGGATAGAGCTCGGGTGTGCGCAGATGCAACCCGACGATGCCACACATGGCGTCCTCCAGTGGTGTCAGAAAGCGGTCAGGTACTGGTCGATCTCCCACGGGCTGACAGAGCTGTGGTAGCTGAAGAATTCCTCGCGCTTGATGCCGGCGAAGTACGCGGCGACCCCGTCGCCCGCGGCGTCGAGGACCCCGGTGACGACAGCGTCGTTCTCGAGTTCGTCGACGGCGTGCAGCAGCGTGGGAGGCAGGGGGCGAGTGCTGATGCCTGACCCCACCGGACCGGGATCCGTGCTGCGCTTGATGCCGTCGATGCCTGCGCCCAGCGCAGCGGCGATCGCGAGATACGGGTTGGCCGAACCGTCACCGCCGCGCAGTTCGACGCGCTGGGCGTCGGGCACCCGGATGTAGTGGGTGCGGTCATTGCCGCCGTAGGTGGGCAGCCGCGGCGCCCACGAGGCACCTGACCGTGTGGAGACCGCACCGGTCCGCTTGTAGGAGTTGACCGTCGGCGCGATCACCGCTTGCAGTGCGCAGGCGTGGTCGAGGATGCCACCGATGAAACCGTAGGCGGTGTCGGACAATCCGAGGCCGCGACCGTCGTCACCCTGGGCCGGGAACACCGCGTTGCCGGCGCTGGTCAGCGACAGGTGCAGGTGCAGGCCGCTGCCGGTCTTGTCGGAGAACGGCTTCGGCATGAACGTCGCGATCATGCCCCGATCCGCAGCGATCATCGACAGCAGGTACCGCAGCGTCACGACGCGATCGGCGGTGGTCAGGGCATCGGCGAACGTGAAGTTCTGCTCGAACTGGCCGTTGCCGTCCTCGTGATCGTTGGCGTAGTTGGACCAGCCGAGACCGTTCATCGCGGCCGACACGGCGGTCAGATGGTCGTACATGCGGGTCACGCCGCGTGCGTCGTAACAGGGCTGGGATGCCGTGTCGGCGGCATCGGCGACCGCGAGGCCACCGTCGTCGGTGCGGCGCAGCAGGAAGTACTCGACCTCGGCTCCCACCCACGGCTCGAAACCGGCGTCACCACAACGCTGTACGAGATTCTTGAGGATCACGCGCGGCGCGAAGGGCCAGGGGGTGCCCTCGACGTGCGGGTCGCAGTGCACGATCGCCAGGCCTTCCTTGAGGAAGGGAACCGGGGTGAAGGAGGCCGGATCGGGCAGCGCCATCAGATCCGGATCCTTGGGCTCCTGGCCCATGGCCCCCACCGCGTAGCCGGCGAAGCCGACGCCCTCGGTGGCCAGGAGGTCGATCGCCTCCACGGGAACCAGCTTGGCGCACGGCTTTCCGCGGAGATCGACGAACAGCGCGAGGATGAATTTCGTGCCGGCCTTCTCAGCCGCGACCGCGAGGTCCTGGGTCATGTCGTCCACCTTGGTCTCTTGTTAGGAATCAATGTATCACTAGCGGAAACCCCCCGCACGTCGAACGGCCGGTGCGGACAGCTGTCCGCACCGGCCGGTCGAGTGATGCGTTAGACGGAGGCGAGCTCGTAGGACGCCTCGCGGTGGAACGCCGCGTCGATGCCCTTCTCCTCGTCGTCGGGCGAAATGCGAATGCCCACAGTCTTCTTCAGTGCGTAGGCGATGATGCCGGCGACGACGAACGAGTACACCATGACCGCGCCCGCTGCCACAGCCTGCCGCCACAGCTGGTCGAACCCGCCGCCGTAGAACAGGCCGTTGGTGGCGTTGGGCATCGAGTCGCTGGCCAGGAAACCGATCAGCAGGGTGCCGATGACACCACCGACGAGGTGGACTCCGACGACGTCGAGCGAATCGTCGTAACCGAAGCGCTCCTTGAGGCCCACGGCGTACACGCACGCCGCGCCGGCGATCGCGCCGAGGATGATCGCGCCGACCGGGGTCACCGCGCCACAGGCCGGGGTGATCGCGACCAGGCCGGTGATCGCGCCCGATGCCGCACCGACGCCGGTCACGTGCCCGTCCTTGATCTTCTCCACGGCGATCCACGCCAGCGTCGCAGCGCAGGTGGCGACGAACGTGGTGACCATGACGATAGCGGCCGAATTGCCCGCAGCCAGAGCGGAACCGCCGTTGAAGGCGTACCAGCCGGCCCACAGCAGCCCGGCGCCCAGCAGCGTCAGCGGCACGTTGTGCGGCTTGCGCAGCTGACCCCAGCTCGCCGACTTGCCCAGCACGATCGCGACGGCGAGCGCAGCGGCGCCGGCATTGATGTGCACTGCGGTGCCGCCGGCGAAGTCGATGGCCTTCAGCTTGTTGGCGATCCAGCCGCCGGTCGAGTCCTCAGTGACGACGCCGTCGAAGGCGAAAACCCAATGGGCGACCGGGAAGTACACCAGCACCGCCCACAGCGTCGCGAAGCCCATCCATGCACCGAACTTCATCCGGTCGGCGACCGCGCCGGAGATCAGCGCCACGGTGATCGCGGCGAAGAGCGCCTGGAAGATCGAGAACAAGCTGACCGGTAGACCCGAGATCGTGGTCTGCGTCTCGAGAAGGTCCTTCATCCCGGCGAATTCGGTCAAGTTGCCGAGGAACCCACCGTAGGAAGTGCCGAACACCATCGAGAAGCCGAACAACACCCACAGCACACCGACGATCGCGACCGCGCCGAAGGTCATCATCATCATGTTGGTCGAGCTCTTGACGGACACCATGCCGCCGTAGAACAACGCGAGGCCGGGGATCATCAGCGTGAGGCCGATGATGCAACACAGCATGAACGCGGTCGTCCCTGTATCCATTGAGTTCTCCTGCGATTACCGGCTCCGCCGCGGAGCCGTTCACCGACAGTTACCGATGTCTCTGTTACGTGGACCATCTCGTTGTGTTTCGGCGACGTAACAACTGACGGCCTAGCGTGTGGTCGCCACCGGAAGCTCC
Source organism: Mycobacterium kyogaense (assembly GCF_003254575.1). Taxonomy (GTDB): domain Bacteria; phylum Actinomycetota; class Actinomycetes; order Mycobacteriales; family Mycobacteriaceae; genus Mycobacterium; species Mycobacterium kyogaense. The sequence goes on along the minus strand of NZ_QJUA01000031.1, from coordinate 56,843 downwards.
GCGCCCCCGCGCTCGACGCCCGCTCGACTCGACAGCAACGTGAGGACGACGATCGTCAGCCCCAGCAGCACGAAGACGGCCCAGAGAGGGTGGGTGGCCGTCGCGAATTCCGCCGTGTGGGTGAGGGCGTCGCCGGCCAGTGGGCCGCAGAGCGCCACGCCGATGGCCAGGCCGACCTGCCGGCTCGTCGTGGCCAGCGCCGCGGCCGTGCCCGAGCGATCTGAGGGCAGCGCTGTGACCGCGAGCGCGGTGACGGGCGCGTTGACCATGCCGAAACCGATGCCGAAGACTGCGAACGACAGCCCCAGCGACCACATCGGAGTGTCGGACTCCAGCAGCATCAGTGACGCTGCTGCACCCGTGAACGCGAATCCGGAGACCAGCAGCGGGGTGCGCGTTCCCCACCGACCGATGAGGTGCCCGGCCACGGGAGAGCACAGGGCTGCGGCGGCGGCCATGGGCAGGAAGCACAGGCCGGCCCGGATCGCCGACAGTCCCCGTTCGTCCTGCAGATAGTGCGACATCACGAACAGGAATCCGCCGTAGAGCGCGAACGAGCAGACCGCGATGCCGATCGCCGAACAGAACAGCGGTCGGCGGAACAGGCGCAGATCGATGAAGGGTGTCCGGTGGCGTGCCTCCACGGTGAGGAACGCGATGGCCGCGCCGAGCGCCATCGTCGCGACCCCGACGACGGCCCCGCTGGTGGCGCCTCGGCCGGGGGCTTCGATGAGGACGAAGACCACGCCGAATATCGTTGCTGCGCCCAGCAGTTGGCCGGCCGGGTCGAATCCCGTCGGTCGCCGGGACGTGGATTCGGGGACGAACACGATGGTCAGCACGATGGCCGCCAGACAGATCGGGATGTTGATCCAGAACACCGCGCGCCAGCTCACCAGATCGGTGAGAGTTCCTCCCAGAACCGGACCGAGCGCCAGCCCCAGCCCGATCACCGAACCCCAGATCCCGATGGCGCGAGCGCGCTCGACGCGCCCCGGGAAGACCTGAACGACGATGGCCATCGCGATGGTGTTCAGCATCGATGCGCCCACGGCCTGTATCGCACGCGAGCCGACCAGCACCCCGACCGAACCCGCGAGGCTGCACATCAGCGATCCCAGCGCGAACGTCGTCAGGCCTGTCAGGAAGACGCGCTTGCGCCCGTAGCGGTCACCGGCCGCACCGGACAGCAGCAGCACGGTGGCCATGGTCAACGCATAGGCGGCGACGACCCACTGCATCGATGCCGCGGAGGCTCCGAGGTCGTCGCGGATGCTCGGTATCGCGACGTTGACGATCGTGCCGTCCATCGCGGCGATCAGGACGCCGAGGCAGCACGCCGCCAGAATGACCGCCTTGCGGCGCGGTGAACACTCCGCTTCCCCCACCGGCGCAGCGTAGAAGTGCGCGGTCAGGATCGCGCAGCCAACGACTCTTTCGTCAGAATCCGGCCGACTGGGCGTTGAGCACGATCTCCGACAGCGGCTTGCGCTTGCGAGGCATCTGGTCGCGCTCGGCGATCTCCGGGTCGACGTCGGCGTGTTCGCCGAGCCGTCCGACCGCGATGACCATCAGCGGTCGCAGGCTCGCGGGCAGGCCGAACGCCGTGACCGCCCCGGGGGTGTCGAAACCCGCCATCGGGTGGGTGACCAGCCCCCGCGACACCGCCTCGATCGCGAGAGTGGCCATCGCCGCACCGGCGTCGACCGCGCTGTACCGCGCAGTGGTGTCGTCCTCGCCCTCATCGGCGCACAGCAGCAGCAGCGCCCCCGCGGCGTGGGCGTAGCTGTTGCCCCGCTTCAACAGCCCCGCCAGAGTGCCGAAGGTGTCGTCGCCGCGGACGCCGACCACGAACCGCACCGGCTGGCGACGGCCCCAGGTAGCGGCCCAGCGGGCCGCCTCGAGCAGGGCGGTCAGGTCGTCCTTCGGGAGTTCGGCGGTGGCATCGAAGGCCCGCGGGCTCCAGCGGGCCGCTATCGGAGGGTGCAGAGGGACCGAGGTGTCGGCCGACCGATCAGTGCCTGTCACCCCGGCGACGCTACTGGGGCGAATAAATCAGGTGCGCTCAGCCTTTATCCTTGTTCGGGTTCCCTCACGTCCGAAAGGCTCTCCAGTGGCGCTCGTCGTACAGAAGTACGGCGGATCCTCGGTGTCCGACGCCGAGCGCATCCGTCGTGTGGCCGAGCGCATCGTCGAAACCAAGAAGGCCGGCAACGACGTCGTCGTCGTCGTCTCGGCGATGGGCGACACCACCGATGAGCTGCTCGACCTGGCCAAACAGGTCTGTCCCGCACCGCCTGCGCGTGAGCTGGACATGCTCCTGACGGCCGGGGAGCGAATCTCCAATGCGCTCGTCGCGATGGCGATCGAGTCGCTCGGCGCGCAGGCCCGCTCGTTCACCGGCTCGCAGGCCGGCGTGGTGACCACCGGCACCCACGGCAACGCCAAGATCATCGACGTCACGCCCACCCGGCTGCGTTCGGCACTCGACGAGGGCCAGATCGTGCTCGTCGCCGGCTTCCAGGGCGTGAGTCAGGACACCAAGGACGTCACCACCCTGGGGCGGGGCGGCTCCGACACCACCGCCGTCGCCGTGGCGGCCGCCCTCAACGCCGACGTCTGCGAGATCTACACCGACGTCGACGGCATCTTCACCGCCGACCCGCGCATCGTGCCCAACGCCCGCCGCCTGGACACCGTCTCCTTCGAGGAGATGCTCGAGATGGCCGCCGCCGGCGCCAAGGTGCTGATGCTGCGCTGTGTCGAGTACGCGCGCCGCTTCGACCTGCCCATCCACGTCCGCTCGTCGTACTCCGACCGGCCGGGCACCATCGTCAAAGGATCGATCGAGGACATCCCCATGGAAGACGCCATCCTCACCGGAGTAGCCCACGACCGCGGCGAGGCGAAGGTGACCGTCGTCGGCCTACCCGACGTCCCCGGTTACGCCGCCCAGGTGTTCCGCGCGATCGCCGACACCGACGTCAACATCGACATGGTGTTGCAGAACATCTCCAAGGTCGAGGACGGTAAGACCGACATCACGTTCACGTGCTCGCGGGAGAGCGGGCCGGGCGCGGTCGAGAAGCTGACGTCCCTGCAGGACGAGATCGGCTTCACCCGAGTGCTCTACGACGACCACATCGGCAAGGTGTCGCTGATCGGTGCCGGGATGCGCAGCCATCCCGGCGTGACGGCGACGTTCTGCGAGGCGCTGGCCAAGGCCGGCATCAACATCGACCTGATCTCGACGTCGGAGATCCGGATCTCGGTGCTGATCAAGGACACCGAGCTCGACCGGGCGGTCGCCGCGCTGCACGACGCGTTCGGGCTCGGCGGCGACGAGGAAGCGGTCGTGTACGCGGGAACGGGGCGCTAGCAATGGCCGGTCGAGCGAAGCGACGGGGGAAATAATGGTGCGCATTGGAGTAGTCGGAGCGACCGGTCAGGTCGGCCAGGTCATGCGAACCCTGTTGGCGGAACGTGACTTTCCCGCCACCGAGGTCCGGTTCTTCGCATCGGCCCGCTCGGCGGGCAAGAAGCTGGAGTTCCGTGGCCAGGAGATCGAGGTCGAAGACTCCGAGACGGCGGACCCGTCGGGTCTGGACATCGCGTTGTTCTCCGCCGGCGCGACGATGTCGCGGGTGCAGGCGCCGCGATTCGCCGCCGCAGGCGCGGTCGTGGTCGACAACTCCTCGGCGTGGCGCAAGGACCCAGACGTCCCGCTGGTGGTCTCCGAGGTCAACTTCGCGCGCGACGCAGGGGTGCGGCCGAAAGGCATCATCGCCAACCCGAACTGCACCACGATGGCGGCGATGCCGGTGCTCAAGCCGCTGCACGACAAGGCCGGCCTCGTTCGCATGATCGCCTCGACCTATCAGGCGGTGTCGGGCAGCGGACTCGCCGGCGTCGACGAGCTCTTCGGTCAGGCCAGCGCCGTGGTCGCCGACAGCCAGGCGCTGGTGCACGACGGCAGCGCCGTGGCTTTCCCCGCGCCGAACAAATACGTGGCGCCGATCGCGTTCAACGTCGTCCCGCTGGCAGGCTCGCTGGTCGACGACGGATCCGGGGAGACCGACGAGGACCAGAAGCTGCGCAACGAGAGCCGCAAGATCCTCGGCATCCCCGACCTCGCGGTGTCCGGCACCTGCGTGCGGGTGCCGGTCTACACCGGACACTCGCTGTCGCTGAACGTCGAATTCGCGCAGCCGCTCTCGGCCGCCGAGGCCACCGAGATCCTGTCCGGGGCGCCCGGTGTGACGCTGGTCGACGTGCCGACGCCGCTGGCCGCCGCGGGCGTCGACGACTCTCTGGTGGGCCGGATTCGGCAGGATCCCGGCGTGTCCGGCGGCCGCGGACTCGCGCTCTTCGTCTCCGGCGACAACCTACGAAAAGGTGCGGCGCTGAACACCATTCAGATCGCCGAGTTGCTGGCCGCCCAGCTCTAGTGCGCCGAAACCGACGTTCGGGCGGGTAAGTGCGAGAGACGGGCGCCTTTTCGTCGATCTCGGCGCTGGTGCTCGCCCTGGCCCTCGCTCCCGGCGCGTCTGCCACGCCGGTCGATCTGCCCCCGCTGCAGCCCGGCCAGGTGCTGCGTGTCGGCCCGGTGGCCGGAACCGGCACGCCGACAGCTGATTACGGTATCGGCGCGACGGATCTGTGTGAGTTCATGCAGTTCCCCTCCGGCATCCTGCAGGTGTGCGGGGACAGCTTCGCCGGCCAGGGCGTCGGATTCGGCGGCTGGTATTCGCCGATCGCGTTGCACGTCGTCGACGGGTCGCTCGAGGACCCGGGCGGGGTGCGCTACGACGGGGTGACCGGGATCGGCACTCCGCTGCTCGCCGACCCGACACCGCCGGGCTCCTCGCAGCTGCCCGCCGGCATCGTCGAGATCAACCGGGAGAACTATCTGCTCGTCACCACCACGAAAGATCTGCGGCCGCAGTCGTCCCGTTTGGTGAAAGCCGAAGCAGGGCAGGGCAACTGGGCGACGGTGGCCGGCTCGGTACGCGATGCCGCCTATGCCGGCGGTGGTCAGTCCCAGATCAGTGGCTACTACGACCCGATCCCGACTCCTGACTCGCCGCGCGGCTGGGTGTACATCGTCGCCAACAACTTCGACCGCACCGGCCCGTTGACGCTCTATCGGACGCCGCCGCAGACCTTCACCGATCGTGCACACTGGCAGGCGTGGTCTCCGGCCGGCTGGGGTACACCGCCCGCGCCGCTGTGGGGTGACCGGGTCGGCGAGATGAGCGTGCGCCAGATCGACGGGCAGACCGTGCTGTCGTACTTCAACGCCAGCACCGGCAACATGGAGATCCGTGTCGCGAACAATCCGACACAGCTGGGGACCGCGCCGGTGACCACCGTCGTCGTCGCTGCGCCATGGCCAGAGCAAGCCGAGGATCTCCCTGCGCCACAAGACAATAGACTCGCCCAGCCCTACGGTGGATACCTCTCACCGGCGTCGACACCCGACGCGGTGCGCGTCTTCGTCAGCCAGTGGAACACCACCCCGCGCGGCGGCAGCCCGTACCGCGTCATCCAGTTCGCGGTGAATCCGGTCAAGCCCTGACGGCGCGCTCCCCGCCGGGTTTGCACTGCCGAGCGACCGGACATTATGTTCATGGCGGATGTGATCGTGCGGGAAGGGAGTGACCGATGTCCGTTCTGTTCATCGCGGAGAGGTCCAGGCGAGCGAGTGCGGGACTCTCAGGCCTGTCGATGGTCGCCGGCGACGGTGTCGGGTTCTCCGAGGACCCGCCGTTCCTGTACAGCGACTCGCCCGCCGAAGCGAGGAGAGTGGCCCTGGTGAGCGGCGGGGGCGCGGGTCACGAGCCGATGCACGGCGGATTCGTCGGCCGCGGCGGGCTGGACGCAGCCTGTCCGGGTGAGATCTTCACGTCCCCGCACAATCGGCAGATCTACGCGGCGTGCAGCCGGGTCGCGCGACCGGACGGCGTGCTGCAGATCGTGAAGAACTACACCGGCGACGTCCTGAACTTCAACATCGCCGCCGAGAGGTTGCGGGCCGACGGCATCCCGGTCGAGCAAGTGCTGGTCGACGACGACTGGGGTTCGCGTGACGCCGGGAAGGTGGGCAGGCGGGGCACCGCGGCGACGGTCATCGTCGAGAAGGTGCTGGGTGCCGCCGCCGACGACGGGATGTCCCTGACGGACCTGGCTGCCCTGGGACGGGACATCGTGGCGCGATCGCGCACCGTGGCGATCGCCGCGGAGGCCCACCGCAGCCCGGGAGACGGCGACCGCGCCTTCGAGGTGTCGCCGGACTCGCTCGAATTCGGTGTCGGCATCCACGGGGAGCCCGCACGCGAAAGCATCGAAGCCGCCGACCTCGACGGGTTGGTCGGCACCATGGTCGACGCGCTGACCGCCGACCTTTCGGCACCGGACGGAGTGCTGGTGCTGGTCAACGGCCTCGGCGGAACAGGGCAGCTCGAGTTGCTGCACGTCGGCGACGCCGCTGCCCGGGCCCTCACCGACCGCGACCTGACGGTGCGCAGCCTGGTCGTGGGTGCGTACTGCACGGCCCTGGACATGCGGGGCGTGAGCTTGACGGTGGTCGACGCCGACCCGGCCTGGCTGCCGCACTGGTACGCCGATCACGGAACCCCCGGGCTGCCCCGACCCCGGCCGTTCCCGGGGATCCGGACACTGCGCGGCGTCGCCTCGGACGACGACGCATCCGAGGCAGCGTCACCGTGGCTGCAGGATGTGGCGAGCCGAACCGAGCGACTGCGGGATCGGTTCAACGCGCTGGATCAGGCAGCAGGCGACGGCGACTTCGGCGACAACCTCTCGGTCGGCGTCGGGCACGCGGTGCGGCGCGGGGACGTCGATGACGACGTGGTGGCCGATCTCGGACATCTCGCCGACGCGTTCCTCGATGACGTCGGCGGGTCGAGCGGACCGCTGCTGGGGCTGGTGTTCGGCGGGGTGTCGTCCCGTGCCGAGGATTCTCGGTCCGAGGAGCTCGGCGGCGCCGTGCTCGCCGGACTCGCCGATGCGTTGACAGCCGTGCAGCGGGCAGGCGGTGCCGAGCCCGGCGACCGGACATTGGTCGATCCACTGGCCGCCATCGTCGAGGACGCCCGCACGCGGGGCGTGAGTGCGCTCGATGAGGCATCGGTGCTGGCGGGAATCGAGGCGGCCGCGTCGACCGCGGACATGGTCGCCGGCCGGGGTCGGGCCGCCTACGTCGGAGAACGCGCGATCGGCCAGCCCGATGCCGGTGCTGTCGCGATCGCGTGGTTGGCCGCGTTGCTCTGGCAGGCCGCCGGCGGTGGCTCTGCGGCCGTCGACGACGCACTGGCGGACCTGCTGTCTGCCGCGTGACCCGCGTGGCCGGCGGTTGCTCACCGAACCCGACCTCATACGCAATTCACAGGCAACGCCTAACCGGCATTGTGCGTTGTGGAGCAGGATCGTGCGCATGAGCGAGACACCGCCACCGTCGGCACCGCAGTCATCGTCACCCCCGCCCGACCAGAACGAGCCCGCCACGGGGCCCGTCTTCGCGCCGCCGCCCGCCTACACCGAGCCCGCCCCGACGCCGCAGAACACCGTCTACGTCGAGCGATCCAGCCGCCTCACCAAAGTCGCGGCATGGGTCGGCATCGTCGCCGGCTCGCTGTTCATCGTCGTCGTGATCTTCGGCGCCGGCTTCTTCACCGGTAAGGCCGTCGGCAATCACCGGGACTACGACCGCGGCCACGAGATGATGATGCGGCCCGGCGCGTCGATGTTCCCGATGGGTCCGCCGGGAGGCTTCCAGCGCGGTCCGTCGTTCTCCGGCCCCTTCGGCCCGGGACAGATCATCGAGATCCCGCGACCCGGCGGAGCGCCGGGGGAGCCCGATACACCGACGCCGCCGCGGCCCTGAGTACGGATGGTTTCTACAGCTTCTGGGTATGCGGCGCCAAGACGGCGGCGCAGCCCGGCAGCCGCTCGGCAGCTTCAGGAGAGTAGATGTCTGACAAGTACGCGACCACCGACGGTGGTGCCCCGGTCCCCAGCCTCGAGCACTCGCTGACCGTCGGCCCGGACGGGCCCATCCTGCTGCAGGACCACTACCTGCTCGAGCAGATGGCCAACTTCAACCGGGAGCGCATCCCGGAGCGCCAGCCCCACGCCAAGGGCGGCGGTGCCTTCGGCGAGTTCGAGGTCACCCATGATGTCAGCGCTTTCACCAAGGCCGCGTTCCTGCAGCCGGGGGTGAAGACGGAGATGGTGGCCCGGTTCTCGACGGTGGCCGGTGAGCGTGGCAGCCCAGACACCTGGCGTGATCCGCGCGGGTTCTCGCTGAAGTTCTACACGTCCGAGGGCAACTTCGACATGGTCGGCAACAACACCCCGGTGTTCTTCCTGCGTGATCCGATGAAGTTCCAGAACTTCATCCGCAGCCAGAAGCGGATGCAGGCGTCGAACCTGCGCGACCACCACATGCAGTGGGACTTCTGGACGCTGTCGCCGGAGTCGGCGCACCAGGTCACGTGGTTGATGGGTGACCGCGGCATCCCGAAGACGTGGCGGCACATGAACGGCTACTCGAGCCACACCTACAGCTGGGTCAACGCCGACGACGAGCTCTTCTGGGTGAAGTACCACTTCAAGACCGACCAGGGCATCGACTACCTCACCCAGGAGGACGCCGACCGGCTGGCCGGCGAGGATGCCGACTATCACCAGCGGGACCTGTTCACCGCGATCGAGGACGGCAACTTCCCGACGTGGACGCTGCACGTGCAGGTCATGCCGTTCGAGGACGCGAAGACGTACCGCTACAACCCCTTCGACCTGACCAAGGTGTGGCCGCACAGCGACTATCCGCTGCAGCAGGTCGGAAAGATGACGCTCAACCGCAACGTCGTCGACTACCACGCTCAGATGGAGCAGGCCGCGTTCGAGCCGAACAACGTCGTGCCGGGCACCGGGCTCTCACCCGACAAGATGCTGCTGGCGCGCGGCTTCTCCTACGCCGACGCTCATCGGCACCGCCTCGGTGTCAACTACAAGCAGATCCCCGTGAACGAGCCGAAAGTGGAGGTGCGGGCCTACTCCAAGGACGGGCCGATGCGCATCCGCAACGTCACCGATCCCGTGTACGCGCCCAATTCGATGGGCGGGCCCGAAGCCGACCCGCGGCGGGCGTCCGAGGTGCACTGGGCGTCCGACGGCGACATGGTGCGGGCGGCGTATGCGTTGCGCGCCGAGGACGACGACTGGGGCCAGGCCGGCACTCTCGTGCGCGAGGTTCTCGACGACGAGGCGCGAGATCGCTTGGTGCAGAACATCGTCGGGCATGTCTCCGACGGTGTGAAGGAGCCGGTGCTGTCCCGGGTGTTCGAGTACTGGCGCAACGTCGATCCCGATCTCGGCAAGAAGGTCGAGGAGGGCGTGCGGGGCGCGTGACGCGTCGCGAGTGCACGGTTTCTGACGAGAACCTCGAGACGGCGCGTCAGAAACCGTGCACTCGGCGTCAGCGCTGGCCCGGGTAGGGCAGCAGCGCCATCTCGCGAGCGTTCTTGATCGCCGTGGCGACCTGTCTCTGCTGCTGGACCGTGACGCCGGTGACCGACCGCGATCGGATCTTGCCGCGCTCGGACAGGAACTGCCGCAGCGTCGCGGTGTCTTTGTAGTCGACGGCCTCGATTCCCAACGAGGACAACAGGTTCCGGCGCTTCTTCGCGGGCTCGAGTACCCGCCTCGACCGCTTCACCAGCTCGACTTCCGCACACCCGGCAGCTCACCGCGATGGGCGAGTTCGCGCATCCGGACCCGCGAGAGCCCGAATTTGCGCAGATGGCCGCGGGGCCGGCCGTCGACCGCGTCGCGGTTGCGCAGCCGCACCGGGCTCGCATCCCGCGGTTGCCGATTCAGTTCTGCCTGGGCCGCCGCACGCTCCTGCGGTCCACCGATGCGGATGATCTCCTTGAGTTCGGCGCGACGCTCCGCGTACCGGGCGACGATCTCGCGGCGCCGGGCGTCGGCGACGATCTTGGATTTCTTGGCCATCAGCGCTCTTCGCGGAATTCGACGTGCCGGCGCGCGACGGGATCGTACTTGCGCAGGACGATCCGGTCGGGATCGTTGCGCCTGTTCTTGCGCGTGACGTAGGTGTAGCCGGTGCCCGCTGTTGAGCGGAGCTTCACCACGGGACGGATGTCGGTACTACGTGCCATCAGACTTTCTGCCCTTCCCGGCGGAGGCGGGCCACCACCGATTCGATGCCGTCACGGTCGATGGTCTTGATGCCTTTCGCGCTGACGCGCAACGTGATTCGGCGACCTTCTGACGGCAGGTGATAGGTCTTGCGTTGGATGTTGGGGTCCCAGCGCCGACGAGTGCGGCGGTGCGAATGCGACACCGCGTTGCCGAAGCTGGGTGCGCGTCCGGTGACCTGGCAGTGAGCCGACATGGCGCCTCCTTAATGGAAATCGTTTTCGACAAGATGCGGAGTGGACTGTAGCGTGAACGCGTCTTTATTGAAAATCATTCCCGATAAGGAGTCAGTCGATGCGCACCCCCGTCATCGTCGTGGCCGGCCACAACAGCGCCGCCGGCACAGCCGAGATCACTCGAGTCCTGCTCGAGCGACCGGGCACGCTGGCGGTGGAGCACGTCTTCGACGGGCACGTGGTGCACCGCACCACCACGTCGATCCAGCGCGGCATCACCGTGAAAGCCGACGCGGTACTCGAGCTGACCAACTGCTGCCTGTCCTGCACCGTGCGCGAGGATCTGCTGGCCCACCTGTGCCACCTGCACCGCCGCGGCGGTGTCGAGCGCATCGTCGTGCGTCTGGCTCCGTCGCTGGAACCCGCACCCGTCTGCGCCGCGATCGCGCACTCGACCGCCGCGAGTGAGCTGTCTGTCGCTGCTGTGCTCACCGCCGTCGACACGGACACCTGGTTGCCCCACGCGCTCGGTGAGGACGAGTTGGCCGACGGACGGACCGTGGCGCAGGTCGCGGTCGGACAGGTCGAGTTCGCCGACGTCGCCGTTCTGTCGGCCCCGGATCGCGAGACACTCGCCGTCGTTCGCAGGCTCGCCCCGCGCGCCCGCATCACCGTCGGCGCCGACCGACTCGAACTCGCCCTCGCGCACCTCGAATCGGATGCACGACGCGGCCGCGGCGACGATCCGCATGCGTCGCTGCTCGCCGGTCAACCGCCGTTGGACCCCGACGGTCGCGTCGGGCTGGTCGAGTTCACCGCTCGGCGCCCGTTCCACCCCGACCGCCTGCACGATGCGCTCGACGTGCTGCTCGACGGCGTGGTGCGCAGCCGAGGGCGGCTCTGGGTCGCCAACCGGCCGGACCGGGTGATGTGGTTGGAGTCTGCAGGTGGCGGCCTGCTGGTGACGAACGCGGGAAAATGGTTGGCGGCGATGACCTCTCGCGAGACCGCCTACGTCAATCCGGAACGCCGTGCGATGGCGGCTCTGATGTGGGACCCGCGCCACGGCGATCGGCACACCTCGCTGGCAGTGCTGACCTGCGGGGCCGGCGACCGGGACATCACGCGAGCGCTGAACGGCGCCCTGCTGACCGATGACGAGGTGAGCCGTGAGCACGAATGGTCCTGCTACGCCGACCCTTTCGGCGACTGGCATGCCGACCCGTGCGGTGAAGCGGTGTCCACGTCCGCAGGCGAGGAGGAGAGCGGCGCGGAAGGTTGATCGCCGACTGGCATGATCGGTGAGGTGAAAGCCGTCGCTGCAGGCTGCATCGCCGCTGCCAGTTTGGCTCTGACCGTCACGTCGGCCGCGCCCTCCGCTGCCCGGCCGTCCGAGCCCGGAGTGGTGAACTACGCGGTGCTCAACAAGGGTTCCGTCGGCAACATCGTCGGCGCGCGCCTGGGCGTCGAGTCGACGTTCACGGCGCCGTTCCAGGCGTACTGGGTCGACAATCCGGTCTGCAACAACTGGGCCGACATCGGGTTGCCCGAGGTGTATCTCGATCCCGACCTCGCCGCGTTCAACGGCGCGACGGCCCAGGAATCCCCATCCGACATGACGCACTTCGTCAAACAGGCGGTCGGCGTCTTCGCCACGCCCGAGGCCGCCGGCCGCGCGTACCACCGCGCCGTCGATCGGACCGTCGGCTGCAGCGGCCAGACCACAGCGATGCATCTCGACAACGGCGCCACCCAGGTGTGGAGCTTCACGGGCGGACCTGCCGGCGCCGACCAGGCCGACTGGGTCAAGCAGGAGGCCGGTACCGATCGGCGGTGCTTCGTCACCACCCGGCTGCGGGAGAACGTGCTGCTGCAGGCCAAGGTGTGTCAATCGGGCAACGGCGGACCCGCGGTCAACGTGCTCGCCGGCGCGATGCAGAACACCCTCGGCCAGTAACGCTGCACGCCCGGATGGGCACGTCATAGGTGTGTCATGCCGCCGAGGGGGGAATTGTCGGTGCGGTCTGGAAGATAAAAGGGAAGACTCGTCACGCAGATCGTCAACGATGGAAAGAGGGGGCTGATATGGCCCGCACCATGCCGTGCGACGTTTCCCCCGGCAACACCCTGACCAGCGCCGAAGCCGCCGCCGAACGTCTCGTGGCGAGCTGCCTGGTCGACGGGCCGGTCGGTGGGGTCGGGCTGGAGGTCGAGGCGCACTGCTTCGTCCTGGCCGATCCGCAGCGCCGTCCCGGCTGGGACGAGCTGACCGCGACCATCGCGACGCTGCCGCCGCTCCCCGGCGGCAGCGTGGTCACCGTGGAGCCCGGAGGGGCGGTCGAGCTGTCGGGTCCTCCTGCGGCCGATCCCGTCGCCGCGATCGCGGCGACGCGCGCCGATCGCGTTGCGCTGCGCTCGGTCTTCCGCGAGGCCGGCTTCGGACTGGTGCTCCTCGGCGCTGATCCGCTGCGCCCGCCGCGCCGGGTCAACCCGGGCGGCCGGTACCAGGCCATGGAACGCTTCTTCGAGACCAGCGGCACCGGTGAAGCCGGCGCGGCGATGATGACGTCCACGGCGTCGATCCAGGTCAACCTCGAGGCGGGACCGCGGTCGCAGTGGGCGCAGCGGGTCCGGTTGGCGCACGCTCTCGGCCCCACGATGATCGCGGTCGCGGCGAACTCGCCGGTGCTCGGCGGCGGCTTCACCGGCTGGCAGTCCTCCCGGCAGCGGGTGTGGGGGCAACTCGATTCGGCTCGATGCGGGCCCGTGCTCGGCGCCAGCGGTGACGACCCGGCCAGCGATTGGGCGCGGTATGCGCTGCGTGCGCCGGTGATGCTGGTGAACAGTCCGGACCCGGAGCCGGTCACGGAATGGGTGCCGTTCGCGGACTGGGCCGACGGGCGGGTGCTGCTCGGCGGGCGGCGGCCCACCAAGGCCGACCTCGACTACCACCTGACCACGCTGTTCCCGCCGGTGCGCCCGCGCGGCTTCCTGGAGATCCGCTATCTGGACAGCGTTCCGGACGCATTGTGGCCCGCGGTGGCGTGGACACTGACGGCCCTGCTGGACGATGAGGGCGCCGCCGACATCGCCGCGGAAGCCACCGAGGAAGTCGCGACGGCGTGGGATCGCGCGGCGCGAATCGGTCTGGCCGACCGACACCTACATGCGGCGGCGCTGACCTGTGTGACCGCTGCCGCCGAGCGGGCGCCATCGGAGCTGACGGAATCGATGGACCTACTGGTGCGTTCGGTCGAGCGAGGCCGCTGCGCCGCCGACGACTTCGCCGACCGCGTGGTCAGTTCCGGCATCGCCACGGCGATCACCGAGATGGCAGAAGGGGAACTGTGACGACCCGCGAGCTCCTGGCCGAGGAACTGACCACCGCCCGGCACCGCACCCTGCGATTGGTCGACTTCGACGACGCGGAGGTGCGTCGGCAGTACGACCCGCTGATGAGCCCCCTGGTCTGGGACCTCGCGCACATCGGCCAGCAGGAGGAGCTGTGGTTGCTGCGGGGCGGCAACCCCGATCGTCCGGGCATGCTGACCCGCCAGGTCGATCAGCTCTACGACGCGTTCGTGCATTCGCGGGCCAGCAGGGTGGACCTGCCGCTACTGCCGCCCGCCGACGCGCGCGCCTACTGCGCCACGGTGCGCAACAAGGTGCTCGACGCTCTCGATGCGCTGCCCGACGACCACCCCGAGGCGTTCACGTTCGGGATGGTGGCCAGCCACGAGAACCAGCACGACGAGACCATGCTGCAGGCCCTGAACCTGCGCTCGGGCGCCCCGCTGCTCGACCGTGGCGCCGCGTTGCCCGCAGGCCGCCCCGGGCTGGCCGGCACATGGGTCGAGGTGCCGGCCGGTGAGTTCGTTCTCGGTGTCGACCCGGCCGAAGAACCCTTCTCCCTGGACAACGAGCGGCCCGCGCACACGGTCGTGGTTCCCGCGTTCCGCATCGGCCGGGTGCCCGTCACCAACGGCGAATGGCAGCAGTTCGTCGACGACGGTGGATACGACCAGCGGCGCTGGTGGACCGATGCCGGCTGGGCCCACCGTCAGCAGGCCGGGCTGGCCGCGCCGCAGTTCTGGAACACCGGGACACTGGTCGGCACCCGCACCCGCTTCGGTCACATCGAGGACATCCCCGCCGACGAGCCCGTTCAGCACGTCGACTTCCACGAAGCGCAGGCGTACGCGGCGTGGGCCGGTGCCCGGCTCCCCACCGAGATCGAGTGGGAGAAGGCGTGCGCGTGGGACCCGGAGGTCGGCCGGCGCCGGCGCTACCCGTGGGGCTCGGACACCCCGTCGGCCGAGCGGGTCAATCTCGGTGGCGACGCGCTGCGGCCGGCTCCGGTCGGCGCCTACCCCGGCGGTGCCTCGGCCTACGGCGCCGAACAGATGCTGGGTGACGTGTGGGAGTGGACCACCTCGACGTTGCGGCCGTGGCCGGGGTTCACGCCGATGGTGTACGAGCAGTACTCCAGCCCGTTCTTCGACGGCACCACCTCCGGCGACTATCGCGTGCTGCGCGGCGGGTCCTGGGCGGTGGCACCCGGCATCCTGCGTCCGAGCTTCCGCAACTGGGACCACCCGATCCGCAGGCAGATCTTCTCGGGTGTGCGGTTGGCCTGGGATGTGTAGGCACCTGGCCTGGCTGGGTGAGCCGGTGACGGTGGCCTCGCTGATGCTCGAGCCACCGTCCGGGCTACTGGTGCAGTCGTATGCACCCCGCCGACAGAAGCACGGGCTGATGAACGCCGACGGCTGGGGCGCAGGCTTTTTCGACGGTACGCACCCGCGACGGTGGCGCAGCGCTGCGCCGCTGTGGGGTGACGTGTCGTTCGCGTCGGTGGCGCCGGCGTTGAGCAGCTCGTGCGTGGTCGCCGCGGTGCGATCGGCCAGCGTCGGGATGCCCATCGAACCGTCTGCGTCGGCGCCGTTCACCGACGGGACGTGGTTGCTGTCGCACAACGGGCTCGTCGATCGCGCAGTGCTGCCGTTGTCACCGCATGCCGAGTCGACCAACGACAGTGCGCTACTGGCCGCCCTCATCTTCGAGCGCGGGCTGGACGCGCTCGGGGACACCGTGGCCGCGGTCGCCGCCGACGACCCGAATGCCCGGCTGAACATTGTGGCCGGCAACGGTTCTCGACTGCTGGCCACCACCTGGGGCGACACCCTGTCGGTGCTGCGCAGACCCGACGGCGTGGTGCTGGCGAGCGAACCCTACGACGATGATCCGGCGTGGCAGGAGATTCCCGACCGCCACTTCGTCGAGGTCATCGGCCACCACGTCGACCTCTCACCGCTGAAAGGATCGTGATGACGTTCTCGCTGGAGAACTACCTGGCCGCAGACGCCGCCGAGGCCGCGTTGCGTCGGGATGTGCGCGACGGGCTCACCGGCGACCCGAAATCGTTGCCGCCCAAGTGGTTCTACGACTCGGTCGGCAGTGATCTGTTCGATCAGATCACCCGGTTGCCGGAGTACTACCCGACGCGCGCCGAGGCGCAGATCCTCACCGCGCGGGCAGGGGAGATCGCTGCCGCGTCCGGCGCGGACACCCTCGTCGAACTGGGCAGTGGAACCTCGGAGAAGACCCGACGCCTGCTCGACGCGATGCGTGAGCGCGGCGCATTGCGCAGGTTCATCCCGTTCGACGTCGACGCCACGGTGCTGGAAGCTGCGGGCGCAGCGATCTCCGATGAGTACCCGGGCATCGAGATCGCCGCGGTCTGCGGTGATTTCGAGGAGCACCTGGGCAAGATCCCGGCCACCGGGCGGCGCCTGGTGGCGTTCCTGGGCTCCACCATCGGCAACCTCACCGCAGGCCCGCGCGCAGAGTTCCTCTCGTCGGTCGCGGCGATGATGCAGCCCGGCGACACGCTGCTGCTCGGCACCGATCTGGTGAAGGACACCGAACGTCTGGTCCGCGCCTACGACGACAGCGCCGGGGTGACGGCGCGGTTCAATCTCAACGTCCTCGCCGTGGTGAACCGGGAACTCGGGGCAGACTTCGACGCCGCCGCGTTCACCCATGTCGCCCGGTGGAATCCGGACGAGGAACGCATCGAGATGTGGCTGCGGTCCGATCGCTCGCAGCGGGTGCACATCCCGGCGCTCGACCTGTCGGTCGACTTCGCCGACGGCGAGGAGATGCTCACCGAGGTGTCGTGCAAGTTCCGGCCGGCCGGCGTCGACGCCGAACTGCGCGCGGCGGGATTGACCCGCACGCAGTGGTGGACCGACGAGGCGGGCGACTTCGGACTGTCGCTGGCAGTGAAGTGACACTCGCGCAGCAGTGGCGGGCCGCGCGCCCGCCGGCGGCCGGCGTGCACCTGGACAGCGCCGCATGTTCGCGCCAGAGCGTGGCAGCCCTCGAGGCTGCAGCGCAGCATGCCCGGCACGAGGCCGAGGTCGGCGGTTACGTTGCCGCCGTCGCGGCGGCTCCGGTGCTGGACGCGGGCCGTGCGGCGATGCAGGCGCTGGCCGGGATGGCCGATGCCGAGGTGTTCTTCACGACGGGGTCCAACAACGCGCTCGACATCCTGCTCTCCGACTGGGCGGGCGATCGTGTGATCGCATGTCTGACCGGTGAGTACGGTCCGAACCTGGCGATCATGGCCCGGCACGGCTTCGAGATCCGCGAGCTGCCCGTCGACGGATTCGGCCGGCTCGACCTCGACGCCGTCGGCGCGGCCCTCTCCAACGACCCGCCCGCGCTGGTGCACCTGACGATGCTGGGCAGCCACAGCGGGGTGGTCCAACCGGCACGTGAGCTCGCAGGCGCGTGTCGCAGTCAGGGCTTGCCGCTGATCGTCGACGCGGCGCAGGGCTTCGCGCACCTCGACTGCACGGGCATCGGGGCCGACGCCATCTATTCGTCGTCGCGGAAGTGGTCGGCCGGACCGCGCGGCGTCGGCGTGCTCGCCACGCGGCCCGGGCTGCTGTCGGAGGACACGCAGGCGCGGATCGCGCACGCCGAAACCAGCGTCGCCAACCACGTGGGGTTCTCAGTGGCCATCGGCGAACACGTCGCCGCCGGACCGGCGAACATCCAGGCCGGGCTGCGTGAGGTCGGCGCGCAGACCCGCCGTGCGCTGGCCGACGTGCCGGGCTGGCACGTGCGAGAGAACGTCGACGAACCGAGCGCGATCACGACGCTGACCCCGCCCGACGGAGTCGACGCCGCGGCGGTGCGCGCGGACCTGATCGTCCAGCACGGAATCCTCACCACGTTCATCGGCGTCGAGCGCGCGCCGAAGGAGATGACGCGTCCCGCCCTGCGCGTCTCACCGCACGTCGACCTCACCGACGACGACCTGGCGGCGCTCGTCGAGGCATTGGTGGCCGTCACGCGGGTGTGACGCGGCGCACTTCTGGTTATCCCTGCTGCACCATCACTGGAGGGGGACGCCACCATGACCGCCGCCGAGGCCGACACACCGGACACGCCCGAGAAGTCCGGGAAGAAGCGCGACCGGACGCACTGGCTCTACATCATGGTGATCGTCGCGGTGATCGCCGGCATCATCGTCGGTTTGGTGGCCCCCGAGGTCGCCGGATCGCTCGGGGTGCTGGGGGAGCTGTTCGTCAAGCTGATCAAGATGATGATCGTCCCGGTCATCTTCTGCACCGTGGTCTTGGGCATCGGCAAGGTGAAGGCCGCGACCGCGGTCGGCAAGGTCGGCGGGCTGGCCATCGCCTACTTCCTGGTGATGTCGACCGTGGCGCTGGCGATCGGCCTGGTGGTCGGCAACATCATCAGCCCCGGCACCGGGTTGAACGTGCCCAACGATCCCGGCAAGGGCGTCGAGCTGGCCGGTGAAGCCGAATCTGCCGGCGGCACGATGGACTTCATCGCCAACATCATCCCGTCCACATTGTTCTCCTCGGTCACCGAGGGCAACGTGTTGCAAGCGCTGTTCGTGGCGCTGCTCGTCGGCTTCGGTATCCAGTCGCTGGGTGCCACCGGGGAGCCGCTGCTGCGCGGCATCGAGGCGCTGCAGAAGCTGGTGTTCAAGATCCTCATCGGCGTGCTGTGGCTCGCGCCGATCGGCGCCTTCGGCGCCATCGCCGAGGTGGTCGGTGACACCGGCTTCGAGGCGGTGATCCAGCTCGGCGTGCTGATGGCGGCCTTCTATCTGACCTGCGTGATCTTCGTCTTCGGGGTGCTCGGCGCACTGTTGTGGACCGTGGCGCGGGTGTCGGTGTTCAAGCTGGCCCGGTACCTCGCGCGGGAGTACCTGCTGATCGTCGCGACGTCGTCGTCGGAATCCGCGCTGCCGCGGCTGATCGCGAAGATGGAGCACGCCGGGGTGAAACCCGCGACCGTCGGCATCGTCGTGCCCACCGGCTACTCGTTCAACCTCGACGGCACCGCCATCTACCTGACCATGGCCTCGCTGTTCATCGCCGACGCGTTGGGTGACCCGCTGTCCATCCCCGAACAGCTCGGGCTCCTCGCGTTCATGATCGTCGCGTCCAAGGGGGCGGCCGGCGTCAGCGGCGCCGGGCTGGCCACGCTGGCCGCCGGCCTGCAGAGCCACCGACCCGAGCTGCTCGACGGCGTCGGGATCATCGTCGGCATCGACCGGTTCATGTCGGAAGCGCGGGCGCTGACCAACTTCTCCGGCAACGCCGTCGCCACCCTGCTGGTCGGGCATTGGACGCACAGCGTCGACGAGGAGCGGTTGCGCGACGTGCTCGACGGTAACCGTCCGTTCGACGAATCCACGATGGTCGACGACCACGACACCAGCGACCGGCCCAAGGAGACCTCTCCGACCGGGTAGGTAGGGCCCTGCCCGCCCGTCCGCACTTGCGCTGCCCGACGATTCGGTTGTGCCCGTGAGCTGTTCTCCAGCTCACATCTGCCGTGCCATGGTGGTCCCCCGACACCAGCCGCAGCACCGCAGAGAGGACCCCGCCATGAAGGTCGAAGATCTTCTGAAGCCCTTCCCCATCAAGGAGTTTCACCCGTTCCCCCGCGCCATGATGGGGCCCGGCGCGCATGAGATGGTCGGTCCGGAAGCCCTCAAGATGGGCTTCAAGCGCGTGCTGCTGATGAGCTCGGGCCTGCGCGGCACCGACATCGTGCACAACATGGCCGAGTCCCTGAAATGGCACGGCCTCGAGGTCGTCGTCTACGACCAGGTGGAGTCCAACCCCAAGGACTACAACGTGATGGACTCGGTGAAGCTGTACCAGGAGAACGAGTGCGACAGCTTCATCTCCATCGGCGGCGGCTCCACCCACGACGCCTGCAAGGGCGCCCGAATCTCGATCGCCCACGACGGCCGCAATGTCAACGACTTCGAGGGTTTCAACAAAAGCGAGAACCCCAAGAACCCGCCGCACATCGCGATCTCGACCACCGCGGGCACCGGGTCGGAGACCTCGTGGGCCTACGTCATCACCGACACCACCACCGACCCGGACAACCCGCACAAGTACGTCGCGTTCGACGACGCCTCGGTGGCGACGCTGGCCGTCGACGACCCGGTGCTGTACTACGAATGCCCCGTCGACTACACCGCCCAGTGCGGTTTCGACGTGCTCGCCCACGCCTCCGAGCCGTACGTGTCCCGGCTGAACTTCGAACCGTCGCTGGGCAATGCGATCCGCGCTATCAAGCTGACCGCGGAGAACCTGCGCGAAGCCACCTGGAACGGAACGGATCTCAAGGGCCGCGAGGGCATGATGTACGCGCAGTACATCGCCGCACAGGCCTTCAACTCCGGAGGTCTCGGCATCATCCACTCGATCTCCCACGCGGTCAGCGCCTTCTACGACACCCACCACGGCCTCAACAACGCGATCGCGCTGCCGCGCGTGTGGGCGTTCAACATGCCGGTGGCCTACAAGCGCTTCGCCGACATCGCCCAGGCGATGGGTGTGGACACCTACGGCATGACCGACGTGCAGGCCGCCGACGCGGCGCTGGCCGCGGCGATCCGCCTGCTGCGCGACGTGGACATCATCGAGCGCTTCGTCGACGTGAAGCAGGACAGCTACTCCAAGAACCGACTGGGCAAGGGCCCCACCAAGTTCTACGAGAACGCGCCGGCCATCTTGGGCGACAAGGCTGACGTCGACCGCATCACCAACCACGTCCTCGGCGACGCCTGCACGCCGGGCAACGCCAAGGAGTGCACGTTCGACACCGTGCGTCCGGTGGTCGAGCACTGCATGAACGGCAGCCTCGACGAGCTGCTGCCCTGACATGTTCACTTCGGTGGAGCAGGTGCGCGAGGCGCTCGCCGGCGAGGGATACGTCGCCGACGAGCGCCTGGCCACCACGGTGTTCCTGCAGACCCGTCTCGACAAGCCGCTGCTGATCGAGGGACCGGCCGGCGTCGGGAAGACCGAGTTGGCCAAGGTGCTGGCGGCAGCCACCGGGCGGCGGCTGCTGCGCCTGCAGTGCTACGAAGGCCAGGACGAGACTAAGGCGCTCTACGAGTGGGATTACGGCAAGCAGCTGCTGTACACCCAGATCCTGCGGGAGAAGATCGGGCAACTCGTGGCCGATGCGACGGACCTCGACGAGGCTGTCGAGCGCATCGGGACCCAGGAGAGCGTGTTCTTCTCCGACCGCTTCCTGGCGCCGCGACCTCTGCTCGAGGCGGTGCGGTCGGAGGAACCGGTGGTGCTGCTGATCGACGAGATCGACCGTGCTGACGAGGCATTGGAAGCGGTGCTGCTCGAACTACTCGGGGAATACCAGGTTTCGGTGCCCGAGCTGGGAACGTTCACCGCGAAGCACGCGCCGTACGTGATCCTCACGTCGAACAACACCCGTGACCTCGCGGCGGCCCTGAAACGACGCTGTCTGCACCTGTTCCTCGACTACCCCGCGGCGGAACGGGAACTGCAGATCGTGCAGTCGAAGAACACCGGCCTCTCCGATGCGCTCGCCACCGAACTCGTCGAGGTGGTGCGTGGGCTCCGCGAACTGGAACTGCGCAAGGCGCCCAGCATCTCCGAGACCATCGACTGGGCGCGCACCCTGGCCGTGCTCGGGGTGAAGGACCTGTCGGCGCAGGTGCTCTCGGACACGGTGTCGGTGGTGGTCAAGTACGACAAGGACGTTCGCAAAGCGCTGGATGCGCTGCCGCGCCTGGTCGATCCGAATGCGACAGTGCCGGAACACAAGCACAACCATCACGATCACGGCCACCACCACGATCACGACCATCCGCACGGTCATGATCACGACCACGACCACGGGGACGACGGTCGGGCCGCGCGGCTGGCCAAGGACAAACCGGGTCGCTTCACCGACGGCTACTACGGCACCCCGAAAAGGTCAGAGACCGCGACCTTGGGTCGACGCCGGGCGCTGTGACCGATGGAAGCCACACTGCACCGCTTCGTCCGGCTGCTCCGCCTCGGCGGGGTGCGCGTCTCGATCCCCGAGGCGACTGACGCGATGCGGTGCGCTGGGCAGCCCGGTGTGTTGTCGTCCCGGGCTGTCCTGCGCACTGCACTGCGGGTCGCGTTGGTCAAAGACGAGCGGGACGGACCGATCTTCGACGAGATCTTCGATGCGTTCTTCAGCCTCGTGCGCGTCGAAGGCGACGACCATGGGCATGGGCACACCCACGCCCACGATGACCTCGTCGACACCGGGGAGCTCGAATCCTTCACGCTCTCCGAGCAACCCAGTGAGACCCCGGAGCAGGGTCACGAGCACGGCAAGCCGTCGAGCATCCGTGACTACTTCAAGCAGGAGGACCTCGCGCAGCGCTACAACCTGCATCAGGAGGCCAACAAGATCGACCTGGCGGCACTGACCGACGAGATCGCGTTCAGCCATCAGGCTCGCACGGGCGCCGACGACGCCTATCGGGTGCAGCTGTCGACCGACCGGCTGCACGGTGCATCGACCGTGGGCACCCTGTCGACATCGGCAGGCACCCCCGTCGACGCCGAGCTCACCATCGCCCAGCAGGAGGCGCTCCTGGGTTGGCTGCACGGCGAATTCGGGGACCAGGCCGGCGACGGCGACGACGCGGCCGCGCTACGGCGGCGGCTGGCCGGGGTGCTGGAGAATCTCCCTCAGGCGCTCACACGCCACCTCGAAGCGCTGCTGGCGCTGGAGACCGCGATCGTCGAGACGCGGGAGCGGCGCGAGGCCCGGGTGGACCGGATCGGAGAGGCCGAACGCGCCGACCTCGAGGACTCGCTGCGCCGGCTCGCCCGCACGCTGCACGGCGCGTTGACCCACCGGCGGAGGGTCGCTGCCGCGGGACGCGTCGACTCCGGTCAGACGATGCGCCGCAACATGCGCTTCGACGGTGTGCCGTTCATGCCCGTCACGGTGCGGCGCGCCGAGGACCGGCCGAGGCTGGTCGTGCTGGCCGATGTCAGCCTGTCGGTGCGGGCGACATCGCGGTTCACCCTGAGCCTGGTGCACGGCCTGCAGGACCTGTTCACCCAGGTCAGGTCGTTCGTGTTCGTCGCCGATATCGCCGAGACCACCGAGCTGTTCCGCGACCAGCCCGGCGACCGGGCGCTGGGCCAGATCTTCGGCGGGGACGTGATCGACACGGCGGCGAACTCGGACTACGGCAGCGTCTTCGGCGACTTCCTCGCCGAGCACTCGTCGGCGGTGACCCGGCGCACCACGGTGCTGGTACTCGGCGACGGCCGCACGAACGGCCGCGACCCCAACCTCGCCGCCTTCGAGGAGATCACCCGCCGCGCACGCGAAACCGTGTGGCTCACCCCCGAACCGCGCTACTCCTGGGGCCTGGGCAGCTGCGATCTGCCCCGCTACGCCGAGTTCTGCGACCGGGTCCGCGTGGTGGCCGACCTGACGGGCCTGGAAAGCGCCGCCCACGAATTCGCGGCGGAAGCCGTGGGTAGGTGAGGCATGGGTCGTACCCTGAAAACGCGCGGTCACACCACGTGACCGCGGCCCGGGTTGGCGAGGCGAGATGACGACAGGACACACGCACACGGCGGTCGAGTCACGGCTGCTCAAGTTCCACGCCCCCGAGATCGTGTTCGGGGTGTCCTCGATGGTCGAGGCGGCCCACGCGGCGATGCGGCTCGGCGCGATGCGGCCGATGCTGGTCACCGATCCCGGACTCATCGAGGCCGGCTGGGCCGACGAGATGGTCGGCCACCTTGCCGAGCAGGGCATCGCGACGCGGCTGTGGCATGACCTGACGCCCAACCCCAAAGACCACGAGATCGCCGCGGGCTTCGAGCGCTACGCCGAGTACGGCTGCGACGTGCTGGTCGCCGTCGGTGGCGGATCGGTGATCGACGCCGCCAAAGGCGTGGCGATCCTGGCGGCCAACGGCGGCGACATCCTGGACTACGAAGGCGTGGACAAGGCCGAGATGCCGATCCCGCCGCTGGTGGTCGTGCCGTCCACCTCCGGCACCGGCGCCGACGTCTCGCAGTTCTGCATCGTCACCGACACCACCCGCAACACCAAGATCACGATCCTCGGCCGGGCGCTGGTGCCCGACATCACCGTGATCGACCCGCGGCTGCTGACCACGATGCCGGACTGGCTCAACGCCGCCACCGGCCTGGACGCCCTCACCCACGGCATCGAGGCGTTCGTCTCGCTGGGGCACAACCAGCTCACCGATCACCACGCGCTGCGGGCCGTGCAGATGGTGACCGACAACCTGGCCGACACCCTCTCCCGGCCCGACGAGATGTCGTCGCGCGTGCTGATGGCGCAGGCCGCGCTCGAGGCGGGGCTGGCCTTCACCAACGCGATCCTGGGCGCCACCCATGCGATGAGCCACCAGGTGGGCGGACTGCTCGACCTGCCGCACGGCGTCGTCAACGGCGTGCTGCTGCCGCATGTGATCCGGTTCAATGCCGAAGCAGACCCCGAGCCGTACAAGACCATCGCGACCTTCCTCGGGGTGGCCGATGCGGGGGCGCCGGCGGTCGAAGCGGCACTGGCGCTGGCCGATCGCATCGACGCGCTGGCCCGCGACGTCGGGGTGCCCCGCGGGCTCGCCGAACTGGGAGTGCAGCCCGAGGACCTGCCTCGGCTGGCCGAGACCGCGCTGTCGGATGCCTGCATGAGCACCAACCCGCGACCCGCCGACGTGGCCCAGATGCACGCGCTGTTCCAGGCGGCGATGTGAGATGACCGCCGCCGACGCCGGGCCGCCGGACCTGGCCAGGCTCACCGGGCTGCGTTCGGGCAAAGGCCGCTTCTACTCCGAATTGCGGCTCACCGCAGCACGGTTGGATCGGGTGATGGTGGCGCTGGACACCATCTCGCGCGCGCTGGTGCAGACGATCGACGGCCCCGAGAAGCTCGTCCGTGCCGTGGCAGAGGCGGCCCGCGCCACCCTGGACGCCGACTGGGTGCTGCTCGCCCTGGCCGACGGCGCGCTGCCCGAAGCCAGTGTGCGGCATCTGATCCTGGATTCCGGGGGAGTGTCGTATGCGTTCGAGGGGCTGTGTGACGCCCGCGATCCGGGGGCCGCGCTGCCCGACGCGGTCCTCAACCGGCTCAACGACATCCTGCGGGGACAGCTCGCCGCGTTCCGGCTCCCGGTGATCGAGACGCAGCACGCGCACGTACCGATCGAACTCGACGGCACGGTGATCGGAGCGTTCGCGGCCTGGACTCCGCCGCACCGGACGCTCGACGGCACCGACGCGATGGTGATGCGCATCCTCGCCAGCCAGACCGCCGTGGCGCTGCAGAACTCGGCGCTGTTCACCAAATCGGTGTCCCTGCTGGCGCAGTCCGAGGCGCGCAACGCCGAGCTGCTGGCCACCCAGCGTGAACTGGGGGCGGTCCAGCGCCACCAGGTGCTCAACTCCGAACGTCACCGCATCGCGCGGGAGCTCCACGACAGCGTCGCGCAGACGGTGCTGTCCGCAGGCATGCAGATCGAGGTGTGCCGCAGTGAAATAGCCTCGCAGTCAGGGGAACTGGCGAGTCGGTTGGACCTGGCCAAGGAGCTCACCCGATCGGCCACCGAGCAGTTGCGCTCGGCGATCTATGCGCTGAACCAGCCCGCCGACGCGCAACGGTCCAGTCTGGCCGCGATGCTCGGCCAGCTCGCCACCGTGCACATGCCCGAGGATCTGCGGGTCACGCTGCGCGTCGACGGGTACGCCCGCGAACTGCCCAGCGAGGTCGAGCACGCACTGTTGAGGATCGCGGGGGAGGCGCTGTTCAACACCGCGATGCACGGTCACGCGACCCGGGCCAATGTGCGGCTGACCTACCGCCAGGATGCGGTCTCGCTCTCGATCGCCGACGACGGCACCGGTGACCCGGACAAGCTCCGCCTGATGCTGCGGATGGCCGAGGCCGCCGATGTCGACGGTCGGCACCGCGGCCTGGCCAACATGGCCGCACGTGCGGCAGGGCACGGAGGAACCTTCGGCGTGTACCGCTCACGCCTCGGCGGCGTCCGCGTCGTGGCCCGCATTCCCTATCGTGCAACGGATCTCGCAGAAAGCCGGACGCCATGACACCCATCAGGCTGGTCCTCGTCGACGACCATGCGATCCTGCGTCAGGGCCTGCGCTCGGTCCTCGAACGCGCCGACGACCTCGTGGTGGTCGGCGAGGCCGCCTCGGAGACCGAGGCGGAGGCCGTCGTACGCGCCACGTCTCCCGACGTGGTCCTGCTGGACCTCAAGCTGTCGGCGGGTTCGGAGTTCGAGGGACTGACGTTGTGCGGCAAGCTCTCCGCCGCGTATCCGGATCTGGGCCTGCTGATCCTCACCACGTTCCTCGACGAGGACCTGGTGGTGCGGGCCGTGCACGCCGGTGCCCGCGGCTACGTGGTCAAGGACGTCGACACCACCGAGCTGGTACGCGCGATCCGCGCCATCTCCGCCGGGGACAGCGCGTTCGATTCACGCAGCGCCGCAGCGGTGGTCCGGTCCCTGTCGGGACGCGGTGAACCCAAGGCGCAGCTCACCGACCGGGAAGTGGAGGTGCTCCGACTCCTGGCGGCAGGCTTGTCCAACAACAAGATCGGCGAGAAGCTCTACATCTCCGCGACCACGGCGAAGTTCCACGTCAGCAACATCATGCGCAAGCTCGAGGTGAGCAGGCGCGCCGAGGCGGTGTACGCCGCGAGCAAGCGGGGTCTGATCTAGCGATCGAGGATCAGCCAACCGCCGTGCAGTTCGAAGGTGCGGGCGCTGACGTTCGGGTGCCGGCGCATCAGGTCGTCAGCCAGACGCCGCATCCGCGCCGGATCGAAGCGCTGCACGTGGCCGTAGCACTCCCGCGGCTCGTCTTCGAACGGAACTGCGATCACCACGCGGCGGCGTGCCAGCCGCAGGGCTTCATCGCAGACGGCGATCATCACGTCGTCCGGGACATGTTCGATCAGGTGCAGCGCGGTGACGGTGTCGACACTGCCGGACTGCAGCGGCACGGCCGTCGCATCGCAGGCCAGCGTGGTCAACGGCCGCTGCAATCGCGGGCTGACTGCGTTCAGTAACCGCATCGTCGAGCCGTTGAGATCGGTGGCCGTCACGTCGATCTGGCGCGCCATGCGCAGCGGGAAGAAGCCGAAGCACGAGCCCAGATCGAGCAGCCGATCCCCCCGCACCTGTGCCTGCGCTTCGGCGTGGATGGGCCCGAAGGCGGTGTCACCCCGTTCGAGCGCGCGCAGCGAGTTGCGATAGAACCGCAGCCACGAAGCCAGGCTCCCGTCGACGGTCGAGCGCACCACACCCGTGAACACCAACTCGAATTCTGCTTGACCGCGCAGCATCTCGGTGTCGACCAGGTACTCGGTCAGTAGCGATGTCAGTGCATCGGAAAGCTCGGCGGGGCTCAGATCGTGCTCGACGGAGAGCAGATCGTCGCGCCGCTGCACACAGAACCGGCCGGCGCACACCGTCGCCGCGCTGCGGTGGGGCCGATGCGGACCCCGCCGGCGGCTGACCCGGATGTGCTGACTGCTCCACAACCCTCGAGGTGACGGTGCCAGCGGATCGAGTTGCGCTGCTTGCATGTTCGACAACGCTAGGAGGCGGTGCCGGCGATTCGCGTGCCCCGATCGGGCGCGATGTGAGGTCCGCCCGGGTGGGTGGGTACTGCCCGATCGGTGAGTTCTTCTGAGCCGTTCTCGCTTCTAGCGTTGACGGCAACGAGATGTGAAGGAGTCACCATGGCCGCATGGTTCGAAACCGTCGCCGACGCGCAGCGACGAGCCCGAAAGCGCCTGCCGCCCAGCGTCTACAGCGCACTCGTCGCAGGTTCGGAGAAGGGTGTGACGGTGTCGGACAACACCGCCGCTTTCGCCGAGCTGGGTTTCGCGCCCCACGTGGCGGGCCTGTCCGGTAAGCGGGACATGGCGACCACGGTGATGGGGCAGGCGATCTCGTTGCCTGTGTTGATCTCGCCGACCGGTGTGCAGGCCGTGCACCCGGACGGGGAGGTCGCGGTGGCGCGCGCGGCCGCTGCGCGCGGCACCGCGATCGGTCTGTCCTCGTTCGCGAGCAAGCCCATCGAAGAGGTCACAGCGGCCAACCCGGCCACGTTCTTCCAGATGTACTGGACCGGTGGCCGGGACAAGCTGCTGGCCCGCATGGAACGTGCGCGGAGCGCGGGTGCGGTGGGTCTGATCATCACCACCGACTGGTCGTTCTCCAACGGCAGGGACTGGGGGAGCCCGGCGATCCCCGAGCGGATGGACCTCAAGGCGATGATGCGGTTCGCGCCGGAGGGAATCCGCAGGCCGCGTTGGCTTCTCGAGTTCGCGAAGACGGGGCGTGTACCCGACCTGACCGCGCCGAACCTCGCCGACGGCGGTGCGGCACCGACCTTCTTCGGCGCCTACGGCGAATGGATGCAGACTCCACTGCCGACCTGGGAGGACATCGCCTGGCTGCGGGAGCAGTGGGGCGGACCGTTCATGCTCAAGGGGGTGATGCGCGTCGACGACGCTCGGCGGGCGGTCGACGCCGGCGTCACCGCGATCTCGGTGTCCAACCACGGCGGCAACAACCTCGATGGCACTCCGGCCCCGATCCGCGCGCTGCCGGCCATCGCCGAGGCTGTCGGCGACGACGTGGAGATCGTGCTCGACGGCGGGATCCGCCGCGGCTCCGACGTCGTCAAGGCGGTGGCGCTCGGTGCCCGTGCGGTGATGATCGGGCGCGCCTACCTGTGGGGCCTGGCGGCCGGCGGGCAAGCCGGTGTCGAGAACGTCCTCGACATCCTGCGCGGCGGTATCGATTCGGCACTGCTGGGGCTCGGGTTGTCCTCCATTCAGGAGCTGGAGCCCACGAGTATCATTGTGCCCCCGGGCTTTCGAAGAGACCTGGGCGTCTAAGCCGGTTTGTGGGCGGTGAGCAGGAACGCGCTCATCTTGGCCCGCCCCTTGTCGTCGCGGGCGTGCGGCGGCAGAGGAACTTCGGCGGGCATCTTCGCGTGGATGAAGGCCGGCCGGATCTCGTCGATGTCCCAGTACTTGCCGACGACGTCGCGGAGTTCGTCCTCGGTGACCTCGTTGGGCTTCTGCTCGACATCGGCCGGGAACGCGCCGCGCGCGAACACCAGGATGAAGTAGGTCGCGCCTGGTGCTGCGGCACGGTGCACCGCCTGCACGTAACTGTCGCGGCCCTCCAGCGGCAGCGAATGGAACAGAGTCGAGTCGATCACCGTCGAGAACCGGCCGTCGAACCCGGTGAAGGACGTGATGTCCGCGGCGAGGAACGTCGCGCCGGTCAGGCCGCGCTCCTGTGCCGCCGCCGTCGCAGCGGCGATGGCGGTCGGAGAGAGGTCGATCCCGGTCACGGTGTAGCCCTGCGCAGCCAGCGCCAGCGACAGCTCGGCATGGCCGCAACCGGCGTCGAGTACCTCGCTGCGCACCCGCCCCGCGTCGATCAGGGCCGCGAGTTCGGGCTGCGGCTCACCGATGTTCCACGGCGGCTCAGCGGCGAAATCACTCTCGCCCCGATATGCGCTGTCCCAGTCCATGTCGTGGAGGTTGTCGGTCATGACCACAAGCTACGCGCCGAGCGGGAAGATCCGGCCGCGCCCGAGGCTTGAAGAAAGGCAACACCGGCCACTGAAAGGCTGACCAACCATGATCAGGCCCCTGACCATTCCCCGCGGCTCCTTCGACCTCGCGGGTCTGCTCCACCTGCCCGACGATGCCGACGCCGGCCACCCGCTCGCGGCGGTGGTGCTCTCCACCCCGGGCAGCAGCGTGAAGGAGCAGATCGGCGCCAACTACGCGACCCGGCTCGCCGCCCGCGGCATCGCCGCTCTCGTCTTCGATCCGGCGTATCAGGGAGAGAGCGGCGGGACGCCCAGGGATCTGGAAGACCCCTACCGTCGCGGCGAGGACATCTCGTTCGCCGTCGACGCGCTCCAACAGGTGCCCGAGATCGATCCCGGCCGCATCGGGGTGCTCGGCATCTGCGCCGGCGGTGGCTACGCCGTGTACACCGCGCGCACCGATCACCGCATCCGCGCGGTCGGTACCGTGGTCGCCGGCAACATGGGTGAGAGCTGGCGGTCGGCGGCCTTCGCCCCTGACGGCCCCGCCGCGGCACTCGACCGTCTTGCGGCCGAGCGCACCCGCGAGGTCCGGACCGGCTCCCTTGACCGCCTCACCTGGTTACCCGACACCGCCGAGGACGCCGTCGCCGCGGGCGTCACCGACATCGACAACACCCAGGCGATCGAGTACTACCGGACGCCGCGGGGCGGGCACCCGCGGTCGACGAACCGGCGGCTGGCCCGAAGCGATGCGCTGCTGATCGGCTACGACGCGTTCCACCTCGTGGACCAGCTGCTGACGCAGCCTCTCGCGGTCATCGTCGCCGGGCGCCGGGGCGTGACCATGTCCTACGAGGCGGGCATGACACTGTGGGCGATGGCGCCGAACCCGATCGACCTGATGGTGATCGAGGGTGCCGGTCACTACGAGATGTACGACGTTCCGGAGTACGTCGACCAGGCCGTCGATCGACTGGCTGGCTTCTACCGCGAGTTCCTCTCCGGCACGTAGGCCCGTCACACGTCGATGGCGACGGTGGCCCGGTAGTCCTGCAGCGCAATGGCATCCTGCGGCGATCGCGGATAGGGGTCGAGGGCACGCAACGCGACACTGTGCCCGCCCACCTGGGCCGTCGGCCCCGTCGTCTCCGATGCGGGGTAGGTGCTGAGCTCGATCGTCTGCGGCGGCGTGCCGGCGGATTCGACGACGAGTGCGATGCGCGCCTGGCCCGCCCACACGCAGTCGACCAGCGCGGGGCACCGAGAGTCCTCGAGCACCCGCTCGAAGCGGACGGTCACGGCCGAACCTGCCACTCCCGCCTGCTGCCCACCGGCCAGCACGAGCACCGGCTCGGCCGCGGCAGTGCCGGCGGTGGCGACGGTGAGAACGGTTGCCGCGCAGGCGATGAGGCGTCCCCTCACGTCGGCACCTCCCAGGTGTGTACCGGATCGTTGGAGTGCATGCGTTCGCAGTACAGGCGCAGCATCTCGGCCAGCGCCGCGGGCCGGCTCATACCGCGGCCCTGCAGCGCCGCCACCGCCGCCGTCTGCCACACCGCGCCGTTGCGGCCCGACTTTGCGCGGCCCTCGATCACCCCGAGGTAGCGGTCGCGAACCTCAGCGGCCACCTCCCAGCGGCGCAGCCCCTCGTCGGCCAGCGGCAGCAGATGCCGCAGCACCAACTCGTCGGGAGTGACCTCGCCCGCGCCCGGCCAGTACAGGCGGGCATCGAGGCCGTACTGGGCGGCAGCCTCGAAATTCGCCTGTGCCGTCGAGAAACTCAGCTTGGTCCACAGGGGGCGGTCCTCCTCGGACAGCGCCCGCAGCGCGCCATAGTAGAACGCCGCGTTGGCCATCATGTCGACCACCGTCGGCCCCGCGGGCAGGACGCGGTTCTCCACCCGCAGGTGCGGGCGGCCGGCCACCACGTCGTACACCGGCCGGTTCCAGCGGTAGATGGTGCCGTTGTGCAGCCGCAGCTCCGACAGCGTCGGTGTCCGGCCGGCGGCGAGTTCGGCGACCGGATCCTCGTCGGACAGCTCGGGCAGCAGTGACGGGAAGTACCGCACGTTCTCCTCGAACAGATCGAAGATCGAGGTGATCCACCGTTCCCCGAACCACACCCGCGGCCGCACCCCCTGCGTCTTCAACTCGTCGGGGCGGGTGTCGGTGGCCTGGGCGAACAGCTCGATGCGCGTTTCGGCCCACAGCCGGTGGCCGAAGAAGTACGGCGAGTTGGCGCCCAGCGCGAGCTGCGGCCCGGCCAGCACCTGGGCGGCATTCCAGTTGTTCGCGAAGTCGCCGGGAGACACTTGTAGGTGCAATTGCATACTGGTGCAGGCAGATTCGGGAGCGATCGAGGCGGTCTGCAGGCTCAGCCGTTCCGGGCCGTGGATGTCGATGTCGATGTCCTCACCGCGCGCGGTGAAGATCGAGTCGTTGAGCGCCTGATAGCGGGTCGACTCACTCATCCAGTGCCCGGACAGATGCTGGGGCATCAGCGTGGGCAGGATGCCGACCATCACGATGTGTGAGCCGTCGCTGTTGGCCTTCGCCTCCGCCGCGTTCAGGCTGGCCCGTACCTCGCCCTCCAGATCGAGCGCCGCGCGGCCGGGCAGCCGGCGCGGCGGCACGTTGAACTCGATGTTGTAGGCGCCGAGCTCCGTCTGATACGCGGGATCGGCGATCGCCGCGAGCACCTCGGAGTTGTTCATCGCCGGCTGATAGTCGCCGTCGACCAGGTTGCACTCGATCTCCATGCCGGTGAGCGGCTTCTCGAAGTCGAAGCTGGACTGCGCCAGCATCGTCTCGAACACGTCGAGGCACAGCTGCACCTTGCGCCGGTACTCGCGGCGATGCTCGCGAGTGAACTCGGTCTGCGTCAGTTCCTCGCCCACGACAGCCATTCAACGCCATCGGCTGCGATCGGGCGGCACAGTTGGCCGGTAAGGTCGGGCGGAGCACGAGGGGAGGAACGGTCAGGGGATGAGTGCGCGCGCCACCTTCGTGCTGCTCGGGCCGTTCCACGTGGCCGTCGATCGCACTGTCGTGCCCCTGGGCACACCCAAGCAGCGCGCCGTGCTCGCGGTGCTGGTGCTGGGCCGCAACCGCCCGATGCCGACCGAAGCGCTGATCGATGCGGTGTGGGGCGAGAATGCCCCGGCCGAAGCCCGGGCCAGCCTGCACGCCTACCTCTCGAATCTGCGTCGCCTGCTGCGTACCGCCGGCGTGGACGACCGCCGCTTCCTGGAGAAGGCATCCGGTGGCTACCGGGTACACGTCGACGAGCAGGACGTGGACCTCGGCCGCTTCATCGCGGCCCGGAGGACGGGGCTGGAAGCTGCCGCGGAGGGGCGGTTCGAGGACGCGAGCGCGCACCTGAGCGACGCGCTCGCGCAGTGGCAGGGTGACTTCCTGGCCGATCTGCGCGGCTTCCCCTTCGTGACGTCGTTCGAGGTGGCGCTTTCGGAAGACAGGATCTCAGCCCACACCGTGCGGGCGCAGGCCGAGATCGCCTGCGGGCGAGCCGAGTCGGTGATCGGCGAACTCGAAGAACTGGTCGCCCGCCACCCGTACCGGGAGCCGCTGTGGGCGCAGCTCATGACGGCCTACTACCTCGCGCAGCGCCAGTCCGATGCCCTGGATGCGTATCGTCGCGTCAAGGATGTGCTCGCCGACGAACTCGGCATCGACCCGGCGCCCGAGCTGCGTGATCTGCACGCCGTGATCCTGCGCCAGGCGCCCCTGAACGTCGGACCGTCGATTCGCAAGACCGCGGCCGACACGATGGTCGCCACCGTCAACCGTCTGATGTCGGCGACACCGGGCGGTACCGCGCGGCTACGCACGCCGTCGGGCCAGACGTATCCACTGACCGACGTCGTCACCCGGATCGGCAGGCATTCCGGCAACGACATCGTGCTCGGCGACCCGCGCGTGAGCCGCCAGCACGCGGTCATCATCGGCTCCGGCACCGGGTACGTGATCATGGATGCCGGCTCGGCCAACGGAATATCCCTGCGCGGCGGCCGCATTCAGGGCAGCGCCGAACTCTCCGACGGCGACCGGCTCGGAATCGGCGACGGCGAGTTCGTCTTCGAGCACGACGGAGACTGAGACCGCGGCGCCCCAGGACCACCGAGGACGCCACAGTCCCAAGATTTTTCCAAGGTCGTCCCGAGAACCTTGTCTCACTCGTCGGGGACACCGGGACGGCACGGTCGACTTGGGCGGCCGCGCCACCGATCGGGGGACGGTACGACCGGTGCCCGACGAGCAGGCCGCTGGTGCGAGGGGACTCACGCGGCCGACCGGTCGGGTCCGGGGAATTCGGTGCGCCGAGGACCCCGGACCCGGCCACCCGGTCAGCCGAGAACGGCGCGCGCCCGCACCACGTCGGGCAACGTGCAGTCGGCCGGCAGCCGGGCCAACGCGTCGGCGAGCTGGGGGTGCGCCGGCTCGCCGCGCAGGTCGACATCGTCGAGTGCGGCCCGCAACTCGTACAGTGGTGCACCCTGGTGGCGGGCCAAGGCCATCGCCGCCCCCAGATCGGCCGCCCTGGTGTCCGGATCGGTGTGCGTGCTCGCCCGGGCCCGCAGCAATTCCGCGTCGAAGAAGTGCATCTGGGTGTCCTCGGCGATCTGCAGCGCGCCGTTGATGCGATCCCGCGCATCGTCGCGGCGTCCTGCAGCGATGAGCAGGCGGCCGATCACGCAGTCGTACTGGGTCTGGTACGCGTACAGCCCGAGCGCTCGCCAGA
Source organism: Mycobacterium kyogaense (assembly GCF_003254575.1). Taxonomy (GTDB): domain Bacteria; phylum Actinomycetota; class Actinomycetes; order Mycobacteriales; family Mycobacteriaceae; genus Mycobacterium; species Mycobacterium kyogaense. The sequence goes on along the minus strand of NZ_QJUA01000031.1, from coordinate 22,683 downwards.
AGTCGGTGAACCCGGTCAGCGCGTCGATCTGCTCCGTCAACCCCTCGCCGGACTCGGATGCGTGCAGCGAGACCTCGGCCGCGACGGTGGCCTGTCCGAGCGTGGAGCCGAGCGCATGCCAGAAATCGATGCCGTATCGCTCGGCCCGTTCGACCATCTCGGCCACCACCTGCTGGGCGCGTGCGAGGTCACCGCTCTCGCGGCGCAGCCAGATCTCGATGTGGTGGGCATAGGCCTGGTTGTAAGGCCCCCACGGGAACGCCAGCTCGTCACCGCGGTTCACGGCCTTCACCATCGCGGCTTCTGCAGCTGCCTGTTCTCCGCGCAGCGCGTGGTAGATCGACAGGTGCTCGTAGGCCAGCGCGACCACGTCCCACGGGATGAACCACAGCTCCTGCATGCTGTTCTGGCCCTCGGCGTCGAAACCGGCACTCGCCTCTTCGAAATACTCTCTGGCGCGCTCGAATTCGCCACGCAGGAAACTCACCATGCCCTGCACGCAGGCGATGGCGGGGTTCCACACCCGGCGCCGCTCGTCGGGCGTCTCCTGCAGAGCTTCCGCCAGCTGGTGCGCGCGCCGCAGATCGGACTTGTTGATGTAATAGCTGCTGACCGCCAGCAGGGTCCCGATCACCTGATCGTCGTGCAGATCCGAGCCGACGATCTGCAGGCTCCGCTCCAGATCCTCTGCCACCGAAGGACTTTGGTAACCCTCCGCGGTCGAGGTGAGGAATCCCCGTTCGAGCCGTGGCTCGATCTCCAACCGGTCGCGGTCGCGGCCCGGCGGGCACAGCTCCAGTTGCGCCAACGACTTCGTCAGGTAGGCGCGGGCCTCCTCCAGGGCGCCGCGACGGCGCGCGGTGGCCGACGCCTCGCGGTACGCGCCTGCTGCATCGGCGTGCCGCTCGGCCTGCTCGTAGTGGGCGGCCACCAGACGCCAGTCCGGTTCCCCGGCCGCACCGGCGACCAAGACGTCTGCGGTCCTCCCGTGTAGGGCACGACGCACGCTCGGCGGCGCCAGTTCCGCGGCCACCTCACGCAGGAGTTCGTGACGGAACTTCCACACGTCCGGCCCGTGCGGCTCGAACACCTTGGCGTCCTCGAGCTCGTCGATGACGTCGTCGACCGCGTCCTCGCTCAGCGCCGACACCGCGATCAGCAACCCGCGATCCACGTGTCTGCCGATCACGGCGGCCGCCTCGACCACCGGCACCACGTCGGGGACGGCGAGCAACCGGGCGAACAGCGGCTCGTACAGGGAGTCAGGGACCGTCGAATGCGTTGCGCCCGAATCGGAATCGAGACCGTTGACCACCTGCTCGATGTAGAACGGCACGCCGCCGCACCTGGCTCGCACCGCCGCGCACTGTTCCGGCGCGATCCGCGGATCGAGGGCCAGCACCAGTTCGTCGGTCTGCTCGTCCGACAGCGGCGACAGATCGAAGACCTTCGCGGGCCACTGCTCGCCGAGCCAGTTGCCCTCACGGCCGGTGATGACCACCAGCAACCGGCCGCCGGTCGTGCTGAGCACGCTGCCCAGTAAGTCCAGCGTGGACCGGTCGAACCAGTGGGCGTCCTCGACCAGCAGGAGGCCGGGCCGACCGCCGAAGGCGGAGAACAGGTAGTTCTCCATTGCTGCGGCGATGAGCTCCGCCAGTTTGCGTCCCTCGGCCTGCGGTGGTGCATAGCCGAGTGCGGCGTCGAGGCCGAGAATCGGTGCGAGCAAGGGGATCTCGGCATCCGGGTCCAGCCCGAGCGTCCGCAGCTCGGCCTCCAGCAGCTGCAGGCGGCGGACCGGATCGGTCATCCGCGTGATGCCGCAGCGTCGTTCCAGCAGCAACCGGGCCGGATGCAGGCCCACGTCGGTGTGCACAGGGGAGCCGACGAGCTCGAGAACGGTTCCGCCGTCGTGCTGCACCAGCTGGGTGGCCGTGGCGGCGAGGCGGCTCTTGCCGATACCCGCCTCACCCCGGAACACCACGGCCGGCACCGTCAGCGTGCCCGCCTGCGCGCGCCGCCAGCTCTTCTCCAGTCGAGTGGATTCGCGGTCCCGCCCCACGAGCGGCCCCATGGGTGCGGTCGTGGTGTAGGCGCGTTCGCCGAGAACGCGGAACGGATTGATCACCTCCGCCGAACCCGGCATCGTGGCCGACGGCAGCCGTTCGAGATCGAATGCGTTGCGCACCAACGGTTCCACCGAGTGAGACACCGCCACCCCGCCCGTCGGCGCCAGCGCGGACACCTGCGCGGCCAGGCTGACCGCGAGGCCGTACACGTCGTCCTGGTCGCTGTCGAGATAGACCGGCCCGCGATGCACACCGATGCGGACATCGACGCCCGCTCCGAACCTGCGTCGGGCCTGCTCGCTGAGCCGCGCCACGTCGTGGGCGATGTCGAGCCCCGCCTGGACCGCGCGGTGCACGTCGTCCTCGTGCGCATTGGGATAGCCGAACACCACCAGCAGCCCGTCGACGTTGGCCGTGGCGACGTGACCCTCGTAGCGCTCGGCCACCTGGCGGACGACGTCACGGAAGCGACTGATCAAGAGGCGGTGGGTTTCCGGCTCGACACGCAACGCCAGATCGGTGGCATCGACCAGATCGGCCGAGATCATCGTCAGGCGCCGGATCTCGCCGCGATCGGTCGGAGCGCGCAGCAGATCCTCGGCCTCGGCGTTGCGATGGTCGACAGCCAGCACCTGATCGGCCAGGGCCGACGCCCGCGCCCGATCGCCGCTGTTGATGGCCGCGACGGCCCGGTCCAGCAGGTCATCGATCGAATCGCCCGTACGCGACAGATCGAGGTCGCCCTCACTCGTCTCGTCGAGGGCTGTGACCTTACTGACTCTGCTGACCTCGCCGACCTCGCTGCCCAACAGCGTCGCCACCAGATCGCCGTCCGCGCCTCCCCGGCTCGACGTCACCGACACCCTCGCCTGGCCGGAGACCGACCGGTCGAGCGCCCGGCTCGCCGCCTCGGCGAGCTCCAGCGCGCTCTGATAGCGGTCGTCGGGATTCTTGGCCATGCCTTTGGCGATGACGGCGTCGAACGCGGCCGGGATGTAGGGGTTGATCGCCGACGGCATGGGCGGTGGCGCGGTCAGATGGGCCATCATCTGTTCCTCGACGCTCTGGCCGGGGAACGGTGTGGTCGCGGTCAGGCACTGGGCCAGCACACAGGCCAGCGAATACACGTCGGACCCGACGTCACCGACGCCGTTGCGGAACCGCTCGGGGGCCATGTAGAGCAGGGTGCCGACGATGTGCGCGGAATTGGTCAGGCCCGTGTCGGTGATCGCCCGCGCCACCCCGAAATCGATCAGGTAGGCGAAGTCGTAGCGGGCGATGAGGATGTTCGACGGCTTGACGTCCCGGTGCACCAGACCGGTCTGATGAGCGGCATCCAGGGCCATCGCGACCTGCTCGACGATCACCACGGCCCGGCTCGGGATCAGCGCCCCGCCGGCCAGCAGACTCTGCAGGTCAGATCCGTCGATCAGGCGCATGTCCACGTACAGGCGGCCGTCCACGTCCCCGTAGTTGTGGATCGGCACCACATGCGGCTCGGTGAGGCGAGCGGCGGCGTGCGCCTCCCGGCGGAAACGCTGGAGGTAGAGCTCGTCTTCAGCCCACTGGGCCGGCAACAGCTTGAGGGCGACGACACGGTCGGTCACCGTGTCGTGGGCACGCCAGACTTCGCCCATGCCCCCACGGCCCAGCAAATCGAGTAACCGATAGCGACCGAAAGGTGTCCCCTCCATTCACACCCCCCCCGAGCAGCGAGCAACCCCCTCGACAGTGTCACATTATGCCGCTTGGCTCAGGACACGATCGGTGCGGCGCACCGCCGCGAGGCCGTCGAGACCGAGCTCAGGCGCCTGCCGACGGTCCTCTCGAGGCCAGCATCACCTGCGGGCTGAGGCAGCCACCGCGCAGTTCGACGTGCATGTCCGGATCGGCGTGGCGGGCCAGCGCGCGCAGCGCCGACGGGCTGTAGGCCCGCAGCGAGCTGATCACGCCGTCGTGCGCGAACGGCAGGAACGGTGCCAGCGGCAGCATCGTCGCCAGCCGGGCCAGGTGCAGCGGTGCGGGCGGCCGGGGTAGGTCGATGATCAGCAGTGTGGTGGCCGCGCGGGTGCCTTCGGCGAGGACGTGCACGGCGTCCGCCGGCGACAGGTGATGGAACGACAGCGCGAACACTGCGAGGTCGAACGCACCGTCGTCGGCGTCGAGGGCGGTGGCATCCATCTGTGCGACGGTGGCGCGGGGATGGGCGCCCAGCTCGGCGGTGATGGCCGCGACGGATTCGGGTGCGACGTCGGTGACGGTGACGCGGGCCGTCGGGTGCCACTCGAGGAGCCGGCGAGACAGTGCGCCGTGCCCGGCACCCAGCTCGAGAATCCGGGGGTCGGGCACGTCGGCGACCTGTTCGAGCGCGAGGGTGGCGAACCGGTCGTGGTTGCCGAAGACATCACCGGTCCAGTCCAGCGCGCGGATCACGCTGCGCTTGATCTGCGGATCGACGTCGTCGCGGTCCAGGTACTCCTGGCGGTCGGTCTCCAACAGACGATCCAGGCAGGACGCTTTGGGGCCGCCGCGGGGCATGCCCGCCAGGCGTGCGACGTCGCTCGCGGTGGTCAGGGCCCCACCTGGAACGGCACGACAGGCGGGAGACCGCCGCCGGGCATGGTGAACAATTCGGGGATCTGCGGCCGCTCGGTGGGCACCTTCGCCCCGTCGCGGTACACGAGCGTGCCGGTGTAGACGCCGTCGTCGTACCCGTCGTAGTAGAAACTGCCCGCGACGATGTACTGGCATTCGGCGTGTGTCGCGGTCACGGGGACGAAGACGCCGCCGAATTCGGGGTTCTCGCAACCGCTCCGTGGGTCGACGGGTGGGGGCGCCGGCTGGGCGAGGGCGGGCCCGCTGAACAGGAGTGACGCGGCCGCTGCGGCGGCCATGAGACCGGCGAGCCTGTGGTGGCGGGGTCGAGTGTTGATGATCGGCACCTTTCGTCGCGCCTTCGCGAACTCTAGCGCGACCCGGCGAGGTGTTCGGCCGATCGGCCCGTCCCGGTAGTTCATCATGGACGGATGGCCGACTTCGTCGCAGCAATCGACCAGGGCACCACCAGCACCCGGTGCATGATCTTCGACCACGACGGCGCCGAGGTGGGCCGTCATCAACTCGAACACGAGCAGATCCTGCCCCGCGCCGGCTGGGTCGAGCACAACCCCGTGGAGATCTGGGAGCGCACCGGTTCGGTGCTGGCGACGGCGCTGAACAAGACGAACCTGGCCGCCGGCGACCTCGCCGCCCTCGGCATCACCAACCAGCGCGAGACGTCGCTGGTGTGGAACCGCAAAACGGGACGCCCGTACCACAACGCGATCGTGTGGCAGGACACCCGCACCGACCGCATCGCCTCGGCACTGGACCGCGACGAGCGCGGCGACATCATTCGCCGCAAGGCTGGCCTGCCGCCGGCCACCTATTTCGCCGGCGGCAAGGTGCAGTGGATCCTCGACAACGTCGACGGGGTGCGCGACGACGCCGAGAAGGGTGACGCCATCTTCGGCACCACCGACACATGGGTGCTGTGGAATTTGACCGGAGGGCACCGCGGCGGAGTGCACGTCACCGACGTCACCAACGCCAGCCGCACGATGCTGATGAATCTCGAGACGCTCGACTGGGACGACGAGCTGCTCTCGTTCTTCGGCATCCCGCGTCAGATGCTGCCCGAGATCCGGCCGTCGTCGGTGACCGAACCGTTCGGCACCACCCTGGACACCGGCCCCGCCGACGGCGAGATCCCGATCACCGGAATCCTCGGCGACCAGCAGGCGGCGATGGTCGGACAGGTCTGCCTCGCCGAAGGCGAAGCCAAGAACACCTATGGCACAGGCAATTTCCTGCTCCTCAACACCGGGGAGAAGATCGTCCGCTCCGACAACGGACTGTTGACCACCGTGTGCTACCAGTTCGGTGACTCGAAACCCGTGTACGCGCTGGAGGGTTCGATCGCGGTGACCGGCTCGGCGGTGCAGTGGCTGCGCGACCAACTCGGCATCATCAGCGGAGCGTCGCAGAGCGAGTCGCTGGCCCGCCAGGTCGAGGACAACGGTGGCGTCTACTTCGTCCCCGCGTTCTCGGGTCTCTTTGCGCCGTACTGGCGTTCGGATGCGCGCGGCGCGATCGTCGGGCTCTCCCGCTACAACACCAATGCGCACGTGGCCCGCGCGACGCTCGAGGCGATCTGCTACCAGAGCCGCGACGTCGTCGACGCGATGGAGGCCGACTCCGGTGTGCACCTCGAGGTGCTCAAGGTCGACGGCGGCATCACCGCCAACGACCTGTGCATGCAGATCCAGGCCGATGTGCTCGGCGTCGACGTGGTGAAGCCCGTGGTCGCCGAGACCACGGCGCTGGGCGCGGCCTATGCCGCGGGCCTCGGCGTCGGGTTCTGGGAGGGCGCCGACGATCTGCGCGCGAATTGGCAAGAGGACAAGCGCTGGTCGCCGGACTGGTCCGACGACCAGCGCGCCGAGGGATACGCGGGATGGCAGAAGGCGGTGTCGCGCACGCTGGACTGGGTCGACGTGGACTAGGCCGCATCTGATCAGTCGTTGTTGGTCAACACCACCTTCCCGACGGCGCGGCCGGACTCCAACAGCTCGTGACCACGCGCTGCGTCGCGCAGCGGCACCTCGGTGTCGACCACGACGCGGATGGCGCCGGCCTCGAACAGCGGCCACACGTCTCGGCGCACACCGGCGACGATCGCCGCCTTCTGCTCCGCGGGCCGGCCGCGCAGCATGGTCGCGGTGACGCTGGCGCGCCGCACCATCAGCGCACCCAGGTCGAGCGGCGCCGGCCCCATCGCTCCGCCGATCACCACGAGGTGGCCGTCGGGAGCGAGGCACGTGATGTTGCGGTCCAGATAATCAGCCCCGACGACGTCCAACACGGCGTCGACACCGCGGCCGTCCGTCGCTTCGAGGGTGGCCGCCACGAAGTCCTCGGTGCGATAATTGATCGCCGTCTGCGCGCCGAGAGCCTTTCCGTGGCTGACCTTTTCATCGCTGCCGGCCGTGGTGATGACGTAGGCGCCGATGGCGCGGGCCCACTGCACCGCGAACGTCCCGATGCCTCCGCCGGCGCCGTGGACGAGCACTGCGTCGCCCGCACCAAGCCCGGCGACCATGGCCAGATTCGAGTAGACGGTGCACGCGACCTCGGGGACAGCGGCCGCTTCGACCAGGGACAGACCCGCCGGGATCGGGAGCAGCTGATCTGCGGCGACCACTACCTGCTCGGCGTATCCGCCGCCATCAAGCAACGCACACACCTGATCGCCGACCGACCACTCGCCGACATCGGCTCCGACGGCGATGACGGTGCCCGCGCACTCGAGCCCGAGGACGTGGGAAGCGCCGGGCGGCAACGGATAACGGCCCCTGCGCTGGAGGAGGTCGGCGTTGTTGACACCGGCCGCGGCAACGGCGATCACCACCTCACGAGCGCCGGGGGCCGGCACATCGATGGGGCGCCACTGCAGGACGTCGGGCCCGCCGGGCGCGTCGAAGACGATCGCCGACGTCACGATGCTGCCGTGACCGTCGAACCGGAGCGCGAGGCAGCCCTTCGCGCAATGCTTTCCGCGTACAGCGGCGTCTCCACCGCGCAGTGGCGGCCCGACGCCTCCTGGCGCGCCTTCGCCGCCTCCTCGAAGGTCTGCCCGTGCTCGGCGATGAACGCGAGGAAGTGCTCGGTGGGGTGAGACGTCACGGTGTTGGTGTACCGGCAGTGGTTCTCGTCGAGCCGTTCCATCCGCAGCTCCCAGATGACCTGGGTGGTGGTCCACCCCAGTGGGGTCAGCACATCGGACAGCGACACCATCTTGCAGTAATGCGGCTCAGCGACGGCGAATCGGTACTGCTGGACCACGAGGCCGCTGCCGATCATCTCGACGTTGATCGACATGGGGGTGCCGTCGTCATCGACGGTATAGCCCGCGGCTTTGTGGTCTCCCGGCGCGCAACGCTGATACTCGTGCGTGGGCAGGGTCTGCAGCCATTCGGCGATGTTCACGTGGTCGAAATCCGCATCCACCTGTGCGGTCAATTCGGCGTGGGACAGCACCAGATCCTGCCGGACATCAGTCTTCATCGCTCGTCTCCTCAGTTCGTGTGATGAGACGATGCTCCCGCGCAATGGTGGTCACACACCACGCCGCTACCCGCAGTCCTCAGGTAGTGCTGGCCCCCATGCGCTAGTTGTCGCCGGCGGCGACCAGCGAGCGCAACGTGACGTCGGGGTTCTCCCGCGCCACGTTCTCCAGCCGCCACTTGGTGGAGAACACCGCCAGCAGCACGCCGTCGCTGCGGGTCAGCACCTCGACCGAGGCCAGCCGCTGCAGCACCTCCGCGCCGTCGGCATCGCAGATCCGAGCGACGGTGTAGGGCAACGATTCCAAGGTGATCGCGGCGCCGAACTCGCTGGCCATCCGATGGCTGGCCACCTCGAACTGCATCGGGCCGACCGCGGCGAGTACCGGCGCCTGCTCACCGCGCCGATCGGAGCGCAGCACCTGCACCACACCCTCCTGGTCCAGCTGCTCGATGCCCTTGCGGAACTGCTTGTGCTTACTCGGGTCCTTGCCGCGGGCGACCGCGAAGTACTCGGGGGAGAAGCTGGGAATAGGCGGATACACCACGGGTACTTCGGAATACAGCGTGTCCCCGGGGCGCAGCGCCTGTGCGTTCGCCAAACCGATGACATCGCCGGGCCACGCGGTGTCCAACGTGGAACGCTGCTGACCGAACACCGTCTGCGCGTACTTGGTGACGAACGGCTTGCCCGTCGCCGCATGGGTCAGCACGTCACCGCGCTCGAAGGTGCCCGAACACACACGCGCATAGGCAATTCGGTCCCGGTGCGCCGAATCCATACCGGCCTGCACCTTGAAGACGAATGCGCTGAACGGTGCCGTCGCCTCGCGCCGGTGGCCCTCGGCGTCGAGCGCCCCCGACGGCGGCGGGGCGAGCTCGGCGAGCACGTCGAGCAGCTGGTTCACCCCGAAGTTGAGGGCCGCCGAGGTGAACAGCACCGGGCTCGACGTGCAGTTCCGGAACGTTTCGGGATCGAAATCCGCGTCGTCGGCGCTGAGCAGCTCCGACTCCTCGACCGCGGTGTCCCAGTCCACGCCCGCGGCGTCGTGGGCCTTCTCCGGATCGATGTGTTCCTCGGGCGCCGCGGTGGCGCCGCCGGCGGTGCGGGTGAACCGGATGTAGTTTCCGGTGCGGCGATCCAGCACGCCCTTGAAATCGCCGGCGATGCCGACCGGCCACGTCAGTGGGGTCGGCTTGAGCCCGATGCGTGTCTGGATCTCGTCGATCAGCTCGAGCGCATACCGGCCGGGGCGGTCCCACTTGTTGATCACCGTGATGATCGGGATGCGGCGGTGGCGGCACACCTGGAACAGCTTCAGCGTCTGCGGTTCCAGGCCCTTGGCCGCGTCGATGAGCATGACCGCCGAATCGACGGCGGTCAGCACGCGGTAGGTGTCCTCGGAGAAATCGGCGTGGCCCGGGGTGTCGAGGAGGTTGATCACACAGGTCGAGCCGGTCTTGGTGACGTACGGGAACTGCAGCGCCGTCGACGTGATCGAGATGCCGCGCGCCTTCTCCATCTCCATCCAGTCCGACACGGTGGAGCGGCGGCCGGCCTTGCCGTGGATGGCGCCGGCCTCGGTGATGGCTTTGGCGTGCAGCACCAGAGCCTCCGTCAGCGTGGACTTGCCGGCGTCGGGGTGACTGATGACGGCGAAGGTCCGTCGGCGCTGCGCTTCGGCCGACAACTGGTCGGGCCGAGACCCGGCGGTGGAAGTCGTCATGATGACCTCGATGGTATTGCCGCCGGCGGCGAAACGAAGAATCGCTGGTCGAGGCTAGGCGGCAGCGTCGAGTGCCTGCTTGGTCTCGTCGTCGAGCTCGATGTCGGCGACGGCCGTGTTCTCCTCCAGGTGCGCCACCGATGACGTGCCGGGGATCAGCAGCACGTTGGGCGCCACGCTCAACGTCCACGCCAGCGCGATCTGCGCCGGCGTGCGGCCCAGCTTCTCCGCCTCGGCCCGCACCGCGGGATGACCCAGGACCGGGTTGTCGGCCGTGAACGCCGAACCCAGCGGAAAGAACGGCACGAAGGAGATGCCGTGCTCGGCGCACAGTTCCAGCACCGACTGCGACCTGCGGTCGACCAGGTTGTAGGCGTTCTGCACCGTGACGATCTCGGTCTTGTCCAACGCGATGCGCAGGTGATCTTCAGACGCGCTGCTCAACCCGATGCCCTCGATCAGCCCCTCGTCGCGGGCGGCGATCATCGCGTCGAGCTGGCGGGGGAACAGGTCGGCGTCGACGGGCCCGACGCTGTTGGGATCACCCGCGTGGATGCGCAGGTTGACCGCGGCGATGCGGTCGGCGCCGAGCGTCTCGAGGTTCTGTTCGATGTCGGCGCGCAGCTCGTCGGGCTGCTGGGCGGGATTCCAGTTGCCTGCCTCGTCGCGGCGGGCGCCGACCTTGCTGACCAGAGCCAGGTTCTCGGGATAGGGGTGCAGGGCCTCGCGGATCAGCTCGTTGGCGACGTTCGGTCCGTAGAACTGGGCGGTGTCGATGTGGTTGATGCCCAGCTCGAGTGCCCTTTTCAGAACGGCGATGGCCTGGTCGTGGTCGCGGGGCGGACCCATCACACCCGGACCGGGCAGCTGCATGGCGCCGAATCCGACGCGGCCGACGACGTGGTTCCCGAGGTTGAACGTCTGCATGGTCTCTAGTGACGCAGAACCGGCGCGGTTTCTTCCCCTGTTTGGAAAAGAAACCGCGCCGGTGTCGGTGTGGTCAGTCCTCGCTGAGGATCTGATAGATCTCCCGTCGCGCGGTGTTGACGATCTCGACGATGCGCTGCTGCTGCTCACTGGTGGCGGCGTGCGCAGACTGCGCGACCGCTCCCATCAGCTGGCCGACGGCGGTGCGCAGGCCCATCGCCGTCGGATCGGCGCCCGAGGTGATCTCGTCCCACGGCGGGGTCTCGATCTTCTCCGCAGCGGCGCGACCCTCGTCGGTCAGCTCGAAAAGCTTCTTGCTGCCTTCGCTTTCGGTCGCCACCAGCAGGCCTTCGTCGACGAGCAACTGCAGGGTGGGGTACACCGAACCGGGGCTCGGCTTCCACAGCTGCTGGCTGCGTGCGTCGATCTCCTGGATCATCTCGTAGCCGTGCATCGGCCGCTCTGCGAGCAGCGCGAGGATGGCTGCGCGCACATCGCCGCGCCGGCCGCGACCGCCGCCGCGCCGACCGCCGCCGCGTCCGCCCGCACCGAATCCGAAGGGGCCGGGGCCGGGTCCGAATCCGAAGCCGGGTCCGAACCCGGGGCCGCCGGGTCCACCCGGTGCGAAGGGGCCGAAACCGGCCTGCCCGCGGTGTTCCCGCACGTGATCCCGGAATTCGCGACGAGCCTGCCTGCGGTGTTCATGCAGGGCGCGCCGGTCTTGCGGGCCGAACCCGAAACCGAAGCCGCGCTCTGGAGGGGTGAATGGGGTGTTCATGTGGTGTGTCCTTACGTCATGGGGAGCGCCGGTCTGCGCTCCGATGCATTGACGATATATCGGGAACTATCGAGATGCAACGTCCAATTTTCGCCTGAGGTGTCAGGCTGGGGTGATGACCGACACCGACATCGATGGCGAGGTGGCCCCCGTCGACACGTTCCGCACCGGCAACTACGCGCCCGTGCCCGACGAGCTCACTGCCTTCGACCTGCCCGTCGAGGGTGCGATCCCCGCCGACCTGTCGGGCTGGTACCTGCGCAACGGACCCAACCCCCGCGCCGACGGCGGACACTGGTTCACCGGGGACGGCATGGTGCACGGCGTGCGCATCGAAGGCGGCCGGGCGGCGTGGTACCGCAACCGCTGGGTGCGCACCGACAGCTTCGACGAACCTTTCGGTGTCTACAACCCCGACGGCACGCGCAACCTGCGCTCCAGCGTCGCCAACACCCACATCGTCAACCACGCCGGCAAGACCCTGGCGCTCGTGGAATCCTCGCTGCCGTACGAGATCAGCAACGATCTAGACACCATCGGCGCCTACGACTTCGGCGGCAAGCTCGTCGACGCGATGACCGCGCACCCCAAGATCTGCCCGACGACGGGCGAGCTGCACTTCTTCGGCTACGGAAACCTGCTCGGCCCCAGCGTGACCTACCACCGCGCGGACGCCTCCGGTGACCTGGTGATCAACCGACCCGTCGACGTACCCGCGATGACGATGATGCACGACTTCGCGTTGACCGCCGATCATGTTGTCTTCATGGATCTTCCGGTGGTGTTCAACCTCGAGGCCGCGATGCGCGGCACCATGCCGTTCCGCTGGGAGGACGACTACGGAGCGCGGCTGGGCGTGCTGCGTCGCGCGGATCCGTTCGGTGAGGTGCGCTGGTTCGACATCGACCCCTGCTATGTGTTCCACGTCGTCAACGCCCACGACACCGACGAAGGATTGGTCCTGCAGGCGGTGCGTTACCCCGAATTATGGCGAGAGAGCAGCGATTTCGGACCCAAGGCTGTCATGTGGACGTGGACGATCGACCTGCACCGCGGCACCGTCACCGAAGCGCAGCTCGACGACCGGGCGGTGGAGTTCCCGCGGATCGACGACCGGTTGGTAACCCTTCCGGCGCGCTATTCGGTGTCCGTCGCCGGCGCCGGCCTGGTCCGTCACGACCTCGTCTCCGGCGCCACCCAGGAGCACCGCTTCGGCACCGAGGCCTCCCCGGGAGGGCCGGGAGAGGCCGTGTTCGTACCCGCCGACGGCCCAGCAGACGAGAGCAGCGGCTGGTATCTGGCCTACGTCTACGACGCCGCGCGTGACGGCAGCGATCTCGTGATCATCGACGCCGCTGACTTCACCGGCCCGCCTGTCGCCAGAATCACTCTCCCGCAACGTGTTCCGTACGGATTCCACGGCAACTGGATCGCCGACCGAGTCAGCTAGCTTCCCTGCGATGCTGCTGCGGGCTCACACCGTGCACCCGCTTGAACGCGGTGCTGAGCGCGAACGGGCTGCCGTAGCCCACCTGGTGAGCCACTGCGGCGACCGTGGCGCCCGAGTGGAGCAGATCAGCTGCCAGTGCGAGCCGCCATCCCGTCAGAAAGGCGATCGGCGGCTCGCCGACCAGATCGGTGAAGCGGCGGGCGAATGCCGCCCGGGAGCATCCGACCGCAGCCGCCAGTCGCTGCACCGTCCACGGATGAGAAGGATTGCGGTAGATCAACTTCAGGGCAGGGCCGATCAGCGCGTCGTGCTCGGCCCGCCACCAGGTCGGGGCCGCCTCATCGTGATCGAACCACGCGCGGACCGCGCTGATCAGCAGCAGATCCAGCAGCCGGTCCAGGTACGTCTCCTGTCCCGGGCCCTCACGGCCGGCCTCGTCCGACAGCAACGTGACCAGCGCCGGGTCGGCCGGCATCACGGCCACCGGAGGCAGCGCGTCGAGGAGGCGGGCACCCACGATGCTGTGCCCCTCGTAGGCGGCGATCACCGACCGGCATGCGCCGGAGCTGCTGTTGCCCCAGGTGCGCACCCCCAAGGACATCTCGAAACGCAGGTCGTCCCCCGACACCGTCGTGCAGCGCTGACCGGGATGGATGACGATCATCGGTCGGGTGCCGGCATCGTCGGCGAACACGTAGGGCTCGGTGCCGCGCGTCAGCGCCAGCTGGCCCGCCGTCAGCTCGACCGGTCGCCCGTCGGCGGGAACGATGACCGCGCGGCCGTGCGTCTGACAGATGACGGTCAGCGGCGCCTCGTCGCACACCCGCATCGACCACGGCGGGTCCAGCCGCATCCGCAGGACGAAGGCACCCCGGGCGCGGATGCCGTCCAGCAATCCGGCGAGAGCATCCATGCCCGCAGCGTAGACGCTCGATGATGTGTGTGGGTCTTTCAACTATGGATCGTCTTCGATGAGACGTGTGGACTGTGCTGATGACCAGCACCCTGACCGTCGTGTCGTCCGCTTCCGCGCTGGCCAGCGCCGCGGCGGGCGGCATGATGTTCGTGTTCTCGACGTTCGTGATGGCCGGCCTGGACCGCGCCGGCCCGCAGGACGCCATCGCGGCGATGCGGGGGATCAACGCCGCGGCGCAGACCAGCGCGACGTTCCTGCTCGCGTACTTCGGCGCCGCGCTGCTGGCCATGGCGATGGGGGTGATGGCGGCGGTGGCGTCGCCTCCGGGCCGAGGATGGTTGATCGCCGGTGCCGTACTCGGCGTGGCCGGGGCGGTGGTCACGGTGGCGGCGAACGTGCCTCTGAATGACGGGCTCGACGCAGCCGCCGCCACACCTGACGTGTGGCAGGCCTACCTGGCGAAGTGGACCTCGTGGAACCACGTGCGTACGGTCACAAGCCTGGTCGCCGCGCTGCTGACGATGATCGGCGTGGTGCGTCAGTAGGGATTCGGGGCCGGTGGCTGCAGCCGCGCCAGTGCCCGGCGGTGCCGCTCGGCGAGGACCGCGGCGAGCACCTGGCCGGCCGGGGTGCCCGGCGGGGGCGGCGGGGAGATCTGCGCGACCACCTCCCCGGTGATGCGGCCGGCCATCTCGTCACGCACCCGCGGGTCGAGCTGATGCGCCCGGCTCAGGAATTGCCGCGCCATTTCGGCACTTTCGGGCCGCAGCGCCGACAGTTCGAGAGTCGAGGCCCACGGGGCGAGCTGCGGCGGCATCATCGGCGGCGGCGCCATCCGCGGGCCCCGTTCGGTGATCACGACCGTGCCCGCGAAGATGTCGCCGATCCGTTTGCCCTGCGGGGACACCAGACTGCAGATCACGGCCGGGCCACCCATCAGCAGCCAGATCTCCAGATAGCCGGCCAGCGCACGAAAGAGGGCCTGGCGGAACCGTTCTGGGCTGCCGTCGTCGGAGACCACGCGCAGCCCCATCGCCATCTTGCCCAGCGACCGGCCCCGGGTGGCTGTCTCGAACGCCAACGGATAGCCGACCAGGCCCAGCACGATGAACACGATCAGCACCGCATCGGAGAGTGCCGAATCCCACTGCGAGAGCGTCAGCGCCCACAGCACCACGCCCAGCACGTAGACGATCAGGATGACGACGACGTCGATCACCGTCGCCACGACGCGGACCGGCAACTGGGCGATCTGGATGTCGAGAACGACCGCGTCACCGGTCACCACCGGTTGCTGCGGACTGACCATGACGCCACGCTACTAAAGTCGACCGCGTGGATGTCGACGCGTTCGTGCTGGCGCACCGGCCGGCCTGGGACCGTCTCGACCATCTGGTGAAACGGCGCCGGCGGCTCACCGGCGCCGAAGCCGACGAACTGGTGGACCTCTACCAGCGGGTGTCGACGCACCTGTCGATGGCGCGGTCGTCGTCGGCGGACGCGGTGCTCATCGGAAAGCTCTCCAGCCTGGTGGCGCGGGCACGCTCCGTCGTCACGTCCGCGCACGCCCCGTTGTGGCGGGAGTTCGTGCGGTTCTGGACGGTGTCGTTCCCCGTCGTCGCATACCGCTCCTGGCGGTGGTGGGCGGGCACCGCGGCCGCCTTCTTCGTCGTGTCGGTGGCGTTGGCGGTGTGGGTCGCCGGCACACCCGAGGTGCAGGCGACCATCGGCACACCGAGCGAGATCCAGCAGCTGGTCAACTCGGAGTTCGCCGACTACTACAGCGAGCATCCCGCCGCGTCGTTCGCGTTCAGCGTGTGGACGAACAACGCGTGGATCGCCGCGCAGTGCGTGGTGGCCGCGATCCTGCTCGGAATCCCGATCCCGTACATCCTGTTCCAGAACGCGCTGAACTTCGGGGTCCTCGCGGGCGTGATGTTCAGTGCGGGCCGCGGCGACGTGTTCCTCGGGCTGATCACACCGCACGGCCTCATCGAGTTGACGGCGGTGTTCCTCGCCGCGGCGGCGGGCATGCGGCTCGGCTGGTCGGTGGTGTCGCCGGGGGATCGGCCGCGCGCGCAGGTGCTCGCCGAGCAGGGCCGGGCGATGATCTCGGTGGCTCTGGGGCTGGTCGCGGTGCTGGCGGTCGCGGGGCTGATCGAGGCTTTCGTCACGCCGTCGCCGCTGCCCACGTTCGTGCGGATCGCGATCGGTGTGGCCGCGGAAGCCTGCTTCATCGGCTACGTGGTGTATTTCGGCCGGCGAGCGGTGCGCCGCGGCGAGACCGGGGACATCGACGACGCCCCCGACTACGTGCCGACGGGCTGAGTTTTTCCGGCGAACAGACGCGAACTCGAGCTTTTTGGGCGTGTTTCACGCGAGTTTGCGACTGCTCGCCGCTTCGTGGGGGACCCACGCGGGGGTACGGCGGTCCAGATGGGTGGCGATCCGCTCGACGAGCCTCTCGGGATACATGCGCACGTCGGCGGCCACGATCGGAATGACGGTCCAGCCGAGCTGTTGAATCGCGGCGAAGCGCGCCCGATCGCGAAGCATCTCGAGCCGTCCGGCGTGCCACTCCACGCTCTCGTACTCCGCGACCACTCCCGCGTCAGGCCAGGCGAAATCGACACGCCAGCCCTCGACCTCGTACTGCAGCTCCGGCCGGGGGAGACCGCCGTCGATCATCACCAGCCGGGCCTCGCTCTCCATCGGTGACTCGGCACGGCCGTCGGCAACGGGTGACAGCGCGCGGACCGCGACGATGCCGCGGCGGCCCTTCTGCTCGGCGATCGCTTGCTCGATGGCGGCGAGCGTGCACCATCCCGAGTGCAGGGCCGCATCGAGCGTGGCCAGTGCGCGGGGCCGCGGCAGCATGCGAGCGGTCTCGACCGCGGTCCACGCCGGAGCGGTCGCGAGCCGTCCTTCGACACGCTTGAGCGGGGCGCCCAGCCGCTGATGCACCATCAGGCCTCGGGTCGGCCGCAGCCGGATCCCGGGATCGAGAACGTGCAGCGTCGTGGTGCCCTCGGTGTCGAAGCCGTAGAGCGCGGCCGCGGTCCCGAGGCACGCGACGGCTGGCTGACCCAAGTGGCGGTCCAGCGCCGCGAGTCGGCCCGCTCGGTCAGGGATAGCTCTGCTGTACATGCCATGCCGAACGCGGACCAGTTCACCGCACTTGGTGAGGTGGTCGAGTCGGCCGCGGGTGATGACGGTGAGAAGTGTTGCGGTGTCGATGAATTCTCCGTGACGGGTGAACAGGTCGTCGAGCGCGGGCTGCATGGCGCCATCGTGGGCCTGGCTGGGCGGGGGTGAGCCGCATCAATTGATGTAACTGGGGATGAATGCGGCTCTGGGGATGATTTCTGTTGCGCGAGCAGACGTGAACTCGAGCGGACACGCCGTGAAATAGGTCGAGTTTGTGTCTGTTCGCGGGAGAAAGGTGACCCCCTACAGGCGGCCGGTGGCTTTCAGCGCCAGGTAGTGATCGGCCAGGGCCGGCGCCAGCTCCTCCGGCGGGGCGTCGACGACATCTACGCCGCGGCCCCGCAGCCGCGATGCCACGTCCCGCCGATCGCCCCGGGCCCGCTCGGCCGCCGCGGCGTCATACACCTCGACCGCATCGGCCCGGCCCGCCGCGAGCGCGTCGACCCGCGGATCGGACACCGCGGCCAGCAGCACCTGATGCTTGGCCGTCAACTGCCCGAGCACACCCATGAGTCCCTCGTCGATCGCGGTGGCGTTCAGGTCTGTCAGCAGCACCACGAGCGCTCGGCGCCGCACCCGCCGCAGCACCGCCGCCACCATCGCGCGCGCGTCGGACTCCACCAGCGCAGGCTCCAGCGGCGCCATCGCCTCGACCAGCTGGGCCAGTAGATCGTTGCGCGACGCGTTGAACACACCGGCCCGGGTCACCCGATCGTGGGCGAGGAAGTCGACGTGATCGCCGGCCCGCGCCGCCAGCGCCGCCAGCAGCAGCGCCGCATCCATCGACCAGTCCAGCCGCGGCCAGCCCACCGGCTCTGCCGCCGCGGGATCGACACCGATGCGGCCCGCCGACGTCCGCCCGGTGTCCAACACGATCACCACCCGACGGTCCCGCTCCGGCCGCCACGTCCGCACCACCACATCGGCGCGCCGGGCGGTGGCCCGCCAGTCGATGGAGCGGATGTCGTCACCGACCACGTATTCGCGCAGCGAGTCGAATTCACTGCCCTGGCCGCGGATCATCGCCGGTGTCGCACCGTCGAGTTCGCGAAGTCTGGCAAGCCGTGACGGCAGGTGCTTGCGCGACAGGAACGGTGGCAGGATGCGGACCCCGCCCTCCACCCGGTGCGAACTCTGCCGGCCCGCCAGCCCCAGCGGACCCAGCGACCGGGCGGTCACCGGCCCGGCCACCTGGTCGCCGCGCCGCACGGGGTTCAGCTGTGTGGTCACCGAGTGCTGTTGTCCGGCAGCGAGATCGACAGGATGGGTGCGCGGTGTCGCGGCCGCGCTGGGCGCCCACGCGTCCCGCACCACGCCGCGGAAGCGCGAGCGCCCGCGATTGACGATGCGCAGACTGGTCTCGACCGGCTGCCCCAACCGGGCCGATCGCGTGCCGCTGCGGGAGAACTCCAGTGAGCGCGGACTACCTGCCAGCGCGATGTCGACGAGCACGGCGAGAGCGAGCAGTGCCAGCAGGACAGCGAAAGTGGTTGCCGGATAGGGCGACAACCCGACCGGCACGGCGCACGCCGCGGCGATCAGCCCCGTGAGCCCGGTCAGGATCACCAGCGGGGCACCGGCACGGCAGAGAGGATGCCGTCGAGCACGCCGTCGGCGCTCGCGCCTTCCAGCTCGGCTTCCGGACGCAGCGCCACCCGATGCCGCAGCGTCGGCCGGGCCATCGCCTTCACGTCGTCGGGGGTGACGTAGTTGCGCCCCGAGAGCCACGCCCAGGACCGTGCCGTGGCCATGAGTGCCGTCGCGCCACGCGGCGACACCCCCAGCTTGAGTGACGGGGAATGCCTTGTGGCGCCGACGATGTCGACGATGTAGCCGAGCACCTCGTCGGCGACCAGCACCCGCCGCACCGCCTCGCGGCCGGCGGCCAACTCCGCCGGTCCCGCGACGGGCCGCACGGCGGACAGATCCCGCGGGTCGAACCCGCGCGCATGCCGGTCGAGGATCGCGATCTCCTGATCGCGCGGGGGCAGCGGGATGTCGAGCTTGAGCAGGAACCGATCCAGCTGGGCCTCGGGCAGTTGGTACGTGCCCTCGTACTCGATCGGGTTCTGCGTGGCGGCCACGATGAACGGGTCGGGCAGCGCCCGCGGATCGCCGTCGACGCTGACCTGGCGCTCCTCCATCGCCTCCAGCAGGGCGGCCTGCGTCTTGGGCGGCGTGCGGTTGATCTCGTCGGCCAGAAGCAGATTGGTGAACACCGGCCCGGCGCGGAAGGTGAACTCCGCGGTGCGGGCGTCGTAGACCAGCGAACCCGTGACGTCACCGGGCATCAGGTCCGGGGTGAACTGCACCCGCTTGAACTCCAGCTGCAACGCCGCCGCCAGCGTGCGCACCAGCAGCGTCTTCGCGACGCCGGGAACACCTTCGAGCAGGACGTGGCCGCGGCACAGCAGCGCGACGACCAGGCCGCTCACCACCGCATCCTGACCGACCACGACCTTGCCGATCTCGGCGCGCAGAGCCATCAGCGCGGTGCGGGCCCCCTGCTCGGAATGGTCTGCTGTGCTGGGCTGTGTCACGACTGCGCGACCTGCCTTTCGATGTCGTCGAGTGCGCCGGCCAGGGCCACCAGCTCGGGGTCGCTCTCCGGCGGCCGCCCGTACAGGATATGGGCGACCCACTGGGGGTCCTGCCCGCTGCGCTGCGCCGCGGCGGCGACGACGGCCCCTGCGACCGCGTCGGGTCGCAGGCCCAGCCGCGGCAGCAGCCGTTGCCGGGCCGCGGCGCGCAGCGCGTCGGCGGCGCGATCGCGTGCCCGCCGTGACCGGTACAACCGGCCGCGGCCCTCCACGGTCTCCGAGGCGCGCACCACCACCGGCAGCGGTTCGGCGACCAGTGGCCCCACCCGGCGGCTCCGCCACAGCGCGAGCAGTGCGACGGCCACCACGAGCTGGAGCACCATCCAGGTGACCTGGTCGGGGATCAGGTCCATGATGTCGGCGTCGCCCGCCGACCCGGCGCCCTCTCCGTGCTGAGGTGCGTACCAGATCACGGTGGTGCGCGTGCCGGCCAGGTTCATCGCCAGCGCGGCGTTGCCCTCCTCGAGCAGACCGCCGTTGGTCAGGAAGCTGGAATCGCCCATCACGGTGACCGTCCGGCCGTCGTCGTCGTACCGGGCCAGCACCCCGCCGTAGCAGCGGGTCACGGCCGTGGAGCCCGCCGCGGTGAACGTGTCTGCCGCGCCGAACTGCACCGGCCCCGCGCGCTGCGCTTCTCGCAGATCGCAGTCCGGTGCCAGGCCGCCGAATTCGGTGGCGTCGCCGCTGCGCACCGCCGGTGCCAGCGCCTCGCGCGTCTTGCCGATCGGTGCGAGGAGAAGCCGATCCCCGGGCAGAGCCGCCAGGCGGCGCAGCTGATCGTCGTCGTAGAGCCAGAACGTCTGCCCGGCCACCAGCAGCGTGTCCGGACGGGCGGCGCGCTCGACATCGGCCAGGGATTCGGCGACGACGACGTCGATTCCGTTGTCGCGCAACAGGGTGACCAGTGCGCGGGCGCCGTCGGGAGACGTCGACGCGGCCTCCAGTGGGCCGCCGGGGCGCGGCGCGGTGAGCCAGGTGCTCAGCGTCGCGACCGCGACGACGGCGGCCACCGCGAGCAGGACCCACCGCCAGGTCTTCCATCGCTGCCCGAGCGTCGGACCGATCGCGGTCGTCATCGCACCGGAGCCCAGGGTGGCTGCGCCGACGATGCCTGCGACGCCGCACCCGTCGACGGCCGCCGGCCCAGCGCGTCGTCGAGAGCCGCCACCGTCCGATACCGGTCTTCGGTGCCGGGTACCTCGCCGTAGCTGACGTCGTTGAAGACCCCTGCGGCAGAAACGAATTCGGATGCCAGGTCAGGCAGCGCGCGGCCCGCGTCCAGGGCCAGTTCGGTCGCCGTGCGACCCGCGGCCGCGCTGAGGACCCCGTCTTCCTCGAGTTGGCGGGCCACCGCGCGCAGCCGGTGCTGGATTGCGGGGGTCCATTCGGCCTGCGCGGCATGACGTTGCGCGGTGGCTCGGTGTTGCGCCGCGGTGAGCACGTGACCGGCGAACAACTCGTCGTCGGCAGATCTGCTGCTGCGCATGGCTCGTCGCGCGATGCGGATGACCACCAGGACGGCGATGACGGCCAACAGCACAAGGACCGTCACGGTCACCCAGCCGCCCGGTAGCGATGCTGCCTCGGAGGTGATGCGGTACAGCAGGCGATCGAGCCATTCGAGGAGCTGATCGGTCAGCGACGGCCGTGGATAGATCGCCTTGGACAGTTCGTTCTGCGCCGCGTCCCGGGCTGCGTCCCGGTCGATGTCGATCGGTGCCACGTCACCGCCGGCCGGTCAGCCACAGATCGTCGGTGGAGTGCGCTGCCGTCGGCGTCTGCACCGCGCCGGTCTGCAGCACGAGGTCGAACGCCTCGGAGCGGATCCGTCGGTCGGTGTACTGCAGCACCACGATTCCTGCGCTGAACGGACCTGTGATGATCTGGCCGATCGCACCCCCGACCGCGATGATGACCAGCGCGACCATGGCAGCGGACACGCTGCCCCCGGTGGTCAGCAGCACCTGGCCGCCGAAACTGAACGGGATCGCGACGGCCCCGGCGACCAGCTGGGCGACCAGCATCGCGAGCAGGCGGATGCCCAGGACCCGCCAGAAGTCGCCCCGGATCAGCGCGAACGAGCGGCGTACCGCCGAGACGATGTCGAGGCGCTCCAACACGATCGCGGCGGGGGTGAACGCGAGCATGGTCCCGACGTAGACCAGAACCGCCAGAGCCCCCACGCCGAGCGGGATGGCGACCGCCACGGCCGCCCACCGGTTGATGAAGACCCCGACCGCGGCGACGACAGCCACCCCGATGCCGATCAGCACGAGCGCGCCGACCGCCTCGAGCACGGTGAATCCGAGCAGCGCCCACAGGCGCGGCTTCAACCGCTGCCACGCCTCGCCGATCGTGATGCCGGAACCGAAGATCGCGCGCCCGATGACCACGGTCAGCAGGCCGCTCAACAGGATCGTCGACAGCGCGGTGGCCAGGCCCGCGGTGAGGCTCGACAGCATCGACGCGATGCCCGCGCCCGTCTCGAACATGGTCGCGCCGGTCGCGGCACTGTCGATCGCCTGCTCGACGTCACCGCTCAAGGCCAGGGGCCACAGCGACAGGATGAGCGCCAACACCTGCGCGGCGACCACGACGATCGCGGTCAGGCCCAGCGTGGCCTTCGGATTGGCCCGCATGTAGGCGAACGCGCCGTTGAACATGTCCGACAGGGTCAGCGGCCGCAGTGGCACGATGCCGGGGCGCAGAACCGGGGGAGGGCCCCAACCCGGTGCCGGCCCGAAGCCCGGCGGCGGAAACCAGCCGGGCGGAGGCCCGTAACCCGGTGGCGGTCCGTAACCGGGCGGTGGCCCGTAGCCGGGCGGCGGTCCGTAACCGGGCGGCGGCCCGTAGCCGGGAGGTGGTCCGTAACCGGGCGGTGGCCCGTAGCCGGCGGGAGGGCCAGGGG
>NZ_QJUA01000030.1 GCF_003254575.1 Mycobacterium kyogaense | reverse complement strand
GACCACCGCCGCTCCGGCAGTCGCCCAACCCGACGCCCCTCCCCCGCCCCCGCCGGGGTGCCCCGACGTGCAGGTGCTGTTCGCGCGCGGGACGACGGAGCCTCCCGGACTCGGGGCTGTCGGTGATGCCTTCGTCGACGACCTGAAATCGCGTGTCGCACCGAAGTCGGTCGCCGTCTATCCCGTCAACTATCCGGCGAGCCCGGACTTCCCCACCGCACTGCAGGGCGTCGTCGACGCCAGCACCCAGATCCAGAACACCGCCAACGCGTGCCCGAAGACGTCGATGGTGCTGGGCGGATATTCACAGGGCGCGGCGGTCATGGGGTTCGTCACCTCCGATGCGATCCCCGACGGGGTCACCGCCACGGACGTACCGCCGGTGATGCCGCCTACCGTCGCCGACCACATCGCCGCCGTCGCACTGCTCGGCACCCCGTCAGACCGGTTCATGGGCGTCATCAACCAACCCACCATCAAGATCGGCTCGATGTATCAACCCAAGACCGTCGAGCTCTGCGTGCCGGACGACTTCGTCTGCTCGGCCGGCAACGACATCGGCGCCCACGCCCGCTACATCTCCGACGGCCTGGTGAACCAGGCTGCCGACTTCGCGGCCACCAAGGTCGCCGAGCACCCCGAAACCCAGCCGGCGCGCTGATTCACAGCCGCAGAGCAACCTCGACGAATTGATCACCCGGCACCCAAACACTCGGCTAGACAGAGCCTCTCGCGAATACAGTCGATGGTGACGACGCGATCTATTCGTTGAGCAATGAGGTGCGTGCCGCCATCAGGCCCACGTCACCGGCCGAGGTGCGCAGAAGTCTCGCTTGCACGCGTGTCGATCCACGACACCCGGGTAACCGAACCGAGGTGCAGACCATGGAGATGACTGTCCTGGACCCCCGCACCGGCGACACCGTCGCGCGCGTTCCGATCGCCAGTGAGGCCGAATGCGGTGCGGCTGTGGACCGGGCGAGCACCGCTTTTCCCGCATGGGCACGTACCGCCGCAGCGGATCGGGCCGCGGCGGTCGATGCTGCCGCCGACGCTGTCGCAGCCGCCGCAGAAGATCTGGCCGAGCTCAACGAACGTGAAACCGGAAAGCCGCGTGACGACGCCCTCGGGGGCGTCGAAGCCGGCATCGGCACGCTGCGGCAATACGCCCAACTCGGGCCCGTTCACCGGGGGCGCAGCCTCCTGGGTGGGTGGTCTGCCACCGACATGATGGTGCCCGAGCCGCGCGGCGTCGTCGCGGTGCTGACGCCCTGGAACGATCCCGTCGCCGTGGCCGCCGGCCTCATCGGCGCCGCGCTGGTCACCGGAAACACGGTGGTCCACAAACCCAGCGAGCGGTGCCCCTGCACGGGACGCCGATTCGCCGAGCTGCTGGCCGCGGCTCTTCCGCAAGGAGTGCTCGAGATCGTCGACGGCGACGGCTCCGTCGGCGCCCGACTGGCCGCGGCGCCGGCGGTCGACGTGGTGGCTCACGTCGGAAGCAGCGCCACCGGGCGGGCCATCGCGCTGGCGTGTGCGCAGCGAGGCGCGAAGGCGCTGTTGGAGAACGGCGGCAACGACGCGTTGATCGTCGACGACGGGGTGTCGGCGCGATGGGCGGCCGAGGAGGCAGCGCAGGGCGCCTTCGCGAACGCGGGCCAGATCTGCGTCGCGGTGGAACGCATCTACGTGGTCGAGGCGGCGGCGGATGCGTTCCTCGCTGCCCTCGCCGACGAAGCGTGCCGGTGGGAGACCCGCATCGGTCCGCTGGTCGACGAGCGACATCGCGAACATGTCCATGGTCATGTCACCGACGCGGTCGACCGCGGGGCTCGGGTTCTGGTGGGCGGTGTGCCGCGGTCGGGACCGGGGACCTACTACCCGCCCACCGTCCTGACCGAGTGCACACCGGACATGGTGCTGATGCGAGAAGAGACGTTCGGACCGGTGGCGCCGGTTCGCTCGGTCCCCGATTTCGAGGCAGCGCTCACCGAGGCTGCCGACGACCGCTACGGGCTCGCGGCCACAGTGCTCACGGCGGACATGGCCCACGCCCAGGAGGCGTGGCGTTGCCTGCCGGTGGGAACAGTGAAGATCAACGCGGTGTTCGGCGGCGCGCCCGGGGGTTCCGCCGAGCCGCGACGCGCCAGCGGCTCGGGGATCGGGTACGGCCCCGAACTGCTCGACGAGATGACCGCATCGAAGGTGATGCACTGGTCATCACCTGGCCAATAGCATTGCACGACAACATTTTCCGAGGAAGGACCGATACCATGCCGAAGACCACCAAGTCGGGCGAGCCGAAACAGAGCGAGCTACCCAGCACGCTGCAGAAGTCCGACGACAAGGCTCAGCGCACCTTCGCCAAAACCCATGATGCGGCTGCCGAGGAGTACGGCGAAGGGGAACGCGCCTACCGGACCGCCTACAGCGCGCTCAAGCACAGCTTCGAAAAGGTCGGCGACCACTGGGAAGAAAAGGATCAGCGCGGCCCGTCCGACGAGAGGGCAGAAAGCGGCGGCCCGAACGCGTCCGGAGAGACCGCCGAGGGCGTCAACGCCAACGCCACCAAGAAGCACCTGACGGACCTGGCGAAGCGGCTCGACATCACCGGTCGCTCCAGGATGAGCAAGGAAGAACTGGTCGAGGAGATCAAGAAGGCGAACCGGCGGGAGAGCCGCCGCGACGCCTAGGGCTTCCCGGTGCGTTCGCGATGCTTGCACCCTGGCCAGCAGCAGGGCCGGCGCTTACCTTCCTCGAGCTCTTCCTGCGTGCGCCGGATGCGCCGTTCCCGCGTCCCGGCCTGCTTGGCGTCGCTGACCCAGCAGATGAATTCGTTGCGTGCCAGCGGTGTGATGTCGTTCCACGCGCTCAACGCGACCGGGTTGTGTTCCAGCGCCGCTTTCAAGTCGTCGGGCAGATCATGCACCACACCGCCGAGAACCTCGCCGACCGCCATGGCGTCAGGGTAAACCGGTCCGCGCGACGACGGCCGAAACCGAGGCGGGGATGTCCCGGCGCGAGTTCGATACCGGCGCCCCGTACGTCTGACTGACCGGGATCACGCCCGTCCACGCGTCGCCCTCGGGTTCTGCGGCCGGCCCGCTGCGCTGCTTGGCCACCCAATTGTCCTCGGCGATCGGCAATTCCAACACCAGGGTCGCGGCCACCTCACTCGCGGAGTGGGGCGGGCACTCGGTGGGACGGCCCGGCAGGAGCGCATCGGTGAAAGTGTCGAGCGCCGCCGAGCGTTCGGTCTTGTCGACGACGCGGCAGGTACCGCGCACCACCGCCGAGCGGTAGTTCGCGGAGTGGTCGAACTGACGCTCAGCGACGACGATGCCGTCGAGGAGGAACGCACTGACAGCGACCGGAGCACCGGCAGCGGCGTGGCGCAGCGCGCCCGCTCCCGTCGAGCCGTGGATCAGCAGGCGGTCACCGTCGCGGACCACCAGCGTCGGGATCACCCACGGCTGACCGTCGATGACCGTCGAGACAGTGGCGACCACGCATTCGTCGAACACGGCGTCGACCAGGTGCCGATCGCCACGCCGGTCGGGCTTGCGCGTCAGGTCACTCAGCACGTTGCTCACGCCCGTCAGTCAAACGTGTGCCCGTCGTGCGGAGCAACAGATTTCTGCAGAAGATGAATTGCCGTCCGCGTCCACAGACTCCGGCCATATGCTGGGCGGCACGCCCTCGCAGTCTTGCGGGGGCGAACTGAGGGGGAACACGCCTGTGTCGACCAGTTACCTGGCGCTCGAGCTCGCCGCGGCGGAGCATGCGGGGCGGTGGGTGGGTTACATGGTCGCGCAACTGGCTGTCGTGGGTGGCACCCCGCCGGGCCGGCCGTAGTCGAGGGGGCATGGAGCGGCTCCTGCGGTCCGTCGAGCACTACGACTGGATCACCGATTTCCTTGAGACACGCGGCCTGAAAGATCGGACGCGGTTCTGGCTGGCGGCCACCACGGCGGCGATGACGGCCGGCGTGCTGACGCTGCTGTTCGGCGCCGGGCACCCCAACAGCGCCATCGGTCGAACGATGATGTGGCTGGCGGTGGCCGGCGGGGTCTTCGGCACGGTGCTCTTCCTGTGGCGCTGGCCGTCTCGGCAGTGGTCGCAGGTCTACGTGGCCGCGACCACCCTGTCGATCACGCTGGCCTGTCTCGCCTATCCGGACCCGTTGGCCGCGCTGCTGGGCTGTATCGCCTTCGCCACGGTCGTCAGCTATGCCGCGTTCTTCCATTCACCCCGGGTGGTGCTGGGCGTCCTGCTGTTGGTCACCGGTGTGGCGATCAGTCAGACCGTGGCGGTCTCGCTCGAGGGGCGCCCGGCGATGGCGTTGGTCGACCTCTTCTTGATCCTGCAATGCAGCTACGGTGTCGGACTGACCTTCTACACCCTGGTTCGAACACTGCGAGGCGATCTCGCGATCGCCGACCTCGACCCGCTGACCGGTCTGCTCAACCGTCGGGCATTCCGCACCATGGTGCAGACACGGATCCTTCACCACCGCGACGATGAAGGTTATCTGCTCGCCGCCTTGCTGGACCTGGATCGGTTCAAAGCGGTCAACGACACCCGCGGCCACGCGGCGGGAGATCAGGCCCTGGTCGCGGTTGCCGAAGCCCTGCGCACGACCGCCACCTCCAGCACCGTCATCGCCCGCAGCGGCGGCGAGGAGTTCCTCTTCGCCGACATCGTCACCTCCGAAGAGGCCGCCTTGCGCTACGAGCAGGTGTGCGCAGCCATCGCAGGGCTGCCCTGCGAAATCACCGGGAGCATCGGTACCGCGCTGGTAGAGGTGAGCCTGGTGAGCGAGGACTCGTTCGACGTGATGCTGGATCAGCTCATCACCGCCGCCGACAAGGCCATGTACGACGCCAAGCACGACGGGGGCAACCAATGCCGCCACCATGGCCCCGTCATCTGACACCCTGAGCATCATTCGAGGGCGACGATGTACGACAGCTCCCACGCCTCGCCCGAACGCCAGGCCTCTTCGAATGCACTCTCTGTCAACGCCACTCGTGTCTGCGCGAGCAGCTCCTCTGTGCCGGGGCGGCGCGGCCACACCATGGCCGCCCGTCGAGTGTGGGTGTAGGCCGCGGCGTACAGACTCGCTGCCCGGACGTGCGATCCCCGCTGGGTCTCGTAGTTCGCCCGGTTCTCGATGAACATTCCAGCGGTGGTGCCGCCGGCGGCCAGATGAGCGTGCATGACGCGACGCACCCAGGGGATGCCCCGCTCGGGATCGCCGTGCAGCACGGCCGCGGTCATCGGCGTCGCGGCCGTCATCCACGCAGCTACCGCGTTACCCGCTGCCACAGCATCCTCGTACAGCTGCTCAGCGTTTTCGGCGGCCTCGTCGAGGGCGCCGCCCACGGCTCGGGCGGTGCAGCCGAGAACCTCTGCCAGCAAGAGCAATTGGGGATCTCCAGAGCGGACGGCCACACTCTGCAACGCGGCGTCGACGGCGACGATGAGGTCCGCGTCGGGATGGACCCATAGCCCGCTGCCCAGAGTCACCAGTGCCTCGCCGACGGCGACCAGATCGCTCGCGGGCAGGACGGGAACGCGCTCGACGGCTTCTCTGACCAGGGGCCGCGCGGCTTCTACTCGACCCTGCACGGCGACCGCGGCTGCCAGCACGAGCGTGGCGCAGACCCACCCCGCGGCATCCGTCTCGTCGGCCACGTCGCGGGCGAGGCGGAGCCAGCGCTCGGCCTCGATCACTCTGGTCCGGAAATACCAGTAGAAGCCGAGAGCAGCGCACAGGCGGGCCGCCCGGGGGTCCGGTCGATCGACCAGGACATCGGACAGCGTCGCCCGGATCGTCGCGTCGTCAGAGTCGAGCGCCGCGAACCACTCGTGCTCGCCGGCCATTCCGAGCCGGGGACGGGAGGCGACGAGGTCGACCGCCCACTGGTTGCGGCGCGCCGTCGCCAGCTCGACATCGTCGCCGATCCGCAGCTGGTGTGCGGCATGCGCCCGCACCGTGGCAAGCTGGCGAAAGACGCTGTTGCGCCGAGATTTACGACCGGCCATGGGTGCGAGCATCGAGCAGTGCACGAGGGCGGCGAGGGCATCGCCGACGTCCTCGGCCGGCAGATCGCCGACGACGGCGGTGGCCGCGGCGGCGGAGAACTCTCCTGGGAGTACGGCGATGCGCCGGTGGACAAGTTGCCCGACCGGGTCCAGCAGGCGGTGGCTCGAGTCGATCGCCGCTCGGAGCATGTCCCGGTGCCCGGGCTTTCCGAGGGCGCCGACGTCGGTGCGCGTCTGCGTCACGATATCCACCAGGCTGTGGCTGCGGGCGCGCCCGGCGGCGAGTTCGATCGCCAACGGCAGACCGTCGACGGCGACACAGATCGCGACGGCTGCCGCACGCACCTCCTCGTCGAGAGGGAGATTCGGGTCTACCCGGCCGAGGCGGTCCAGGAGCAGCTGCACCGCTGGCCCGTCGACGCCGTTTCCGTCAGTTGCCGGCAGGGCGAGCGGAGACACGCTCCATGTCACCTCTGCATCGATGTCCAGCGGGGTCCGGCTCGTCGTCAACACGGCACATCGTGAGGTGCCGTGTCCCAGGATCGTCGACACCAGGTGTGACACCGCTGCGACGACATGTTCGCAGTTGTCGAGGATCAGCAGCATTCGACGACCGCGACAGTAATTCGCCAGATCTTCCAGCGGCGTCGAGGCGGGCACCGACACGATGCCGATCGTCGAGATCACGGCGTTCACAACAAGATCGGCGTCATCGAGCATGGACAGATCGGCGAACCACACTCCGTCCGGGAACCGGTCCGCGGCGGTGCGACCGACCTCGATGGCCAGGCGAGTCTTCCCGATCCCAGCAGCACCGGTCAGCGTCACCAACGACTCGGAGTCGAGCAGCGCGCTCAGGTGCGTGACGTCGGTGGCTCGACCGAGCAGAGGTGCCAGACTCGGCGGCAGGTGAACGTCGCGCGCCGCCGGCGTGCGCGGCGAGCTACGAGGGGCACCGTCGAGCGCCGAATCCTGCTGCAGGATCTTGGCGTGCAGCGTCCGCAATTCGCTCCCGGGCTCACTGCCGAGCTCGTCGATCAGCGCGGACCGGGCGCGCTGGAACGCCGCGAGCGCTTCGTCCGGCCGAGCGCTGCGATAGAGCGCGAGCATCTGCTGCGCGCGCAGACGCTCCCGGAATGGCGCGTCGGCGATCAACGGCTCGAGATCAGCCAGTGCCTGCTCGACGCGCCCGACCGCGATGAGGGCGTCAATACGGGCTTCGCAGGTGTGCCCGCGCAATTCGTCGAGACGCGCAACCGCGGGTTGCGCCCACGGTTGCTCACCCAGCGATCCGTAGGGCTGCCCACGCCACAGTTCAAGGGCCTCATCGGCCCGCATGATCGCGTTGTCGGCCTTGCCCACCGAGAGCAGATCATCGACGTCGCGGCTCAGTCGTGCGAACGCCACGGAATCGACAGCGTGGCCGTCGGCCACGAGACGGTACCCGTTGTTCTCGTTGAGGAGAACGGTCGGAGGCTGACGCTGCGCGCGGTGTGGTTCGAGGAGTTGGCGCAGCCTCCAGACGTGAGACTCCAACGTCGACACCGACGCGTCCGTCGCATCACGGCCCCATGTCGCATCGAGCAGCGCCTCCACCGACACCCGGCGGTTGGCGTGGATGACGAGCATCGCCAGGATCGTCGCTGCACGCGCCCCGGCCACCGGGCGTTCGACCCCGTCCACGGTCACCGTCAGCGCGCCGAGGTCACGCACTCGCATACGTCGAACTTAGCTCGCGGACAGCCAGTGGAGCGCCGTTGGAGCGATGTTGGAGCGGAATCGGCGACTGTGATGGCGAGCCCCACCCCGCAGCGGTGGGCCACCGAAGAAAGCGAGTCATCATGCCCGTCTACCAGTGCGTCACCTCCGGCATCGACCTGACCGAGGAGCAGCGCGACCGGATCGCGACCGGGATCACCACGATCCACCACGACGAGACCGATGCCCCCGAACCCTTCATTCGCGTCGTGTTCACACCCCTGCCGCTCGGTCTCATGTACACCGCGGGCAAGGTCGAGCCGTCGATCATCATCAACGGCGGAATCCGTTACGGCCGTAGCGAAGTGATCCGACGAGCGATCATGGAGAAGCTGCACCGGCTAGCCGTCGAGGTCACCGGCAGCCCCGAGGACCACGTCCTCATCGTCGTTTCCGACACCCCCAACGGCTGGGCCATGGAGGCGGGCATCATGATGCCCGAGCCGTTCCCGGAGGCCGAGGCCGCATGGTTCCAGGCGCTGGCGGACAAATTGCCCGCGCGCTTCGCCGCGACCAGCGCGGGCTGACGGCACGGCGATGACGGTGACTCCCCTCGTCACTGCGATGATCGGCGCCGCCGTCGTCCTCGCCGGTGCGCTGGTCGCCCGCAGCGCCACGCGGTACGCCGCCGGCCTGGAGGCTGCCCAACGCCGGCGCGACGCCGAGCTCGTCTCGCTACGCGAATTCCGGGACGTCCTGATCGATGTGCTCGCCCGCGTGAGCGCGTATCGCTATGCGCTCACGCGGGTCGCTCGAGACACCCCGGCGGCGCATCGACCGGAAGCGGCCAACCAGTTCCTCGAGAGCATCGAGGGATACGGCGGCTTCCGGGTGAGCATCGCCGAGCAGATGGAACGGCTGCGCAACCTCGCGCGCTGCCTTCCCTGGCCGGATCTGAGGGAGGCCTTCGATCCGCTCGACCGCATCCTGGCCGAGGCAGCGCGTCCCCGCGACGCGTCGCTGCGAATCGACGAGGATGCGATGCTGCTCGAGAACTTCGTCGACCGCTTGGCCGACCGGCACCGCCAGCTCGTGGCGTCCTACCCGACACAGCCGTGATCGATCACCGCTGTCAATCGGTCCACGCCTGCGCGGCGACGCGGTGGAAGTTCCCGCCGAGGACAGCCTGGATGTCGCGGTCTGCCCAGCCCTGGCCGCGAAGATGTTCCCCGAGCGTGATGAACGTTTCGGGGGGCATCCACTGGATCGGACCCCAGCGGGTGTAACTGTCATCGAAACACTCTGGGTTGCGGGACATCTCGTCATTGAAGTCAGCGTGATCGAAGGAATGATCGCTGCTGACCCCGACGTGATCGATGCCGACCAGATCTATGGCGTGGTCGAGGTGGCGTTGCATCGCCTCCAGCGTCGGGATGTTCGGCCCGAGGAAGATCCCCACCCCGGTGATCCCGACGACACCGCCGGTGTCCGCGCAGGCCCGGGCTTGGTCGTCGGTGATGTTGCGCGGGTGGTCCCACACCGCAGCCATACACGAATGGCTGTACACCACCGGCTTGTTCGACACCCGACACAGATCCAGACCGGTCCTTCTGCTGCAGTGCGACCCGTCCGCAACCATGCCCACCGCATTCATCTCGGCGACCATGGCCTCGCCCCACCGTGTCAGCCCGCCGTCGTGGACGTCCAGGCATCCGCTGCCCGCGCGGTTGGCGTGGTTGTAGGTCGGGAGCAGGGTTCGCACGCCGAGACCCGCCAGAGTCGCGAGGTTGTCGAGGTCGTCATCGAGCGGATGCGAATCCTCCAGGTCGAACACCACCGCGATCCGGCCGGCGGCCGTGATGCGCTCGACATCGTCGACACCGGCGACCAGTTCGAGACCGGGATGGTCCTCGACGCCTGACCGGAAGTGCGTCAGAAGTGCGACCGAGTCGGCGAACGACTGCGGCGAATAGCCGACATTGACCGAGACGAATGAGCCACCGGGACGCTGAAAGCGTGTCAGCGGAGCTATATCTGCATCGACCTTCAACGGCAGACAGGCGTGTTGATCCCACAGCAGCGCCACGACTACCGACGCTCCACGATCGTCACTGTGCGTTGAGCGCCACCGCGGCGCGAATCAGAGCCACGAAAGCGTCCTGGTCGAGGCCGTCGCCTTCGGCGATGTCGATGGCTCGCCGGGTGTTGCCG
The DNA here is from genome assembly GCF_003254575.1 of Mycobacterium kyogaense. Classification (GTDB taxonomy): domain Bacteria; phylum Actinomycetota; class Actinomycetes; order Mycobacteriales; family Mycobacteriaceae; genus Mycobacterium; species Mycobacterium kyogaense. Next base: position 57,126 of record NZ_QJUA01000030.1, on the reverse strand, counting down.
CCCAGACTGGAGTTGAACAGTCCCGCCGGATCATCGAGTGAGGCGCCCTTGGCGAAGGTGACTTTCACTTTGTCCTTGTATGTCTCGCCGGTGCAGATCATCCCGTCGTGGTACCACGTCGGGACACCGCGCCACTTCCATTCTTCGGTGACGTCCGGGACGGCCTTCTTGATGAGCGTGCGGATGAGCGCGAGAGTGTCACCGCGCCAATCTCCCAGCTCGTCGATCCTCGCGTCGATCTTGTCCGACGGTGAATCGGCCATGACTAACGCACCTCCTGGATGCGGATCATCGTGCCCGCCGGATCACGCAGGGCACAGTCGCGGACACCGTAGGGCTGCTCGATCGGCTCCGCAACGATGTCGACGTCACTGGCCTGGAGCCGTTCGAAGGTGCGGTCCAGATCCTTGGTGGCCAGCACGATGATCGAGTAGGTGCCCTTGGCCATCATCTCGGCGATCACGCGGCGCTCGTCGTCGGTGGCCCCCGGGTCGGCTGCGGGCGGGTGCAGGACGATGGACGTCTCGGGCTGATCGGGCGGACCCACCGTGATCCACCGCATCGTGCCGCCGCCGACGTCGAGACGGACCTCGAATCCCAGCACATCGCGGTAGAAGGCGAGCGAGGCCTCCGGATCCTCGTGTGGCAAGAACGTGGTGTGAATGGTCAAATCCATGGCTGTCACGCTAGATCCAGTGATGCCGCCGGTGCTTCTCGATTCCTGATCGGTCTGGTCACGTTCTTCTCCATGCAGGAGGGCAGCCCGGCAGCAGTGTCCGCCGTGCGGGCTCGGTAGCCGCTCGGCGACATCCCGACCAGTTCGGTGAAGCGCGTGCTGAACGTTCCCAGCGACGAGCAGCCGACGGCGAAGCACACCTCGGTGACGCTCAGATCGCCGCGTCGCAGCAGAGCCATGGCCCGCTCGATGCGCCTCGTCATCAGATACGCATAGGGCGATTCTCCGTAGGCGGCCTTGAAGCGGCGGCTGAGATGGCCGGCCGACATGTTGACGCCTCGGGCGAGGCTTTCGACGTCGAGTGGTTGCGCGTACTCGCGATCCATCCTGTCGCGCACACGTCGGAGCAGCCTCAGCTCGGCGAGATGTCCTGCGTCCGCGGCCTCGGTGCTCACTCTGCCCAGCCTGCCACCGTGTCCCTAGGACGGCATAGCGTCACGAAGCAATTCCAGCACTGCCTGCCACGCTCGTCGCGACTGCACGGCGTGGTAGCCCACCCCGGGAACGGTCGCCATCGGACCGCCGGCGTCACCGTCGGGTGAGGCCTCGACGGCCCAAAAGGCGTGCTGGGCACCGCCGAGGACGGTGACGCGCCAATCCACTCCGGCGCCCTGCAGAGCGGTACCGAAGGTGAGCAGCTGCGCGGGTGTGCACAGGGGATCCTCGGAGCCGGTGCACAACAACACTGCTCCCCCGACTTCTTTCCAGTCCTCGGGGTGAGCAGCCCCCGGCAGACCGGGGTGAATCGCCGCGAGCGCGATGAAAGGCGCTCCGTCACGGGCGAGTTCGAGGACGATCCGGCCACCTGCGCCGAATCCGAGTGCAGCGAGCCGCTTGTGGTCGACGCCGGGTTCCGCCGAGAGCACATCGAGCGCCTTGTTCCCGATCGCGAGCATGCGCGCCGTATCGTCCAACAACGGCATGACTCGGGCCAGCATCGCCTTCGGCCGCCCGAAGTACGTCTGCCCACCGTGATAGTCCATGGCGAAGGCGACGTACCCGTGCTCGGCGAGGACGTCGGCGCGCGAACGCTGATACCCGTCGAGACCGACCCCGTCGTGACCGATCAGCACGGCGGGCCACGGACCCGCGCCATCGGGCCGGGCCAGGTAACCGACCATCGTCATCCCGTCGACCACGTACGTGACATCTCCTGCGGCGGTCATGAACTCACCCTAGGAACCGGCCGCTGCGTCCTGCATCGACTTTCGCCCTGGGCACAAACTGCGGTTCACGACCGGGGTGGCTCTAGCATTCGCATGTGATCGCATCCACGGGTGCTGTCAGCGGGTCTGTGGCACGAACGACGGGCCCGTGGTCGTTCTCGACGGGATAGCCTTCTCGGGCCCAGTACTCGAACCCGCCGATCATCTCTCTGACGTGATATCCCAGCCTCGCGAATTCCAGCGCGGCACGCGTGGCGCCGTTGCAGCCGGGCCCCCAGCAGTACGTCACAACCGGCACCTCCACGGGAATCTCGCGTGGTGCGCGGGCCGCGATCTCTCCTATCGGCATGTGAACAGCCCCGACGGCCCGACCCTGGACCCACGCGCGCTCACCGCGGGAATCCACCAGGACGACACCGACGCAGCGCATCTGGTCGGCGAACACATCCGAGGCATCAGTCTCGAATGCGAGCTTGCCGGCGAAATGAGCGATGCGGAGGTCTGTCGAGGCATCAGTAGTTGTCATGGACCAAAGGCTATTGGCGGCCCCGGGGCTACGAACAGGCCGATTTCACTGCATCTCGGCCGCTTCGGCGCCATTTCTGTGGCAGTCTCGCTGTGTGGCCGCGATTATCCCTTTCGAACCCGACAGGGTCGATACGGCCATTCTGGAAGCGTTGCAGGCCAACGGAAGACAGAGCATCGCGGAGCTGGCCAGGCACATCAACATGAGCCACAGCGCCGCCGCCGAACGCGTCCGCCGACTGGAAGAATCCGGTGTGATCAGCGGATACGGGGCCCACGTCGATCCCGAACGACTCGGATTCACGATCCTGGCCTTTCTTCGACTGCGCTACCCCAGCAGCAGCTACGGGCCGCTGCATCGACTCCTCGCCGACCTGCCCGAGGTCACTGAGGCGCACCACGTCACCGGAGACGACTGCTTCATCATGAAGGTCGTCGCCACCAACATGAAACACCTCGAGCAGATCAGTGGTCGGATCGGCGCCCTCGGCAGCGTCACGACCAGCGTGGTCTATTCCTCGCCACTCCCGCCCAGACCGTTGTTGCCACCGAACTGACCATTCGCCCTTGACCTCAATGGCGGTTGAGTTTCTAGCGTGTGGGCATGAGACCAGAGATGCAGCCCGCCGCGCAACAACCATTGGGATTCTGGACGGTACGCGCAGGAGAGGCCATAGGTGCACGCACTCGCGGGAGATTGGCAGAACTCGGTGTGACTCAACCAGAGTGGTGGGTGTTACATCAGCTGTCGATGCACCCGAGCGGTAGGGAAGAGAACGAGATCATCGCCATCGTCGGCCCGAACGAGTCCGACGAGAGCATCGTCGCCGCGATCAACTCTGGCGTCGACAGAGGGTGGATCGATCGGGCGGGCAGCCGAGTTCGCTTGACGGACGATGGCGCGGACCGCTTTCACGCCGCTGCCGAGGTCCAGCGGCAGCTGAACGACGAACGGCGTCAGGGGATCTCCGACCGCGAGTACGCCACCACGATCGAGGTGTTGCAGCGGACCATCACCAACGTCGGAGGCAACGCGTGGCACTGGTGATGGGTGATCGATGCCGGACTACGCCAGTGGTGTGCCCCCCTTGGCAACGACTGTCGATCGTCAAATCAATCGACCGATGGCAGCCTGCCGTGCTCCCATGACCTGATGGATGAGTCGATTTGGCCGCTTGCCGGGCTGGCAGTGAGGACCCCACGGCTGCGGCTGCGCTATGTGACCGACGAGTTGGCTGCCGGGCTCGCGCAGCTCGCCGCTCGCGGAGTTCATGACCCTGCGACCATGCCCTTCACCACGCCCTGGACCGACGTCGCGTCACCAGAGCTCGAACAGAACACACTGCGATACTTCTGGCGGAATCGGTCGGAGACAAGCGCGGAACACTGGGACCTGAACTTGGCTGCCGATGTCGACGGGACACTCGTGGGAGTCTGCTCGATATCAACCGACGGGTTCGGCCAGCACCGCAGTGCCGAGACCGGGTCATGGATCGGAATCCGTTACCAGCGTTCCGGTCTAGGGCGCGAGATGCGGCACGCAGCTCTGCACCTCATCTTCGACGGGTTCGGCGCCGAGCAGGCCACAACCAAGGCGTGGCACGACAACGCCGCATCGCTCGCGCTCACCCATTCACTTCCCTACGTGCAGAACGGCTCGTCCCAACACACCCGAAGAGACCGCACTGACCTGCTCCTTCATTTCGCGATGAGCCGCCGGCGCTGGCAGGCTGTTCGGCGAGATGACATCAGCCTCCATGGCATTGGGGCGGTCCGGACACTACTTGGTCTGCCCTAGTCCCCGGGATCGCTCACATCAGAGGTAGATGTCGGCCTCGATCTCTCGACGCACGGTGGTCAGTGCACCCGGGAGGGTGTCCAGACTGGTGGAACCCAAGGCCAGGCGCAACGCCTGCGGCGTATCGGTTGTCGTGCTGAAGGGTTCCGCGGTACTGACGGAAATACCGGCGTCTTCCAGGGCGGTGGCGATCCGGTCGGCCCGAGCACCGGGCGGTAGCGGTATCCAGGTGAAATACGATGAGGGATGGGCGATGTGGTGGAGGGGCGCAAGGGCTTTCCTGGCAAGTGACTGTCTGGCGGCAGCGTCGCGTCGCTTCTGCGTTTCGAGCCGCGTGACAGTGCCGTCCCGCAGCCACTGCGAGGCGATCGCGGTGGTGATCGCCGGCGTGTTCCACGTCGTCGCGCGGATGGTCCGTTCGATGGCGGTCATTCGCGAGACAGATGCGACGACGAAGCCGACGCGAATTCCGGTGGCGACGTTCTTGGACAACCCGGAGACGTACACCGTGACGTCTGGGGCAAGGGCTGCCAGCGGTGGCGGCGGGTTCTCGGCGAGGTAGGCATAAGAGGCGTCTTCGATCACCAGCAGCCCATGTCGCCGCGCGATCGCGATCAGGTGACGTCGGGCACGACGGTCCATGACCCAGCCGAGAGGATTGTGCAGTGTCGACATGCAGTAGATCGCGCGCACGGGCCGGCGGCTGCACAGCGTTGCCAGTGCATCGAGATCTGGGCCGGTCGATGTGGTTGGAAGAGGGTGCAATTCGAGGCGCAACGCTTCGGCCAGCACCTTGAAGCCGGGATAGATCAATGCGTCGACGGCGACAACATCCCCTGGTCCTAGCAGCGCCATCGCGGTGACGGTGAGGCCGTGTTGGGCGCCGTTGACCAGTGCCACGCAATCGGGAGTGACGTCGAGACCCCGATCCAACAGATGGGTGGCGACCGCGGCTCTGTCGCGTTCCCGGCCACCATGGGGCTGGTAACGCAAGAGCGAATCCAGATCTCCGGCCCCGGCCAGTTCACGCAACGCGTGGCGCAGCAAGTCGGCCTGCCCCGGCAGTGCCGGGTAGTTGAAGTTGAGGTCGACGGCGTCAGGGGCGACGGCCCGCTGATCGACACCGTGACCGGGAGGAAGGGCGACATCGCGCACGAATGTGCCCCGGCCCCGTTCACTGCTGACCAGACCCATGGCCTCGAGCTCGGCGTACACACGAGAGGCGGTGACCACCGCGATGCCACTGTCGGCTGCGAGCTGGCGGTGGGTGGGCAGTCGTGTTCCCGCGCAGAGCTTTCCGGATCGGATGTCGGCGGCGAAGACGTCGACGACGGACTTGTACCGGGCGGTGGGCACCACGACAGTGTATGCAGGACAATTTCTTGGTCGTCATATACCGCGGTTCTACCTTTACATCACCACACGCGGAAAGGACCCCCGGTATGCACATCGCCATCCTGACGTTCGAGGGCTACAACGAGCTGGACTCACTGATCGCCCTGGGCCTGCTCAACCGGATCGCCGACGACGACTGGCGGGTCACCATCGCCACCCCGACACCGAGGGTGAGGTCGATGAACGGGGTCGTCATCGAACAGATGTCGAGCCTGCACGAGGCAGTCGGGGCCGACGCCGTCATCGTCGGTAGCGGTATCGCGACCCGGGAGGTGGTCGAGGATCCCGCCATCATGGGTGTGCTGAAAGAGCTCGACCCTCAGCGCCAACTCATCGCTGCGCAGTGTTCGGGTGCGCTCGTGCTGGCCAAGCTCGGCCTACTGAGCGACGTGCCGGCATGCACCGATCTGACGACGAAGCCGTGGGTCATCGCAGCGGGCGTCGACGTACTGAATCAGCCGTTCTACGCCAGCGGAAACATCGCCACCGCCGGGGGCTGTCTTGCCTCGCAATATCTCGCGGCCTGGGTCATCGCGAGGCTGCGCGGAAAGGATGCGGCTGTCGCGGCATTGCACTACGTTGCTCCGGTCGGCGAGAAGCAGGAGTACGTCGAGCGGGCGTGGCGCAACATTTCGGCGTACCTCCCCGCTGCGGTGCCGGCGCTCCGCTAGTGACGCGGTCTCCTCCAGAAGACCGCCGGGGGCTGTCTTGCCTCGCAATATCTCGCGGCCTGGGTCATCGCGAGGCTGCGCGGAAAGGATGCGGCTGTCGCGGCATTGCACTACGTTGCTCCGGTCGGCGAGAAGCAGGAGTACGTCGAGCGGGCGTGGCGCAACATTTCGGCGTACCTCCCCGCTGCGGTGCCGGCGCTCCGCTAGTGACGCGGTCTCCTCCAGAAGACCGCCGGCGTCAGGTTCGATCCCATCGTGTCGCGCAGCGTCTCCTGGTCGGTATGAGGAGCACAGTGCTGCGGGGAATTCGGTGATTGCCACAGCCTGTCGCTCGCGAGTGTCTGGTTTACCAGAGGTCGCCGGGTCGCCAGTCGCAGATGAGAGCGGTATCTCCGGTGAGTGGTGGGCCTTGCGTCTCGGCGCTGAGCAGATAAATCCGGTCAGCCTCGTCGTAGGTGTCAATAGTGCCGGTGGGCCCGGCGGCTTGGGTATGCCCGGTCCAACGCTGCCAGCCGCGTGCCTCGTAGAAGGCCGCCGCGGACTCAACCGCGTTAAGGGCTCCAAGCTGATGGCGCGTGCTGACGATGTGTTCGGCGTGGTCCATGACCGCGCGACCCAGTCCGAGTCCCTGTTGGTCGGCTCGAACCGCAACGCCCTCGATGTAGCCGGTGTCGAAGGATACGTCGTTGTGGTGCAGGGTCCTTGATATAACGGCAGCGAACCCGATCAAGGACTGCTCGGAGTCACTGATGACGATGTGCACGCCGTCAACGGCATGCAGCCAATCGTGTGACCGGAACGCGGATCCGAATGCGGAGCGCACCAGCTCCTCCGCGGCGAGAAGCTGCGCTGCACTGAGCTCCCCCGGCTCGGAGATCACTACCTCCACCATGAGGGCAGCGTGGCATGGACGCGTCCGCTTCATCGTGTACGCCACGCCAGTGTCTCGATTCGAGAGGCTGCGGACGGCTCACATCGCGTCTCAGCTATTTGGGGGTGGAGGCTGCTGGTGTGCTGGCTAGCGTGACGGCGGTGGCCGTTGCGCAGAGCAGAGCCCCGATCAGCATCGGTGCCGTGGTCGACACCTTGTCGATCGCGAGCGCACCGGCGAGCGCTCCCGCGGCGATGGACGTGTTGAACGCCAGCACATACAGCGATGTCGCGCTCTCACGTGCTTGCGGCGTGACGCTGTGGAAGACATTTGTTTGCAGGATCACCGGCAGCGCCGAGTATGTCAGCCCCCACAAGGCAATCCACGTCCCCGCGAGCCACGTCTCGAAGCCTTTTGGAAGCGTCAGCGCTACAAGGGCCGTCGTCAGCGCAGCGGTGGCGCCGAGCAGCACTCTGCGCGGAGACTTTGCACGTGAAAGCACCACGCCGGCAACGACGTTGCCCAGGACACCGGCCACACCGTAGATGAGCAGGTAACCACCGATCTCGGCGGTCGCGATCGCGAGGCGGTCGATCAGGAATGGCGCGATGTAGGTGTAGGCGGCGTAGTTGGCGATCACCACGAGTGCAGTGACCGCCAAGGTCGCGCGCAAACTAGGGGTCAGCAGTGCACGCCACCGCTGCTGGTGCGCAGGATTGTGTTGAGGCAGTTCGGGAAGGGCGAGGACAACTGCGATCCAGGCGACCACGGTGAGCGCGGCCAACGTGAGGAAGCTGGCTCGCCACCCCAGCCATGCCCCCAGGTAGGTGCCGGCCGGAACGCCCAGAACGAGCGCCAAGGATATTCCCGAGAACGTCGCTGCCGTGGCTACTGCCGGGGACGTGGGGGCCACCCGGACAGCGACAGAGGCGACGATCGCCCACATCAACCCGTGAGCAAGTCCCATCGCCAACCGGACGGTGAGTAGCTGGGGATAGGTGGCCACCATCGCGGTCGCAAGGTTGCCTGCAACGAACACGGCCAAGATCGAAAGCACCAGGATCCGTCGGTCTATACGGTATGTCCAGGCGGTGAGCTTGGGGGCGGCCAGGCCAGCCAGAAGGCCATACATCGTGACGCTCAACCCGACAGCGCCGTGGGAAACTTTCAGTTCACGCCCGATCGGAATCAGCAGACCGATCGGCATCATCTCCGCCACGGTCACCGTGAACACTGCTAACGCCAAGGCCGCCACGGCACCCCCCGTGCGCCACGACGTCGACACCTCGGCCTGGGGGTCCGGCTGCGCTGGTGAAGCAGGCATCGATCGGGCTCCTGACACGGTTTTGATCTGGACCGCAATCAGGTTGACGGCGTAGGGCACTATTGAGAAGTAGGTACCTTAAAGTGCCCTATTCCGGCGTATTTCATGGAAGCGGACGATGGCTATTCACGACGACGACACACACGCTCGTGCGGCGGCAGACCACGACGCGTTCCTCGTCACCTGCACCAGTCGCCAGCTGCTGTCGCGGTTGGCCAACAAGTGGGTGACCCTCGTGCTGTGCGCACTCATGGAAGGCCCCACACGGCACTCCGCGCTATCGCGGCGGATCACCGGTGTCAGTCAGAAGATGCTCACCCAGACGCTGCGCAACCTCGAACGCGACGGCTTACTCACGCGCACCGTGACCCCGAGCGTCCCGCTGACCGTCACCTATGAGCTGACCGACCTGGGCCGCTCACTGGTCGGAGTGTTCCTGCAACTCAAACACTGGGCCGACCACAACATGGACGAAGTAGCCCGAGCTCGAACCAATTACGACGCACGGTCCGCTTCACGCGAACCCTCAAGACCGCTCGCCAATGCGCAGGGGCCGTCTAAAATCTAGAGAATCTGGACGGCTCGTTTCTCGTCTCGGGTTGGTGGCCTGCATTTTGCTCCCCGGCGGGCCGTTGGGCCCCGCCGGGCCCGGGGCGGGTCAATTGCCGCGGCGGCAGCGACGCAATTTAGCCCTCGTGGACGGTGAGGAGTTGACCATGGACCAGGACTGGCTCGGCAACGGGCGATTTGGCGCTGGGCGGCGTTTGGGGTCTCAGGGCGTTTACATCGTTCCCGTCGACGCTTGGTGCTGGCTGTACGCAACGACTGCGCCGGGGATAGCCGTGGCATTGATGTGGTTGGGCGTCGGCACCACCAAAGGCGGCGGCGATTTTTGCGATCCCGTGTACAGCGGTGTCGCAGAACGGGACGCGGACTATCGCACCGCAAGCCTAATCATCGCGGCCGGCAGCACGCTGATGCTCGCCTGGGGCATCCTGCTGCTGGCCGTCCTGTTACGCCGCAGACAGTCACTGGCGAAGTATCCCCGCGTGCGGCTGACGCTCGCTGTCGTGGTCGTGTGTGTCGCGATAGCCGGCTACGCCCTCATCCTGGTAGTGGGTTCAGACTTCTCCTCGGACTGCGGCGGAACCCGCCTCTGAACCCCCGAAGTCGTCAGATGGGGCTTACACGACCTACCGTGCGTTGGCGCCGACGAGCTATCGGCGACTCTGGCCGACCACGACCCCGACATCGGAGCACTGATCTTCGATGCGATCGAGGGTGAGGGCGAGCCGGTCATTCACTTGACCAAACTTTCGACGCGCTGGCCTCCATCCTCGCCGGCCCCCACGGTGCCCCCTACGACGTCGATGACCCGTTGTCGCGGCCGTGCGCGGGCACCGGGAGATCAGTCCGGATTCGCCGACCTACAACGACGAAGAATGGGTCCAGACAATTGCCCATGCCCTCGCGGTGTTCGACGCTGACCACATCGCAGCACAATTCGATCCTGCGGCCATGAAACAACTCAGTCTCGAGCACCCGTCGCGTCAATCGCGGCGCGGCAGCGATTTTCGCCAGTTTGGCCCTCTGGCTGGCGACCACGTCGTAAACCGTTCAGCCGGTGCGATTTCGGCGATGCCGCTGCCGAACCTGAATGCTAGTGGACGACTATACGTTGACGTTGAAGCCGAGGTCGACGTCGCAGGCTGCCTGCCCGCGACGGACGCCCCAATTCTCGACGGCGCTTTCACGCAAGACGATGGTCACGTGATCGGCTGGGATGCCTAGAGCGCCCAGCCTGTCCACGGTCTCCCGATACAGGTTCCGTTTCGCTTCCACCGAGCGTCCTGCGAAACAGTCGACGGCTACGAACGTGTACAACTCCGGCTGGGCCAATCCCGGAGAGTGTGAGAATCGATGCGGTTCATGGCTGACGAGCCGGACGTGCTTGTCAGCGGCCGGTATCTCGAACGCGGCGACCAGTGCATCGTGAACGGCATCGATGATCGCGATCTCCTCATCAACGCGATAACGCCGACGAACTTCAATGACAGTGCTGGGCATGGCAGCATCTTCACACAATGACCCGTTGACGATCACCCTGATTTCATGCGCCATCTCGGCTGCAGACGCGCACTCGCAATGCGATAGGCGACCCAAATTTGTGGGACTTCAACAAGGCGCCAGTCCGTCTCGCATGTAGAGACGGCTCGCATCCTGTCTCCCGCGACTGGTGTCTTCCGGCGAGATCGGCAGGTAGTGGACGGGCCTTAGTCAGAGTTGGGGGCGGGGCCTTGGTCGCCTGGATGGTGTAGCTCAGAGGAAGCCGATCGGCACACCGGCCGCGTTTGCGGTCAAGAAACGCGGCCGGCCTAACATCCGCCCCGGCACTCCCACCGTCGAGGACCTCTACTCCGCGCTCGACACCGCGAACATTCTCGAATCACTCGACCGCGTCAAGATCCAGCTCTACCGCGATCCAGACGGCGAAAGCCCAATCAGCCCGGACATCCCGCTACGCAAATGGATCGCATTCGAAGCAGACCTTGACGGGCATAAGCATTTCCTGCACGACGGGTTCTGGTACCGAATCGACAACGCTTACGCCGTCCAGCTCAAGCAGCGCCTCCAGGCTATCTTCGACCGACCCTGTGACCTGAAACTTCCGGCCTGGCCCGCAACACCCGACGATAAGCTCATTCCCGAAAAGGATTACAACGAACTCGCTGCGCGCGCATGCGGAGGTATGCTTCTCGACCGAAAGCTCATACATACCAACCAGAACCCGCGCGGCTTTGAGACGTGTGACATCCTTACTGCTGACGGTACTCTCGTCCACGTCAAGAACCTTGGTGCCTCCGCACCAGCGAGCCACCTATTCGCCCAGGGCGCGAACTCAAGTGACACACTCAGCTTCGATGAGGAAGCACGCGAAAAGTTCCGAAGCCGCGTCATCGAAGCCGACGGGGATCCACAACTGGTACAGGACAAGCCCCCAGCCATCGTGTTCGGCATCGCACGCAACTCCGACAAGGCCTTCGCCGCTGAATCCCTCTACAGCTTCAGCCAAGTGACGCTTGTACGCACGTACCTAAATCTGGAAGCCAGGGGAATCCCCGTCCATGTCGTGCCTGTCGGCCGCGCAGTTTGAACCTTTAGCCCCAAGATGCCGATGGACCCAACGTCTGCCCAGAGCCCCTGCCGCGCCAACTGCGACTAACGTGATAACCGAGGCCTCGAGCTTGCCGACTGTCATCTCGACTGTGCCAGTCGCTACCTGTGCGAGACCAAAGGCTATTGCTAGAAACAGGATTGAATCCACTACTGCTGATATTAGGTTGCTGCCGACGACAGCTGAGGTGTATCCGCGCGACCGTAGCCGGCTGTAGACCGCCAAGTCAGCGGTCTCTGCGGCGAGGAACGTGGTAATTGGGGCGACCGCCAATGCCGGGGATGCAACTAAAACGGTCAGCGGGGCGCTGAGTCCGATAACGCCGAGTGTCCTGCTGGTTCCGAGCCGCTCGTGGATGAGGTCGCGCAGGGTGAGTTGGGCGCCGGCGAAGAGCACTCCAGATGGCGCGGCTAGCCCGAATCCAATAGGTATCGTCCGCGGTACGCCAGGTCCGTGGTTCGCGCCGAGGTGCAGGATCGCCCAGTTGGCGCCAACGATGCAGCCGATGAACGCGAATACCCATGCTGCACTGACTATGTGGAGACGCCATGTAAGGGATGCCGTATAGCTGGACGAACTCATTGCAGTCGGCCGGCCTCGTGGAGCGCCTCGATGTGTTTGAGGCAGCCCGGACAGTTGGCGCACGGTAGGTTCGCGCGATGGCATGAGTGGGTCCATCCGAGCACCGCATCGGAAATCCCTGATTCAGCAATTAGTTCGGCTGCGCTCAGGTGAGAGGCGGGGGCGTGCAGACGCATACCGCCTTCCTGCAGCGCCAGGAGCGCATCCATGTGCGCGCGGAACTCGGCGCCGCCGTCGGCGTGGCGGGCGCCGTCGGCGGCGACCGTGCCGATGAGCACCGCGTCGAACCCGCGGCGTAACCCCCAGGCGGCGGCGATCGTGATCAAGAGCTGGTTGCGGTAGGGCCACCATTCCGGTGACACGTCGGGAAGGCTTGTCCCGTCGGCACCCTCGGCCATCAGGCCCGCACCGATCGCGGCGGCCGGTACCACCACCTCATCGAGCGGTAAGCCGAGGTCGATTGCGATCTGTCGGGCGGCGCGCGCTTCGGCGACGGCAGGCCGCTGCCCGTAGTTGATGTGCAGGCACTGCTCGGGCCGTATCCAGGCAGCCAGGGCAGCGCTGTCGATCCCGCCGGACAGCAACAACACTCGCCTCATGAGCTACCGCAGGCGTCGATGGCCGACCAGATACTGTTGTACAGGGCCGTGGACAGGTCGTTGACCACCACCGTGCCGGTGCCGCGGGCCATCGTCCAGGTGTGTTCGTCGGGGTGCTCTGCGAATCCGACGACGGGGATCCCGGCACGAGTGGCCCACCCAACTTCGAACAGTGTGCCGGCGTCAGCGCCGTCGAGCACCGCGAACACGCTGTGGCAGCCGCGCAGCCCTTCCAGGTCCTTCTCGGCGACTTCATCGCCGCCGCAGCCGATTTCGTCTAGCGGTGAGAATACGTCGGCACCAAGGTGTATCAAAGAGCTACGGGCGGTGCGGATGAGTTGGCGTTGCGCCAAGTTGAAGAATGGCCCGGCCAGATAGACCCGTGGCCGCACCCGCTGTGGATAGGGTAGCGGTGATCCGACTTCCTGCAGTAGTTCGGGCGGCACCTGCGCGGAATCTGTCAGAGAGTGTGCGGCGGCCACGCGGGAACCGCTGTGGGCGGCTGTGATCGGGTCGGCGCCGTCGGCCCAGGCGTGGGCGTAGCCGGCGGAGAACGCGTCTCCTGAACCGAGCGGATGCACGGCGGTGGTGGGGATTGCCCCGAATGGGGTGAGTGTGCCCTGGTGGGCCACGATGCCGCCGAGGGCACCACGCTTGATGACGGCTGCTTCCACATCCTGCGATAGCGCGAGCGCGGCTTGTTCGATATCGAGGAGCCCGGTCGTCGCTCGTGCTTCATGTTCGTTGACTACCAGGGTGATTCGCTGCGCCTGCACAGAATTGAGCAGGTCTGTCACTGGCGAGTGTTGTGGGTCAAGGATCAGGGTGCTGGCGCGCACCGTCCAAGAGGACTCGACCATGCCGAACGCCAGAATGCAGTCGGCGTCCACATGCAGGGCCTGAGCAGAGGCCTCTCCGCGGCGGGTCGTGCGTGAAATCGGGGTGTCGTAGGTGAACACGATGGGCCCCGTTCGGGTGCTCGCCTCCACGTCGACGTTCAATCCGGCACAGACAGCACCGAATTCGGCGGTGTCGTCGTCGTTGATTACGGTGTGGAAGCGAACGGTATCGCCCAGGCTACGTAACAGCCCGGCCGCGCGAAGTCCGGACCCCAGCAGCCGATCGATCGCCGGCTCCACGCAGTATTCGCGGTAGGTGCCCCCCACGACGCTGATCTGCATCACCGATCACGCCTGCAAGAGCGTGACATCAGCCCGGGTGCCGTCTGGGCTGACCGCATCCACCCGCGCCGTGCGCACATGGCCGCGGTCAATCAACCGCGGCACCGCGACAGGCTCGGCTGGAATGCGGCCCACGATGCTTCGATCAAAGCCCAGAGCCACGACGTGGCCGTCGACGAGGTCGAGTTCGATCTCGTCGCCCTCTGTTGGTGCGGTCAGATTAGGGACAATGCCCACCAAGACGGCAGTGAAAGGCAACGGCAGCCGATAATCTTGACGCGGCTGAACGCGGACCCGCACCACCGGGTACAGAGAGATGATCACCGCCTCGTAGAAGAAGCCCTCGCTGATACAGCGGGTCATGTCATTCCAGCGGTCGGTGATTGCGCCCAAGACAGCCCCGGTTTCGCGCACATACACTACTAGCCGCCGTGGGTTTCCCTCCATGATGATCTCGCACATCGTGTCCACGGCCACCTGGGCGACGACCTGCGGGTCTGGTGACATCACTGTCGTCTCGAAAGTCAATGTGCTGCAGGAAGGTCCGTCATCGTTTCGTCCGCTGACTCCGCCCAGCGAGTTGCGGTAATCAGACCCTCCGCTGCCGGCCATGGCGTTTCCCCCTCATGTCCAATACAGGCTCGAAGAGTCAATGTAACGCCGTCGGCGGGGGCAGGTCCGCGAATTACTGCAGCTAGTCAAGGTCGGTGAGGTTGTCCACCCCGAACAGCAACCGGGCGGCACGCCCCATCGAGGCCAGCGACGACCAGATGCAGGCGTCCAGGTCGGCGGTGCCTACCCCACCCAGATACGCCCACGCGACGAACGCTTCCTCGAAAAGTTGGTAGTCGCGGGGCAGTTTCCATGCCGGGTCGAACACGCCCGCAGCCACTCCCGCGCGCCGGATATGGATATCGATGACGGCGATGGCGTCGCTGCGCGTGAGATTTCGTACCACCCACGAGGCTGTCTTGGGACCGACTCCCGGAACCTCGGTCAGCCAATCACGAAGCTCGCGTGGTCGATCCGGCGGCGGGGGTGTGCCGGCGTCGAGATGGACGATAGCTGCTGCCAGTCTTTTGGCTTTGAGTAGCGGAAACCGGTACCGGGCTGGGCGAGAACGCCCGGCCACCACCATCGGCGCGGCCAGCACGGTGTGAATCGTTTTCTCGCTGAATAGCTCACCAGTGAGCAGGCCCGCATCCTGGCAGCGCGAGAACGCGGCGAAGGCCATCTGCTCGGTGATCCCGTATCCGCCCAGCACGCACAACGCAACCTCCTCAAGTAGGGTCGAGCCGATCCGGTAGGTCGTCGGCCGGGGACGCTGGCGGGTCTGCTCAAGCCAAAACGCCGGAGTGCCTAAATAACTTGGGTCATACCAGCGCACGGTGCGCTGCCACGTCGCCCCGGTCAGCACCGCCTGCCCACCAACCGGCTCTGCCACCCGCGGCACCCGATCCCCGCACAACCCGATCGTTGCGGTGTCCATCACCGTCATCTGCGTCGCCTCTTCCTGGGCATTGCCTTGTCGGCCAATTGATTCAGAGGCATGTCCAGTTCCCGGGCCAGCCGAGCAACCAGGAAGAACCCCGGCGACGGCGTGCCGCCCTGCTCCAACTTGCGCAACGTATCCAGCGGCACTCCCGCCGCGCTGGCCACGTCGGCCGCCGTCCTCACACCACGCAGCCGCCGCAATTCGGCACCAAGCCGCTTCCCAAGCTGACGATCGTTGTCCGACAACGGAGGCCGCGGCATACCGTTAATTATACCAGGATAGTTATACGCATAGGCTCGCACATATATGCCGCGTCCGGGACGGGATGAACCCGTCGGAGGATTACTAAATCCATGGGGATGAAAGTATTTGGTGAGCAAATAGCTGGCCACGACCTCGTTGACCCGTTGGGTTCGCTATTCCCCGGCGCATATCCAAATGGACAGCAATCGTCTCGCCTGGGCGGTCGCACCTACGCCGGTCGGTGTACTAGCGGGCTTGGCGCGTCGTTCTTCTCGCGGTGAAGCTTTATCACTCGCGCTCGTCAACGGTTGCATGGCAATAGCAATGCCCCCAAACATTTCCGGGCCCAGGCGGATCGCGAATTGTGTAGTCGTCGCCGGCCGACTTGGCAACCGTTGCGCACTTGGAACGGCGCAGGCGCCCGTCTTGGTACGGTCGGGTCGGGTCGGGTCAATCGAGACAGGTGCCGCTCCCCGGGACCGCACAGCACTGCCGTCGGGACCATCTCGGTCCCGCCGCGGCGCACCACGGCGGGGCGCCGAGGGGCAAGGCCTGAGCCGCGATGAGCCATTGCTCTAGCGTTTCATCGAGTTCGGCGGCCCCGATGCACGGTACTGGCCACTTGATAGGCATCCAGGTTGCCGCGGAGCTCGGCAGAATGTCGTTTAACCGACCGGTGTAGTTGAGATCGGCCTGATCATGCAAGGTCTGCATCACCGAACGCATCGAGCACCGTTCACATACAGGCTGTCGATTACGTTCACGGCCAGTGGCCGCCGGACAGCCCGCGATTACCGCACCAGTTGTAGCGTCGGCCGTTGAGAAGTACCGGCCGGAACCGGATGGTTCGCAGCAGAAGCTCCCGACGACGAGGCTCGGCCCCGCCAGTTGGCGTCCCGGGCGCTCAACGCCTTCCATCTGGGTGCCCCGGCCACGCGTGCCGCCAAGCGCTACTTCCATCACCGCAGAGACCCCTTCCCCAGTCCGACTCCTTGGCGCTACGGGAACGGATCGATTGCCGGACTCCTTGGGCGGAAATCGGCCCGCGGGTCATCCACGACGAACTCCGGCCCGTCTGCAACGAAGCAATTCGTCTCGCCGAGCGCGGGGATATACGTGACGAGGTCCCGCGACGCTCAGTCCAACCTCGCCAAGTCAGCGACCCCAATAAACACAAAGGTCACGCCCTCTTTCGAGTTCGTGACCTCATGCGTCGCAGTTCAGAAGAACCGCTCAAGTGTGGGCGAAGGGGGACTTGAACCCCCACGTCCCGAAGGACACTGGCACCTGAAGCCAGCGCGTCTGCCATTCCGCCACTCGCCCGAAACAACCGGGGGAGCCTATCACGCAGGCAACCCCGGGTTCCAACCGTACGTCGGCGGGTACCGGAACTCCAAAACGGCTGCTCGCGGCGCTGTGACCAGTGTGGATGCAATTCTCAGAGTTCTGAGAGTCACGACGGGGTACAGGTGGCCGATAGCATGCATGCAAGCATCGCTGCCAGCCGACACGCTGGCGGTTTTTCACTGACGAGGGAGGCGAGCGGAAACATGGGTCTGGTCGATCGATTCGAGCGCAAGCTCGAGGATTCGGTCGGCAATGCCTTTGCCCGGGTCTTCGGTGGGTCCGTGGTGCCCGCCGAGGTCGAGTCGCTTCTGCGCCGTGAAGCCGAGACCGGGGCCCGTGAAGTGCACGGCGGCCGCGTTTTGGCGCCGAACGACTACGTCATTACCCTCAGTGTGCCTGACTATCAGAAGGTGAGTGCCGACCCGGACATCACCCCGACTACGTTCGCCAAGCACCTGGAGGGCTTCATCCATGAGCAGGGATGGCAAACGTATGGTGATGTGGTTGTCCGATTCGAACAATCGCCCAGCCTGCACACCGGACAGTTTCGCGCGCGCGGTGCGGTCAATCCCGACTCGACCTCGGATGCACCGGCCCCACCACCTCGAGATCACTCGTCCCACGCAGAACCAGGAGTACGACCGATGAGCGACAATCCGACCTATCGCGGCGGCCAGGGGCCGGGGCGGCCCGGGGATGACTACTACCCCCGTCCTGATGAGGACCGCTACCCCCGCCAGGACGATCGTGGCGGCTACCCGCCCGCCGATCAGGGCGGGTACCCCGCCGGCGAGCACGGTGGTTACCCGCCGGCCGATCAGGGCGGCTACCCGCCCCACGGCGACCAGGGCTACCCCCAGCGTGGCGGCTACCCCGACCAGGGCGGCTACCCGGACCAGGGCGGCTATCCGGCCTCGTCGTACGACCAGCGCCCGCCCGCCGGTTACGGCCCGCCGCAGGGCGGCTACCCCGACCAGGGTTACCGGCAGGGACCCGGCGGTTACGGACCGCCGCAGGGCGGCCAGCAGGGTTACGGAGCCCCGGGACCTCAGGGTGGCGCTCCGGCCGGAGACTACGACTACGGGCGTCGCCCGTCCTACCCCGATCAGGGTGGCTACCCGGACCAGGGCGGCTACGGCGGCGGATACGGCCGTCAGGAATACGGTCAGCCCGACTACGGCCGCTACGGCGAAGCCCCGGCCGGTTATGCCGATCAGGGCTACGGCGACCAGGGCGGCTACGGCGGCGAGCAGGGCGGATACGGAGCCGGTGGGTACGGCGGCGGCTACGGCGCGACCCAGGGCGAGTACCCGTCGGCCGGATCGACGGTCACCCTGCAGCTCGACGACGGCAGCGGACGCACCTACCAGCTGCGTGAAGGCGCCAACGTCATCGGCCGCGGTCAGGACGCCCAGTTCCGGCTTCCCGACACAGGTGTGTCACGTCGCCATCTCGAGATCCGCTGGGACGGCCAAGTGGCGCTATTGTCAGACCTCAACTCCACCAACGGCACCACGGTGAACAACGCGCCGGTCCAGGAGTGGCAGCTGGCCGACGGTGACGTCATCCGGCTGGGACACTCTGAGATCATCGTTCGCGTTCACTGAGGATCGTCGCGCAAGGACGGCGGTGACGTGGCCATCACGTCCACCGCCGTCTGCGCATGGAGGCGGCGCCGAACAGTCGGCAACGGAGAGGACGTCAGATGCAGGGGCTGATACTGCAGCTGACGCGCGTCGGTTTCCTGCTGCTGCTGTGGCTCTTCATCTGGTCGGTGCTGCGCATCCTGCGCACCGACATCTATGCGCCCACTGGCGCGGTGATGATGCGCCGCGGCCTCGCGCTGCGCGGAACACTGCTGCCGACCAAGGATCGCAGTGTTCCTCGCCAGTTGGTCGTCACCGAAGGCGCGCTCGCCGGCACCCGGATCCCGTTGGGCACCCAGCCGGTGCTGATCGGGCGCGCCGATGATTCCACGCTGGTGCTGACCGACGACTACGCCTCGACGCGCCATGCCAGACTCTCGCCACGAGGTCCGGAATGGTACGTAGAGGACCTAGGATCGACCAACGGCACATACCTCGACAGGGCGAAGGTGACAACGGCAGTACGAGTTCCGATGGGCACACCGGTGCGAATCGGCAAGACGGTGATCGAGCTGCGCCCGTGACCCTTGTCCTTCGATACGCCGCCCGCAGCGACCGGGGATTGGTGCGCGCCAACAACGAGGACTCCGTCTACGCGGGGGCCCGCTTGCTGGCGCTCGCCGACGGAATGGGCGGCCACGCCGCCGGTGAGGTCGCCTCACAGCTGGTGATCGCCGCGCTCGCGCATCTCGACGACGACGAGCCGGGCGGCGACCTGCTCAGCAAGCTCGATGGTGCGGTGCGCGAAGGCAACTCGGCGATCGCCGCGCACGTCGAAGCCGATCCCGAGCTCGACGGCATGGGCACCACGCTGACGGCAATCCTGTTCGCCGGCAACCGGCTTGGCATGGTGCACATCGGGGACTCCCGCGGTTACCTGATGCGCGACGGCGAACTCACCCAGATCACCAAAGACGACACCTTCGTCCAGACCCTCGTCGACGAAGGCCGCATCACCGCCGAAGAGGCCCACAGTCATCCGCAGCGGTCGCTGATCATGCGCGCGCTCACCGGACACGAAGTGGAACCCACGCTGATCATGCGGGAGGCCCGGGCCGGTGACCGCTATCTGCTGTGCTCCGACGGGCTGTCCGATCCGGTCAGCCACGACACCATCGCCGAGGCGTTGCAGATCGCCGATGTGGCCGAGAGCGCGGACCGCCTGATCGAATTGGCGTTGCGCGGCGGCGGACCGGACAACGTCACCGTGGTGGTGGCCGACGTCGTCGACGTCACCAATCACGACTTCGGCCAGACCCAGCCGATCCTCGCCGGCGCAGTGTCCGGTATCGACGACCAGAGCGCACCGCCCAACACCGCAGCCGGTCGCGCCTCGGCGTTCAACCCGAAGCGCAACGCCGCCAAACCCGTTGTGCAGCAACCGGAAGAGCCACCGCCGCGCCCGCGCTCACGACGCCGCATCTACATGGCGGTGGCTGTGCTGGTCTTGGCGGTGCTCGCCGGTTTGGCGGTCGCACGGGAAATCGTCCGAAACAACTACTACGTCAGCGAACACGACGGCGTCGTCTCGATCATGCGCGGTGTTCAAGGCTCCTTCCTCGGAATCTCCCTCCAGGAGCCGTATCTGCTGGGCTGTTTGAACGCCCGCAACGAATTGTCTCTCATCAGCGCCGATCAGCCGCAGGACAATCTCGGCTGCCGCCCGCTGGCCGTCGGCGACATGCGGCCATCCGAGCGTGCGCAAGTGGTCGCCGGCCTGCCGTCCGGCACGCTCGACGATGCCATCGGCCAGATCGAGGAACTG
Source organism: Mycobacterium kyogaense (assembly GCF_003254575.1). Taxonomy (GTDB): domain Bacteria; phylum Actinomycetota; class Actinomycetes; order Mycobacteriales; family Mycobacteriaceae; genus Mycobacterium; species Mycobacterium kyogaense. The sequence continues at coordinate 36,607 of NZ_QJUA01000030.1, read as the reverse complement.
TCGCGCAGTTCGGTGCTCCCGGTGTGCGCGCCGCCGACCCCCGCAACGTCGAGCCGTCCCACGCCAACGCCCTCCCCGCGGCCCTCGACGACCGCTGCGCCGGGAGGTCCTGCACCGAGCGCGAATTCGAGCACGCCGACAGCGACACCCGCGCCGGAGACACCCCGCACCGTAACGTCGTCGCCCGCGCCGGCACCCACGCCGAGTCCGTCCCCGACACCGTCGCCCACCGTGACGGCGCTGCCTCCCCCGCCGCCTCAACCGGGAACGAATTGCCGGGAAGTGGCATGACGACCCAACCGCAGTCCCCGGTTGCGGTGACGCCGGCATTGCCGAACCGCCGCAACGCTGAACTCATCCTGCTCGGCTTCGCCGCGTTCATCACCACCGTGGCACTGCTCCTCGTGGAGGCCAACCAGGAACAGGGCCTGCGGTGGGACCTCGCGCAGTACACCGTCGCGTATCTGGCGCTGTTCGCCGGGGCGCATCTGGCAGTGCGGCGCTTCGCCCCCTACGCCGATCCGCTGCTGCTACCTGTCGCCGCGCTGCTGAATGGCCTGGGACTGGTGATGATTCACCGTCTCGACCTGGCCGCCGGTGAACCCACCGCGCGCGGGCTGGGCGGTACCGCCAACCAGCAGATGCTGTGGACCCTCGTCGGCGTCATCGGGTTCTCGCTCGTGGTGATCTTCCTCAGCGATCACCGGCTGCTGTCGCGCTACGGCTACGTGTGCGGTCTCGTCGGACTGGTCCTGCTGGTCATCCCCGCACTCCTGCCCAGCTCGATGTCCGAGCAGAACGGCGCCAAGATCTGGATTCGGCTGCCCGGCTTCTCGATTCAGCCCGCCGAGTTCTCCAAGATCCTCCTGCTGATCTTCTTCGCCTCAGTGCTGGTGTCCAAGCGCAATCTGTTCACCAGTGCGGGCAAGCACGTCCTGGGCATGGACCTGCCCCGGCCGCGTGATCTCGCCCCGCTGCTGGCCGCGTGGATCGCCTCGATCGGTGTGATGGTCTTCGAAAAGGACCTCGGCACTTCACTTCTGCTCTACGCGTCGTTCCTGGTGCTGGTCTACATCGCCACCGAAAGGTTCAGCTGGGTGGTGCTGGGGCTGTCCCTGTTCGCCGCCGGAAGTGTGGTCGCGTACTACGTCTTCGACCACGTCCGCGTGCGGGTGCAGACGTGGCAGGACCCGTTCGCCGATCCCGACGGCGCGGGCTATCAGATGGTGCAGTCGCTGTTCAGCTTCGCCACGGGCGGCATCTTCGGAACGGGCCTGGGCAACGGACAGCCCGGCACCGTTCCCGCCGCCTCCACCGACTTCATCATCGCCGCCGTCGGTGAGGAACTCGGGCTGGTCGGCCTGGCAGCGGTGCTGATGCTCTACACCATCCTCGTGATCCGCGGCATGCGCACCGCGATCGCGGTGCGCGACAGCTTCGGCAAGCTGCTCGCCGCCGGTCTGGCCGCCACCCTCGGCATTCAGCTGTTCATCGTCGTCGGGGGCGTCACCAAGCTGATCCCGCTGACCGGCCTCACCACCCCGTGGATGTCCTACGGCGGCTCCTCGCTGGTGGCGAACTATCTGCTGCTCGCCATCCTGGTCCGCATCTCGCACAGCGCGCGCCGCCCGTTGGACGGCCGCGGCACTCCCCCGGGACCGATCGCCGCGGCGAGCACCGAGGTGATCCAGAAGGTATGAACACCTCACTGCGCCGGATCTCCGTCATGATCATGGGTCTCGTTGTGCTGCTGCTCGCCAACGTGACCCTGACCCAGGTGTTCACCGCGGACGGCTTGCGCTCGGACCCCCGCAACCAGCGGGTGCTGCTCGACGAGTACGCCCGCCAGCGCGGCCAGATATCCGCCGGTGGCCAGCTGCTGGCCTACTCGGTCTCCACCGAGGGCCGGTACCGCTTCCTGCGCACGTACCCCAACCCGCTCGCCTACGCGCCGGTGACCGGTTTCTACTCGCTGAGCTATTCGAGCACCGGGCTCGAGCGCGCCGAGGACACCGTGCTCAACGGCTCGGACCAGCGGCTCTTCGGACGCCGCCTGGCCGATTTCTTCACCGGCCGCGATCCCCGCGGCGGCAACGTCGCGACGACGATCCGGCCCGAGGTGCAGCAGGCCGCCTGGGACGCGATGGACAAGGGCTGCAACGGGCCGTGCAAGGGCGCCGTCGTCGCTTTGGAGCCCTCGACGGGAAAGATCCTCGCGATGGTCTCGGCACCGTCGTACGACCCGAACCTGTTGGCCACCCATGACGTGGACGAGCAGGCGCAGGCCTGGCAGCGCCTGCGCGACGACCCGAACTCGCCGCTGCTGAACCGCGCAATCTCCGAGACCTACCCGCCGGGGTCGACGTTCAAGGTGATCACCACCGCCGCGGCACTGCAGAACCGCGCCACGCCCGACACCCAGGTGACCGCCGCACCGCAGATCGCGCTGCCAGACAGCACGGCGACGCTGGAGAACTTCGCCGGCTCCCCGTGCGGCGGCGCACCGACGACGACGCTGCAGTACGCGTTCGCGCACTCCTGCAACACCGCGTTCGTCCAGCTCGGCATCGACACCGGCGCAGACGCGCTGCGCGACACCGCACAGAACTTCGGGCTGGACGCCCCGCCGGCGCCGATTCCGCTGCAGGTCGCCGAGTCCACGCTGGGGCCCGTTCCGGATGCCGCCGCACTGGGGATGTCGAGCATCGGCCAGAAGGACGTCGCGCTGACTCCGCTGCAGAACGCGATGGTGGCCGCGACCGTCGCGAACAAGGGGGTCACGATGCAGCCGTACCTGGTCGACAGCCTCAAGGGCCCCGACCTGTCGAACATCGCCACCACGGCGCCCACCGAAGTGCGGCGAGCGGTACCCGAACCGGTCGCAGATACACTTACGAACTTGATGGTCGCCGCCGAGCAGGTGACTCAGCAGAAGGGAGCCATCGCCGGCGTGCAGATCGCATCCAAAACCGGCACTGCGGAGCATGGCACTGACCCGCGCAACACGCCCCCGCATGCCTGGTACATCGCCTTTGCGCCTGCTCAGGCACCCAAAGTGGCGGTGGCGGTACTCGTCGAGAACGGCGGTGACCGCCTCGATGCCACCGGCGGCGCCGTGGCAGCCCCGATCGGACGCGCGACGATCGCGGCGGCCCTGAGGCAGGCATCGTGACGAGTGTGAAGCGAGAAGCAATATGAGCCCCCGCGTCGGAGTGACGCTGTCGGGGCGGTATCGGCTGCAGCGGCTGATCGCCACCGGCGGCATGGGCCAGGTCTGGGAAGGTGTGGACTCCCGGCTGGGACGCCGTGTCGCGATCAAGGTGCTCAAAGCCGAGTACTCGACCGACGCCGAGTTCGTCGAACGGTTCCGTGCCGAAGCCCGCACGGTCGCGATGCTGAACCATCCGGGCATCGCCGGGGTGTACGACTACGGCGAGACCGACATCGACGGTGAGGGCCGCACCGCCTACCTGGTCATGGAGCTCGTCAACGGTGAACCGCTGAACTCGGTGCTCAAGCGCACGGGCCGGCTGTCGCTGCGGCACGCACTGGACATGCTCGAGCAGACCGGCCGCGCCCTCCAGGTCGCCCATACCGCCGGCCTGGTGCACCGCGACGTCAAACCCGGCAACATCCTGATCACCCCCACCGGCCAGGTGAAGCTGACCGACTTCGGCATCGCCAAGGCCGTCGACGCGGCCCCGGTGACGCAGACCGGCATGGTGATGGGCACCGCGCAGTACATCGCCCCCGAGCAGGCCCTCGGCCATGACGCCACCGCCGCCAGCGATGTCTATTCGCTGGGAGTCGTTGGCTACGAGGCAGTTTCGGGCAAGCGGCCGTTCACCGGCGACGGTGCGCTGACCGTGGCGATGAAGCACATCAAGGAGACTCCTCCCCCGCTGCCCGCCGACCTGCCGCCGAACGTGCGCGAACTCATCGAGATCACGCTCGTGAAGAACCCCGGCCAGCGCTATAAGTCCGGCGGACCGTTCGCCGACGCCGTCGCCGCGGTGCGCGCCGGCCGGCGCCCGCCCCGGCCCAACGCCGCACCGTCGATCGGACGCGCCGCGCCCGCCGCGGTCAAGCCGACCATCGCCCCCACGCCCGCCCAGCCGACCGGTCGTGCACCCGCGGCGACGTCACGCACCCGCACCACCGGCAGCCATCACCGCTCCGCCCCGCCGGCGCGCCGCACCTTCTCGTCGGGACAGCGGGCGCTGTTGTGGGCCGCCGGTGTGCTCGGCGCACTCGCGATCGTCATCGCGATCCTGATCGTGCTGAACGCCCAGGACCGCAAGGACCGCGCCCCCGCGCCGGCCACCGTGACCGAAACCCCGTCCGCGACCACCGAGACACCCGCTGCGTCGCCACCACTGACGTTCGACGACGACGGCGTCGTCCGAATGTGGGTAGCCCGTGCCGCTCAACCCGCGCTGCCCCCGGCCGCGCCGCACCACCGAGAACTGCGATGACGACGCCCCAGCACCTGTCCGACCGCTACGAAGTCGGTGAGATCCTCGGCTTCGGCGGCATGTCCGAAGTCCACCTGGCGCGCGATCTGCGGCTGCACCGCGACGTCGCGATCAAAGTGTTGCGCGCTGACCTCGCCCGCGACCCGAGCTTCTACCTGCGCTTCCGCCGCGAAGCGCAGAACGCGGCAGCACTGAACCATCCCGCGATCGTCGCCGTCTACGACACCGGTGAGGCGGACACGCCGACCGGCCCGCTGCCCTACATCGTGATGGAGTACGTCGACGGCGTCACCCTGCGCGACATCGTGCACACCGAGGGCCCGATGCCGGCCCAGCGCGCGATCGAGGTGATCGCCGACGCCTGCCAGGCGCTGAACTTCAGCCACCAGCACGGCATCATCCACCGCGACGTCAAACCGGCCAACATCATGATCAGCAAGACCGGTGCGGTGAAGGTGATGGACTTCGGCATCGCCCGCGCGATCGCCGACGCCGGCAACCCCGTCACGCAGACGGCGGCGGTGATCGGCACAGCGCAGTATCTCTCTCCCGAGCAGGCGCGTGGCGTGAAGGTCGACGCCCGCTCGGATGTGTACTCGCTCGGCTGCGTACTCTACGAAATGCTCACGGGTGAGCCACCTTTCGTTGGTGATTCGCCGGTCGCGGTGGCCTATCAGCACGTCCGCGAGGACCCGGTGCCGCCGTCGGCTCGCCACGCCGACATCTCCCCCGACCTCGACGCCGTCGTCCTGAAGGCACTGTCCAAGAATCCGGACAACCGCTACCAGACTGCCGCCGAGATGCGCGCCGATCTGGTCAAGGTGCACAGCGGGGAGCGACCCGAGGCCCCGAAGATCTTCACCGACGCCGAGCGCACCTCGCTGCTGTCGGCGACGCCGTCACGTACCGGCCCGGTGTCTCACCAGCCGCGCTATCAGCCGAAGGAACGTTCCGGATCGGTCGCCCGCTGGTTGGTGGCGGTGGCCGTGCTCGCCGTGCTGACCGTCGTCGTCACGATCGCGATCAACGCGTTCGGCGGGGAGACCCGCGACGTGCAGGTGCCCGACGTGCGGGGTCAAACCTCCGACGACGCCATCGCCGCGCTCCAGAATCTCGGGTTTAAGACCACCGTGGCGAAGAACCCGGATTCCGAGGTGCCGCCCGAACACGTCATCAACACCGACCCGGCCGCGAACGCATCGGTGGCCGCCGGTTCCGAGATCACGGTGAACGTGTCGTATGGCCCGCAACAGGCGGAGGTGCCTGACGTGTCGGGCCTGAGCTACGGCGACGCCGTCAAGAAGCTCACCGACGCCGGATTCAGCCGATTCCGGCAGACCACCTCCGCGTCGCTGCCCGAGCAGAAGGACCGGGTTCTCTCGACGGTGCCGCCGGCCAACCAGACGTCGGCGATCACCAACGAGATCACCATCGTGCTGGGCAAGGGCCCGGCGACGGCGGTGGTGCCCGATTGCACCGGCCAGACTGTCGAGGTCTGTCAGCAGGTGATGACGGCGTCCGGCTTCACCAAGAGCGTTCCTGTCCAGGTCGACAGCACGGTCCCCGCGGGTCAGGTCGTGGGCAGCGAGCCGGCCACGGGCCAGACCGTTCCGCAGGACACCGTGATCCAGATCCAGGTGTCGCGCGGCAACCAGTTCGTGATGCCCGACCTGACGGGCCAGTTCTGGACCGATGCCGAACCGCGGCTGCGCGCGCTGGGCTGGACCGGCGTGCTGGACAAGGGCGCCGACGTGCAGAACAGCGGACAACGCACCAACGCCGTCGTGTCGCAGACCCCGCCCGCGGGCTCCGCGGTGAACTACAGCGCCAGGATCACGCTGAACTTCGCGTCGTAGCGGCCGCCACGGCCGTCGCGACCTCGTTCTCGAGGCGGGCCACCAGAGCCTCGTCCGGCGCCGCACCACACTCGGCGAGCCAGTTGGCCAGCATGCGGTGGCCGCCCTGGGTGAGGATCGACTCCGGGTGGAATTGCACGCCGTGGATCGGCAGGTCGACGTGGCGCACGCCCATCACCACACCGCCCTCGGTCCGTGCAGTGACCTCGAGGTCGGCCGGCATCGTCTCGGGCAGGATCGTCAGCGAGTGGTAGCGCGTCGCCACGAACGGATCCGGGAGGCCCCGGAGAACCCCGCGGTCGGTGTGGAAGACCATGCTGGTCTTGCCGTGCAGCAGTTCCGGCGCCCGGTCCACGGTCCCGCCGAACGCCACCCCGATGGCCTGGTGGCCGAGGCACACGCCGAGCAGGGGAGTGGCGACCGCCGCGCAGGCATGGACCAGGGGGATGGAAGCTCCGGCCCGCTCTGGGGTGCCGGGGCCGGGGCTCAACAGCACACCGTCGAATTCGTCGGCCACCGCGGCGACCGCCGCGTCGGAGGAGAGGCGTTCGTCGTCGTTGCGCCAGACCTGCGCGTCCACCCCGAGCTGACCCAGGTACTGGACGAGGTTGAACACGAAGCTGTCGTAGTTGTCGACGACGAGAACCTGCATGCACCCAGGATACGGCCGAACGTCAGTAGCCCAGAGGTCCGATCGGTTGGGCGTACTTCATCGTGATCGGCGCGGTGTAGCCGACCAACTCCACCTCGCGCGCCTCTTCCTGGTAGCCGAGGCCGAATCGGACCGCGTACTGCTTGTACAGCGTCACCAGGGGCGCCTCGGAGAGCGCGCGCTGCATTGCCGCCGCATCGCCGATCGCGGTGACCACATACGGCGGGCTGTAGGTGCGGCCGTTGAGCAACAGGGTGTTGCCGACGCAGCGAGGCGCGGACGTCGCGATCAACCGCTGGTCCTGCATCTGGATGCCCTCCGCGCCGGCACTCCAGAGCGCATTGAGAACAGCCTGGATGTCTTGCTGGTGGACCACGAGGTCGTCGGGCGACGCATCGCGCGGAAATCGGCCCTGGGCGTCACGCTGGGCGTCGTTGAGGGTGACGACGAGGCCGGGGCCGCGCATCGGGGTCAGACCGGCGTCGGGGGCCAATGCGTCGGCGCGGCCGGAGATGGCGGTCAGCGCCGCCGCCGCGCTGGGGGAGCCGCCGTGATGGTTCTCGATCTGCGGGGACAACGCGTCGCGCTCGGCGGTCAGCCGATCCACCGACTGCTGCGTCTCACGGACCAGGTCGACCAACCGCGGCGCATCGCTGCGCCGGATCTCGTCGCCACCGGACACGCTGTAGGTCGCGCCGAGGAGGAGACCGGCAGCGGCGCAGACCACGGGAACACCCACACGCCAGCCAGAACGCGAACGAACAGTTCGGTCACGGGCGTCCATCGGTTGCGTCTCTCCAGGAGTCGAGGCTGATCGCGGCTGCGTTAGGCTCTGTCGTACATATCGTCGTCGTACACATCGTCCCTGCTTATCGTCGCACCGAATCGTCCGAAGGTACCCATGCCCAAGTCCAAGGTCCGCAAGAAGAACGACTTCACCATCAATCCGGTGAGCCGGACGCCGGTCAAGGTCAAGGCCGGTCCGTCGAGCGTGTGGTTCGTGGTGCTGTTCTGCGGCCTCATGCTGATCGGTCTGGCGTGGCTGATCGTGTTCCAGTTGGCCGGCAGCGGGCCGGATGTGCCGAGCTTCCTGCAGTGGATGAGCAACCTGAACGTGTGGAACTACGCCATCGCGTTCGGCTTCATGATCACCGGTTTGCTGCTCACGATGCGCTGGCGGTGACGAGGTCCCGGACCCGCCGTCGTGTGTCCGCGGTTGCCGGCCGTTCGACCGCCCGCAACCTGCACGTAACCAGATCACATCGATGTTATTCATCCCCATTGGGGATAGCACTTGTGGATAACGGAGTAATCCCCGGTAGGAGGGTGTGACTTGTCCACCCAGCAAACATCGTGGGGTCCACCGACGGCAGGCATCATCGGAGCCGCCGCAGTGGGTGTCCTGCTCGCTGTAGGTGTTGTGACGCTGGTCACAGACGTGCCGGGGCGCATTCTGATCGGCATTGCCGCGATCGGTTTGCTCGCGTTTGCCGCCCTGTCGTGGCGCGCTCGTCCAAAACTGGCAATCGACTCCGACGCTCTGATCTACCGCGGTTGGGTCACCACACGGCGGCTCACCCGCCCCGATATCAGCCTGATCCGCATCACGGAGTTCCGCCGGATCGGGCGCACGGTGCGGCTGCTGGAGATCGACACGACCGACGACCGGCTGCTGGTACTGAGCCGGTGGGACGTGGGAACGGACCCGCTACGGGTCCTCGACGCGCTGACCGACGCCGGCTTCGCGCGCGGCGCCGGTCGCTAGCCGTCTACGAGATCGTCACCGACTCGATGACGACCGGATCGGTGGGGCGATCGCTGCGGTCGGTCGCCGTGGTGGCGATGGCGTCGACGACCTTCTGGGACTCGGGATCGACGACCTCACCGAAGATGGTGTGGCGACGGTTCAGGTGCGGTGTCTTGCCGACGGTGATGAAGAACTGCGAACCGTTGGTGCCCGGCCCGGCATTGGCCATCGCCAGCAGGTAGGGCTTGTCGAACTGCAGTTCGGGGTGGAACTCGTCGGCGAACTGGTAGCCCGGGCCGCCGCGACCGGTGCCGGTCGGGTCGCCGCCCTGGATCATGAATCCGTCGATGACGCGGTGGAACACGGCGCCGTCGTAGAACGGTCCCGACGAGCCGCCCGACGCATTCTCGGTGCTGTAATCCTTGGTGCCCTGGGACAGGCCGACGAAGTTGGCCACGGTCTTGGGGGCGTGGTTACCGAACAGCGCGATCTTGATGTCGCCGCGGTTGGTGTGCAGGGTCGCGGTCGCGGTCTGAATAGGACTCGTCACGGAAAGCCAGTGTGCCACGCGGCTCTGAAGGCCAACCCGGCAGCGTGGGGTTGGCGGAGATGGCAGGCTGAAGCTCGTTGTCATCCGGTGCCGAGAAAGGTGGGCCATGAGCTCCAAGACCCGAGTCCGATTGACCCCGAGCCAGCGGCTCAGCCGAGGCCTGAAGTACTCGACGGTCGGGCCCGTGGACGTCACCCGCGGTGCTGTCGGCATCGGCGTGAACTCCGTGCGCTCGTCGGCGTCGTGGGTCGGCCAGAAGTACCGCAGCAGCCAGGTCGCCCAGCAGCTGAAGGACGAGCTCGTCGCCGCTCAGGAGGCGGTGGCCAACCTGCCCGAGACGCTCGAGAAAGTGCGCGCGCCGAAGCGCCGCCGCCGGCCCCGCCTGCTGGTGATCGCCGTCGGGGCGGCCGTCCTCGCCGGGGGAGCAGCCGCATTCTCGATCGCCCGCCGCTCGACGCAGCCGGAACCCTCGCCGCTGCCCCCGAGCGTCGAGGTCACCCCCAAGCCGTAGGCCGAGGGAGCGCGCCGTGACCATCTCGGTGTTCGACCTGTTCTCGATCGGCATCGGGCCGTCGAGCTCACACACGGTGGGCCCGATGCGCGCAGCACGCCTGTTCGCCGAACGGGTGCACGGATCGCTGGCCGACGTCACCCATGTGCGGGTCGAGTTGTTCGGGTCGCTCGGCGCGACCGGAACCGGGCACGGGACTCCCGGTGCGGTGGTCCTCGGGCTGGAGGGTGCTGAGCCCGAGACGGTCGATCCCGATCTCGCGCGGGTGCGGGCGGAGGAGATCCAGCGAGACGGCCGGTTGCGTATGGCGGGAGAGCACCCGGTCACCGTCGAGATCGTGATGTCGTTGCAGGCCATGGCTTTTCACAGCAATGGCATGGTGTTCACCGCCTTGGCGGGCGATGGCGCCCCGGTGGATTCTCACGTGTACTACTCGGTCGGGGGCGGCTTCATCGTCGACGAGGACGACACGGGGGCGTCAGCCGACGACGTCTCCGTGCCGTTCCCGTTCCGAACCGCTGCCGAGCTCGTCGCGCTGTGTGACGAACAACGCTGTCGCATCAGTGATCTCGTCATCGCCAACGAGCAAGCCCTCGGCGACGGTGGTCAGCTCCGGGACGGGCTGCTGCGCATCTGGTCGACGATGCAGGAGTGCGTGGCGCACGGCTTGAGCGCCACGGGGACGCTGCCGGGCGGGTTGCGTGTACGCCGGCGCGCGGCCGCCTTGGCCGCGGCCCTGGAGGCCGATCCGTCCGACCCGCTGTACGCGATGGATTGGGTGACGGTGTACGCGCTGGCGGTCAACGAGGAGAACGCGGGCGGCGGCCGAGTCGTCACAGCGCCGACGAACGGCGCCGCCGGGATCATTCCTGCGGTGCTGCACTACTACTGGCGCTTCGTGCCCGGAGCAGACGACGACGGCGTCGTGGAGTTCCTGTTGACGGCGGCCGCGATCGGACAGCTCTTCAAGACGAACGCGTCGATCTCGGGCGCGGAGGTGGGGTGTCAGGGCGAGGTCGGCTCGGCGTGCTCGATGGCCGCAGCGGGACTTGCGGCGGTGATGGGCGGTTCACCCGCGCAGGTGGAGAACGCCGCCGAGATCGGGATCGAGCACAACCTCGGCCTGACGTGTGATCCGGTCGGGGGACTGGTGCAGATCCCGTGCATCGAACGCAACGCCGTCGCGTCGGTCAAGGCGATCACCGCCGCGAGAATGGCGCTGTTCGGTGACGGCACGCATCACGTCAGCTTGGACACCGCGATCAAAACCATGCGGGACACCGGCGCCGACATGGCCGACAAATACAAGGAAACGTCACGCGGGGGACTGGCCCTCAACGTCGTGGAGTGTTGAATTGTGGAGCCTAGGAGATTCGAACTCCTGACATCTGCCTTGCAAAGGCAGCGCTCTACCAACTGAGCTAAGGCCCCTCGTCAGGAAGGTGCATCGGGAGGGTGTGCCAGATTTCGGGGCTGTGCTGGGTCCGCCACACCACCAGGGCGGCGGCCGCGGCAATGCCGGCCGCGAGGATCAGCATCACCTTCATCGATGTAGACCTTTCCGTGGGGCTAGGAGGACTCGAACCTCCGACCTCTTCGTTATCAGCGAAGCGCTCTAACCGCCTGAGCTATAGCCCCGTTGCACCGCAATCAATCGCACGGCCGAGCAGCGAGATTACCTCACCGACAAGCCGACTCCCAAACCAGCTCAGTCGCGGTCGGCGAGCGTGACCTCCACACCGCCGACGAGGTCGGTGGTCAGGTTGTAGATGAACGCCCCGATCGTCGCGGCCGCGGCCAGCAGCACGATGTTGACCAGGCCGATCAGCGCCGCGCCGCCGAAGATCGTGCTCGCCGACACCAGCTCGCCACCGGAGCTGCCACTCGCGCTGGTGAGCAGGTCACCGACGTTGCTGTTCAGCTTGCTCCACACGCCCATGCCGCCCAGCACGAGATACAGGAACGCCACCGCGATCATCCACACGAAGAACAGCGCCACCGACAGCACCAGCGACACCTTCAGTGCACTCCACGGATCCACGCGTCGGATCTGCATGCTGGCCCGCACCGGACCGCTGTGCGGCCGCGGACCCACCTGCACAGCCCTGCTCCCCGGGGCCTTCTGCGGAGGCTTCGCCGTCGACTCGGTCGGCCGCTCGACAGGCTTACGCTGCTGCGCGGACCGGGGCGGTCCGGACAGATCGGGAAGCTCGCTCGCATAAGCGCGCCCACCCTGAGCGTCGGTGCGGGTCGGCGGTTCCGGGCGATGGACGTCGGTGGCCGGCGCCTCGGTGCGGTTGCCCTCCGATCGCGACCCCGCCCGCTGCGGCTCAGGACGGTCGCCGTCCTGACGACCCTCGGGACGGTCCCCTCGCGGCGCCTGGTCGCTGTCGGGGCCACCGGCGATGAAGCGGTTCAGGCGCGCGTCCAGCCCGCCCTGCGCGTCGGGCGCCTGCTGCTGACGGGCCCGCGCCTGCGGGCCCCTCTGCCACGGCGGCACATCGCTGTGCTCGGCGGATCGAGTCGGTGCCTGCGGCGGCGGACCGCTGTGGCTCGGTGCCGGCGCGCCTGGCGCCGACCCGTTGCCGGTCCCGCCGGACGCCTCACCCGCACGCGGGTACCCCGGCTCGTTCGGTGAGCTCACTGACCGCTCCTCACTGCTCCGTCGTCGGCTCGTCGCCGATGTCGGTGTTGACCTCGTCGGTACCGTCGCCCTCTTCGGCGTTGCGGGCGATGGCGATCAGGGTGTCGCCGTCACCGAGATTCATCAACCGGACGCCCTTGGTCTGGCGGCCGGCCTTGCGAACCTGTCGCGCGGCGGTCCGGATGACGCCGCCACCTGAGGTGATGGCGTACAACTCGGTCTCGTCGTCGACGATCAACGCGCCCACAAGAGTGCCACGACGCTTGTCGAACATGATGGTCAGCACCCCCTTGCCACCGCGGCCCTGGACGGGGTACTCGTCGATCGCAGTGCGCTTGGCGTAGCCACCCGATGTCGCGACCAGCAGGTACGTATCCGGCTGGACCACGTTCAGCGACAGCAGCAAGTCGTCGCCGTTGAACCGCATGCCCTGCACGCCCGAGGTGGCGCGACCCATCGGCCGCAGCGCTTCATCGGTCGCGGAGAACCGAATCGACTGGCCGTTGGCCGAGACGAGCAGCAGATCGTCCTCGCTGGAGCAGAGCACCGCACCGACCAGTTCGTCACCGTCGCGCAGGTTGACCGCGACGATGCCGCCGGACCGGTTGGAGTCGAAGTCGACCAGTCGCGACTTCTTCACCAGCCCGTTGCGGGTCGCGAGCACCAGGTACGGCGCGTCTTCGTAGGTCTTCAGCTGGATGACCTGGGCGATGCGCTCCTCGGGCTGGAATGCCAGCAGGTTGGCGACGTGCTGACCGCGCGCCGTGCGGGACGCCTCGGGCAGCTCGTACGCCTTTGCCCGGTACACCCGGCCCTGCGTCGTGAAGAACAGGATCCAGTCGTGGGTGGAGCAGACGAAGAAGTGGTTGACGATGTCGTCCTGCTTGAGGCCGGCACCCTGGACGCCCTTGCCGCCGCGCTTCTGGCTGCGATAGAGGTCGGTCTTCGTGCGCTTGGCGTAGCCGGTCTCGGTGATCGTGACCACCACGTCCTCGCGCGCGATCAGATCCTCGTCGGCCACCTCACCGTCGGCGGCGATGATCCGGGTGCGCCGGTCGTCGCCGTACTTGTCGACGATCTCCTTGAGCTCGTCGTGCACGATGGCGCGCTGCCGCTCCGGCTTGGCCAGGATGTCCTCGAGGTCGGCGATCTCCGCCTCGATCTTCGCGAGGTCGTCGATGATGCGCTGGCGTTCCAGAGCTGCCAGGCGCCGCAGCTGCATGTCGAGGATCGCCTGGGCCTGGATCTCGTCGACGTCGAGCAGCTCGATCAGGCCTTGGCGGGCGACGTCGACGTTGGCCGACGCACGGATCAACGCGATCACCTCGTCGAGGGCGTCGAGCGCCTTGACCAGACCACGCAGAATGTGGGCCCGCTCGTTGGCCTTGCGCAACCGGTACCGCGTGCGCCGGACGATGACGTCCAACTGGTGGTTGACGTAGTGGCGGATCAACTGGTCCAAGCGCAGGGTGCGCGGCACCCCGTCCACGATGGAGAGCATGTTGGCGCCGAAGCTGGTCTGCAGCTGGGTGTGCTTGTAGAGGTTGTTCAGCACCACCTTGGCCACGGCGTCACGCTTGACCTCGACGACGATCCGTAGACCCACGCGGTCGCTGGACTGATCCTCGATGTTCGAGATGCCGGTGAGCCTGCCATCACGGACCTGCTCGGCGATGGAGGTGATGAAGTTGTCGTGGTTGACCTGATACGGCAATTCGGTGATGACCAGCGAGGTCCGCCCGCGCGAATCCTCTTCGACCTCGACCACACCGCGCATCCGGATCGAACCGCGGCCCGTGTGATAGGTGTCCGAAATCCCTTGCGATCCAACGATCAAGCCGTGGGTCGGGAAATCGGGCCCCTTGACGCGCTCGCACACCGCGGTGAGCGTGGCTTCCTCGTCGGCCTCGTGGTTGTCCAGGCACCAGTAGACGGCCTCGGCGAGCTCACGCAGGTTGTGCGGCGGCATGTTGGTGGCCATACCGACCGCGATGCCGCCGGAACCGTTGGCGAGCAGGTTCGGGAACCGGCTCGGCAGAACGGTCGGCTCCTGCACCCGGCCGTCGTAGTTCGGAATGAAATCGACTGTCTCCTCGTCGATTTCACGCAGCATCTCCATCGCCAGAGGAGTCAGCCGCGCTTCGGTGTTGTGGCTGACGAAACCGTTGGTGATGAAGGAATGGTCGTCGGTATCGACGCGCAGGCTGTACACAGGCTGCACCCCGGTGTCAGTGACCGATGCCACCCGCGCGTAATAGAAGCGGCCGTCGGTGAGGTCTGTCGCGACGTTCCTGACGTCCGCATCCGCAATGTGACTCAGAATCTCATCGCCGTCTCGCCGCCACCTGGAGATGCGATCCACGGCGTGCTTCCGGAGCCACTCCTTGTCAGTCCAGCGACTTCCGCATTCCCTACGTATGAACGATGCGAGGCCAGGGACCTGGTCCCCGTCGAGGCCAGCAGCCCGCTCAGGTAGCGCTGCCAGCAAGCCGATCAATTTCCGCTGCTTGGCACCACCGAATCCGACTCGAGCACTGAAATCTTCGGCATGTGCTCGATTGGTGATCGCAACCTTGTGCTCGCCCGTTGCGTGCAGATAGCGACGCGAAATCACGCCGAACTCGAGCAGCATCTGCTGCACGTCCTTCGCCAGCTGCCCGCTGCGCGTGGAGTACGACACCTGGATGGTGTTGCGCGGCAGCGCTGAACAGGAACCGTCGCCCTCGAACAGCGCTTGTAAGAACGCCCTCTTCACGGCTGCTGGCGAGTTCCACAACCATTCGGGTACGGCTTTCGCAGCAGAACGCTGACCGACAAGCTCAGCAAGGCGGCTTCGCCGCAGCGACGAGAGGTTGTGGACGTCCAATTCGAGCAAGTGAGATCCGGACGCGATCTGCCGTTCATAGACGTATCGGGCTCCGCCTACCACCGAGTCATAGGCGGCAACAACCATATTGAAGTAGTCACGATCGAGATTGTTGAAGCCGGCGCGAGTGTCACTGACGAAGCCCTCGCTGATGAACGCGCCGAGGAGCAGCGCTTCCATGACGTCGTGCCATTCGCCAGGACCGAACTCCACCGGGGGAGTCCTCTGCAAGACCACGCGATCGTTCGGAGCGATCTCCTCGATGAGCTTCCACAACAGCGTCGGTACGCCACCCACGTCGACAAGACACAACAGCGGGTGGTTCGCCGTACCGGTGACCTCGTAGCCTTCCGCGGTTCTGACGGTGAACGTCTGGTGTTCGCCTGAGTGGAAGAGCTTGTCGGCCAGCACAGGATTACCGTGCCGATCCAGAACCTTCATCTCGACGTCATTGTCAGAATTCGGTCGTGCACCGGGAACTACATCACCGATCCGCACTGTCTGACCGAACGGCAGGCGCACCTGCGCGTCTGCGGTGACGCAGTAGCGCATCGCGGCCGGGGGATCGTTACCCGGAGACCCGAAGTTGCCCTGCCCGTCGACCAGGGGGTACCGCAGCGACCACGGCTGCGCCATCCGGACCAGGGTGTCGTAGATCGATGAATCACCGTGCGGGTGATAGTTACCCATCGTCTCGGCGACAGACCGGGCGGACTTCGCGTGGCCGCGGTCTGGCCGGAAGCCCGAGTCGAACATGGCGTACAGCACGCGGCGGTGCACCGGCTTGAGGCCGTCGCGGACCTCGGGCAGTGCGCGGCCGACGATCACGCTCATCGCGTAGTCGATGTAGCTGCGCTGCATTTCCTGCTGGATGTCGACCGGTTCGATCCGGTCGCCGGCTTCGTCGCCGGGCGGCAGGGTGGTGTCAGTCATGGAGTTTCCTCAGCTGTGAGAGTTAAACGTCAAGGAAGCGAACGTCTTTGGCGTTGCGGGTGATGAAGCTGCGTCGAGCTTCGACGTCCTCGCCCATCAGAATGGAGAACAGCTCGTCGGCCGCGGCCGCGTCGTCGAGCGTCACCTGCCGCAGCACTCGCACCGACGGATCCATCGTGGTCTCCCACAGCTCCTTGGCGTCCATCTCGCCCAGACCCTTGTAACGCTGGATGCCGTCCTCGGCGTTGATCCGCTTACCAGCGGCGCGGCCCGCCTCGAGCAGCCCGTCACGTTCGCGGTCCGAATAGGCGAATTCGGGCTCGCTACGCTGCCACTTCAGCTTGTACAGCGGCGGCTGCGCCAAGAAGATGTGCCCGTTCTCCACCAGCGGCTTCATGAAGCGGAACAGCAGCGTCAGGAGCAGCGTGGAGATGTGCTGACCGTCGACGTCGGCGTCGGCCATCAAGACGATCTTGTGGTAGCGCAACTTGGTGAGGTCGAACTCGTCGTGGATGCCGGTGCCCAGCGCGGTGATGATGGCCTGGACTTCGGTGTTCTTCAGGACGCGGTCGATACGGGCCTTCTCGACGTTGATGATCTTGCCGCGCAGCGGCAGGATCGCCTGGAACATCGAGTCGCGACCGCTCTTGGCCGAGCCGCCGGCCGAATCACCCTCCACCACATACAGTTCCGACTTGGTGGGATCCGTCGAGCGGCAATCGGCGAGCTTGCCGGGCAGGCCGCCGATGTCGGTGGCGCTCTTGCGCCGCACCAACTCGCGCGCCTTGCGCGCCGCCATCCGCGCCTGCGCGGACGAGACCGCCTTGTTGACTACGGTTTTCGCCTCAGCCGGGTTCGCCTCGAACCAGTGTGTGAGCTGTTCGTTGCAGATCTTCTGGACGAACGACTTCACCTCGGTGTTGCCCAGCTTGGTCTTTGTCTGACCTTCGAACTGCGGCTGCGACACCTTCACCGAGATGACGGCAGCCAAGCCCTCGCGGATGTCGTCTCCGGTCAGGTTCGGGTCTTTCTCCTTGAGCAGCTTCTTGTCTTTGGCGTACTTGTTCACGACCGTGGTGAGCGCGGCCCGGAAGCCCTCTTCGTGGGTACCGCCCTCGTGGGTGTTGATCGTGTTCGCGAAGGTGTGGACAGACTCGGAGTAGCCGGCGTTCCACTGCATCGCGATCTCGACCTCGTGTCCGGGACCCTTGCCGTCGAAGTCGATGACGCTGGGCTGGATCGCGGTCTTGGTCCGGTTGATGTGCTTGACGAAGTCGACCAGGCCGCCGGGGTAGTGGAACACCCGGTGCTTGACCTTCTGCGGAGCGGCTTTCTCGGCGGCTTTCTCCTCAGCGGATTTCGGCGCTTCGGCGTGATCGCTGACGATGTCGTCGACGACCTCTTCCGGGGCGACCCGCTCGTCGGTCAGCTCGATGGTCAGCCCCTTGTTCAGGAATGCCATCTCCTGGAGGCGACGCGCGATCGTCTCGAAGTCATAGGTGGTGGTCTCGAAGATGTCCGGATCGGCCCAGAACCGGATCGTGGATCCGGTCTTCTTGGACGGCTCGCCCTTGCGCAACGTGCCGGGCACCGACTTGTCATAAGTCTGGTGCCATTCGAACCCGTCCTTGTGGATGTCGGCTTCGAGACGGGTCGACAGCGCGTTGACCACCGAGACGCCCACGCCGTGGAGACCACCGGAGACCTGGTAGGCGCCCTCTTCGAACTTCCCGCCGGCGTGCAGGACGGTCATGACGACGTCGATGGTCGGGATGCCGGTCGCGTGCATGGCCACGGGGATCCCGCGGCCGTCGTCGGTGACCTGGACACCGCCGTCTTCCAGGATGCGTACGTCGACCTTGGTGGCGAAGCCCGCCATGGCCTCGTCAACCGCGTTGTCGACGACCTCCCAGATCAGGTGGTGGAGTCCACGCTCACCGGTGGAGCCGATGTACATACCTGGCCGCTTGCGGACCGCTTCCAGACCCTCGAGAACTTTGATCGAATCGGCGCCGTACTCGGTGGGACCATTGTTCTTCTGGGCAGCCACGTTGAGCGGGTCTCCTTGGGTCTTGGGCAGGCAGAAGCCTGCACGGGGAATCTGACGACCCCCTCGCGGATCACCTGGATAGTCTACCGAAACATGGCGTCAGGGCTGACACTGGAACTGCGTTTTGACACACCTAATCGCGCCGTGCGTCGATTTTTCCGACTCCAGATAGGTCCAGACGCTTCGCGCGGCCGCCGATCACGTTCTCGCGGCTCTCAGCCATAGGTGTCACGCGGGCCCCGCCCCTGCACCCGGTAGGGGCCTTTCCGCCACGACGGACCCACCGGACCCACGATCTTGAGAGCCGTGACGACACCGTCCCCGACCGCCGCGGCGATCTTGGCCAGCAGTTGCGCCTGCACCATCCGCAACTGCGTGGCCCAGGCCGTCGACTCCGCGGTCACCGTGAGCACGCCTTCGGTCAGCGACGCCGGCACTGCGTGGTCCGCGATCTGCGCACCGACCACTTCATGCCACCTCCCGAACACCGCGCCCTCGGCGACTCGGCCGTTCCAACCGCGGCTGCGCGCCACATCACTGGTCGCCGCACCGAGGGTCTGAGGATCCCGCACATCGGGGCCGGGACCGGACCACCGGCGCCGGCTCGACGCGCCCGTGCGCCGAGGCGCGGGTGCCTGACGCCCGCGACCGACGTTCTTCCCCTGCTCTCGCGCGGCTCCGCGGGCCTCCTCGAGAGCACGCCGGACCAGGTCCATTCCCTTGAGATGGGCCAGATGCGCCGGCGGCTCGATGGAATCCTCTGCGTCGGTCATGACATCACCTCCGATACCCGGCCCTCGTCACCGTCGCGCATCGTGATCTCGATGCGTCGCGCATCCCACTCGCGCGGAATGTCTTCGGGCACTGCCGCCGTCACCAACACCTGCTCGGCGGTGGCTGCGACCCGCGCGAGAGCGTCCCGACGTGCGGTGTCGAGCTCGGCGAACACATCGTCGAGGAGAAGCACGGGGTCTCCTCCTTCTCTGCGAAGCAATTCGTACGCTGCGAGCCGCAGCGCCAACGCCATGGACCAGCTCTCGCCGTGACTGGCGAAACCCTTCGCCGGCTGATCGCCCAACCTCAGGTCCAGATCATCCCGGTGGGGTCCGACAAGACACACGCCCCGCTCCAGTTCGGCATCGCGGCGCCTGCTCAACGCGTCCAGTAATGCCGCCTCGAACACCTCGATGTCCGTATTACCCACCGCAGCTTCGGCTTCCACCACATCCACACCGCTGCGATATCGCACAGCTGCGGGCCTCGAGGCCGGCGCCAGCAACTGGTACGCCTTCTCCACTTCGGGCGCCAGCTCGTTGACCAGCTCCACCCGCGCGGCGATCAGCGCAGCCCCGTGGGCGGCGAGGTGACCGTCCCACACGTCGAGCGTCTCCAACGCCGAGCGGTCACCTCGGAACCGAGCACCGGAGGCCGTTTTGAGCAGTGCCGTGCGCTGCCGCACCACTTTGTCGTAGTCCGCGCGTACGCCGGCGATGCGGGGTCGACGGATCGTGGCGAGGTCGTCGAGGTAACGCCGGCGCTCGCCGGGATCCCCTCGGACGAGCGCCAGGTCCTCCGGGGCGAACAGCACAGCACGCAGCACACCGAGGATCTCGCGGGCCGACCGGACGGGGGAGCGGTTCAGGCGGGCCTTGTTGGCCCGGCCGGACGTGATGTCCAGGTCGACGGCGAGTTCTCGTCCGTCACTGACGACGATGGTGGAGATCACGGCACGATCGGCGCCCGCGCGGATCAGCGGCGCGTCAGTCGCAACGCGGTGCGAACCGAGTGTCGACGAATACCACAGCGCTTCAACGAGATTCGTCTTACCGAAGCCGTTCGATCCGACGAAGACGGTACGACCGGGGTCGAGCTCGATCTCCACCCGCGGCCAGGACCGGAAATCCGTCAGTGCGAGGCGACGTACGTACACCGGTTCGCCTCGCTCACCCGGACTCGCTCACCCTCTTCACCGCGTGCCCGCCGAATTGGTTGCGCAGCGCTGCCACAGCCTTCATGGTCGGCGAGTCGTCCTGACGCGACAGGAACCGCGCGAACAGTGACGCCGCGATACCCGGAACCGGTACCCGCAGTCGGATGGCCTCTTCGACCGTCCACCGACCCTCACCGGAATCCTCTGTGTAGCCGCTGATCTCGTTGAGATTCGGATCCTCTTTCAGCGCCTTGGCGAGCAGCTGCTGCAACCACGACCGGACCACGGTGCCATTCGTCCAGGCCTGATACACGGCCTGGGGATCCTTCACCAGATCCTCGGCGGCCAACATCTCATAGCCCTCGGCGTACGCCGTCATCAGTGCATATTCGACACCGTTGTGCACCATCTTGGCGAAGTGTCCCGCCCCGACGGGGCCGACGTGCACGAAACCGTCTTCGACCGGTCCCGGCGGCCGCAACGTGTCGAAGATCGGCATGGCCCGCGCGACATCGTCGTCGCTGCCGCCCACCATCAGCCCGTAGCCTTCGGTCAACCCCCAGATACCACCCGAGACGCCGGCATCGATGAACGCAATACCCTTCTGCGCCAACAACTCTGCGTGCGGCTTGTCTTCGGTGTAGCGCGAGTTGCCGCCATCGATGACGAGATCGCCCTCGGAAAGCACACCGGCCAACTCCGTGATGGTCTGATCGGTGATCGGCCCGGACGGCACCATCACCCAGACCACCCGCGGAGCCTGCAGCGCCGACGCCAGGTCCTCCAGCGAGGCGACATCGGAGACCTCGGGGCGTGGGTCGAACCCGACCACCTCGTGCCCGCCGTCACGCAGGCGCGACCTCATGTTGTAACCCATCTTGCCCAGGCCGATGAGACCCAGCTGCATGTCCGCGCCCTTCTGTCGTCAGTGCGTGCGATCAGCCGGGGAGACGAACCGGCATCAGCAGATAGACGTAGTCCGTCTGTGCCGCCGGATAGGGTCCCGCCCCGTCGCTACTCGAATCATCCTGGCCTGCCGGGCGAAGAACCGCAGGGCGGCTGGGAGTGGTGAAACCGAAAGTGACTCGCTCGGCGTGCAGCGAGCCCAGCCCGTCGGTCAGATACGTCGGATTGAATGCGATGGTCAGCGGCTCGCCGGAGAACTCGACCGGCAGATCTTCCTCCGCCCGGCCGACATCGTCGGCGCCGGCCGAGAGCCGCAGTACGTCATCTGCGAATTCCATCCGCACCTGCGCGCCACGATCGGCCACCAGGGCGACACGCTTGATCGCCTCGGTCAGCTCGGCGACACCGATGGTGGCCACCGCGGTGTGCTCGGTCGGCAGCAGCTGGCGAAACTTCGGGAATTCGGCGTCCAGCAATCGGGTGGTGCTGCGCTTGCCCTTGCTGCGAATTCCGAGCAGGCCCTCTTTACCCACGGTCGGGCCGCTCCCCAGCGACAAGTGGACCTCGTTGCCGTCGGTTCCGGCCTTGGCAGCCTCTGCAAGTGTTTTCGCAGGGACCAGGACAGCCGCCTCCACGCCGGGGGTCGCCGTCGACCATGTCAGTTCCCGCACCGCGAGCCGGAACCGGTCGGTGGCGGCCAACACGACCTTCTCCCCGGAGATCTCCACACGGATCCCGGTCAGCATCGGCAGCGTGTCATCCCGACCGGCAGCCACGGCGACCTGGCCGATGGCCTCGGCGAACAGATCTGCCGAGACCACACCGGTCTCGTCGGGAAGCGTGGGCAGCGTCGGGTAGTCCTCGACGGCCATGGTCGGCAGCGAGAACCGGGCACTGCCGCAGGTCAGCGCGACGCGGGTGCCTTCCACACTCACATCGACCGGCTTGGCGGGCAGCGCACGCACGATGTCGGAGAGCAACCGGCCCGACACCAAAACGCTTCCAGGAGAGGCGATTTCGGCGGCAATCTGCACTTCGGCCGAGACCTCGTAGTCGAATCCGGAGATCGTCAGACCCTCGTCGGATCCGGTCAGCAGCACACCGGCGAGGACGGGCACCGTCGGCCGGGACGGAAGGTTACGGGCCACCCAGGCGACCGCGTCGGCGAACTCCTCGCGGCTGAGCCGGAACTTCAAGTCCGTCAGACCTACCGTTGACGTCGACACGTTGGTTGCGTCCCTTCGATGTACACCCCGATGAAGCCATGATCAGCGATTTCTCCGACGGGCACACCGCGCCGCTACGACACGCTGCGACGACCGGAACGGCTGTCGATGAACCACCGTAGAGCTTTCCGCTCCAAGTTGAAAGCTAAACGATCGGGCTGACAACGCGCCGCGAACAGGCGCTACGGAGCCGTCCACCGTGTGCTTTCCCCAGGACCCTTCTTCTGAGAAGAATTGATAGAGAGAAATGAGCAGTAGTACTAGGTGCTGTGCAAACTGGGGATACGGGCGGCTTCCCGCAGGCCAGTGCCAGTGCGCGGTTGTGGGGGAGCTGTGCATGGTCGGTGTGGTCCCGAGGGCGGGCTGGGGATGAACGGCGATCTGGGGAGAAACCCCCCGATCCGCGGCCGTGTTGGCAACAGGTTGTGCACAGGTGCTCCCCAGGGCGCTGCTGTGACTGGAGGTGCCAATGAGGGCAAAGTTTTTTGGCGCTGAGGGCATGACAACGGAGCCGCGCGGGCGCGGCGACAGGGCAACCAGAGGTGTGTGACGATCAGCGCTTGGCGCGCTGCCGAATCCGTGTCGTCAGTTCTTTCACGTGATCGAAGACCTCACGCCGCTCGGCCATCTCGCCGCGAATCTTCTTCTCCGCGTACATGACCGTGGTGTGGTCGCGACCGAATGCCTGACCGATCTTGGGGAGCGAGAGATCGGTGAGTTCACGGCAGAGGTACATCGCGATCTGCCTGGACTGAGCGAGCGCCCGCGTCTTACCGGGGCCGCGCAATTCGTCGATGCTGGTCTCGAAGTATTCCGCGGTCGCTGCCATGATCGCGGCGGTGCTGATCTGCATCGTCGACGAATCGGAGATCAGATCACGGAGCACGATCTCGGCGAGTGACTTGTCGATCGAGGTCTTGTTCAGCGAGGCGAAAGCCGTGACGCGGATGAGTGCGCCTTCGAGCTCGCGGATGTTGCGTTCGATGCGGCTGGCGATCAGCTCGAGCACGTCGTCAGGAACGTCGAGCCGATCCATCTGCGCCTTCTTGCGAAGAATTGCGATACGGGTCTCGAGCTCCGGTGGCTGCACATCGGTGATCAGGCCCCACTCGAAGCGAGTGCGTAGCCGGTCCTCCAGGGTTGCGAGCTGTTTGGGCGGCCGATCGGAGGAGATGACGATCTGCTTGTTCGCGTTGTGCAGGGTGTTGAACGTGTGGAAGAACTCTTCCTGGATGCCGTCCTTGCCCTCGATGAACTGGATGTCGTCGACCAGCAGGACGTCGATGTCGCGGTAGGTGCGCTTGAACGACGCACGGCGATCATCGCGCAGCGAGTTGATGAAGTCGTTGGTGAATTCCTCGGTGGAGACGTACTTGACCCGCATCCCGGGGAACAGCCGTTGGGCGTAGTTACCGGCGGCGTGCAGCAGATGCGTTTTGCCCAAACCGGATTCGCCCCAGATGAACAGCGGGTTGTAGGCGCGGGCCGGCGCTTCGGCGATGGCGAGCGACGCGGCGTGGGCGAACCTGTTGGAGGCGCCGATCACGAACGTGTCGAAGGTGTAGCGACGATTGAGGTTGATCGCGGTGGCATCGTCGGTGCTCGCGTTGGCTCCCCGGTTGGCGAAGAAGCTGGGCCAGTTCTCCTCGGCGCTCGCCCTCGCGGCGAGGTCGTCATCGACGAGGTCGTCGTCACTGTCGGCAACTGCGACAGGGGCCAGGGCCGGAGTGGCCTCGGGTTCGGGATCGGCGATGCGGACCCCCAACTCGACTCGCTGGCCGAGCTGCCGGCTCAGGGCGGCGATGATCGGTTCGCGAAGATGACGCTCGATCTCGTTCTGCACGAACGGGGTGGGCACCGACAACAGTGCGAACCCCTCAGTGATGACGAGTGGCTGGACGAGTTTGAGCCAGGCTCGCTGCTGAGGGGTGAGGGTTCCATTCACAGAACCGCGTTCACCGTTCAGTTCGGTGACGACGTTGTTCCAGATGGAGACGAATGGTGGGTCGGGGTCGGCTGACAAGAACACCCACCCCCTACCGGCCGACGCGACGTCGGCTACACCACAAGGACGAACTGTCCACAAAGTTATCCACAGGTTGTGGAAATGCAGGAATCCGTCGTTGTCCGCTGTCTACCAGCGAGGCTGCCAAAGGTCGGAGCTCATCACTACGTGGTGACACGTGGTGGGCTCTCGACCGAGTGAACGATCCTCGCTTCGTTGTCTTGCGCCGTTCCGGCATGGAATCGGCCTTGCCAGAAGCTAACAGTTTTCTCTCTGAGTGCCAACAGTTCTGCAACATTGCGGGGAAGGGTAATTCCGAGTGGCTCAATCGTTCCAGATGCCCGTGACTGTTGAGGTGAATGTGATGCTGCTGACGTGCGGTTGCGGCGAATGAACACCGGCCGGATGGGGGAGCGCTGCACCAGTCTGGCGCAAGTTTGACCCGGCGAATTCTCGTCAGTACCCTCGAACAGTCGCCCGCACGTGGCGATACGGCTGCGATCCGGCTCACCCCGGGGGCCGCGCCGGTACAGCAAGACCGCCGAGCTTACCAACGGCCGACAGCGTGATGCCCGTCAGGAATGGCGGGACGAGCGTGGGGGCCAGACCAACAAGGAGTGACTGCCGTGGCCAAGGGCAAGCGGACCTTCCAGCCCAACAACCGGCGCCGCGCACGCGTGCACGGGTTCCGGCTGCGGATGCGCACCCGCGCGGGGCGTGCCATCGTGTCCGGCCGGCGCCGCAAAGGCCGTCAGTCACTGACTGCGTGACGCGACCCCAGGTCTGACGCGGTGCTTCCGGCACAGAACCGGATGACCAGGTCGACCGAGTTCGGTGACACAGTCAGTCGAGGGACGCGGGCCGCGCAGCCCGATCTCGTCGTCTACTGCCTGCGTTCTGATCAGACCGAGGAAGCCGGACCACGGGTCGGCTTGGTCGTCTCCAAAGCGGTGGGCAACGCCGTCCAACGCCATCAGGTGTCGCGGCGTCTCCGTCATGTCGCACGCACCGTTCTCCCCGAATTGGACGTCACCGACCGGGTGGTGATTCGCGCCCTCCCGGGTAGTCGGCACGCCGTGTCGCCTCGCCTCGAGCAGCAGCTGCGGACCGCGTTGCGGCGCATCAGGAATCGGGCACACACATCGAAGGACGCCCCCTCGTGAGTGCACGTGCGGTCCGTGCCCTGGTGTGGATGATCCAGCTGTACCGCAGCACGGTGTCCCCACTGCGGCTCCCGACGTGTCGCTTCACCCCCACCTGCAGCCAGTACGCGGTCGAGGCCTTGACCGAGTTCGGGTTGGTGCGGGGGAGCTGGCTGGCACTCGTTCGCCTGCTCAAATGCGGACCATGGCATAACGGAGGGTGGGATCCGATACCGGATCGCACCGACCGTCAACGTCACAGTGACGCCACCCCCGTGAGTATCGGTGGCCTCTGTAGCGACTCAGTAGACCGAGAAGACCAACCGGATCAGCAAGGGAAGAGTCTGCCGCGTGTTTAACTTCTTCAGCCTCGACATCATCTATTACCCGGTGTCGGCGATCATGTGGGTCTGGTACAAGGCGTTCGCGTTCTTGCTGGGTCCGTCGAACTTCTTCGCCTGGGCGCTGTCGGTGATGTTCCTGGTGTTCACGCTGCGCGCGATTCTCTACAAGCCGTTCGTGCGGCAGATCCGCACCACCCGCCAGATGCAGGAGCTGCAGCCACAGATCAAGGCTCTGCAGAAGAAGTACGGCAAGGACCGTCAGCGCATGGCGCTGGAAATGCAGAAGCTGCAGAAGGAGCACGGGTTCAACCCGATCCTCGGATGCTTGCCGATGCTCGCGCAGGTTCCCGTGTTCCTGGGGCTCTACCACGTGCTGATGTCGTTCAACCGGACGCAGACCGGCATCGGCCGGCTGGGTCTGTCCGTCGAGGAGAACCGCAGCCTCGGCAACTACTTCTTCAGCGCCACCGACGTCGGCCACTTCCTGGACGCCAACCTCTTCGGTGCACCGCTCGGCGCGACCATGATCCAGAAGCACGGTTTGGAGGCGTTCACCGAATTCCACCGCCCGGCCGTTGTCGCCGTCGGTGTGCCGATCATGATCCTGGCGGGCGTCGCGACCTACTTCAACAGCCGCGCCTCAGTGGCTCGCCAGTCACCGGAAGCGGCAGCCAACCCGCAGACCGCGATGATGAACAAGCTCGCGCTCTACGTCTTCCCGCTCGGCGTCGTCGTCGGCGGTCCGTTCCTCCCGTTGGCCATCCTGCTGTACTGGTTCTCCAACAACATCTGGACCTTCGGTCAGCAGCACTACGTCTTCGGCAAGATCGAGAAGGAAGAGGAAGCCAAGAAGCAGGAGGCGCTCGAGCGGCGGGCGGCGAACGCACCCGCGCCGGGAGCGAAGCCGAGCCGTAAGAAGGGCCCGCGCCTCGAAGGTGAATCGGTGGATGGGACCGACGGTGTCGAGATCACCGAAGCAACTGGCTCCGAACAAGGCTCGGGCAGCCCGAATGGAACTTCGGGCGCCAGCACCAGTAATGGCGCCAGCACGAACAGCAGCGGTGCCGCCACGCGGAACGGGACAGCGAGTCGTACTCCCAAACCGGGCGCACGCCCTAAGAAGCGGAAACGTTGACGCGCGGGCGACCGCGAACGAGGAAGAGGTAAACCATGACGAATTCAGAGACGACAACCACAGAAGAGCTCGAGCAGGTGGACTCCACCGTGACCGTGGACGAGGCGGCGAACGAAGCCGGTTCAGGTACGACTGACCTCGAGGAGCGACTGGTCGCCGAAGGCGAGATCGCCGGCGATTATCTCGAGGAGCTGCTGGACCTGTTGGACTTCGACGGGGACATCGATCTCGACGTCGAGGGCGACCGTGCAGTGGTGAGCATCGATGGCGGGGGAGACCTGACCAAGCTCGTGGGGCGCAAGGGCGAGGTGCTCGACGCTCTGCAGGAGCTGACCCGGTTGGCTGTTCATCAGAAGACCGGCGAGCGGAGCCGGCTCATGCTCGATATCGCGCAGTGGCGTAAGCGGCGACGTGACGAGCTGGCGGCTCTGGGCAGCAAGGTGGCACACCGCGTGCTGGAGACCGGTGAGCGTGAAGAGCTGTCGCCGATGACGCCGTTCGAGCGCAAGATCGTGCACGACGCCGTGGCTGACGTTGACGGGGTGCACAGCGAGAGCGAGGGTGTGGAGCCCTCACGTCGCGTGGTCGTCCTCGTCGACTGACAGCGCGGAGTTACACCGATGTAGTTCGGTGAGCGTGCCATGGTCAGGTCTCGAGGCGGAGGATGTTTCACGTGAAACATGCGGAGGTGCCAGCGCCGCCCGCGGCGGTCGCGGCAGTCTTCGGTGACGCCGCCGATGCCGCATGTCGATATGCCGAGATCCTGGCCGGCGCGGGTGTCGAACGAGGTCTCCTCGGACCCCGCGAGGTGGAGCGACTCTGGGATCGACACATCCTCAACAGCGTCGCAATAGCTGACGTGGTGGCCGATGGTGAGTCGATCGCGGACATCGGGAGCGGATCTGGGCTCCCCGGGATACCGTTGGCGCTGGCGCGGCCAGACGTGAAGGTGACGCTGATCGAGCCGCTGCTTCGCCGCAGCGATTTCCTTCGGGAAGCCATCACAGAGCTGGGCCTGAATTCCGTCGTGGTGCGCGGGCGTGCGGAAGACAGAGCCGTTCGAGATGTCGTGGGGGAGCAGGATGCGGTTGTGTCGCGCGCGGTGGCTTCGCTGGACAAGCTCGCCAGGTGGAGCGTTCCCCTGTTGCGTCCCGGTGGTCGAATGCTCGCAATGAAAGGCGAGCGGGCGGCGGATGAGGTGCAGGAGCACCGCAGATCTCTGGCTGCGCTCGGCCTCATCAACATTGAGGTGAAGACGTGTGGCGCGGATTTCGTGGACCCGCCCGCGACAGTAGTCGTTGGGTTTCTGGAAGAGGAGCGGCGCCGTCGGACTCCGGCGGGAAGGAGACAGCGGTGACGTCAACGGCCGAGGAGCCGGGCGCGGATGTTCCACGTGAAACGTGGGGCACTCATGACGCCGACACCCCCATTGGGGCGGAGGCGGAGCGCGCTGTCCGGTTGATGCACGCGGCGTCAGAGGGACTTCTGCCGAAGCCAGCACGCCAGCGAATCTTCACAGTTGCCAATCAGAAGGGCGGCGTCGGCAAGACCACGACAGCGGTCAACATCGCTGCGGCGTTGGCACTGCAGGGCGCGCGCACCCTCGTCATCGACCTGGACCCGCAGGGCAACGCGAGCACCGCGCTCGGTATCGAGCACCGGCCGGGGACACCGTCGTCCTACGAGGTGCTCATCGGGGAGATCCCCGTGGAGAGCGCGCTGCAGCAGAGTCCGCACAACGAGCTCCTGTACTGCGTGCCCGCGACCATAGACCTCGCCGGTGCGGAGATCGAGCTCGTCAGCATGGTGGCCCGCGAGGGACGACTGCGCACCGCACTCTCCGAGCTCAAGCACCACGACTTCGACTACGTGTTCATCGACTGCCCACCGTCGCTGGGCCTGCTGACCATCAATGCACTCGTGGCTGCGCCCGAGGTTCTGATCCCGATCCAGTGCGAGTACTACGCGCTCGAGGGCGTGGGTCAGCTGCTTCGCAACATCGAGATGGTCAAGTCGCACCTGAACCCCGAACTCAACGTGACGACCGTGGTGCTGACCATGTACGACGGGCGCACCAAGCTGGCGGACCAGGTCGCCGTCGACGTTCGAGCGCACTTCGGCGACAAGGTGCTGCGGACCGTGATCCCGCGCAGCGTCAAAGTCTCGGAAGCGCCCGGCTACGGCATGACGATCATCGACTACGACCCGGGGTCGCGGGGAGCGATGAGCTACCTCGACGCGAGCCGCGAACTCGCGCAGCGTGGCGCGCCCGCAGCACGGCAGTGATCCCGAGTCTGATCTCCCGAACCTCTAGCGGTGCGACGAACGAAGGACATGGATGAACAACCCGGCACGTAAGCGCAGTGGTCTCGGGCGCGGCTTGGCTTCGCTGATCCCGACGGGCCCGGCCGAGGGTGATGAGCCGGCCACCACCGGGCCCCGGATGGGTGCTGCTGCCGCCGACGCCGTGTTCGGTGCACCGCCCTCGGAAGCTCCGCCGGCAGCCGGTGACGTCGGCGCGGTGTACCGGGAGATCGCCCCGTCGCAGATCGATCCCAATCCGCGTCAGCCCCGACAGGTGTTCGACGAGGAAGCGCTGAGCGAACTCGTCCACTCCATCCGCGAGTTCGGCTTGATGCAGCCGATCGTCGTGCGCGCTGTCCCCGCCACCGGGGATGCGCCGGTGCGCTACCAGCTGGTCATGGGGGAGCGCCGCTGGCGTGCAGCGCAGAAGGCAGGCGTCGCGACGATCCCCGCGATTGTGCGGGAGACCGCCGACGACAGCATGCTGCGTGACGCCCTCCTGGAGAACATCCATCGCGTGCAGCTGAACCCGTTGGAAGAGGCGGCCGCCTACCAGCAGCTGCTCGACGAGTTCGCCGTGACCCACGATGAACTGGCCGCGCGCATCGGCCGCTCGCGTCCGGTGATCACCAACATGATCCGCCTGCTTCGCCTGCCGATCGCGGTGCAGCGCCGCGTGGCCGCGGGTGTGCTGTCTGCGGGCCATGCGCGGGCTCTGCTCGCCCTCGAGGGCGGGCCCGAGCAGCAGGAGGAACTCGCCGCGCGCATCGTCGCCGAAGGTCTGTCGGTGCGAGCCACCGAAGAAGCCGTCACGTTGGCGAACCGGGAAGGTGCGGGCGCCCCGCCGGCGCCGCGTCGCAAGCCGATCCAGATGCCAGGGCTGCAGGACGTGGCCGAGCAGCTCTCGTCGGCGTTCGACACCCGTGTGACGGTCAGCCTGGGCAAGCGCAAGGGCAAGATCGTCGTCGAATTCGGATCCGTCGACGATTTGCAACGAATTGTGGACCTCATGAACTCGACAGCCCGGTGACCAACCACACGCGGCCGTTACGTCACTGTGACAGTCGGCCACCGCGGCCCGGGCCCGCTCGCGGCGCCGCCGGGAAAGGCGCTGAGCGCCAATCTGTTTCGGCGGCAACCGCTCAGCAGGAGGTCGGACGGCGCAGGATCCGGCCGGCTGGGTCCGCGCCTTCTATTCTGGAGGGGCAGCCGCGCACCCCTTCGCGGCGGAGACCTCCGGGAGCGTAGTGACTGCACGAATCACGCCTCTGCGGCTCGAAGCGTTCGAGCAGCTGCCCAAGCACGCGCGTCGGTGCGTGTACTGGGAGGTCGATCCGCTCACTGTCGGGGACGACCGGAACCTCTCGGATCCCGAATTCGAGAAGGAAGCCTGGCTGTCGATGGTGATGCTCGAGTGGGGGTCGTGCGGGCAGCTCGCCGTCGAGTACTCGACACCGGTGCCCGATGACGAGACGGGTGACGAGCCGTGCCTCGGGTACGCCTTCTATGCGCCGCCGCGCAGTGTGCCGCGGGCGAGTCGCTTCCCGACCGGACCGGTCAGCGCCGACGCAGTTCTTCTAACGTCGCTGGGCGTGGAGACGGGCCCCGGTCATGAGGATCTGTCGCGAGCATTGATCACGGGAGTCGTCGGCGATCTCGTGCGACGGGGTGTGCGCGCGCTGGAAGCGTTCGGCCGCTCGTCTGTCGCTGACGAATTGACGGACATGGCCGAGGTGCCGCCGGATGTGCAACCTGTGCTGGAGACCCTCGGTGACTGCGCGATGGGCACCTGTGTGATGCCGCTCGATCTCCTCCTCGATGCGGGTTTCGTCGTCGTGTCCCACCACACCTACTTCCCGCGGCTCCGGCTGGAACTGGAGCAGGGTCTCGGGTG
Organism: Mycobacterium kyogaense; assembly: GCF_003254575.1. Classification (GTDB taxonomy): domain Bacteria; phylum Actinomycetota; class Actinomycetes; order Mycobacteriales; family Mycobacteriaceae; genus Mycobacterium; species Mycobacterium kyogaense. The sequence continues at coordinate 5,437 of NZ_QJUA01000030.1, read as the reverse complement.
GAAAGCCGGTGTCGAAGCCGCCTTGGAGCGCCTGCTGCAAAGTGCGCAGCTGCAGCAACCGGTCGGTGCCGGCGCGGCGGCGAACTGCTAGCCGTCTTCCGCTAGCTGCGGCGTGACTGTTCGACGGCCAATTCGTGGGCGAGTAGTTCGGCGAACGTGAATGTGCCTGTGGGACGGTCGTTCTTACCGAGAAGGTAGAGCCGCTTCACGGCCGCGAGGATGCCCTCGGCCAGAGAATCGCGGGCCGCGGGGGAGACGAGGGTGGCCCGGTCACCGGGATTGGTGATGTAGCCGACGTCCACCTGCACGGTGGGCATGCGCGTCAGGCGCAGCAGATCCCACGTCCGGCCGTGCACGCGGCAATCACGTAACCCGGTGCGTGCCACGACCTCTCGCTGGATGAAGTCGGCGAGGTTGCGCCCGATGGTGGACACCGAGCCGTGCGAGTTGCCGAAGTGGAACGACGCGACGCCGTTGGCCGCCGGACTCGCCTGCGCTTCGCACCGCAGGCTGATCATCAGATCGGCGCCGACGGAGTTGGCGGTAGCGGCACGTTCCGCGTCAGTGGGGGAGGCACCCGCAGACCGAGACAGGAAGGTCTCCATGCCGATGGCCGTCATCCGGCCTTCGAGCCGACTGGCCAAGTCCCACAGGATGTCTGCCTCGCTGAGCGGTCCCGACGGTCCGTTCATGATGAGACCGTGATCAGCACCGCCGCGCCCCGGATCGATGATGATCCTCTTGCCCGAGAGGCGAGGTCCGGAGCTACGCACCAGCTCCTCCTCACGGATTGCATGCGGCGAGCCGCCGGTCACGCGGGATCCCAGGTTGTACAGCGAGCGCAGCGTTTCCGGCCCGCAGATACCGTCGGGGAAGAGTCCGTACTCGCGTTGGTAGGACATCAGCGCGTTGTGGGTCTGCAACCCGAAGTGGCCGTCTACCAATCCGGTGTAGAACCCCAGATCCTGCAGGCGCGCCTGCAGGGTGGCGACATCGTCGCCGTACATGGGGGCACCGAACTGGTGGTTCAGGGTTCGCGCGCCCAGGCGGTAGGAGGCCTCTTTGATCGCGCGATAGGTCGCCTCGCCGACGATCCCGTCGACGAGGAGACCACGATGCTGTTGAAAAGCGCGGACCGCGTGGTCGAGCTCGCCGTCGAACACATCGGCGGCGACTCTGCGCCCAGTGGCCAGGTCGTCGTCGGGATCGTCGAGCATGCCCAGGGCGGCCAACGCGATCCGGATCTCGGTGACCGCTGCAGAACGGTCACCGCGACGCAGACTCGACATAGGCAGCATTCTCTCAGAAGGGGAGAGGATTCCGGAAAACCCCAGGGAAGTGTCCCGGGGCCGTATGCGTCCGCTAGAGCACGTCAGCGAGCTCGCGCAGCAGCGCAGCCTTGCCCTTCGCACCCACGATCCGCTTCACCGGCTGACCGTCCTTGAACAAGATCATGGTCGGGATCGACACGACCGAGAAGTCCCGCGCCGTCGCCGGGTTCTCGTCGACGTCGAGCTTGGCCACCGTCAGGGCGCCGGCCTTCTCGGATGCGATCTCCTCGAGTACCGGCGCCACCATCTTGCACGGCCCGCACCAGGTCGCCCAGAAATCGACGAGCACCGGGGTGCCGCTGGACAGCACGTCCTGCGAGAAGGAATCGTCGGTGACGGCTACGGTCGCCGAGGTGGACTCGCTCATTGCTGCGCTCCAATCAGATCGGTGTCTTCGGTTGTGGTGGAGGTTCGTTCGCCCGGCTCAGCGTGGTCGGCCAACCACCGTTCGGCGTCGATGGCTGCAGCACAACCACTTCCGGCAGCGGTGATGGCCTGCCGGTAGGTGTGGTCCACCAGATCGCCTGCGGCGAAGACTCCGTCGACCGAGGTGTAGGTGGTGCGACCGACGACCTGGACGTAACCCTCGTCGTCGAGATCGACCTGCCCGCGCACCAGATCCGACCGCGGATCGTGACCGATCGCCACGAACACACCGGTGACCGCCAGCGCGGACTCTTCCCCGGTCACGGTGTTGCGGAGCTTGATGCCGGTCACCTTCGGGTCGCCCTCGATGGACTCCACGGCGGTGTTGGTCAGGAAGGTGATCTTCTCGTTCTGCTCGGCACGCTCCAGCATGATCTTGGAGGCGCGGAACTCCTCGCGGCGGTGGATCAGCGTCACACTGCGCGCGAACCGGGTGAGGAAGGTGGCCTCCTCCATCGCCGAATCGCCACCGCCGACCACGGCGATGTCCTGATCGCGGAAGAAGAAGCCGTCGCAGGTGGCGCACGTGCTCACACCCATGCCCAGCAGCGCGTCTTCGCCGGGTACACCGAGGTGGCGGGCCGCGGCGCCCATCGCGAGGATGACGGCGCGGGCCTGGAACGTCTCGTCACCGACGGTGACCTTCTTGACCGGTCCGGTCAGGTCGACCGAGTCGACGTCCTCCATGCGCAGGTCGGCACCGAAGCGCAGCGCCTGCTCGCGCATCTGGTCCATCAGCTCGGGGCCGGTGATGCCATCCCGGAACCCGGGATAGTTCTCCACCTCGGTGGTGGTCATGAGAGCACCGCCGAACTGGGTGCCTTCGAACACGAGGGGCTTCAGCTGGGCCCGCGCCGTGTAGACGGCGGCGGTGTACCCGGCCGGGCCGGAACCGACGATGATCACGTCGTGGACGGTGGACGAGGAGGTCATGAGTGCCTTTCTGCCTGCAATCCTTGAACACCAGGGTAGGCCGGGGTGTTCCCGATGGCCGCCCGGGCGGGTCAGTGGCGTTTCGAGGGTGGTTCTGCCGCGCGTAACACGGCACCGATTCGGGCCGTGACCTCGGCGGGTACCTCCGGCGCTGAAGCCGGCTCGGCGCCGAGACGGCTCAGTTCGCGACGGACGGTGTCGAGCGCCGCCAGCATCTGCGCCGCCTCGGGATCGGTGCGTACCCGGCGGCGCACCGCGGCGGCGGTGTCGTCGTCGAGGAGGCCGGCCTGCAAATCTGCCAGGAGTTCCGGCGTGACGGGTTCGAGGTCGTCACCCATCGTCCACCCCCGCCGGTTGCGTTGTCCGCTGACCGTCTGAGGCTATCCGACCGGGTTCATTCGATGTGATCGCCGGCGAACACCGTCAGGGATGCCGCGAGCTTGGCCCGGGCCCGCGCGCACCGACTCTTGACCGTGCCTTCTGGGATACCGAGCAGCCGCGCGGTCTCGGCGACCGAAAAACCCTGCATGTCGACCGCCACCACCGCGGCGCGCTGCTCGATCGGCAGCGTCAGCAGCGCCCGTTCGATCACGATCGCTGTGTCGATGTGGCGGGTGGGGTCGGTGCCGCAGGCAAGTTGTTCGTCGAGTGCAGCGTGGTCGCGGAATTTGTTGCGGCGCAGTCGATCCAGGCAGGCGTTGACCACGATGCGGTGCAGCCAGCTGCTGACTGCGGAATCGTGCCGAAAGGCGCCGGCGGTGCGGTGCGCCGCCAGCAGGGCGTCCTGCAGCGCGTCGGCCGCGTCGTCGGGATCGGCGGTGGTCAGCGTCGCGAGACGGTAGAGCTGCCGGTGGTGGCGATAGAAGAGTTCCTCGAACGCGTAGCGGTCGCCCGCGACGTGCGCGGCCAGCAACTCGGAGTCGGTGCGCGGCCGCACCACGCCGTCGCTGTGCCCCGAGAAAATCCCCACAGCCGAACCCTAGGCGGACCGAGCGGGGGCCCTGCGCACCAGTTTTCGGTCAGCCGGCGGCTTTGAGCGTGATCTCCGAGACGTCGGTACGGCTCTGCCCGTTGACCTGTCCCAGCGTGGAGATCCACACGAGCACATAGGACGTCGGGGCGGCGTTCTCGACCGAAATGGTGTTGGTTCCGGGCTTGAGCGTCGTGGGCTGGGTGAGCGCGGTCGTGTCATCCAGCGAGGACGGTGACGCCGACGTCGCCGAACGGATCTGCACCGCAGTGCCGGTGCTGTTGACGTTGATGCCGACCGAACCCAGCGTGGTCGGCTGCGGCAGCTGCAGCATCAGGCCGACACCGTTCTTGAACCCGGGGAAGGGGGCCGCGTCGCTGTAGGTGTCGGTGGGCCACACCGTGCTCGGATCGCCGTCGATCGCCAAGCCGGCGAGATCCGGCGCATCGGCCTCGCCCTCGGGCGAGAACACCGTGGCGCGAACGGGTTTCACGACGGACCCGGCATCGGTGGAGCTGCTGCCCGGCTGCGACGACGTCGGGGCGTTGAGGCCGAGCTCGTCACCGCTGAGCCCGTTGCCCACGTCGCCGAAGATGTTGCTGAGCACGGTCGCCAGCAGGATCACCACGAGTACCACCGCGGCGGCGGCCACACTGACACCGATGATCAGGCGCTTGCGCCGCCGGGCCGCGTCGTCGGGATCGACCGGGGCGCCGGGGACACCCGGCGCCGGGGTCGCAGTCTCGTCGACCGGGGCGAGGTGATCGGTGCGGTCAGCGATCGCCGTGGCCTGCTGCAGCAGGTTCAGCATCGTCGAGGCGCTGCGGATCCCGCCGTTCTCCTGCGCAGCTCGGGCGGCGGCCGCGGAGATCTGGAACGGGATGTCCCGGTCGACGGTGCGGGGTTCGACGGGTTGGCCCGCGGTGTCCAGCTCGGCGGCGGCGAGCCCACTGGGTTGGCCGCTCTCGGGCAGCGGCCACCGGTTGATCAGCAGCGCATACAGCGCCGCGCCGATGCCGCGGATGTCGTCGTCCGGGGTAGCCGACGGGAGCGTCGCCGGGAAGGCAAGCGCCACATCACCTTCGATGCTGACGCGGATGCGGGCCGGATGGTCGATGGCCAGCGCGACGCCGCTGCGATGCGCCGCCTCCGCCGCCGCGGCCAACGACTGGATGGCGCGGGCACCCCCGATCGGGGAGGGGGAGGTGTCGGCGACTTCGGCGAGGGACCCGCCTCGGATCCATTCGGACACGACGAGGCCGCCGGTGCCGGTCGGCATCACGTCGAGAACCCGCGCCACCCCGGGCACGTCGATGCGACCCAGCCGTTGGGTGCGATCCAGGATCGCCTGCACCTCGCTCGCCGGCAGCGTTCCGTCCGGGTCGACGAACGTCAGGGCGACCTGCCGGTCCAGCGCCGTGTCGAGCGCCTGCCAGAACTGCAGGGTGGGCGGTCCGCCATGGGAGACGAGCAGGCGGTAACGGCCCTTGCCGACGGTGGCACCGGGAATGAGGTGCATGTCCTCCGCCGCGTTCGCCGCCTCGAGCGGTGGTTCGCGGGGCGGATCGAACGCCAGCGATTCGCGGGTGGGGTCATTGCTGTAGTCGGCGCGGGGGCGCGGCGTGCCGACGGCAGGCATCGCCTCGGTCGGCGAGGCGGCGGTGGCGGGGGGGGGGTCGGCCGGCTCGGCGGGGGCGGGCGCGGGCACCGCCGGGACGACGGGGGGGCGGTCGCTGCCACGCGCGCGATGTGTTGGCCCGGGCGTTCAGGGGCTGCA
>NZ_QJUA01000002.1 GCF_003254575.1 Mycobacterium kyogaense | reverse complement strand
ACGGTGGACGGCCTGTCGATGATCGTCGAGCGGGGCCCGCCCACCCGATACGAGGCGCCCCGGTGCTCGGCAGGCAGTCGGTCGCCGACACCGGTGAGCTTGTGGCGCAACGTCCCCGGCGTGTAGTTCTCCTGGTAGGCGCCGCGCGCGGTCAGCTCGGGCACGACGTGATCGATGAACTCGGCGAACGAACCGGGCGTGATCGCGTAGGCCAGGTTGAACCCGTCGACGTCGGTCTCCTCCACCCACTCCTGCAGCGAATCCGCCACGTGCGCACCCGAACCCACGAAGCGCGGGCCGATGCCGCCGATCTTGCCCCACTCGGCGATGTCGCGGATGGCCCACTCGCGGCCGTCGGGGTCAGCGGACTGGAAGGCCTTGACCGCCGAGAGGATCGCGTTCGAGTCGACGTTGCCCACCGGCTCATCGAGTCCGTAACGCGCCAGGTCGACACCCATCCAGCCCGACATGAACACCAGTGCGCCTTCGGGATCCCCGTAGGAGAGGTATTCGGCGTGGCGGGCGTGGGCCTCCTCGTCGGTGGCGGCGGTGACGATCGTCGACAGGTTGAAGATCTTCACCGCATACGGGTCGCGGCCGGCGATCTCGAGTTCGCGGCGGATGGTCGTCACCGTGTCGCGCAGAATCTCCTTGGTGGGCGCAGCGGTGAAGATGGCCTCGGCGTTCTCGGCGGCGAACCGCACCCCGCGCGGCGACGACCCGGCCTGGTAGATGACCGGCGTGCGCTGCGGTGACGGCTCACTCAGATGGACGCCGGGCACGCGGAAATGCGTTCCGTCATGGCCGATGTGATGCACCTTGTCGGGGTCGGTGAACACTCCGCGGGCCGCGTCGCGGACCACCGCGTCGTCCTCCCACGACCCTTCCCACAGCTTGTAGAGCACTTCGAGGTACTCGTCGGCGTGGTCGTAGCGGGCGTCGTGGGCAGGCTGATCGGTCTGACCCATGTTGCGCGCAGCGGCGGGGAGATACCCGGTCACGACGTTCCAGCCGATCCGGCCGCCGGTGAGATGGTCGAGCGTGGAGAGGCGGCGGGCGAACGGATACGGATGTTCGAAGCCGGTGCCTGTCGTCACGCCGAACCCGAGGTGCTTGGTGACATAGGCCATCGCGGACACCAGCAGCAGCGGATCGTTGACCGGCACCTGGGCGGCCTGGCGGATCGCGGCCTCGTCGCTGGCGCCGTAGACGTCATAGGTGCCCAGGACGTCGGCGATGAACAGACCGTCGAAGCGTCCGCGCTCGAGCAGCTGCGCGAGTTCGGTCCAGTACCTCAGGTCCTTGTACCGCCACGACTGGTCCTCGGGGTGTTTCCACAGGCCGGGGGACTGGTGGGCGACGCAGTTCATGTCGAAGGCGTTGAAGCGGATCACACGGGTCACTGCGAAAGGGTGCCGAGTGACGGCGCTGCGAGCACCAGTTTGTCTCACCGCGATTCTCTTTCCCGCGGCGCTGTGATCAGATCATGTCGCGGCGGGTCAGCCAGCGCATGATCGGCCAGCCGAGGAACACCGGCAGCCAGCACGTCAGGATGCGGTAGAGCAGCACCGAAGGGACCGCGACCGCGGCGGGCACGCCGAATGCGGCAAGACCACCGATCAGGGCCGCCTCCACGGCTCCGACGCCGCCGGGGGTGGGTGCCGCCGAGGCGAGCGTGCCGCCGACCATCGTGACGATCGTGACGGTGACGAAGCTGGCATCGCCGCCGAACGCCTCGATGCTCGCCCACAACGCCAGGGCAGCGCCGAGAGTGGTTGCCGCACAACCCGCGATGATGATCGCCAGACGTTTGGGTTCGCGGGCGAGCTCGACGAGATCGTCGACCACTTCCTTGAGCCGGGGCCGCACGGCTGTGGCCAGCCAGTGCCGCAGCGTGGGCACGAACAGGAAGACGCCCACCACCCCGAGGGCGCTGCCGGCGAGGAGATAGATCACCGTGGCGCTCGGCACGAACCGGGACAGATTCGCCGACGCCCCGGCGGCCGCGCTGAACAGGATCAGCAGAGAGACGTGGGTGATCACCTGCACCGCCTGCTGCAGCGCCACCGTGGTCGTGGCCCGGAGCGCGCCCAACCCGCCCTTCTGCAGGAACCGCGCACTCAGCGCGAGACCGCCCACGCCGGCGGGTGTCGTCGTCGCCGCGAACGTGTTCGCCACCTGCATGACCGTCAGAGACCAGAAACTCACCACACCGTCGGCACACGCCCACAGCGCGGCAGCGGCGCCGACATAGGTCAAAGCCGACACTGCGAGCCCGGCCACGGCCCACCACCAGTTGGCAGAACTCAACTCCGAGAAGAACACCGGCACCGAGCTGATGAACGGGTAGGCGACGTAGACCAGGGCGACCAGGAGCACGGTCTGGATCAACTGCCTGCGGCTGAACCGGGTGATCGTGGCCGTCGTGATCTGGTCTGCCCCGGTCTGACGCTTGACCTCATCGCGGGCGCCGGCCATCGTCGCGGCCGGATCCTTGACGGACTGCCGAAGACGTTGGTGCATGGCCGCTTTGGTGAGCCGGCGGGACGCGGCCAGCACGGCGTCGTTGCCGAAGACGGTGATCGCCGCAGCTACCGCCTCGTCGGCTCCGTACAGATCGGTCGTGGTGACCAGGAGTTGTGCGATGTCGTTGTGCAGGTGCGCTTCCGACGCGCCATATTCGGCGAGGCTGAACCCGCCGAACAGGGGCGTCCCGTCGACGACCGTGATCTCCTTGCTGCGCAGATCACCGTGCGAGATCTGCTGGCTGTGCAGAACTGCCAACGCATCCCACAACCGGGCGACCGGCGTCTGGTCGGCGCACTCGTCGATCGGAACGCCCTGCGCTGGTCGGTGCGCATACAACGTCCACCCGCGCTCGAGCGCGGACACCGCGATCGGTGCGGTGTTGGCCAGCCCCACATCGCCGACTGCGATCGCCATCAATGCTCGGTGCTCGATCGCGCGGCGCATCGAGGTCTGCAGCGGAGCGGTCTCGCTGTCACGCAGCCGAAGCTTGCGCCAGAACTGCCGCAGGACACCGCCACCGCGCTGATGCGGGCCGTAGAGCTCCACGATGGCCACGTCCTCGTGGGGGTCGGCGTGGTCGGCCGAGCGATCCTGAGTGGCGTGCAACAGCATGGGGCCTCGACCCGCGGGCCGCACCACGCGTAGCGCCGACACCCCGAAGCCGCGTCGTGCCATCGCACGCGCCGCGCCGTCGAGCGGAACCTCGAGCGCCGGAGTGCCGACCACCAGCACCACCAGTGCGCCGACGAACCAGCCGACCGACAGCCCGAGCAGCGAGCGCGCCGGCACCACCGCGCTGACCACCAGGTGGATCGGGACGAACGCCAGCAGCAGCGTCCACCACCATCGTCGCCATCGCGCCGGCAACCACGGTCCGGACACCGTCAGCACGGCAGCGAGCATCGCAATCCATCGCGGATCGTCGAGGAACTGCGAGGCGACCGTGTCGAGACGGTCGGAGAGGTCGAAATGCCAACGCGGCGCGGCGATGCCGTTACCGGTGATCGACAGCGACAGAATCGCGATGATTCCTGCCGCGCCGTACGCGCCGAGTAGTTTCCACTGCCGGGCGAGGATCAGGCCGATCAGGATCATGAACGGCAGGGCCAGAATCGCGATGCCGTAGACCAGGTAGACGGTGTTGGACTGCGTCGGGGTCAGCACGCCCACGATCTCGGAGATGGAGCGTTCCAGCGCTTCCCACTCGTAGCGGGTGATCAGCGAGCTCGTCACGACGATCACGAGCAAGACCCCGGCCGAGACGAGCCGCAGGATGTCGATGGTGCGCCGGGTCAGCGGTTGGAGCAGGTCTCCCGAGACAATGATGTCCCGCCCGTCAACGCGCATGGCCAACTGATCATAGCGGCTGGCCGCTCAGCGAACGGTGACGTAGACGGTTTGATTGGCGATCGACCGGAAGTTGTCGCCCTGCGACGTCGAGAACGGGACACCCTGACGAACGATCGGTCCGTGCGTGATCGACACGATCGAGGCCTCGTCCAGCGGTGCGGCGGACAGCCGGGTGACGATCACGCGGTTGCCCTGATCCTCGAGGGCCATGATGGCCGTGTCGGCGTGGCCTGCGCCGGTAGGAGCGGCGCCCGCCGGTGCGGCCAGGCTCAGTGCTGCCGCGACGGTGACGGTGCCGGCGGCCAGGAGTGAAGGTCGGTTCATACCCCGTACACGAGACAGGGGCGCCTCCGGTTCAGGAGGCGCCCCTTGTCCTGGTGAACGATTACTTGACCGTGACGTAGACGGTCTGGCTGCGGACCGTGCGGCTGTTGTCGCCCTGGGAGGTGGCGAACGGCACGCTCTGCGGGGTCGAGGGACCGCGGGTGACGGACACGACCGACGCCTTGTCCAGCGGCGTGCTCGACTGGCGGGTGACGACGACGCGGAGCCCCTGGGCCTCCAGCGAACTGATCGTGTCGGCGGCGCTGCCACCTGTCGGGGCGGCCTGCGCGGGCGCGGCCAGTCCGAGGAAACCGGCGGTGAGCGCGGCTGCGGCGGCGGTGGTGACGGTGAACTTCTTCATTTCCGGCCTTCTTCGGTTGGTTGATCTTGGTGATCTGACCTGTCAAACCCCTGTGAGCCGGGGTTCATTTCACCTGGCAGGAATTGACCGATCGCTGGCAGAAAGCGCGCTGTCGGAGCACCGCGAGCGCACGCCAATGCACGTTGTGAGCGGCGCGTCGGCGTACAAACGCGCGCGCTCGCCGGACGGTCGCTCAGACGGCGAGGCGGCGGGCCAGCCCCGAGGCGCGCGCCGCGCGCCGGCCGACCGCGGCGCGCACCGACGCCTCGGTCCCCACCACCCGCACCCGCTTCTTCGCCCGCGTCACCGCGGTGTAGAACAGCTCCCGAGTCAGCAGCCGCGACTCCTGCTGCGGCAACAGCACCGTGACCTCGTCAGCCTGGCTGCCCTGACTCTTGTGGATCGTCATCGCATGCATGGTGTCCACCTCGGCGAGCCGGCCGGCGGCGAACTCCTGCTCGCCGATCGCCACGCGCAGGCCCTCGCCGCGCACCACCGCGACGCCCGTGTCGCCGTTGTAGAGCTTGCGGCCGTAGTCGTTGGCCGTCACCAGGACCGGCCGGCCGGCATACCAATCCGCCCAGATGGGCTCACCGGTCGCGTCGGTGAGCCACCGCTCGACCTGACGGTTCCAGTGGCCGATGCCGAACGGTCCGCGACGGTGGGCGCACAGCAGGCGATGTTCGTCGAGGGTGGTCAGCGCAGCCTGCGCGTCGCCGAGAATCGCTGCCTCGCGCAGCCGCAACGCCGGGGGGAGCAGCACGTCGCGCAATGGTTCGCCGGGCGCGTCGGCATCGATCCACTCGACGTGGTCGCCGCCGTCGCGCAGCACCTGAACCGTCCGGTCGGCGTCCCCGTCGCGGATCGCGGCCGCCAGCTCGCCGATGCGGACACCGAACCGGTGCGACGTGTGCAGCGCTGCGATCCGCACATCCGAGCGCGCACCGAGGCCGTCGACCAGATCGGCGAGCACTGCACCCGCCTCCACCGAGGCGAGCTGATCCGGATCACCGGCGAGCACCAGGCGGCTGTCGGGCCGCACGGCCTCCAGCAGGCGCGCCATCAACGTCAGAGACACCATCGATGTCTCGTCGACGACGATCACGTCGTGGGGCAACCGGTTCTCTCGGTGATGCCGGAACCTGGAGCCACTGTCGGGCCGCGGCCGCAGAAGCCGGTGCAGCGTCGAGGCCGTCAACGCCGGAAGCCGGTCGCGATCCTGGGCATCCAGTGCTCCCAGCTCCGAACGCACCGCCTCGAGCAGGCGCGCTGCAGCCTTACCGGTCGGCGCCGCGAGCGCGATGCGCAGCTGCGGCCGCCCGGCGAGTGCGGCCTGCTCGGCGAGCACGGCCAGCAGACGGGCCACCGTCGTGGTCTTCCCGGTTCCCGGCCCACCCGTCAGCACCGTGAGTGATTGCGCCAGAGCGATGTCGGCGGCGCGTCGCTGCTCCTCCCACCCCATGGGAAACAGCCGCTCCAGGCCGGGTGCCGCGGTGGGCTGCCGCGAGGCCAACAGCGCCAGCACATCGTCGCGCACCTGCTGCTCCTCGCGCCAGTACCGATCCAGGTAGACGAGATCGGCATCGCCATCGGAGCGCACGTGCACCACCTGCTGGGTCACCAGCGGGCTCGCCTTCACAGCCGTGAGCCAGTCCTGCGGCGCGGGCCAGGGTAATTCGGGTTGACCGATCTGCTGGGCGAGCGATCTCAGATCGACGCACACCGACCCCGCGCGCAGTGCCCGCACCGCGAACGCGACAGCCAGCGCGACACCCGGATCGAGTTCGTCGGTCAGCGTGCACAGGCGCTGTGCCACATGGACATCGGCGGGCTCCAACAGCTCGCTGAACGCGTCGAGCGTCGGCGCGGTCACGGGGACTCCCCGCGCAGCCGGACCCGGCGGGCCGTCGAGCTCTCGTCGAGCTCGACCAGGTCGTCATGCGAGCGCAGGAATTCGCTGAACGACTTGTAGCCGAGCGACTTCTCGGAGAACGACGGATCCATCCGCTTCATCTGGGCCTTGACCGCCGAATTGTGCAGCCAGTCGACGTCGTCTCTCTCCAGCCCGATGCGCAACGCCCGGGTGAGCAACGCCGTCGCCGCATCCAGCGGATCGGGTTCGTCCTCGGTGTCGTCCGGTGCGGCGTCTTGGACCTTCGTCCGGCGGCCACGCTTCTTCGGCGCAGCGCCGGCCTGGGACTCGTCGCGGGCCTCGTCGGGCTCGAACATCGGTACGCCCGGAAGCGCGTCATAGGTCACGAACTCATCGCACGCCGCCGCCAGGGAGCGGCTGGACGACCCCGCGACCCCGATGCCGACGACGTAGCGGCCCAGCCGTTTGCACCGTTGCGCCAGCGCGATGTAATCCGAATCGCCGCCGACGATCACGACGTGGGTCAGATCGGGCAGCCGGAACATGTCCTCGACCGCGTCGACGGCCAGCCGGATGTCGGCGCCGTTCTTGCCGTACGCCGCAGCGGGGAACAGCTGCACCAGATCGACTGCGCGACCGACCAATTGGCCACGGTAGTTCGCATTGACCTCTGCCGACCAGTCGGCGTACGCGCGGGTCAGCACGAGCGTGCCGAACGACGACGCGAAGTCCACGATCGCGCCGACGTCGACGGTGGCGCGCGTCAGCTTCTCGGCGAAGTCACCCGCGCCAGTGCCGGTATCCCTGGCCCGGTCCCGCTGATACGAATTGCGGCCGTTGACCTGGTCATAGCGACTGATCACGATGTTGTCGAAGTCGAAGTACACGGCGACGCGGGAGTCCTGGGAGTCCGTCATCGCACCAGTGTCTCCGACGGTGCGGCCTGTGCCAGCAGATCGGACACCGCCACGATCAGATCCGCGGGTGGCCGCCAGCTGAACACCCCCGCAGGATGCCCGTCCACCACCGGCGTGTCCGACCCGCACATTCCGCGCACGAACAGGTACAGCACCCCGCCGAGATGGCGCTCCGGTGTGTAGTCCGGGAGCCGCCAGCGCAGGAATCTGTGCAGCACAACGCAGTACAACAGCGCCTGCAGCGGATAGTCGGAGTGCAGCATCGCCTCGACCAGCCGGGGTTGCCCGTAGTCGGCGGCGCTCAGATCAGCCCCCGGTTCCCCCAACCAGTTCGTCTTGTAATCCACCACCAGATATCGACCGCCGACCCGCAGCACCGCATCCACCGACCCGGTGAGGTAACCCCGCAGTGACTGCGCGCCCAGCGCGCCGTCGGAGAGGCGACGGGCGTAGCTGGCCAGCGGGTCGTCCGCCGGCAGATGCGTGCGCAGCAGCGCGCCGACGTCAGCGAGGGAGAGCGCCGGCCCGGCAGCGCGACGATCACCCCCGGCGAGGGGGAACTCGAAGTCCATCTCCCGCAACCGATCGCGTAAGCCGATCGCCCGCAGCGTCATCCCGGGTGCCAGGGGTCCCAGCGGGGTGTCGTGCATCGGAATCAACGCCCCCGCCAGGTCGGCCGGGGCCACGTCGACCGGCCACCACTGCGCGTGTCGGCCGATCTGGGTCTCCAGCTCGGCGGGCAGGTCGGGGGAGAACGGATCAGCCGTCTCGAGCACCGCGTGCACCAGCGAGCCGAACGTGGCGCCGGACGGGAGGTCGGCCATCGGCGAGCGGACGTCGGCACCGATGTCGACCTGTTCGGACACCGGTACGTCGGCGACCTCGTCGTCGAGTTCGGTCACCTCCGGCTCGCTGGACACCCCGGGCGTCTCCTCCGCAGCGCGGATCAACCCCGAATAGGAGGTGCGGCGCCACGACGTGTCGATGTGGCGGTGGAAGTGACGCACATCCAGACCGGCGGGCACCGCGGAGTCGTCGACCGGTTTCGGAGCCGCGATCACCGATTCTTCGAGGACCGGCCCACCGGCGTCGGCCCAGGCGCGCAGCGCGGCCATCGCGTCGGGGTCGTCGATGCGGGGTGGATCGCAGCGATCCGGCACCACCGCCTCGCCGGGCCTGCGGCCGCGGAGCAGCCGGGACAAGCCGCCGTTGGGTTCATCGGCCGACGGCGCCCACCACGCGACGACCTGGGACTGGGCGCGCGTCATCGCGACGTAGGTGAGCCGGACGTCGTCCCCGGCCGCCTCCTTGCGGCCCTGGCGTTGCACCGCGTCGTGATCGGGACTGTTCTCGCCGCCGATGTGCAGACAGCGGGTGTCACCCTCGTGGTAGAGCACGACGTCGCGAGTCTGGATGTTGCGGTTGAACGCGAACGGCAGATACACCACGGGGAACTGCAGACCCTTGCTCACCCACACCGTCATGATCTGCACGGCGGCGGCGTCGCTGTCGAGGCGGCGGCTGCGTTCGACCGCGCCGCCCCGCTCGTCGCGCTGGGTGCGCAGCCAGTCGCGCAGCGCCGGCAGGCTGAAGTGCTCGCGGTGCGCGGTCTCCTGCAGGAGCTGGGTGAGATGCGCCAGGTCGGTCATGTGCCGTTCACCGTCGACCCAGGACAGCACGCGCTTGCCCATCCCTGCGCGCTGAGCTGCTTCGAACACCGCGGCGACGCCGCGCTCCCGGGCGTGGTCGGCCCAGCTGCGCAGCGTCTCGGTGATCCGGTCGGTGAGCCGATCACCCTCGGCGACAAGGGTTTCGGCGGTTTCCCCGAAGAACATCGTGGTGGCCGCCGCCCGCACCAGGCCGGAACGCTGCGGCTGGTCGAACGCTTCGAGCAGGCACAGCCAATCGTCGGCCGCCGGTGAGGCGAACACATCCGAGTCGCCGGTGTAGACGGCGGGGATGTTCGCGGCGTTCAGCGCGTCGAAGCAGGCCCGCCCGTCGCGGTGGCTCTCGACGATCACCGCGATGTCGCCGGGGACCACCGGCTCACCGCAGTACGTCGCCCGGGCGGCCAGCAGCGCGGCGATGTCGGCGGCCATGTCCTTCGGAATGTGTTCGCGCAGCTTGTCGATCGGGATCGTCTTGTCGGGCCGGACCCGCAGCTGCTCGCGGGTGACCACCCGCAAGCGGAACGGCACGTTGTTCGGTGCACCCTCGAGCCGGTGGTCAGCGTGCGCGGCGTCCACCGGCCGCACGACGATGCGCGGGTCCCCGAGCTGCGCGTCCCGCATCACCGCCTGCAGGCTCGCCACCAGCGGACCGTCGCTTCGGAAGTTGGTGCCCAGCGTGCGCTGCCGACCCGCGCTCGACGCGGCATGCAGATAGGTGACGATGTCGCCGCCGCGGAACGCGTAGATCGCCTGCTTCGGGTCACCGATCAGGATCAGCGTGGAATGCCCGCTGAACGCCCGGTCGATGACCTGCCACTGCACGGGGTCGGTGTCCTGGAACTCGTCGACCATGACGATCGACCAGCGTCGCCGCATCCGGGTGCGTGCGGGCGAACCGTCGGCCTCCAGCGCGTCGGCGAGCCGGGACAGCAGATCGTCGTAGTGCAGGATGCCGAGCCGGCGTTTGCGCTTCTCCAGCTCCGCGCATACCGAGGTCGCGAACTCGACCCGCACCGCCGCGTCCGTGCCGGGCGCCGGACCGGCAGGCCGGAGCTCGGTGTGCGCGCCGGCGACGACCTCGCGGGCCAGGCGCAGCGCGGCGTCATAGGACAACAGCGGCTCGTCACGCTCCTGCCCGAAATGCGCGAGGTACAGATCGTCGACGATGTCGCGCACCACATCCTCGAGGTTCTCCACCAGCTGCACACCGGAATCGGTGTCCCCGGCCACCCCCAGGCTCTTCAACACCAGCTGGCAGAACTGGTGGGTGGTCGCGATCGTGGCGGCGTCGAAACCGGCCAGCGCATCACGCAGCCGCTGCCGACGCAGCTCGAGTTCATCAGCGGGTCCCGCCACCAGGTGGGTGAGCAACGCGTTGCCGCGAGCGCGGGGCGGATCGCCCAACGCGAGCAGTGCGTCGAGGATCTGGGCGCGCACACGTTCGCGCAGCTCCTGGCTGGCCGCCCGCCCGAACGTGATCAGCAGCATCTGGTCCAGCGTCGCGACGCCCTCGGCCACGTACCGGGTCACCAGACCGGCCAAAGTGAACGTCTTTCCCGTGCCTGCACTGGCTTCCAGCACGGTCGTGGTACGCGGCTCGGGCAGCGGGCCGAGCAGGTCGAACGGTTCCATCTAGTCCGGCCTCCTCTCTGCGCGCAGCATCGGGGACCACAACCGAGACGCGTAGGCCGGCAGACCGGCCGCGACGAGGTCGACCAACGGGCGGCCCGGCCCCCACACCGTGACGTGCGCGGGTTCGGCATCCTCGCCGGGATACTTGCCGGACTTCCACTTCCAGCCGGCTTCCCGCGACGGCGCGCCGCGATGGTGCTCGGTCTCAGCCCAGGCGTAGGACGTCTTGGGAGGCAACGGAATCGGTGCGCGACGACCGTCGTCGTACATCTCGACGAGGTCAGCCAGCACGCCGGTGGCGTCCTCCGGAGGTCCCAGCAACCGCTGCCGCGGAGTGTCGCCCCGCTTGGCGCGGCCGATACACACTGCCGACCACTCCCGGCCGGGATGGCGAGCGGCCAACGCCACCAGACGAATCCACGATTCGAGCAGATGCCTACCGTCGAGCTTGGAGTAGGTCACCCACACCAGGCGCTCACCGTAGACGCGCGGCACGGTGCCCGTGACGCGGCGCCCGGCCCCGACCGTGACGTCGACGTCGAACGCCCGGGGATCAGATGTGCGGTGCTGCTGGGCGGCCGCTGCGAGTGCACCGGTGCGCTGCGCGAGTTCCTGAGCCTGCCGCCAGCCCAGCCGGCCCGGCGGCAGTGAACCGCGGCGCCACTCAGCCTGCTGTGCCTGCGCCGGTGTCATCCCGCGCTGCATGTCCTCGAGCATCCGCGCGCCGATCTTCCACTCCGCCAGCGCATCGATCTCGACGGGCATCCCGTCCTCGACTGCCTCGACGTCCCACGGCAGCGTGTAGTCGAGAGCCCGGAAGAAGCCCTTGACCGGGTCCTTGAAGAAGGCGACCAGGTCGTCGAGCACGACGTCGTCGAGCGCTGGGGCGGGCAGCGGCGCGCCGATCAGCGGCGGCTTGACGGTCCGCTGCGCCGTTGAAGCCCGCGCCGCGGTCAGTGCGGCGACGTCGAACGTGAACGGCTCTTCCGGCCTGGTACCCAGAGCCCCTGGCGTGACGTTGCGGATATCGAACGGCTGCAACGGATGTCGGATGTGGACATGCTCGCGAACCGGCTGCGGGGTGGTGACATCCAGCGCATCGAGGAGCTCGACGAGCGGCACGGCCGGCGGCTTGCGCTGGCCCGAGTACTCGTTGGCGCCCGTGTAGGTGATCACCAGCCGCTCGGTCGCCGCGCTGATCGCGTCGAGCAGCAACTGGCGATCCTCGGACCGGCTGTCCCGTTCACCGGTCACCGGGTCCCGCGCCAGCGCGTCGTCGCCGTCGGTGACCCCCTGCCGCGGGAAGACCCCGTCGTCGAGGCCGACGAGGCACACCACCCGGTGCGGTACCGAACGCATCGGCACCATCGTGCACACGGTGAGCGTGCCGGTACGAAAATTGGCCCGGGTCGGTCGACCCGCGAGGTGACGGTCCAGCAGCGCCTTCACATCGGCAAGGCGCAACAGCGTCTCGGACTGCGCGCCGGCATGGGCCAGGATGTCCGCGAACTCCCGATCCACCTGTGCGCCCTGCCACGCATCGGCGTCCGAAGCCGCGGTCAGCTGGTCCAGACCGCTGCGCAGCGCCGTCAGCCAGTCGCGCACCGTCTGTGTGCCGCTGAGGGTCTCGACACTCACGCGGAGCAGTTCGACGTATTCGGCCAAACGGCCGGCCAGCTCCACCCGGTTGCTGCCGACATCGTCGAGGGGAAGCGTGGTGTCCAACCAGGTGCGGGCGTCCTCGGATACGGCTACGCCGGCGAGCACCCGGTCGATGCCGAACCGCCAGGTGTTCTGCACGAAGTCGACGCCGTAGGGATGCCGGTGCCCGCGGTCGAACCCCCAGCGGATGTTGGCCTCCCGCACCCAATCTCCGATCGTGTCGAGATCGTCATCGGTGAACTTGAAGCGGGCACGGACCGGGGGTGCCTCGGCGAGATTGAGGACCTCACTGGCGGTCGCGCGTCCGCCGGCGAGGGCGAGCACCTGGCTCGCCACGCCGAGCAGCGGATTGGTCTGAGTGAGCGCGCGATCGGCCAGCTTGACCCGCAGCCGGTGAGCCGGATGCCCGTCGGGCACGACGTCACCGAGGCCGAAGCCCGCGACGATCAGCGGTGCGAACGTCTCGATGTCGGGGCACATGACGAGGATGTCGCGCGGCTCGAGCGTGGGATCGTCGGCGAGCATCCCCAGCAGCACCTCCCGCAGCACGTCGATCTGGCGCGCCGGACCGTGGCAGCTGTGCACCTGGACCGACCGGTCGGGATCGTCGAGCGAACGGCCCTGCGGGCGAACGCTGTTGGCGGCGATGTCGGACTGCAGCCACCCGAGCAGCGTGGGTGGGCGATCGGCGGAGCCGAGGAACTCGTCGACCGCGGGATCGGCGGGTAGAGCCCGCTGCAACTCGCGCAGATCGCGACCGAGAGTCGCGAGCAGCGGGTGTGCCACGGCTCGGTGCGAGGTGTCGGTGCGTCGCGGCACGGGGCCACGACCGCCCCGCAGCGCCGTCCACAGCTCGTCGCTGGGATGGGGCAGCCACAGGTGAAGGTCGTGATGCGTGCTCAGGGCGTGCAACAGCTCGATCTCGGTGAGAGGCAACCGGGTGTGACCGAACAGCGAGAGCCGCGCCGGCAGATCAGTGGCGCAATCCTGCAGTCGCGCAACGGCTTCGGCGTGCCGCACCGGCGGGGGATCGGCGTCGACGTGGGCGAGCAGTGCGCGGTACAGCTCAGGCTGCCACGCCAGATCCGCATCGAGGGCATCGTCGCGGCCGTGCGCCCAGTCGATCAACAGATGCGGCCGCTGGCGAGCATACGAGGCGAACAGGCCGGCGAGTCTCCGGGCGACGGCGTAGCGCCGACCCTGACGCAGTTCCCGCTCCTCACCCTGCTCGCCATGGCCGAGATGGGCGGCCAGCGTGGCACACCACGGCTGGTCCAACGAGCTGTCGATGACTGCGAGCAGCGGCCAGACCATGGCATCCGGCGCCCACGGATCGTCATCGGCGGTGCCGGTGAGTTCGGCCACCAGGGAGCGCGGATGCCGGAAGGTGATCCCCGCGCACACGCCGTCCTGTCCGCTGCCCCGACCCAGGATGTGGGACAGCCGCTGGCTGAGCCAGCGTTCCGTGCCGCGCGCCGAGACCAGCACGAGATCCTCGGCGAACGGGTCGGAGGGAGGGGCCGCCAGCATGGCACCCAGACCGTCTGCGAGCAGGTCGGTGCGGTCAGCCCGATGGAGATGTAGCGCCATCGGGACTCACCTTACGGGGGCGCACCGACAGGGCAGGGTCAGCCGCGCTCGATGACGTTGCCGGAGCCCGATTGCGATGTCGTCGGTTCGCCGGTGCGGTAGGTCACCGTGTTGTCGAAGCCCGACACGCTGATGGACCCCGCCGACTCCACCGTCAGCTTGTTCTCCATGCCCGACACCGACACCTCGGCGCACGATCCCTGCACCTCGATGGTGTTGTTCATGCCGCTGATGTTCACGGTGCCCTGGTTGCAGATCACCGTCTGCGTGCGGTCCACGCCGCCGATCGACAGCGACCCGCCTGCTTCCACGGTGAGCACCTGGTCGCCGCCCCCGATGCCGGGGACGGCCGGCATCGACGGTCCGGCGACGGTACCGCCGCCACCGGAGACGTTGGGCCGGCCGGGAACGGAATCACCGCCCACGAAGTAGACGACGACACCGATGACCCCTCCGATGATCACCAGACCGGCGATCAGCGGAATCAACCACACCGCAGGATTGGATCGCTTGTGTACGACCTGCTGGGGCGCGGAGTAGTAGGGCGACTGGTATCCGGAGGTGGCGTACGGGTCGGGCGGCGGCGCGGGGTACGGGTAGGGAGGAACCGGCACCGTCGAACCGCCCAACTCGCCGGCACTGGCCTGGTCGGCGAGCGGCCGCTCGAGGTCCCGGATGCGGGCCTCGGGATCCCCGGTTGGCTCCATGCGCAGATGCTCGCACACCGGTCGGCCCCGCTCAACGGATCCGGCCACACGCGACCCGGGTGTGGCCTACAACCAGTCTCGGCGTTTGAACGCGACGTAGAGAATGACGACCATGACCACGATCAGCGCGGTGCTGGTGATGAACCCGGTGACGGTCTGGATGCCGGGATACTCGACGTTCTGGCCGTAGTAGCCGGTGATCGCCGTCGGCACCGCGATGATGGCGGCCCACCCGGTGAGCTTCTTCATCACGACGTTGAGCCGCGCATCCTGCAGTGACAGATTCGTCTCGAACACGGTGGTGACCATGTCGCGCAACGATTCCGTCCACTCCGAGGCTCGCAGCACGTGGTCGTACAGATCGGCGTACACCGCGTCGAGCTCCGGGGCGGTCTTGGCATCGAGTTGGCGGTGCTGGATCGCCGAGACCACCTCCCGCATCGGCAGCACCACCCGGCGCAACGCCACCAGATCCTTGCGCAGCTGAAATGTCTTGCGTTGCAGACCTTTCGTTGGCGTCTCGTCGGCGAAGAGGTCGTCTTCGAGTCCCTCGATCGCGTCGTCGAGTGCCTGCACCGCCGCGAAGTGACCGTCCACCACGACGTCGAGCAGGCCGTGCACCAACGAGCCGACCCCGTACTCCTGACCGCCGAGCTCGTCGAAGCGACGGGACACCTCGTCGATGTCGACGTGCGGCGACAAGCGGACCGTGATGAGCCCGCGCGGCAGTACGAAACCGGAGATGCGGTGCACCTCGAGCAGCGACGAGGGTTCCTCCTGCGTGGCCGGCTCGGTCATCGTCACCGCGTACACCGTGAAGAAGGTGTGGGTGCGGTACACCACCGCTTTCGTGCGTTCGGACTCGGCGAGTGCATCCTCGACCGCCCACGAGTTCAGATGGAGTTCGTCGGCGAGGTCTTTGAGGATGGCGTGGTCGGGGTCATAGATGTCGCACCACACCAGCGTGTCGTCGCCGCTGAGGCAGTCCGAGATCGCCGAGAAATCGAAGTCGTCCTGAGGCTCACCGTGCCGCCAGATCCGGCCGCGCACGTGGGTCATCGCAGTGGGGGCATGTCTCAGCCGAGCTTGAATTCGTCTGCCAGGCCGTCGATTCCAGCCTGTATCGCATCGAGGGCAGGCTTGCGAGCCTTGAGCTTGGTGGCCAGGTGGGCGCCGGCGTGCAACGTGGTCGCCGCCTCCTGGGCCACCTGCTGCGCGCGGGGGAGGACCTGATCGGCCTCGACGATCTCGTCGAGCCAGCCCGCCGCGATCGCCGCGTCACCGACGAACGTCGCGGCCAGTGCGGTACCGCGTTCGAAGGCCGCCGGTGTCAGCCGCATCCGCATGATCTCGATCGCCGAGATCGGGATGGTCATGCCGATGGCGACCTCGATCGCCTGACAGCGCGACTTCGGTGCACCCACGCGGTGATCGGCCGACAGCAGCAAGAACGATCCCATCGCGATCGCGGGGCCTGTCGCGGCGATGATCACCGGGACCGGGAAAGTGAGAGTGCGCAGAGAGAGCTTGAACCCGCCGGCGAGCATGCCGAGCGCCGCGGCGGGATCTCCGGATTGGAAGACCGCGAGGTCGAAGCCGCCGCTGAACACCCGCGAATTGCCCGCCAGCACCACGGCCTTCACCTGTCCGGACGTGGCGTCGGACTCTGCGCGGTCGAGTGCCTCGTTGATCGCGGCCTGCATGTCCGGCCCGAGCACGTTGACCTTGCCGTCGTCGAGCGTGATGGTGGCCACGGATTCGGCGAGCTCATAGGACACGGTGCTGGTCATGCGGCCTCCTGGGGCGAGGTGGTGGGGCGCATCGAACCTAACAGCGGCGGGGACGGGAAAGGCCACGCGGGGGCGACTACTCAGCTGTCGTCTCGCGCCGCACAGGTAATCAGGTACTCGACTACGCACGACCCCGCCCCTGCGTCTTCCTAACGTGATCGTCGAGCGCGGCGGTGACGAGGGGTCGCCGCGCTCCTAACCACAGGAGGACGACCATGGGCGCACACCGCAAGCCGGCACAGCCTGAACCGGATCGCCGGAGACGGCGGGTGAAGGGCCGAAAAGCGCGGCGCGACAGCGGGATTCCTGCGCTCGGTCTCTGGGAATGCGGGATCGGCGCGGGCTGGCGCTGACGGTCGACCTCAGGACGTGCTGACCGGCGCCGGGGTCAGCCGCCCATCAGCGTGCGCCACTGATCGAGAGAGCTCGCGCGGTAGACGTAGTTGCTGCGCCGGACGGATTCCAACGGCGCGCTCTTGGCCGCCGAGTACCAGTGCCCTGGGAAGACGGTCGGATCGCCGGGTAACGCTGCCAAGGCCTGCAGGCTGCGGAACATGTCATCGACGTTGCCGCCCGGGAAGTCGGTGCGGCCGCAGCCCTCGAGGAACAACGTGTCCCCGGCGACCAGCCGGCCGTCGAGCAGGAAACACTGGCTACCCGGCGTGTGGCCCGGGGTGTGTAGTAGCTCGATCGAGAGCGCGCCGACCTCGACGGTGTCGCCGTGCTGGTGTGCGGTGAGCTCACTCGGGGCGATCCCGGTGACCCGGGAGACCCAGTCGACCTCGTGGGTGTTGACGTGCACCGGCACGCTGGTGCGCTCCAGCAGTTCGGCGAGTCCCTTGAGCTCGAAGCCCATCATCGAGCCGCCGACGTGGTCGGGATGGTGGTGGGTGACCAGCACACCGGACAGCCGCATACCGTCGGACTCGAGGACGTCCACGAGATCCGTCGCGGCGTACGCCGGGTCGACGATCACCGCGTCGCCGGTTTCCCTGTCGCCGATCAGATAGGCGAAGTTGCGCATCTGCTCGGCGATCATGTCGCCGGCCGCGAAATCGCGACCCGCCAGGAGCTGACGGAAGTAGAGACGATCGTCTTCGGCCATGCGGGTCAGCGTAGGCGCATGCCCCTCACCAGCAGCCGGGTGCCCAGCATGACCAGCGGTTTGGCGCCGCAAACGGTGAGAATGTACCCTCTTTAAGGCCCGTCGCTCCATGACGTGCTGCAGGCCCCCTTAGCTCAGTCGGTAGAGCGTTTCCATGGTAAGGAAAAGGTCAACGGTTCGATTCCGTTAGGGGGCTCGGTGGACCGCTGTGCAGGTCCGTCCGGGGCGGTGTAGCTCAGCTGGTTAGAGCGCACGACTCATAATCGTGAGGTCGGGGGATCGAGTCCCCCCACCGCTACAAGACACTAACGAGACGTATCGCAAGAGACGTAAAAGAGAGAGACGACTGCCGTGGCCTCCAGTACCGATGTACGGCCCAAGATCACCTTGGCCTGCGAAGTGTGCAAGCACCGCAACTACATCACCAAGAAGAATCGCCGCAACGATCCCGACCGCCTCGAGATCAAGAAGTTCTGCCCGAACTGCGGCAAGCACCAGGCTCACAAAGAGTCCCGCTAGGACCACCGCTGCGCCGTGTCTTTCCTGGACGAGTACGTCGGGCTGCATTATCGGCACCCCGACCACTACGTCGTCGGGCGTGAGAAGATCCGCGAGTACGCAACCGCGGTCAAGAACGACGACGACTCCTTCTTCGCCGAGAGTGCGGCGACCGAACTAGGTCACCACGCGCTTCTCGCGCCGCTGACATTCATCTCGGTGTTCGGGTATCAGGCGCAGCGGGCGATGTTCGAGTCTGCCGGTATCGCGATCGCCGACGCCCAGATCGTCCAGGTGGACCAGTCCCTGAAGTTCGTGCATCCGATCCAGGCCGGCGACACGCTGTACATCGACGTGTGGATCGACTCGGTCCGCACTGCGCACGGCACCGACATCATCGTCACCAAGAACATCGTCAGTAACAGCAACGGCGACGTCGTGCAGGAGTCCTACACCACCCTGGCGGGGCGGAGCGAAGAAGACGGAGAGAGTGGCTTTTCAGATGGCACTGCGTGAGTTCAGCTCGGTCAAGGTCGGCGATCAGCTGCCCGAGAGGGTCATCCCGCTGACGCGGGCCGACCTGGTCAACTACGCCGGCGTGTCCGGCGACCTCAACCCCATCCACTGGGACGACGAGATCGCCAAGCAGGTCGGACTGGACACCGCGATCGCGCACGGCATGCTGACGATGGGTCTCGGTGGCGGATACGTCACCTCCTGGGTGGGCGACCCGGCCGCGGTCACCGAGTACAACGTGCGCTTCACCGCCGTCGTCCCCGTCCCCAACGACGGCAAGGGTGCCGAGATCGTGTTCAACGGACGGGTGAAATCAGTCGACGACGACGCCAAGTCCGTCACCATCGCGCTCACGGCCACCGCGGGCGGCAAGAAGATCTTCGGCCGCGCCGTGGCCGTGGCCAAGCTGGCGTAGGGCGGTCGACGATGGCACTCAAAACCGACATCCGCGGCATGGTCTGGACGTACCCCGACACGTTCCTGGTGGGCCGCGAACAGATTCGCCAGTACGCCAAGTCGGTCAAAGCCACCGATCCGGCCACCTTGGACGAAGACGCCGCCGCCGAGCTGGGCCACGAATCGCTGATCGCCCCGCCGACGTTCATGTCGATCTTCGCGGTGATGATCCAGAACCACTTCTTCCAGAACGTCGACGTGGGCCTCGAGACACTGCAGATCATCCAGGTCGATCAGAAATTCCTGTTCCACCGTCCCATCCGAGCCGGCGACGCGCTCAACGGAACGATGCACATCCAGACGGTCGAGGAACGCTTCGGGGCGGACATCGTCACCACCCGCAACGTCCTCACGGCGCCCGACGGTGAGGTCGTGATGGAGTCGTTCACCACGTTGATGGGCCACGAGGGCGACAACTCGATCTCGGCGGGCTGGGACCCGGAGACGGGTCAGGTCGTCCGCAAGCCCGTCACCCACGACACCGAGCCGGCGGCGGATTAGTAACTCCGACCCGCGGCGCGCTACACTCGGCACTTGGGTTTTCCCAGTTGAGCGCGCTGTCCGTCGGGGCTTGTGTCACCGCACGGGGAGCGCGCAAATTGTGTGAGCCCTGCAGGGACACCCTCTAGGGGCGTAGCTCAACTGGCAGAGCAGCGGTCTCCAAAACCGCAGGTTGCAGGTTCAAGTCCTGTCGCCCCTGCTCAACTGAATACTCGATACGTGGGGCCGGCCCGGCCTGGTCTGGATACTGGACAGCAGGGCCCACGAACCGGGACCCATGACGACCGATCACGAGGGAGCACGCGGTGAGCGACGAGCGCGACGGTGCCAGCTCGGCAGGCACCGACAGCGGCGCGGAGACCGACGGCGGTGACGCACGAGTGCAGACCGCGGTCGTGAACCGTCCGCTACGACCGACCGGCAAGCGGTCGCGTCGGCCTGTCGATGTCGACGACACTGACGACACCGACGCCGCGCCCGAGACCGATGCGTCGGGCGGCAAGGACAACGGCAAGGGTCCGAAGGCCAAGAAGAAGACGGCGCGCAAGCCCAAGGACGGGCCAGGCAAGTCGGGGCGCAACCCCATCGCCTTCATCTTCAACTACCTGAAGGAAGTCGTCGCCGAGCTGCGCAAGGTCATCTGGCCGAACCGCAAGCAGATGGTCAGCTACACCACCGTGGTGCTGGTGTTCCTGGTCTTCATGGTGGCGCTGATCGGTGGAGTTGACCTGGGCCTGGCCAAGCTCGTGACGTTGGTGTTCGGCTGACCCAAGCGGTCACCCCACCCGACGCAATACATCTGAGAGAGGACTGACACGTGACCAGCTTCGACGGCGAGAGCGCCGCGAACGTGTCCGAGGCACGCATCGCCGATGCGGATCCGGCGGTGGTGATCACCGCCGCGGGGGCCGGCAATCTCGACGAGACCAGCCCGGCCGAGGCCGTGGAGGACGCACCGCTGGTCGAGGCGCCGGACGACGCCGACGAGGCCCCGGCAGCCGACGAGCCGGCCGAGGACGAGGACCCCGCCGTCGCGCTCAAGAAGGAGCTGCGCCTCAAGCCGGGCGACTGGTACGTCATCCACTCCTACGCCGGCTACGAGAACAAGGTGAAGGCCAACCTCGAGACCCGCGTGCAGAACCTGGACGTCGGCGACTACATCTTCCAGGTCGAGGTGCCCACCGAAGAGGTCACCGAGATCAAGAACGGCCAGCGCAAGCAGGTCAATCGCAAGGTGCTGCCCGGCTACATCCTCGTGCGCATGGAACTGAACGACGAGTCGTGGGGTGCGGTGCGTAACACCCCCGGCGTCACCGGCTTCGTCGGCGCGACGTCGCGGCCCTCGCCGCTGTCGCTCGACGACGTGGTGAAGTTCCTGCTGCCGCCGGCCGCGGCGAAGAAGCCCGGCAAGGCGGCGTCGACGGCCGCGGCGTCTTCCGAGGCGTCGATGGAGCGTCCCGAGATCCTGGTCGACTTCGAGGTCGGCGAGTCGGTCACCGTCATGGACGGACCGTTCGCGACCCTGCCGGCATCGATCAGCGAGGTCAACGCCGAGCAGCAGAAGCTCAAGGTGCTGGTGTCGATCTTCGGTCGCGAGACACCGGTCGAACTGACCTTCAACCAGGTCGCCAAGATTTAAGCCGGGCCCCTCGGCCATGAGGACGCCCACGAGATAGAAGAAGGACAGCACAACCATGCCCCCGAAGAAGAAGGTCTCCGGGCTGATCAAGCTGCAGATCCAGGCCGGGCAGGCCAACCCCGCCCCGCCGGTCGGTCCCGCGCTCGGCCAGCACGGCGTCAACATCATGGAGTTCTGCAAGGCGTACAACGCGGCGACCGAGTCGCAGCGCGGCAACGTCATCCCCGTGGAGATCACCGTCTACGAGGACCGCACCTTCACGTTCGCGCTGAAGACGCCGCCCGCAGCCAAGCTGCTGCTCAAGGCTGCCGGCGTGCAGAAGGGTTCGGGTGAACCGCACAAGACCAAGGTCGCCAAGGTGACCTGGGATCAGGTGCGCGAGATCGCCGAGACCAAGAAGGAAGACCTGAACGCCAACGACATCGATCAGGCCGCCAAGATCATCGCCGGTACTGCCCGCTCCATGGGCATCACCGTCGAGTAGCTTGCGGATCGACCAGACCGCAGTCGAATAATTCGACACCCGTGGGAGAGCCCGCTTCGGCTCGCAACCACGACCTCTGAACCTAGGAGACATCAATGAGCAAGAACAGCAAGGCCTACAAGGAAGCCGCCGAGAAGGTCGACAAGACCCGGCTGTACACGCCGCTGGAGGCCACGAAGTTGGCCAAGGAGACGTCGTCGAAGAAGCAGGACGCCACCGTCGAGGTCGCGATCCGCTTGGGCGTCGATCCCCGCAAAGCCGACCAGATGGTGCGCGGCACCGTGAACCTGCCGCACGGCACCGGAAAGACCGCGCGGGTCGCGGTGTTCGCCGTCGGTGACAAGGCCGAGCAGGCGCTGGCCGCCGGCGCCGACGTCGTCGGCAGCGACGACCTGATCGAGAAGATCCAGGGCGGGTTCCTCGACTTCGACGCCGCGATCGCCACCCCCGACCAGATGGCCAAGGTCGGCCGTATCGCGCGCATCCTGGGCCCCCGCGGCCTGATGCCGAACCCGAAGACCGGCACCGTGACCCCGGACGTCACCAAGGCCGTCAACGACATCAAGGGCGGCAAGATCAACTTCCGCGTCGACAAGCAGGCCAACCTGCACTTCATCATCGGCAAGGCGTCGTTCGACGAGAAGTCGCTGGTGGAGAACTACGGTGCCGCGCTCGACGAGATCCTGCGTGCCAAGCCGTCCTCCTCGAAGGGCCGCTACCTGAAGAAGGTCGTCGTCTCGACCACGACCGGCCCCGGTATCCCGGTGGACCCGGCGGTGACCCGCAACTTCACGGAGGAGTAGGCGCCAGCCGAATCCGACCAACAGCAAAAGTCCCCCACGCTTCGGCGCGGGGGACTTTTCTGTATCTCGGGAATCAAAAAAGCTCCTCGACCACCGGCGTACCCGGCCGTCCCGCAGCCGTCGTCCCCCACGAACGACAGTGTGCAGAATCAGCCGGAGATCCGAGTTGTCCCCCACATCGAACCCTGATGCGGTGGCCGAGGAGCCCTTTGGCAAAACATAACACCGGCGCTGGGTCACCGCGCCGGCATCAGCGAAAAAGAAGCGCGGCTCAGGCCGCCGCGGCGCCTGGCTTCAGGTAGGTGACGAGGCTGACGTCCAACGCCTCGTCGACGAAGTAGTACTGGCAGCCGGTCAGGTAGCGCATGTAGTCGTTGTAGGACTGCTCGCCGGCGGCGGCGATCGCCTCGTCCTTGTGCTGCTCGAGACGTGCGGCCCAGATACCGAGTGTCTTGATGTAGTGATTGCGGAGCGACAACGTCTCCGGCACGGTGAAGCCGGCCTTCTCGCCGTGCTCGACCATCATCTGCGTCGTCGGGATGCGGCCGCCCGGGAAGATCACCTCACCGATGAACTTTGCGAACCGTGCCAGTTCGAACGTCAGCTTCTTGCCGCGCGCCTGCAGGTCGTAGGGGTGGTAGCCGCAGCTGCTCTGGATCGTCATGCGGCCGTCGTCGGGCAGGATGTCGTAGCACGTCTTGAAGTAGTCGTCGTAGCGCTCGAAACCGA
This sequence comes from Mycobacterium kyogaense, assembly GCF_003254575.1. GTDB lineage: Bacteria > Actinomycetota > Actinomycetes > Mycobacteriales > Mycobacteriaceae > Mycobacterium > Mycobacterium kyogaense. The sequence continues at coordinate 242,204 of NZ_QJUA01000002.1, read as the reverse complement.
AGTGCTCGAACGCCTCGATCGACACGATCCGGTCGACGGGCGAATGGAACTGCTCCCACCCTTCGAGGCGGACGTCGAACGTGCGCTCGCTGTCCACCTTCGACAACAGCTGACTGCAGTAGGCCTGCTGGTTCTTGCTCAGCGTCAGGCCGATCACGTTGACGTCGTACTTCTCCATGGCGCGCTGCAGCGTCAGGCCCCAGCCGCAGCCCACCTCGAGCAGCGTCATGCCCGGCTTCAGATCGAGCCGGTCCAGGTGCTGGTCGACGTTGGCGATCTGGGCCGCCGACAGGGTCACGGTGGGGCCGGTGAAGTACGCGCAGCTGTACTTGCGGGTGGGGTCCTGGAAGACGCCGAAGAAGTCGTCCGACAGGTCGTAATGCGCCTGAATGTCCTCGAAATGAGGAGTCAGATCCTTCGTGCCGGTGGAGTTGTCAGACATGTCTTCCTTCGTCCTGATTTTCGTGGGGACTCTACTTCCAGGGGTCCCCGCCCGATGCCACATCGCAATCGTGTCCTGACCGTACCCAAACGGCGCACAGCCTTCCGGTAAACACGCTTCTCGGGCGCTCAGCCTATCGGGTGGGCCCATATACGGGCCAATCCACTCAGGGCTGCTTGACCAACGTGAATTGGTTGACGTCGGTGTAGCCCTTGCGGAACGAATCCGCGCACCCGGTCAGGTAGTGCATGTAGCGGTCGTAGACCTCTTCGGACTGGACCGCGATGGCCTCGTCCTTGTGCGCCTCGAGCGCGGCTGCCCAGAGATCCAGGGTGCGCGCATAGTGCGGCTGCAGCGACTGCTCACGCGTGAGAGTGAAGCCCGCCTTGCCGGCATGCTCGCCGACCAGCTCGATCGTCGGCAGGTACCCGCCCGGGAAGATTTCGGTAAGGATGAACTTGATGAACCGGGCGACCGAGAACGTCAGCGGAATGCCGCGTTCGATCATCTGCGGGATCGTCAGCGCGGTGATGGTGTGCAGCAACATCACACCGTCGTCGGGCAACACCCGGTAGGCAGTGGTGAAGAAGTCGTCCCAGCGGTCCTTGCCGAAGTGCTCAAACGCCCCGATGGAGACGATGCGGTCAACGGGCTGGTCGAAGCTCTCCCAGCCTTCGAGGCGAATCTCCTTGGTGCGCGGGCTGTCCGATGCGGCGAACACCTGCTCGACATGTGCTTTCTGGTTCTCGCTGAGCGTCAGGCCGATCACGTTGACGTCGTAGAGCTCGATCGCCCGCATCATCGTGTAGCCCCACCCGCAGCCGACGTCTAGCAACGTCATCCCGGGCTCGAGACCGAGCTTCCCCAGCGCCAGGTCGACCTTGGCGCGCTGCGCCTCTTCGAGGGTCATGTCGTCGCGCTCGAAGTATGCGCAGCTGTACATCTGCGAAGGGTCGAGGAACAGCCGGAAGAACTCATCGGAGAGGTCGTAATGCGCCTGGACGTCGTCGAAATGAGGCTTCAAGTTCTTCTTTTTTGTTTCGGCCATGAGGTGGCCTTCCTGAGCAAGCTGCCCGAAGAGGATCTCCTGAAACGGCGGTCACGCATGCCCGTCAGGCATGGTACGTGCTTCTGCTAGCCCTGCGCGAACGTCGTCTTCAGCTCGCCGACGATGTCATCCCACAGGGGTTCGGGCAGTTCATGGCCCATACCGTCGAACAGCACGAGTCGTGCGTCGGGGATCGCGTTGGCGATCGCACGGCCACCCGACGGGCGCATCAGCTTGTCGGCCGTGCCGTGGATCACGACGGTGGGCGCGGTGGTCTTGCGGTTGTACCCGCGCAGGCTGCCACTGCCCAGGATCGCCGAGAACTGCCTGCCGATTCCCGCCGGGTAGTAGGACCGGTCGTAGCCCTCGATGGCGTCGGCGCGCAGCGCATCGTCGGACCGCGGATACCCCGGGCTGCCGATCACCCTGCTGACCTTGACCGCGTTGTCGATGATCGCGTCGCGGCCGGTACCCGAGGGCTTGGACAGGATCGCGAGCAGTTGCTGCGGTCCGGGCGGCGGCAGCGCCGACTGGTTGTTGCTGGAGAAGATCACACCCAGTGAGCGCGTGCGTTCGGCATGCCGGGCGGCGAAGACCTGCGCGATCATGCCCCCCATCGATGCCCCGACGACATGGGCACGCTCGATGCCGAGATGGTCGGCGAGGGCGGCGGTGTCGTCGGCCATGTCCTCGAGCCGGTAGGGCGCCGGGCTGGCAATTCCGAGGAACGAGCGCGCCATGCTCAGCGGCAGCGGGGACCGGGCGCGCCGGCCGCGCAGCTTGCCCGACAGTCCGCAGTCGCGATTGTCGAAGCGGACGACCCGCAGTCCCTGGTTGACCAGCTTCTCGCAGAACTCGGTGCGCCAGAAGATCATCTGCGCGCCGAGCCCCATGATCAACATGACGGCCGGGTCGCCCGGGTCGCCCATGTCCTCGTAGTGGATGTCGATCTCGCCGGAGGGTGCAGTGCCACTGCGTACCTGCATCAGGCGTCCAACTCCTGGTCGTGCTCGCGCGACACCTCGACCATGAAGTTCGCGAAGTATCCCGTTAGTGCCGGGTCGCTCATCATCTGCCAGCTGGGCGCCAGCAATTTCATGTAGCGCTCGACGTAGAGGAACTGCTTGCCGATCAGTACCAGCTCGCGCGGCAGCTTGACGTCGTAGGCCTCGGCCAGCGCGGAGAGCTGCTTGCCGATCTCGGCGTAGCTCAGATCGCCCAGCGACGTCATCGTCAACGGGGTGGCGAACTTCTCGAGGTCCTTGGCCGCCTGCGCCTCGGGCTTGACGGTGCCGACCGCACCCATCAGCACGACGATCTTGCCTGCCGCAGCGTGGTCCTTCTTGACCAGCAACGCGTACACCAGTTCGCGCAGCAGCCAGCGGGTCCGCGGATCGATGCGCCCCATGATGCCGAAGTCGAAGAACACGATCTTGCCGTCGTCGTCGACGGACAGGTTGCCGGCGTGGAGATCGCCGTGGAAGAGGCCGTGCCGGAGCCCACCCTCGAAGAGGCTGAACAGCAGCGCCTTGACCAACTCAGTGCCGTCGAAGCCCTTCTTGCGGATCGCGGCCACGTCATCGATGCGAATACCCGAGACGCGTTCCATGGTCAGCACCCGCTCGCTGGTGAGGTCCCAGTAGACCTGCGGCACGCGGATGTTCTTGCCCAGCGGGGAGGCGTGCATGTGGGCCACCCAGGCGTCCATCGACTGCGCCTCGAGCCGGAAGTCCAGTTCCTCGGCGAGGTTGTCGGCGAAGTCGGCTACGACGTCCTGCGCGGAGAGCCGCTGACCCAGCTTTGCGAACTCGACGAGGCGCGCTCCCCGCTTGAGGATCTGCAGGTCGGCGGCGACGCGGCGGCGAATGCCCGGTCGCTGGATCTTGACGACCACCTCTTCGCCGCTGTGCAGTGTCGCGTAGTGGACCTGCGCGATCGACGCGGAAGCGAATGGCTTCTCGTCGAACGAGGCGAACAGATTCGCCGGGTCGTCACCCAGCTCCTCCCGGAACAGCTTGTGCACGGCCTCGGAATCGGCGGGCGGTACCCGGTCGAGAAGACTGCGGAATTCTCGGCTCAGCGGCTCGCCGAACGCACCCGGGCTGGACGCGATGATCTGGCCGAATTTCACGTAGGTCGGTCCCAGGTCGGCGAAGGCCTGGGGGATCTGCTTGACGATCTTCTGCTGCAGCGAACCGCGGGAGCGCAGCTTCGACACGACCCGCGCGCCGGTGCGAGTGACCTGCCAGCCGGTCGCGCCGATGCGCGCTGCCTCGATGGGCAGGGGCACACGGTCGAGCTTGGCTACCCCGCGGTGCTGTGTGTTCCGCGTTGTACTCATCCCTGCAGTGTCTCAAAAGCCCCTGCACGCTCGAAAATCTGTGTGCCCCGGGTCACAGGAACGTCGGCGACACGAGCCCTGGCCTGCTCGAACTCCGGCATCGTTCCGGACGCCGCATGTACCCCGTTGATGATCGACCAGACGAGGGCGCGACGGGCGGTGCGCTCGACGATGTTGGGGTCGCTGTGTTGGATCAGGCCCTTGGCCCAGGGCGGCATGGTGTCGCGAACGGCCCAGTTCAGCGCCGCCTGCGGCAGCGGCAGGTTCGGCCCGGTGGCCATGGCGGTGCCGTAGGTGACGGCGAGCTTCGGCAGGTATGACTTCAGGCAGTCGAGGGTGTCGGCTTTGGTGGTGGGCAGGTCGGTGCCGCCGAGCGCGTGGCCGACGCGGACGAACTCGTCGTAGTAACGGTCGATCTTCTTGCCGCGCAACGGGTTCGGATGGTAGAGCTCGTGCGCGGTGGCGATACCCCAGACCACCGTCGCATAGTTCCAGCGCAGCCACTCGGGGTCGTCGGCGTCGTAGCGCGCGCCGTCGGGCCGGGTGCCCTTGATCGTGTGGTGCATCGACGCGACCGTGGTCGCCAGCCGTTCGGCGGTCGCGGTCGAGCCGTAGGCCGTGCCGATGAAGAAGGCGACGGAGTGTCCGAGGCGGGTGAGCGCACCCTCGGGGTCGATCTGGGGCATCGGATCGTGGCGGGTGTCGTCCCGGACGAGCCGGGAGTGATGGACGCCCATCCAGTAGATGGAGGGGTCCAGACGTTCCAGGAATGCGGCGCACTGGAGGCCGAAGATCAGCGCGTGGGTGTGCGAGTGCACGTGCCACACGGCGCTGCCCGGGCCGAACCAGCCCGGATCACCCGTGGGCGCGGCGAACTCCATCCCCTTGAAGAAGTGCCGGCGCACATCCTGGTCGAAGCGGCGGTCGAGCACCTGGCCGATGAGCTGGTGCGGCAGGAACATCTGATCCTCCTGGTCACGGGTGTGCCCAGTTTAGCTTCTGGATACGGTTGTGACCAGACTCGCGGCGGCCTACGCTGACCGGGTGTCGACTCCCACGAGATGGGCGGGCGTGCCGCTGGTCGACCGCCGTGCCGAGCGGCGGCAACTGCTGGTCGACGCCGCGTACCGGATCTTCGGGGAGGGCGGCGAGCAGGCACTGTCGGTGCGATCGGCGTGCCGGGAGACCGGTCTGAACTCCCGGTACTTCTACGAGAGCTTCCCTGATGTCGACGCCCTGCTCGGCGCCGTCTACGACCGGGTCAGCGCGGAGTTGGCCCTGGCCGTCGACGCCGCGATGGCGGCGGCAGGCGCGTCGCTGCGCGCTCGCACTCGGGCCGGGATGGCGGCCGTGCTGGAGTTCAGCTCCACCGATCCGCGGCGGGGCCGAGTGCTGTTCACCGATGCGCGGGCCAATCCTGTGCTCGCTGCCCGCCGGGCCGCCACGCAAGACCTGTTGCGTGAGGCGGTGCTGTCAGAAGGTTGGCGACTGCACCCGGATCCCGACGCGGTGGGCGCACAGGTGGCGGCTGCGCTCTACACCGGCGCGATGGCCGAACTCGCGCAGCAGTGGCTGGCCGGACGCCTCGGCGACGATCTCGACGCCGTCGTCGACCATGCGCTGGCCCTGGTGCTGCGTTAGTTCGCCGGGCGCCAGCGCTTGACGAAGTCTGTCTCCGGCCATTCTTCCTGTTCCGCCATCAGCTCGTACATCGTTGCGCCATCACAGGTTTCGCGGATGATGTCGGCGTGGCCGGCGTGCCGGGTCAGCTCCTCGACCAGATGCAGCGCGACCCAGCGCACCGTCCAGAAGTCGACATCGCTGGGAAACCACGGCACCTCGTGGGGGACCGGGACCGGAGTGTCGAGGTCTTTCTCCGCGAAGGCCATCACCACCTCGTCGTTGACGGTTCGCAGGTCCTCGAGCAGATCGGCCAACGTCTCGTCATCGCGCATCGTGTACTGATCGGCATGCTCGGCCATCTGCTCCTCGAGCGGCCGCGGGTCGGGAGGCGGAAAGTCCGGAGCGGCGACGACGCGTGCGAGCCACCCGCGCTGCACGCCGGCGGCATGCTTGACCAGGCCGCCGACCGACAACGCGCTCGCCGATGGCGTTGCGCGGGCCTGCTCGTCGGTCAGGCCGTGAGCCACCGAGAAGAACGCATTCTGGTTGAACCTGAGGAACTCGATGAGCGTCTGGCGTTCGCCGTCGGCGGGCGGTGGCAGTCCGGGCATGTCAGTTCTCCTTGGTTCGTACGTGCGGGGTGTGTGCGTAAAGATCACGGATGCAGGCGATTTCGGCACCGTGGTGGATCATCTCGCGGGTGATGTGCAGCACCAACGTCATCATCGGGCGCTCGCCGTAGGGGCCCTCGGCCGGGCCGCACGGGCGTGCCAGGGCCGCGGCGTCGAGGCTGCGGACGCCGGTGACCCAGCGCTGGTACTCGGTGTCGAGTTGGGCGATCGCGGTCGTCGCGTCCGTGGCGTAGGGCCACGATGCGTAGTCGGCAGGCGGGCCCTGGAAATGCGCGTGGCTGCGCATCGCCAGCACGCCGACGATCAGGTGCGCCATCCGCCACGCGATCGTGGTGAAGGGCTCCGGTTGCGGCGGCGGGTAGGCGAAGTCGACGCGGCCGTCGGGGTGCACGGTCCAGCAGTCCGGCACCGGCTGCCAGAAGTACTCGTCGTCGGTCAGGCCCTCCAGGCGCGGCCGCAGCTGCGTCCGCCAGTGGAAGTCGAGCTGGTCGATCAGTTCGTCGGTGACGTCCATGGTGCAAGCGTCGCAGAGGTATAGGACAATTTCGGTCCTGAAACTCTGGCACGCTGTGGGGGTGTCCGAGACGACGAGCCGCGTGCTGCAGCTCCTCGGCCTGCTCCAGTCCCGGCGGGTGTGGTCGGGCGACGACCTCGCCGCCCGGCTCGGTGTCACGACTCGCAGTGTGCGCCGAGACATCGAGCGGTTGCGTGAGCTCGGCTACCCCGTCGCCGCCAGCAGGGGCCACGGCGGCGGTTACCAACTGGGCGCCGGCGCCGCGCTGCCGCCTCTGCTGCTGGACCCCGACGAGGCGGTCGCCATGGCGGTCTGCCTGCGGCTCGCGGCAGGCGGAAGCGTCGCCGGAGTCGGCGAATCGGCACTGCGCGCACTGAGCAAGCTCGACCAGGTGATGCCACGACGGCTGCGCTCCCAGGTCTCCGCCGTCCACGACGCCACGGTCACGCTGACATCGGGCGCGCCAGAGTCCGTCGTCGAACCCGACGTGCTGATGACGCTCGCCCGAGCCAGCCGGGACCGCGAACACGTCACCGCCGGCTATGTGGACCGGGGCGGCACCGCGACGCGGCGCCGTCTCGAGCCCTACCAGCTCGTGACCACTGGTCGCCGCTGGTACCTGCTCGCATTCGACCGCGACCGGCAGGACTGGCGGAGCCTGCGGCTGGACCGGATGTCCGACGTCGCCGCGGTCGGCACCACGTTCGCGGCGCGCGACGCTCCAGACGCGGCCGCCTACGTGCGCCGCTCGATCAGCACGTCGCCGTACCGGTACGTGGCCCGTATCCGCTATCACGCACCCGTCGACACCGTCGCCCCGCACTTCCCGGCCGGCTCCGTGGACATCGAAGCCGACGGCCCCGACGCGACCATCGTCACCGCCGGTGCCGACGATCCCCGGCAGATGGTGCCGTGGCTCGCGATGGTCGACGCCGACTTCGAGATCCTGGAGTCTCCCGAGCTGGCCGACGCGATGGTGGCGATGGCGGAGCGGATGCGACGTGCCACGAGAGGATGACCGGATGCTGACGCTCGCCCTCGACATCGGCGGCACCAAACTGGCGGTGGGACTGGTCGACGACTCCGGCGCGCTGCGACACCGCGCGGAACTGCCGACACCGCGCGCCGACGCCGAGACGATCTGGGCCGCCACCGAGAATCTGCTCAGCGGTGCGTTGGCGGCCGCCGGTGGCACCGTGGACGCCATCGGTATCGCATCAGCCGGCCCGATCGATGTCCCCGCGGGCACCGTCAGTCCGATCAACATCCCAGCCTGGCAACGCTTTCCGATCGTCGCCCGGGTGGGGGAGCTCGCCGGTGTCCCCGCGCGTCTCGGTGGTGACGGATTGTGCATGGCGCTGGGGGAGCAGTGGCGCGGCGCGGCGGAGGGCGCGCAATTCCTGCTCGGCATGGTGGTCTCCACCGGCGTCGGCGGCGGACTCGTTGTCGACGGAGCGCCGTTTCACGGACGGACGGGCAACGCCGGCCACGTCGGTCACGTCGTGGTCGAACCCGACGGATCGCCGTGCACGTGCGGCGGAAGGGGCTGTGTGGAAACCGTCGCCGCCGGTCCCTGGTTGGCGCGGTGGGCGCGCGTCCACGGCTGGCAGGCCCCGCCCGACGCCGGAGCGAGGGAACTGGCCGAGGACGCGCGCGGGGGCCACCCGGTGGCCCTGCAGACATTCCGGCGCGGCGCCGACGCGCTGGCGCGGATGATCGCTTCCGTCGCAGCAACGTGCGATCTGGACCTCGTGGTCATCGGCGGTGGCGTGGCTCGCGCCGGGGAGCTGATGTTCGACCCGCTGCGGACCGCATTGCGGGACTACGCGGGGCTGAGTTTCCTGCACGGGCTGCATGTGGTGCCGGCCCGGCTCGGTGGCGATGCCGGGCTGATCGGTGCCGCCGCCCTCGGCCGTTTTGGCTGATCGGGGCGCAGCACGCTATTCTTGCGGCGTTCCACCGAAGACCGTCGGTCACCAGTCACATGGTTGAAGGTCCGGGTTTCACCCGGCGGCCCACGCAGGAGGACGAGGCACGTACCTCATATGTGTGCGCCCCGACCTGTCTGCGTCGGGGCGTTCGTGTTTTCCCGCCCTCCTTCTCCTGCGCCCGGCCCGCGCTCCTCGATGGGACATCCGTACACCCACCACGAGGAGGCATGCATGGCCAAGGCTGACAAGGCCACCGCGGTCGCCGACATCGCCGAGCAGTTCAAGGAGGCGACGGCGACGCTCGTCACCGAATACCGCGGACTGACGGTCGCCAACCTCGCGCAGCTGCGCCGTTCGCTCGGCGACTCCGCCACCTACACCGTTGCCAAGAACACCTTGGTCAAGCGTGCGGCGGCCGAGGCAGGCATCGAAGGTCTCGACGAACTGTTCGCAGGTCCCACCGCGATCGCGTTCGTCAGGGGAGAAGCCGTCGACGCCGCCAAAGCGATCAAGACCTTCGCCAAGGACAACAAGGCGCTGGTCATCAAGGGCGGCTACATGGACGGCCGCGCGCTGTCCGTCGACGAGGTCAACCGCATCGCGGACCTCGAGTCGCGCGAGGTGCTGCTGGCCAAGCTGGCCGGCGCGATGAAGGGCAACCTGACCAAGGCTGCCGGTCTGTTCAACGCTCCGGCGTCGCAGGTCGCACGTCTGGCTGCCGCGCTGCAAGAGAAGAAGGCCGCTGAGGAAGCCGCATAGCGGTTCCCGCACGTTCCACCCACCCACAGACATCAAGAAGTAACGAAGGAAGGACCATCATGGCCAAGCTGTCCACTGAAGAGCTGCTCGACGCGTTCAAGGAGCTCACCCTGCTCGAGCTGAGCGAGTTCGTGAAGGCGTTCGAGGAGACCTTCGAGGTCACCGCTGCGGCGCCGGTCGCCGTTGCTGCTGCCGGCCCCGCCGGCGGTGCCCCCGCCGAGGCCGCCGAGGAGCAGTCGGAATTCGACGTCATCCTCGAGGGTGCCGGCGAGAAGAAGATCGGCGTCATCAAGGTCGTCCGCGAGATCGTGTCCGGCCTGGGCCTCAAGGAGGCCAAGGACCTCGTCGACAGCGCGCCCAAGCCGCTGCTCGAGAAGGTCACCAAGGAGGCCGCCGAGGACGCCAAGGCCAAGCTCGAGGCCGCCGGCGCATCGGTGTCCGTCAAGTAAGACGCAGTTACGTAGCCGTCGGGTTCGAATCGGGCATCGACGACAACGTCAAAAGTGGGGCTGGTCTGGCAAACAGGCCAGCCCCACACTGCGTTCAGGCCGGTCCGGCTTCGGCACGTGGGCCGGTAGGTTACAGTGACTCAAGCCACAGGCGGGTAATCCGTGGCGAGCACGTGCTGGTTAGGCGAGAGGAATTCGCGTGGGCATTGGTATCCAGGTCGAGGGATTGACGAAGTCCTTTGGTTCGCAGCGAATTTGGGAAGACGTCACGTTCGACCTGCCCGCCGGTGAGGTGAGCGTGCTGCTGGGCCCGTCGGGTACCGGTAAGTCGGTGTTCTTGAAGTCGCTGATCGGCCTGCTGCGGCCGGAGCGCGGCAAGATCATCGTCGACGGCACGAACATCATCGAGTGCTCGGCCAAGGAGCTCTACGAGATCCGCACCCTGTTCGGTGTGATGTTCCAGGACGGCGCGCTGTTCGGCTCGATGAGCCTGTACGACAACACGGCGTTCCCCCTTCGTGAGCACACGAAGAAGAAGGAATCCGAGATCCGTCAGATCGTGATGGAGAAGCTCGACCTCGTCGGTCTGGGTGGGGACGAGAACAAATTCCCCGGGGAGATCTCCGGTGGTATGCGCAAGCGTGCCGGTCTGGCTCGCTCGCTGGTGCTGGACCCGCAGATCATTCTCTGTGACGAGCCGGACTCGGGTCTGGACCCGGTGCGTACGGCCTACCTGTCGCAGTTGCTGATCGACATCAACGCCCAGATCGACTGCACGATCCTGATCGTGACGCACAACATCAACATCGCGCGGACGGTGCCCGACAACATGGGCATGCTGTTCCGCAAGCACCTGGTGATGTTCGGCCCGCGTGAGGTGCTGCTGACCTCCGACGAGCCGGTGGTGCGCCAGTTCCTCAACGGCCGCCGCCTCGGTCCGATCGGCATGTCGGAAGAGAAGGACGAGTCGACGATGGCCGAGGAGCAGGCCATGGTCGACGCCGGCCACCACGACGGTGGTGTCGAGGAGATCGAGGGCGTGCCGCCGCAGGTGATGGCCACGCCGGGCATGCCCGAGCGCAAAGCCGTCGCGCGTCGTCAGGCGCGGGTGCGCGAGATCATGCACACCCTGCCCCCGGCCGCCCAGGAAGCCATCCGCGAGGACCTCGAGAACACGCAGACTTCCTCTGCTCGCGACTACGACGGCGAGCAGTCGCGTCGTGACGAGGACGATGCGCCCACCGGGCGTATCCCCGTCAGCGGCGAACGCTGACGGCAGCCCGCTCCCCGGGCGGCACTCTCATCTGACGTGAGCGGCTTTGCCGCGCCCTGATCAACCCACCGACAGGCGCCGTTCTCGGCGCCTGTCAAGTTTTCATCGCCCGTTCTCTTGCGGGGCCGTCATAGCGGCTATACAGTTTGCCAGAATCGCGTCATCGCGCGGAAAACCGCACTCACGACAGTTACGCGTGATTTCTCGGTGCTGTCTGAAACAGGAGAAAAATGGTCGACCGCTATCGGGTCTGGTTGGGGACAGGCTTACTAGCGGGGGGAATGTCAGCTGCGATGCTGACCAGTGCTGGTGTCGCGGCGGCTGACGAGGGGACCTCGTCGGGCACGGACACCCAGGCATCATCGAACGCCACACGAGGCGGCGATGACGCGACGACGGTGAAGACCGCTCCGAAGCGGGACCGCAAGCTCGGTCTCAAGCCGCACCGGGACGAGTCCGAGACGACACCGGACTCGACGAAACCGGACGCGGACAAGCCTGAGGCCGATCCCGACGCGACCGATCCCGACGTGGGAACGCCTGTCGTGGCGTCCCCGGATCCCGAGCCGACCACGGCGACGGACGACCCGATAACCACAGGTCCGACGCGCAAGCCCGTGCGGTCACTGTTCGGCGGCGGCAAGCACCGCGCGCCGGAGTCAGACCCGGTGTCTGACCCGGCGTCTGAACCGTCCGTCACCGAGCCCACGAGTGAGTCCGTCGCCGAGCCCACGAGTGCATCCGTCGCCGAACCCGTCAGTGAGCCCGCCGCCACGTCCTCCGAGCAGCGTCGCTCCCACTTCAGCGCGTTCGCCACGGGCATCGAGACCGATCTGGGTGCACAGGACGGCGCCATGGTGATGCAGCTGGCCGCTGCCGAGGCGCCGCCGGTGCAGACCAAGTCGACGTTGCTGGACGTGCTGAACACCATCGGGAAGAAGTTCTACGACTTCTACACCGACACCATGCAGTTCTTCGCCGGTCCGGTCCGCACGCCCTTCGGCAGCAGCGTGCGGGTGGAGTCCTCGACGCTGACCATCGGCGGTCACAAGGACGTCCCCGCCGACTGGTACTTCCCGGACACCGACTCTCCGGCCGGGCTGATCTACCTGCAGCACGGCTTCCTGGCCAATGCCTCGTTCTACAGCGCGACGGCGGCCTACCTGGCCGAGAAGACCGACAGCATCGTGGTGGTGCCGTCGCTGACGTGGAACCCGTTCGACATCGACGACTATCCCCTCGAATGGCCGAGCACCGGGCGCGCGATCGCGGCTCTGTTCGCCGGCGACCGCGCCGCGCTGACCGCCAGCGCCCGCGCGGCCGGATTCGACGGGGTGCTGCCCACGCGGGTCGTGCTCGCCGGGCACTCCGCAGGAGGCGGCCTGGTGGCGATGGTCGGCAGATACATGGTGGAGACCGGCAACGCCGACGATCTGGCCGGGCTGATCATGTTCGACGGTGTCGGCACGCTGAGCTTTCTGGGGCAGGACATCGCGGCGATCCCCACGTCGATCCCGGTGTACAACATCGCCGCCGGGCCCAGCTCGTGGAACTGGTACGGCGACACGAATCGCAAGCTGAACTCCGTGCGGCCGGGCATGTTCACGGGCGTCACCTTCCGGGACGGTTCGCACGCCGACGGCATGCAGACCACCGCGCCGATCGTGCAGTACTTCGCCTACCTCGCGATGGGGCACTCGTCACCGGTGGATGTGCTGGCGAACAAGGTGCTCGCCGCGGGCTGGATCAACGACATGCTCGACGGCACCCACACCGACCGGCTCTACAACAGTGGCGCCTCGGCGTGGAGCGTCGTCACGGGCTGGTGGTGGGATCAGCTGACCTCGTCATCGACCCGGCGCGTACGCACCGTGACGATCTGATGAGCATCTGATGCGGCAATTACCCCCAAACACCGCGTTGTCTCTTGACGGAAGGGCGAAACCGGGCCAATCTATTGGCCAGCATGTTTGCACGGGATGAGGACGCCAGCCAGCGACCAAGCCTTCGTGGCATGCGATCTTTGGCGGATGTTGAGGAATAGCCCGTCCTGCGCTATCGTTGGACGTTGCGCTGGCTGCATCCTGCCCACCTCATCCGCACCGCCCACGTAGTCGAAGCCTGAGCCCTGCTCAGCGATCTAGACGCGTGCCGTGCGCCGGGGGCGGCTCGTGGAGCCAGCCGAACCGACGCAGAATCGCGGCACGACGGTCCGGTCTCCTCCGGTACTACGGTCGCATGAGGTGCTGGAAGGATGCATCTTGGCAGGGTCCCGCCAGATCGAGTCAGTAACCAACAACTCCGTTCCCGGAGCACCAAACAGGATTTCTTTCGCGAAACTCCGTGAGCCCCTCGAGGTTCCCGGGCTTCTCGACGTCCAAACCGAGTCGTTCGAATGGCTGATCGGTGCGCAGGACTGGTTCCAGCGCGCCGTCGACCGCGGCGATGTGGACCCCAAGGGTGGTCTGCAGGAGGTTCTCGAGGAGCTGTCCCCGATCGAGGACTTCTCGGGCTCGATGTCGCTGTCCTTCTCCGATCCGCGCTTCGACGAGGTCAAGGCACCCGTCGACGAGTGCAAAGACAAGGACATGACGTACGCGGCGCCGCTGTTCGTGACCGCCGAGTTCATCAACAACAACACCGGCGAGATCAAGAGCCAGACGGTGTTCATGGGTGACTTCCCGATGATGACGGAGAAGGGCACCTTCATCATCAACGGCACCGAGCGTGTCGTGGTGAGCCAGCTGGTCCGCTCGCCGGGCGTGTACTTCGACGAGACGATCGACAAGTCGACCGAGAAGACGCTGCACAGCGTCAAGGTCATCCCCGGCCGCGGTGCGTGGCTGGAGTTCGACGTCGACAAGCGCGACACCGTCGGCGTGCGTATCGACCGCAAGCGCCGGCAGCCGGTCACCGTGCTGCTGAAGGCGCTGGGTTGGACCAACGAGCAGATCACGGAGCGCTTCGGCTTCTCCGAGATCATGATGGGCACGCTGGAGAAGGACAACACCGCAGGCACCGACGAGGCGCTGCTGGACATCTACCGGAAGCTGCGGCCGGGCGAGCCCCCGACCAAGGAGTCCGCGCAGACCCTGCTGGAGAACCTGTTCTTCAAGGAGAAGCGCTACGACCTGGCCCGGGTGGGCCGCTACAAGGTCAACAAGAAGCTGGGCCTCAACGCCGGCCAGCCGATCACCAGCTCGACGCTGACCGAAGAGGACGTCGTCGCGACCATCGAGTACCTGGTTCGTCTGCACGACGGCCAGACCTCGATGACGGTGCCCGGTGGGGTCGAGGTGCCGGTCGAGGTGGACGACATCGACCACTTCGGCAACCGCCGCCTGCGCACCGTCGGCGAGCTGATCCAGAACCAGATCCGGGTCGGCCTGTCGCGGATGGAGCGCGTCGTGCGTGAGCGCATGACCACCCAGGACGTCGAGGCGATCACGCCGCAGACCCTGATCAACATCCGTCCCGTCGTGGCGGCGATCAAGGAGTTCTTCGGCACGTCGCAGCTGAGCCAGTTCATGGACCAGAACAACCCGCTGTCGGGTCTGACCCACAAGCGCCGCCTGTCGGCGCTGGGCCCCGGCGGTCTGTCCCGTGAGCGCGCCGGCCTCGAGGTCCGCGACGTGCACTCCAGCCACTACGGCCGCATGTGCCCGATCGAGACCCCGGAAGGCCCGAACATCGGCCTGATCGGTTCGCTGTCGGTGTACGCGCGGGTCAACCCGTTCGGCTTCATCGAGACGCCGTACCGCAAGGTCATCGACGGCCAGGTCACCGACCAGATCGATTACCTGACCGCCGACGAGGAGGACCGCCACGTCGTGGCGCAGGCCAACTCGCCGCTCGACGGTGACGGTCGCTTCACCGAGGCGAAGATCCTGGTCCGCCGTAAGGGCGGCGAGGTCGAGTTCGTCTCGGCCGCCGAGGTCGACTACATGGACGTCTCGCCGCGCCAGATGGTGTCGGTCGCGACGGCGATGATCCCGTTCCTCGAGCACGACGACGCCAACCGTGCCCTCATGGGTGCCAACATGCAGCGCCAGGCCGTTCCGCTGGTCCGCAGCGAGGCCCCGCTGGTCGGTACCGGCATGGAGCTGCGCGCCGCCATCGACGCCGGTGACGTCATCGTCGCCGACAAGGCGGGCGTCATCGAGGAGGTCTCGGCCGACTACATCACCGTGATGGCCGACGACGGCAGCCGGCACACCTACCGGATGCGCAAGTTCGCCCGCTCCAACCACGGCACGTGCGCCAACCAGCGCCCGATCGTGGACGCCGGGCAGCGTGTCGAGTCGGGCCAGGTGCTCGCCGACGGTCCGTGCACCGAGAACGGTGAGATGGCGCTGGGCAAGAACCTGCTCGTCGCCGTCATGCCGTGGGAGGGTCACAACTACGAAGACGCGATCATCCTCTCCAACCGCCTGGTCGAAGAGGACGTGCTCACCTCGATTCACATCGAAGAGCACGAGATCGATGCCCGCGACACCAAGCTGGGCGCCGAGGAGATCACCCGGGACATCCCGAACGTCTCCGATGAGGTGCTGGCCGATCTCGACGAGCGCGGCATCATCCGCATCGGCGCCGAGGTCCGCGACGGCGACATCCTGGTCGGCAAGGTCACCCCGAAGGGCGAGACCGAGCTGACTCCCGAGGAGCGCCTGCTGCGCGCCATCTTCGGCGAGAAGGCCCGCGAGGTCCGCGACACGTCGCTCAAGGTGCCGCACGGTGAGTCCGGCAAGGTCATCGGCATCCGCGTGTTCAGTCGCGAGGATGACGACGAGCTGCCCGCCGGTGTCAACGAGCTGGTCCGCGTCTACGTGGCCCAGAAGCGCAAGATCTCCGACGGCGACAAGCTCGCCGGACGCCACGGCAACAAGGGCGTCATCGGCAAGATCCTGCCCGTCGAGGACATGCCGTTCATGCCCGATGGCACCCCGGTGGACATCATCCTGAACACCCACGGTGTGCCGCGTCGTATGAACATCGGCCAGATCCTGGAAACCCACCTCGGGTGGGTCGCCAAGGCCGGCTGGAACATCGAGGGTGCACCCGAATGGGCGGCGAAGCTGCCCGAGGGCATGCAGTCGGCTCCGTCCGACTCCATCGTGGCCACCCCGGTGTTCGACGGTGCGCAGGAGAAGGAGCTCGAAGGCCTGCTCGGCTCGACGCTCCCGAACCGCGACGGCGATGTCATGGTCAACGCGCAGGGCAAGGCCGAACTGTTCGACGGCCGGTCCGGCGAACCGTTCCCGTACCCGGTGACGGTGGGCTACATGTACATCCTGAAGCTGCACCACCTGGTCGACGACAAGATCCACGCCCGCTCGACCGGTCCGTACTCGATGATCACCCAGCAGCCGCTCGGTGGTAAGGCGCAGTTCGGTGGTCAGCGGTTCGGTGAGATGGAGTGCTGGGCCATGCAGGCCTACGGTGCGGCGTACACGCTGCAGGAGCTCCTGACGATCAAGTCCGACGACACGGTCGGCCGCGTCAAGGTGTACGAGGCCATCGTGAAGGGCGAGAACATCCCCGAGCCGGGCATTCCGGAGTCGTTCAAGGTGCTTCTCAAGGAGCTGCAGTCGCTCTGCCTGAATGTCGAGGTGCTGTCTTCGGACGGCGCGGCGATCGAGATGCGTGACGGTGACGACGAGGACCTGGAGCGTGCTGCTGCCAACCTCGGTATCAACCTGTCCCGCAACGAGTCCGCCTCTGTCGAAGATCTTGCTTAAGTTTTCTAGTCCCGAAAGGGGAAAGGGAGTTACGTGTTAGACGTCAACTTCTTCGATGAACTCCGCATCGGCCTGGCCACCGCGGACGACATCCGTAACTGGTCCTTCGGTGAGGTCAAGAAGCCGGAGACCATCAACTACCGCACGCTCAAGCCCGAGAAGGACGGCCTGTTCTGCGAGAAGATCTTCGGACCGACTCGCGACTGGGAGTGCTACTGCGGCAAGTACAAGCGTGTCCGCTTCAAGGGCATCATCTGCGAGCGCTGCGGCGTCGAGGTCACTCGCGCCAAGGTGCGCCGCGAGCGGATGGGCCACATCGAGCTGGCCGCTCCCGTCACGCACATCTGGTACTTCAAGGGTGTGCCGTCGCGGTTGGGCTACCTGCTCGACCTGGCCCCGAAGGATCTCGAGAAGATCATCTACTTCGCGGCCTACGTGATCACCGCTGTCGACGACGAGATGCGGCACAACGAGCTGTCCACGCTCGAGGCCGAGATGGCCGTCGAGCGCAAGGCCCTCGAGGACCAGCGCGACGCCGACCTCGAGGCCCGGGCGCAGAAGCTCGAAGCCGACATGAAGGAGCTCGAGGACGAGGGCGCCAAGTCCGACGTCAAGCGCAAGGTCCGCGACGGTGGCGAGCGCGAGATGCGTCAGCTGCGCGACCGGGCCCAGCGTGAGCTGGATCGGCTCGAGGAGATCTGGACGACGTTCACCAAGCTGGCTCCCAAGCAGCTGATCGTCGACGAGCAGCTCTACCGCGAGCTGCAGGACCGCTACGGCGAGTACTTCGAGGGCGCCATGGGTGCCGAGTCGATCAAGAAGCTCATCGAGAACTTCGACATCGATGCCGAGGCGGAGTCGTTGCGCGACACCATCAAGAACGGCAAGGGCCAGAAGAAGCTGCGTGCGCTCAAGCGACTCAAGGTGGTCGCGGCGTTCCAGACGAACCGGAACTCGCCGATGGGCATGGTGCTCGACGCGGTGCCCGTGATCCCGCCGGAGCTGCGACCGATGGTCCAGCTCGACGGTGGTCGCTTCGCCACGTCGGACCTCAACGACCTGTATCGCCGCGTGATCAACCGCAACAACCGCCTCAAGCGACTGATCGACCTCGGTGCGCCCGAGATCATCGTCAACAACGAGAAGCGGATGCTGCAGGAGTCCGTCGACGCGCTGTTCGACAACGGCCGCCGGGGCCGTCCCGTCACGGGACCGGGCAACCGTCCGCTCAAGTCGCTGTCCGACCTGCTCAAGGGCAAGCAGGGCCGGTTCCGCCAGAACCTGCTCGGCAAGCGTGTCGACTACTCGGGCCGTTCGGTCATCGTGGTCGGCCCGCAGCTCAAGCTGCACCAGTGTGGTCTGCCGAAGCTGATGGCCCTCGAGCTGTTCAAGCCGTTCGTGATGAAGCGTCTGGTCGACCTGAACCACGCGCAGAACATCAAGAGCGCCAAGCGCATGGTGGAGCGTCAGCGCCCGCAGGTGTGGGACGTCCTCGAAGAGGTCATCGGCGAGCACCCGGTGCTGCTGAACCGCGCACCCACGCTGCACCGCCTGGGTATCCAGGCCTTCGAGCCGCAACTGGTCGAAGGCAAGGCCATCCAGCTGCACCCGCTGGTGTGTGAGGCCTTCAACGCCGACTTCGACGGTGACCAGATGGCCGTGCACCTTCCGCTGAGCGCGGAGGCGCAGGCCGAGGCCCGCATCCTGATGCTGTCCTCGAACAACATCCTGTCTCCCGCGTCGGGCCGCCCGCTGGCCATGCCGCGTCTGGACATGGTGACCGGCCTGTACTTCCTGACCACCGAGATCGACGGCGACACCGGCGAGTACACGCCTGCCGCCAAGGATCAGCCGGAGTCCGGTGTGTACAGCAGCCCGGCCGAGGCCATCATGGCGCTCGACCGCGGTGCCCTGTCGGTGCGCGCGAAGATCCGCGTCCGGTTGACGCAGCAGCGTCCGCCGGCGGGTCTGGAGGCGCAACTGTTCGAGAACGGCTGGACCCCGGGCGACGCCTGGACCGCCGATACGACGCTGGGTCGCGTGCTGTTCAACGAGCTGCTGCCCAAGGGCTATCCGTTCGTCAACGAGCAGATGCACAAGAAGGTGCAGGCCCGGATCATCAACGATCTGGCCGAGCGCTACCCGATGATCGTGGTCGCGCAGACCGTCGACAAGCTCAAGGACGCCGGCTTCTACTGGGCCACGCGTTCCGGGGTGACGGTCTCGATGGCCGACGTGCTGGTGCCGCCGCAGAAGGCGGCCATCCTCGATCGCTACGAAGGCGAAGCCGACGGGATCGAGAAGAAGTACCAGCGCGGCGCGCTCAACCGCGACGAGCGCAACGAGGCTCTGGTCAAGATCTGGCAGGACGCGACCGAAGAGGTCGGTAAGGCGCTGGAGGACTACTACCCGGAGGACAACCCGATCATCACGATCGTGAAGTCCGGCGCGACGGGTAACCTCACGCAGACCCGCACCCTGGCCGGCATGAAGGGCCTGGTGACGAACCCCAAGGGTGAGTTCATCCCGCGTCCGATCAAGTCCTCGTTCCGCGAGGGCCTGACGGTGCTGGAGTACTTCATCAACACCCACGGTGCTCGTAAGGGTCTGGCCGACACCGCGCTGCGTACCGCCGACTCGGGTTACCTGACCCGCCGTCTGGTCGATGTGAGCCAGGACGTCATCGTTCGCGAGAACGACTGCGAGACCGAGCGTGGCATCAACGTCACGTTGGCCGAGAAGCAGGACGACGGCACCTTGGTGCGCGATCAGCACATCGAGACGTCGGCCTACGCCCGCACCCTGGCGACCGACGCGGTCGACGCCGACGGCAACGTCGTCGTCGAGCGTGGTCACGACCTGGGCGACCCGGCGATCGACGCACTGCTGGCCGCGGGCATCACCGAGGTCAAGGTGCGGTCGGTGCTGACGTGCACGACGGGCACCGGTGTGTGCGCGATGTGCTACGGCCGTTCGATGGCGACCGGCAAGCTGGTCGACATCGGCGAGGCTGTCGGCATCGTTGCCGCGCAGTCGATCGGTGAGCCCGGCACGCAGCTGACGATGCGTACCTTCCACCAGGGTGGTGTCACCGGTGGGCAGGACATCGTCGGTGGTCTGCCCCGCGTGCAGGAGCTGTTCGAGGCCCGCGTGCCCCGCAACCGCGCCCCGATCGCCGACGTCACCGGGCGGATTCGCCTGGAGGAGAGCGACAAGTTCTACAAGATCACCATCGTTCCCGATGACGGGGGCGAAGAGGTCGTGTACGACAAGCTCTCTCGTCGTCAGCGCCTGAAGGTGTTCAAGCACGACGACGGCTCCGAGCGTCTGCTGACCGACGGTGACCACGTCGAGGTCGGCCAGCAGCTGATGGAAGGCTCGGCCGACCCGCACGAGGTGCTGCGCGTCCAGGGTCCCCGCGAGGTGCAGATCCACCTCGTCAAGGAGGTCCAGGAGGTGTACCGCGCGCAGGGTGTGTCGATCCACGACAAGCACATCGAGGTCATCGTCCGGCAGATGCTGCGTCGCGTCACGATCATCGATTCGGGTGCGACGGAGTTCCTGCCCGGCTCGCTGACCGAGCGTGGCGAATTCGAGTCGGAGAACCGTCGGGTCGTCGCCGAGGGCAACGAGCCCGCGGCGGGCCGTCCGGTGCTGATGGGCATCACGAAGGCATCGCTGGCCACGGATTCGTGGCTGTCGGCGGCGTCGTTCCAGGAGACCACTCGCGTGCTGACCGATGCGGCGATCAACTGCCGCAGCGACAAGCTGCAGGGTCTGAAGGAGAACGTGATCATCGGCAAGCTGATCCCGGCCGGTACCGGCATCAACCGGTACCGCAACATCCAGGTTCAGCCGACCGAAGAGGCCCGTGCTGCGGCGTACACGATCCCGTCCTACGAGGATCAGTACTACAGCCCGGACTTCGGCCAGGCCACCGGCGCTGCGGTGCCGCTGGACGATTACGGCTACAGCGATTACCGGTAGGTAGTCAGAGTCAGACAGGAAGAACCCCCACTCAGCACGAGTGGGGGTTCTTTCTATTTCTGGAACTCTTCGACGGCGCGCAGCTTGTTGGTGACGTCGAGCGCGGCGATCTTGTAGGCCTCGGAGAACGTCGGATAGTTCAGCACCGCGTCGACGAGGTAGTCGACCGTGCCGCCACAGCCCATCACGGCCTGCCCGATGTGGATCAGCTCGGTGGCATTGCTGCCGAAGATGTGAATTCCCAACAGCTTCCGGTCTTCGGTGGAGACCAGCAGCTTGAGCATGCCGTGTGAATCGCCGGCGATCTGCCCGCGGGCCAGCTCGCGGTAGCGGGCCACCCCGAATTCGTACGGCACCGACTTCTCGGTCAGTTCGGCCTCGGTGGCGCCGACGAACGACACCTCGGGAATGGTGTAGATCCCGATCGGTTGCAGTGCGGTCATGTCGTTGGCCGGCTCGTCGAACGCGTGGTAGGCCGCGAGGCGCCCCTGGTCCATAGAGGTCGCGGCAAGCGCGGGGAACCCGATGACGTCGCCGACGGCGAAGATGTGGTCGACGGAGGTGCGGAAGTCGTCGTCGACCTGCAGGCGTCCCCGCTTGTCCGCCTCCAGGCCCGCCGCCTCGAGGTCCAGCGTCTCGGTCAGGCCTTGCCGCCCGGCCGAGTACATCACGGTATCGGCGGCGATCCGCTTGCCCGATGCCAGCGTCGTCAACGTGGTGTTCTCGCCGATCTCCACTCCGGTGACTTCTTCGCCGAACCGGAACGTCACCGCGAGATCGCGCAGGTGGAACGTGAGCGCCTCGACGATCTCGGAGTCGACGAAGTCGAGCATCGAGGGGCGCTTCTCGATGACGGTGACCTTGGTGCCGAGCGCGGCGAAGATCGAGGCGTATTCGATCCCGATGACGCCGGCGCCGACCACCACCATCGACAGCGGCACCTTCTTGAGCCCGAGGATGCCGTCGGAGTCGAGCACGTGCTCGCCGTCGAACTCGATGTCGTCGGGCCGGGCGGGTTTGGTGCCGGTGGCGATCACAATGTTCTCGGCGCTGACGGTGATGTGCTCGCTGTCGTTGTCGTTCTCCACGATGACGGTGTGCGGGTCGACGAAGCGACCGTGTCCGGTGAACAGGTCGATCCGGTTGCGGATCAGCTGCGAGCGGACCACGTCGACCTCCCGCGTGATGACGTGCTGAGTGCGCTGATGCAGGTCGTCGGTGGTGATGTGCTCCTTGACCCGGTAGCTGGTGCCGTACAGCTCGCGCTGATTCATCCCCGTCAGGTAGATGACGGCCTCGCGCAGCGTCTTCGACGGGATCGTCCCGGTGTTGACGCACACCCCGCCCAGCATCCAGCCGCGTTCGATCACCGCGACGGACTTGCCGAGTTTCGCTGCGGCCACCGCCGCTTTCTGCCCGCCAGGGCCCGAGCCGATGACCACCAGGTCGTATTCCGTCTGCGACGCCATGCCCTTACCTTTCCCCAATTCGCCGCTTCGCACCCCTGTCTGACGCCGCGTTTAGACTCGGCGGCGTGCTGATCGGATCCCACGTCCACGGTGACGACCCCCTGGCAGCGGCGGCCGCTGACGGCGCCGACGTCATCCAGTTCTTCCTCGGCAACCCGCAGAGCTGGAAGAAGCCCAAACCGCGCGAGGACGCCGAGGTACTGCGGGCGGCGAGCACACCGATCTACGTGCATGCGCCGTACCTGATCAACGTGGCGTCGGCGAACAACCGGGTGCGCATCCCGTCGCGCAAGATCCTGCAGGACACCTGCGATGCGGCCGCCGAGGTCGGCGCCACCGCGGTGATCGTGCACGGCGGCCACGCCGACGACAACGACATGGACGCGGGCTTCGAACGGTGGGTGAAGGCGCTCGACTATCTGGAGTCCGAGGTTCCGGTCTACCTCGAGAACACCGCGGGCGGCGACCACGCGATGGCCCGTCACTTCGACACCATCGCCCGGCTGTGGGACCACATCGGGGACAAGGGCATCGGGTTCTGCCTGGACACCTGCCACGCCTGGGCGGCCGGCGAGGCGCTGGTCGACGCGGTCGAGCGCATCAAGTCCATCACGGGCCGCATCGACCTGGTGCACTGCAACGACTCGCGCGATGCCGCGGGCTCGGGTGCGGACCGCCACGCGAATTTCGGCACCGGGCAGATCGATCCGCAGCTGCTGGTCGCGGTCGTGTCCGCCGCCGGCGCGCCGGTGATCTGCGAGACCGCCGACGAGGGCCGCAAGGACGACATCGCGTTCTTGCGCGACAACCTCTGACAGACCTTGACGGTCACAACTTCGTAGCCGAACCCATGTTGAACGGCAGCTGGCCGCGAGGTTAATTAGTCTGACGCCGGGAATCCTTGCCCTTCCCGTGTCGAAAGGCTCATGTGTCCGCAATCGAACAGTCGTCGATTGCACCTGCGCCCGCGCCGGACGCACCGCCGCGGCGCGGTGTGAACCGGCTGCGCGTCCTGCGGTGGGTCGCCGTCGCCGTCTGGGCCGCGGTCGTCGCGTACCGGACGGTGACCGACGGTCTGGCGTTCAACCGCGAGCTGCTGCTGGTCTACATCTGCACCGGTCTGCTGGCCGCCAGTATCGGGCAGGGCCGGCGGATGATCGCCGTGGTGCGCGATTGGCTGCCGTTCGCGCTGGTGCTCATCGCCTACGACCTGAGCAGGGGAGCGGCCACGCTGATCGGCCGCCCCACGCTGTGGCACTGGCAGGCCGACGCCGACCGCGCGATGTTCGGCGGCGCGATGCCCACGGTGTGGCTGCAGGAACGCCTGAAGATGCCGACGCCGCCCTGGTGGGAGGTGGTGATCAGCGCGGTCTACATGTCGTTCTTCATCCTCCCCTATGTCATCGCGGGCGTGCTGTGGCTCCGCGATCGGGAGGAGTGGAAGGCGTTCGTCCGGCTCTTCGTCGGGCTGAATCTGATCGCGCTGCTGATCTATGCGCTGCTGCCGGCCGCCCCGCCGTGGGCCGCGGCCCGCTGCACACCTGGTGACGTGTCCGGTGGGCCGTCCGGGCCGGGCTGCATGTTCCGCTCGGCGCGCGGCGTACCCGACGGTGGTCTGCTCGGCTCGATGCAGTTCACCCAGGACGACGCGCACGGATGGGTCGAGCGCATCGTGGGCCGTGGTTGGGGCAAGCTGAACCTCCATTCGGCGACCGCGCTGCTGGACCAGGGGCAGGCCAGCGTGAACCTGGTGGCGGCGATCCCGTCGCTACATGCAGGCATGTCCGCGGCGTTGGCCGCATTCCTGTGGACGCGGGTGCAGCGGCGCTGGCGCCCTTTGTTGGTCGCCTATCCGCTGGTCATGGCGTTCACGTTGGTCTACAGCGCCGAGCATTACGTGGTCGATCTACTGCTGGGGTGGGCGCTGGCGGCGGTGGTCCTGATCGGGCTGCATCGCTACGACGCATGGCGCGCTCGCGCGACTATTACAGATCTTGTGTGACCGTCGCAAAGATGTAACAGTGTGGGCATGGACACGCACGTCGTCACCAATCAGGTCCCTCCGCTGGAGGACTTCAACCCCGCCGCCTCGCCCGTCCTCGCCGAGGCGCTGATCCGGGAGGGCGGCCAGTGGGGTGTCGACGAGGTGCACGAACTCGGCGCGCTCGGCGGTTCTTCGCAGGCGCAGCGCTGGGGTGAGCTCGCCGACCGCAACCGTCCGGTGCTGCACACCCACGACCGGGTGGGCCATCGGGTCGACGAGATCGAGTTCGATCCCGCCTACCACCAGTTGATGACCGTGGCCGTCGGCCACGGTCTGCACGCCGCGCCGTGGGCCGACGACCGCGCGGGGGCGCATGTCGTGCGCGCGGCCAAGACCTCGGTGTGGACCCCCGAGCCCGGTCACATCTGCCCGATCTCGATGACCTACGCCGTGGTGCCCGCGCTGCGCCACAACTCCGATCTGGCGGCGGTCTACGAGCCTCTGCTCACCAGCCGCGTCTACGACCCCGAACTGAAGGTGGCCACCACCAAGGCCGGCATCACCGCGGGAATGTCGATGACGGAGAAGCAAGGTGGCTCCGACGTCCGCGCGGGCACCACTGAAGCGACGCCGAACGGCGACGGCACCTACTCGCTGCGCGGCCACAAGTGGTTCACCTCAGCTCCGATGTGCGACATCTTCCTGGTGCTCGCCCAGGCTCCGCAGGGTTTGAGCTGCTTCCTGCTGCCGCGGGTGCTGCCCGACGGCCGTCGCAACCGGATGTTCCTGCAGCGGCTCAAGGACAAGCTCGGCAACCACGCGAACGCCTCCAGCGAGGTCGAGTACGACGGCGCGACGGCCTGGCTGGTCGGGGAGGAGGGCCGCGGGGTGCCGACCATCATCGAGATGGTCAACCTGACGCGACTGGATTGCACGCTGGGCAGCGCGACGAGCATGCGGACCGGCCTGATGCGGGCGATTCACCACGCCCAACACCGCAAGGCGTTCGGTGCGTATCTGATCGACCAGCCGCTGATGCGCAACGTGCTGGCCGATCTCGCCGTGGAGGCCGAGGCGGCGACGATGCTCGCGATGCGAATGGCCGGTGCCACCGATCACGCCGTGCGCGGCGACGAACGGGAGACGCTGCTGCGCCGGATCGGACTGGCCGCCGCCAAGTACTGGGTGTGCAAGCGGGCGACGCCGCATGCCGCCGAGGCGATGGAGTGCCTGGGCGGCAACGGCTACGTCGAGGACTCGGGCATGCCGCGGCTCTACCGTGAGGCGCCATTGATGGGGATCTGGGAGGGTTCGGGCAACGTGAGCGCGCTGGATACGTTGCGCGCCATGGCAACCCGACCCGAGTGCATCGACGTGCTGTTCGACGAACTGGCTGCGACGGCTGGCCACGATCCGCGGCTGGACGCCCACGTCGGAGCCTTGAAGCCTCAGCTCGACGACTTCGACACGATCCAGTACCGAGCCCGCCAGGTCGCCGAGAACATCGCGCTCGCGCTGCAGGGCGCGCTGCTGGTCCGGCACGGGCACCCGGCGGTCGCCGAAGCGTTCCTGGCCACCCGGATGGGTGGGCAGTGGGGCGGCGCGTTCGGCACCCTGCCGACCGGACTCGATCTCGCGCCGATCCTCGAACGCGCGATGGTCAAGGCATGACACACGCCATCAGGCCCGTGGACTTCGACGACCTGAAGACGATGACCTACGAGGTCACCGATCGCGTCGCCCGGATCACGTTCAACCGGCCCGAGAAGGGCAACGCGATCGTCGCCGACACTCCGCTGGAGTTGTCGGCCCTGGTCGAGCGGGCCGATCTCGATCCGAACGTGCACGTCATCCTGATCTCCGGCCGGGGCGAGGGGTTCTGCGCCGGGTTCGACCTCTCGGCCTACGCCGAGGGATCGTCGTCGGCCGGTGGCGGCAGTCCGTATCGCGACACCGTGCTGTCGGGTAAGACGCAGGCGATCAACCATCTGCCCGATCAGCCGTGGGATCCGATGATCGACTATCAGATGATGAGCCGGTTCGTGCGCGGCTTCGGCAGCCTGATGCGCGCCGACAAGCCGACAGTGGTGAAGATCCACGGGTACTGCGTGGCAGGCGGCACCGACATCGCGCTGCACGCCGACCAGGTGATCGCCGCTGCCGACGCGAAGATCGGATATCCGCCCACCCGAGTCTGGGGTGTGCCCGCGGCGGGCCTGTGGGCGCATCGCCTCGGTGATCAGCGTGCGAAAAGGCTTCTGCTGACCGGGGATTGCATCACCGGCGCGCAGGCCGCGGAGTGGGGGCTGGCGGTCGAGGCGCCCGCACCCGAGGATCTCGACGAGCGCACCGAGCGCCTCGTCGAGCGCATCGCGGCGATGCCGGTGAACCAGCTCATCATGGTCAAGCTCGCGATGAACAGCGCCCTCTACAGCCAGGGTGTCGACACCAGCGCGATGATCTCCACGGTGTTCGACGGCATCGCCCGGCACACTCCGGAGGGGCACGCGTTCGTCGCGCAGGCCCGCGAGCACGGCTTCCGGGAGGCGGTGCGCCGCCGCGACGAACCGTACGGTGATCACGGGCGCGCCACGTCGGGGGTGTGAATGCCGCAGCCGGTGAGGCGGATGACGGCGCGCTCGGTGGTGCTGAGCGTGCTGCTGGGGGCGCATCCGGCGTGGGCGACGGCGAGTGAATTGCTGCGCCTGACAGCCGATTTCGATCTGAGGGAGCCGACGGTGCGGGTGGCGCTGACCAGGATGGTCAGCGCGGGTGACCTGGTGCGCTCCGATGACGGCTACCGCCTGTCCGACCGGCTGCTGGCACGGCAGCGCCGACAGGATGACGCGATCGATCCGCGCACCCGGCCTTGGGACGGCTCCTGGATCGGGGTGGTGGTGACCAGCGTCGGCAATGACGCCCGCACCCGGTCGACGATGCGAACAGCGTTGCACGACAGCAGGTTCGGTGAACTGCGTGAGGGGTTGTGGTTGCGGCCGGCCAATCTCGATGTCGAGCTACCGGAGGATGTGCGGCCGCACACCCGGGTGCTGCGCGTGCACGACGACGATCCGGCGGGGCTCGCGGCGGCGCTGTGGGATCTCCCGGGGTGGATGGCCGACGCCGACGAGCTGCTCGCCGAGATGGCCGCCGCCCCTGATGTTCCGGCTCGCTTCACGGCGGCCGCGGGCATCGTCCGGCACCTGCGCACCGACCCTGTGCTGCCCGCAGACCTCGTGCCGGCGGGCTGGCCGGGCGCGGCGCTGCGGGCCGCCTATCAGGACTTCGCCGCGGAACTGGCCGCCCGGCGTCACGAGGAGATCATGGAGGCAACATGAGTGACACGACTGCAGGAGTGCGGGTCGAGAAGAACGGCCCGGTCACCACGGTCATCATGAACCGCCCGCACGCCCGTAACGCGGTCAACGGCCCCGCGGCGGCGGCGCTGTACACGGCCTTCGACGAGTTCGACCGCGACGACACCGCCGCGGTGGCCGTGCTGTGGGGCGACAACGGAACCTTCTGTGCCGGAGCAGATCTCAAGGCGTTCGGGACACCCGAGGCCAACGCGGTGCATCGCAGCGGCCCGGGCCCGATGGGTCCGAGCCGCATGGTGCTGTCCAAGCCGGTGATCGCCGCGGTGAGCGGC
This sequence comes from Mycobacterium kyogaense, assembly GCF_003254575.1. Taxonomy (GTDB): domain Bacteria; phylum Actinomycetota; class Actinomycetes; order Mycobacteriales; family Mycobacteriaceae; genus Mycobacterium; species Mycobacterium kyogaense. Next base: position 214,365 of record NZ_QJUA01000002.1, on the reverse strand, counting down.
CACGCGGTGGCCGGCGGCTTGGAGCTCGCGCTGTGGTGCGATCTACGGGTGGTCGAACAGGACGCCGTGATGGGCGTGTTCTGCCGGCGGTGGGGGGTGCCGCTGATCGACGGCGGCACGGTGCGCCTGCCCCGGCTGATCGGCCAGAGCCGGGCAATGGACCTGATTCTGACCGGACGGGCGGTCGATGCCGACGAGGCGCTGGCCATCGGGCTGGCCAATCGGGTCGTCCCGACGGGGCAGGCCCGCGCTGCGGCAGAGGAACTCGCTGCGCAGCTGGCCCGCCTTCCGCAGCAGTGCATGCGCAACGACCGGCTCTCGGCGCTGCGCCAGTGGGGACTCTCGGAGGCCGACGCCATGGACGTCGAGTTCGGCAGCATGTCGCGGGTCGCCGCGGAATCCCTGGACGGGGCAGCGCGTTTCGCGGCGGGCGCGGGTAGGCACGGGGCCAGCGCCTAGCCGCACCGACGCTGGATCAGCCCTTGCTGACGGTGTTGTTGCTACCGGTGTCGTTGACCTTCGGGTCCCCGTCGCGGTAGGTGACCGTGTTGTTGATCCCCACCACGGACAGTTCCTTGTCCACCCGATCGAAGGTGATCTTGTTGTCGGCCCCGCCGATGTTCACGTTCGCGCAGGTCCCCGTGACCTTCAGCGTGTTGTTCGATCCGCCGACGTTGAGGGACTTGCCGTCGGCGCAGTCCAGGTCGGCCGTCGTCCCCAACGAGCCGTAGTTGATCGTGTTACCGATCTCGATCTGCGCGCCCGATGAACCGGCTGTCGCCGTGGGCTGATCGGTGTCGGAGCTGGTGGAACCGCACGCCGAGAGACCGAGGGTGGCCGCGCAGAGCGTGGCCCCGCCGAGGAGAAGTCGCTTCACGGCTACGCGGGTACCCGATCGACGCGATTTGTCATCCCCAGTTCGCGGCCGCGATCCCACACCACCGGCGACCCGTTCTTGTAGAACACCGCCTGGTCGTATCCGTACACGGTGATGTCGTTGATGACGTTGTCGGCGACGATGACGTTGCTCGACCCCTGCACCGTCACCGCCCAGCAGGTTCCGAGCGCGTTGATGTAATTTCCCGTGCCCACCACGATCAGCGTCGCGTTGTTGCAGTCCATGGTGCGTGTCACGCCCTGGCCGGTGATGTGGGTGTCACCGTTCTCTGCCTGCGCGCTCGGCGCGGCGATCAGCACGGCCGACACCGTGAGCACGCCCGCGGCCAACACTCGTCCCGTTGTGGTCACACCGGCAGCCTACGACGTCGAGCGAGTCGCCACAGCGAGTTGCGCTGGGTACCGTGAGCTGCGATGTGCCAGCGTGTGAGCCGACGTGTGGTGAGTGCCCTCACCGTTGCTGTCGCCGGTGTCCTCGTGACGGCGACAGCAGGTGGTTGCGCGCACACGGTGGGCGGTGTCGCTCAGCGCGAGGAGGGATCGGTCCCCGACCCGGATCGTTCGTACGGATACGTCGACGATCGCTGCGGTCTGCTCGACGACAGCACGGTGCAGGCGACCCTCGGTGCCGACGACGTGATCCGACCGTTCAGCGGGGCGGTGTGCCAGTACATCCTGTCCCGGCCGGGGGCGGTCACGGTGGACGTGACGTTCTCCTGGTTCGACACCGGCTCGCTCGCCCGCGAGCGCGAGGTGGCCGCTGCGCGCGGCGCCGTCGTGAAAGACACTGTGCTGGAACGGCATCAGGCGTTCTCGGCGCGCCGCGACGTCACGGGTGCGGCGTGCGCGGCGACCGCGGCAGCGGGCACCGGCGTGCTGAGCTGGTGGGTGCAGTACCGCGGCCGCAAGACCGGCGATCCGTGCGTCGATGCGGTGAAGCTGTTGACGGCAACGCTGCGCTCGGACATGTGAGATGGGCACCGGGATGGGCACTGTGCGCATGATCGCCGGGCTGGGCATGGCTCTGAGCGTCTCGCTGACCGCCTGTGGCGGATCGGCCGGTCCCTCGGAGCCGTCCGCGGACGCCGGCTCGTCGTCGGGCGGCGGATTCCGCAGCGCCGACTGCAACGGCATCTCGGATTCTGACGTCGCCGCCGCGGCCGGGGGGAACCTGTTCACCCGCGCCGTGGTCAGCGACACCGGATGCTTCTGGCAGGAGAACTCGATGATCGGCGACGTCGGCGCCGGCATGGGCATCTCGACCTGGTGGTACCGCGGCAGTGACATGGACACCGAGCGGCAACTCGAGCAGCAGGCCGGCCGCACCCTGACGGAGTTGTCGCTGGACGGCAACAAGGGGTTCAAGGCGTACGACGATTCGGCGTGCAGCATCTACGTGGCCAAGGGAGGCGATGTCATCACCTGGTCCATCCAGACCCTGAACTCCGAGACCCTGCCGGATCTGTGCACGATCGTGGGGCAGCTTGCCCAGCTCAGCCAGGACCGCGTGAACTAGAGTCTCTCGTCGACCCGGGTGCACGGGCGCGAAGGGGGAACGACGAGATGGCTACTCGGCCGCCGCGTACGGCGAGGCTGAGCCGTGAAGCCATCGTCAACGCCGCGTTGACGTTCCTCGATCGCGAGGGCTGGGACGCGCTGACCATCAATGCGCTGGCCAATCAGCTCGGCACCAAGGGCCCGTCGCTCTACAACCACGTGCACAGCCTCGACGATCTGCGCCGGTCGGTCCGGATGCGGGTGGTCGGCGACATCATCGAGATGCTCAACACGGTGGGGCAGGGCCGGACCCCCGACGACGCGGTGATGGTGATGGCCGGCGCCTACCGCAGCTACGCCCACCATCACCCGGGCCGCTATTCGGCGTTCACGCGGATGCCGCTCGGCGGCGACGATCCGGAGTTCACCGCTGCCACCCATGACGCCGCGGCGCCCGTCATCTCCGTGCTGTCGACCTACGGGCTGACCGAGGAGTCGGCGTTCTACGCGGCGCTGGAGTTCTGGTCGGCGATGCACGGGTTCGTGCTCCTGGAGATGACCGGGGTGATGACCGGCATCGACACCGACGCGGTGTTCAGCGATATGGTCATGCGGTTGGCCGCCGGCATGCGGCATCGGTGACCCATCATCGCAGGTGCGCAGGTCAGCGGGTTTTGTCGAGGTCGCGGGCCCTGGTATCGTGGACCGTCGTGCCTGGCAGACTAGGCGCTTGAGGCTTTTTCAGGTCTCGAGCACGCCTGCACGCTGGGCAACTTCGCATGTCTAGCGCCGCGGTGCCTTGGAAAATACTCCGAGAATACGCGGCGGCCGCATGCGACACGCCCGGATGCGGGGTAGCCCGCAACACGAACTTGTAGAAGACGAAAGCAACTGAGGAAGCCGGTACATGCCAACCATCAACCAGCTGGTCCGCAAGGGTCGCCACGACAAGGTCGCCAAGGTCAAGACCGCGGCGCTGAAGGGGAGCCCGCAGCGTCGCGGCGTGTGCACCCGCGTCTACACCACGACCCCCAAGAAGCCGAACTCCGCGCTGCGCAAGGTCGCGCGTGTCCGGCTGACCAGCTCGGTCGAGGTCACCGCTTACATCCCCGGTGAGGGCCACAACCTGCAGGAGCACTCGATGGTGCTGGTGCGTGGTGGTCGTGTGAAGGACCTCCCGGGTGTGCGTTACAAGATCATCCGTGGGTCGCTGGACACCCAGGGCGTCAAGAACCGCAAGCAGGCCCGCAGCCGCTACGGCGCGAAGAAGGAGAAGAGCTGATGCCGCGCAAGGGACCCGCGCCCAAGCGTCCGTTGGTCAACGACCCGGTCTACGGGTCGCAGCTGGTCACCCAGCTGGTCAACAAAGTCCTGCTGGACGGGAAGAAATCGCTGGCCGAACGCATTGTTTATGGTGCGCTCGAACAGGCTCGCGAGAAGACCGGCACCGATCCGGTGGTCACGCTCAAGCGGGCCATGGACAACGTCAAGCCCTCGCTCGAGGTGCGTAGCCGCCGAGTCGGCGGTGCCACCTACCAGGTTCCCGTCGAGGTCCGTCCGGACCGCTCGGTGACGCTGGCACTGCGTTGGCTGGTCAGCTTCTCCAAGGCTCGCCGTGAGAAGACCATGATCGAGCGTCTGGCCAACGAGATCCTCGACGCCAGTAACGGTCTGGGTGCCGCGGTCAAGCGCCGCGAGGACACCCACAAGATGGCTGAGGCCAACCGCGCCTTCGCGCATTACCGCTGGTGATTTAGCACCCCCGGCAGTGCTGCCGAGGGTGGTGCAAGACGACAGCAACCAAGCAAGCGAAAGAGTGGGAATTTAGCCGTGGCACAGGACGTGCTGACCGACCTCACGAAGGTCCGCAACATCGGCATCATGGCGCACATCGATGCCGGCAAGACGACGACGACCGAGCGCATCCTCTTCTACACCGGCATCAGCTACAAGATCGGTGAGGTGCACGACGGCGCGGCCACGATGGACTGGATGGAGCAGGAGCAGGAGCGGGGTATCACGATCACCTCGGCTGCCACCACCTGCTTCTGGAACGACAACCAGATCAACATCATCGACACCCCCGGCCACGTCGACTTCACCGTCGAGGTGGAGCGTTCGCTGCGCGTGCTCGACGGTGCCGTTGCCGTGTTCGACGGCAAGGAGGGCGTGGAGCCCCAGTCCGAGCAGGTGTGGCGCCAGGCCGACAAGTACGACGTCCCGCGTATCTGCTTCGTCAACAAGATGGACAAGCTGGGCGCCGACTTCTACTTCTCGGTGCAGACGATGAAGGACCGCCTCGGCGCGAACGTCGTCCCGATCCAGCTGCCGATCGGCTCCGAAGGTGACTTCGAGGGCGTCGTCGACCTGGTCGAGATGAAGGCCAAGGTGTGGCGCGGCGAGACGAAGCTCGGCGAGAAGTACGACGTCGTCGACATCCCGGCGGACCTTCAGGAGAAGGCCGAGGAGTACCGCACCGCCATGATCGAGGCGATCGCGGAGACCGACGACGATCTCATGGAGAAGTACCTGGGCGGCGAAGAGCTGTCCATGGAGGAGATCAAGGGTGGCCTCCGGAAGCTGACCGTCACCAGCGCCGGCTACCCGGTGCTCTGTGGTTCGGCGTTCAAGAACAAGGGCGTTCAGCCCATGCTCGACGCCGTCATCGACTACCTGCCGACCCCGCTGGACGTCGCGGCCGCTGAGGGCCACGCACCGGGCAAGGAAGACGAGATCATCTCGCGCAAGCCGTCGGCCGACGAGCCGTTCTCGGGTCTCGCGTTCAAGGTGGCCACGCACCCGTTCTTCGGCAAGCTGACCTACGTCCGGGTCTACTCCGGAAAGGTCGATTCGGGTTCGCAGGTCGTCAACTCGACCAAGGGCAAGAAGGAACGTCTGGGCAAGCTGTTCCAGATGCACTCCAACAAGGAGAACCCGGTCGAGACGGCGTCTGCCGGCCACATCTACGCGGTCATCGGGCTGAAGGACACCACCACCGGTGACACGCTGAGCGACCCGAACCATCAGATCGTCCTGGAGTCGATGACGTTCCCGGATCCGGTCATCGAGGTCGCCATCGAGCCCAAGACCAAGAGCGACCAGGAGAAGCTGGGCACTGCGATCCAGAAGCTCGCCGAAGAGGATCCGACCTTCAAGGTGCACCTGGACCAGGAGACCGGCCAGACCGTCATCGGCGGCATGGGCGAGCTCCACCTGGACATCCTGGTGGACCGGATGCGTCGTGAGTTCAAGGTCGAAGCCAACGTCGGCAAGCCGCAGGTGGCCTACAAGGAGACCATCAAGCGCGCAGTCGAAAAGGTCGAGTTCACCCACAAGAAGCAGACGGGTGGCTCCGGCCAGTTCGCGAAGGTGCTGGTCAGCATCGAGCCCTTCGTCGGCGAAGACGGCGCAACGTACGAGTTCGAGAGCAAGGTCACCGGCGGACGCATTCCCCGCGAATACATCCCTTCGGTGGACGCCGGTGCACAGGACGCCATGCAGTACGGCGTGCTCGCCGGTTACCCGTTGGTCAACGTCAAGCTGACGCTGCTCGACGGCGCCTACCACGAGGTCGACTCGTCGGAAATGGCGTTCAAGGTCGCCGGTTCCCAGGTCATGAAGAAGGCCGCCGCGCAGGCGCAGCCGGTCATCCTGGAACCCGTGATGGCCGTCGAGGTCACGACACCCGAGGACTACATGGGTGAAGTGATCGGCGACCTCAACTCTCGCCGTGGTCAGATCCAGGCCATGGAGGAGCGAAGCGGTGCACGCGTCGTCAAGGCGCACGTGCCGCTGTCGGAGATGTTCGGCTACGTCGGAGACCTGCGGTCGAAGACCCAGGGCCGGGCGAACTATTCCATGGTGTTCGATTCGTACGCTGAAGTTCCGGCGGCCGTGTCGAAGGAGATCATCGCGAAGGCCACCGGGCAGTAACCGGTAGCCTCTCGCGAGGACCGCACAACTGAACACATCAACTGCTTAAGTAAGAGCACCAACAAGTCCAGGAGGACACAGAAGTGGCGAAGGCGAAGTTCGAGCGGACGAAGCCGCACGTCAACATCGGGACCATCGGTCACGTTGACCACGGCAAGACCACGCTGACCGCAGCAATCACCAAGGTGCTGCACGACCAGTACCCCGATTTGAACGAGTCGCGCGCATTCGACCAGATCGACAATGCGCCCGAGGAGCGTCAGCGCGGTATCACGATCAACATCTCCCACGTGGAGTACCAGACCGAGAAGCGTCACTACGCGCACGTCGACGCCCCCGGTCACGCTGACTACATCAAGAACATGATCACCGGTGCCGCGCAGATGGACGGCGCCATCCTCGTGGTCGCCGCCACCGACGGCCCGATGCCGCAGACTCGCGAGCACGTGCTGCTCGCCCGTCAGGTCGGCGTGCCCTACATCCTGGTCGCGCTGAACAAGTCCGATATGGTCGACGACGAGGAACTCCTCGAGCTCGTCGAGATGGAGGTCCGCGAACTGCTGGCCGCCCAGGACTTCGACGAGGACGCCCCGGTCGTGCGCGTCTCGGCGCTCAAGGCGCTCGAGGGTGACGAGAAGTGGGTCAAGTCGGTCCAGGAGCTCATGGAGGCCGTCGACGAGTCGATCCCGGACCCGGTCCGCGAGACCGACAAGCCGTTCCTGATGCCCGTCGAGGACGTCTTCACCATCACCGGCCGCGGCACCGTGGTCACCGGTCGTGTGGAGCGCGGCGTGATCAACGTGAACGAGGAAGTCGAGATCGTCGGCATTCGCCCGGGCGTCACCAAGACCACCGTCACCGGTGTCGAGATGTTCCGCAAGCTGCTCGACCAGGGCCAGGCCGGCGACAACGTCGGTCTGCTGGTTCGTGGCATCAAGCGCGAGGACGTCGAGCGCGGCCAGGTCATCGTCAAGCCCGGCACGACCACCCCGCACACCGAGTTCGAGGGCAGCGTCTACATCCTGTCCAAGGACGAGGGTGGCCGCCACACGCCGTTCTTCAACAACTACCGTCCGCAGTTCTACTTCCGGACCACGGACGTGACCGGCGTGGTGACCCTGCCCGAGGGCACCGAGATGGTGATGCCCGGTGACAACACCGACATCTCCGTCAAGCTGATCCAGCCCGTCGCCATGGACGAGGGCCTGCGCTTCGCGATCCGCGAGGGCGGCCGTACCGTCGGCGCCGGCCGCGTGTCCAAGATCATCAAGTGATCTAGGTTCACTAGCTTCGAAGGTGGCGCTCACCCGAAAGGGTGGGCGCCACTTTTGTGTCTCCACCAGCCGTAACGCTTCGACGCCCGGTGACGATGTACTTCACGGCGGCGGTCGAGGGGTCCGCCGCCTTCACTTTCTGGTCGAAGGTTGGGATCGGTTTCTTGAGTATTCGTTCTGTTGCTGCAGCAGCCGCCGCCGCGCTCGTCGGCGGCGCCGCGATGATCGGTCTGTCCGCCGGCACTGCCTCGGCGCAGCCGGGATGTCCTGACGTGCACTGGATTGGTGCCGCCGGGTCCGGTGAGCGCACTCCCGCCGACATCGCCGCCGACGACGGCATGGGCCGCGTCGTGAACTCCTCGTACCGTGACTTCGCCCAGCTCGTCCAGCAGAGCGGTCGCACGATCACCGCCGAGGCCGTCAACTACCCGGCTGTTCCCGTGCCCGCCGATGGCGGTGCGATGGAGTGGCTTGGCTTCATGGGCAGCGTCGACACCGGCGCGACCGCGCTCGGCGCGCAGTACGCCGCGTTCGTCGCACAGTGCCCGACGACGCAGGTGGTGCTCGCCGGCTATTCGCAGGGCGCGATGGTCGTGCACCGCAATCTGGCCGCACTGGAACCCAGCCCCAACCTCGCCGCCGCCCTGCTGGTCGCCGACGGCGATCGCCTGCCTGCGGATCCGACGCTGAACCTGGGTTCGGTCAGCTCGATACCGGGACGTGGCAAGGGTGTCGCGCAGGACTGGCCGATCCTGGCCCATGCGCCGGCTCCGCTGACCCCGGTGATGGGTGCCCGCACGATCAGCGTCTGCGATCTCGGGGATGCGGTCTGCGACTATGACCCCGACGCCGAGGACGCCGAGAACCCGGCCGCGGTGGCGGTCCACACGAGCTACGCGCGTTCGCAGTCGTCGGTCGACGCCTGGGTGGCGCCGCTGTACCGGCTGGTGCAGCAGCGTCCCGTCCCGGTTCCCGACGCCAATCCTGTTCAGGTCCCGCCCGGAGCGTGAACGATCGGGTCATAATCTGACCCGTGTCGACATTCTGGCGCTATCTGAAGGTCCAGGCATTCGTGCTGCTCTGCGGCATCGTCGGGCCGATCTTCCTGGTGATCTATTTCGTCTCGGGCCGCGACCCGATGATGAGCTGGATGTTCTGGGGAGGCCTGCTCATCACCGCGGTCGACATTCTGATCGCGCTGGGTATCACCGGCTTCGGCGCTCGGGCTGCGGCCAAGACCCAGGAGCTTGAGGCCAGCGGGGTACTGGCGCTGGCGCAGGTCGTCGGGATTCACGAGACGAACACCCGCATCAACGAACAGCCCCTGGTCAAGCTGGATCTGCGGGTCTCCGGGCCGGGGATCACGCCGTTCTCCACCCAGGACAAGGTGGTCGCGTCGATGGGTCGGCAGCCGATGATCATGAGTCGCCACCTCGTGGTGCTGGTCGATCCGGTCACCAACGATTACCAGATCGACTGGGAGCGAAGCGCCCTGATCAGTGGCCTGATGCCGGCGACGTTCTCGATCGCCGAAGACAACCGGACCTATGACCTGACCGGCCAGGTAGAGCCGCTGATGGAGATCATGCAGGTACTCAAGGCCAACGGGATCGGCACCGACAGCATGGTCGACCTGCGGTCCAATCCTGCCGCGCGTCAGCAGGTGCAGGCCATCGTGAGGCGGGCGGCCGCGCAGCAGGCGCCGCCGCCCGTGCCGGTCACCCCGGCCGCTCAACCCATGGCGCCCGCCGCGCCTACCGTCGCGCAGCGGCTCCAGGAACTCGAGACGTTGCGTGCGACCGGCGCCATCAGCGAGGCCGAGTACACCGCCAAACGGCAGCAGATCATCGCCGAGCTCTAGGGACTAGAACGCGTTCTAGTTCTGCTGTTAGCCTGAGCCGGTGACATCACTGGAAGGGCGCGTTGCGCTCATCACCGGGGCCGCGCGTGGGCAGGGCCGTGCGCATGCCGTCAGGTTGGCCGCTGAGGGCGCCGACATCATCGCGATCGACGTCTGCAAGGCGGTCACCGACACCGTCACCTACCCGATGCCCACTGCCGAGGATCTCGCCGAGACCGCGCGGCTGGTGGAAGAGGCCGGCCGCAAGGTGCTGACCCGCGAGGTCGACATCCGGGATCTCGCCGCGCAACAGCAGCTGGTCGCTGACGGTATCGAGCAGTTCGGCAGGCTCGACATCGTGGTGGCCAATGCGGGCATTCTCAGCTGGGGCCGGATCTGGGAGATGTCGGAAGAGCAGTGGGACACCGTCATCGACGTCAACCTCAATGGGACGTGGCGCACCATCAAGGCTGCGGTGCCGGCGATGATCGAGGCGGGCAACGGCGGGTCGATCATCGTCGTCAGCTCGTCGGCCGGCACGAAGGCGACCCCGGGCAATGCCCACTATGCGGCGTCCAAGCACGGTCTGGTGGCGCTGACGAACGCGCTCGCGATCGAAGCCGGTGAGTTCGGCATCCGGGTGAACTCGATCCATCCGTATTCGATCGACACGCCGATGGTGCAGCCGGAGGCGATGATGGAGATCTTCGGGAAATATCCCGCCTTCCTGCACAGCTTTTCGCCGATGCCGTATCACCCGGTGAACCACGACGGCAAGAAGGGTCTCAAGGAGTTCATGACTCCCGAGGAGGTGTCCGACGTGGTCGCGTGGCTGGCCGGCGACGGGTCGGCGACCATCTCCGGCTCGCAGATCGCCGTCGACCGGGGCACGGCCAAGTACTAGGCCAGCACCTCGGCCAATTGTTGTATGGCCCAGGCGATCTCGTCCTCGGTGACGACGATCGGTGGCGCGAAGCGCAGCGTCGAACCGTGGGTGTCCTTGACCAGCACGCCGCGCTCGGCCAGCCGCAGGCTGATCTGCTTTCCGGTGCCGTGCACCGGGTCGATGTCCACCCCGGCCCACAGCCCCTTGCCACGCACGCTCAGCACGCCGCGGCCGAGCAGGTCGTCCAGCCGGGCATGCAGCACTGCGCCGAGTTCGGCTGCGCGACGCTGGAATTCGCCGGTCGCGAGCAGCTTCACCACGGTGTGGCCGATCGCGGCGGCCAACGGGTTGCCTCCGAACGTCGACCCGTGCTCGCCCGGGTGCAGCACACCCAGCACGTCACGGTCGGCGACCACAGCCGACAGCGGCACCACCCCGCCGCCGAGTGCCTTGCCCAGCAGGTAGACGTCGGGCGCGACTCCCCAGTGGTCGCAGGCGAACGTCGCGCCGGTGCGGGCCAGGCCGGACTGGATCTCGTCGGCGATCATCAGCACGCCACGTTCGGTGCACAGCGCTCGTACCCGCGGCAGGTAGTCGTCGGGCGGCACGATGATGCCGGCCTCGCCTTGAATCGGCTCGAGCAGAACAGCGACGGTGTGGTCGTCGATCGCCGCGGCCAGGGCGTCGGCGTCACCGAACGGGACGGACCGGAAGCCGGGGGTGTACGGACCGAACCCGCGCCGCGCCGTCTCGTCGTCGGAGAAGCTGATGATCGTCGTGGTGCGACCGTGGAAGTTGTTGTGCGCGACGATGATGTTCGACGTGTCCGCGGGTACGCCTTTGACGTCGTGGCCCCATTTGCGGGCGACTTTGATGCCGCTTTCGACGGCTTCGGCGCCGCTGTTCATCGGCAGCACCATGTCCTTGCCGCACAGTCCGGCCAGCGCGGCGCAGAACGGCGCGAGAGGCTCGGCGTGAAAAGCGCGGCTCACCAGCGTCACCCGGTCCAGTTGGGCGTGTGCGGCGGCGATGATGTCAGGGTGGCGGTGGCCGAAGTTCACCGCCGAGTACGCAGCCAGACAGTCCAGGTAGCGCCTGCCCTCGACATCGGTGATCCAGGCGCCGTCAGCGTGTGCGGCAACGACGGGTAGCGGCGCGTAATTGTGCGCGACATTGCGGCTGTCGAGCGCAATGGCGTCCTCGGTGCGGGTGGGGGCATGCATCGCGGTCATGAATGAACCTCCAGCGTGCAGCATTTCACCGAGCCGCCGCCCTTGAGCAACTCGGACAGATCGACGCCCACCGGCCGGAATCCGTGCTGGCGCAATTGGTCGGCGAAGCCGGTCGCGGCGGCGGGCATCACGACGTTGAGGCCGTCTGAGACGACGTTGAGGCCCAGCGCGTAGGCGTCGGCGCTGGCGACTTCGATGGCGTGGGGGTAGAGCCTGCGCAGCGTGGCCAGCGAGTGGTCGGCGAACGCGGGCGGGTAGTACGCGATGCTCGTGTCATCGAGAACGGCCAGCGCGGTGTCGAGATGGTAGAACCGCGGGTCGACCAGTTCCAGGCTGACGAGCGGGACCTGCAGATGGTCGGCAACCTCTTGGTGGGCCCGTCGATCGGTGCGGAATCCGTAGCCGGCGAGGATCGTCGACCCGACGAGCAGCAGATCGCCCTGGCCTTCGTTGGTGTGCCGGGTCTGGACGCTGACGAAGCCGTGATCGAGCATCCAGGCCGCGTGTGCCGGTGCCTCGCCGGCGCGTTCGGCGTGGGCGAAGCGCGCCACGACAGCGCGCCCGCCGACCGCCATGGCGCCGTTGGCGGCGTAGACCATGTCGGGGAGGCCGGGCGCCGGATGGACCTCGTCGACGGTGTGACCGAGGTCTATGTAGGCCTGCCGCAACGTTTCCCACTGCGCAACGGCGCGTGCGGTGTCGACGGGCGTGGACAGGTCCATCCATGGGTTGATGACGTAGTCGACGGCGAAGTGGGTGGGGCGGATCATCACGAAGCGGCGGTGCCGGGCGGTGCGGTCGGCCTTCTCGTGAGGCCGGGTGTGAGGCCGGGTCTGGGCCCGTGGGATCGCACTGTCGGCGATGTCCATCGTCATGACTGCACGATATTTCGCGGTGGCTGACGCAATCAATCTTCAGATGTTGCGTGTCTATGCGCTGTCTGTTGTGCCAAACTCGTATCGGCGGCGTTTTGTTGCGTGAGGAGGTGAATCGGTGGCTGAGCGGTTGGACGAGACCGACGAACAGATCCTCGCGGAGCTGGCCGACAATGCCCGTGCGACGTTCGCCGAGATCGGTCAGCGTGTGAACCTCTCGGCGCCCGCGGTCAAACGACGTGTCGACCGCATGCTGGACAGCGGGGTGATCCGCACCTTCACCACCGTCGTCGATCGCACCGCGCTCGGCTGGACGACCGAGGCCTACGTGCAGGTGTTCTGCCACGGCACGATCGCGCCGGACCAGCTGCGCGCCGCGTGGCAGGACATCCCCGAGGTGGTCAGTGCGGCCACGGTCACGGGCACGGCCGACGCCATGCTGCACGTTCTGGCCCGCGACATGCGTCATCTCGAAGAGGCGCTCGAGCGCATCCGGTCCAGTGCCGACATCGAACGCAGCGAGAGCATCGTCGTCCTGTCGAACATCATCGAGCGGGCCCTGAGCTGAGGGTGGCGCTCACCTGCTGTCGATGATGCGGTAGAAAACCCTGATGAGCACTTCTGGTGTCGTGATCGTCGGAGGCGGTCTGGCTGCCGCTCGCACGGCTGAGCAGCTGCGCCGGGCGGAGTATGCGGGGCCGGTGACCATCGTCAGCGACGAGGAGCACCTGCCCTACGACCGGCCGCCTCTGTCCAAGGAGGTGCTGCGGGCCGAGCTCGACGAGACGACGCTGAAGCCTGCCGACTTCTACGCGGAGAAGGACATCACGCTCGTTCTCCGCAACGGTGCACGCTCGGTGGACACTGCGGCGCAGACGGTGACGCTGGCCGACGGTTCACAGCTCGGCTACGACGAGCTGGTGATCGCGACGGGTCTGGTGCCCAGGCGGATTCGGTCGTTCCCTGACCTGGCCGGCATCCATGTGCTGCGCAATGTCGACGAGAGCCTCGCGTTGCGGCGTGAGGCGGCGGACGCGCGTCGCGCGGTGGTCATCGGTGCGGGCTTCATCGGCTGTGAGGTCGCGGCGAGCCTGCGCAAGCTGGGTGTCGACGTGGTACTCGTCGAACCTCAACCGGCCCCGCTGGCGTCGGTGCTGGGCGAGCAGATCGGCGCCCTGGTGACGCGGTTGCACAAGGCCGAGGGCGTGGACGTGCGGTGCGGCGTCGGGGTCGATTCCGTGGCCGGGGATGCCCGGGTGCGCTCGGTGACCCTGTCGGACGGTCAGCAGATCGACGCCGACCTCGTGGTCGTGGGCATCGGCTCCCATCCGGCCACCGACTGGCTCGAGGGCAGCGGCATCACGGTGGACAACGGCGTGGTGTGCGATCACGTCGGCCGCGCCAGTGCGCCGCACGTCTGGGCCATCGGAGACGTCGCGTCCTGGCGTGATGAGACCAAAGGTCAAGTGCGAGTCGAGCATTGGAGCAATGTCGCCGATCAGGCGCGGGCTCTGGTACCCGCACTGCTGGGTGAGGACGCGCCCGCCGCGGTCTCCGTCCCGTACTTCTGGAGCGACCAGTACGACGTGAAGATCCAGGCCCTGGGTGAGCCCGAGGCCACCGATGTCGTGCACGTGGTCGAGGACGATGGCCGCAAGTTCCTGGCCTACTACGAGCGCGACGGTGTCGTCGTGGGCGTCGTCGGCGGCGGCATGCCCGGAAAGGTCATGAAGGTGCGGGCGAAGATCGCTGCGGGCGCACCGATCAGCGATCTGCTCGGCGATAGTGCAGTGCGAGAAGGCTGAATCCTCATCCCAGGGCGAGCTCGGCGACGGTCTCCTTGATCTCGACCAGGGTGTAGACCGCGGGATACTCCGAGTCGTACCACGTGGGGTTGTGGGCGAACAGAGCGTCGAACCCCCAGAAGACCACCTGATTGGTGACGAAGACACACGCCAGGGGCACCGGCAGGATCGGCAGGATGCGCTCGCAGACCCGCCGGGGTCCGGGTAGCAGAGCCAGTACCGGCACGAGCACGCCGAGGGTGAACCACAGCAGCGAGAACAGAGTCTCGGAGTTGATGTGGTCGAACAGCGAGAGGTTGTGCAGGTTGGTCTCGCCCTGCTCGTTGATCTGTTTGTATGAGCTCGGCGTCTCGATACCGAGCAGGCGTTGACCCCAGCTCTCTTCTTCGCCGGCGCCGAAGAACAGCAGTGCCGCGAATCCGAGCAGTGCCACCCGTCGCAGCCGCGGCCATTGCGGGTCGCCGCGGGTGGCGCGCCACAGCGCCACGCAGGCCACGCAACAGGCGAGAAGCCCGACCACGCCGAGGAGTTCGATGGGGCGCTCCTCGCGAATGAGCCAGGTGTTCACGTCGCGGGGCAGGAACATCGAGCAGTAGAGCACCGGGACGACGGCGAGCAGCGCGAGAGTGACCAGCCACGTTCGACGCCCATGGTGCAGTCGCGTCACCATGGTTTTGGAATAGCACATGATTGTTCGGTGGGCCTCAGTTTTGCCGGAGTTATCCCCACATCGAGATTCATCCACAGGCGGCGGTCCTGGGCGCTCTCGGCGTGCTCGGTCGTCGGCGTGAGGGGCCATACTCGAGTCATGTTCGAACACATGTTCGCCGATGTCGCCGATGAGGCGCTGGTGGGCGCGATCGAACAGGCGGCGGTCGAGGAGGGCCAGGCGTGCGCGCGGCGGTTGGCCGCCATCGCCGAATTGACGCGCCGCAGTGTCGGTGACGACGACGACCGCGCGCGCTGGACGTTCGATCTGTGGGCTCTGACCGCGGCGCGGATCGGCGCTGCTCTCACCATCGGGCAGCGGCGCGCATCGAGCCAGATGCGCATCGCGATGGCGTTGCGGGACCGCCTGCCCCGGGTCGCGGAGCTGTTCTGCCAGGGGCGGATCAGTATCCGCGTGATCAGCGAACTGACGTGGCGGACGCACCTGGTCGACGACGACCGGGTGCTGGCCGAGATCGATGCGGCGCTCGCCGAGCGCGCGGTGTCGTGGGGGGCCTTGTCGGAGGAGAAGCTGACCGGGGCCGTCAACGCTCTGATCGAACGCTATGACCCCGACGCGGTGCGGTTGGCCAAAGATGTTGTGCAGGAGCGTGACTTCAAGGTCGGGGCGCACGAGGACGGCGCGGAGACCATGTCGGCGTGGGGCCGTTTGATGGCTGCCGATGGTATTGCGGCCGAGCGGCGCATCATCGCGATGATCAACGGCGTCTGCGAGAACGATCCGCGCAGCGTGGGGGAGCGCCGTTCCGATGCCGCGGGCGCGCTGCTCAACGGCCGACAGCATCTGCCCTGCCGCTGCGGGTCGCCGGCGTGCCCGAAGGCTGACGCACCCGCGCCGGCATCGCATGTAGTGGTTCACGTGATCGCTGATCAGGCGGCGGTCGACGCCGCGACCAAGGAGGACTCGCCGCAGCACTCGGCGTCACCGCAGCAGGCCGCCGGGGAGCAGTCAGACGTTGGTCTCGATGCGACGGTCGACGCCGCGACAAAGCCCGCCTTAACGGAGCAGGCCTCCGGGAAATCCGGCGCCGCAGAGTTCGACGAGTCGGTAGACGTTGGTCTCGATGCGACGGTCGACGCCGCGACAAAGCCCGCCTCAACGGAGCAGGCTCCCAGGAAATCCGGCGCCGCAGAGTTCGACGAGTCGGTAGACGTTGGTCTCGATGCGACGGTCGACGCCGCGACAAAGCCCGCCTCAGAGGAGCAGGCCTCCGGAAAACCGGCCGCCGCGGAGTTCGACGAGTCGGTAGACCATGCTCGCGAAAGCGAAACAGATTGTGCGCCTCGCTCTTTGAGCGACACCGGAGTGGCGCTGCTGCCCGGACTGAAGGTCATGCCGGCTGTTGCGCTGGCCGACGCCATCAGCGGCGGCGCGAAGGTACGGCCGCTGTGGATACCTGGGCCAGATCCTGAACCGAACTATCGTCCCTCTGCCCGGCTCGCTCAGTTCATCCGACTCCGCGACATGTTCTGCCGCTTCCCCGGCTGCGACGTGCCCGCCGATCGGTGCGACATCGATCATTGTGTGCCGTGGCCGTACGGGCCGACGCACCCGTCGAACCTAAATTGCAAGTGCCGAACGCATCACCTCATGAAGACGTTCTGCTTCGGCCCCGACGGCTGGACCGAGGTACAAACAGCCGACGGTGCAGTGACGTTCACCGCGCCCGGCGGTCGCACTCACACGACCAATCCCGGCAGCACGCTGTTCTTCCCGCAGTTCCCGGCGGCAACGGCCGAGCTTCCACCGCCTCCGCCCGTGCCGCCGGACGATGCGGCGCGAACCGCCAAGATGCCCACCCGGCGCCGCCCACGCAGCGCCGAGGTTGCCGCACGCGTGAAAGCCGAACGCGCGCAGAACCGCAAGATTCGTGCAGCAATGGCGACTCCGCGGTACGGCAGCGAGGGTCAGCCCCCGTTCTGAGCGTCCAGGCCCGCGAGACCGCCGGCCAACAGGTCGAAGGCGCCGCCCAGCGCGGCGGCAAGTGACACCGACTCGTCGGCGAGCCACTGTTCGTAAGCCGTCAGCGCCACTGCCAGCATCGTCCAGGCCACCGTCTGCGGGACGAGGTCAGTCGGGGACACCTGCAGGCGCCGCGCGACATACGAGGCGACCACCGCCCGCCAGCCCGCATACATCGTCATCGAATACGCCTGCAGCGCTTCGGTTTCCAGAATCAACCGCATTCGTTGCCGATGTCGGTCCGCATCGTCGAAGTCGTTGAACGCCAGGAGTGCCTCGCGCAGCGCCTCGTGAATCGGGGCGGCGGGATCGGTGGCGGCCAGCAGTCCCTGCATCAGACCGAGGTGAGCGTCGAAGTCACCCCACGGCAGGGCGTTCTTCGACGGGTAGTACCGGAACAGGGTCCGGCGGGCGATCCCCGCGGCCGTCGCGACGTCGTCGACGCTGACGTCGTCGAAACCACGCTCGGTGAACAGGTCGATCGCGACCGCACTGATGTGCTCCCAGCTGGTCGACCGGCGACGGCCGACACGTGCCTTCTCGGTTGGCATCGGCACCCCTCTTCCATTTCGGCACCCGGTGCCTTATTGTTGCGATCTGCGTCACAAAAGTCGAGCCCCACCGAACAGAAAGGCAGCGCCATGGAGCCGAGTCAGCACACCGAGAACGACGAACTGGTCACCGAGAGCCTGGTCGAAGAGGTCTCCATCGACGGGATGTGCGGGGTCTACTGATCATGACCGCGCCGACTTTCGATCCGGACCAGCGCTGGCGGCTGCATCCGCAGGTGGCCGTCCGGCCCGAGCCGTTCGGCGCGCTGCTCTACCACTTCGGGACCCGCAAGCTGTCGTTCCTGAAGAACCGGACGATCGTCGAGGTGATCAACTCGCTGTCTGATCACCCCGACGTTCGATCCGCTTGTCGCGCAGCAGGACTCGAAGACAACCAACTGACGCCGTACCTGCACGCCATGGGTGTGCTGGTCTCGTCGAACATGCTCATCGCAGGAGAAGACCGATGACCGTCACCGCACCCGTGCCCCGGCTCGTCGACCAGTTCGAACGTGGCCTCGACGCCCCGATCTGCCTGACGTGGGAACTCACCTACGCCTGCAACCTGTCCTGCGTGCACTGCCTGTCCTCGTCGGGCAAGCGCGATCCCCGCGAGCTGACCACCCAGCAGTGCAAGGACATCATCGACGAGCTCGAGCGCATGCAGGTCTTCTACGTCAACATCGGTGGCGGTGAGCCGACGGTGCGGTCGGATTTCTGGGAGCTCGTCGACTACGCCACCGCCCACCATGTCGGGGTCAAGTTTTCCACCAACGGCGTGCGCATCACCGAAGAGGTGGCCGCGAAGCTGGCTGCCAGCGACTACGTCGACGTGCAGATCTCGCTGGACGGCGCGACCGCCGAGGTCAACGACGCGGTCCGCGGCCCAGGCAGCTTCGCCATGGCTACCCGCGCGCTGGAGAACCTGCGTGCGGCAGGCTTCACCGACGCCAAGATCTCCGTCGTCGTGACCCGTCACAACGTCGACCAGCTCGACGAGTTCAAAGCTCTGGCCGACTCCTACGGCGCCACGCTGCGCATCACCCGGCTGCGTCCGTCGGGCCGCGGGGCCGACGTCTGGGACGAGCTGCACCCCACCGCCGCGCAGCAGGTCCAGCTCTACGACTGGCTGGTCGCTCACGGCGAACGCGTGCTCACCGGCGATTCGTTCTTCCACCTGTCCGGGCTCGGCGAGCCCGGCGCGCTTGCCGGGCTGAACCTCTGCGGTGCCGGCCGCGTGGTCTGCCTGATCGATCCGGTCGGCGACGTCTACGCCTGCCCGTTCGCCATCCACGACCAGTTCCTGGCCGGAAACATCCTGACCGGCAACGGTTTCCAGAGTGTGTGGCAGAACTCCGAGCTCTTCCGTGAGCTCCGGGAGCCGCAGTCGGCCGGCGCGTGTGGCAGCTGCGGGCACTACGACGCCTGCCGCGGCGGCTGCATGGCCGCGAAGTTCTTCACCGGTCTTCCTCTGGACGGCCCCGACCCCGAATGCGTGCAGGGCTACGGCGAACCCGCCCTCGCCGCGGATCGGACCAAGCCGAAGTCCAGCGTCGACCACTCCCGCAGCGGCGGCCGCACCCCCAAGGGCCCCATTCCGCTCACCCTGCTGAGCGCCCCTCCGAAGAAGTTCTGCAACGAAAGTCCGGTCTAGCTCATCATGGCTCGTGATACCTGGTTCGAAACTGTCGCCATCGCCCAGCAGCGGGCCAAGAAGCGTCTGCCGAAATCGGCTTACTCGTCGCTGATCTCCGCCAGTGAGAAGGGGGTGACGGTCGGCGCCAACGTCGAATCCTTCTCCGAACTCGGCTTCGCGCCGCACGTCATCGGCGCCACCGAGAAGCGCGACATGGCGACAACCGTGATGGGACAGGACATTTCGCTGCCGGTGATCATCTCGCCGACCGGGGTGCAGGCGATCGATCCCGACGGTGAGGTGGCCGTCGCACGCGCCGCCGCTGCCCGGGGCACCGCCATGGGTCTGTCGTCTTTCGCGAGCAAGCCCATGGAAGAGGTGACGGCGGTCAACGACAAGATCTTCTTCCAGATCTACTGGCTCGGCAGCCGCGACGAGATCCTCGCCCGCATGGAGCGGGCCCGCGCCGCCGGCGCCAAGGGCCTCATCTTGACCACTGACTGGAGTTTCGCCCACGGCCGGGACTGGGGCAGCCCCAAGATCCCGGAGCGGATGGACCTGAAGACCATGATCCGGATGTCTCCGGAGGTCATGACCAAGCCGCGTTGGTTCTACAGCTTCGCCAAGCATCTGCGGCCCCCTGACCTGCGCGTTCCCAACCAGGGCCGCCGCGGCGAGACCGGCCCGACGTTCTTCGAGGCCTACGGACAGTGGATGGGCACCCCGCCCCCCACCTGGGAGGACGTCGCCTGGCTGCGCGAACAGTGGGGCGGGCCCTTCCTGCTCAAGGGCACCGTGCGCGTCGACGACGCCAAACGTGCTGTCGATGCGGGCGTTTCGGCTCTCACGGTGTCCAACCACGGCGGCAACAACCTCGACGGCACGCCCGCCGCGATCCGCTGCCTCCCCGCGATCGCCGACGCTGTCGGTGACCAGGTCGAGGTTTTGCTGGACGGCGGGATCCGGCGGGGTAGCGACGTCGTCAAGGCCGTTGCTCTGGGGGCTCGGGCCGTCATGATCGGGCGGGCCTATCTGTGGGGTCTGGCGGCCAACGGGCAGGCCGGTGTGGAGAACGTCCTCGACATCATGCGCGGCGGCATCGACTCCGCGTTGATGGGCCTGGGGAAGTCGTCGATCCACGACCTGACCCGCGACGACGTACTGATTCCCGAGGGTTTCACTCGCACACTGGGGGTGTGACGGACGGGGCGCGAGGTGATGCCCTGATCGATCGCGGAAATCTCTTGCCACGCATGCGCCAACAACTGGCGCACGGCAGGTGAATTCGGCCTACCATGCTCGCGTGGCTTCACCCCACGAGCTCGGGAACTCGACGTCGAGACAACTGCAGGAGTCCGCGTCCGCGCTCGTCGTCCCCGTCGGATCCACCGAGCAGCACGGCCCTCATCTGCCGCTCGACACCGATACCCGCATTGCGGCCGCCGTGGCTGACGCGCTCGTCAACCGGTTACCCGGACCATGGCTGGTTGCTCCCGCGATCGCCTACGGCGCCAGCGGTGAGCACGAGGGATTCGCCGGAACGGTCTCCATTGGCACACCGGCTCTGACAAAACTTCTCGTCGAGTTCGCCCGATCGGCGTGTCGGTGGACTCCGCGTGTCGTGTTCGTCAACGGTCACGGGGGCAACGTCACCGCACTCCGGGAAGCCGTCGCACTGCTGCGTTACGAGGGCCGCGACGTCGCGTGGTGCGCGTGTGTGACGCCCGGCGGCGACGCGCACGCCGGCCACACGGAAACATCTGTATTGCTACATATTTCACCTGGTTTAGTGCGAGAGGATCTGCGGGTACCGGGAAACCGGGCATCGCTGGCAGAGTTGATGCCGCAGATGCGCCAAGGGGGGGTGGCCGCCGTCAGTTCGCTGGGTATCTTGGGTGATCCGACGACGGCGACGGCGGAAGAAGGGGGCAGGATCTTTGCTGGAATGGTCGACGCCGGGGTTGACCGGATCACTCGCTGGGCACCTGACGGCGAGGGGATGTTGAGGTGACGGGACAGCGATTGCCCGACGGTTTCGCTGTCCAAGTCGATCGGCGCGTGCGCGTGCTGGGGGAGGGCGCGGCGCTCCTGGGTGGCTCGCCGACTCGCTTGTTGCGGCTGGCGCCTGCCGCACAGACCATGCTCAACGGTGGCCGGCTCGAGGTGCACGACGCGGTCAGTGCTCAGCTGGCGCGCACCCTGCTCGACGCCACGGTCGCTCATCCGCGCCCGCTGAGCGGTCCGTCTCACCGCGATGTCACCGTCGTGATCCCGGTGCGGGACAACCCGTCCGGACTTCTGCGCCTTCTCAGCGCACTGCGCGGTCTGAAAGTCGTCGTGGTCGACGACGGATCGGCAGTTCCTCTGCACGAGAACGACTTCCGGGACGCCCACTGTGACGTCCGACTGCTGCGGCTGGACCGCAACCGCGGGCCCGCCGCGGCCCGCAACGCCGGCCTGATGGCATGTGACACCGACTTCGTGGCCTTCCTGGATTCCGATGTCGTGCCGCGACGCGGCTGGCTCGAAGCACTGCTCGGGCATTTCTGCGATCCCGCGGTCGCGCTGGCCGCACCGCGCATCGTCGCGCTGCAACCATCCGACAGCGCCGTCGCGCGGTACGAGGCCGTCCGGTCATCGCTGGACCTCGGCTTGCGCGAGGCGCCGGTGGTGCCGTTCGGCACGGTGTCCTACGTGCCCAGCGCCGCGATCATCTGCCGGCGCAGCGCGCTGCTCGACGTCGGCGGCTTCGACGAGACGTTGACCTCCGGTGAGGACGTCGACCTGTGCTGGCGGCTCAACGAGGCCGGCGCCCGGCTGCGCTACGAGCCGATCGCGCTGGTGGCCCACGACCACCGGGTGGAACTACGAAAGTGGTTCGCGCGCAAGTCTTTCTACGGCGGGTCGGCGGCACCGCTGTCGATTCGCCATCCGGGTAAGACGGCGCCGCTGGTGATCTCGGGGTGGACCCTGGTGGTCTGGCTCCTGATCGCTCTGGGATCGCGGCTCGGGTACCTGGGGTCGGTGGCGGTGGCCGTGTTCACGGGCCGGCGAATCGCCAGGTCGCTGGCCAGTGTTCGCACCGAACCCATGGAGGTGGCCGTCGTGGCGGCTCACGGTCTGTGGTCGGCGGCGCTGCAGCTGGCCTCTGCGATCTGCCGGCACTACTGGCCGGTGGCCATGCTGGCCGCGGTGTGCTCGCGGCGCTGCCGCCAGGTGGTCGTGGTGGCCGCGGTCCTCGACGGCGTCTTCGACTGGGCCACCCGCGGACACAGTGGCACCGACGACGACGTCAAGCGGGTCGGCATTCTGACCTTCCTGTTGCTCAAGCGACTCGACGACATCGCCTATGGCCTCGGCCTGTGGACCGGGGTGATCCGGGAGCGCCACGCCGGCGCGCTCAAGCCGCAGATCAGAACCTGACGTCCGCGTTGGCCGACGTTCTGATCATCGGGGCAGGCAGCGCCGGTTCCGTACTGGCGGAACGGCTCTCGGCCGACGAACGCACCACGGTCACCGTGGTCGAGACCGGTCCGGCGCCGACCGATCCCCGGGTGCGGCGGCAGATCACCGATGCGCTGCGCCTGCCGCTCGGCGAGGCGAGCGGGGTGGTGCGGCGGTACACGGCGGTGCTCACCGAGGAGCCGCGCCGCCTGGCGCAGATCATGCGCGGTGCCGTCGTGGGGGGATCCGGCGCTGTCAACGGCGGTTACTTCTGCCGGGCGTTGCCGGCCGACCTCGACGGCTGGGCGCTGCCGGGTTGGAGTTGGCGCGACGCACTCCCGCATTTCACCGCGATCGAGCGAGATCTCGATTTCCCCGGCGGTCTGCACGGTGACCGCGGCCCGATCACCGTTCGCCGGGTCGCTGAGTTCGACGGGTGCACAGCGTCGTTCGTCCGGTCCGCGCAGGACGCGGGATACGCCTGGGTGGAGGATCTGAACGGATCGAGCCCGCAGGCGCCGGTGCCACCCGGCGTGGGCGCCGTGCCGCTGAACATCGACCGGGGCACCCGGGTCGGGCCCGGCGGCGCATTTCTCGAACCGGCGATGGGCCGGCCCAACCTGACGGTGCTCACCGACACCCGGGTGCTGCGCCTGCGCTTCGACGGACCTCGCGCGATCGGTGCCGAGTGCATCGGGCCGGACGGTCCGGCGGTGCTCGATGCGGACCGGGTGGTGGTCAGCGCCGGCGCGCTCGGATCGGCGCACCTGCTGATGCTCTCCGGCATCGGACCCGCGGCCCCGCTGAGTGCGGTCGGGGTGCGGGTCGTGGCCGACCTCCCGGTGGGCGTCGACACGGTCGACCACCCGGAGTGGGTGCTCCCCGTCAGTTGGTCCGCCACCCATGGCGTACCACCGCTGGAGGCGGTGCTGACCACCGAGGACGGTATCGAGATCCGGCCCTACACAGCGGGTTTCGGTGCAATGACCAGCGATGGGCGTGACGACCCGACCGACCACCCCCACCTGGGAGTGACCCTCATGAGGCCGGCTTCGCGGGGCCGCGTGACGCTGATGTCGGCGGACCCGTTCGTCGATCCGCGCATCGAGCAGAGGTACGACACCGCGCCCGCCGATGTCGAGCTGCTGCGCCGGGGTGCTGATCTTGCCACCGAGATCGCCGGTGGCACAGTGCAATCCGAGCCGTCGTGGGCCACGTCGCAGCATCTGTGCGGTACCGCCAAAATGGGCCGCGACGGAGATCCCGCCGCGGTGCTCGACAGTCGGTGCCGCGTCCTCGGCGTCGACGGACTCTGGGTGGTCGACGGTTCCATCCTGCCCGCCATCCCCAGCCGCGGACCCCACGCGACGATCGTGATGGCCGCGCACCGCGCGGCCGAGTTCATCTCCTGAACAACTGCCTGCCGTCGCGACCCGGCGCCCACGCCGCGACGACAACGGCGGCGAAGACGATGACCCCGGCGAGTGCCAGCAGTGCGTGGTCAGAGGCCTGCACGAACGCCGAGCGTGCCGCCTCCCGCAGCGCGGCGCCCTGCGGGCCCAGGCGATCCGACAGGGTGAGCGCGTAGGCCAGCGAGTCGGTGGCGGTGTCGCGGACCTGTGGCGGGAATGCCGACAGCTGCGGGGCGAGTGCGTTGCGGTAGGAGGCGGCCAGAATCGATCCGGCAACGGCGATGCCCACGGCGGCGCCGACCTCGCGAGTCGCGTCGTTGACTGCCGACGCCACGCCCTGCTTGTCGTCGGGAACGGCATTCATGATCGCCGTCGTCGTGGGGGCGGTACACAGGCCGACGCCGGAGGCGATCACCAGCATGGGCCACATCACGTCGAGATAGACCGCATCGGCACCGGCCAACCGCATGCAGAGCAACCCGACCGCGATCAGCAGCAGGCCGATCGTGACCGTCCACCGCAGGCCCAACTTCGGCAGGTACAGATGCGCTGTCGCACTCAGCACCAGGACGGGCGCCACCAGTGGCGACAGCGCGAATGCGGTGGACAGCGGGGAGTAGCCCATCACCAGTTGCAGGAACTGCATGGCGAGGTAGAAGAAGCCGAACATGGCGAGGAACATGAACGTGATACCGAAGGCGCCGGTCGCGAAATCGGGCCTGGCGAACAATCGGACGTCGAGAAGAGGGTGGCGACGGCGCAGCTGGACGACAGCGAAGGCGACGGCCAGCACGATTCCCAGGGCGAACCCGCCGAGCACCAGCGGGTCGGTCCAGCCCCGTATCGGAGCCTCGACCACCGCCACGACGAACACCGCGAGTGCACCGCCGATCAGCGCGGCGCCCACCCAGTCGATCGGGGTCGCCGTCTGATCGCGGGAGCTGCCGATGGTCAGCGCGAGAACGAAAGTCGCCGCTGCGGCGATGGTGAGTGCGACGAACACGGACTGCCACGAGAAGTGCCGCAGCAGAAGGCCGGTGCCCAGAAAGCCCACGACAGCACCGGATCCGGCCACTCCGGCCCAGATCCCGACAGCCTTGGTTCGTTCCGATTTCGGGAACGCGGCCGTCAGGAGCGACAGTGTCGCGGGCATGACGAAGGCCGCGCCGACGCCGGCGGCGGCCCGCGCAGCGATCAGCGCAACGGGGGTGTCGAAGACTGTCGGTGCAGCCGAGGCGAGTCCGAAGATCACCACGCCCAGCAGCAGCGCGCCGCGCCTGCCGTAGCGATCGCCGAGGGCTCCGGCGGGCAGAAGCAGGCAGGCCAGCGCCAGGGTGTAGCTGTCGACGATCCATGTCAGCTGCGCCTGATTGGCCGCAGTCTCGACGGCGATGTCGGGCAGGGCGGCGTTGAGGGCGACCATCGAGCCCATCACGAGCAGCAGGGCCAGGCTGGTCACGGTGAGCAGCCAGCGTCGTCCCCACGAAGACAGGGCGGCGATCCCGGCGTCGATATCCTGGTCGGGCGGCGTGCTCGTATCTGTCATGGATTCTCTCTCGCCGGGATTTCGAGACTAACAGTCTCGGTGGAAGACCGATAGTCTCTGTATCCATCCCCCATACCCATCGAAGCGGAAGGACATGCCATGACGGCCGGCGGTGGTGACCCGAGGCCGGCCCGCTCGCGCGCGCGATTGATGGAGGCCGCGACGGCCCTGCTGCGCTCGGGAGGCCCGAGCGCAGTGACGATCGACGCGGTCACCCGGCATGCCAACGTCGCGCGCGCCACCCTGTACCGGCACTTCCCGAGCTCGAATGATCTTGTCGCAGCGGCGTTCATGACCCTGATCCCGACGCCGCCCATGCCGCCGGCCGAGGGCTCGCTGCGGGAGCGGCTGATCGCCGTCGTCGGGGAGTGGGCCGATGCGATCGCGGAGGCGCCGACGCTGCTGACGGCCATGGCGTGGCTGTCGCTGGGGCCCGACATCACCGAGGTGCCCACCGCCGGCGGCGCGGTGGGCTCGTTGCGGGAGCGCATCGCCGAGCAGTACTCGGCGCCGTTCGATGCGATCTTCGACAGCCCCGACGCCGTGCAGCGTCTCGGGCGCGTCGACCGGACCACCGCATTCGCGCTGCTGATCGGTCCGCTGGTCTTCGGCCGGATCAGCACACTCGCCGAATTCGACTACCGCGCAACGGCTGTCGCGGCAGTCGACGGCTTTCTCGCGGTCAGCGCACGGAGTAGCGGATCGGCAGGTGCTTGAGGCCGCCGACGAACGTGGTCGCGGCGAGCTCGGGCTCCCCGGTGAGTTCGATCGACTCGAGCCGGGGGACCAGCTCGGTGAACAGGCTGTTCATCTCCATGCGGGCCAGGGCGGCGCCCAGACAGAAGTGCACGCCGTAGCCGAAGGACACGTGCCGGTTGGGGTCGCGGGCGATGTCGAACCGGAACGGTTCGTCGAAGATCTCCTCGTCCCGGTTGCCCGAGACGTAGGCCAGATAGACCGATTCGCCCTGGGCGATCGGCACCCCGCGCACCGTGGTGTCCTCGGCGGCGGTCCGCATGAACTCCTTGACCGGCGTGGTCCAGCGGATCATCTCCTCGACCGCCGTCGGCATCAGATCCATGTTCTTCCGTAGCCGATCCAGCTCGCCCGGGTTCTCGATCAGCGCGAGCAGTCCGCCGGAGATCGCGTCCTTGGTGGTGTCGTGGCCGGCGCTGGCGACGATCACGTAGTAGGACGCGGTGTCGATGTCGGAGAGGGGCTCGCCGTCGATGCGGCCGTTGGCGATCGCCGAGGCGAGGTCGTCGGTCGGGGTCTCCCGACGCGAGGCGGTCAGCGTCGAGAAGTAGGTGAAGAAATCGAGCAGAACCGCCATCTGCTCTTCGGGGCTGACGCCGCGCTTGTACTCGTCGTCGTCGCCGCCGAACATCTCCTGGGTCAGCGCGTGCATGCGGCCGTAGTCCTCCTCGGGTAACCCGAGCAGGGACATGATCACGTACAGCGGGAATTGCACCGCGATGTCGGTGACGAAATCGCATTCGGGACCGATGTCGCGCATCCGGTCGACATAGCGCTTGGCCAACTCGTCGACGCGGATCTTCAGATCGCGCATCGCCTTGGGGCGGAACCAGTCGGCGCCGATGGAGCGCACCTTGCGATGGTGCGGATCATCCATGTGGATCAGCGTGCGCAGACCCATGCCGGCTTCCATCTGCTGGGCCATGTAGTCGTCGGCGGCAGCGGTGGCCAGCAGCGGGCGGGGCTCGGAGAGCCACAGATCGTTCGCGCGCTCGATGGCCATGATGTCGGCGTGCTTGGTGATCGCCCAGAACGGGCGGTAGGGATGGTTGTCGACCCAGGCCACGGGCTCGTTGGCGCGCAGATGAGCGAGTGCCGCATGCAACCGGGCGTCGTCGGCGTACGCCGTCGGGTCGGCCAGGACTTTCGCTGCGTCGTCCATCGTGCGTGGGTCGCTCATTCGCATCTCCTCGGGGTGCTTGACGCCTGTCAATTCAGCATTCTATGTGACGGGCGCCACTCACCACGGCACATCAGGTGAGCGCGCCGAGAAGCTGGTTGAACGCCTCGGTCATCGAGGGGTGCGTGTAGATCTCATCGCGCAGTTGGCTCGCCGTGATGCGGTGGCGGATGGCGAGCGCGACGACGTTGATGACCTCGTGCGAATCGTGGCTGAGCAGTGCGGCGCCCAGGAGCTGGTCGGTGTCCGCGTCGACGACGACCTTCATCATGCCCTCGGGCTGTCCGACGATCCGTGCGCGCGGCACGGTGGCCATCTCCGCCACCGGCAGCGCAGCGACCTTCACGCGGTGGCCGTCGGCGCGGGCCGCGCGCTCGGTCAGTCCGACACGCGCGAGCGGCGGAGTCATGAACAACACGTAGGGCACCGCCACCCGATCGGCGGTGCTACGCCGACCCGTCCCGTCGAGTTGGTCGAGGACCACGCGGTAGTCGTCGAGTGAGACGTAGGTGAACTAAGGCCCGCCGTTGACGTCGCCGACGGCGAAGATGTGGGTCTGGTTCGTGCGCAGGTGTTCGTCGACGACGACGGACCCGTCGGCGCGGGTGTCGACCCCGGCCCGGTCCAGCCCGAGTTCGGTGGTGACCGGGCGGCGGCCGAGTGCGACGAGAATCCGGTCACCGTCGGCACGGGCCGAGACCCCGTCCACCTCGTAGTGCACGGTCGCACCGTCGACTGCCGTCACGGCCGCCGAGGTGACGATCTTCACCCCGGCGTCTGCCAGCAGGTCGGCGGCCGTGGCTACGACATCGTCGTCCTCCTGGCCCAGGATGGCCGAATGTCGTTCCAGGACAGTCACTTCCGCGCCGTACCTGGCGTACATCGCCGCGAACTCCAGGCCGACGTATCCGCCGCCGAGGACCACGAGCCGCCGGGGGAGATCCTCGGTCACGAGCAGGTCCGTGCTCGTCACGACGCGCTCGTTGCCGCTCAGTCCGGGGATGTCGGGCACGACGGGTTCCGATCCGGTGCCGATGACGATGTGCTCACCGGTCACGATGACCTCCCCGTCGGAGGTCTGTATGGACACGGTGTGGGCGTCGACGAACGAGGCGGAGCCGGTGAGCACGTCGACGGTCGGCAGGCTGTCCAGCATCGCGAAGTTCTTGGCGCGCAGATCGGCGGTCAGTTCGGCCGTCACGCGCACCGCGTGGGTGTAGATCCCCGGATCGGGCGGGTCGCCCGCCCCCGTCTGCTGAAGGTGCTCGGCCTGGAACACCAGCGACTTGGTGGGCACGCAGCCGATGTTGATGCAGGTGCCGCCGTACATCTGGGCTGACCGTTCGATCATCACGACGCGTCGACCCCGGGCCCCGAGTGCGGCCGCGAGCGTCTTGGCCCCCTTGCCGAAGCCGATCGTCACCAGGTCGGCCTCCAACCGCCGTATCGCCATGTCGGGTCCTCTCGTCGAGTTGTCCATCATCGTCGCCATCTAGGCTCGCGGCTGTGCGATGGACGCGGCTGCTCGCCGGCATCACAGCCCTTCTGTCGGTGGTGGTGCTGCTGGCCGGCTGCGTCCGCAGTGACGGACAGAGCGAGGCCGCGCCCCCTCCACCCGCCGACCCGGCCGTGGTGCAGATCGCGTCAGGCACCCTGCGCGGCGTCGTCGCCCCGGACCACCGGCTGGTCGCCGACATCCCGTACGCCGCCCCGCCCGTCGGGCCGCTGCGGTTCGCCGATCCGCAACCCCCGGCCCCGTGGCCGGGCATCCGCAACGCCACGACGTTCGGTCCGCGCTGCATGCAGAGCCTGGGCGGGGACCTCGAGCTCGGCCGCCAAACCGACGAGGACTGCCTGAGCCTCAACGTCTGGACGCCGCCCGCGCCGGCGTCACAGCCGCGACCGGTGATGGTGTGGATTCACGGCGGGGCATTCGTCAACGGCAGCGGCCGCATCTACGACGCACACCGGCTGGCCGCCCGCGGCGACATCATCGTCGTCACCCTCAACTACCGGCTCGGCGCCCTGGGCTTCCTGGCCCACCCCGCGTTGGGCCCGCCCGGTCAGGTCGGCAACTACGGCCTCGCCGATCAACAAGCGGCGCTGCGATGGGTCCGCGACAACATCGCCGCGTTCGGCGGTGACCCCGACCGCGTGACGATCGCGGGGGAGTCCGCAGGCGGAATGTCGGTCTGCGATCACCTCGTCGCACCCGGCTCGCGGGGCCTGTTCTCCGCGGCCATCATCCAGAGCGGGCCGTGCCAGGCGCAGGCGGTGCTGCCGGCCGGGCAGGACCGGTCGCTCGCCTACGCGGCCGATCGCGGGTGCGCCGCCCCCGCCGCGGCCGCGCAATGCCTGAGGTCGCTGCCCGCCGACGCGCTGCGTGAGCCGGTGTGGCTCTACGGCATAGGGGACGACCAGCTCAGTGGCCCGGTCACCGGTTCGGCCGCACTGCCGGTGGACCCCGTGCGGGCGATCGGCGGTCCCGACGCGCAGCGGGTTCCGGTGCTGATCGGCACCACCCGCGACGAGTTCACCCTGTTCGTCGGCATGCAGTACCTCCGTGACGGGGTGCGCTACGGGCCGCAGGATTACCCGCGGCTGCTGACCGGCGCGTTCGGGCGCAACGCCCGCGCCGTCGAGGAGCGCTATCCGTTGTCGGCCTACCCGGACGTTCCGCTCGCGTACTCCGCGGCCGTCACCGACGGCGTCTTCTCGTGTCTCGGTGACCGGTTGGCGCGCGCGATCCGCGACGACCCGGTCTACTTCTACGAGTTCAACGACCGCGCCGCCCCTGCCCCCGAACCGCTGAAGACCCTGCCGTTCCCCGTTGGCGCGAGCCACTCTCTGGAACTGCGATATCTCTTCGACGTGGGGCCCGCGCTGCCGCTCGATCCCGCACAGCAGAAGCTGGCCGACCAGATGATCGACTACTGGGCCTCGTTCGTGAAGAAGGCGTCGCCCGACACCGACGGTCAGCCGCGGTGGGACGCGTTCGGTGACGGCAACCGGGTGATGTCGCTGCAACCCGACGGCAGCCGCATGACCGACACGTTCCGTGCCACCCACCAGTGCGACTTCTGGGACGGCATCTCCTAGCTCAGGCGGGAGTGACCCAGCAGGTGATGTCGGCGTGCACCACCTCGACGCCGTCGTCGTCGACGACGCTCACCGGGATCACGAGCTCGACACCCTCGGTGATCTGGGTGAAATCCAGCGGATCCAGTCGCGCCGTCGCGCGCAGTGACGTCGTCGCCTTCTGCAGATAGGCGACGGTCATCGACTTCGGGATCCATCGGTGCGTCGTCGGCACCGTCGCCTCCATCAACATCCCCATCGCGGCCTCTGCCGCGTTGCACGACGCGATCGCGTGCACCGTTCCCAGGTGGTTGTGGAGGAAGAACCACTTGGGCACCGACACCTCGGCCACGCCCGGCTCCATCCGTCGGACGTGGGGGAGGATGGAGGCGAAGTAGGGCACTCGGGCCATGGCGGCCAGCGAGAACAGCCGGGATCCGCCGGGCACCCGGTCGAGCTGCTGCCATGCGCGATAGGTCGGAGAACTCGTCACGACCGCGACCTTACTCTCGGGTAAGTTCGGTCTGACCAGGGATTTGGAGCACGCGCCGATCTGAGGCATACTGTTCGGGTTGCCTTGAGCCGGGTTCGCCTGGCCCTGGCATGCGACTGGCGCCCCTCGCGGGGCGCGTCCGGTCCCCCATCCGTGTACGGGCGACACACCCGACCGCGGGGGCCGGTGAACCACAGACAGGTAAACAGCGGCGGCACAGCCAGGCCCTTCGAGGGCCCGTTAGTAGTGAGGTAGGAGAAGCGTGGCGGGACAAAAGATCCGCATCAGGCTCAAGGCCTACGACCATGAGGCGATTGACGCCTCTGCGCGCAAGATCGTCGAGACGGTCACCCGGACGGGAGCGAGTGTGGTCGGCCCGGTGCCGCTGCCGACCGAGAAGAACGTGTACTGCGTCATTCGGTCCCCGCACAAGTACAAGGACTCGCGGGAACATTTCGAGATGCGCACCCACAAGCGGTTGATCGACATTCTCGACCCCACGCCGAAGACGGTCGACGCGCTGATGCGCATCGACCTGCCGGCCAGCGTCGACGTCAACATCCAGTAGGAGAACCCAGGAAAATGGCTAGACAAGGCATTTTGGGCACCAAGCTGGGCATGACGCAGGTGTTCGACGAGAACAACAAGGTCGTGCCGGTGACGGTCGTCAAGGCCGGGCCCAACGTCGTGACGCGCATCCGCACCCCGGAGCGCGACGGCTACAGCGCGGTGCAGCTCGCCTACGGCGAGATCAGCCCCCGCAAGGTCACCAAGCCGGTGACCGGTCAGTTCGCCGCCGCCGGGATCAACCCGCGCCGGCATCTCGCCGAGCTGCGCTTGGAGAACGAAGCCGCGGCCGCCGAGTACGAGGTCGGCCAGGAGCTGACCGCCGAGATCTTCGCCGACGGCGCGTACGTCGACGTGACCGGCACCAGCAAGGGCAAGGGCTTCGCGGGCACCATGAAGCGCCACGGCTTCAAGGGGCAGGGCGCCAGCCACGGTGCGCAGGCAGTGCACCGCCGGCCGGGCTCGATCGGTGGCTGCGCCACCCCGGGCCGCGTGTTCAAGGGCACGCGCATGTCGGGCCGCATGGGCAGTGACCGTGTGACCACGCAGAACCTGAAGGTGCACAAGGTGGACGCCGAGAACGGCGTGCTGCTGATCAAAGGCGCCGTCCCCGGTCGTAATGGTGGACTGGTCGTTGTCCGCAGCGCAATCAAGCGAGGCGAGAAGGCATGACACTCAACATTGATGTTCAGACCCCGGCCGGCACGAAGGACGGCTCGATCGAGCTGCCCGCCGAGCTGTTCGACGTCGAGCCCAACATCGCGCTGATGCACCAGGTGGTGACGGCTCAGCTCGCCGCCAAGCGCCAGGGCACGCACGCGACCAAGACGCGTGGCCAGGTCTCCGGTGGTGGCAAGAAGCCCTACCGCCAGAAGGGCACCGGCCGCGCCCGCCAGGGCTCGACCCGCGCGCCGCAGTTCACCGGTGGTGGCGTGGTGCACGGCCCGCAGCCGCGCGACTACAGCCAGCGCACGCCCAAGAAGATGATCGCCGCTGCCCTGCGCAGCGCGCTGTCGGACCGGGCGCGCAACGACCGCATCCACGCGATCACCGAGATCGTCGAGGGCCAGGCGCCGTCGACCAAGAGCGCGAAGTCGTTCCTGGCGACGCTGACCGATCGCAAGCAGGTTCTGGTCGTGATCGGCCGCACCGACGAGACCAGTGCACTGAGCGTGCGCAATCTGCCTGGCGTGCATGTGATCTCGCCGGACCAGCTGAACACCTACGACGTGCTCAAGGCCGACGACGTGATCTTCAGCGTCGAGGCGCTCAACGCGTACATCGCAGGCGCAACCAAGAAGACGGATAGTGAGGTGTCGGCCTGATGGCTACCGTGACCGATCCCCGCGACATCATCCTGGCCCCGGTGATCTCGGAGAAGTCCTACGGGCTCATCGAGGACAACGTGTACACGTTCGTCGTGCACCCGGACTCGAACAAGACGCAGATCAAGATCGCCGTCGAGAAGATCTTCAACGTCAAGGTCGCCTCGGTGAACACCGCCAACCGGCAGGGCAAGCGCAAGCGCACCCGCACCGGTTTCGGCAAGCGCAAGGACACCAAGCGCGCGATCGTGACGCTCGCCGCGGGCAGCAAATCCATCGATCTGTTCGGAGCGCCGGCCTAGTCCGGCAGGGAGATACACAAGATGGCTATTCGTAAGTACAAGCCGACGACTCCGGGTCGCCGCGGCTCGAGCGTCTCCGATTTCGCCGAGATCACGCGTGACCATCCGGAGAAGTCGCTGGTTCGTCCGCTGCACGGCAAGGGCGGCCGCAACGCACACGGCCGCATCACCACCCGGCACAAGGGTGGCGGCCACAAGCGCGCCTACCGCGTCATCGACTTCCGTCGCCACGACAAGGACGGCGTCAACGCCAAGGTCGCACACATCGAGTACGACCCGAACCGCACCGCGAACATCGCACTGCTGCACTACCTGGACGGCGAGAAGCGCTACATCATCGCGCCGCAGGGCCTCAAGCAGGGCACGATCATCGAGTCGGGCGCCAACGCCGACATCAAGCCGGGCAACAACCTGCCGCTGCGCAACATCCCCGCCGGCACCGTGATCCACGCTGTGGAGCTGCGGCCCGGCGGCGGCGCGAAGCTCGCCCGCTCGGCCGGTGTCAGCATCCAGCTGCTCGGTAAGGAAGGCACCTACGCCTCGCTGCGTATGCCCAGCGGTGAGATCCGCCGCGTCGACGTGCGCTGCCGCGCCACCGTCGGCGAGGTCGGCAACGCCGAGCAGGCGAACATCAACTGGGGCAAGGCCGGCCGTATGCGGTGGAAGGGCAAGCGCCCCACCGTCCGTGGTGTCGTGATGAACCCGGTCGACCACCCGCACGGCGGTGGTGAAGGCAAGACCTCCGGCGGCCGCCACCCGGTCAGCCCGTGGGGTAAGCCCGAGGGCCGCACCCGCAAGCCGAACAAGGCGAGCGACAAGCTCATCGTCCGTCGCCGGCGCACCGGCAAGAATAAGCGCTAGGGAGTAAAGCGATGCCACGCAGCCTGAAGAAGGGCCCGTTCGTCGACGACCATCTGCTCAAGAAGGTCGACGTGCAGAACGAGAAGAACACCAAGCAGGTCATCAAGACCTGGTCGCGCCGGTCCACCATCATCCCGGACTTCATCGGCCACACCTTCGCCGTCCACGACGGTCGCAAGCACGTGCCGGTGTTCGTCACCGAGTCGATGGTCGGGCACAAGCTGGGCGAGTTCGCCCCCACCCGCACCTTCAAGGGTCACATCAAGGACGACCGGAAGTCCAAGAGGCGGTAATGACTACAGCGATTGAATACCCGTCCGCGAGCGCGAAGGCGCGCTTCGTGCGCGTCTCGGCGACCAAGGCACGGCGCGTCATCGACCTGGTCCGCGGCAAGAGCGTCGAGGAAGCCCTCGACATCCTCCGCTGGGCGCCCCAGGCCGCCAGCGAGCCGGTCGCCAAGGTGATCGCCAGCGCTGCTGCGAACGCGCAGAACAACGAGGGGCTCGATCCCTCCACGCTGGTTGTCGCCACCGTCTACGCCGACGAGGGCCCGACGGCCAAGCGCATCCGGCCGCGCGCGCAGGGTCGCGCCTACCGGATTCGCAAGCGCACCAGCCACATCACCGTGATCGTGGAGAGTCGTCCGAGCCGGCCCGCCAGAGGCGGCGCGTCCGCGTCCACAGCGCGTGCACGCCGCGCGCAGGCCAGCAAGGCCGCCAGCAACAAGGGAGGCTCGGAGTAGTGGGTCAGAAGATCAATCCGCACGGTTTCCGGCTCGGCATCACCACCGAGTGGAAGTCGCGGTGGTTCGCGGACAAGCAGTACGCGGACTACATCAAGGAAGACGTCGCGATCCGTAAGCTGCTGGCCACGGGCCTGGAGCGCGCCGGCATCGCCGACGTCGAGATCGAGCGCACGCGTGACCGCGTGCGGGTCGACATCCACACCGCCCGCCCCGGCATCGTCATCGGCCGCCGCGGCACCGAGGCCGACCGCATCCGCGCCGACCTGGAGAAGCTCACCAAGAAGCAGGTCCAGCTGAACATCCTCGAGGTCAAGAACCCCGAGTCGGTGGCCCAGCTGGTGGCCCAGGGTGTGGCCGAGCAGCTGAGCAACCGCGTGGCGTTCCGCCGCGCGATGCGCAAGGCGATCCAGTCGGCGATGCGCCAGCCCAACGTCAAGGGCATCCGGGTGCAGTGCTCGGGCCGCCTCGGCGGCGCCGAGATGAGCCGCTCGGAGTTCTACCGCGAAGGTCGAGTCCCGCTGCACACGCTGCGCGCGGACATCGACTACGGCCTCTACGAGGCAAAGACCACCTTCGGCCGGATCGGCGTGAAGGTCTGGATCTACAAGGGCGACATCGTCGGTGGCAAGCGTGAGCTGACCGCCGCCGCACCGTCCGCGGACCGCCCGCGTCGCGAGCGTCCGTCGGGTACCCGTCCGCGCCGCAGCGGCGCGTCGGGCACCACGGCGACGAGCACCGACGCCGGCCGGGCCGCCACCGAGAGACCAGCAGAAGCACCCGCAGCCGTCGAAGCGACCGCGGGCGCACCCGCCCCGGAAAGCACGGAGAGCTAGTCATGCTGATTCCCCGCAAGGTCAAGCACCGCAAGCAGCACCACCCGCGGCAGCGCGGCGTCGCCAGCGGCGGCACCACGGTCAGCTTCGGTGACTACGGCATCCAGGCTCTGGAGCACGCCTACATCACCAACCGGCAGATCGAGTCCGCTCGTATCGCCATCAACCGGCACATCAAGCGTGGCGGCAAGGTGTGGATCAACATCTTCCCCGACCGTCCGCTGACCAAGAAGCCCGCCGAGACCCGCATGGGTTCCGGTAAGGGTTCGCCGGAGTGGTGGGTGGCCAACGTCAAGCCCGGCCGCGTGCTGTTCGAGCTGAGCTACCCCGACGAGAAGATCGCCCGGGATGCTCTGACCCGCGCCATCCACAAGCTGCCGATCAAGGCTCGCATCGTCACCAGAGAGGAGACCTTCTGATGGCAGTAGGAGTTTCGACGGGAGAGCTCCGTGAGCTCACCGACGACGAACTGACCGACAAGCTCCGCGAGTCGAAGGAAGAGCTGTTCAACCTGCGCTTCCAGATGGCGACCGGCCAGCTTGCCAACAACCGCCGGCTGCGTGTCGTCCGGCAGGAGATCGCACGGGTGTACACCGTGCTGCGCGAACGTGAGTTGGGTCTGGCCGCCGGACCCGGAGGTGAGGATTCCTAATGGCAGAAACGAAGGGTGACAAGCACACCCCGCGGACCGAGGAGTCGCGCGGTCGCCGCAAGACCGCCATCGGTTACGTCGTGTCGGACAAGATGCAGAAGACCATCGTGGTCGAGCTCGAGTCCCGCAAGATGCACCCGCTGTACGGCAAGATCATCCGGACCACGACGAAGGTCAAGGCCCACGACGAGAACGGGGACGCCGGTATCGGCGACCGCGTGTCTCTGATGGAGACCCGGCCGACGTCGGCGACCAAGCGCTGGCGCCTGGTCGAGGTCCTCGAGAGGGCCAAGTAGCCGCACGGCACGAGCTGTCAGAACCCCCGCACGCCAATTGGCTGCGGGGGTTTCTGCCTGCTAGGGGGGTTCGCTGGGTGTACTCTCCGGCGCTATGACCTCGGACTTCAACGGCAAGATCGAACTCGACATCCGGGATTCCGAACCCGACTGGGGTCCGTACGCGGCGCCCGTCGCGCAGCCCGAGGCGCCCAATGTCCTGTATCTGGTGTGGGACGACACCGGTATCGCGACGTGGGACTGCTTCGGTGGGCTGGTGAACATGCCTGCGATGAGCCGGATCGCCGAACGGGGTGTGCGCCTGTCCCAATTCCACACCACCGCGCTGTGCAGCCCCACGCGCGCCTCGCTGTTGACCGGACGTAATGCGACGACGGTCGGAATGGCCACCATCGAGGAGTTCACCGACGGTTTCCCCAACTGCAACGGGCGAATTCCGTTCGACACCGCACTGCTGTCGGAGGTGCTGGCCGAGAACGGTTACAACACCTACTGCGTGGGCAAGTGGCACCTCACGCCACTCGAGGAGTCCAATCTCGCGTCGACAAAACGGCATTGGCCGCTGGGGCGGGGCTTCGAACGGTTCTACGGATTCATGGGCGGGGAGACCGATCAGTGGTATCCCGAGCTGGTCTACGACAACCATCCGGTTCCGCCGCCGGCGACGCCCGAAGAGGGCTACCACCTGTCGAAAGATCTGGCCGACAAGACGATCGAGTTCATCAGGGACGCCAAGGTGATCGCGCCGGACAAGCCGTGGTTCACCTACCTGTGCCCGGGCGCCGGGCATGCGCCGCACCACGTGTTCGCCGAGTGGGCCGACCGCTACGCCGGGGTGTTCGACATGGGTTACGAGCGGTACCGCGAGATCGTGCTGGAGAACCAGAAGAGGCTCGGCATCGTACCACCCGACACCGAACTCTCCCCGATGAACCCGTATTCGGATGTCACGGGTCCGAACGGTGAGCCGTGGCCGGCGCAGGACACCGTGCGGCCGTGGGACGACCTCGACGACGACGAGAAGCGGTTGTTCAGCAGGATGGCCGAGGTGTTCGCCGGCTTCCTGTCCTACACCGACGACCAGATCAACCGCGTCCTGGACTATCTCGAGGAATCGGGTCAGCTGGACAACACGATCATCGTCGTCATCTCCGACAACGGCGCCAGCGGGGAAGGCGGACCGAACGGATCGGTCAACGAGGTCAAGTTCTTCAACGGGTACATCGATTCGGTCGAGGAAAGCCTCAAGCACTTCGACGATCTCGGCGGGCCGGAGACCTACAACCATTACCCGATCGGCTGGGCGATGGCGTTCAACACCCCCTACAAGCTCTACAAGCGCTACGCCTCTCACGAGGGCGGCATCGCCGACACCGCAATCCTGTCCTGGCCCAAGGGAATCGCCGCGCACGGCGAGGTGAGGGACAACTACGTCAACGTCGCCGACATCACGCCCACCGTGTACGACCTGCTGGAGATCACTCCGCCGGCAATCGTGCGCGGGGTGCCGCAGAAGCCGCTCGACGGCGTGAGTTTCAAAGTGGCGCTGGACAATCCGCACGCGCCGACGGGTAAGGAAACGCAGTTCTACACGATGCTCGGCACGCGTGGCGTCTGGCACAGGGGCTGGTTCGCCAACACCGTGCACGCCGCGTCGCCCGCGGGCTGGTCGCACTTCGACGCCGACCGCTGGGAGTTGTTCCACATCGAGGCCGACCGGAGCCAATGTCGGGATCTGGCCGCCGAGCACCCCGAGAAGCTCTCGGAGATGGTCGATCTGTGGTTTGCCGAGGCGGCCAAGTACAACGGGCTGCCGCTCAGCGATCTCAACATGCTCGAGACCATGACGCGGTGGCGGCCGTACATCGCCGGTGAACGGGATTCCTACGTCTACTACCCCGGGACCGCCGACGTCGGGATGGGTGCCGTCGTGGAGTTGCGCGGACGATCGTTCGCGGTGATGGCGGAGGTCACCGTCGATACCGACGATGTCGATGCCGATGGTGTCGTCGTCAAACACGGTGGAGCACATGGCGGTTACGTGATGTACGTGCAGGGGCATCGGCTGCACTTCTGCTACAACTTCCTCGGCGAACAGGAGCAGACCCTGTCGTCATCCGATCCGCTGACTCCCGGGCAGCACGTGCTGGGTTTCGCGTTCACGCGGACCGGGACCGCGCAAGGCAGCCACACCCCGATCGGTGACGGCGCCCTCTACGTCGACGACACCCAGGTGGCCGACTACCGCGACATGCGCGTGCACCCAGGCACCTTCGGTCTGGCCGCCGCCAGTCTGAGTGTGGGGGCCAACAACGGCTCACCGGTGACGCGCGCGTACGCCGCGCCGTTCCCGTTCACCGGCGGCACCATCGCCCAGGTGAAGATCGACGTCTCCGGTGCCCCGTACGCCGATCTCGAGCGCGATTTCGCGCGGGCCTTCGCCAGGGACTGACGTGGTACGCGGTGCGCTGGCGCTGCTGGTGGCGGGAACGGCGCTGCTGTCCCCGTCGTGTGCCCACAGCAGTGACGGCTCGCCGACCATGCGGCTCGCCGAATCCTCAACGGCCGCCGCATCTTCGGCGGTGACCGACGACGTGCCGGGTGTCGCTCCGACCCCTGCGGCGACGAGCGACGAGGACTGTGCGCCGGCGGGTGTCGGGGTCGATGTGCGCATCGACGATCCGAAGGCGCCCACCGTCGTGGTCGGAGTGCCTGACGGGTGGACGACGACGCCGGCGCAGGACGGGATGACGTTGCAGGGCCGAGGGATGTCGGGCACCGTGACGATCACGGCGACACCGATGGGTCCGGCGCAGGCGTTTCGCCGATACGCCGACGACCTGACCGCCGAGAGCGAGTTGAGCACGCTGAGCTTCCTGCCCGCGCAAACCTGCGGGTTCAGCGGGCAGAAGCTGATGGGCCAGCTCGACGAGGTGGTCTACGAGGCTCGCATCGTGCACGTGCCGGGCTATCTCATCGCGGTGTACGCCGAGGCGCCGACCGGCACCCCCGACTTCGATGCGGCGGCGGCGGTGCCGACCGGGGGACTGAGGATCGGCCTACCCTGAACGCCATGCTGACCGAGCTCGTCACGCTCGACGGCGCACGATTCCGGATGGGATCGACGCAGTTCTATCCCGAAGAGGCACCGGCGCACACCGTCACCGTCGACCCGTTCGCGATCGAACGGCACCCTGTCACCAACGCCCAGTTCGCCGCGTTCGTCGCCGACACCGGCTATCGCACGGTCGCCGAGATCGCCCCCGATGCGGCGCTGTATCCCGGTGCGACGCCCGCCGATCTCGTGCCCGGCGCGCTCGTGTTCCGGCCCACGCGCGGTCCGGTCGACCTGCGCGACTGGCGGCAGTGGTGGGAGTGGGTGCCCGGCGCGAACTGGCGGGAGCCCCACGGCGCAGGCAGCTCCATCGAGAACATCCTCGATCACCCTGTGGTGCAGGTCTGTTACGCCGACGCGCTGGCCTACGCCCGCTGGGCCGGCCGACGGCTACCCACCGAGGCGGAGTGGGAATTCGCCGCCCGCGGCGGTGCGAGCACCGTCTATCCCTGGGGCGACGAGGCGGCCCCCGGCGGGGAGCACATGGCCAACATCTGGCAGGGCGACTT
The DNA here is from genome assembly GCF_003254575.1 of Mycobacterium kyogaense. Lineage (GTDB taxonomy): Bacteria > Actinomycetota > Actinomycetes > Mycobacteriales > Mycobacteriaceae > Mycobacterium > Mycobacterium kyogaense. The sequence goes on along the minus strand of NZ_QJUA01000002.1, from coordinate 174,133 downwards.
CCCGTACCGCCACACCGGCCGCATCGGCACGACCCCGGTCGGCACGTACGCACCCAACGCCTACGGATTGCTCGACATGATCGGCAACGTCTGGGAATGGACCACTACTCGGTTCACCGGACACCACCAGCTCGGCGGACGGGTGGAGTCGTGTTGTGGTCCGACAGGACCGGATGCTGTGCCCGACCCGGCGGTGAACCAAGCCCTCAAGGGCGGGTCCCACCTGTGCGCCCCGGAGTACTGTCATCGCTACCGGCCGACGGCGCGCTCCCCGCAGTCGCAGGACAGCGCCACCACGCACATCGGGTTCCGGTGCGTCGCAGGTCCCCTCTGACCAGCGATTTGGTGCATTCGCCGAGCTCACCTAGTATGTAGGGGTTGCCTAGGGCAGACCTCGGTTATCTCTCGTTCATTCTGGCGGAGAAAACCCTGCGTGCTCTTTAGGTGACACAGACCGCGCACGTCAGGGTCGGTAATCCTGCGTGCATACGAAAACCCAGGTCGAGGAGATCGAGTGATTCAGCAGGAATCGCGGCTGAAGGTCGCCGACAACACGGGCGCCAAGGAGATCTTGTGCATCCGCGTTCTCGGTGGCTCGTCGCGGCGCTACGCCGGCATCGGTGATGTCATCGTGGCCACCGTCAAAGACGCCATCCCCGGCGGCAACGTCAAGCGTGGCGACGTCGTCAAGGCCGTCGTCGTGCGCACCGTCAAGGAACGCCGCCGCGCCGACGGCAGCTACATCAAGTTCGACGAGAACGCCGCCGTCATCATCAAGGCCGACAACGACCCGCGCGGCACCCGCATCTTCGGCCCCGTGGGTCGCGAGCTGCGCGAGAAGAAGTTCATGAAGATCGTTTCGCTCGCCCCGGAGGTGTTGTGATGAAGGTTCGTAAGGGCGACACCGTTCTCGTCATCTCGGGCAAGGACAAGGGCGCCAAGGGCAAGGTCCTTGTTGCCTACCCCGAGCGCGACAAGATCCTGGTCGAGGGCGTGAACCGGATCAAGAAGCACACCGCGCAGTCCGCCAACGAGCGGGGCGCCTCGTCGGGCGGCATCGTCACCCAGGAAGCCGCGATCGCGGTGTCCAACGTGATGCTGCTCGATTCCGACGGCAAGCCGACCCGCGTCGGCTACCGCATCGACGACGAGACCGGCAAGAAGGTCCGCATCGCCAAGACCAACGGCAAGGACATCTGACATGACCACTGTTGAGACCAAAGCCCTGCCCCGCCTGAAGCAGCGCTACCGCGAAGAGATCCGCGACGCGCTGCAGAAGGAATTCGGCTACGCCAACGTCATGCAGATCCCGGGCGTGGTCAAGGTCGTCGTCAACATGGGTGTCGGTGACGCCGCCCGTGACGCGAAGCTGATCAACGGCGCGGTCAACGACCTGGCGCTGATCACCGGCCAGAAGCCCGAGATCCGTCGCGCCCGCAAGTCCATCGCCCAGTTCAAGCTGCGCGAGGGCATGCCCATCGGCGCCCGCGTCACGCTGCGCGGCGACCGCATGTGGGAGTTCCTCGACCGGCTGATCTCCATCTCCCTGCCCCGTATCCGCGACTTCCGCGGCCTCAACGGCAAGCAGTTCGACGGCACCGGTAACTACACCTTCGGACTGACCGAGCAGTCGGTGTTCCACGAGATCGACGTGGACAGCATCGACCGGCCGCGCGGCATGGACATCACCGTCGTCACCACGGCGACCAACGACGACGAAGGTCGGGCGCTGCTGCGGGCGCTGGGCTTCCCGTTCAAGGAGAACTGAGCAATGGCAAAGAAGGCTCTGGTCAACAAGGCCAACAAGAAGCCCAAGTTCAAGGTGCGGGGCTACACGCGCTGCAACCGCTGCGGTCGCCCGCACGCGGTGTTCCGCAAGTTCGGCCTGTGCCGCATCTGCCTTCGCGAGATGGCGCACGCCGGCGAACTGCCCGGCGTCCAGAAGTCCAGCTGGTAAGCCCGCGATGAGCGCTTGCGCGAAGAGCCTCGTCATCAGAACCCACGAAACATGTTGCGGTAGGCCCGAATACCTGGGAACCGCCGCGAGAAAGGTGAACCGGCTGTCATGACCATGACGGATCCGATCGCAGACTTCCTGACACGTCTGCGCAACGCCAACTCGGCGTACCACGATGAAGTGACCCTGCCGCACAGCAAGATCAAGGCCAACATCGCCGAGATCCTGAAGTCCGAGGGGTACATCAGCGACTACCGCACCGAGGACGCCCGCGTGGGCAAGTCCCTCGTCGTGCAGCTCAAGTACGGGCCCAGCCGGGAACGCAGCATCGCCGGCCTGCGCCGGGTGAGCAAGCCCGGTCTGCGCGTGTACGCCAAGTCCACCAACCTGCCGCGCGTGCTCGGCGGGCTCGGTGTGGCCATCATTTCCACGTCGTCCGGTCTGAGGACCGATCGCCAGGCCTCCCGTGAGGGCGTCGGCGGCGAAGTCCTCGCCTACGTGTGGTGAGGGAGGACTAGTCACATGTCTCGCATTGGAAAGCAGCCGGTCCCGGTTCCCGCCGGTGTCGACGTCACCATCAACGGACGCAACGTCGAGGTCAAGGGCCCCAAGGGCACGCTGACCCTGGACGTGGCCGAGCCGATCGAGGTGTCCCGCGGCGACGACGGCGCCATCGTGGTGACCCGGCCCAACGACGAGCGGCGCAACCGCTCGCTGCACGGACTGTCCCGCACGCTGATCGCCAACCTGGTGACCGGCGTGACGCAGGGCTACACCACCAAGATGGAGATCTTCGGCGTCGGTTACCGCGTGGTGGCCAAGGGCAGCGACCTCGAGTTCGCCCTGGGCTACAGCCACCCGGTGCTGATCAACGCGCCCGAGGGCGTGACCTTCGCGGTCGAGACGCCGACGAAGTTCTCGATCTCCGGTATCGACAAGCAGGCCGTCGGCCAGATCGCGGCGAACATCCGTCGCCTCCGTAAGAGCGATCCCTACAAGGGCAAGGGCATCCGCTACGAAGGTGAGCAGATCCGCCGCAAGGTCGGAAAGACAGGTAAGTAGTAGATGGCTACCAACACCAAAACCCCAGCAGCGACCGGGCACACCCCGGTCGGCAAGAACGTGTCTCAGATCCGCCGGACGGCGCGGACGCGCCGGCATGCGCGGCTGCGCAAGAAGGTCGCCGGCACCGCTGAGCGGCCGCGTCTGGTGGTCAACCGCTCGTCGCGGCACATCCATGTGCAGCTGGTCGACGACGCCCAGGGCGTCACGTTGGCGGCGGCCTCCTCCATCGAGGCCGACGTGCGTGCCCTCGAGGGTGACAAGAAGGCCGCCAGCACGCGGGTGGGCCAGCTGATCGCCGAGCGCGCCAAGGCCGCCGGCATCGATCAGGTCGTGTTCGACCGCGGTGGCAACACCTATGGCGGACGGATCGCGGCACTGGCCGACGCGGCGCGCGAAGGCGGGTTGAAGTTCTGATGACGTACAACGAGAGGACTGCATGATGGCCGAGCAGGCTGGCGCCGGTTCGGCGCAGGACAATCGCGGCGGTGGCCGTGACGGTGGCCGGGGCCGCCGCGATGATCGCGGTGGCCGGGGCGGACGTGACGACCGTGAGAAGAGCCAGTACCTGGAGCGCGTCGTCGCGATCAACCGCGTCTCGAAGGTCGTCAAGGGTGGTCGCCGGTTCAGCTTCACCGCGCTGGTGATCGTCGGCGACGGCAAGGGCATGGTGGGTGTCGGCTACGGCAAGGCCAAAGAGGTTCCTGCCGCGATCGCCAAGGGTGTCGAGGAAGCGCGCAAGAACTTCTTCCGCGTCCCGCTGATCGGCGGCACCGTGACCCATCCCGTGCAGGGTGAGGCTGCGGCCGGTGTCGTGATGCTGCGTCCGGCCAGCCCCGGTACCGGCGTCATCGCCGGTGGCGCGTGCCGCGCGGTGCTGGAATGCGCCGGCGTGCACGACGTGCTGGCCAAGTCGCTGGGCAGCGACAATGCGATCAACGTGGTGCACGCGACCGTCGCCGCGCTGAAGCTGTTGCAGCGCCCCGAAGAGGTCGCGGCTCGCCGCGGCCTGCCGATCGAAGATGTGGCGCCCGCCGGCATGCTCCGGGCTCGTCGTGAGGCCGAGGCTGCAGCTGCAGGCGCCGCCCGTGAGGGAACGGCTTAAGAACATGGCAGAACTCAAGATCACCCAGGTGCGCAGCACCATCGGTTCGCGCTGGAAGCAGCGGGAAACCCTGCGCACCCTCGGGTTGCGCAAGATCCGCCAGTCCGTGGTGCGCGAGGACAACGCGCAGACACGCGGACTGATCAAGACCGTGCACCACCTCGTCACGGTGGAGGAGGTTTAACCCATGGCTCCGATCAAGCTGCACGACCTGCGGCCGGCTCCCGGGGAGAAGACGCCGAAGACCCGCGTGGGTCGCGGTGAAGGCTCGAAGGGCAAGACGGCGGGCCGCGGCACCAAGGGCACCGGCGCCCGCAAGAACGTCCCGGTGGGCTTCGAGGGCGGCCAGATGCCGATCCACATGCGCCTGCCGAAGCTCAAGGGCTTCCGTAACCGGTTCCGCACCGAGTACGGCGTCGTCAATGTCGGCGACATCGCCAAGGCGTTCACCGAGGGCGGCACCATCGGTGTCGACGAGCTGGTGGCCAAGGGCCTGGTCCGCAAGAACGTTCTGGTGAAGGTTCTCGGCGACGGCAAGCTGTCGGCCAAGGTCGACGTCACCGCGCACAAGTTCAGCGGTAGTGCCCGCGAGGCGATCACCGCCGCCGGCGGCAGCGCCACCGAACTGTAAGGCGATACACAGCCACTGACCCCCGCTCCGGCGGGGGTTTTTGGTGTGTGGACGGTAACGTCGGGGCGGCGACAGACGAAGAACCACCGACGGGGCCACAAGAAGGAGCAGTTCGACAATGAAGCACCGGCGCGCAGTCGCGGCGATCATCGCCGGCGGGATCGCCCTCGGCATGGCGGCGCCCGCGCACGCCCAGACCACCGATGAGGCATTCACCGCCGCGGTGACCAAGCTGGGCATCCCCTTCGCGCCGAACACAGATCTGCCTGCCGTCGGCAAGCAGGTGTGCGAGCTGCTGACCTCCAGCCTGGCCGCCAACAGCGTCAACCCGGTGCCCGCGGTTCGCGGGGTGGTCACCCAACTGTCCAGCCGCGGTCTCGATCGCGCGCAAGCAGGCAGCCTGCTGAAACTGTCGGTGCAGGCGTACTGCCCGCAGCAGGCCCGCTTCGTCGGGCGCTGAGCGTCGGTCCGGGCGTCGGTACGCTCGGAGCCATGGTTTCTGTGCTCTCCGGCGTCCCCGGCTTGGACGACGTCCGCGAACTGGTTCGTAAGGTCGACACCGCCCGTCATCAAGGGGTGCCCGACGGCGTCATCCTGGAGATCGATCTGCAGCAGGCGCCCCCGGAGACCGCCGGGTTCGATCCCGTCGCGGTGGTGACGGGAATCCTCGGGTCGAGCCGCCCGCTGCTGCTGCGCGAGACCGTCGCCGCGATCCACCGTGCCGCCGAAGACCCGCGCGTTGCCGGCCTGATCGCGCGCGTCCAGATCGACGCTGCCCCACCGGGACCCGTGCAGGAGCTGCGCGCGGCGATCGCGGCGTTCACCGAGCGCAAGCCGTCAGTGGCGTGGGCGGAAACCTATCCCGGCACGCTGTCGTACTACCTGGCGTCGGCGTTCGGCGAGGTGTGGATGCAGCCCTCAGGCACCGTCGGGTTGGTCGGATTCGCGACCAGCGCGCTGTTCCTCCGGGATGCGCTCGACAAGCTCGGCGTCGAGGCGCAGTTCACCGCCCGCGGTGAATACAAGTCCGCGGCAAACCTTTTCACCCAGGACGGCTACACCGAGGCCCATCGTGAGGCGGACACGGCGCTGGTCAACAGCCTGCGCGCGCAGGTGTGGGAGGCGGTCGCGGCGTCGCGGGGCATCGACCCCGACGCGCTCGACGGTCTCGCGGACCGGGCGCCGCTGCTGCGGGACGACGCGGTGACGGCGAAGCTGGTGGACCGCATCGGGTTCCGCGACGAGGCCTACACGCGGATCGCGGATCTGGCCGGTGCGCCGGCCGACGACAGCGAGGCCGCACCGCGGTTGTTCCTGTCCCGCTACGCCCGCACCATTCGCCCGTCGATGCCGACGCCGCCGCTGCCGGGTCGCAGCCGGCGGGGGATCGCGGTGGTGACGCTGGCCGGTCCGATCGTCAGCGGGAAGGGGCGTCCCGTCTCGCCGCTGGGCGCTGCGAGCGCCGGCGGAGACACCATCGCCGCGGCGCTGCGGCAGGCCGGCGCCGACGACGATGTGGCTGCCGTCGTGCTGCGCGTCGACAGTCCCGGCGGCTCGGTCACCGGGTCGGAGACCATCTGGCGTGAGGTGGTGCGGCTGCGGGAACAGGGCAAGCCGGTGGTCGCGTCGATGGGTGCGGTGGCCGCCTCGGGCGGCTACTACGTGTCGATGGCCGCCGACGCGATCGTCGCGAACGCCGCCACGATCACCGGCTCGATCGGGGTCGTGACCGGCAAGCTGGTGGCCCGCGAGCTCAAGGACCGGCTCGGCGTCGGATCCGGCACCGTCCGCACCAACGCCAACGCCGACGCATGGTCGAGCAATGCGCCGTTCACCGACGAGCAGCAGGCCCACGTGGAAGCCGAGGCCGACCTGTTCTACACCGACTTCGTGCATCGGGTGGCCGAGGGGCGCGGCATGACCCCCGAGGCGGTGGACGCGGTGGCCCGCGGCCGGGTGTGGACGGGCGCCGACGCGCTCGAGCGCGGCCTCGTCGACGAGCTCGGCGGCCTGCGCACGGCGATCACCCGGGCCAAGGCCCTGGCCGGTATCGCCGAGGACACCAAGGTCGCCATCACGCAGCTGCCCGGGTCGTCCCTGCGAGACATGTTGCGGCCCAAGGCGTCATCACAGCCCGCGGCGGCGTCGCTGTCGGAGCTGTTCAGTGCGGTGGCGGTGCGCTCGCTGACCGACGTGGTCGAGCAGTCTCAGCGATCGCTGACCGGGGTCAACGTGCTGTGGCTGGGGGCGTCTCGCTACTGAGCTCGGCGCTGATGTAGACGATCTCGCCGAGCGGATCGCCTGCGTCACCGTCTTCTGGCAGCGGCCTGCCGTACCGCGTGAACAGCTCGTCACGTGGTGCGGCGGTGACCTGCCAGCCTGCCGACCGCAGGTAGTCAGGGACCGGGGTGCGCGGCCCGGTGTAGACCAGCGAGGGCATGTCGATGTCGAGGCCGTGCTCGCGCAGCGGCGCCGAGGCCGCGCGTGCCCGCTCCTCGTCGAGGTCGACGATGCCGGGCACGTATTCGGTGGTGATCGTGCTGCCCGGCGCCGACAGGCCGGTGATGCGGTCGAACAGCTGGTCCTGCGCGTCCGGTGGCAGATAGATCAGCAGACCCTCCGCCAGCCAGGCGGTGCGGGCGCCTGCGTCGAAGCCGTTGTCGCGCAGCACCTTCGGCCAGTCATCGCGCAGGTCGACGGCGATGGCACGCCGGTCGGCCGTCGGTTCGGCGCCCAGCGCGGCCAGCGTCGAGGACTTGAACGCGATCACCTCGGGTTGGTCGAGTTCGAACACGACCGTGTCCTCGGGCCACGCCAGCCGGTAGGCGCGCGCGTCGAGGCCGGCGGCCAGGATCACCACCTGCCGGATGCCGGCGGCCGTCGCGGCCAGCACGCAGTCGTCGAAGAACCGGGTGCGGACCGCCATCCCGTTGATCATCGCCTCGGCCCGCGCCGGGTCCAGCGCGCTCATCGCGGCCACATCCAACCGGCCGTCGACCATCGCGGTGAAGAAGTCGATGCCGACGGCACGGACCAGGGGAGCGGCGAACGGGTCGTCGATGAGGGCGTCGGGCGCGGCCGTGGCCATCGCCCGGCCGGCGGCGACCAGCGTCGCCGTCGTCCCGACACTGGAGGCGAGGTCCCACGAATCCTGGTCGTGCCTGCCCATCACCACTCCTGTCGTCGGGCCGTCAGATATCCGGAATCGCCGAGCATGCTGAGCAGATTGTCGGTGGGCGGGGTGAAGCCCTGGGCGGCGTACGCGTCGGCGTTCGACAGCACGGCGATCTGCCAGCCGGCCCGGGCCAGGTGGTCGCCGGCCGGGGTGCGCTCGCCGGCGTAGAACAGTGCGGACAGATCGATCGTGCTGCCACGGCGGCGGCTGCGCTCACTGAACTCCTTGGCCCAGTCCGCGGTCATCGCGCCGGTGTCCATGTGCTCGGTGGCCAGTACGCTGCCCGGCGCCGACAGCTCACCGATGTGGTCGAGCAGCCGGTCCTGGGCGTCGGGCGGAAGGTAGATCAGCAGACCTTCGGCGATCCACGCGCTGGGCTGACCAAAATCGAAACCGTTGTCCCGCAATGCCTGTGGCCAGTCGTCGCGCAGGTCGACGCCGATGGCCACCCGGTGCGCCGACGGCGTCACCCCGGCGTCGGAGAGCACTCGGGTCTTGAACTCGACGACGCGGGGCTGGTCGAGCTCGAAGACCGTCGTGCCGGCCGGCCAGCTCAGCCGGTAAGCCCGGGTGTCCAGGCCGGAGGCCAGGATCACGATCTGACGCACCCCCGCGGAAGCGGCATCGGTCAGCGCGGAGTCGAAGAACCGGGTCCGCACGGCGATGTACTCGCGGGCACCGTCGAGTGCTTCGGCATCACCGCGGGCCAACGCGGTGAATTCGGGCATGCCGACGGCGTCGACGAGCAGTTGCGCGTACGGATCGTCGATCAACGGATCGGGTCCGCGTGAGGCGGCGGCACGCGAGGCGGCCACCGACGTCGCGGTCGCGCCGACGCTGGTCGCGAGGTCCCAGGAGTCTCCATCGGTGCGGCTCACGATTTCACCGCCGTCAGCGCCAGTGAGTTCTTCAGCGTCTCGAACGCCTCTCCGCTACCGAATGTGCGCCCATAGGCGGCGAAGACCTCGGGCCGCGGGCGGGTGCTGACCGTCCACCCGAGTCCTGTCAGGTGATCGGCCGGGGGAGTGCGTTCCCCGGGATAGAACAGCTCGCCGAGGTCGGGGATGCTGCCGTCCTTGTCGTGCTTCTTCCAGAGCTCACGCATCGCGCGGGACCGTCGCCCGAGGGAGGCGCCGGCGTCGGGGTGGTATTCGGTGGCCAGTCGGCTACCAGGCGCCGACAGGTCGGTGATCGCGTCGAACAGCCGGTCCTGTGCCTCGGGCGGAAGGTAGACGAGCAGACCTTCCGCGGTCCACGCCGTCGGTGCCGAAGGGTCGAAGCCGTGCTCGCGCAGCGCCGCGGGCCAGTCGTCGCGCAGGTCGACGGCCACCGCGCGGCGGTCGGCGGACGGGCGCGCCCCGATCGCAGCCAATGTGGCGTCCTTGAACTCGAGAACCTGCGGCTGGTCGATCTCGAACACCACGGTGCCCGCGGGCCAGTCCAACCGGTAGGCCCGCGAATCCAGGCCCGAGGCCAGGATCACCGCCTGCCGGATGCCGGCTGCAGCCGCGTCGGCGAAGAAGTCGTCGAAGAACCGAGTCCGCACTGCCATGACGTCCGTCATGACTTGGGCAGCTCCGGACTCGTCGGTCTCGGTGAGCGTCAACTCACCGTCGACCAGTTTGGTGAAGAAGTCGATGCCCACCGCACGCACCAGCGGCGCGGCGAACGGGTCGTCGATCAGCGGATCCGGTTCGCGGCTGGCCACCGCCCGGGCGGCCGCGACCATCGTCGCGGTGGCGCCGACACTCGACGCCAGATCCCACTGATCGTTGTCTGTCCTCGCGCCGCTGGCCATGACGGGGTCCTACTTCGATGCGCTCACGTAGGAGACGTCGGCGAAGCCCTGCTCCGCGTCGATGGGCGTCAACCCGTACCGGCGCAGCAGATCATTGGCCGGCGTGCCGTGCGCGGTCCAGCCGTGGCCGCTCAGATACTCGACCACGTCGGCCCGCTCCCCGAAGAACACCAACTCGGAGAATTCCAGGTCGAAGCCGTGCTCGCGCCACTGCTCCGTGGAGGCCTGCATGCGCTCACGCGCCTCCTGCTGATCGGCCTCCTGCTGTGAGGGCACCGCCTCGACAGCCAGCCGGCTGCCCGGCGCACTCAACTCGCCGATCTGGTCCAGCAGTCGGTCCTGCGCCTCGGGCGGCAGATAACCCATCAGGCCCTCGGCGATCCACGCTGTCGGCCGGTTCGCGTCGAAGCCGGCCTCGGCCAGAGCCCGCGCCCAGTCCTCGCGCAGATCGATCGCCACCGTTCTGAGGTCGGTGCGGGGTTCGGCCCCGAGACCGGCCAGCGTCTGCCGTTTGAACGCGATCACGTCGGGCTGGTCGATCTCGTAGAGCACCATGTCGGCGGGCCAGGTCAGGCGGTAACCACGCGCGTCCAGGCCGGAGGCCAGGATGACGGCCTGGCGGACACCGGCTGCCGCGGCGTCGGCGAAGAACTCGTCGAAGAACTTGGTGCGGGCGGCCATCATGTCGGCGAAGTTGGTGACGCCGACGGGGTTCTGGCCGTCGGAGTTCACGTCGAGGTCCTCGGCGGTCAGCTCGCCGGTGGCGAGCTTGGTGAAGAAGTCGACACCCACGGCGCGAACCAGGGGCTCGGCGAACGGATCGTTGATGACGGCCTCGTCGGCCCGGCTACCCACAGCTCGTGCGGCGGCGACCATCGTCGCGGTGGCTCCCACGCTGGATGCCAGGTCCCAGGTGTCGTTGTCGGTGCGCGCCACAGCGGCTCCTCCCTGTCGTCAAAAATTAGCTAGTTCGGTTAACGAAGTTCTCTCGGCACTGTATTCCCCCAGACTGAGAGGGGCTGTCAGATTCGGGGCAACCAAGTTGCAACTGTTAGTCTCGTAGACTGTTCCAACGCGTGACCTGCGCAGGCCGTTCGCCTGCCTGGGACCGTCGCGCACAAGACTTAACCGACGCTGGTCACGCCAGCCACATGAGCACGCCGCGAACGTCAGCTGGCCGTGCAGGAGGAAAGAGTGCTCTCGGCTTTCATCTCATCACTGCGGACAGCTGATCTGAGGCGAAAGATCCTGTTCACGCTCGGCGTCGTGATCCTCTACCGGGTGGGTGCCACGGTCCCGTCCCCCGGGGTCAACTACCCCAACGTGCAGCAGTGCATCGCGCAGGTCAGTGGCGGCGACTCCGCACAGATCTACTCGCTCATCAACCTGTTCTCCGGCGGCGCTCTTCTGCAGCTGTCGGTGTTCGCCGTCGGCGTCATGCCCTACATCACGGCCAGCATCATCGTGCAGCTGCTCGGCGTGGTGATCCCGCGCTTCGAGCAGTTGCGTAAAGAAGGACAGGCCGGCCAGGCGAAACTGACGCAGTACACCCGCTACCTCGCGATCGCGCTGGCGATCCTGCAGTCCACCTCGATCGTGGCGCTGGCCGCCAACGGCGGTCTGCTGCAGGGCTGCACGCTCGACATCATCGAGGGGCAGAGCGAGGGCATGAACCTGTTCCGCCTGATCATCATCGTGCTGGTGATGACGGCCGGTTCGGCTCTGGTGATGTGGATGGGCGAGCTGGTCACCGAGCGCGGCGTCGGCAACGGCATGTCGCTGCTGATCTTCGCCGGCATCGCAGCCCGCATTCCCAGCGAGGGCAAGACCATCCTGGACAGCCGCGGCGGCATGGTGTTCACGCTGGTCTGCGTCGCGGCGCTGATCATCATCGTCGGCGTCGTGTTCGTCGAGCAGGGGCAGCGCCGTATCCCGGTGCAGTACGCCAAGCGCATGGTCGGCCGCCGGATGTACGGCGGCACGTCGACCTACCTGCCTCTGAAGGTGAACCAGGCGGGCGTCATCCCGGTCATCTTCGCGTCGTCGCTGATCTACATCCCGCACCTGATCACCCAGTTGATCCAGAGCGCCAGTGACAACCCCGGCAACGGCTGGTGGCAGACGTTCGTCGCCGACTACCTGACCAACCCGGCGGACCCGGTCTACATCGCCCTGTACTTCGGGCTGATCGTGTTCTTCACCTACTTCTATGTCTCGGTCACGTTCAACCCTGACGAACGCGCCGACGAGATGAAGAAGTACGGCGGCTTCATCCCGGGCATCAGGCCGGGCAAGCCGACCGCGGATTATCTGCGGTTCGTGCTGTCTCGCATCACGCTGCCCGGCTCGATCTACCTGGGCGTCATCGCGGTGCTGCCCAACCTGTTCCTGGAGATCGGCAACACCGGTTCGGTGCAGAACCTGCCGTTCGGTGGCACCGCCGTGCTGATCGCGATCGGCGTCGCCCTGGACACCATCAAGCAAATCGAAAGCCAGCTCATGCAGCGCAACTATGAAGGGTTCCTGAAGTGAGAATCGTGTTGTTGGGACCGCCCGGCGCGGGCAAGGGAACCCAGGCTCAGAAGCTGGCCGACAAGCTCGGCGTCCCGCACGTCTCCACCGGCGACCTGTTCCGGTACAACATCAGCAACAACACCGAGCTGGGTGTGGAAGCCAAGAAGTACCTCGACGCCGGCGATCTCGTCCCCGCCTCGCTGACGAACGCGCTGGTCGACGACCGGCTCGACGACGAGGACGCCCAGGCCGGCTTCATCCTCGACGGGTACCCGCGCTCGGTGGAGCAGGCCGAGGCGCTGGACCAGATGCTCGCCAAGCGCAACCTGTCGCTGGACGCCGTCGTCGAGTTCAAGGTGCCCGAAGAGGAACTGGTGTCCCGGCTGCAGGGCCGCGGCCGCGCCGACGACACCGAGGACGTGATCCGCAATCGCTTCAAGGTGTACCGCGAGGAGACGGCTCCGCTGCTCGACCACTACCGCGACTCGCTGACCACGGTCGACGCCGTCGGCGAGCTCGACGAGGTGTTCGCGCGCGCGTTGAAGGCGCTCGGCCGCTAGCCATGGTGTCGCTACCCGGGCTGCGCAGCCGCAAGGTCGTTCCCCAGCGGACCGCCGGGGAACTGGACGCGATGGCCGCCGCCGGTGCGTTGGTGGCCGCCGCGCTGCGTGCCGTCCGGGAGGCTGCCGCGCCCGGCCTGTCGACCCTCGACCTGGACCGAGTCGCCGAAGCCGTGATCCGCGACGGCGGCGGGGTGCCGTCGTTCCTGGGTTACCACGGATTTCCGGCCACCATCTGCTCGTCGGTGAACGACCGCGTCGTGCACGGCATCCCGTCGGCGACGGAGACGCTCGCCGCCGGCGACCTGGTGTCGATCGACTGCGGGGCGATCCTGGACGGCTGGCACGGTGACTCCGCCATCACCTTCGGCATCGGCGACCTGATCGAGGCTGACGCCAACCTCTCGGCCGCGACCCGCGAGTCGATGGAAGCCGGAATCGCGGCGATGGTGCCCGGGAACCGGTTGACCGACGTCTCGCATGCCATCGAGTCCGGGACCCACGCCGCCGAGCAGCGCTACGACCGCAGCTTCGGCATCGTCGCCGGCTACGGCGGCCACGGCATCGGCCGCGAGATGCACATGGACCCGTTCCTGCCCAACGAGGGTTCGCCCGGGCGGGGACCGCACCTGGCCGTGGGTTCGGTGCTCGCGATCGAACCGATGCTGACTCTGGGCACGGCGAAGACGCGCATCCTCGACGACGACTGGACTGTGGTCACCACCGACGGCTCCCGGGCCGCACACTGGGAGCACACCGTTGCGGTCACCGACGACGGGCCGAGGATTCTCACCCTCTGATTCGGGCTGCGGGTGAACCGGAACGCCGCCGACACCGTGTAGTACACGGAGGTTGGGAATGGACGATCCGGAGGCCGCCATGATGCGCGTGCTCTACGACGAACACGGCGATGCGCTGTGGCGCTATGCGCTGCGATTGACCGGTGACCGCGCCCGCGCCGAGGACGTCGTGCAGGAGACGCTGCTGAAGGCGTGGCGACACCCCTCGGTCACCGCGGACGCGGAGCGCTCCGCGCGGGCCTGGCTGTTCACCGTCGCGCGCAACATGATCATCGACGAGCGGCGCAGCGCCCGATTTCGCAACGAGGCCGCCGAACCGGTGCCGGAAGAGGTCGTCGACCGCGCCTCGTCCGACGAGGTGGACACCGCGCTGAACCGCATCCTGCTCTCCACCGCGCTGGCCCAGCTGACGGAGGAACACCGCGCCGTCGTCCGCCGCGCCTACTACCAGGGCTGGACGACCGCTCAGATCGCCGCCGACCTCGGCATCGCCGAGGGCACGGTCAAATCCCGGCTGCACTACGCCATGCGGGCCCTGAGACTGGGACTCCAGGAGATGGGGGTGACGCGATGACCGTCCACGAGCGCGACGACCGCTACCTGACCTGGGACGCCGCCTACGTGCTGGGCTCGCTGAGCAGCGACGAGCGCCTCGAATACGAAGACCACCTCGCCGGCTGCGCGCAATGCCGCGACGCCGTGGCCGAGATGTCCGGGATGCCGGGGCTGCTGGGACTGCTCGACCTCGACGACGTGACCGCTCTCGACGACGAGCAGCCGTACCCGCCGCTGCGCCCCGAGGTGCTCGACAACGTGCTGGCCAAGGTGCGATGGCGCCGCCGCCGCAGCCGGTGGGTCACCTCGGCCGTCGTCGGATTGGCCGCGGCGGTGTTGGCCGTCGGCATTCTGCTGGTGGCACGGCCCGCGATCATGGGGTTCGAGGATGGCGCCACCACCCAGAACACCGCACAGATGGCCGACATGACCAAGATGGCTCCGACGCCGATCAACGCCAGCATCGCGCTGACCGACTTCGGCTGGGGCACCCGCATCGACATGTCCTGCTCCTACGGCCAGTGGGGCGACGACAACACGCCGCCCAAGGACCTCGGCATGGTGGTCGTCGGCCGCGACGGCACCCGATCTCAGATCGCGACCTGGTTGGGGATCCCCGGGGCGACGGCGCTCCCCAGCGGGACGACCCCGATGCAGCGCGATGACATCTCCGCGGTGCAGATGGTCTCGATGACCGACGGAAAGGTGCTGCTGGAGAAGCAGCTGTGATGCGGTAAGAAGAGGCGTGCCCCGTGACCCGATCGCTGCCGCCCGCGCCAACTGGGAGGCCTCGGGGTGGGGTGAGGTGGCCGACGGCATGGTCGCAGTGACGTCGGTGATGCGCGCCCACCAGATCCTGCTGGCCCGAGTCGAGGCCGCGCTGCGGCCCTACGACCTGAGCTTCTCGCGGTTCGAACTCCTGCGGCTGCTGGCGTTCAGCCGGACCGGCGCGCTGCCGATCACCAAGGCGTCGGACCGGCTGCAGGTCCACGTCACCAGCGTCACGCACGCGATCCGCCGGCTGGAGGCCGACGGTCTGGTCGAGCGCATCCCGCACCCGACCGACGGGCGCACGACGTTGGTGCGCCTCACCGACCTGGGGCGGTCCACGGTCGAGGACGCCACTGTCACGCTCAACACCGAGGTGTTCGCCGATCTCGGCATCACCGACGAGCAGTCCCTCGCCCTGTCGTCGGCGATCGAGACGCTGCGCCGCGGCGCCGGAGACTTCTAGCGGCTGGGAAGTGGGATTGTCGCCGTGACGGTGGTGCCCGCCCCGGGGCGCGAGCGGATGTTGAGTCGGCCCCCGACGATCTCGGCGCGTTCGGCCATCGACAGCAGACCGTATCCGCCCATCTCGTCGCTACCCAGCGGGCGCTCCAACGTGTCGAAACCGACGCCGTCGTCGGCGATTTCGAGGCGGGCGGTCTGGTCGTCGGCGTGGAACGCCAGTCGGGCCACCGTCGCGCGCGCATGTTTGACGACGTTCTGCAGGCACTCCTGGGCGATCCGGTAGAGCGCGAGCTCGATGTGGTCGGGCAGCCGGGTGTCGGCGAGGTCGGTGTTGATCTTGACCTGCGGGATCGACCGCGCCAGGCTGGCCAGCCCGCCGGACAGACCCAGGTCGTCGAGCACCGGCGGGCGCAGACCACTGATCGCGGCCCGGGCCTCCTGCAGCGTGAGTTCCGCCAGCTCGCGGGCACGATCCAGCTGCTCGGTCAGCGCCTCGCGGTCATCGGGGGAGCGGGCGGCCTGAGCGGCGGCGTCGAGCCGGTAGGACAGGGTGACCAGCCGCTGGGAGATGCCGTCGTGGATGTCGCCGGCGAGCCGGCGCCGTTCGATCTCCTGGGCTTCGATGACCTGCTCGACGAAGTTCTCGTGTGCGCGTTCGCGGGCCACCAGCTGGCGATGCAGGCGGGCCTGATGCATGGCCCCGGCGATGAGTCGGCCGATCACCAGCAGCAGCTCGACGTCGCGGTCCCCGAAGTCCCGCTCGGCCACGGTGTGCACGTTCAGCACGCCGACCAGCCCGCCCGGGGTCGACTCCATCGGCACCGAGACCATCGAGGTGAAGTCACGTCCGCGCAGCGACTGGAACGGCAGATAGCGAGGGTCGGACTCCTTGTCGCGGCGGATCACCACCGGTTCCAGGTGACTGGCCACCCACCCCGAGATTCCCTGGCCCAGGGGCAGCCGGATCTTGCCGACCTCCGCGTCGAACGGTGGGGTGGCACCGGCCAGCGTCAGTGATCGCTCGGTGTCGTCGAGGACGTGGACGAAGCAGACGTCGCTGTCGGTGGCCGCGGTGATCATCCGGGCCGCCGCGGCGGCCAGCGGCTCCACGCCGGGGCCGCGCGAGGCAGCCTGGATCAGTTCGCGCAGCAGCGCCAGTTCCCGGTCGGCGGTCAGGACCGGCCGCGCGCTCACTGGTAGATGCCTTCGCGCAGAGCGGTGGCCACCGCACCGGTGCGGTCACTGACGCCGAGTTTGCGGTACAGCGAGCTCAGATGGGTTTTGACCGTCTCGTCACCGATCACCAGCTTGGCCGCGATGGCGCGGTTGGACAGACCGTTGACCACCAGCGCCAGGATCTCGCTCTCGCGTTGGGTGAGGCCCTGGCGTGCGCCGGGCCAGAACTCGTCGCGCTGCAGGCGGGCAGCCGTATCGACTGCGCGCGCGGCCATCACCGGATCGATCGCCGTCGCCCCGGTGTGGACGAACTCGAGCTGCCGCACCAGCTCTTCGCTGCTGATGCTCTTGAGCAGATAGCCGGCCGCCCCGACACGCAGCGCCTGGAACAGGTACTGCTCGTCGTCGTAGACCGAGAGCATGACGACGCGACGGCCCGGATCGCGCTCGCGCAGCCGCTGGCACAGATCGAGACCGCTCGAACCCTGCATGCGCACATCGCACAGCACGATGTCGGGATCGAGGTCGGCGATCACGTCCATGGCCTTTTCCGCGCCGACGGCCTGGCCCACCACGGTGACCCTGCTGGCGAACGCGGTGAGCATGGCCTTGAGGCCTTCGATCACCATCTCGTGGTCGTCTACCAGCACGATTCGCACCGGGCCGGGGCGATCCGAGGGGCTGGTCATGGCCCTCACCTTAGAGGCGCACCCGCGATTCCCCGCCGAATCCCCCTAATGGGGGAGGCGGCCGAGTTGTGACCTGGGACACCATGACGGTCATGGAGCCCTCACAGCAGAAAACCTGGCGCGCCGGTCGCTTCTGGTGGGACTGGCCCAGCCCCAGCGAGAGCCTCGCACCGACGCTGAAGCCCTCCCTTCAGGCGGTGATCTTCGACCTCGACGCGATCGCCGACCTCGACTGCGCCGGGCATCGACTCGCGTTCAACGCGGCGTTCGCCGAGCTCGGCCTCGACATCGTCTGGTCCGAGGCGCGGTACCGGCAGCTGCTCACACTGAGCGACGAGCGCCGGCGCGTGGCCGCCGAACTGCGCAAGCGCGGCGTCCGCTCCGACTGCGATGTGCTCGCCGAACTCCTCGTCGACGACATCTGCGCACGGAAGAACCGGATTCTCGCCGAGACGATCCTCGACGCCGACATCACCGCCCGCGCCGGCCTGGCGGATCTGATCACCGAGGCCTATGCCGCGGGGATCAGCGTCGGGGTGGTGAGCTCCGGCAGCCACTCCTGGGTGGCGCCGCTGGTTCGGCAGCTCGTCGGCGACGGTGTGGTCACCGCGATCGTCACCGCCGACGATGCGCCGGGCACCGACCTGTTCCGCGCCGCGCTGGCCGAACTGGGCGTCACGGCCCGCAGTTCGCTGGCGTTCGCGGGTTCGTCGGCGAGCTTCAAGTCCGCGAACGCCGCGGGGGTGGCGACGATCTCGGTCGGTGCAGTCGATGCAGAGGGAGCGGGCATCCTGCATCGCATCGCGGACTGTCGGCAGATCCACGATTCCTGGCGCGACACCCATCCCACCCCGACCGCTGCCTAGCTTTCCGCGCGTACTCGGGGTCTTATCCTTGCGCGGGTGAGCTCGACCCGATCCCGCGACGCGTCGAAGACGCGCGCCGACATCCTGGCGGCGGCCCGCGCGCGGTTCGGCTCCGAGGGCTATCAAGCCACCACGATGCGCGCGGTGGCCGCCGATGTGGGCGTCGACCCGGCGTTGATCAACCGCTACTTCGGTAGCAAGCAGGAGCTGTTCGCCGAGGCCGCGGACTTCACCCTCGAGCTGCCCGATCTCACGGCCGTGGCGCCCGACGACGTCGCCGACGTCCTGCTGTCCCGGTTCTTCGCGGTCTGGGAGCAGGACAGTACGTTCGTCGCGCTGCTGCGGGCGGCGATGACGAGTGAGTCCGCCGTCGAGACGATGCGACGGGTGTTCGCCACCCAGGTGGGGCCGGCGCTGGCGGTGGTCACCCCCGACCACGCGGCCCAACGCGCAGGCCTGATGGGCGCGTTCGTCATCGGCTTGGCCGTCACCCGCTATGTGATGGTGAATCCCGCCGTCGCCGAGCTGAGCCGTGACGAGCTGATTCGCTTCGCCCGTCCGGTGATCCGGCAGATCCTGCTGGGGCCTGTCTAGCCGCGCAGCATCTCGATCACAGCGCTGAAGTCCTTGTCGGCGTGATCTTCGGTGAACTGCCGGTAGATGTCTGCAGCATGCGTCCCCAGCGGAGCCTGCGCTCCCGTCGACGTCACGGCGGCCATTGCCAAGCCGAGGTCCTTGTTCATCAGCGCTGTCGCGAAACCGGGCGTGAAGTCGTTGTTGGCCGGAGACGTCGGAACCGGCCCGGGCACAGGGCAATTGGTGTGGACAGCCCAGCAGTTGCCGGTCGCACCGGTGATCACGTCGAACAGCGACTGCGCGGGCAGGCCGAGCTTCTCGGCGAGGACGAACGCCTCGCCGATCGCGATCTGCTGCACCGCGAGCACCATGTTGTTGCACAGCTTGGCTGCTTGCCCGGCGCCCGAAGCGCCGCAGTGGATGATCTTGCCCGCCATCGGTTCCAGTACCGGGCGGGCCCGTTCGACGGCCTCGGTGTCCCCACCGAGCATGAACGCCAGCGTGCCGGCGGTCGCGCCTTTGATACCTCCCGAGACCGGTGCGTCGATCTGAGCGAGGCCGCGATCTGCTGCCTGAGTGTGGATGGTGCGCGCGTCGTCGACCGAGATCGTGGACGTGTCGATGAGCAGTGCGCCGCTGGGGGCGGCCGGAAGCACGTCGTCGTACACAGCCTTGACGATGGCTCCGTTGGGCAGCGAGGTGATCACGACCTCGGCTGCGCTGACTGCCTCGGCGCCGGTGTGGAACACCGCCGCGCCCTTCTCCTCGGCGGCGTCCCGCAGCGCGACCACCGGGTCGAAGCCGCGCACGGTGTGCCCGGCGGCGACCAGGTTCGCCGCCATCGGGCCGCCCATGTGGCCGAGTCCCAGGAATGCGATCGTCGTCATGCCTCTCCTCTTTACGTCGTCGTCTACGACGCGCGGGCCCGAGCGGCGGCTGCCCGCCCGACCACCACGCGCATGATCTCGTTGGTGCCCTCCAGGATTCGATGCACCCGCAGGTCACGGACGATCTTCTCCAGTCCGTACTCGCGCAGGTAGCCGTACCCGCCGTGGAGTTGCAGCGCCTGGTCGGCGACGTCGAAGCAGGCGTCGGTGACGTAGCGCTTGGCCATCGCGCACAGCGCCACCCGGTCCGGGTGATCCTCGTCGAGCGCAGTCGCCGCTCGCCACAACATCATTCGTGACGTCTCCAGCGCGGTCGCCATGTCGGCCAGCGTGAACCGAATCGTGGGCTCGTCGATGAGTGCGCCGCCGAAGGCGTGCCTGTCGGCCAGGTAGGCGGTCGCCTTGTCGTAGGCCGCCTGCGCGCCGCCCAGCGAGCAGGCCGCGATGTTGATGCGGCCGCCGTTGAGTCCCTTCATCGCGATGCCGAAGCCGGTGCCCTCCTCGCCGCCGAGGAGTGCCTCGGCGGGCACCCGCGCGCCGTCGAGGATCACCTGCCGGGTGGGTTGAGCGTTCCACCCCATCTTCTGTTCGTCGGCACCGAAACTCAGTCCCGGCGTGTCCTTGTCGACGACGAAGGCGGAGATGCCTTTGGGGCCATCGGCTCCGGTGCGCGCCATCACGACGTAGACGTCGGAGCTACCGGCCCCGGAGATGAACTGCTTGACCCCGTCGAGCACCCACCCGTCTCCGTCGCGAACAGCCTTGGTGCGCAGGGCGGCCGCGTCGGAGCCGGCGCCCGGCTCGGTCAGGCAGTAGCTGGCGATCGCGTCCATCGACGCCAGCCGGGGCACCCACGTCTTGCGCTGTTCGGGTGAGCCGAAGGTGTCGATCATCCACGCGCACATGTTGTGGATGGACAGGAACGCTGCGACGGTCGGATCGGCAGTGGCGAGTTGTTCGAAGATGCGCACCGCGTCGATGCGACGCAGGCCGCTGCCGCCCACGTCCTCGCGGCAGTAGATCGCGGCCATGCCCAGTTCCGCGGCTTCCCGCAGGACGTCGGTGGGGAAGTGATGCGTCTCGTCCCACTCCAAGGCGTGGGGCGCCATCCGTTTCGTGGCGAACGCCGCTGCCGTCTCGGCGATCACGCGGTCGTCGTCGCCGAGGCTGAAGAAGTCCACGTCGTCACTTCATGGTCGGGATGACGAATTCCGCGCCATCCTTGATGCCTGACGGCCACCGCTCGGTGACGGTCTTGACCTTGGTGTAGAACTGGATCGACGCGGGGCCGTGCTGGTTGAGATCGCCGAAGCCGGACCGCTTCCAGCCGCCGAAGGTGTGGTAGGCCACCGGCACCGGGATCGGGACGTTCACGCCGACCATGCCGACCTGTACCCGCGAGACGAAGTCACGCGCGGCGTCGCCGTCGCGGGTGAAGATCGCGACGCCGTTGCCGTACTCGTGCTTGCTCGGAAGGCTCAGTGCCTCTTCGTAGTCGTGGGCGCGGACGATGCACAGCACCGGGCCGAAGATCTCGTCGGTGTAGATGCTCATGTCGGTGGTGACGTGGTCGAAGAGCGTGGGACCGATGAAGTAGCCGTTCTCCAGGCTCTGATCGTCGAAGGAGAGCTCGTCCGTCGTGCGTTCGCGACCGTCGACCACCAGGTCGGCACCGGCATCCACACCCTGGGCGATGTAACTCTTCACCCGCTCGAGTGCGGCAGCGGTGACGAGCGGACCGTAATCGGCCTTCGGATCCAGGCTGTGCCCGACGCGGAGCTGATTCACTCGCTCCACCAAGCGATTACGGAGCCGGTTCGCCGTCTCTTCGCCGACCGGGACCGCGACGCTGATCGCCATGCACCGCTCGCCCGCGCTGCCGTAGCCGGCGCCGATCAACGCATCGACGGCCTGGTCGAGATCGGCGTCGGGCATGACGATCATGTGGTTCTTGGCGCCGCCGAAGCACTGGCTGCGCTTACCGTTGGCGGCGGCGGTGGAGTAGATGTACTGCGCGATGTCGGAGCTGCCGACGAAGCCGACGGCCTGGATGTCGGGGTGGGTGAGGATCGCGTCGACGGCCTCCTTGTCGCCCTGCACCACCTGGAAGACGCCGGCGGGCAGACCCGCCTCGAGGAACAGTTCGGCGAGCCTCAGCGGAACAGACGGGTCACGCTCAGAAGGCTTGAGGATGAACGCGTTTCCGCATGCGAGCGCGGGACCGGCCTTCCACAGCGGGATCATCGCGGGGAAGTTGAACGGCGTGATGCCGGCGACCACGCCGAGGGGCTGGCGGATCGAGTAGACGTCGATGCCGCCGCCGGCGCCTTCGGTGAACTCGCCCTTGAGCAGATGGGGGATGCCGATCGCGAACTCGATCACCTCGATGCCGCGCTGGATGTCGCCCTTGGAGTCGGCGACGGTCTTGCCGTGCTCGATGCTCAGGAGTTCGGCGAGTTCTTCGGTGTTGGCGTTGACCAGCTCGATGAACTTCATCATGACGCGGGCCCGGCGCTGCGGGTTCCACGCCGCCCACTCCTTCTGCGCCTCGACGGCAGAAGAGACCGCGGTGTCCACGTCGGCCTTGCTGGCGAGCAATACCTGAGCCTGGACCTCGCCCGTGCTCGGATTCAACACATCTGCGGTCCGAGTGGATGCCAGCTCGCTGCGCTTACCGTCGATGAAGTGGGGGATTCGCTTGGTCATGAGGAGCCTTCCAGGAGCGACCGAGTGTAGATAGTTGGATATCCTAGTAATGAGGGATGGTCGGTGACAAGAGGCCTGCCGATCCGCGCACAGACGTTCACAGCCGGCGCCAACCCCGTTCTCATCCACGGTGCCTACCGTCGATGAGCATGCCGGTTTTCGTCCCGCCCGATCCGACGCTGATCGAGATCCTCTCCTCGGTCCTTCTCTTCCTTGCCGCGTCCCTGCCGGTGGCGATCGGCATCACCCTTGCCGTCGTCGCGGAGCCCGGCGGCACCGTCGCGGCGCGGGTGCGCACGTTGGCGGTTCCGGCATCGGTGCTTCTGGTGGTGGCGACTGCGGTGCAGGTCTGGACCGCGCGATCGACCTCGACGGCTCAGGTCGCGTTGGATGCCGTGGCCGTTCTCGGGCTCGCTGCGCTGTGCTCGCGCCCGTCGCGGGGACTCGCCGCGGTCACCGCGCTCGCTGGGGCGGGCGCTGCGTTGCTGCCGGTCATGCCGTCATCGCTGGCCGCTGCACCCCGCGGTGTGCTCACCATCGTCCATGTCCTCGGGGCGCTGGTCTGGGTCGGTGGCCTGGTGGTCCTGGCGGTCGCAGGACTACTCAGCCGGCGGGCGGGTGCGCAGAGGCCGGACGCCGTGCACGACTGGGCGCAGAGCTGGGAACGGTTCAGCGTGCTGGCGCTGTGGGCGGTCGGGGCCATGATCGTCTCCGGCGCGTGGCTGGCGTGGACACACGTCGGCTCGCCCGCCCAGCTGGTGACCACCCCGTACGGCCGGCACCTGACGATCAAGCTCGTACTCGTGGGTCTGCTGCTCGCGGCAGGTGCGTACAACACCAGGGTGCTGCTGCCGCGCATCCGCGCCGCACGGGCCGACGGTGACACCCGCATGATGCTGCGGTTGGCCGTGGATCACTTCCCCACGGTGGTCGCCGCCGAGTCGGTGATCGCCGTCGCGGTCCTCGCGGTCGTCCCGTTCCTGCGCGGCTCGGCCCGCAGTCAGGCCGGCGTTGCCGCGGCAGGTCCATTCGACCTGACGGTGTTCGGCTGCGGCGCCGTCCTCGTCGCGATCACCGCGGCGGCGCTGTGGGCCGGGACCCGAGTCCCGCCACGAAAGCCTGCGCCTCATCCCACGTCGGCAGCACCCCGGCCTCCCGCGCCTCGGCCAGCGACGGAGCGGCGCGATCCCGGTCGGACAGGATCAACTCGTCGGTAGGGAGCCACGAGGACCAGTCGATGCCGATCGCCGGGTCGAGAGGATCGATGGTGTGCTCCCGTGCGGGGTCGTAGCCGGCCGAACACAGGTAGGTGACCACCGAATTGTCCTGTAGCGCAAGGAAAGCGTGACCCAAGCCCTCTGACAGGTACACCGCGCGGTGAGTGTCGTCGTCCAGCGTCACCGCGTCCCACGTGCCGTAGGTCGGGGAGCCGACCCGGATGTCGACCACGACATCCACGACAGCGCCTCGCATGCAGGTCACGTACTTGGCCTGACTCGGTGGCAGCTGTGCGAAGTGCAGGCCGCGCAGCACGCCCGTCGACGACACCGAGCAGTTCGCCTGCTTCACGTCAAGGGAATGCCCCGTCATGGCGCTGAAGGACGCGTCGGTGAACCATTCGAAGAACCCGCCGCGTGAGTCACCGTGCACCGTAGGCGTCAGCTCCCACGCGCCCGGAACCGCGAGCTCGCGCACCTTCATCCTTCGCGCACCAGGTAGCGCGCTTCGACCGCGTCTTTCAGTGGCGCCCACCACGATTCGTTGTCGCGGTACCACGCGATCGTCTCGCGGAGCCCCTCCTCGAAATCGGTGTGCCGTGGCGCCCACCCCAGTTCATCGCGGAGCGGGCCGGGATCGATGGCGTAGCGCAGATCATGGCCCGCTCGATCGATGACGTGGTCGAAATCGTCGTCGGCGCGGTCCATCAGCCGCAGGATGGTGCGCAGCACCGTGAGGTTGTCGCGCTCGCCGTTCGCCCCGATCAGATAGGTGCGGCCGATCTGGCCGTCGGTCAGAATGCGCCACACCGCGCTGTTGTGGTCCTCGACGTGAATCCAGTCCCGCACATTGGCTCCGGCGCCGTACAGGCGCGGTCGCCGCCCCGTCAGGATGTTGGTGATCTGCCGCGGAATGAACTTCTCCACGTGTTGATACGGGCCGTAGTTGTTCGAGCAGTTCGACAGCGTTGCGGCGACGTTGTACGACCGCACCCAGGCGCGCACCAGCATGTCGGACGCGGCCTTGGTCGACGAGTACGGGCTCGACGGGTTGTACGGCGTGGCCTCGGTGAATCGCACCGGATCCCCCAGGGGGAGATCGCCGTACACCTCGTCGGTCGAAATGTGGTGCAGGCGAACGTCATTGGCGCGCACCGCTTCGAGCACCGTGAACGTTCCCAGGACGTTCGTGTGAACGAACGGAGCGGGGTCGGCGAGTGCGTTGTCGACGTGGGTCTCGGCAGCGAAGTGCACCACCGCATCGGACTCGGCGACCAGCCTGCCGACCAGGTCCGCGTCGGTGATGTCACCCTCGATCAGGCGGATGTCCCCGTCCACCGGCGCGAGCGACTCGCGGCTGCCCGCATACGTCAACGCGTCGAGCACGGTGACGTGCACGTCGTCGCGTTCACGCACGGTGGCATGAACGAAATTCGCACCGATGAAGCCGGCGCCCCCCGTAACCAGCAATCGCATGGTTGCCGACTCTATCCGGCGGGAGTCAATCCTGCGTGAGGCCCAGCGGCCGGGCCAGCTCCTCCAGCGTCGACAGCAGCTCGTCGTCGCCGCCGAGCACCTGGATGGCCACGTGGTCCGCGCCGGCCTGCAGGTGCTCGTCGAGTCGCGCCGCGATCTCGTCGGGTGATCCGTACGCGACCACCGCGTCGATGAACCGGTCACTGCCGGGCCGTTCGAGGTCGTCGTCGGTGAAACCCAACCGCTTCCAGTTGTTGACGTAGTTGGACAACCCCAGATAGAAGTCGACGGTCTGCCGGCCCACCTCTCGCGCAGCGGCCGGGTCGTCGGTGAGAACCACCTTGTGCTCCGGCGCGATGAGCACCGTCGGCCCGAGCAGTTCGCGGGACTGGCCGGTGTGCACCGGGGTCGTCAGGTACGGGTGCGCGCCGGCGCTGCGCTGCGCGGCCAACTTCAGCACCTTCGGCCCGAGCGCGGCCAGCACGCGGCGGCTGGTGGGCACCTTCGCGGCGTCGAGCACGTCGAGATAGTCGATAAGTGCCTGGTACGGCTTGGTGTACTGCTGCTGGTGCTCGGGATGGCCGACGCCGACGCCGAGCAGGAACCGGCCGGGAAAGGCCTTCTCGATGCGGTGATACGACTCGGCCACCTCGTTGGCGTCAGCGGTCCAGATGTTGACGATGCCGGTGGCCACCTGCAGCGACTTGGTCTTCTCGAGGATCGGTTCGACGAACGCCAGATCTGCAGTCGGCGACGCCCCCACCCACACGGTGCCGTAGCCGAGCTTCTCGATGTCCACGGCCTGTTCCGGGGTGACCGGCTGGCCGGTCCACACCCCGTATCGGCCCAGTGCGGGCTTGAGCGATGGACCTTCGGATTCGGACATCGGGACCTCTCGTCGTAGGAATGCGTCGCTGAAGGTCACTACCCGGCAGCGGGCTCGGTCATACCGGTTGTGGCCGTTTCCGCGGGCGCGGGCGCCTCCAGCGGCAGGCACACGATGAACCGGGTGTCGCCGGGCGTCGACTGCACGGACAGGTTGCCGTGATGCTTCTCGACGACGATGCGCCAGGCCAGGTCCAGCCCGAGCCCGGTGCCCTCGCCGAACGGCTTGGTGGTGAAGAAGGGGGTGAAGATCCGGTCGACGATGTCTTCGGGGATGCCCGGTCCGTCGTCGCAGATCTCCACACGCACCGTGGACTCGTTCTCCCGCATGGTCCGGATCGTCAGGTTGCCGTGGCCGTTCATGGCCTGGATCGCGTTGTCGATGATGTTGGTCCAGACCTGGTTCAGGTCGCCCGGGTAGCAGAGCAATTCGGGCAGCGTCTTGTCCTTCTCCCAGTGCAGCGCGACCGGCTTGTCCTTGCCCAGCTTGTCGCCGAAGATCGTCTTGACCGTGCTGAACAGCAGTTCGTGGATGTTGGCGCTCTGGTACTCCGCGCGATCCATCTGCGAGTACTGCTTGGCGCCGGCCAGGAGCGCGGAGATGCGCTTGCTCGCCTCGGCGATCTGGTTCATCAGCAGCTCGGTGTCGATCGTGTACTTCAGCCAGCCGATCGCACCCGGCAGCGTGGCCGAGCAGTCGACGTCGTCGATGGAGGCCTCGACGCGTTCCAGCCAGTCGACGTCCAGACCGGCCTCGACGAATGTCGGCGCGTAGTCCCACGCGCTGTCGATACCGTGCTCGTCGAGCCAGTCGCCGATCTGGTCCTCACGGTCTGACGTCTCGAGTGCCGTCAGCTCCTGCGACTTCGATTTGGCCACCTGCTCGGCGACCTCGTCCTGGATGCTGATCAGCGTTTTCAGCGCGGCGGGGGTGAACTTGCCGTCGGCGAGCATCGCGAGCTTGTGCCGCATCTTGCCGACGCCTTCACGCAGATCGGCGACTGCGCGGGCAGCGGCCCCGGCCGGGTTGTTCAGCTGATGCGTCAGGCCCGCCGACAGCTGGCCCAACGCCAGCAGCTTCTCGCGCTGCCCGAGGATCTGGCGCTGCCGCAGGCCGCCGACCATCTGACCTTCGAGCAGGTGCACGGCCATCGGGAATTCCTTCTGCATGAATTCCGCGAAGGCGTTCGCGTCGAGGACGAAGAACTTCGACGGCCGAGTCACCCGTACCGAGGCTTGATAGACGTGCTCGGCGCCAGGGATGTAGGCCGACCACGCGCCGCAGTACACGCCCCGCTGCGAGGTGCGGTTGGTCTCGATGTCGACCCCGCCTGAGCGCTTCGACATCACCAGCTCGCCCTCGATCAGCACGTAGAAGCACGTCGCGGGATCACCCTCGGAGTGGATCGGGCCGGGTTCGAAGGTGGCGATGTGACCGTTGGCGCACAGCGTCGCCAGCTGTTCGTCGTCGAGTGCCTCGAAGAGGAACAGCGTGCGCAACTCGTCGGGAAGGCACTTTTCGCCCATGACAGGTCCTTCCTATGGCCCGATCGGCAGTGAAGTAATGAAACGCGTATCGCCGGGAGTTGATTCCGCCCACAAGCTGCCGTCGTGCCGGTCGACGATGCGCGCGGCGACGTCGAGGCCCAGCCCGGTGCCCTCCCCGAACGGTTTGGTGGTGAAGAACGGGTCGAAGACGCGGGCCAGCACGTCGTCGGACATGCCGGGACCGGTGTCGCACACCTCGACGCGGAGCCGGTCCAGGTCCCGCAGCGTGCGTAGCGTCAGCGTGCCCGGCGAGTCGCCGATCGCGTCGAGAGCGTTGTCGATCAGATGGGTCCACACCTGGTTCAGTTCGGCCGGGTAGCAGGGCAGCGCGGGCAGACTCTCGTCGTAGTCGCGCACGACGGCGATGTGGGGACCCAGCCGGTGCGACCGCATCGCCAGCGTCGATTCGAGCAGGCCGTGCACGTCGACGACGTCCGACGGGGCCCGGTCGAGTTGGGTGAACTGCTTGGCCTGGTCGACGAGAGTGGAGATGCGCATGGTCGCGTCGGTGATCTCGGTCAGCAGCAATTCGGTCTCCGCGGTGCTGGCGAGCCAGCGGACGACGGGTCCCAAGGAGCTCGGCGTGTTGCAGCATGGCGCCGCCGAGATGCGCTCCATCCAATCGATGTCCAGCCCGGCTTCGGCGAAGATCGCGGCGTGCGCCCAGGCGTCGGGCACGCCGTGGCGTTCGAGCCACTCGCCGAGCGCTTCCTCCAGGTCGGCTTTCTGCACCGACGTCAGATCGTGGGGCTTGCCGGCCACCTCGGCGACCCGGTCCTGCAACTCGACGAGCGACTGCATGGCCTCGGGTGGCAGCGAGCGGTCGGGGAGTTCGGCCCGCCGGTGCCGCATCCCCGCGATCTGGGTGCGTAGTCCCCCTGCGGCGCGCATCGCGGCGGCCGCGGGGTTGTTCAGCTCGTGCGTCAACCCGGCGGTCATCTGTACCAACTGCACGAGACGGTCGTGCGGCCCGAGGATGCGACGCTGGTGGTACCGGCCGTGCGAGTGACCGACGAGCAGATGCGTGGCCATCGGGAACTGCGTGGTCAGGAAGGTGCCCAGGGTGGTGGCGTCGAGTTCGAACAGCCGTGATGGCTTGGTGAGGGTCGCGGTGTTCTCGTACGTCGTCGTCTCATCGAGGAGGAACGCCGACCACGCGCCGCAGTACGAGCCGGGTGCGCAGGCCCGCCAGATCGGGATGTCCCGCGCGCCGGACCGCTTCGACAGTGCGATCTCGCCGTCTAGGAGGACGTAGAAGAAGGCGGCGGGTTCACCCTCGCGGCACAGCTCACCGGCCGGAAACGTCGCGATCCGCCCGCCGGCACACAGCGCCGCGAGTTGCTCGTCGGTGAGGCCCTCGAAGATGAAGAGATCGCGGAGTTCGCTGACGTCGCACGAGCCGGTCATGGAGACGCGCCTCAGGTCTCAGCCAGGTAGCGATGCACGAGCATGACCGCCATCGACCCTTCGCCGACGGCTGCGGCGACCCGCTTGGCCGATTCCGCGCGAACATCGCCGGCGACGAACACGCCCGGCACGCTCGTCTCGAGGTGGTGCGGTGGGCGATCCAGCGTCCAGCCGCTCACGTCGCGCAGGTCCGGTCCGGCGACGATGAAGCCGTGGCCGTCGCGCACGACGACGCCGTCGAGCCAGTCGGTGCGCGGTTCGGCGCCGATGAAGATGAACATCCGCCCGCAGGCGAACTCCTCGCGCTCGCCGGTGTCACGGTGCTCCAGGCAGATGCCTTCGAGGTGCCCGTCGCCCTTGACCGCGTGCACGACCGTGTTCGGCATCTCCTTGATGTTGTCCTGCGCGCGGATCTGCTGGACGAGGTAATGCGACATCGAGTCTTCGAGCGTGCGGCGGCTGACGATGGTCACCGACTTCGCGGTGCGCGACAGGAACATCGCGGCCTGGCCTGCCGAGTTCGCGCCGCCGATGACGTAGACCTCGTCGTCATCGCATTCCGATGCGACCGAGGTCGTCGCGCCGTAGTAGACGCCGGCGCCGGTCAGGATCTCGCATCCTTCGGCGGGCAGCTGTCGGTACTCCACGCCCATGGCGAGGATGACCGCCCGGGTGCCGATGGCGCGCCCGTCGGACAGATGCACCGTGCGGGCATTGCCGTCCACCTCAAGGGCGACCACCTCAGCGGCGGTGATCAGCTCGGCGTCGAACTTCTCGGCCTGGCGGCGGGCGCGTTCGGCAAGTTGCGCGCCGGACAGGCCGTCGGGGAATCCGAGGTAGTTCTCGATGCGTGAGCTCTGCCCGGCCTGCCCACCGGTGGCGGTGCGCTCGATCAGCACGGTCTTGAGGCCTTCGGAAGCGCCGTAGACGGCGGCCGCCAAGCCCGCCGGGCCGCCGCCGATCACCACGAGATCGTAGAAATCACCGGACGGAGTCGTGGTCAGGCCCAGCGTCGCGGCCAGTTCGGCGTCGGTGGGGTCGACCAGCGTTTCGCCCTGCTCGGTGATCACCACCGGCAACGTCAGCCCGTCCTGGCCCGCGGCCTCGAGCAGGGCGGCGCCCTTGGGTTCGTCGGAGCGGAACCAGGTGTAGAACAGCCGGTTGCGGGCCAGGAACTCGCGCACTTCCGACGATCGGGCGTTCCACGGGTGCCCGATGATCTTCGTGTGCGGGATGGCCCGCTCGCCCGTGGCGCGCCACGCCTCGATCAGCGCGTCGATCACCGGGTAGAGCTTCTCCTCCGGTGGATCCCACGGCTTGAGCAGGTAGTGGTCCAGATCGACGACGTTGATCGCGTCGATCGCGGCGTGGGTGTCGGCGTAGGCGGTGAGCAGCACGCGGCGTGCCATCGGGAAGATGTCCATCGCCGCTTCCAGGAACTCGATGCCACTCATTTGCGGCATCCGATAGTCGGCGACGAACACCGCGACCGTCTCGCCGCGCAACTTCAGCTCGTTGAGGGTTTCCAGTGCATCGGGACCGCTCTCGGCCCGGACGATGCGGAACTTCTCGCCGTAGTGGCGGCGCAGGTCGCGAGCCACCGCGCGGGAGACCGCGGGATCGTCGTCGACGGTGATAATCACGGGTTTACGGGGCGCAGCGGCCGAGCCTGTCATCGCCACCAATTATGCGCCCGGTGTCCAGCGGATATGCGGTCAGTCCGGTGCGGTCATCGTCCATCGATACGTACGTCAGTCGTCAGCACCGTCTCGGGCACGGGATGCGCGGTGCGTATCGCTTCGACGATCTCTCCGCGCCGGGTGCGCTCCGCGCGCGCGGCGATACCGCGCATCATCTTCTGCTCCATCACGAAGTGCGGGATGTCGAACCAGAAGTGGCCGACCGCCTCGCCGCTGCCGCGCACCAGCAGCCTCGTCCAGTCCTGCTCCCGGCGCAGCACGAAAGACCAACTGCCCAGCGCTTTTTCGCCTCGACCGAGGCGTTCGCTGTCGGTGGGGGAGACCAGCACCAGATACGACTCCGGCTCAATCGCGGCCACGATCATCGACGCCCGACGCCCGTACCGGCGAGCCAGCCAGATCGTGTCGCCGACGTCGAGTCGCTGCCACTCCCGATGGATCGCGTCAGCGTTGTGGATGTCTGCGCCCACGGCGCGCTCGAGCAGTGAGTAGCTGTAGAAGCCGCCGCGGCCCTCACCGAGTTGCACCAGCCACGCCCAGACGTCGCGGGGCCGGGCGTCGATGGTCACTGCCCTGGTGGTCCGCAGTGCGTCGGGGTCGACGAGTTCGTCGCCGGGCAGGACAGCCGTCATCTCCTCCCGACGCGCACCCCAGGTGTGTATCCAGGGGGCGACGTGGTGTCGATACAGCGCGGCGATTCCGATCGCGGCCATCGCCTCGGTGAGAAAAGGTCGTTGCTTGCCCATCGTGAGCTCAGTCAGCCGCCCGGACGGCCACGCGTCGCGCGGGTGTCTCGGGTTCGGCGATCGGCGCTGACACGGTGAGAATGCCTTTCTCGTACCGCGCGGTGATCGATTCCTCCTCGGTTCCGGTCGGCAACGTCAGCGAACGCGTGAACGAGCCGTAGTGGAATTCCGAGCGGCCGTGGGATTCCTTCTTCTCGCTGCGCTCGGCCTTGATGGTCAGAACCCCGTTGCGCACGGTGACATCGACGTCGGTGGCAGGGTCGATCCCGGGAAGCTCGGCGCGCACCGTGTAGATGCCATCGGCGAGCTCGTCCTCGATCTTGATCGGATGGTGGCTGGCGACCCCCGGACGACGTATCTCCGCCCAGGTCGGGAAGCCGGCGAACAACTCGGAGAAGTCCGGCCAGGCAGGTCGGTGGTGCTGTGTCGCAACGGCGTTCTCGGAGTCGGCGGTCTTCGTCTGCCCGGTCATGTCGTCTCCTCTCGAAGTGCTTGACGGACTCCATCCGACCACCGAATCGTGTTCACGCACCAGGGACCGAAGTCCCGAGCCGTGAGGTGGATGTCGCGCGCGAAAGGACCACCGGCCCTAGCGGAATCACCTGCGCCGACCCAGGCTGAGGGCATGACGCACAGACTGGTGCCGACGCTCGTCGCTGCAGGGGTGCTGTACGCGGCCCGCCGCTATTTCCGCGACTGGGGCACGACCAAGGCCGAGTCGCAGGACATTCTGCCCGGTGACGAACGGGTGCGGCCGCCGATGCTGCGGACCACCGAGGCGGTGACGATCAATGCCCCCGCCGAGCAGGTGTGGCCCTGGCTGGTGCAGATGGGCCAGAACCGCGGTGGGCTGTACAGCTTCGCACCAGTCGAGAACGCTTTCGGGCTGCAGTATCGCAACGCCGACCGGGTGCATCCGGAATGGCAGCACCTCGAGGCCGACGACGAGATTCGACTCGTGCCGAAAGGCTGGATGGGCCTGCCGGGCGGTCTCACTGCGCGGGTCGTCACCGTCATCGACGGCCAGGCGATCGTGCTGCGGATCGATGCGTTGCGGCGAGTCTGGGATGTGGTGTGGTCGATGCACCTCGTGCCGTGTGGCGACGATCAGTGCCGACTGCTGATCCGATGGCGGTTGGCGTTGCGTCATCCGGGAGAAGTGGTGGTCGCAGAGCTCATGGGGCCGGCCCGCGCGCTGTTGACCCGCGGCATACTCCTCGGAATCACCCGGCGCGTCGAACGTCAGCGCCAGGCCGAGGCGGCGGCTGCGGCGGCCAGCGCGAGTCTGCACCACACGGGCTGATCACGACAGCGGGAGTTGCCGCTGTGCTGTGCGCAGCAGTTCGCCCCACGTCATGTCGACCGCCGCAGCAGCGGCCAGATCGGTACACGTGCTCGTGCCGCCCGCAGCGACGGCGAGGAGCGCTTCGGCCAGCCGCAGCGGGGCGACGTTGTGGCGCTGCGCGGTACGCACGATGTCGGCAAAGGCATCATCGATGCTGCAGTGCAGCACAACGGCCAGCGCTCCCTGCGCCGCGCACAATGTGCGTCGGCCGTCGGCGGTCGTCGACGTCATGACCGCGGAGGCTGCGATGTCGCGCCGACGAGTTCCATGTGGTCGACGAACCAGTTCCTGGCCAATGCGGCGACGGCCTCGAGCGTGCCCGGTTCCTCGAACAGGTGGGTCGCGCCGGGAACGATCGCCAGCGTGCACTCGGCAGACGACATCGCCTTCTGCGCCTGCCGATTCAGTGCGACGACATCCGGGTCGCGCGCTCCGACGATCAGCAGGGTCGGCGCGGAGATCCGCGACAGCGCCGGTCCGGCGAGATCCGTTCTACCGCACCGAGATACGACGGCGGCGACGGTCACGCGGGGATCGGCTGCCGCCGCCACGGCGGCGCCGCCGCCGGTGCTCGCACCGAAGTACCCGACGGGCAGCGCACGTGTCTCGTCGCGTCCGGCCAGCCAGCGGGTCGCCCCGATCAGACGCTCGGCCAACAGGTCGATGTCGAAGACGTTGGCTCGATCCTGCTCCTCGGCCGGGGTCAGCAGATCGAACAGCAGGGTGGCCAGACCCGCGTCATTGAGCACCTCTGCGACATAGCGATTCCGTGGACTGCGTCGGCTGCTTCCACTCCCGTGGGCGAACACGACGATCCCCACGGCACCGTCGGGCACGGTGAGGTTCCCGGCCACAGTTGCTCCAGCGGTCGGCACCGCGACATCCTCGCCCGTGATCTCTGCACGCGTCATAGCACCACTGTGATCATGAAACAGCCACGGGAGTAGGGACTATCGGCTCTCCTTTGTCCCCGCCATCGACTCCTGTGGCGCCGAGCCGTTCGACCGTACCGTCGTCGCAGATGACTTCCTCATCAGACGTCCCTTCAGGAGAACGATGTCCGGAACTTCCTCCTCGCGAGGTGTGCTCGTCGGCGTGGACGGTTCCGCATCGGCCACCGCGGCGCTGCGCTGGGCTGTCGACGAAGCGCGGATGCGCGCAACCACTCTCGAGGTCATCCATGTCGTCGAGGACACCCACGACAGTTCTTGCGGCCAACCACCCGATGACGTTCTCGACGAAGCGCTGGCGATCGCGGCAACCCACACCGTCGACGGCGCGCCGCACGTCGAAGGCCTCCGGCTGACCGGAGCACCGACGCCGCTGCTCGCTGGGCAGTCGCACGACGCGGCGATGGTCGTGGTGGGCAGGCACGGTAACGCGACGCGGTTCCAACGTCTGCTCGGTTCGGTCACCACCGGGGTGCTGCATCACGCGCACTGCCCGGTGGCTGTGGTGCACGCCGACCCGCCGCCGGTCCGCCGATCGACGCGCACGAAACGGCAGCCGGTGCTCGTCGGGATCGACGGTTCGCGGTGGTCGGGTGCTGCCGCAGAGGTCGCCTTCGTCGAAGCGTCCGCGCGGCGCGTGAATGTCCTGGCGCTGTACGTGTGTGACGAGCCTGAGCAGCCACCGGGAAAGGGGAGCCGGTCATCGTTCTCGATCGAGGAGGGCCAGGGGATTCTCGCCGAGTCGTTGGCACCTCTGCGGGACCGTCATCCCTCGGTGACGGTGCACACGCTGATCCGGTTCGAGGACCCGGCCCGCCAGCTGTTGATACAGGGCGAGAGGGCGCAGCTCGTCGTCGTGGGTAGCCGCGGTCGCGGTGCGGTGACCGGTTTGCTCCTCGGCTCGGTGAGTACCACTGTCGCCGGCGAGATGCGCAATCCGGTGATCGTGGTCGGTCGATCGTGACGGCCGCTCAGAGCGGCACGGCAGGGCTTCGCCGGGCAGGAGAATCAGCCGGCGAATCCCCGGTGGCCACGTGGGGGTAGCGCAGCAGAGCGGCGACGCCGTCGACGGCGCTGAAGAAGCCCTCCGGGCACACCACCACCGATGCATCGGTGGCGATCGCCACGAACGGGAGCGCCTCGTCGGCGAGGGCGACGCGGCGTGCCGGCTCACCGAACATCGACAGCGCTGAGGCGTCGGACGCGATCACCGTGCGGTCGTCACCCGTGACCACCGTCGCGCTGTGGAGGTCGGCGATGATCAGGGTGTCGACGGCGCCGTCGCTCAGCGCCGCGCAGATCTCGGGCAGGCCCTCGACGGCCAGGCCGGAGCGCCGGCTCCTCTCTGACCGGAAGCGCGCCACGACCATGTCGACGGCGTCGCTGCCCCGCCGGTCCAACTCCTGGTCGATCGATTCCGCGATCTCGTGCTCGTCGATACGGCCGCCTCCGGCGCACGCGGGCAAGGCGACCACCCGGGTGGCGATCCGGTGCGGCAGTTCGGAGACGACATCCGAACGCGACCGCACCTCGCCGCACATGAAGATCAGTTCCGCATGGGACTGATCTGTGAGTTCGGTGATCCGGTCCACCGTGGCGCGGATGTTCATCCGCACCGCCTCCTCCGTGCTGTGCTGGTGGTCTCCGTAGCCGTTGAGTCCGGCGCTGGCCGGCTTGTGCACCGGGAAGCCCTCGCCGTGAACGACTTCCCTGGCGGTGTTCTGGCCGCAGTGCACGGTCAGATCGGCGCCGAGGCGGTCGACGGCGGCGACGACGTAGGGTGGCCGCGCCGCACCGACCCCGAAGAGCGGCAATACGTACGGGTAGTCGGAGACACGCAGCACGGTCACCGAAGGCGGGTGGACCAGAGGTTCGTCGAGCAGCAATCCGTGGGCGCCGGCGATGATCGCGTGTCCCCGCCGACGAGGGCCGGGGCGGTAGTTCAGCAGGGCCCGCTCGACCGCGCCGGTCGTGCGTTCGGTGACGCCCGAGTCCTCGAGGTGGCGGCGAATCGCGGTCCACCGTGCCGCGGAGAACCGATCGTCCACGGCGCCCTCGACGTAGAGGGAGACAAAGGGGCCCGGCGCCTCGGCGAGACCCCTCAGACGATCACTGTTCATGGCTGCTCCGCTGTGAGTCGACGGTGGTGAACATGGCGAACGTCTCGATGCCCAGCCGGCGGAAACCCCGGGCCCGGTGGGCGGGCATGCGTGTCGCTGCGATCGTCGGGCCGACGATCTGCGGGTCGGCGACGTCGAAGGTCTCGCCGTGCACGGTCACGGTGGCGTGTCCCGCCGCGATCGCATTGCGCAACCAGTCGACGTCGGCGCCATAGGGCAACGGGATGACGATCCCGTCGGGGGACCGCTCGACGACGACGGGTGTCGCATAGGACTTTCCGGTGTGGCGCCCGGTGTGGTGGATCACTCCGGCGTACCAGTGGCGGCGGCCGGCCACCCGCAGCATGGCCGGGTTCAGCACGTATTTGTTGAACGTCCGGACCGCGTCTCGAATCGTGTGGGTGCGCTCAATCGTGGTCATGCTCCCATGCTGGGACCGGCGCAAGAGGTGAGACAGGGTCGACCGGACGTCAGCGCGGGGGACTTTGGACATCGGAGCGGCCGGGAGGACCTTGGGCCCTATTGGCGACGCCTGAAGTGGAAAACGATGGCCCGTGTCGCCCCCCGAGAGGAGCCGCGCATGACACCGACAGAGCGCGTCGTCACGTCCGCGGCCGCGATGGAAGAGATCGCGTGGCAGTTTCTGTCATCGGAGTTCGCCGGGTGCACGTATGCGGACTTGTCGCTGGACCGACGACTCGATGTTTTTCTACGGCACAACGGATATCGGACGCTGCTCGACAACGGGTCGGCGTATCAGGACCTGCTGGACCACGTCATGGACAACATCTCGGTCGCCGTGCGCAATGGCGCACTGCCGGCGAGGACACGTCGGCGATGACGTCTGCACTGATCAGGAAACGGCCGCAGCACTGGCGTGTCCGGCCCAACTTCACCGACTACGACGACACCCGCGCCGACTTCAGCTGGGGTTCGGTGCCGCGGGTGTGCGACGGGATGCCCGGCGACGGCTGCAACATCGCGTACGCGGCAGTCGACCGACACGCGCGGGGCCCGGCTGCCGCACACACCGCGCTGCGCTTCGTATCGGCCGACTCCGCAGACGAGGGTCTGGTCACGCGTGATCTCACCTATGCCGAACTCGCCGGCTTGACAATGCGTTTCACCAACGTTCTGCGATCCCTCGGGGTCGGCAAGGGGGATCGCGTCTTCACCTTCATGAACCGTTGCCCGGAGCTGTACGTGACCATCCTCGGGGCGCTACGCAACGGCAGCGTCGTGTGTCCGTTGTTCTCGGCGTTCGGTCCCGAACCGGTCGCGACACGACTGGCGCTGGGCCAGGCGCAGGTTCTCGTCACCACCCGCGCGCTCTACGAGCGCAAGGTCGCCGCGATCCGTGACCGGTTGCCGTCGCTCGAGCACGTGGTGCTGATCGACGTCGGCGACGGAGAGCAGCCGGGCACGCTGGGTTTCTGGACCTGGATGAGCGCCGCCTCCGATCATGCACCGGTCACCCACACCACCGCCGACGATCCAGCGCTGCTGCACTTCACCAGCGGCACCACTGGCACCCCGAAGGGCGCACTGCATGTGCACGGCGCCGCCGCGATGCACTACGTCACCGGTCTCTAAGCCCTCGACTTGCATGCCGACGACATCTACTGGTGCACCGCCGATCCCGGATGGGTCACCGGAATGTCCTACGGCGTCATCGCGCCATTGCTCCACGGTGTCACGTCGGTGGTCGACGAGGCGGACTTCGACGCGCAGCGCTGGTACCGCATCCTCGACGCCCAGGCTGTGACGGTGTGGTACACCGCACCCACCGCGCTCCGAATGTTGATCAAGGCGGGTCCGGAATTGGCTGCGGCGCATCGTTTTCCGCACTTGCGCTTCGTGGCAAGCGTGGGCGAGCCGTTGAACGCCGAGGCGGTGTGGTGGGGGGAGCGGGTACTCGGACTGCCGATCCACGACAACTGGTGGCAGACAGAGACCGGCGGCATCATGATCGCCAACACCCCGGCCTTCGATGTCAAGCCCGGCTCGATGGGGCGGCCGCTGCCCGGAGTGGACGCCTGCGTGGTCCGCCGGCACGACGACGGCACGATATCGGTCATCGACGAACCCGACGTCGAGGGGGAACTCGCGCTGACGCCAGGCTGGCCGTCGATGTTCCGTGCGTACATCAATGCCGGGGAGCGCTATCGCGACTGCTTCGTCGACGGTCTGTACTTGACCGGCGATCTCGTCAGACGCGACGCCGACGGATACTTCTGGTTCGTCGGACGTGCGGACGACGTGATCAAGTCCGCAGGGCATCTGATCGGACCGTTCGAAGTGGAGAACGCTCTCACCGACCATCCGGCGGTGGCCGAGGCGGCGGTGATCGGTGTCCCCGACCCCACGGTCGGCGAGGTGGTCAAGGCGTTCGTCACGCTCAAAGACGGCTTTCCTGCCGACGAGGACACGATGCGCTCACTGATGGCGCACGCACGTCGGCGTCTCGGCGCTGCCGTGGCGCCCAAGATCATCGAATTCACGGACGCGCTTCCGCACACTCGCAGCGGAAAGATCATGCGGCGCTTGCTCAAAGCCCGTGAACTCGGCCTGCCCGAAGGGGACACCTCGACCATGGAGACGACAGGGGCAGCGTCGTGATCGAGCGAGACGTCGCGCTGCCGCTCCTGACGAACATGATCAGGGTCCGGCTCATGGAGGAGAAATGCGCCGAGCTCTACAGCGCGGGGAAGATCCGCGGATTCCTGCACCTCTATGTCGGGGAAGAGGCGGTCGCCGCCGGATCACTGGCTGCTCTGGAGGATCTCGACGCGGTGGTCGCCACCTATCGCGACCACGCCCACGCCCTGCTGCGCGGCATTCCGATGACCTCGATCATGGCCGAGATGTTCGGCAAGCAGGAGGGGTGTTCGCGGGGGCGGGGCGGCTCGATGCATCTGTTCGACGCGCGAACCCGCTTCTTCGGCGGTAACGCGATCGTCGGCGGTGGTCTGCCGGTGGCGGTGGGCTTGGCGCTGGCGGACGCCCAGCTGGGTCGATCACGGGTCACGGCGTGCTATTTCGGTGAGGGTGCCGTCGCCGAGGGCGCGTTCCACGAAGCCATGAATCTCGCTGCGCTGTGGCAGGTTCCGGTGCTGTTCTGCTGTGAGAACAACTATTACGCGATGGGCACGGAGCTCGCGCACGAGCAGGCGGAAACCGACATGACGGAGAAGGCGGCGTCCTACCGCATCCCGGCCTTGGCCGTGGACGGGATGGACGTGCTGGCGTGCCGGGCGGCTGCGTTGGAGGGCGCCTATCACGTGCGCAATGGAGGCGGCCCGTTCTTCCTCGAGTTCCGCACCTACCGGTTCCGGCCGCACTCGATGTTCGATCCCGAGTTGTACCGCAGCAGAGAGGAAGTCGAGCACGCCAAGGAGCGGGATCCGATCAGCACTTTCACCGCGAGGTGTGTGACGGCCGGGGTGCTCGGCGATGACGACGTCGCGGGCATCAGGGCAGCCGTGGCCGAGGAACTCGCCGACGCCGTGGCCTACGCCGAGGCCGGAACGTGGGAGCCGGTGGGCGATCTCACCCGTGATGTCCTGACGCCGGCGGAGGCGGCGCGATGACGAAGACGACGTACCGCAGCGCCGTGCACGACGGAATCCGAGATGCGATGGCCGCCGATGATCGCGTGCTGCTGATGGGCGAGGACGTCGGCGCCTACGGCGGAACCTACGCCGCCTCCAAGGGTCTGCTGGCCGAGTTCGGACCGGACCGCGTCCGCGACACCCCGCTGTCGGAACTCGGATTCGTCGGCGTCGGCATCGGCGCGGCGCTGGGCGGGTTGCGGCCGATCGTCGAGGTGATGACGGTCAACTTCAGTCTGCTCGCACTGGACCAGATCGTGAACACCGCTGCGGCGCTGCGCCACATGTCCGGCGGACAGTTCTCGGTCCCGCTGGTGGTCCGGATGGCCACGGGCGCGGGACGGCAGCTGGCCGCCCAGCATTCGCACAGCCTCGAATGCTGGTTCGCGCACGTCCCGGGTATCCGGGTGGTGGCGCCGGCGACCGTCGAGGATGCCTACGGAATGCTCGCCACTGCGCTGGCCGATCCGGACCCGGTGGTGATCTTCGAGCACGTCGGCCTGTACAACGCTGCGGCTGACGTCGACGCGCTGGGACCGACCGACATCTCGACAGCTGCTGTACGTCGGCCGGGCTCCGACGTCACGGTGATCACCTACGGCGGCTGCCTGCCCAAGGTGCTCGATGCCGCGGATGAACTCGCGGTGGGCGGCGTCGAGTGCGAGGTGATCGATCTGCGCGCGCTGCGCCCGCTCGACACCGACACGTTCGTGGCGTCGGTCCGCAGCACCCACCGGGCGGTCGTCGTCGACGAGGGCTGGCGCACCGGCAGTCTCGCGGGCGAGATCAGCGCACAGCTGATGGAGAACGCGTTCTTCGACCTCGACGCCCCGGTGGCGCGAGTGTGCACGGCCGAGGTGCCGATCCCGTACGCGAAGCACCTCGAAGAGGCCGCGCTGCCGCAGCCCGAGACGATCGTCGATGCAATCAGAGCTGTTGTCGGACAACGATCATGACCGAGTTCCGGATGCCTGCACTCGGTGCCGACATGGACGAGGGCACGCTCAACGAGTGGCTGGTCAAGCCGGGTGACACCGTGACCCGCGGTCAGATCGTCGCGGTCGTCGAGACCACCAAGGCGGCCGTGGAGATCGAATGCTGGCAGGAGGGCGTCGTCGGCGAGCTGCTCGTGCCGGTGGGCCAGACCGTCTCGGTGGGAACACCGTTGGCCACGCTGCTGACCCCGGGGGAGCGACCGGCGGAACCGGCGCCCGTCCCCGCGCAGGCCGTGGAAACGCCGACGGTCGATGCGGCGCACCGCCGGTGGGTGTCCCCGGCGGCCCGTCGGCTGGCCACGTCGCTGGGCGTCGACGTCGACGTGGTCTCCGGCACCGGCCCGCAGGGCGCGGTGGTGATCAGCGACGTGGAGCACGCCGCGGCACACAGTCACGCTGTCGTTCCCGCGGCGCACGTTCCCGGAACAGAGATGCGCAAGTCGATCGCGGCGGCGATGAGCCGGTCCAAGCGCGAGATCCCGCACTACTACCTCGCTCACGAGGTCCAGCTCGACCCGGCGCTGGACTGGCTCGCGGAGCGCAACGCGGCGCGCTCCATCACCGAGCGTGTCCTGCCGGCGGTGTTGCAGCTCAAGGCCGTCGCGCTGGCGGCGCAGCGGTTCGGCGAGTTCAACGGGTTCTGGCGCGACACGGGATTCGAGGCGGGCAGCGCCGTGCACGTCGGCGTGGCGATCTCGTTGCGCGGCGGCGGGCTGGTCGCCCCTGCGATTCACGATGTACCCGACAAGAAGCTCGACGAGCTGATGGCTGACCTGACCGATCTCGTCGCGCGGGCTCGCGCAGGTTCGCTGCGCAGCTCGGAGATGTCGGATCCGACCATCACGGTGACCAACCTCGGAGATCAGGGTGTCGACACCGTGTTCGGGGTCATCTATCCGCCGCAGGTGGCACTGGTCGGGTTCGGCACTCCGGCGCAGCGGGTGTGCGCCGTCGACGGCGGAATCCGCATCGCGACGACACTGCAGGCCAGCCTGGCGGCCGACCACCGAGCCAGTGACGGCCACCGGGGGGCACTGTTTCTGGCTGCTGTCAACGATCTGCTGGGTGAACCCGACCTGCTCGAGAAGTGAGGCTGCGATGACCGATCACATCCGCGACGAGGTGCTGTCGGTGTTGACGAGCATCGCCCCCGAGGTCGAGCCCGCCGACATCGACGATGACGCGCTGTTGCGTGACCAGGTGGATCTCGACTCGATGGACTGGCTCAATTTCCTTGTCGGCGTGCACAACCGACTCGGGGTTGA
Source organism: Mycobacterium kyogaense (assembly GCF_003254575.1). Classification (GTDB taxonomy): domain Bacteria; phylum Actinomycetota; class Actinomycetes; order Mycobacteriales; family Mycobacteriaceae; genus Mycobacterium; species Mycobacterium kyogaense. Next base: position 132,578 of record NZ_QJUA01000002.1, on the reverse strand, counting down.
GATCCCGGAGGCTGACTACCGGAAACTGCGGACGCTGGGCGACGTCGTCGCCCTCGTCAGCACACGCGCAGGTCGCTAGCCTTAGCGAGTATGACGTCGTCGACCATGCGCGCCTGGCGGGTCGGTACGCCCGGGCCGGTGGACACCCGACCGGTCGAGCTCGTCACCACCGAGGTACCCGAGCCGGGTCCGGGTGAGGTGCTGATCGCCGTGCATGCCTGCGGCGTGTGCCGCACGGACCTGCATGTCGCGGAAGGAGATCTACCGGTTCACCGTGCGCACGTCACGCCTGGACACGAGGTCGTGGGCGAGGTGGTGGCGCTGGGCCCCGGTGCCGGCGCACAATTCACCACGGGCGACTGGGTGGGCGTGGCCTGGCTGCGGCACACCTGTGGCCGGTGCCGGTTCTGCCTGCGGGATCAGGAGAACCTCTGCCCCGAGTCGCAGTACACGGGCTGGGATGCCGACGGCGGTTACGCCGAATTCGTCACTGCGCCTGAAGCATTCGTGCACAGGCTGCCGGAAGGTTACTCGAACAGCGAACTCGCACCGCTGCTGTGCGCGGGCATCATCGGCTACCGCTCGCTGCTGCGTGCCGATCTGCCCGCCGGTGGCCGCCTGGGGATCTACGGGTTCGGAGGGAGCGCCCACATCACCGCCCAGGTGGCGCTGGCCCAGGGTGCGGAGGTGCACGTCATGACGCGCGGCGCCGACGCGCGAGAGCTCGCGCTCGCTCTCGGGGCGGCGTCGGCGCAGGGCGCGGCCGAACCGCCGCCGGTGAAGCTCGATGCCGCAATACTTTTCGCACCCGTCGGCGATCTCGTGCTGCCCGCTCTGGAGGCCCTGGACCGGGGTGGCACGCTGGCGATCGCCGGGATACACCTCACTGACATCCCGTCGCTGAACTATCAGTCGCACCTGTTCCAGGAACGCCAGGTACGTTCGGTCACCTCCAACACCCGGGCCGACGCGCGCCAGTTCCTGGAGTTCGCCGGCCGCCACCGCATCGAGGTGACGACTCCCGAGTATCCGCTCGACCAGGCCGATACGGCGCTGGCGGATCTCAGTGCGGGGCGTATCGCCGGGGCCGCGGTACTGATCGTGTAGCCGATGATGACGACATCGGCGATACGCAGGACTGAAGCGCTGGCCCGGGGGAACACCCCCGAGGTGGGGACGGAGAACCGGCAGCACTCGCTGCGTCAGCACATCTGGGTCTGCCTGACGGTGGTCAGTACCGTCTTCCTCGCTGTCTCGGCGGCGTCCATCATCGGCCGGGCCACCGTGGCGCGCGCCGTCGACGAACTCAGCGGTCCCGTGAGCGAGTTGCAGACCGATGTGGAGGCGCTGCGGCGCGCCTACACCGATCAGGAGACCGGGCAGCGCGGGTTCATGTTGACCGGAAACCCGGCGTCTCTGCAGCCTTATGACTCCGGGGCCGAGGCCGCCGCGTCGCTGACCGACGCGCTGGCCGGTGACCTGGTCGCCGACGAGCGCGGGCGGGAACTGCTCGGAGCGGTCACGACCGCAGCGGCGCGGTGGCGGACACAGGTGGCCGAGCCGCAGATCGCGGCCCGCCGCGCCGGCCCCCTCGGGCCCGAGCAGCAGGCCGCCATGGCGCTGCAGGGGAAGACCCTGTTCGACGAGCTGCGTACGCCCCTGCGCGCGATGACGGCCTACACCACTGAGCGCGCCGACGCGCAGCTGAGGCGTATCGACTCGGCACAACGCATCGCGAACGCCGTCCAGTTCACCGGCGTGGCGGTGCTGGCGCTGGTGGTGATCGGCGCGGTGATCGTGGTGAAGCGCCGCCTCACCCGGCCGGTCGATGATCTGCTCGTCGAGGTCAAGGCCGTCGCCGGCGGGGATTACGACCAGCCGATCCACCCCACCGGTCCGCGCGAGACCGCAGAACTGGCCCGCGCTGTGGAACAGATGCGGCTCAGCCTGCTGGCCAGCGCCGACCGACTTGTCGACGGCGAACTCCGGGACGAACAGGCGCGTATCGCCGCCGATCTGCACGACCGGGTGATCCAGCGGGTGTTCGGTCTCGGGCTGAGCCTCACCTCGGCCGCCGCTCGGCGCAATCCCGACCTGGACGGCTTCATCGACGAGACCGACGCGATCATCCACGACCTGCGCGACGTGGTGTTCAACCTGCACCAGTCGATCTCGGCGCCGGTGCGGTCCAGCCGCTTGCGGTCGGCGATCATCGACGTGGTCGAGGGCAGCGTGGGTGCGCTGGGGTTCACCCCTGCGCTGCAGTTCGAAGGGCCCGTCGACGACGCCCACGTCCGTCCCCTGGCCCATGCGGCCGCATTGGCCGTGGTGCGCGAGGCGCTGAGCAACGTGGCGCGCCACGCACAGGCCGACGCCGCGTCGGTCACGGTCGCGGTGACCGGTCTCGACTTGCGGATCATCGTGCGCGACAACGGGATCGGCCTTTCCGATGCCGACACGATGGGCAACGGGCGAGCCAACATCGCGACCCGCGCGGCCAATCTGGGCGGCAGTGCGAGGATCTACAACGCGAGTCCGGGTCCGGGCGCGGTCGTCGAGTGGGCTGCCCCGCTCGATCCGCCGTGAGGCGTCAGTCCGGTCGCGCGACGATGACCGGGACGCGGGCCGCCTGCACGACCGCGCTGCTGACCGAGCCGAGCAGCGCGCTGGCGACGGCTCCCTCGCCACGGCTGCCGACCACGATGAGTTGGGCCGTTTCGCCCCGTTCGACGAGCCGGCGCGCAGGCTGATCGGGCACCGCCACCGGCACCACATCGACCTCGGGGAACCGTTGCTTCCAGACGGTCAGTTGCTCACCGAGCTGGCGTTCCACGCCCGGCCGCATCTGCTCCCAGTCGAAGCCGGGGAAGTCGAACGCCCCGGGCGACCACCAGGCGTGCACCACCGTGAGTGCGACGCCCCGGCGGGCGGCTTCGGTGAACGCGATCTCGACGGCGTCGCGTGAGTCCGCAGAGCCGTCGAACCCGACGACAACCGGCGCATCGGTCGCGGGTCGCGGACCATCGTGGATCACCGCGACCGGGCCGTGCGCGCGGTGCACCAGTCCGCTGCTGACGCTGCCCAGCATGACGCGAGCGAGCGCGCCCCGTCCCCGGGAACCCACGACGACGAGCTTGGCCGTCCGGGACGCCTCGATCAGTCCCGCCGTCGCCGGCGCCACCGTGAATTCGGCTCTGACCGGGACCGAACCGTTGGTGATGTCCTTCGCGATATTCTCGGCGTCGGCCAGAATTTCCCGGCCGACCTGGCGTTGCCATTCCAGCAGCCCGGCGGGCACCGGCGTCGCCGGCCACATCGAGACGGGCGGCGGCGCCGCATAGAGCAGCGTCAGAGGTGCGCCGTGCAGCACCGCCTCCGCGGCCGCCCATGTCAGCGCCGCCTGCGATGACGGTGAATCATCAACTCCGACAACGATTTCAGATCCTCGCGCGGATTGGGTCATCGCGGTTCCTCCCCGTCGGTGTCGACCCACACTATGGCTGGCGAGCGGGCCCGGCCAAGGGGCCTTCGACCCTTCCGCCCGATCATGCACGCTCGGCAGTCCGGGAGTGGCCATACTGAAGGCATGGTCCGTGTCTTCCTGGTCGATGATCACGAAGTGGTGCGACGCGGGTTGATCGACCTGCTCAGCGCCGACGAGGAGCTCGACGTCATCGGTGAGGCGGGCACGGTCGCCGAGGCGCTCGCCCGGATCCCGGCCCTGCAACCCGATGTGGCCGTGCTCGACGTGCGGTTACCCGACGGCAACGGCATCGAACTGTGCCGTGACCTGCTCTCGAGCCTGCCCGACCTGCGCTGCCTGATGCTCACGTCGTTCACCTCCGACGAGGCGATGCTCGACGCGATCCTCGCCGGCGCCAGCGGCTACGTGATCAAGGACATCAAAGGGATGGAGCTGGCGAAAGCCGTCAAGGACGTGGGTGCGGGGCGTTCGCTGCTGGACAACCGGGCGGCGGCCGCGTTGATGGCCAAGCTGCGCAACGCCGCCGACCACTCCGATCCGCTCTCAGGGCTCAGCGACCAGGAGAAGGTGCTGCTCGATCTGCTGGGCGAGGGACTGACCAACAAGCAGATCGCGGCGCGGATGTTCCTCGCCGAGAAGACGGTGAAGAACTACGTGTCGCGGCTGCTCGCAAAACTGGGTATGGAGCGGCGCACCCAGGCGGCGGCGTTCGTGTCCCGGCTCGACCGTCCGAGGCGGCCGGCCGACGACTAGCACGCTGGGCGATTCGGCGATTTTGGGGCTGCCTGCCCAGCGAGTAGTATGGATCGACGGTGCGGTTTGCGCGCCGACTTCTTGCGTGTCCTGTCGGGAATTCCCGAGCTCCGGCCCACGTTGCTAGTCGGACCCGAGCTGTGCCAGCCAGGCCAACACGAAACGAAAAGCAAGGATCGCTAACCAGTATGGCCAAGAAAGACGGTGCCATCGAGGTCGAAGGCCGCGTTGTCGAACCTCTGCCCAATGCGATGTTCCGCATTGAGCTGGAGAACGGACACAAGGTCCTCGCCCACATCAGCGGCAAGATGCGGCAGCACTACATCCGCATCCTCCCCGAGGACCGCGTCGTGGTGGAGCTCTCTCCATACGACCTGTCCCGTGGCCGCATCGTGTACCGCTACAAGTAACCGCACACCGACGAGAAGAAGGATCGACGACAGCCGTGAAGGTGAACCCGAGCGTCAAGCCGATCTGCGACAAGTGCAGGGTGATCCGCCGGCATGGGCGGGTCATGGTGATCTGCTCCGATCCCCGCCACAAGCAGCGGCAGGGCTAGTACTAGTTACAGCCCGCACCACAACTGAATGACGAACTCCCAGTACCACTGAAGGCATAGGGCCTTCTGAACACGTCCGGCACGGAGGCCGGACCCCGCCAAGAGTGCGGGAACGGACTGGGATCAGACCTCCGCATAGAGAAGGAAACACCCCTGTGGCACGTCTCATGGGCGTCGATCTCCCGCGCGACAAGCGCATGGAGATCGCGCTGACCTACATCTACGGCATCGGCCGTACCCGCAGCCAGGAAATCCTGGAGGCGACCGGTATCAGCCGGGACCAGCGCACCAAGGACCTGACCGACGATCAGGTGTCCCAGCTGCGCGACTACATCGAGGGCAACCTCAAGGTGGAAGGTGACCTGCGCCGCGAGGTGCAGGCCGACATCCGCCGCAAGATCGAGATCGGCTGCTACCAGGGCCTGCGGCACCGTCGCGGCCTGCCGGTGCGCGGCCAGCGGACCAAGACCAACGCGCGCACCCGCAAGGGCCCGAAGCGCACCATCGCCGGCAAGAAGAAGGCCAGGTAACCCGAGATGGCACAAGCCAAGAAGGGCGCGCCCAAGAAGGGTGCCGCCAAGACCCGCCGCCGGGAAAAGAAGAACGTCCCGCACGGCGCCGCGCACATCAAGAGCACGTTCAACAACACGATCGTGTCGATCACCGACCCGCAGGGCAACGTCATCGCGTGGGCCAGCTCGGGTCACGTGGGCTTCAAGGGCTCGCGTAAGTCGACGCCGTTCGCCGCCCAGCTCGCCGCCGAGAACGCTGCCCGCAAGGCGCAGGAGCACGGCGTCAAGAAGGTCGACGTGTTCGTCAAGGGCCCGGGTTCGGGTCGAGAGACCGCCATCCGTTCACTGCAGGCCGCCGGCCTCGAGGTGGGCGCGATTTCCGACGTCACCCCTCAGCCGCACAACGGTTGCCGTCCGCCCAAGCGGCGCCGGGTCTAAGGGATAGGGAGAACTAGAACTCATGGCTCGTTACACCGGACCCGTCACCCGCAAGTCGCGCCGCCTCGGCGTCGACCTCGTCGGTGGAGATCAGTCGTTCGAGAAGCGCCCCTACCCGCCCGGCCAGCACGGCCGCGCGCGGATCAAGGAGAGCGAATACCGCACCCAGCTGCAGGAGAAGCAGAAGGCTCGCTTCACCTACGGCGTGATGGAGAAGCAGTTCCGTCGCTACTACGAAGAGGCCAACCGCCTCCCGGGCAAGACAGGTGACAACCTGTTGCGCATCCTGGAGAGCCGGCTGGACAACGTCGTGTACCGCGCCGGCCTGGCCCGCACCCGCCGCATGGCGCGTCAGCTGGTCAGCCACGGCCACTTCACCGTCAACGGCGTGAAGGTCGACGTGCCCAGCTACCGGGTGTCGCAGTACGACATCGTCGACATCAAGGACAAGTCGATCAACACCCTGCCCTTCGAGGTGGCCCGGCAGACCGCCGGCGAGCGCCCGATCCCGGGCTGGCTGCAGGTCGTCGGCGAGCGTCAGCGCATCCTCGTGCACCAGCTTCCCGAGCGCGCACAGATCGACGTCCCGCTCACCGAGCAGCTGATCGTCGAGCTCTACTCGAAGTAACACACGTCTGTGGGCCAACCGGCTTCACAGATCACTTAACGGCATCAAATAGCGGTTGCCGAGAAGGAGAACAACACCATGCTGATTTCTCAGCGCCCCACACTCAGCGAAGAGGTCATCGCCGAGAACCGGTCCCAGTTCGTCATCGAACCGCTGGAGCCCGGATTCGGTTACACCCTCGGCAATTCGCTGCGTCGCACGCTGCTGTCGTCCATCCCGGGCGCAGCGGTGACCAGCATCCGCATCGACGGTGTGCTGCACGAGTTCACCACCGTCCCCGGCGTCAAGGAAGACGTCACCGACATCATCCTGAACCTCAAGGGCCTGGTCGTGTCCTCGGAGGAGGACGAGCCGGTCACCATGTACCTGCGTAAGCAGGGCCCGGGTGCCGTCACCGCCGGCGACATCGTGCCGCCGGCCGGGGTCACCGTGCACAACCCGGACATGCACATCGCGACGCTGAACGAGAAGGGCAAGCTCGAGGTCGAGCTGGTCGTCGAGCGCGGCCGCGGCTACGTGCCCGCCGTGCAGAACAAGGCCTCGGGTGCCGAGATCGGCCGTATCCCGGTCGATTCCATCTACTCGCCGGTGCTGAAGGTCACCTACAAGGTGGAGGCCACCCGCGTCGAGCAGCGCACCGACTTCGACAAGCTGATCCTCGACGTCGAGACCAAGAGCTCGATCACCGCGCGTGACGCGCTCGCCTCGGCGGGCAAGACGCTGGTCGAATTGTTCGGTCTGGCACGGGAACTCAACGTCGAAGCCGAGGGCATCGAGATCGGACCGTCACCGGCCGAGGCCGACCACATCGCCAGCTTCGCGCTGCCGATCGACGACCTGGACCTGACGGTGCGCTCGTACAACTGCCTCAAGCGCGAAGGTGTGCACACCGTCGGCGAGCTGGTCGCCCGCACGGAGTCCGATCTGCTGGACATCCGCAACTTCGGCCAGAAGTCCATCGACGAGGTGAAGATCAAGCTGCACCAGCTCGGCCTGTCGCTCAAGGACAGCCCGGCCAGCTTCGATCCGTCCGAGGTCGCCGGGTACGACGTCGCCACCGGCACCTGGAACAGCGACGCCGGTTACGAGTCGTCCTACGAGGCCGACGACACCACCGACTACGCAGAAACCGAACAGCTCTAACCGCTGGGTCTGTTCCCGCCCAGCTTCGCCCGCCCGAACAACCCGTCCCGGCCCTACCTCATACGGGGGTCGGCCCCATCTAGGAGACAGTCGCAATGCCCAAGCCCACCAAGGGACCCCGCCTCGGCGGTTCGTCGTCGCACCAGAAGGCGATCCTGGCCAACCTGGCCACCTCGCTCTTCGAGCACGGCCGCATCAAGACGACGGAGCCCAAGGCGCGGGCGTTGCGTCCGTACGCCGAGAAGCTCATCACCCACGCCAAGAAGGGCGAGTTGCACAACCGGCGTGAGGTGATGAAGAAGATCCGCGACAAGGACGTCGTGCACATCCTGTTCGCGGAGATCGGCCCGTTCTTCGCTGATCGCGCCGGCGGCTACACCCGCATCATCAAGGTCGAGAACCGCAAGGGCGACAACGCGCCCATGGCGGTCATCGAGCTGGTGCGGGAGAAGACGGTGACGTCTGAGGCCAACCGGGCGCGCCGCGCCGACTCCGCCCAGAAGGTCGCGGCGGCTGCCGCCCCGCAGGCTGCCGTCGAGCCGGAAGCGGCCGAGGGGCCGTCTGCCGAAGAGGCCGAGGCCGTCGACGAGACCCCGATCGCCGACGAGTCTGACGTCGAGGTCGAGGCGCAGGAGGCCAAGGCTGAGGACGAGGTCGACGCAGAATCCGACGACGCCAAGTAGCAGTTTCATGAACGAGCCCGTCATCGATTCCGATGGCGGGCTCGTTCGTCTTCGTCTCGACATCGCTTACGACGGAACGGAATTCGCCGGCTGGGCGACGCAGGCCGGGCAGCGTACGGTGGCCGGCGTCATCGACGGTGCGTTGACGACGGTGTTCCGCACCCCAGTGCTCACCCGCGCCGCAGGGCGCACCGACTCCGGTGTGCACGCCACCGGTCAGGTCGCGCACGTCGACGTGCCCGCGCAGGCGCTCTCTCATGCCTACCCCCGCACCTCGCGTGCCGGCGAGCCCGAGTTCGGCCCGCTGGTCCGCCGACTCGGCCGGCTACTGCCGCAGGACGTGCGCGTAATGCAGATCGCCCGCGCCGCAGCGGGATTCGACGCGCGGTTTGCGGCGCTGCGTCGCCACTACACCTACTGGTTGTCGACGGCTCCCTACGGTGTGCTGCCGGCCGAGGCGCGTTTCGTCACCGCGTGGCCTCGCCCGCTCGACAGCGCGGCGATGTCGACCGCGGCCCGGCACCTGCTGGGGCTGCGGAACTTCGCGGCGTTCTGCCGACACCGCGACGGCGCGACGACGATCCGTGACCTGCAGCGGCTCGACGTCGTGCGCACCGGGGACGCCATCACGATCCACGTCAGCGCCGATGCGTTCTGCTGGAACATGGTGCGCTCGCTGGTCGGCGCTCTGCTCGCGGTCGGTGAGCATCGCCGCGACGCGGCATGGTGTTCAGCGCTGCTGACCGAGACCCGGCGGTCGAGCGATTTCGCTGCGGCACCGGCGCGGGGACTGACGCTCGTGGGTGTGGACTATCCGCCCGACGAGGAATTGGCGGCGCGCACCGCGATCACCCGGGACGTGCGCAGCGCGGACGAGGTCAGCTAGAGCCTGCCTGCGACGAAGTCGGCGGCCTGGTTCACCATGCCGGCCTTGATGTAGGCCGGAGCAAGGTGGTCGGGCCAGTAGTCCTGCCAGTTGTTCGGGTCGGTCGGATTGCAGATCGGGTCGTCCCCGTGGCACAGCTCGATGATCTTCTCGCGCAGCGCCGGGTTGGTGAAGTTGGCGATCGGACCGACCCACTGGCTGCCGTTGCCGAACAGCGTGATCGCGGCGATGTGCGAATCGGCGCCGTCGGGCATCGGATTCTTGAATCCGAAGGCGGCGATCGGGACGGCCACCACGACATCGGTGACGGCGGCACCCAGCGAGTAGCCGCCCAGCACCAGCCGGGTGTCGGGGCAGGTGCCCGTCATGTACGAGATGCGCCCGCTCATGTCGTTGGCGCCGATGTCGACCTCGGTGTCGGCGGGATACTTCACCGCGTAGAGCCGGACGTCCTTACCCGTCTTGCTGCGCAGCGCCGAGGCCAGCGCGTTGCCGATCTGTCCGGCTCCCGGCGACTCGAGGCGTCCGCGAGCGAAGATCAATTCGGCTTGAGGGCAGGACTCGGCCGAGGCGGTGGGCGCCGTGGGCCCGACCAACCCGGCGACCATGGTGACGGCAGCCGCCACCGACATGACAACGTGGCGGAGCGAGACAGTCACCTTGCCGATGATAGGTCAGACTCGGGCTGCGGCGAACCCTGCGGCCTGGCCGATGAACGGTGATGACTCGTAGTGGGTGTGCGCGAACGGGTTTCGGCCGTCCGAGCAGATCGGGTCACCGTCGGCGCAGAGGTCGATCGCCTTCCCGGTGAAGGAGCCCGCGCCCGAGACCGGGTTGCCGAACTTCGCGGCCGGATTGCCGAACACCGCGACCGCGTCGACGTTTCCGATCAGACCGGAGGACAGCGGAGGGGCCGAGCCGATCTCGCCGATCTTGTTCCCCAGCGGCGGCACACCGGCGAGCATGTCGACCACCGCAGCGCCCTGCGAGTACCCGCCGAGCACGATCTTCGTGTTCGGGCACTGCGCCGCCAGCGAGGCGATCCGGCCGGCGGCGTCGGTGGCGCCCACCGCGGTGTTGAGGAAGTCGTAGCTGGCGGGGTAGTTGACCCCGTAGGTGCTGACCGTCCGGCCACCGAGTTGCGTGCTCAGCACATCGGTCAGCGCCTGGCCCACGCGCCCGATACCGGGCGGCTCGCTGGTGCCGCGGGCGAAGATCACTTCGACGTCCGAGCAGGGCTGGGCCGAGGCGGTCGGAGCAGGCAGGACGGCAGTGGCGGCGACGGGCAGGGCCGCCGCGGCAGCGGCCGCGGCGAGGCGGCGCAGTCGGTCAGATCGCACAATGCACCGTAACGTATAGCTCGTCTACAAAAGTCCCGCGACGAATCCGGCGGCCTGATCTGTCAGCCCGGACGGCCCGTAGTTGCTGTGGGCGGGGATGTCGTCGCCGCCCGAACACACCGGATCGTTGGCTGTGCACAGGTCGATGGACCGGCCTCCCCAGATCGGGCTCGATGTCAGCGGCAGCCCGATCTTCGCCGACGGGTTGCCGAACACCGCGATCGCCGCCACGTGATCGGGGGCGTTGGGTGGCAGGGGTGCGGTGAAGCCGGCGCCCGGCACGGGGACCGCAGCGATGACGTCGACGACGGCCGCGCCCTGCGAGTAGCCGCCGAGGACCAGTCGGGTGTTGGGGCAGTTCGCGATCATGTACTGGATGTGATCGCTGGCGTCGTTGGCGCCGGCGGCGACTTGGAGAAAGTCGAACGACGCCGGGTAGTTGACGGCATAGGTACCGAGGGAACGGCCCCCGACGCGATCTCTCAGCGAGTCGACGAACGCGCCGCCGACCCGGCCGAGTCCGGGCGGCTCATCCGTGCCGCGCGCGAAGACCACTTCGATGTCCGGGCAGCCCTGGGCCGTCGCTACGGGCGCGGTGAGGACCGGTGCCGCGACCATCGCTGCCGCGCTGACGGCAGTGGCGGCGATGGTCAGGACACCGGCTCTCCGGCGCATATCAAGATCGATCATCACCTCGGTGATGTTAGCTCACCTAGCGGGGCGTCAGGCCAGGTCGCGGTGCTCGCCTCGGCGAGATCGCTCCGGTCGCCTTGCCGGGCGATCGCCAACCCGGCGAGCACGATCGCGCCGCCCACTGCCTGGGTGGCGGTGACCGCTTCGCCGACGAGCACCCACGCCGCCAGTACGGCGAACATGACCTCGGACAGGCCGACCAGCGATGCGAACCGCGGCTTCAGGCGGGCGATGCCCACGATGCCGAGGGTGTAGGCGATCGCGGTCGGGAACAGGGCCAGCGCCGCGACCGGGAGGACCCAGGACGTGGTGATGCCGGCGACGACCGTGTCGTTGGCCGTGAACGTCATCGGCATCAGGCCGGTGATGCCGATGAGCGAGACCGCGGCCGCGCCGACGAACAGGCCCGCCGTGGCCAGCGTGATCGGATGCAACGGGGCGTCGGGGTGCTCGTCCCCGATTGCACCGCTGGATCCCGACACCTTCTCCGACATCATGAAGTAGCAGGCCGCGCACACGGCGGCGGCCAGGCCGAACCCCACGCCGACGAGATCGAAGTCCACCGGGGAGAAGCCGTGCGGGCCGATCAGACCGAGCACGGCGGTGATGCCGGCGACCGCCAGCACCACGCCGGAGAGGGTCAACGCGCTGGGGCGTCGCCCGGTGGTCGCCCACAGCCAGCCCACCACGAGGACCGGCGCGGTGTACTCGAGCAACAGTGCGACGCCGACCGTGAGGTGCGCGACGGCGTTGTAGTAGAACAGCTGCGCTCCGGCGATGGGAATCAGACCGTAGGCGACGATCGTGCGCACGTGGTGGCGTGCCTCGCGCAACCAGCCGGGATGTGCGACGGTGGCGAACACGGCCATCGTCAGCGCACCGCCGGCCAGCCGGGCGGTGACCGCGGCCGTCGGGCTCCAGCCGGCGGTCATCAGAGCTTTGCCGAACGGACCCGAACAGCCGAAGGCAAACGCCGAGGCAACTGCGAAGAGGAGGCCGCTACGGAACCGCGAGCGCGGCGTCAGCACGGACATGGGTGCACCTCCACTGGTCTGATCTGCGACGACATGAGTAAACTGAACTTTGGTCGTGACGCTACCGCCGGAAGGAGTCACGAGTCAAATGATTTTCAGTCATGACACCGAGCTGACCCTGCGGGCAGCGGCGGTGCTGATCAACACCGATCGGGTGGACGGTGAGCACCTCGCCGACCTGCATGCGCTCGACGAGTACCTGGACAGCTTCGGCTGGACCGGGCGGCGGGACCACGACGCCGCTGAGCTCGAATCCGTACACCGGCTGCGCACCCGGCTCGGCGGGATCTGGGAGATCGCCGACGACGAGGCCCGGGCGGTCGGGCAGGTGAACGCCCTGCTCGCCGACACCCGGGCGGCACCGTGGCTGACGCGGCATCCCGAGATGCCGGAGTGGCACCTGCACCTGGCCTCGGTGCACGACCCGCTGTGGCAGCGCATGGGCGCGGAATTCGCGATGGCGCTGGCTGACCTGATCCGCGCCGGTGACCTTCGCCGACTCAAGATCTGCGCCGCACCGGATTGCGAGGCCGTGCTGGTCGACCTGTCGCGCAATCGCTCGGGGAAGTTCTGCGACACCGGCAACTGCGGCAACCGCCAGCACGTCGCCGCCTACCGGGAACGGCGCTCCAACAAGTGATCTGACCCCCGGCCGCGCCTCGTTACGCTGGCCTGCGGGGGGTGTCATGCGTCAACCGGCCACACGGCTGCAGGTCAGCGGTCACCGCTTCCTGATGCGCCGCATGACCCATGCGCTCGTCCGCGGCGACGCCAGAATGCTCGACGATCCGCTACGCGCACAGTCGCTCTCGCTCACCGCCGGGGCGGTGCTGGCGGCCGCCGGGGTCGCCGTGTGCGCGGTCATCGCGGTGTTCCGGCCGGCAGCCGACATCGGTGACGCGCCCGTCGTCGTGGTCCGAGAGACCGGCACGTTCTACGTACGGGTCGACGACACCCTGCACCCGGTCTCGAACCTGGCGTCCGCACGGCTGATCACGGGCAGTTCGGAGCCGCCGAGGGTGGTGTCCCAGTCGGCTGTCGACGCGCAGAAGCGCGGCGCGCTGATGGGCATACCTGCTGCGCCGCAGAATCTTTCGTCGTCACCGATCGCGGAGTCGGCACTGGTGTGCGACGAGGACGGGCGCACCGCGGTGATCGTCGGTGCGCCGGCCCCCGCCGTCACGGTGCCACAGCAGGCGCTGCTGGTCACCCCTCGCGGGGCCAACCCCGCGCAGACGTATCTGCTCACCGGCGGCCACAGGGCCCGGGTCGATCTGCGCCACCCCGCCGTGGTCCGGGCGCTGCGACTCGACGGCGTTGCGGCCCTTCCCATCTCCGAAGCCGTCCTCGCCGCCCTGCCGGAGGCGCCCGCCATCGAGGCCCCGCGCATTCCCGACCGCGGTGCGCCGGGGCCGGGTCCTCTACGCGAGTATCCGGTCGGAACCGTGGTCGCGGTGTCCGATGCGCAGTTCGTGGTTCTGCGTGGCGGTCTGCAACGCATCGGCGAGGTCACCGCCGACCTGATTCGCTACACCGACGGGCGGGCGGGCGCGACGGTGCCTGTGGTGCCGCCCGACATCCTCGGCACGGTTCCGGTGGTGGACTCGCTACCCGTCACCACCTACCCCGAGCATGCGGGGACGCGAAGGGCCCGGGTCGTGTGCGCACGCTGGGGGCCGCGCACCGGCGACGCCGAAGGGCAGAGCGCCGTCGTGGTCACCGACACGACACCGCCGCCCGGCGTTGCGTTGGCGCAGGCCGACGGCGACGGACCGGCCGTCGACGCGGTCGCGCTCTCTGGCGGCGCCCTGCTGGTGCGTTCGGTCGCGCTCGGCGGGTCCGATTCGGATGGCGAGGCGGGACCTCTGTTCCTGCTCGCCGACTCCGGCGTCCTGTTCGGCATCGAGAATGTCGATGCTGCGCGACGATTGGGCTTCTCGCTGCCGGCTTCGCCGATTCCGTGGGTGTTTCTGGCCGGCCTCCCGCGGGGGCCAGAGCTGAGTGTGCGGGCCGCGTCAGTCGGCCGCGACGTCATCCTCGCGGGGCCGTGACCGGCCGGGCGCCGCGCCGGCGACAGCCACCGCGCCGATGAGTCCCGCGCACAGCAGCACGGTGCGTACCGGCGACGCCGGCTCTCTCTCACGCTGCTCGGCCGGCATGCCGGAGATCGTCGTGGCCGGGCGCGGGACCGGCGGCGCGACGTCGCCCACCGCGGCCAGCACGTCGACGACCCCATGGCCGACCGCGGGGGACCAGCCACCCGCGGGATGGCGCGCGGTGTCCTCGATGCGGGCCATCACCTGCCGGGCGGTGAGTTCGGGGTGCCGGGCCCGCACCAGAGCGGCGAGCCCCGACACCAGCGGCGCCGCGTAGCTGGTGCCGGACAGCCGAGCGCCGCTGACGGTGGAATCCACCAGACCGTCGGGTGCCGCGGCGAGCGACACGACGTTCTCGCCCGGCGCCGCGACGTCGACCCACGGTCCGGCGAGGCTGAAGTCAGAGGCGGAGCCGTCGGCGCTCGACGAGCCGACGGTCAGGACATAGTCGTCGTACCAGGCCGGGCTGGCCACCACCGTGACGTCGGCGCCGTTCTGTGCGGGGCACTGACCGGCGCCGCCCACGTTGCCCGCCGCGCTGACGACGACGGCATTGGTGATGTCGACGGCGTAGGCCAGCGCCGCACCCAGGGCCCGGTCGTCGAGCCCGGCGTCCGCGGCCAGGCAGGCCACCGACGAGATGTTGATGACGGTGGCGCCCAGATCCGCCGCCAGCCGGACGGCCGCGGCCAGGGTCTGCACATCCCCGACGCCCGAGCCCTCGTTTCCCTGAGTGACATCGAACTTGTTGCTGGACTGGCGAATCGACAGCAGCGCAGCCTCGGGTGCCACACCGGCGAAGCTGTCCGACGGGTCCGGGCTCGCGCCGATCAGTCCAGCGACGATCGAGCCGTGGCCGTCGCAGTCGGCGGTCCCGTCGCCGGTGCTGACGAAGTCACCGCCCGCGACGAGGTGGGGCAGGCGGCGATGGCGGGCCACTCCGGTGTCGATAATCGCCACTGTCTGACCGTCACCACGGGTCAGCGGCCACACCAGCGACACGTCGTCGAGAAGGCGGCCGGCGGAGGTCGCGTCGTGTACCGCGACACAGTCGACTCGTTGTTCGGTCGGCTGCGGCGGTCGTGCGGACCCCGCGGGCGGCAACCGCGAGTCGTCGATCGGTGGCGGAGAGATCGACGCGCCGGCCGGTGTCGGCGGTGTCAGCCCCACGGTGAGCGCCGTGACGGCCAGCACGCGCCCGATCCGCGTCACGGCAGGCCCACCGCGTCGTACACGCCGGCCAGCCACGCGGCCAGCGGCAGAACCGCAGCTATGGCGATGTATTCGATGCCGCGGATCACGCTGCGCATCAATGGGTTCCATTGTCTGTCCCGCAGATGTATCAGGGTCGCGCCGGCGACCGCGACGCCACAGCACCACCATGGCGCCGTCGACGGACTCGCGCTCACCGCGACGAACAGCGCGATCCCCAGTGCTGCGAGACCCGCGCCGGTCAGGACCCGCCGGCGGACGGGGTCGAGGTGGACACGCCGTCGCAGAGTCAGCGCAGTTCCGACAGCAGCCGCGAAAAAGCCTGTCAGCGCCGGGTATCGGCTCTGGGTGGCGACCAGGGCGACGCCGACCATCGCTGTACCGCACCAGCCCGCCGTCAGTCCCGTGAGCAGTCGGTGCGCCACCTGCGCGCGTCGTGTTCCGACCGCGCGACGTGCCGGCCCGATGCCGGCGAGTGTCACCGCGAGCGACGCAGCACCGGCGAGCGCAGCCAGTGACGTACCGGTCAGCAGCGCGCCGATCGCCGCGACGTCCCCGCTGCACAGTGCGCCGATGATCGCGGCGAGCATGACCGCGCCGGCCGCTGCAGCACACCCGGTCGTCGCCGACACGGCAGCGATACCGCTGCGGACCGACGCCATCGCCAGACACACCGCCATCGCCAGGGCAGCCGTCGCGGCGACAGCGACGACGACCGGCCAGGAGAAGCCGGCCGCGGCCAGTGCCCCGGTGACCGCAGCGTGGCCGACCGCCCCGACGCTCAGTGCATCCGACAGCGGTGCGGTGACCCAGCCCGCGACGGCGGCGACCGCCGCGGACAGTGCGATGGCCGCGCTCACCCACAGTGCCGGCTCGTCTCCGCTCGTGCACCCCACCCAGCAGAGAGTCGAGGCCAGCGCGAGCAGCACACTCGTCGCGATCGCAGCCTCCCACCCGCCGGCGCGCGGAGCGGGAGGGCGGCCGGCGGCGATGATCGCGTCCGTGGGGGCTCCCGTCGTCACTCGGGGAGGTGGCGCGGGTTCGTCGGTCAACAGCAGCAGGTCACCGTCACGAACACCGTTGTCGTGCAGGCTTTTCGTCGGGTCGAGCGGTAGCCCCGCCACCGGAGCCAGGTACCACCGCGCCGCCTCCGCCACGGACGCGCGGTCGCCCACCACGCCGTCCACCAGTGCGGGCAGGAGCTGGGCGACCGGACACTGCGCCGGCAGCACCAGATCCGCGCTGAGCCGCTGCCGCGGAAGGTGGACAGCCACTCGGCGCACGGTATTCGTCACCACAGCAACGTAACTGGCGTACAGGGGGCCGGTAGGCACCGAAATTTCTCGTCGCTGGATGGAACCGCACAGCGCGCTGGTGCGTCTGTTCCTACATGGAACTTGCGCGCCCGCCCGGCTGCCGGATCGCTCTCGACGCGCCGCCCGAGCTGCCGGAGGCCTCACCTGTCAGTCCCATGGCCCGGATGATGCCGGTCGCGATGGTCGCCGCCGTGATCGGCATGAGCGCGTTGTATTTGCGATCGGGCGCATCGTCGCCGCGAAGTCCGATGTTCCTCGCACTGCCGGTGATGATGCTGGTCTCGCTGATCGGCATGCTGGCCCACGGCGGTCGCGGCGGGGCCCGCACCGCCGAGATCAACGCCCAGCGCGCCGATTACCTGCGCTATCTCGACACCGTCGACGGCATCCTGCGGGCCGGCGCCGCGGCCCAGCACCGATGGTCGCACAGGCACCATCCCGAGCCGGAAGCGCTGTGGTCGCTCGCCGGCACGCAGCAGATGTGGCAGCGAGACGAAACCCACCCCGACTTTCTCTGTGTACGAGCCGGAATCGGTGATGTCGACCCGCTGACGGCGGCTGTGCTGCCGGAGCTCGCATCCGACGAGAACGCCGATCCGGTGACTGCGACGGCGGTGCGAACCCTGGCCGAGAATCGGTCGCTCGTTCCGGACATGCCGGTGCTGGTGCCTTTGCATGACACCCGAATGGTGACGGTCACCGGGGAGTCGAACACGTGTCGTGCGGTCGTGCGGGCGCTCGTCTGCCAGCTCGCCGTCGCGCATTCGCCCGCGCTGCTCGGGATCGTGACCGACCGGGACGGCGGCGCCGAATGGGACTGGCTGAAATGGCTGCCGCATTCTCGTGCGGGCGACGGGACGCGGCATCGAGTGGTCGTCGCAGACGGTACGGCACCGCCGACCGCCGACGACGTGACGGTCGTGCGCATCCGTGCCGCACGGTCGCCGGTCGTCCTGGCCGCCGACGGCGTCGAGATCTCCGCCCGGTACGACCAGCTGTCTCTGCCGGAGGCGCTGACCTGTGCCCGGCGCGTGGCCCGCTGCTCGCTGCGCCGGGCATCGTCGGGTCGCGACGGCTGGCCGGCGCTGATGGGCATCGCGGACCCGAGCGTGTTCGACCCGGTCGTCCGATGGTCGCAGCCGACCGACACTCCGTTGCGGGTGCCCATCGGCGTGGACGAGGACGGTGGCACGGTCCACCTCGACATCTCCGAATCCGCTGCCGGCGGGATGGGGCCGCATGGATTGTGCGTCGGCGCCACCGGATCCGGTAAATCGGAGTTCCTCCGCACCCTCGTCCTCGGCATGATCACCACGCACTCGCCGGACGATCTGAACCTCGTCCTCGTCGATTTCAAGGGCGGCGCAACATTTCTCGGCCTGGACACCGTGAACCACGTCTCGGCGGTGATCACGAATCTCGCCGACGAGGCGCCGCTGGTGGCGAGAATGCGTGATGCGCTCTCCGGGGAGATCACCCGCAGGCAGGAGGTTCTCCGGGCAGCGGGCAATCTCGCCGACCTCGCGGCGTACCGGCGCGCCCGCACAAAGGATCCTGCCCTGGCGCCGCTGCCGTCGTTGTTCGTCGTCGTCGACGAGTTCTCCGAACTGCTCAGCCAGCATCCCGACTTCGCCGATCTGTTCGTCGCAATGGGCCGGCTCGGTCGCTCGCTGGGCGTCCATCTCCTGCTGGCCAGCCAACGCCTCGACGAAGGGCGGCTGCGGGGCCTGGACGCCCACCTGTCCTATCGCGTGTGTCTGAAGACGTTCTCGGCAGCCGACTCCCGCGCGGTCCTCGGGGTGGCCGACGCCCATCACCTGCCCGCTCGTCCCGGGGCCGCCTATCTCAAGACCTCTGCCGGACAGCTGACCCGTTTCCAGGCGGCCTTCGTCTCCGGCCACATTCCCGGTGCGTCCACGGTGTCGGACGGCACATGCGTTGTGCCACAAGCGTTCACGTCGGCCGCGGCGCAACCCGTTGCGCAGGAGGCCCCGTCGCGTCCGCTCCTGACGACGATGCTGAACCAGCTGCAGGGCCACGGCGGTGAGGCGCACCGCGTGTGGCTACCGCCGCTGCGGCGTTCGCCGATTCTCGAGGACCTGCTCGGCACCGTTGCATCGAGCCCGCTACACGTGCCGATCGGCCTGATCGACCGCCCGGCCGAGCAGCGGTACGAGCCGTATGTGGTCGACATGTCGGGCGCAGCGGGCAATGCCGCGATCGTGGGCGCGCCGCAGTCCGGCAAGTCGACGGCGCTGCGGACGTTGGTCGCTGCGCTGGCTGCGCGCCACGATGCCGCGACGGTGCAGTTCTACTGCCTGGACTTCGGCGGCGGAGCATTGGCTGCGCTTCGCGACCTCCCGCACGTCGGGTGCGTGGCGGGTCGGCACGAGGCCGAACTGTGTCGCCGCACCGTCGCCCACCTCGACGGCGTGCTGCGCGACCGCGAGGAGAACTCCCGCGCCGACACCGACCCGGACGTGTTCCTCGTCGTCGACGGATGGTCGACCGTGCGCAGCGAATTCGACGTCCTCGAGTCTGCGATCACCGCGCTCGCGGCACGCGGGCTCTCCTACGGCGTCCACGTGGTGCTGACGGCCTCCCGGTGGGCCGATCTGCGACCGGCGCTGAAGGATCAGCTCGGCACGCGGATCGAACTGAGACTGGGGGAGCCCGCGGAGTCCGAGATGGATCGGCGACGAGCCCGGGAGCTGAGCACCGCACCGGCCGGGCGCGGCCTGACCCGCGACGGCCACCTGATGGCGATCGCCCTGCCCGGTACCTCGCACATCCCTGCACAAGCCGGTGGCTCACGTGCACCGCGAGTCGAATTGCTGCCCACCACCGTGCATTTCGACACGATCAGCGCTGCGTCGCGTCTGCCGGGCGGCCTACTCCTCGGTCTACGGGAGCGTGATCTGGGCGCTGCCGTGCTCGACGTCATCGATCACCCACACCTGCTGATCCTTGGCGACGGAGAATCCGGCAAGACGGCTCTGCTGCGCACGCTGTGCACTGATCTGGTGCGCACGCACACCCCGCAGGAGGTCGCCCTGGAACTGGTCGACTACCGCCGGACGCTGCTCGGCGTCGTCGAAAGCGACCATCTCGCCGGATATTCCGCATCACCGGTGGCGCTCGAGTCTCGCCTGAGTGCGCTGACCGCCCGGCTGACGGACCGCATGCCCGACGAACACGTCACCCAGCGGGCGCTGCGGGACCGCTCGTGGTGGACCGGGCCGGAGATCTACGTCGTCGTCGACGATTACGACCTGGTGGCCGGCGCCACCGGCAACCCGCTCACCCTGCTCGCCGACTTCCTGCCCCACGCCAAGGACCTCGGCCTGCACGTCGTCGTCGCCCGCCGGTCCGGCGGGGCCGCCCGGGCGATGTTCGACCCGGTGCTCACCCGGCTGCGGGAGATGGGCTGCTCCGGATTCATGATGAGCGCCTCGCCGGAGGAAGGGACGCTGCTGGGCAGTACTCGGCCTGCGCCGCTGCCACGTGGGCGCGGGGTGCTGTCGGTGCGTGGCCGCGCCGACGAACTGGTCCAGGTGGGGTGGCTCGACCCGCCGTGACGCCGGTCGTCGTCGAGGTCGGGCCGGTGACGGTACGGGGACCGGGCACCCCGCCGGAAGCCTGGGCGGAGGCGGCCGTCGCGGGCGTGGGGGACCGGCTCGCGGTGGTGGACGACCGCGTCGTCGAGGTGGCCGACCTCCTGCGCGAGGTGCTCTCGACGGCAGCGGGCGGGCGCAAGCGATCACTCGCGGTGGTGGTGCCGAGCTGGTGGCCCAGCCGCTGGACGGCGGCCGTGACCGACGCCGCAGGCGCGGTCGCCGGCGACGTTCGGGTGTTCCGGCGGGGACCACTGCTGAGCGCAGCCCAGAGCGGGGCAGTCGCGGAGGTCTCGGCTGACCTCGTCGCGATCACCGAGCCCGGGCAGCCTCTCCGCGTGCTCGACCGTGACGCCCTGCCGAGGCTGGGCTCAGTGCTGGTCGACGTTCCGCCCGGGGTCGCCGCGCCGCCCTCCGGCACCGGCCGCCTCAGCGGGCGCGACGACGTCGAGGCCGCGGTGGCAGCGACGCTCGCGCCGGCGCGATCCAGAATCCGCCGGCCCGTGATCGCCTTAGCCGCCTCCACGGCGCTGATGGCGCTCCTCGTGCCCTGGCTGCCGCGTCATCCGGCGCCGGCGCAGTGGAGAGTGCTCACCGAGGGTCGGGTCGCGATCGAGGTGCCGACCGACTGGACGGCGCAGCGCATCACGTCGGGACTCGGTTCGGCGAGGGTGAGGATCGCCGGAACCGATGGTCTGCCCGCACTGCACCTCACGCAGTCCCTCGGGCCCGCGTCTCTCCCGGACATCGCCGAATCCCTGCGCCGGGCAATCGCTTCCGCGCCCTCGGGGGTGTTCGTCGACTTCCGTCCCGACGGCGTGGTGGGTGCCCGGGCCGCGGTGACCTACCGCGAGGTGCGGGACGGCAGCCACACCCAGTGGGCAGTGGTGGGCGACGAGGGCGTGCGGATCGCCATCGGATGTCAGAGCGCACCCGGCCACGCCGAGGCGGTCGCGGCGGTGTGTGCGCACGCGGTAGCCAGCGCCCGTGCAGTCGGTTGACGACCAGATGGAACCGATCCTGCTGCCGGTGCGTCCAATTCTGTGTAATGCCAACAACACAGGAAGGATCTCCCGATGCCGATCCCGTCAGGAGCCGCCGGCGGAGCGCTCGCCACCGACTTCGACCTCATGGCCGCGGTGGCAGGCAAGACCGACGCCCGCAACGAGGAGATCCGCGCGATGCTGGCCTCGTTCATCGGCCAGATGAGCAGCGTGCCCGCCTCGGTGTGGGGTGGCGTCGCGGCCGCCAGGTTCCGCGACGTGGTCGACCGGTGGAACGCGGAGTCGCTGCGGCTGCACGCGGCGCTGCAACGCATCGCCGAGACCATCCGCGACAACGAGCGCACCCTGCGCCTGGCCACCGACAGCCATGCCCACGCCATCGGTTCTGCGACCGCCCACCTGTAGAGGAGACCGACATGGACCCGATGCTGTCCTACGATTTCGCCGCGATCGAGCACACGATCCGCCAGCAGATCCACGCGACGTCTGCCCGCTTCAATGCCGCGCTCGACGATCTGCGGACTCAGATCGCGCCGCTGCAGCAGGTCTGGACCCGCGACGCCGCCGAGGCGTACCAGGTCGAGCAGGCCAGGTGGGAGCAGTCCGCGGCCGCACTCAACGACATCCTGTTCCGCCTGGGTGACGCGGTGCGCGACGGCGCCGACGACGTCGCGGCGACCGATCGCAGCGCCGCCCACGCCTGGGGTGCCTGACGCCCCACCAGACGCTGTGCGACCCCCGCGAGGAGGGGAGCCGACCGGGGGTCGCACAGTTCTTCTCGACCCTTACGTCGTGCCTGGTGGGATAAGGTGGTGGCCGGTGTGATGGCGGACACAAAGGATCGCCGCGTGGCAACTGCGAAGACGACGAACGGACGGGCGGGCTCGCGCCTGTCCTCGTCGACGCTGCGCACTGTCCATGAACTGTTCCTCGCCGGCGAAGTCGATGCCGACGACCTGAGCTCGTCGGTCCGGCCGGTCGTCGCGCAGAGCTGGGAGCGGAGCCGCGCGGTCGGTGTCGACCCCGACTTGAACGGCGCCCGGCCCGCGGAAGCGCTGGCCGCGGCCGCGCGGCTGCGTGACACGCACCCGTTGGCACCGGCGTTACCGGTCATCCGCCGGCTCCTGGTCAACGACGCGATCGACTCCGGCGTGGTGGTGGCCGTCAGCGCGGCCGACGGCACCCTGCTGTGGGTCGAGGGCGATCCGAACGCGTGCCGGCGCGCCGAGGCGATGAACTTCGTGCCCGGCGCCGACTGGAGCGAACGCGGCGCGGGCACCAACGCCCCCGGCACCGCGCTCGCCCTGGACCGAGAATTGCAGATCCACGGTTCGGAGCATTTCTCTCGCATCGTGCAGCCGTGGAGTTGCACGGCCGCCCCGGTGCACGACCCGACCACCGGGGCGCTGCTCGGCGCGATCGACCTGACGGGCGATGCGCAGGTGGCGTCGTCGCAGACGCTGGCCCTGGTGCGGGCCACCGCGGTCGCCGTCGAGAACCATCTGGCGCTGCTGCGGGTCGCCGGAATCGGCACCGAACCCGCCACGCGCAAACCGCACCTGGTGGTGCTCGGCGGTGATCGGCCCCGCTGGGTGACCTCCGATGCCTACGGGCACCTTCAGGCCACCTATCTGACGGGCCGGCACGCAGACATCCTCGTGCTGCTGAGCCGGCATCCCGAGGGGTTGTCCGCGGACCACCTCGCTGTGCTGCTCGACGACAAGGATCTCGACGTCGTCACTGTGCGTGCGGAGATGTCGCGGCTGCGCAAAGTGATCGGCGCGGAGAACCTCGGCTCGCGGCCGTACCGGCTGCTGGCGCCGATCACCAGCGACATCGGCGAGGTGTTCGACGCGTTGGACGCCGGTGACGTCGAGGCCGCACTGGACCGGTACTCGGGGCCGCTGCTGCGCCAGTCGGTGTCCCCGGCGGTGGCCCGGCTGCGTACCGCATTGTCGACCACGCTGCGTGAGGCGGTGCTCGCCGAAAGCCGGCGGGGCCGCGCCGACCTGCTGCGGCGCTGGCTGGACCTGCCCGAGGGCCGTGACGACCGCGACGGCTGGCAGGCGCTGCGGGACTGCTCCGGGCTGAACGCGGTGGTGCGGGCGCAGGCGCGGGGCCATCTCGCCGGGATCGACTACGAACTCGGCTGACGCTCCGGCGCTCCATGCAACCGTGCTGCAACGGTGACGCGCGTAGGTTGCGAACAGGTTCAGTGATGCACACCACACGAGCAGGAGTACCACCACCATGACTGTGTATGCCCGACCGGGGACCGATGGCTCCCTGATGTCGTTCAAGCCCCGCTACGAGAACTTCATCGGCGGCCAGTGGGTGCCGCCGAAAGCGGGTCGCTACTTCGAGAACCCCACGCCGGTCACCGGCCAGACGTTCACCGAGATCCCGCGCTCGGACGAGTCCGACATCGAGGCCGCGCTCGACGCCGCCCACGCCGCCGCGCCCGCGTGGGGCAAGTCGTCGGCCGCTGAGCGGGCGGTGATCCTGAACAAGATCGCCGATCGCATCGAGGAGAACCTCGAATCCATCGCGCTGGCCGAGTCCTGGGACAACGGCAAGCCGATTCGCGAGACGCTCAACGCCGACATCCCGCTGGCCATCGACCACTTCCGCTACTTCGCCGGATGCATTCGTGCCCAGGAAGGTTCGCTGTCGGAGGTCGACGACGACACCGTCGCCTACCACTTCCACGAGCCGCTCGGCGTCGTCGGGCAGATCATCCCGTGGAACTTCCCGATCCTGATGGCCGTCTGGAAGCTGGCCCCGGCGCTGGCGGCGGGCAATGCGATCGTGCTCAAGCCCGCCGAGCAGACCCCCGCGTCGATCCTCTACCTGTTCGAGGTCATCGGCGATCTGCTGCCCGCCGGTGTGGTCAACATCGTCAACGGTTTCGGTGTCGAGGCGGGCAAGCCGCTGGCGTCGAGCAACCGCATCTCCAAGATCGCGTTCACCGGCGAGACCACCACCGGCCGGCTGATCATGCAGTACGCGTCGCAGAACCTGATCCCCGTCACGCTCGAGCTCGGCGGCAAGAGCCCGAACATCTTCTTCAACGACGTGATGGCCGAGGCCGACAACTATCAGGACAAGGCGCTCGAGGGCTTCACGATGTTCGCCCTCAACCAGGGCGAGGTGTGCACCTGCCCGTCGCGCTCGCTGATCCAGGCCGACATCTACGACGAGTTCCTGGCGCTGGCCGCGATCCGCACCAAGGCCGTGCGCCAGGGCGATCCGCTCGACACCGAGACGATGATCGGCGCGCAGGCGTCCAACGATCAGCTCGAGAAGATCCTGTCCTACATCGAGATCGGCAAGAGCGAAGGCGCCCAGCTGGTCACCGGCGGTGAGCGGGCCGAACTCGGTGGCGACCTCAACGGCGGCTACTACGTGGCGCCGACGATCTTCACTGGCCACAACAAGATGCGGCTGTTCCAGGAGGAGATCTTCGGGCCCGTCGTCGCGGTGACCTCGTTCAGCGACTACGACGAGGCGATCAGCATCGCCAACGACACGCTGTACGGCCTGGGTGCCGGCGTGTGGAGCCGCGACGGGAACACCGCCTACCGCGCGGGCCGTGACATCAAGGCCGGCCGCGTGTGGACGAACTGCTACCACCAGTACCCGGCGCACGCGGCATTCGGCGGCTACAAGCAGTCCGGCATCGGCCGCGAGAACCACAAGATGATGCTCGACCACTACCAGCAGACCAAGAACCTGCTGGTCAGCTACAGCGACAAGGCGCTCGGCTTCTTCTGATCGAGTAGCCCCTGCCGCCAGAAGACCCCGGCGCGGAGCGATCCGAGCCGGGGTTTTTCCGGCCATCTTTTATGGTCGGATAACCGACCTTTAAAGATCCCGAAACACCACCCCGATAGAGATGAATGTCTATGCCTAGTACCCCGCGCCCCGTCGCAGAACACAAGCAATCCGAGGAGTACCTCGCCCGCCGCCAGCTGAAGCAGGGGAGCGCCGGCTGGCTACTGCTTGCGGGGCTCGGCGTCAGCTACGTCGTCTCGGGAGATTACTCCGGCTGGAACTTCGGCCTCGGTCACGGCGGCTTCGGCGGTCTGGCGATCGCCGCGGTCATCATCGCCGCGATGTACCTGGCCCTGGTGCTCGGCATGGCGGAGTTGTCCTCGGCGCTGCCCGCAGCGGGCGGCGGCTACACCTTCGCCCGGCGCGCACTCGGGCCGTGGGGCGGTTTCGCCACCGGCACCGCCATCCTCATCGAATACTCGATCGCCCCGGCCGCCATCGCGACTTTCATCGGCGCCTACGTGGAGTCGTTGGGGCTCTTCGGCATTCAGAACGGCTGGTGGGTGTACCTGGTCGCCTACGCGATCTTCATCGGCATCCACCTCTCGGGCGTCGGTGAGGCGCTCAAGGTGATGTTCGTGATCACCGCGGTCGCGCTGGTCGGCCTGCTGGTGTTCGCGATCGCCGCGGCCGGCAGTTTCGAGGTCGCCAACCTCACCGACATCGCACCCACCGACGCGGCGGGCGCGTCATCGCTGCTGCCCTACGGCTACCTCGGCATCTGGGCGGCCATCCCGTTCGCGATCTGGTTCTTCCTCGCCATCGAGGGCGTGCCGCTGGCCGCGGAGGAGACGGCGAACCCGGAGCGCAACGTGCCGCGCGGCATCATCGCGGCGATGGGTGTGCTGCTGGTGACGTGCGTGTCGGTGCTCGTGCTGGCGACCGGCGCCGGCGGCGCCGCCGCGATGTCGGAGTCCGGCAACCCGCTCGTCGAGGCGCTGGGCAGCAGCACCGCGGCCACCGTCGTCAACTACATCGGATTGGCCGGACTGATCGCCAGCTTCTTCTCGATCATCTACGCCTACTCCCGCCAGCTGTTCGCGTTGTCGCGGGCCGGGTACCTGCCGACGGCACTGTCGGTGACGAACTCGCGGAAGGCGCCGACGCTGGCGCTGATCGTGCCCGGCCTGATCGGCTTCGCGCTGTCGTTGACGGGCAAGGGTGATCTGCTGCTCAACATGGCGGTGTTCGGCGCCGCGGTCAGCTACGTGCTGATGATGGTCAGCCACATCGTGTTGCGCCGGCGCGAGCCGACCATGCCGCGGCCCTACCGCACCCCCGGCGGGATCGCGACCACAGGATTCGCGTTGGTGATCGCGTCGCTGGCGGTGATCGCGACCTTCCTCGTCGACACCATTGCCGCGCTGTGCTGTCTCGGCGTGTTCGCCCTGTTCCTGGTGTATTTCGCGCTCGTCAGCCGGCACCGGCTGGTCACCAATTCACCCGACGAAGAGTTCGCGATGCTCGCTCAGGCCGAGAAGGGGCTGACGTGAAATTCCACCAACAGGTTTCGGGGACGACCTACAGCTTCGACGGGCTGGTCGACCTGATGGCCAAGGCCACCCCGCTGCGTTCGGGTGACCAACTGGCCGGGTGCGCCGCCGACAGTGACGCCGAACGTGCCGCTGCGGCATGGGCATTGGCCGACCTCTCGCTGAACACGTTCCTCACCGAGCTCGTCGTGCCCTACGAGACCGACGAAGTCACCCGGCTGATCATCGACAGCCATGACCGCCAAGCGTTTTCGGCGATCTCCCACCTGACGGTGGGCGGGTTGCGGGATTGGCTGCTCGACGCCGCGGCGCGCGACGACGGCGCGGCACGGATCGCCGCGATCACGCCGGGTCTGACGCCGGAGATGGCCGCGGCGGTCAGCAAGATCATGCGGAATCAGGACCTGATCGCCGTCGCGGCCGCGACAGAGGTCAGCGCTGCGTTCCGCACCACCGTCGGCACCCCTGGCACGCTGGCCACCCGGCTGCAGCCCAACCACCCGACCGACGATCCGCGCGGCATCGCGGCCGCCGTGCTGGACGGGCTGTTGCTCGGCTGCGGCGACGCCGTGATCGGTATCAACCCGGCCACCGATTCACCGCACGCCACCGCCGATCTGCTGCACCTGCTCGACTCGATCCGCGCCCGCTACGACATCCCGGTGCAGTCCTGCGTGCTCTCGCACGTGACGACGACGATCGGGTTGATCGAGCAGGGCGTGCCTGTCGACCTGGTGTTCCAGTCCATCGCGGGCACCGAAGGCGCCAACACGGCGTTCGGCGTGAACCTCGCCGTGCTGCGCGAGGGCAACGAGGCGGCCCGCTCACTGGGGCGCGGCACCGTCGGCACCAACGTGATGTACCTGGAGACCGGTCAGGGGTCCGCGCTGAGCTCGGGCACTCATCTGGGCACCGGCGGCCGGCCGGTCGATCAGCAGACCCTCGAGACGCGGGCGTACGCGGTGGCGCGGGACCTGCAGCCGCTGCTCGTCAACACCGTGGTGGGATTCATCGGCCCCGAGTATCTGTACGACGGAAAGCAGATCGTGCGCGCCGGCCTGGAAGATCACTTCTGCGGCAAGCTGCTCGGCCTGCCGATGGGTGTCGACGTCTGCTACACCAACCATGCCGAGGCCGACCAGAACGACATGGACACGCTGCTCACGCTGCTCGCCGCGGCCGGGGTCGCGTTCGTCATCACCGTGCCGGGCGCCGACGACGTGATGCTGGGCTATCAGAGCCTGTCGTTCCACGACGTGCTGGTCACCCGTCGCACGATGGGGCTGCGCCCGGCGCCGGAGTTCGAGCAGTGGTTGCAGTCGGTCGGCATGATGGACGACGCCGGCCGGGTGATCCCGCTCGACGTCACCCGCTCGCCGCTACGCGCATTGGCCGCCTCGTGACATCCGATCAGGTTGCTGCACAAGCATTCTGGAACGAGCTGCGCAGCACGACGCAGGCCCGCATCGGATTGGGTCGCGCCGGCAACGCGCTGCCCAGCCGTGACGTCCTCGAGCTCGCCGCGGCGCATGCCGCGGCCCGCGATGCGGTGCACCATCCGCTCGACGTCGACGCGATCGTCGCCGAGGTGCGCGACGTCGGCGTCGGCGAGCCGGTGGTGGTGTCGAGCAGAGCCACCTCCCGCGCGGAGTATCTGCGCCGGCCCGACCTGGGCCGGCTCCCTGCCGACCTCGCGCACGTACCGGAGACCGGCGCCGACATCGGTGTCGTTCTCGCCGACGGACTCTCGCCCACGGCGCTGGGTCTGCACGGTCCGGCACTGCTGGCGGCGCTGGTCGCGCAGCTCGCGCCACGCCACTCGCTGGCGCCGCCCGTCATCGCGACGCAGGCCCGCGTGGCGCTCGGCGACCACATCGCCGTCGCCGCCGGAGTCCGCACGGTGCTGGTCATCATCGGGGAACGCCCCGGCCTGAGCGTCGTGGACAGCCTCGGCATCTATCTGACGCATCTGCCGCGCGTCGGGCGCACCGACGCCGACCGCAATTGCGTCTCCAACATCCACCCGCCCGGCGGGTTGGGATACGCCGACGCCGCGCGCATCGCGGCGAGCCTGGTCGACGGTGCGGTGGCGCTGGGACGCTCGGGCGTCGATCTGAAGGACACCTCCCGGGCGCTCGGCGTGCCCGACACCACTGAATTGATCTGACAGGAGATCTCGTGTTCGGAACCCATGTCCGCAGGGTGTTCGCGCCCGTGCTGGCCGCGCTGGCGGTCCTCGCGTCCGGCGCCTCGGAGATCCCGCAGGCCTCCGCGGCACCGGCCTGCCGGATGCTGGCTGCCGACCCCGGCTGGTACGGCGACAACCGGGAGCGCATCGACGCGATGATGGCCGAGCTGGGCACGTGTGGCGGGGCGGGTGAGGTGGCAACCGGGGCTCCGCTGGCGCTGTTCGACTGGGACAACACCATGGTCAAGAACGACATCGGCGACGCCACCTTCTTCTGGATGGTGCGTCACGGCAAGCTGCGCGCCCCCGCGGACTGGGCCACCACCAGCTCCTACCTCACCCCGGCCGCCGTCGGGGCGTTGTCGCGGGCGTGTGCGGCCGGCAACCCTGGTCAGCCGCTGCCCACCGACACCGACGTGGCCTGTGCAGACGAGCTGGTCTCGGTGTACGGGGACGCCGAGACCACCTCGAAAGAGCCTGCCTTCGCCGGCTTCGACGCGCGCCGGATGGAACCCGCGTATGCCTGGGCCGCGCAGCTGCTGGCGGGGTGGCCGGAGCCGGAGCTCGCCGGGTTCGCCGAGCAGGCACGGCAGGAGAACCTGGCGGCACCCGAGGGCACTGAGCAGAGGGTCGGCAGCACCGAGCAGACCGGCTGGGTGCGCTACTACCCGCAGATGCGCGATCTCATCGGGGCGTTGCAGGCCAACGGTTTCGACGTGCGCATCATCTCCGCCTCGGCTGAACCCGTCGTCCGGGTGTGGGCGGCCGATCTCGGCATCCCGGCCGACAAGGTGATGGGTGTGCGCACCGAGCGAGACGGTGACGTCGTGACCTCCCGGTTGGTGCCGTGCGGCGGATCTGTCTCCATCCCCTACATCGAGGGCAAGCGCTGCCGCGTCAACGAGGAAGTCTTCGGCATTTCGGGTCCGGCCGCGTACGACGTGGCCACCCCGCCGCGCCGGGCCGCGTTCGGCGCGGGGGACTCCGACACCGACGTCAGCTTCCTCTCCGACGCGACCGCTCTGCGCCTGGCGATCAACCGCAACAAGACCGAGCTGATGTGCCGGGCCTACGACGACGCCGACGGTCGCTGGATCGTGAACCCGATGTTCATCGAGCCCGAGGGCCAGGCCGAGCCCTACGCCTGCGCGACCGAAGGCTACGTCGAGCCCGGCGGCGGCGACGGGCCGCTGCGTCGGGCGGACGGCAGCCTCGTGCCCGATCAGGCCGACCGGGTGTTCTGAGAGGGGTCCGACGTCGCTGGGGTGAGGCCCTAAGTCCCTGTCGCGCAATCCCTTCCCACAGTGGGATGGAGTCATGCCCGAGAACACGATGCGCGCTGCCGTTGTCCATCAGCTGGGTTCGCCGCTCACGATCGACGAACTCGAACTGCCCAAGCCCGACGACGGGCAGGCTCTGGTGAAGCTCGAGACGTCCGGGGTCTGCCACACCGATCTGCATGCCGCACAGGGTGATTGGCCGGTGAAGCCGACGCCGCCCTTCGTTCCGGGCCATGAGGGGTACGGCACCGTGGTGGCGGTCGGGAACGGCGTGGACGACCTGAAGGTGGGGGACAAGGTCGGCAACGCGTGGCTGTGGTCGGCGTGCGGTCGCTGTGAGTACTGCCGCACCGGGTGGGAGACGCTGTGTGAACACCAGCGCAACGGCGGCTACACCGTCGACGGCAGCTTCGGGTCCTACATGCTGGTCGACGCGGCGTACGCAGCGCGCATTCCCGACGGTGTCGACCCGGTCGAGGTGGCGCCGATCCTGTGCGCCGGCGTCACCGTCTACAAGGGCCTGAAGGTCACCGACACCCGGCCGGGGCAGTGGGTGGCGATCTCCGGCATCGGCGGGCTCGGCCACGTCGCCGTGCAGTACGCGATCGCGATGGGGCTGCGAGTCGTCGCGATCGACGTCGACGACGCCAAACTCGACCTGGCCACCCGGCTCGGCGCGGAGGTCGTCGTCAACGCCCGCACCGCCGACGTCGTCGCCGAGGTGCAGAAGGCCACCGGCGGCGCGCACGGCGTCCTGGTCACCGCGGTGCACCCGGAGGCGTTCGGTCAGGCCATCGGCTTGGCGCGCCGGGGCGGCACGATCGTGTTCGTCGGCCTGCCGCCCGGGGACTTCCCGGCGTCGATCTTCGACATCGTGCTCAAGGGCCTCACGATTCGGGGTTCCATCGTCGGAACGCGCCAGGACATGGTCGAGGCCATCGACTTCTTCGCCCGTGGTCTGATCCACCCGACCGTGCACACCGCGACGCTCGACGAGATCAACGACGTCTTCGCCCGCATGGAGCAGGGGCGCATCGACGGCCGGGTGGTCATCGACTACCGATGAGGGCGTTTTGACCTGCGGGGACACGCCCCGGTAGGCTGCCTCGTTGGCGTGCGCTGCGCTTGTCGTGTACCTCGGGTCTCCGTCGGTCGCCGAGGCAGGTGCGAGCGTGAATGCGAAAGCGTACGCCTGACCGGCACCCGGAACCCCCGGGATCCACCCGAGAAAGAAGCAGAGGTAGCGCTGTGTCTACGTACACGCCGAAGGCGGGTGACACCACACGCTCGTGGTACGTCATCGACGCCCAGGACGTGGTACTCGGCCGGCTCGCCGTCGAAGCAGCCAAGCTGCTGCGCGGCAAGCACAAGCCGACGTTCACGCCGAATGTCGACGGCGGTGACTTCGTCATCGTCATCAACGCCGACAAGGTCGCCATCAGCGGCGACAAACTGACCAAGAAGTTCGCCTACCGCCACTCGGGGTATCCCGGCGGCCTGCGCAAGCGCTCCATCGGCGAACTGCTGCTCAAGCACCCGACCCGGGTCGTGGAGAACGCGATCGTCGGCATGCTGCCGCACACCAAGCTGAGCCGTCAGGTGCAGAAGAAGCTGAAGGTGTACGCCGGCCCGAACCATCCCCACGCCGCGCAGCAGCCGATTCCGTTCGAGATCAAGCAGGTGGCCCAGTGACCGAACCCGAGTACACGACCGAGAGCGTCGAGGTTGTCGAGCCCGCCGACACCGGCGCCTACGCCGAGGCCGACGAGGCCCCTCGTGAGCCCGTCGTCATCGACCGTCCGATCCAGACCGTCGGCCGCCGCAAGGAGGCCGTCGTGCGCGTCCGCCTGGTGCCCGGCACCGGCCAGTTCCACCTGGACGGCCGCACGCTGGAGAACTACTTCCCGAACAAGGTGCACCAGCAGCTGATCAAGGCTCCGCTGGTGACCGTGGACCGGGTCGAGCAGTTCGACATCTACGCCCACCTCGATGGTGGCGGCCCCTCGGGTCAGGCCGGTGCGCTGCGCCTGGCCATCGCCCGCGCGCTCATCATCGTGCAGCCGGAGGACCGGCCCGCGCTGAAGAAGGCCGGCTTCCTCACGCGTGACCCGCGTGCCATCGAGCGCAAGAAGTACGGTCTGAAGAAGGCCCGCAAGGCGCCTCAGTACAGCAAGCGCTGATCAGTCCACACGCAGGCGCCCGGTTGCTCTTCGGAGCGGCCGGGCGCCTGTCTTTGCCCTGTGAGCGTGCTGCGGGCATTAGGGTGCTCGCAGAATCCCGTGAGAGGTTGTCACCATGGCTCGACTGTTCGGCACCGACGGAGTGCGCGGCGTCGCCAACCAGGACTTGACCGCCGAGCTGGCGCTCGCGCTGGGTGCGGCGGCGGCGCGGCGGTTGACCAGAGCGGCCACCACGGGCCGGCGGCTGGCCGTCGTGGGGCGCGATCCCCGGGCCAGCGGCGAGATGTTGGAGGCCGCGGTGATCGCCGGTGTGACCAGCGAGGGTGTCGACGCGCTACGCGTCGGCGTGTTGCCCACCCCTGCGGTCGCCTTTCTCACCGCCGCGTACGACGCCGACTTCGGCGTCATGATCTCGGCATCCCACAACCCGATGCCGGACAACGGCATCAAGATCTTCGGACCCGGCGGGCACAAGCTGGGCGACGACGCCGAGGACCGCATCGAGGAACTGGTCCGCCAGGGTCCCGGCGAGCGGCCGACGGGCGCCGGTGTGGGCCGCGTGCTCGACGCCGACGACGCTCTCGAGCGCTATGTGCGCCACGTCGAGACGGCGGCGCGGACCCGACTCGACGGGCTGACCGTCGTCGTGGACTGCGCGCACGGCGCCGCCTCGGTGGCCGCGCCGCTGGCGTATCGGGCCGCCGGCGCCAACGTGATCCCGATCAACGCCGAGCCGGACGGGTTGAACATCAACGACGGCTGCGGCTCCACCCACATGGAATCGCTGCGGTCGGCTGTGGTGTCCTACGGCGCGGATCTGGGGCTCGCTCATGACGGGGATGCCGACCGCTGTCTGGCCGTCGACGCGCACGGGCGCACCATCGACGGTGACGCGATCATGGTGGTGCTGGCCCTGGCAATGCAGGAATCCGCGGAGCTGACCCGCAACACGCTGGTCGCGACGGTGATGAGCAACATGGGCCTGCATCTGGCGATGCGTGAGGCCGGTATCGAGGTGCGCACCACCGGGGTGGGGGACCGGTACGTCCTCGAGGAACTGCGCGCCGGGGCCTATGCCCTCGGCGGGGAGCAGTCCGGGCATGTCGTGCTGCCGGCCTTCGGCACCACCGGCGACGGGATCGTGACCGGGTTGCTGCTGATGGCCCGGATGGCACAGACCGGCCGTAGCCTGGCCGATCTCGCGGCGCCGATGCAGACGCTGCCCCAGGTGCTGATCAATGTCGCGGTGGCCGACAAGGCGACTGTCGCGGATGCTCCCTCGGTGCGTGACACCGTCGCCGAGGTGGAGGCGGAGCTCGGTGACACCGGCCGAATCCTGTTGCGTCCCTCGGGAACCGAGCAGGTGGTGCGGGTGATGGTGGAAGCCGCCGACGAGGACACCGCACGCCAGATGGCGGCGCGTGTCGCCCAGTCGGTCAGCGCGGAGTCCTGACCTCACCGATCGGCGGGAACCGACGCGGCTCCTCGTGCGTCCAATGAGGTATGGGGAGCACAGGCGTCGACGTGGGTGCGCTGCGCGCCGTCGCGAGGGAGTATGAGCGGGTCGCCGAGATCGTCGACCGTGCGGTACGAGATCATCTGCAGCAGTTGGCGTTCGGCGGTTCGACGGCCGGACGGGCGTATGTCGCGCACGGTGAGGCGCTGCGGACCGCGCTGCGTGACCTGACGACCTCGGTGGCGCAGTGGTCCCGGGCGGCAGGAGAGATCGCGTCGGCCCTGGACGTCTCGATCGACCGGTACATCGACGCCGACGAGCGCGCTGCCGGACGGGTGGGGTAGTGGCATACGACGTTTCCGGCCGGCTGGGGCAGGGTCGCCCGCCGGTCGAGACCATGGCGGCGTATGTGTGGGCAGCTCACCAGGTGGGGTTCGCGGACCCGGACCTGACGCTGCACCCGGGTCAGATGCGCGACTGGTACGGCACCGAGGACGGTATGGATCTCGTTGTGCTGCAGCGTGACTGCGCTGCCGTAGACGCAGCGGTACGGGCGACGCGGGAGGCGCTGACCGGGCACGAGGATCAGGCCGGGATGTTGTCGGAGGCCTGGCAGGGATCGGGTGCGCAGGCGGCGCGGCAGTTCCTGCACCGCCACGGCGTGGCAGCTGCGGCGGTCGCCGACGCTCTGACCGCCGCAGCCGCTGCGCTCCAGCGCGCGCTCGAGCAACTCTGGCGCGCCGTGGATTCCAAGGTCGAGACAACGGTCGCCATCGAGGCCGAGGCCGGTGCCGCCCGGGAGCAGTGGCTGGCTGCCGCCACGACTGTGACCTCCGGGGTCGGGGATCGCGCCGCCGCAGCCGAAATGGTGGACGGCGCAGTGAAGCCGTTCGTGCAGAACCGGATCGGTGCGGAGTGGCTGACCGCGATGCAGGCCGCCGGCGCGACTGTGGCCGAGACCTACCGCACCGCCACCGCCGAGATCATGGGACGCCCGCCTGCGGTGTTCGAGATTCCTGGCGCGCTCGGCCCGAGCGCACCGAGCGCCCCGGTCGCGTCGTCTGTTCCTGCTGCGCCATCTCCTGTCGCTGTCTCCGCGCCCGCTCCTGCGCCCGCGCTCGCGCCCGCGCCGACAGCGCCGGCGGCCTGGACGGCCCCGCCACCACCTGCCGCCGCACCGCCTGCGCCTCTGCCCGAAGCGCCGCCCGCGCCCCTGTCGGATCTCGGTGGCGGCGGGGCTTTCCCGCAGGTGGGACAGCGGTTCGCCGATGCGCTGGGCGGGCTGCTGGGCGGCGGAACGGGAGACGGCATCGCGGGCGATGCCTTCGACCCGCCGGCCGACCTAGAACCACCCGAGCCCGACGAGCCCGAAGACGACGAGCCCGATGACGAGGAGCCCGAAGACGGGGAGGAATCAGAGGACGAGGAGTCGGAGGAGCAATCCGAAGAGCCGATCACCGACGAGCCTGCCACCGAAGAGCCTTTCGCAGAGTCTGTTTCGGCGGAGCCCGAACCAGAGGCCGTCGTGCCGCCGGAACCCACGCCTCTACCGCCCCCGGCTGAACCGCTACCCCCGCCGCCGACCGAGGAGCGCACCCCCTGCGAGATCGCCGCCGACGAGGTGCCGCAGGTCGGCCCGCCGCCGGTTACCGAGACAGGTGGCGGCTGATGACGAGTCGCTGAATCTGGTTGGTGCCCTCGAAGATCTGCGTGATCTTCGCCTCGCGCATGAACCGCTCGACCCGGTAGTCGCGGGTGTATCCAGCGCCGCCGAGCACCTGGACGGCGTCGGTGGTGACCTTCATCGCCGCATCGGTGGCGACCAACTTGGCCACCGATGCCTGACGCGAATAGGTCAGCCCGGCGTCGCGGCGCCGGGCCGCGTCGAGGTAGGTGGCGCGCGCCGAGTCGACTGCGGCGGCCATGTCGGCGAGCAGGAATGCCAGACCCTGGTGGTCGATGATCTTGCGGCCGAACGTCGTTCGTTCCTGGCTGTAGGCGACCGCCGCGTCGAGTGCCGCCTGAGCCAGCCCCACGGCGACGGCTGCGATGCCGAGCCGTCCGGCGTCCAGCGCGCTGAAGGCGATCTGCAGACCTTGACCTTCGGCACCGATCCGCCGCTGCTCCTCGAGGAACGCCCCGTCGTAGTGGGCGGCGGTGGTGGGTACGGCATGCAGGCCCATCTTCTCCTCGGGCCGCCCGAATGTCAGGCCGTCGAGATCTCCCGGCACCAGGAAGCACGAGATGCCCTGTGACCCTTCGCCGGTGCGGGCGAACAGCGTGTAGAAGTCGGCGACACCGCCGTGGGTGATCCATGCTTTCTCGCCGGTGATGCGGTAGCCACCGTCCGCGGCGGACGCCCGGCAGGTGAGCGCAGCGGCATCCGAGCCCGCCTGCGGTTCGGAAAGGCTGTAGGCGCCGATCGTCGATCCGCCGAGCATGTCGGGCAGCCAGCGCGAGCGCTGTTCGTCGGAGCCGAACGTCATCAGCGGGTGACAGGAGAGCCCGTGCACGCTGACCGCGACTGCCACTGCCGCCCACCGTGCCGCGAGTTCCTCGAGCACCTGCAGGTACACCTCGTAGGGCTGACCGCCACCGCCCCATTCCTCGGGGTAGGGCAGGCTGAGCAGCCCCGCCTCGCCGAGCGTGGTGAACACGCCGTCGGGGTAGCTCTCGTCCTTCTCGTGCTGGTCGACGACGGGGTCGAGCACCTTGTCTGCGATGGTGCGCGCGAGCTCGATGAGTTCGTGGGCCTCGTCGGTGGGCAGAAGGCGATCCACTGGCATACTTCGGACAGTACTACAGGGTTGTCTGCAGTACTATCGAGGCAATGAGCACGCCTGCCTTCGCCACCCGCCGGCGCACAGAGCTCTTCGACGCGCTGGTCGCGTTGTTCCTCGCCGAAGGTTTCGCGCATTTGACGCTCGACGAGATCGCGGCACGTCTGCGCTGCTCGAAATCCACGCTCTACACGTTGGCCGCCAGCAAGGAACAGCTGGTCACGGCGGCTACCAAGCATTTCTTCCGCACGGCGACGCAGACGGTCGAAGAGCGTGTCGCGGCGTCCGACGGCGCCCGCGAGCGGGTCACCGCTTACCTGCAGACAGTGGGCGAGGCGCTCGATCCGGCGTCAGATCGGTTCATGGCCGACCTCGATGCGTTCGCTCCGGCGCGCGCCATCTACGAACAGAACACCCGCATCGCGGCGCGTCGCGTCCAGGAGTTGATCGCGGCCGGGGTGGCGGCGGGGCAGTTCCGCGATGTGCACGCCGCGTTCGCCGCCGAGGTCGTCGCGACGATGATGGTGCGCATCCAACAACGCGCGGTGCGCGACCGCACCGGTCTCGAGGATGCGGCGGCCTACCGCGAACTCGCCGCGATCGTCACCGGCGGGATCCAGGCCTGAGTCAGATCGTCGTGACGTAACCGCCGTCGATGCGGACGTCGGCGCCGGTGATGTTGGTGGCGCGATCGCCGGCGAGGAACAGAGTCAGATCTGCCACCTCTTGCGGTGTGGTGAATCGCCCCGTGGCTGCGCCGGCGGCGACGGCGTCCACCACCTGATCGGGTGAACCGCCACTGGCGGAGGCGAATTGGGCTGCGACCCCGTCATCGGCGAGCCACAGACCGGTGGCGACCGGTCCGGGGCTGATGGTGTTGACGCGAATGCCCTTCGGGCCGAGCTCTTTCGACAGACTCTTCGCGTAGTTGGCCATCGCGGCCTTGGTGGCGCTGTAGTCGATGATGTTCCACTCGGGCAGTGTCGCGTTGACCGAACCGATCATCACGATCGCGCCGCCGCCACGCGCCAGCAGAAGGGGGATCGCTTCGCGCGTCGTGCGGACCGCCGACAGGAAATTCAGCGACCACGAGGCCGTCCAGTCGTCGTCGGTGACCGACTGTGAGCCGGCGAATCGTGGGGTGACGGCACCGGCGTTGTTGACCAGGATGTCGACGCCGCCGCGCTCGGCGGCCGCCGCCACGAGCGCCTTGGGGCCTTCCGCGGTCGACAGATCCGCGGCGACGAACATCGCGGAGCCGTTCGCCTCGAGCGCTTCGAGCCCGGGACTGTTCGTGCGAGCCCCCGCGACGACGAAGGCGCCCGCTTCCGCGAACGCTTGGCTGATCGCGAGCCCGATGCCTTTGCTCGCTCCGGTGACGACGGCGATCTTGTCAGTCAGCTCGATCCGCATGCTCGGCACTCTGCCAGAGCGCAGTCAGTCCGCCAGGTCGAATGCCTTCAGAACCTTCGTCGGGGTGACACGGACCAGCAGTTCGCCCGGCACGCCGTTGCGTCGGCCGAACTCCTCGGCGCGCTCGGCTCCCATGTACCGCCCGCCGATACGGGTGGCGAAGGCGCGTACTTCGTCGAGATCCTCACTGGTCGTCGCGGTGCCCTGCACCTGAACGAAAGAGAACGGAGGCCGGTCGTCGTCGCAGCACAGCACCACGCGCGGGTCGCGGGCCAGCGCTCGACCCTTGGCCGTGTCCCTACCGGTGTTGAACACGAGCTGCCCGTCGTCGACGACGAACCACACGGGGGCGACGAGCGGCCGGCCGTCGGCGGCGACGTACCCCAGCTTGGCCGTGCGGGTGCCATCGGACAGGAACGCGATGACGTCCTCGGTCAACTCGGTCATGAAGTCCAGATTAGGTCCCTCGATGCGATCGGCGAAGAGATCCGAGAACCAGCCGATCCGAGGCCAGCTCATAAGCTTGCGTCGGGGTGAGGGATTCCACCGATCGCAGCATCCGGCGGATTTCTGTGTGCACCCTCGGCGCTGCGCGCCGCAGCGACTCCACCCGCTGCGAGACCACTTGATCGAGCAGGTCGACGTCGTCGACGACCTCGTTCAGCAGGCCGATACGAACGGCGTTCTCACCGGACACCGCCTCGCCGGTAGCTGTCAGCCAGAAAGCTTCTCGCCGCCCGATCATGGCCGGAAGCCACGCGAGGACGAGCGCGGGCGCCAGGTCGATGCGCACCTCGGGGAAGTACAGACGGGCGGCCCGGGTGGCTACCGCCACGTCGCACAGCGCCGCCAAGCCGACACCGAATCCGCCGGCGTCTCCGTGCACCCTGGCGACCGTGACCAGAGTCGTCTCGGCGAGCGCCTCGTTGACGGCCATGAGTCGGGCGACCTCGAGTGGGAGGTCGTCCGGCGTCGCCGCGGTGCGCTCACGACCGAGACAGAAGTGGTCACCGGCGGCGGTCAGCACCAGGACGTGTGCACCCGCGGGCGGCGTCCGCAGCACCGCAGCCAGGGCGTCGCACATGTCCATCGTGATGAGGTTGCCGTCCGGGGCGTCGATGAGCGCCGTCAGCACGTCGCCGTCTTGGTTGAGTGACAAGCCGTCTGCCACGGGGAGTTCTGCGAAGGTCGTCATCAGTTGAGCCTCTCTAGTGCTACGCCGCCATACCAATCCACGTCGCTGTCCGCCGTCCGTACTGTGACAGCGCGGACGTGGGTGAAGTCATCGAACGACTCCGTTCCTCCTTCGCGGCCGTGCCCGCTGTCACGCACACCACCCCATGGCGAGCAGGGATCCAGTCGGTGGTGGTCGTTCACCCAGACGATGCCCTGTTCGAGCTTGGCCGCGACGCGGTGCGCGCGGGCTACGTCGCGGGTCCAGATCGATGAACCGAGGCCGTACGCGGAGTCGTTGGCGATTGCGATCGCATCCGCCTCGTCCCGGAACGGAATCACGACGACCACTGGTCCGAAGATCTCCTCGCGAGCGACGCGCATCTGGTTGTGTACCCCCGCGAGGACCGTGGGTGCAACGAAAAAGCCTTCCAGTCCAGGGATCTCGGGGGAGTAGCCGCCGGTGGCCACGGTTGCGCCCTCTGTTCGACCGATGTCGACGTAGTCGAGGATCCGCCTGCGGGCTCGGTCGGATATCACTGGCCCCAGCTGCGTGGTGGGAAGACTCGGATCACCGATCCGGATGCGCTCGGCCTGATCTACGAGCGCCGCTACGAACTCGTCGTAAATGGTGTCCTGGACGATGATCCGCGTACCGGCGATGCACGTCTGGCCCGCCCCGATGAACCCTCCGAATGCCGTTCCACGGGCGGCGACATCGACAGGGACGTCGTCGAAGACCAGGACCGGTGACTTGCCACCCAATTCGACAGTCGATTTCGCGAAGCGGTGCGCGGTTGCCACGGAGATCGATCGACCCACCTCAGTACCACCGGTGAACACCACTTTGTTCACCTGCGGATGCTCGGCCAGTCGTGCCCCGGTCACCGGTCCGAGGCCCGGCACCACGTTGAGCACACCCGGTGGCAGGCCGGCCTCCAATGCCAAAGCCCCCACCAGCAGGGCCGTCAGCGGCGTCTGCTCGGATGGCTTGAGCACCACGCTGTTGCCGGTGGCGAGCGCGGGGGCGACACTCTTGGACGCAATCATCAGTGGGTGGTTGAACGATGACAGAGTCGCGACGACGCCGATCGGGAAACGCGATGTGTAGGAATGGTATTCACCTGACATGGGCACCACTGCGTCGCGCGAGGCGAGTAGGAGCGCCGCGTTGTACCGGTACCACTCCGGGAGTCGAGTGATCTGGGCCTTGGTCTCGGTGATCGGTCTACCGTTGTTCACGGTCTCCAAGCGGTACAGCTCGTCCATGTCGCGCTCGAGGAGGTCGCCGAAACGGTTGAGGATCCGGGCACGCTGATGGATCGGCATCGTCGACCACACACCCGATTCGAATGCGGTTCGGGCTGAAGTGACGGCGTCGTCGGTGTCGTCTGCACTGGCGCTGTGGCAGCGGGCGAAAACCTTTGCGGTAGCCGGGTTGACGATCTCGAGCAGCTCACCGCGACCGGCCCGCCTTTCCCCGTGGATCAGCAGCGCGTGCGCGGATTCGCCGTTGGTACCCAGCAGTGTCGAGGCCGAGGAGGTGGACTGTTCTGGCATGACGTGATCTCTTCTGTCGTCGGGAAGTCAGGCGGGGACTGGTGAGCGGACGGCCGAAGCCGTGGCCTCGAGGTCTTCGAACCGGCGGAGGATGGAGGCCTCGAGCACGGCCACCTTCTCGTCGGAAGCCTTGCGCGGCCGGGCGAGGTCTACGACGATGTCCTCGTGAATCGTTCCGCCGGGGGCGAGCATCAGAATCCGGTCGGACAGTTCGGCGGCTTCGCTGACATCGTGGGTGACGAAGACGACCGTCTTGCGGGTGGCGGCCCACAATTCCTGGAGGTGCTCGCGCAGGCCGCGGGCGGTGATGGCGTCGAGGTGGCTGAAAGGTTCGTCCATCAACAGCACGTCGGGCTCGACCGACAGGGCTCGGGCGATACCGACGCGCTGCTGTTGGCCGCCCGACAATTGGCCGGGCCACTTCTTTTCGGCGTGGCCGAGGCCGACACGTCGAAGTGCCTCGTGGACACGTTCTTTCGCGGCATTGTCGCGTACCCGCTGGACGTACATCAGGTTGTCGAAGATCGACCGCCACGGCAGGAGTCGTGGTTCCTGGAACACGTAGGCGAGCTTGCCCGGCCGCTGGGACGAACCGATGGTGACTGATCCGCCGGAGGCGGACTCGATGCCGGCGATGATGTTCAGCAGTGTCGTCTTGCCGCAGCCGGAAGGGCCGACGAGCGAGACGAAGGATTGGTCCGCGATCGTGAAATCGATCCCGTCGATCACGGTTTGCGGGCCGGTCGGGGTGCTGAAGACCTTGACCAGCTTGGTGACGACTACTTCAGCCATGGGAACTCCTTCTCGGGGGTGTGGGTCATGCGGCGATGGTGGTGGGTGCGCCGGGTTCGCCATCGCGCCAGCGGAATGCGCGACGCGTCAGCCGCTCGAGGACCACCCGGTCGGCGATGACCATGAACAGGATGAAGAACGCGATCCAGGCGACGAAGCCGGGTAACTGGTTGGCGTCGTACCAATAGCGCGCGCGGTGTCCCACGCCGTCGGCCGACCCGAACCACTCCGACAGCAGCAGCCCGTTCCAGCCCGACATCACCCCGAACCGGATACCTGCGACGGTGTATCCGGTGACCGCGGGCAGGACGACATGGCGCACGCGGCGGGGCGACGGGACGCCGTAGGACTGCGACATGTCCAGTAGCGCAGGGGGGATGGAGCGTGCCCCGGCGGCAACGTTGACGACGACGAAGGGAATGGCCGACAGCACCACGGTGACGATCGGTGCGGTGTCGGAGAATCCGAACCACATCGCGCACAGAAGCGCCCATATCACCGCGGGAGTGGCGAGCCCGACGAGGTTGACATCCCCGAACATGTCGTCGAACAGACGCGATGAACCGATGGCCAAGCCGATCGCGACCCCGACGACGATCGAGATCGCCATGCCGATCCCGAAGCGCTGCATGCTGATCAGGAAGTTGAAGAAGAATTCTCCGCGTTCCAGTTCTCTGATCGCTGCCGCGACGACTGGGGCGGGGCCGGGAATGCGCGCGTGGAACATGCCGACGCACTGCCACAGCAGAGCGAACAACAGCGCGGCGGCCACGCTCGCACCGAAGGGGCCGGTGAGCCATGAACGCTGTCGTGCCGTGGTGGTGGTCGAGGGTTCCGCGGTGGTTGCGGTCATGTCAGCGACCTCCTCTCCATGCGAAGAAGCGCCGTTCCAAACCGGCAAGGAGAACGCGCTCGATGAGCAGGATGAACAGGACGAAGAAGCCTGTCCACGCGAGTACGCCGGCGACCGAGAACTCTTGGTAGGACTGCCGGATCATGAAACCGATGCCGCTGCGGCCGCCGAACACCTCGGTGAGCGCCTCGACCTTCCATGCCATCGCGAATCCGTACCGCAGCGCTGCGAACAGGAACGGCATGATCGACGGTAGGAACACTGAGCGAACAATGGTGCCTCGTCCGAGTCCGTACACGGCGCTCATGTCGACGAGTCGGCGATCCACCTCCTCGACGCCTTGCGCCACGTTGAGCGCAACGTAGGGCAGCGCAACGAAGGCGACGACGACGACGGGACCGATCGCACCGATGCCGAACAGGATCAGGGCGAACACGGCGAAGGCGAGCCCGGGCACATTGCCCAGCA
Source organism: Mycobacterium kyogaense (assembly GCF_003254575.1). Lineage (GTDB taxonomy): Bacteria > Actinomycetota > Actinomycetes > Mycobacteriales > Mycobacteriaceae > Mycobacterium > Mycobacterium kyogaense. The sequence continues at coordinate 89,713 of NZ_QJUA01000002.1, read as the reverse complement.
CCAGCAGCGGCTGCTGGAAGAAGTAGTTCAGGTACTTCGACCGTCCCATCAGCAGGCCCAGGGGCACGCCGACCACGGTGCCGATGGCAAAGCCGAGTGCGATTTTCACGATGCTGGAGCCGAATTGGACGAACGCGGTGCCGTCGGCCGCGAGGTGCCACATCTCAGCACCGACGGTCCACGGGGCGGGCAGGACGTAAGGGGTGAACAGCAGTAGGGAGCAGGCCGACCAGGCGGCGATCAGCGCGGCGTAGCCGATCGCAGCGAGCGCGCCGCGACGGATCCTGCGTCGGTGTGCGCTCGGGAGCGCGGGTGCGGAGGCCCGGGGTGTGGCTGCCGCGGTATCGCGTTCGTCAGCGGTGACCGTCATGAACCGTTGCCGCCCGCAGAGACACGGAAGTTGGGCAGTGCCTGGGCCTGATCCATGAAGCCGGTTTCCTTGAGGAGCGGGAAGACCTGCGATTCGCCGTCAGCCCATTGCTGGTCGAAACGGATGTCACGGACGAACCAGTCGTTGGTGTCGACGTACTGCTGGACGAATTCGACATCCTCGGGCGCCCCGACGGCGAAGTGCTGCGGGTAGGTCTCGATGATGGTGGCCTTGTTGGCCTCCCACTCCTGCAGACCGCGCTGCCAGACGTCGAGGAAGAACTCGACCTGTTCGGGATTCTCCTGGGCCCATTCCGCGCCGGCGAGGAAGACGTTGATCATCGGGCCCTCGTGACCGGGCACCACCAGCTCCGCGTACATGTCCTTCGATGCCTTGCCGTCGTAGAGGACCTTGAGCTCACCGCTGCGCAAGCCGGGCGTCGCGAACTCGGGTAGACAGACGCAGGCGGCGACCTCGCCACGCTGCACCAGGTCTGCCTGCTGCTGGGGATCGGCCACAATGATGTTGTAATCTCCTCCGCCGGAACGGAAGTCGACATCGTGCATCTTCTTGGCGTAGGCACCCCAGACGAGCGTCGCGGAGACGGCTGTGAAGGCGGAGATGTCCTGACCTTTGAGATCGGCCAGGGTGGTCGCCGGATTGTCGGCGCGCGCGATGATGACGCTCCGGTCCATGTTGTATTTGCCGATGACCACTGTGTTGCGGCCAGTCTCTTCTTCGATCACAGGGACCTCGTAGCTGGCCGACGAGACGATGTCCGCATGGCCGCCGGCGAACACCCCGAACTCGTCCCACGTCGAGGATGCCTCGATGGTGATGCCGGATTCGGCCTCCATCTCGTCGAGGATTCCCTTGTCTGTGATGAAGTCCCAGACGGGATCGGGAGCGAAGGTGAACCTGATGACTCCGCCGTCCCCGCTGGCCTGGTTGGGCCGGGACACGCAGGCCGACAGCGTCGCCGCTGTGGTGGCGACCACGAGGAGGGCCGAGAGCCGTCGTGCGAAACCGTTCACTGGTGGGTTCCCTTCGTTAGTGCGCGAGGCGACGTTGCCTGCGACGCGGGTCCGGACTCTGCCTCGTGGAGGCTGATGATCTCGTCTGCCCCTGTAGCCGTTGGGTTTTCGAGAAGATAGGTGAGGATGTAGTCGTGTGACGTGGCGAGGTGCTCGCGGGTGAGCTGGGCTGCCCGTGCCGCGTCGCCGCTTTCGACGGCGGCCATGATCGCGAGGTGCTCAGCGTGGAGGTGATCGGTCTGACCGATCACCTCGAGATGTACGTAGAGATAGCGATCGGTGAGGCGGCGCAGCTGCTCGACCAGCTCGACCGTCCGGGGCCGGCTGGCGCGCTTGTAGACCGCGGCGTGGAATTCGGCGTTCGCGACGATCCACGCGCGGGCATCGTTGCTCTGCTCCATCGTCGCCAGGTGCCGGCGCATGGTCAGGATGTCTGCGCGACCGACGTTGGGCACAGCGATCTGCGTGGCCATCGGTTCGACGGCCTCACGGAGTTCGTAGAGCTCCTGGAGTTCGGGAACCGACATTCCGGTCACCACCGCCGTCGCGTTGGACGCCGGATTCACGAGTCCTTCGGCCGCCAACAACTGGAGCGCATCCCGGACGGGGATGCGGCTGACGCCGAAGCGCTCCGCCAGACGCAGTTGTGAAAGCCGGGAACCGGGTGCGATGTCACCGTGCAGGATCTCGTCGCGCAGCTCCCCCGCGACGCGTCCGGCAGCATTTTGGTATGCCATTTGACCTCCGTGTGTACCAGTAGCTTGAACTGTATACAGCAGATGGAGTGAGGTCAATCACTATGGGGAAGTGAAAGGGTGCGCGTCACACCCCGAGGGCGGCCCTCAGGGCAGCAGCGACTGCAAATCCTCCATGAATGCCACGGACTCGCGTCGGTCACCGGAGAGCGGATGCACAAGCAGGGTCGTCACGCCGGCCTCGGCGAACGCCGCGACCCGCTCGGCGACGAAGCCGCGAGGCCCCACCAGGGACACGTTGCGCACCAGCTCGTCAGGCACGGCGTCGATCGCCTCGGCCTTCTTGCCTGCCAGGTACAGGTCCTGGATGTGATCGGCCACCTCGCCGAAGCCGTAGCGCGTCGCGAGGTTGTGGTAGAAGTTCTTCCCGCGCGCGCCCATCCCTCCGATGTAGAGCGCCAATTGCGGCTTCGCCCAAGCCAATCGGTCTTCGACGTCGTCGCCGATCGCCAGGCTCGCGCTGACCATCACGTCGAGCGGGCCCAACTCCGGGTCTCGTCGCGCAGCACCGGCGCGCAGTGCCTCGCCCCAGACGTCGTCGGCCTTCTCCGGATAGAAGAACACCGGCTGCCAGCCCTCGGCGATCTCCGCGGTCAGCTCGACGTTCTTCGGCCCCAGCGCCGCGATGGTGATCGGAATACGTTCGCGGACAGGCTGATTGATGATCTTGAGCGGTTTACCCAAGCCGGTGCCACGGTCCGCCGGCAGCGGCACCTGGTAGTGCTTGCCCTCGTAGCTGACGCGCTCGCGGCGCCACACCTGACGGCAGATCTCGACGACCTCGCGGGTGCGGCCCAGTGGCGCGTCGAACGGCACGCCGTGGAAACCCTCGACCACCTGGGGGCCCGAAGTGCCCAGTCCGAGGCGGAATCTGCCGTCGGAGACGTAGTCCAGGCCGGCGGCGGTCATCGCCATCAGTGCGGGGGTGCGGGTGTAGATCGGCACCACCCCGGTGCCGAGCTCGATCCGCGAGGTGCGTGCGGCGAGGAAGCCCAACTGGCTGATCGCGTCATAGGAGTAGGCCTCGGGCACCAGCGCGATGCCGACACCGATCTTCTCGAGTTCGACGACCTCCTCGACCGCCTCGAGGAACCCGCCCGCATAGTTGAGAAAGATGCCTGTGCGCATGGCCTAGTTCTACCGCCTCAGGAAGTGAGAAGAGCCTCAGGGTTTGAGAAGAGCGGTGACCTTGTTCTCCAGATCGACCGGATCATCGGCGAAGGGATCCATCAGCTCGGTCTTCGGCAGCGCCGCCTCGGGATCGGCGAAGGCGCGATAGGTGCCCTTGTCCTTCTCGCCGGCCAACATGTGCAGGAAGTAACCCGTCATCAGGGCCCGCACGATCCGCTGGGTGCCCTTGTCGGCGCCGGGCAGCCCGACGACGGTCGCGAGACGCCGGCCCTCGACCAGCCCGCCGGCCTTGGTTTTCGACGTCGTCCGCAGCGTCGCTGGCTTCCAGGCGCGAGCCAGTTCCACGGCATTGGATCGCAAAGTCATCGGGTCGCCGGGATCGGTGAGGATCAGGCCCGGCACCGTCAGTCCTGCGGCCGGCTTCTCGGCAGGCGGGCTGCTGACCAACGGGTAGGCCGCGACGACAGCCCTGGGCTTGTTCGGCATGCCTGCCGCGGCGAACACGGCTGCAGAGGCGCCGAATCCGTGGCCCGCGAGGCCGAGCTTGCCGGGGTGCACGCTGATGTCGCCGCCGCCGAGCCGCACACCGGCGATGATGTCCAGCGCCGTGCCCATGTCGTAGGCGAGCGTCAGCACCGACGGCGCCAGCGACGTCTCGGTGTTGGGCGCTGCCGCGACGATGCCCCACGACGCGAGGTGCTCCAGCGTTCCGCGGTACCGCTCGGCCGATGTGATCCAGTCGTGGCCGAAGACCACGCCCGGCAGATTCTTCCCGCTCGCCGGGGTGTAGACGATGCCGGGCAGCCCGGCAAAGGCCAGGTCACCGCAGAGAACCTTGTGCGGCCCGCGGCGTGTCAACGCGTTGAAGAGCTTCTTCGTGCTGGCCACCCGACGACCGTATCCCACCCGGCAGACGGTGTCGTCTGCCGTACCCTGGATGCCTATGTGTGGAATCGTCGGCTACGTCGGGCAGCGCCCCGCCTGCGAGATCGTCGTCGACGCGCTGCGGCGGATGGAGTACCGCGGGTACGACTCCTCGGGAGTGGCGTTGCTCGACGGTCACGGCGGGCTGACGGTGCAGCGCAAGGCTGGGCGGTTGGCCAACCTGGAGTCCGCCTTGGCCGAGCAGAGCAGCGAGGATCTGGTCGGGTCGACGGGTCTGGGGCACACCCGCTGGGCGACGCACGGGCGCCCGACGGACCGCAACGCCCATCCGCATCGCGACGCCACCGGCAAGGTCGCGGTCGTGCACAACGGCATCATCGAGAACTTCTCGGTCCTGCGCGCCGAACTGGAAGCCACCGGGGTCGAGTTCGCCAGCGACACCGACACCGAGGTGGCCGTGCACCTGGTCGCGCGCGAATACGACTCGGGCGCGCACGCCGGTGATTTCCCGGCTTCAGTGCTGGCGGTGCTGCGCCGGCTGGACGGCCACTTCACGCTCGTGTTCGCCCACGCCGATGACCCGGGCACGATCGTGGCGGCCCGGCGGTCCACACCGCTGGTGGTCGGTGTCGGGGATGGCGAGATGTTCGTCGGCTCCGATGTCGCGGCGTTCATCGAGCACACCCGCGATGCGGTCGAGCTCGGGCAGGACCAGGCCGTCGTGGTGACTGCCGGCGGCTATCGGATCACCGATTTCGCCGGCAACGACACCCGGGATTTCCGCGCCTTCCACATCGACTGGGACACCTCGGCCGCGGAGAAGGGCGGCTACGACTACTTCATGCTCAAGGAGATCGCCGAGCAGCCCGCGGCGGTGTCCGACACGCTGCTGGGCCATTTCGCCGACAACCGCATCGTGCTCGACGAACAGCGCCTCTCCGATCAGGAACTACGCGACGTCGACAAGGTCTTCGTGGTGGCCTGCGGCACCGCCTATCACTCCGGGCTGCTGGCCAAGTACGCGATCGAGCACTGGACCCGGCTGCCTGTCGAGGTCGAGCTGGCCAGCGAGTTCCGCTACCGCGATCCTGTGCTGGACAGCCACACCCTGGTGGTGGCGATCTCGCAGTCCGGGGAGACCGCGGACACGCTCGAGGCGGTACGTCACGCCAAGGAGCAGAAGGCCAAGGTGCTGGCGGTGTGCAACACCAACGGCAGCCAGATCCCGCGCGAATGCGACGCGGTGCTCTACACCCGTGCAGGACCGGAGGTCGGGGTCGCCTCGACCAAGACGTTCCTGGCCCAGATCGCGGCGAACTACCTCGTCGGTCTCGCGCTCGCGCAGGCGCGCGGCACGAAGTACCCCGACGAGGTGGCGCGCGAGTACCGCGAACTGGAGGCCATGCCCGAGCTGATCTCGCGGGTGCTGGCCACCAGTGAGCCGGTCTCTGCGCTGGCCACGCGGTTCGCCTCGGCGCAGACGGTGCTGTTCCTGGGCCGCCACGTCGGCTACCCGGTGGCGCTCGAAGGTGCGCTCAAGCTCAAAGAGCTGGCCTACATGCATGCCGAGGGCTTCGCCGCCGGTGAGCTCAAGCACGGCCCGATCGCGCTGATCGAAGACGATCTCCCGGTCATCGTGGTCATGCCGTCGCCGAAGAATTCTCCGACGCTGCACTCCAAGCTGCTGTCGAACATCCGCGAGATCCAGGCCCGCGGCGCGGTCACGATCGTCATCGCCGAGGAGGGCGACGACACCGTGGCGCCGTACGCCGACCATCTGATCGAGATCCCGGCCGTGTCCACGCTGATGCAACCGCTGCTCTCGACCATCCCGATGCAGCTGTTCTCTGCCGGAGTGGCCCAGGCGCGCGGCTACGACGTCGACAAGCCGCGCAACCTCGCGAAGTCGGTTACCGTCGAGTAACCTTCTGACCTGCGCGATTATGACTCTCGTGTCAATTTAAGGAAGAATTAAGGGCGCTCTGTTAACGCCGCCCTCCCCGGGGCCGATAAACGAGTAACAGCCGTTCTGCCAGCAGCGGCCGCCGGTGCCACGCGCCCGGTGTACGACGGAATTTCCCGTCACTGCGGCCCACTGCCGCATGAGATACAGACCCCCACAGTCCCGGTGACTGTGCGTTGGTGTCTGTCCGACCCTCGGGGGCACAGGATGAACGTGCACGAACACCAACGCGGCCGCTTCGTGGTCCGCCCGCACCGCGACGACACGACGGTCATCCTGTACGTCGAGGGCGACCTCGACGTACTGACCGCGCCCACCCTGGGCACTCACCTCGACGTCGCCCTGTCTGGTGCCCCGAAGATGTTGATCGTCGACATCACCGGTGTGGGGTTCCTGTCCTCGGCCGGCATCAGCATGCTGGTCGAGACCCATCGGCTCACCGAGCGTGCCGGCATCTCGCTGCGCGTGGTCGCCGAAGGGCCTGCGACCGCGCGGCCGCTGCGCATGATGAACATCGACGAGATCATCGACCTCTACCCGACGTTGCCCGACGCGCTCAGCGGCACGAAACCGGAGTAGCTCACCACGTACCGTTGGGTCGATGCGGCACTACTACTCCGCCCAGCAGATCCGTGACGCCGAAGCACCTCTACTCGCGTCTCTTCCCGACGGCGTGTTGATGCGGCGGGCGGCCTTCGGGCTGGCCACCGCGATCGTCCGCGAGCTGGGCCGCGAATCAGGCGCTGTCGCTGGAAAGACCGTCTGCGCTGTGGTCGGCTCCGGGGACAACGGGGGTGACGCGTTGTGGGCCGCCACGTTCCTGCGTCGCCGCGGCGTCGGCGCGTCAGCGGTGCTGCTGAACCCCGACCGGGCGCACCCGGCCGCACTCGCGGCGTTCCGTCGGGCGGGCGGACGGATCGTCGAAAATGTGCCCGCCGCAACCGATCTCGTGATCGACGGGGTGGTGGGCATCGGCGCCAGCGGGCCGCTGCGACCCGCCGCCGCCGACGTGTTCGCCGGCACCGACGCGCCCGTGGTGGCCGTCGACATCCCCAGCGGAGTCGACGTCGCGACCGGCACCGCCGACGGTCCGCACGTCACGGCCGCGGTGACCGTGACGTTCGGTGGCTTCAAACCCGTGCACGCTCTCGGGCCTTGCGGCCGTGTCGAACTCGTCGACATCGGCCTCGACCTCCCCGAGGCGGACATTCGCGGCTTCGAGGCCGCCGACATCGCCGCCCGCTGGCCGGTGCCCGGCCGCACCGACGACAAGTACACCCAGGGCGTGACCGGCGTGATGGCCGGCTCCGCGACGTATCCGGGTGCGGCGATCCTGTGTACCGGGGCCGCCGTGGCAGCCCACTCCGGCATGGTGCGCTACGCGGGAACTGCTGCGGCCGAGGTGGTTTCGCATTGGCCGGAGGTGATCGCGACATCGGATTTCGCCACCGCCGGACGGGTGCAGGCGTGGGTCGTCGGCCCCGGTCTGGGCACCGACGCCGCCGGCGAGGCCGCGCTGGCCTTCGCGCTGGACACCGACCTGCCTGTGCTCGTCGATGCCGACGGGCTGACGATTCTGGCCGCCCATCCCGACCTGGTCGCCGGCCGACAAGCCCCGACCGTGCTGACGCCGCACGCCGGCGAATTCGCCCGACTGGCCGGCGGACCGCCGGGAGACGATCGCGTCGCGGCCACCCGCGAGCTGGCCGACCGGCTCGGAGTCACCGTCCTGCTCAAGGGCAACGTGACCGTCGTCGCCGAACCGGGCGGTCCGGTGTACCTCAACGTCGCGGGTCAGGCCTGGGCGGCGACCGCGGGCTCCGGCGACGTGCTCTCCGGTGTCATCGGGGCACTGCTGGCCGCCGGACTGCCGCCCGTCGAGGCGGCCGCGGCGGGGGCGTTCGTGCATGCCCGCGCCGCCGACCTCGCCGCACGTGATCCCGGACCGGCACCGGTACCGACGTCGTCATCGCGCATCCTCGCTCATCTGCGAACGGCACTCGGCTCGATCCTCTAGAAAGGATCACATGCCCAACGTCTCGCGCCACTCCTCGCTGACCCCCGCGTACTGCGGCCGCCTGTCCACCTCGCCGATCCCGGCCCTGCGACTGCCCGACGAGTCGATGGAGCCCGACCAGACCTACCGCTTCATCCACGACGAGCTGATGCTCGACGGCAGCTCCCGCCTGAACCTGGCCACCTTCGTCACCACATGGATGGATCCCGAAGCGGGACAGCTGATGTCGGAGACGTTCGACAAGAACATGATCGACAAGGACGAGTACCCGGTCACCGCCGCGATCGAGCAGCGCTGCGTCTGCATGGTCGCCGATCTGTTCCACGCCGAGGATCTGCGCGACGACGACCCGTCCAGCGCGATCGGCGTGTCGACGGTCGGATCCAGTGAGGCGGTGATGCTCGCAGGCCTGGCGCTCAAGTGGCGGTGGCGTCAGAAGCTCGAGGCGGCCGGGCAGGACTGGAAGGGCCGCACACCGAACCTCGTGATGGGCTCCAACGTCCAGGTGGTGTGGGAGAAGTTCAGCCGCTACTTCGACGTGGAAGCGCGCTACCTGCCGATGGAGCACGGCCGCTACGTGATCACCCCGGAGCAGGTGCTCGACGCCGTCGACGAGAACACGATCGGCGTGGTGGCGATCCTGGGCACCACGTTCACCGGCGAGCTGGAACCCGTCGGCGACATCTGTGCGGCTCTCGACTCGCTGGCCGCCGAGAAGGGCCTCGACATCCCGGTGCACGTCGACGCGGCCAGCGGCGGCTTCGTGGTGCCGTTCGTGCACCCGGACCTGGTCTGGGACTTCCGGCTGCCGCGGGTGGTGTCGATCAACGTCAGCGGGCACAAGTACGGGCTGACCTATCCCGGCATCGGCTTCGTGGTGTGGCGCAACTCCGAGCATCTGCCCGAGGAGTTGGTGTTCCGGGTCAACTACCTGGGCGGGGACATGCCGACGTTCACGCTGAACTTCTCCCGGCCCGGTAACCAGGTCGTCGGGCAGTACTACAACTTCCTGCGGCTGGGCCGCGACGGCTACGCCACGGTGATGCACTGCCTCTCCGACACCGCCCAGTGGCTGGCGCGAGAGCTCGCCGGTATGAGCGTCTTCGAGGTGATCTCCGACGGATCGGCGATCCCCGTGGTGGCGTTCACGCTGGTCGAGGGCACCAAGTACACGGTGTTCGACGTGTCGGCACTGCTGCGCAGCTACGGCTGGCAGGTGCCGGCCTACACGATGCCCGACGACGCCACCGACGTCGCGGTGCTGCGCATCGTGGTGAGGGAGGGCTTCTCGGCGAACCTGGCGCGCGCGCTGCGCGACGACATCGTCGAGGTGCTCGGCAAGCTCGACAAGACCGGCGTGGGCGGATTCTCCGACGAAGCTCACTTCGCCCACTGACCTGTCTCCGTCGGCGGCCTGGGACAATCGGGGGCGGTGATCAACGCACGAAACACGACCCAGCATGTGCCGACGGCGATCGTCGATCTCGACGCCATCGCGCACAACATCTCCGTGCTGCGCGAACGCGCCGGTGCGGCCGCGGTGATGGCCGTCGTCAAGGCCGACGGCTACGGCCACGGCGCCACCGCTGTCGGACGGGCCGCGCTGGCGGCGGGTGCCTCTGCACTGGGAGTCGCGACCGTCGAGGAGGCACTGGCCCTGCGCAGCGACGGGATCACGGCGCCGGTGCTGGCCTGGCTGCACCCGCCCGGCATGGACTTCGCACCGGCTCTGACCGCCGATGTCGAGATCGCGGTCTCGTCGGTGCGTCAGGTGCAGGAGGTGCTGTCGGCGGTTCAGCGGACCGGCCGTACCGCCACCGTGACGGTCAAGGCCGATACGGGGTTGAGCCGCAACGGTGTCGCGCCGGCTGATTTCCCGGCTGTCGTCACCGCGCTGCGCGACGCCGTATCCGACGACGCCGTGCGTGTCCACGGGCTGATGTCCCACCTCGCCCACGGCGACACCCCCGACCATCCGTTCAACAGCGTGCAGGCGCAGCGGCTCACCGAGATGGCGTCGGCGGCGCGCGCGGCAGGGGTGCCTTTCGACGTGGTGCACCTGAGCAACTCCCCGGCGGCGCTGACGCGTCCTGATCTGGCGTTCGACATGGTCCGGCCCGGCATCGCGGTCTACGGGCAGTCGCCGATCCCGGAGCGTGGCGACATGGGGCTGCGGCCGGCGATGACGTTGACGTGCCCGGTGGCCATGGTGCGCGCGATCCGGGCCGGCGACGGTGTCTCGTACGGGCACACCTGGGTCGCCGAGAAGGACACCACGGTCGCGTTGATCCCCGCCGGGTACGCCGACGGCGTGTTCCGGCCGCTGAGCAACCGGCTGTCGGTGCAGATCAACGGACGCCGCTATCCCAACGTCGGACGCATCTGCATGGACCAGTTCCTGGTCGACCTCGGGCCGGGTCCGGTCGAGGTCACCGAGGGCGACGAGGCGATCCTGTTCGGCCCGGGCACGCGGGGCGAGCCGACGGCGCAGGACTGGGCGGACTTGCTGGGCACCATCAACTACGAGGTCGTCACCAGCCCACGCGGGCGCATCACCCGGGCGTACCGCGGGGGCGGGCGATGAGCCCGCGGGCCGGCTGGCTGGCGGGGGCGGCCGGGATCGCTGCCGTCGGCTCGGCGGCCGGTATCACCGCGGCGCACTCGCTGCGGCGCCGCGTGACCGAGGACGATCCGCACCGCGACGAGGATTTCGAACTGCTCGACGCCGACCGCAGCACGGTCGTCACCACCCCGGACGGGGTACCGCTGGCGGTGCGTGAGGTCGGCCCGCAGGACGCGCCGCTCACGGTGGTGTTCGCCCACGGCTTCTCTCTTCGCATGGGCTCCTTCCACTTTCAGCGAGCCCGGCTGAGCGAGCAGTGGGGCGCGCAGGTCCGCATGGTGTTCTACGACCAGCGCGGCCACGGACAGTCCGGCGAGGCGTCGCCCGACACCTACACGGTGGAACAGCTGGGCCAAGACCTCGAGAGCGTGCTGGCGGTCATGGCGCCGCGTGGGCCGGTGGTGCTCGTCGGGCACTCGATGGGCGGCATGACGGTCCTGTCCCACGCTCGCCAGTACCCACAGCGCTATCCCACCCGCATCGTCGGTGCCGCGATCATCGCGTCGGCGGCCGAAGGGGTGTCCCGGTCGCCCCTCGGTGAGATCCTGAAAAACCCTGCGCTGGAAGCAGTTCAATTCACCGCCCGCTATGCACCCAAGACGGTCCACCGGTTCCGCGGCGCCGCGCGGTCGGTGATCGGACCCATCCTGCGGGCGGCGTCGTTCGGCGACGAAAAGATCAGCCCGAGCGTGGTGGCGTTCTCCGAGCGCATGATGCACGACACTCCGATCACCACGCTGGTCGACTTCCTGCACGCGCTCGAGGTGCACGACGAGACGGCGGGCCTGGTCACGCTGCGCAAGGTGCCCACGCTGATCGCCTGCGGCGACCGTGATCTGCTGACGCCTGCCGAGTATTCGCGCGAGATGGCGGCGGCGCTGCCGAAGTCGGAGTTGGTGATCGTCGGCGGCGCAGGACATCTGGTGCAGTTGGAGCAGCCCGAGATCATCGACGACGCGTTGGTGCGGCTGGTCGAGCGATCGACGCCGTCGAAGTTGGTGGCGATGACCCGGCGAGTGCGGGAGAGGGTGCGCAACAATGGCTGACTCGGGCGTGCAGCAACTCGCCAGCGCCGAGGACACCCTCGCGTTCGGGGCCGAGCTGGGGCGCGAACTGCGCGCCGGTGACCTGGTCGTGCTGTCCGGCCCGCTGGGTGCGGGAAAGACGGTGCTGGCCAAGGGAATCGCGCAGGGTATGGACGTGGAGGGGCCGGTGCTGTCGCCGACGTTCGTCCTGGCCCGCGTGCACCGGTCGCGACAGTCCGGAGGGCCGGCGATGGTGCACGTCGATCTGTACCGCCTTCTGGACGAGAGTTCGGTCGATCTGCTCGCCGAACTCGACTCCCTGGATCTCGACACCGATCTCGATGATGCGGTCGTCGTCGTCGAGTGGGGCGAGGGGGTCGCCGAGCGACTGTCGGAGCGACACCTCGACATTCGTCTCGAGCGGACCGCGAACAGTGATGTGCGTACGGCCATGTGGCAGTGGAGCAGACCATGAGCAGGCTGGTGCTGGCCCTCGACACCGCCACTGCGGCCGTGACGGCCGGAGTGGTGCGGTTCGGCTCGGGAATCGAGATGCTCGCCGAACGCGTGACGGTCGATCCGCGCGCGCATGCGGAAACGTTGACGCCCAACATCGTCGGGGCGCTGGCGGACGCCGGTGTGGACGTGGGCGAACTGGACGCTGTGGTGGTCGGGTGCGGGCCGGGGCCGTTCACCGGGTTGCGGGTGGGCATGGCCACCGCGGCGGCGTTCGGTCATGCTCTCGGGATTCCCGTGTACGGGGTGTGCAGCCTGGACGCGATCGCGGCGGGGACGACCGGTGAGGTGCTCGTGGTCACCGATGCGCGGCGGCGGGAGGTGTACTGGGCGCGGTACTGCGACGGGGTTCGCGTGGACGGGCCGGCGGTCAACGCTGCGACCGACGTGCCCGCCGGCGCGGCGGCGGTGGCCGGATCGCCCGAGCATACGGCGCTGTTCGATCTGCCTCGGCTGGCGCCGGTGTCGCCGTCGGTGACGGGTCTGGTTGCCGCGGTGGCAGATTGGGATGCCGAGCCGGAGCCGTTGGTGCCGCTGTATCTGCGCAGACCCGACGCGAAGCCGTCGGCGGTGAAGCGATGAACGTGGACTACTCGTCTCTGGTGGCCGCGGACGCCGCGCGGTGCGCCGAGCTCGAGGCGCAGCTGTTCGACGGGGACGATCCATGGCCCGAACGTGCCTTTCTCGCCGAGATCGCGGCCAAGCACAACCAGTACGTGGCGGCGCGGGCCGACGACAAGCTGGTGGGGTATGCCGGTATCGCGCGGCTGGGCCGCAGCAAGCCGTTCGAGTACGAGGTGCACACGATCGCCGTCGACCCGGCGTATCAGGGCCACGGCATCGGCAGACAGATGTTGCGCCGGCTGCTCGACTACGCCGACGGCGGTGCGATCTTCCTGGAGGTGCGCACCGACAACGAGGCGGCGATCGCGCTGTACGAGAGCGAGGGGTTCACCCGAATCGGCCTGCGCAAGCGCTACTACCGCGTCAGTGGCGCGGACGCCTACTCGATGAAGCGGGAGCCGCGATGATCATCTTGGCGATCGAGAGTTCGTGCGACGAGACCGGTGTCGGTATCGCGGAACTGAGCGACGACGGCGCGGTGACGCTGTTGGCTGACGAGGTCGCCTCCAGCGTCGACGAACACGCCCGATTCGGCGGGGTGGTGCCCGAGATCGCATCTCGAGCGCACCTGGAGGCGCTGGGCCCGACGATGCGGCGCGCCCTGCAGGTGGCCGGCATCGATCGGCCGGACGTGGTGGCGGCGACGATCGGGCCGGGCCTGGCGGGTGCGCTGCTGGTGGGCGTGGCGGCGGCGAAGGCGTACGCGGCGGCATGGCAGGTGCCGTTCTATGCGGTCAATCACCTCGGCGGTCACCTCGCAGCCGATGTCTACGACCACGGCCCGCTGCCGGAGAGCATCGGGCTGCTGGTGTCCGGCGGACACACCAACCTGCTGCATGTGCGATCCCTCGGTGAGCCGATCGTGGAGTTGGGTTCGACGGTGGACGACGCGGCGGGGGAGGCCTACGACAAGGTGGCGCGGCTGCTGGGCCTCGGGTATCCGGGTGGCAGGGTCCTCGACGAGCTCGCGCGCGAGGGGGATCCTGCCGCGATCACCTTCCCCCGAGGGATGACGGGGCCCCGGGATGACCGCTACGCGTTCAGCTTCTCGGGTCTCAAGACCGCGGTCGCGCGGTATGTGGAGAGTCACCCGGAAGCCTCGCAGGCCGATATCGCGGCGGGCTTCCAGGAGGCGGTCGCCGATGTGTTGACGGCGAAGGCGGTGCGCGCAGCCGATGAGCTGGGGGTGTCGGCGCTGCTGATCGCCGGCGGAGTGGCGGCGAACTCGCGTCTGCGCGAGCTGGCCGAGGAGCGTTGTGCGGCGGCTGGTCTGACGTTGCGGGTGCCGCGTCCGCGGTTGTGCACGGACAACGGGGCGATGATCGCGTCGTTCGCGGCGCACCTGATCGCGGCCGGAGCGGAGCCGTCACCACTCGATGTCGCCAGCGATCCCGGACTGCCGGTGGTGCAGGGGCAGGTCGCGTGAGTGATCGTTCGGCTATCACCGAATTGCTCTACCGCTATGCCGAATTGATCGATGCGGGCGATTTCGACGGCGTCGGCCAGCTGTTGGGCAGGGGTAACTTCATGGGTGTCGCGGGCAGCGAGGCGATCGCGGCCCTGTTCGCCGCAACGACCCGTCGTTTTCCCGATCACGGCAACACCCCGCGCACCCGTCATCTCGTCCTCAATCCGATCGTCGATGTCAGCGGCGACACTGCGGCCGCGCGGTCCACATTCTGCGTCGTGCAGCAGACGAATACCGTTGCGCTGCAGCCGATCGTCGTGGGCCGGTACGCCGACACCTTCGCTCGCGACGACCACGGCTGGTTCTTCACGGAACGCACCGTCGACGTCGAGATGATCGGCGACGTGTCCGACCACCTGCTCATGAGTCCTGACCAGCTGCGCTAGAACGGCGGCGGGTCATCGCCGGAGCATCCGGTGGGCGGCGCGTCGTAGGTGTCCGAGTTGTTTTGTGGCGGTGCTATTTCGGCGCGTTCGCGGTGGTTGAGTTCGCGTTCTCTGTGGATGTAGGCAAGGTGGTTCTGGGTGCGGCTGCGGCCGCGGGTGGGCATCATGAGGTGGCGGCCCGGTGTGGGTCGCTGCGTGGTGGTGGTGGTGGTCGGTGGTGGTCCGGTGCGGGTGTTCCAGGAGGGGAACAGCAGCCCTGACAGCGGCGCGGTGGTGTAGGCGTGGCCGGTCGGGCTGATCAGATGCAGGCGCCCGTCGGGGGTTTGGCTTTCGGTCCAGCCCTCCCAAAAGGTTTTCAGTAAATGATGCTGGCGGCAATAGCATTTGGTGTTCGCCGGATGGGTCGCGCCGGCCGGGTAGGGCACGGTGTGGTCGATGTCGGCGTGGGTGGCGGGGCGGTCGCAGCCGGGGAAGCGGCATGTCAGATCCCGGGAGCGGACGAACCGGTCCAGGGCGGCTGAGGGTCGGTAGCCGTCGGTGGCCAGGCCCTCGGTGGCGCCGACGAAACGGACTGTCGCGCCGTGGGCGATGAGTTCGGCCAGCAGCGGTGCCGGCACGATGCCCCCGCCGGGGCCCACGATCAGCGCCGCGCGCCGCGGCTGTCCGGTGGCGGGTGGCGTCGACGCCTGCTCCTGCTTCTGCTCGACGCGCTCGGGCTCGTCGGTCTCGACGGGTGTGGTGTTTCGTGGCGTGTAGTTCGGTGGGGGTGTTTCGCCGTGCAGCTGCGGATCGGGTTGCGCGTCGAGGGTGGCGTGGTCGGCGATCACGGTGACCGTGATGCTGGAGGCGCGCCCGTCATCCACCCGGGCGGCGGTGCAGTCGGGGCGCCCGCAGCGGCACGTTAGTGCGGTGGCGCCGACGGCGATCGCACCGATCGAGTCGGCGCGTTTCTGATTCAGCGTGCGGGGATCGTGTTCGCACACTGAGGCGATCATCATCGCCAGCCGCGCCGCCAGCAGCGCCGCATCCGAGGCGGCCAACTGCCCGTACACGCTGGTGACGCCATCAGCATCGCTGCGGTCGCCGATGGTGAACGACCGATCCCGCGACCGGTCACGCACCCGGCGCACCGCATCCGGGTCGTAGGTCTCGATCCACACGTCGATCGCGGCCTCGAGCTTTTTCTGCGACAACACTCCCCACCCCGCCACAGCGTCGACGAAATGCCCGTCGAGCAGCCGCAAAGTAGCGGGATCGAGGACCAGCGCGGTGCGGGACACGATCGTCCTCACCATGTCCAGCGTCACCTGCCCGTCGGCCAACAAGGCCCCCACGCGGGGGAGGCGGTCACGCAGCGCCACCGCCAGGTCCATCAGCGTCGACGCCCGCCCCGGACCGATCCCCAACGCACACCCGATCTCGGCGGCGGTGGCGTCCCAGTCCGCGCACACCCAGCGCTCCCGCTCCGGGCAGCGGCGCCGCCGCCACAGCTCCGCGATCGCGGCCAGCTTGATCGCCTCGGTGCGCGCAGCCGCGGCCGCGGAGCTGGTCATCACCTCGACCAGATCCGCGTCTGCCACCCGCGCTACATCGAACACATGTACGAAACTACCGATTGCCGGCGCAGACGGGAGCGCAAAAATCCCAGCCTGTGGATAACTCGGAGCCTGGGGATGAATCCGGCGTCGTTCGCCCGGGGCGTATACGTGAACCCCAACCTTGAGCACCTAGCACTCTCATGTATAGAGTGCTAGGTGGCAGTCGGTTCAAACCCTGTGTCGGCACCCGCGACGACGGCGCGAGGGCGGTCACCGACCGCCGTGTACGCACACCTACATCAAGAGTGAAGGGGCTCCAATCGTGGCAGTCAACATCAAGCCACTCGAGGACAAGATCCTCGTTCAGGCCAACGAGGCCGAGACCACGACCGCTTCCGGTCTGGTCATCCCCGACACCGCCAAGGAAAAGCCGCAGGAAGGCACCGTCGTCGCAGTTGGCCCCGGCCGCTGGGATGAGGATGGCGAGAAGCGGATTCCTCTGGACGTGTCTGAGGGCGACGTGGTCATCTACAGCAAGTACGGCGGCACCGAGATCAAGTACGGCGGCGAGGAGTACCTGATCCTCTCGGCCCGCGACGTGCTGGCTGTCGTCTCCAAGTAAGCGAATCGTGTTCCGCCCCGGACATACCCGCACACGCGAGGTGATGTCCGGGGCGGTGCGCGTCATACCCGCCTTGAGGGAAAGAAACTTATGAGCAAGCAAATTGAGTTCAACGAAACCGCGCGCCGCGCCATGGAGGCGGGCGTCGATAAGCTCGCCGACGCGGTGAAGGTGACGCTGGGCCCGCGCGGCCGCCACGTCGTGCTCGCCAAAGCTTTCGGTGGCCCCACGGTCACCAACGACGGCGTGACCATCGCCCGTGACATCGACCTCGAGGATCCGTTCGAGAATCTCGGTGCCCAGCTCGTCAAGTCGGTCGCCACCAAGACCAACGACGTCGCCGGCGACGGCACCACCACCGCGACCGTGCTGGCCCAGGCCATGGTGAAGGCCGGTCTGCGCAACGTGGCGGCGGGCGCCAACCCGATCGCCCTCGGCTCGGGCATCAGCAAGGCTGCAGACGCTGCGTCTGAGGCGCTGCTGGCTGCGGCCACCCCGGTCGCCGACAAGACGGCCATCGCACAGGTGGCCACCGTGTCCTCGCGCGACGAGCTGGTCGGCGAGCTGGTCGGCGAGGCCATGACCAAGGTGGGTACCGACGGCGTCGTCACCGTCGAGGAGTCCTCGACGCTGAACACCGAGCTCGAGGTCACCGAGGGCGTCGGCTTCGACAAGGGCTTCATCTCGGCCTACTTCGTCACCGACTTCGACTCGCAGGAAGCGGTTCTCGAAGACGCGCTGGTGCTGCTGCACCGCGAGAAGGTCAGCTCGCTTCCCGATCTGCTTCCGCTGCTGGAGAAGGTCGCCGAGGCCGGTAAGCCACTGCTGATCGTCGCCGAAGACGTTGAGGGCGAAGCGCTCTCGACGTTGGTCGTGAACGCGATCCGCAAGACGCTGAAGGCCGTCGCCGTCAAGGCGCCGTTCTTCGGTGATCGTCGCAAAGCCTTCCTCGACGACCTCGCGGTCGTCACCGGCGGCCAGGTCGTCAACCCCGACGTGGGCCTCGTGCTGCGCGACGTCGGCCTCGAGGTGCTCGGTACCGCGCGGCGTGTCGTCGTCAGCAAGGACAGCACGGTGATCGTCGACGGCGGCGGCACCCAGGACGCGATCGAGGGCCGTAAGGCGCAATTGCGTTCGGAGATCGAGGCTTCCGATTCCGACTGGGATCGGGAGAAGCTCGAGGAGCGGCTGGCCAAGCTGGCCGGCGGCGTCGCGGTCATCAAGGTCGGCGCGGCCACCGAGACCGATCTGAAGAAGCGCAAGGAAGCCGTCGAGGACGCCGTGGCCGCAGCCAAGGCTGCTGTCGAAGAGGGCATCGTCGTCGGTGGCGGGGCCGCGTTGGTGCAGGCTCGCAGCGCCGTGGAGAAGCTGCGTGGAGAGCTCCAGGGTGACGAGGCGCTGGGCGTCGGTGTGTTCGCCGCCGCGCTGTCCGCACCTCTGTACTGGATCGCCACCAACGCCGGGCTCGACGGCGCGGTCGTCGTCAGCAAAGTTGCGGAACTGCCTGCAGGGCAGGGCTTCAACGCCGCGACGTTGGAGTACGGCGACTTGATCGCCCAGGGCGTCGTCGATCCCGTCAAGGTGACCCGCTCCGCGGTCGTCAATGCCGCATCGGTGGCGCGCATGGTGCTGACCACCGAGACCGCGGTGGTCGACAAGCCGGCCGAGCCGGAAGCCGACGGTCATGGCCACAGCCATGGACACGGCCATCACCACCACTGAGTAGTGCAACGAGACACCCCCGGTCCGAATGGGCCGGGGGTGTTTTCGTACGAGGGTGAACGCCTGGGTCTTAGTCTCGGTCATGGACCGCATCTGGCAGTGGGCCTGGGACCGATTCGGAGCGAGACACCGCTGGGCGGGACTGGCCGTGGTCGTGCCGGCAGGCCTGCCGCTCTATCTGTTCTGGTCGCTTTTGCTCGTTGCTCTGGAAGGTTCTCGTCACTACGTGGAGGCAGCCGCCGTCACACTCGCTGTCCTCGTGGGAGTCAATGTTTTCGCAGGTCTCGCCGGTGGCAAGCGCTACCGCCCTGTCGAGCAGTGGGCCGAGGGTCACGATGTCGATCGGGCGACAGCGTTGGAGGCCACCTACAGCTTCGCCCGGAGTGCGGCCTCAAGGGCGGTGTGGCTGGGCGCGGTCGCGTTCGCCACGATGTCGGTGCTCGTCGGTGGGATCGCCGGAGCTAATGGACCGCGACTAGCGCAGTACGGGGTGCTGGGCGCCGCCATCGGAACGATTACCTATCTCATCAGTGTGCACAGCATGTTGGAGGCAACCGCTCGGCCGGCACGGCTCGCCATCGCCGGTGGCACGAGCATCGGGGACCACCTGCCCCGCGCTCGCCCGACGATCGCCGCATGGTCGAGCGTGACGGTCCTGGGAACTGCGTTCAACTTCTCTGTGGAAGGCGCGATGTCGGCGGCCGCGATCGTCGGGGTCAGCCCGCAGCCACTTCTGTTCCTTGCCATCGGCGCTGCGATGACAATCGGGTTCGGAATTCCGCTGGCTGTCGGCGTCGGCTTCTCCCCGTCGATGCGGCCGATCCGGGATCTCACGCAGGGAACCGCGCGGGTCGCAGCCGGTGACTACGGCGTGCGCGTACCGGTGGTCCAGGACGACGATCTCGGAGTGCTGGCGGCGTCGTTCAATCGCATGCAGGCGGGATTGGCTGAGCGGCAACGACTTCAGGCGGCCTTCGGTGCCTACGTCGACCCCGCTCTTGCCGCTCGGCTGCTCGAGCAGGGCGACGACGTGTTCACCGGCGAGCGGCGCGAAGTGACGGTGATGTTCGTCGACATTCGCGATTTCACCCCGTTCGCCGAGTCGAACACGGCCGAGGACACCGTCGCGCGGCTCAACGACGTGTTCTCGATCGTGGTGCCTGCTGTCGTGGACGCCGGTGGGCACGTCAACAAGTTCCTCGGTGACGGCGCGCTCGCGGTGTTCGGCGCGCCAACCGATCTCGCGGACCACGCCGACGCAGCAGTGAGCACCGCTGTGCGCATTCACCGCCTCGTCGCCGAGCGATTCGGCGGGGAGCTTCGCATCGGCATCGGCATCAACACCGGCTCGGTGATCGCCGGCACCATTGGTGCCGGGCCTCATCTCGAGTTCACGTTGATCGGAGACACGACGAACGTGGCTGCGCGCGTCGAGCAACTCACCAAGACCACGCGGGACGCCATCCTTCTCACTCGAGCGACGGTCGATGCGCTGGCTCTTCTTCCGCCTGGGCTGGTCGACCGCGGATCGCACGCGTTGAAGGGCAAGTCGGCACCCACCGCGGTCTTCGGCCTCGACCCCACCCGTGTCACGGGATAGCCAGTGAAACCAGATCTTCTCGCACCTCACCGTGGGCGAACGCGCTCCACTGCGCGCGAACCCGGACCGCCAACTCCTCGTCGACGCCGTCGACGCCCAACATCGGTGCGTCTGACCATGTTCCGCGAGTCCCCAGCAGCAGAGGGATCTCGATGCAGTGGCATGCCCCGAGCGGGCCGGGCGTCCAGTCGACGCGGTAGGTGTGTGCGCGCCCACCGGCCGCGCGCCACGACGAGGCAAGGGCCAGCGCGGGGCCGCCGAACACCTGTCGCGTGAGTGCGCGCGCAGCCACGCGCGACGCTGCAGCCCCGACGGCGCCCAGCCGGCGCAGGTGAGCGCCCCGCTTGTCGAGCATCACGAACGGCAGTGCGTCGTCCCTGGTGTAGCCGACCAGGATCTCGACCCGGGAGGCTGCCGCCAACGTCGTCGAGGTCCCCATCGGCGTCTGGCCCACCGTCGGTGCCAACGCCATCTTGCCGATCACTCCGAACGGCGCCGCAGCGGTCAGTGCAGCCACCTGTGCCTGCAGCAGCAACTCGATGTCCGCATCGCCCGGCGCCACGTTCGACAGCCGTGCCAACGCCGCCTCGCGCATCGCCACAACCATGGCCGTTCGGTCCATGCCCTGGATGCCGATCGGCGCGCTCTGCAGAATGGCCCGGGAGAACAAGGCTTCCGTCTCCGGACACATCATCAGCGCCAGCGCCGAATAGCCACCCGCGGACTGGCCGAACACCGTGACACGCCCCGGGTCACCGCCGAACGCGGCGATGTTGTCCTGCACCCACCGCAGCGCGGCGATCTGGTCGAGCAGCCCCAGGTTGTCGCAGCCCGCGTCGGCGAGGTTGAGGAAACCAAGAATCCCGAGCCGGTAGCTGACCCGCACGACGATCACGCGGCCCTCGCGCACGAGGGCGTCGGGGTCGTACTTGGCGGCCTCACCGCTCCCCGACACGTAGGCGCCGCCGTGGAACCACACCATCACCGGCAGGCCGGTGGCGTCCGCGGGCGCGGTCACGCTCAAGACCTGGCACCGCTCGCTCATCTCGAGTTCGTCGATCACGGGTCCCGTGACGAACGCCAGCCGCGACGGCAGTTGCGGGCAGGCCGGGCCGCGCGCCGTCGCGTCGACGACATCGGCGGAGGCGGTGACGGGAACCGGCGGTGCGAATCGTTCGGCGCTCGCGTAGGGCACCCCGCGCGCCTGGATGAGCCCGTCGACCTCGTCGACCTGCAGTCGGCCGCTCGTCGAGGGGATCAGACGCGTGGCCACGCGTCCACCCTAGGTCGATGTGCCCACACTCACCCTGGCAGACCCTGGTCAACGCGCCTGCCATGAGTAAAATAGGTTTTGCTCATGACCGGATTGGCTGAGCGAATCCAACCAACCAGGAGGGCACAGCCGTGGGCGCGCAGCCGAGCCAGCGCGGGCTTCTGAGTCGCATCGTGCGGGAGACCGACCCGCCGACCGGTGCCATGCCGCGGCTCCCGGCGTCACGGGCCGAGATCGACGAGGCGTACTACGAGCGCGTGGGCGAGGTGCTCGACCTCGCCGGTAACATCGGCGCCATCCTGATGGCGTCCGGAACGCCCGCCACCGCGACGATGGACCAGGTCACGGCGATCACCTCGGCCTACGGTGTCGAACGCTGCGAGGTCGACGTCATCAACACCACGATCCACATCGCCGCCTACCGCGGCCCGTCGTCGCCGGTCAGCACCCTGCACATCGTGCAGTCGCGATCCATCGACTTCAGCCGGCTGGCCGCCGTCGACCGGTTGATCACCAAGATCCGCGCCGGTGAGATCTCACCGACCGACGCTCGCGCCGAACTCGACCAGATCATCGTCGCCCCGCACCCGTACCGCCGATGGATCGCCACTCTGGCGTGGGGTGCGCTGGCCTTCGCGACCGCCGGCACGCTCGGCGCGGGCTGGCTCGGCTGCGTGGTCAGTGCCCTGAGCACCATGACCATCGACCGGGTGAACCGGCGCCTCAACCGGCACGGCCTACCGTTCTTCTTCCAGTACGCCGTCGGCGGAATGATCGCCGCCGCGCCGCCGATCATCCTGTACTGGCTCAGCCCCCGACTGGGTCTGCACTTCGAGCCGAGCATCGCCATCGCCGCCGGCCTGGTCGTGCTGCTCGCAGGGCTGTCGCTGGTGGGGTCGGTCGGCGACGTGATCAGCGGTGCGCCGGTCACCGCCGCCGGGCGCTTCTTCGAGCTGGTGATGATGACGGGAGCGACGATCGCCGGCGTGGCCCTGGTGCTGCACCTGGCCAACCGCTTCGGCGCACCGTTCGTCGCCATCGACGCGCACTCGCCGCCTGCCATCGCCGAATTCCCGGCCCGCGTCGCATTCGGCGCCGCGAGCGCCGCGGCCTACGCGCTGGCCTGCTACGCCGAACGCTCGGCGGCCATCGCGGCCGCTTTCGGCGGCGCGGCGGGCACCATCGCGTTCCTGCTCGCCCAAGGCGCCGGCCTGGGGGCTGTGGTGGCGTCGTTCGTGGCGGCCGTGCCGATCGGGCTGGTCGGCCGGTTGATGGAACGTCGCAACCTGGCGCCGCCGATGGTCGTCTCGATCGCCGGCATCGTGCCGCTCCTGCCGGGTCTGGCGTTGCTGCACGGCATCTACGCCATCCTCAACGACCAGAGCGCCGTGGGCTTCGCGTCGGTGCTGGGCGCATTCGCCATCGGAACCGCGCTCGCAGCAGGCGTGACGCTGGGCGAGTGGAGCTCGTGGAAGGTCCGCCGGCGACGGCTGCAGGCACGGCGCACGAACCGCAGTCTGAAGCTGCCGGGACGCTCGCCGCTGAGCTCCGCGGACTAAGTGGCCTCGAGGCGGGCCCGCACGGCGGCCATCCGCTGCGCCAGGTCCGCCTCCGAGATCACCCCGCGCTCCAGCAGCGAGTGCGCCAGTGCGACGAGCTGGTTCTCGGGGTACGGCAGATCGGCGTAGGTGGTCGCGACGAGGACGTCCTCGTCGTCGCGGCGCTCCTTGACCGTCGGCACCCCTGCCTCGCAATCGGCACGGTCCAGCGCGTCGCACAAACCGTCCAGGCTCGTCTTCCACGGCGGAACCGGGTTCTCGACCCCGTACTTCGCCGCCATGCGGGGCCACACCTGATCGCGGTTGATCATGTCCCTCAGTGCAGATTCGTTCACGGTCACTCCGCGATGGGATGCAGTGCGGGCCGGGTGTCGGTGACGACGTTGGTGGTCACGCCGGGCTTGGGCAGGGCCACACCGATCAGGCAGTCCCGGGTGACGATCTCTGCGAGCTGATCCTCCGTCCAGCCATCGGTGCCGGCCGGCCGCATCGGCATCACCATGAACCGGTGCTTCTGGTTGGAGTCCTGCACGCGGACCTCGACGTCGTCGGGCAGATACAGCCCGAACTCGGCGAGGACCTGTCGAGGCCAACGCACCAGCCGGCGGCGATAGTTGGGGGTGCGATACCACTCCGGCGAGTTGCCCAGGATCGGCCGGGGGTAGCACGAACACAACGCGCACACGATGACGTGGTGCACCCCGGGGGAGTCCGCCAGGATCTCGAAAGCGGTGAAATCACTGGGTGTTCCGAAGCCCGTGGGTTCCATCCAGTCGACGCCGACCTCTTCGCTGGCCGCCATCGGCTCGGTCAGCGCGAGGTGTGCGAAATCCGGGTCCAGCCACGCCCGGGCCACCAGCCGGGCAGCGGGGGTCGGACCGATCTGCTCGGCGAACTCGGTGAACCGGCGGTGGTCCTCTGCGGTGAAGATGCCTTTCTCGATGCACAGTTCGCGCAGCGCGATCTCGAGCACCTCGAAATCGGTGATCTCGTCGACCATCGGCTTCACGGTGCGGTCGTGATCGTGCGGGTGATCATGTGTCACGGTCGATTCCCTTCTCGGACAGAGCGATTCAGCGCGGCGCGAGCCACCGCTCGGGAAGTTCGGTGCGCAGCGTGTCGGAGTCGGTGCCGGTGTAGCCGTCCCAGAGTTCGCTCTGGACGAATTCGACGACGTAGAACCATTCGGGGCGGGCGTCGGGGCGGTCCCAGGTCTCGTCCTCGGCCGCGGGGCTCTCATACGCCACGGTGGCGATGCGCCCGGGTGCGCCGCGCACGTACTCGGGGGTGCGGGTGTAGAAGATCACCGGCAGGTCGCGCACGACGACGGGATCGCCGACGGAGAAGCGCGGCGGACCGGCCTGTCCGGCGTAGACCTGCGGATCGCCCTTGCCGACGGCATGCCGGTGGTGCGCGTTGCGGGTGACGTCGGCGCCGTCGCCGTGAGATTTCGGCTGGGCCTCTGGCGCCCGGCCGGCCAGGCCACCCGCGTAGCGCTGCGCCACCTCGGCCATTCGCTCGCTGAGTTCACCCAGGCTGACGTGATGTTTCTCGACGAGCACCCGGGCCACCGCGAGCAGCCAGCGACCGTAGTACGGCAACCCCAGATACTCGGCGCGGCCCACGTCGACATTTCCGATGCGGCGACGTTCCTCTGACAGCCAGATGCCGCGAGCGGCGAGCACCTCGCACATGACGTAGGTGAGCTCTTCCCACTGTTCGTACTGCTTGTTCTCGTACTTCATGGGAGCGTCTGGCTCACCGCCGACATCGTGAACAGGCTTGAGATAAGCCTTGATTCGCGCTGAATCCAGCAGATCGGGCGGGGGAGCGTCGGGCAACTCGGGGTAGGCGGACCTCAACCGCGCGACCAGTTCTAGTTGTGCGGCGCGCTCTGCGGCGGTACTCATCCCTCAAAACCCCCGGGGTGGCAACGTTGCCTGGTGGTCCGAGCCTAACTTCGGCTCACCCAGCCCCGGGTGGTTTCGGGTCGATCAGGCGGAGCGGCGAATGCCTCGCTTGAGCAGGAGTTCGCGCTCGGACTCGCTCAAGCCGCCCCAGATGCCGTAGGGCTCGCCCACAGCAAGCGCGTGCGACCGGCACTGAGTGATCACGGGGCAACTACGGCACATCTCTTTGGCGCGCATCTCGCGCTGGGCGCGGGCGCGGCCACGCTCGCCGTCGGGATGGAAGAACATCGCGGAATCGACACCCCGGCAAAGACCTTGCATCTGCCAGTCCCAGATGTCGGCGTTCGGACCGGGAAGCTGCTGCGGCTGTGGCACTGCGAAACCCCTCTCTGCACATCCCATTTGTGAAATCCCGTGGATGCGTCAGTCGTGGAAAAGATCCGAGCACAGTCGCCGATGACCACTCGTGCACACAACGTAGAAGGGCTTCGGATTTTCCGTCAATAGCCTCCCCTGTGCGAAAGTGCATACGCCGCAGGCGAGATTTAACATCGCGTTCATCGGTGCGACTTCGTCGCAACGAAGGAGGTGATAAACGTTCGCTCGTCACCGCCCATTTCGGTGTCATTTCTCCCGGTCAGTTAATGTCCCGCTCCGAGAATGGAACTCGACACCCGTCGACCAGTTTTCCTGTTCGTAACACGGCGAGCATGAACTGTTAACTGACGGTCGTAACAGATTCGCCGGAGTTGATAGCGTCTGCTCTCGACATGGTCGAGGCGGCGTTCGGCAGCAATCCTGGTGCGTGGCCGCTCGCCGCCGCGAGCACCCCTGAGGGGCTGTGGCTGCGGGCCGTCGCCGCCGGCGGCCAGGGACGCTATGCCGCGGCCGAGGCGGAGCTGGACCGGCTGCTGCGCGTCGTGGACCGCGGGCCGCTCGCTTCGCTGGCGCTCAGCACACGGGCCTCCTTTCTGCGTCAGCTCGGCTGGCACGACCGCGCCCGCTCGTTCGACGGTGCGGCGTGGGCGCTCACGGGCGGAACCGGTGCGGCCGCTGCCGACGCATTGATCGGATTAGCCGCCGACGCGCTGGGTGTCGGTCGGTTCGCGGCGTCCGAGCGAGCGCTGGCGCGGGCCGCCGGTCTCGTCTCCGCGTCGGAGTCAACGCGGCTACCGATCCGGCTCGCGTGGGTGTCGGCCGAGCTGGCGATGGCCCGCGGTGACGGCTCCGCCCTCGAACACGCCGAGCGGGGTGTCGAGCTGGCCGCGCACACGCCGTCGGTGCGGCACCGGGTCAAATCGCTGCTCGTGCGCGCCGCGGCGCGGTGCGCAGCCGGAGACCTCGACGCTGCCCGCACAGACGGTGATCGCGTGCTGACACAGACCGGCGAGCACGGCCTGATTCCGCTGCGGTGGGCGGCCGCCTCACTGCTGGCGGGCATCGGGAGCACACAGTGCTCGGCGGCGGAGATCACGGACATCCGCGACAGTTGCGCCGAAACCGTGATCAGACGAGGCGGCGTGTGGCGCTCGCGCTAACGGGGTTGCACCGCAAGTGGTCGTTATTGTTTAGCTGAGCCACACAACTGACACCTCCGATCCGGTGTCCCCGACGTAACGCTGGAGAGCCTGCTCACGATGACAATTTCGGGAGAACGTCTCGATGCTGTCGTGGCAGAAGCCATCGCCGGCAACCGGGATGCACTCCGGGAGGTGCTGGAGACCATCCGCCCCCTCGTCGTCCGCTACTGCCGGGCGCGCGTGGGAACAGCGGAACGCAGCGGTCTGTCAGCTGATGACGTTGCTCAGGAGGTGTGCTTGGCTGCCATCACGGCGCTGCCGCGGTACAAGGATCAGGGACGACCGTTTCTGGCCTTCGTGTACGGCATCGCAGCGCACAAGGTTGCCGACGCACATCGGGCCGCCGGACGTAACAAGGCGGACCCGATGGAGGTGGTGCCGGAACGGTTCTCCGGTGAGGCCGGTCCCGAGCAGATGGCGATCGACTCCGAGTCGTCGGCCAGGATGAACGCCCTCCTGCAGATCCTTCCCGAGAAGCAGCGCGAGATCCTGATCCTTCGGGTGGTCGTCGGCATGAGCGCCGAGGAGACCGCCGAAGCGGTGGGCAGCACGGCCGGTGCGGTCCGAGTGGCCCAGCATCGCGCGCTGTCCCGATTGAAGACGGAGATCATGGCGACGGGACGAGGCCATGCCTGATTTCGGACGCTGGAACAACGGCGGCGGTGATCCGTCGCTGAACGAGATCAACCGCACCGATCAGTTCCTCGACGCGCTGGCCGGGCAGCAACCCGTGTACGCCACCGATCGCGGTGAAGCGGATCTGGCCCGGTTGCTGGCGGGCTGGCGCGACGATGTGCGCGAAACACCGATGAACGATGTCCTCAGCCTGCAGGACGCCGCCGCGGCGCTCGATCGCGTGGCATCTCCCGGGCGACGGCGCCGGGTGTCGCTGGCCGTGGTCGGTTCGGCGGCGGCTGCGGTGCTCTGCCTGGGTGGATTCGGTGCTGTGATCGCCGGCTCCGGCCCGGGCGATGCCCTCTACGGGCTGCGCACCGTGCTGTTCGGCGAGCAGGCGCAGACGCGCGACGACGCGGTGGCGCTCGCCGCGCAGACCGAGATGCAGCAGGTGCAGAAGCTGATCGAGCAGGGGGACTGGCAGGGGGCGCAAGCCAAGCTGCAGGCGGTGACGACGACCGTCGCGACGGTCGGTGACGATCAGCGCAAGGCCGAGCTGGTGTCCCAGTGGCAGGAGCTGACCGTCAAGGTCGAGGCGCAAGACCCCGCCGCGACAGTGCCTCCGGGGGCGCCGCTACCCACGTTCCCGGTGGTGAGTGTCGACCCGAATGCCGTCCTCCCGACCTCGCCGTCGGACACGACCTCGGTGACCTCCCCGGCGGACACCACGTCGGTCACCTCACCGTCGCTGACGACCTCGGTCACGTCTTCTCCGGTACCGGCCGAGACCACGACGTCGGGTGAGGCCCCGACGTCGAGTGCAGCGACACCGCCTGCAACGACGACGCCCGCATCGACGACGGCTGCACCGCCGTCGTCATCGCTGGAGGCGACCCCGTCGAGCACGCCCGCGCCGACCACTCGCACGACCACGGAGGCGCCTTCGACCTCGACCTCAGCCGCCGTGGCACCGACCACGACGACGTCGGTGGTGGTTCAGCAGTCGACGACCACCGCGGCACCTCGGGTCACCACTGCAGTGCCGACATCGGTGCCGACATCCGTGGTGACGTCAGTGGCACCGCCGGTCGTCGCCGTTCCGAGCGCTCCGGCGGTGGTGGAGCCCGCAGCCCCGACCACTACGACGATCCTGCCGGTCGTGCCGGTGCTACCTGTCGTGCCGGGGGCGCCCCGCTGACGGGCGGGCGATTGCGCTCTCAGCGATACCCGTCGGACTCCGAGGCCGCCTCGTTCAGCGACGCATCGGCGTAACCGCGGCAGTAATCCCAGGTGACGTAGGAGTCCGGCTCGGGGTCGTAGGCCGGTTCATGCGGCCGGACGGTGCCGTCGACCAGCAGCTGCAACAGGTTGGCGCGCAGCATGTCCCAGTCGTGGTAATGATCCTGCTGGCATTCGTCGCAGCAGACGACCAGGCCGCGAATTCCCTTGTGCGCCAACAGCGCTTCGTAGACAGCCAGGTCGGCCAGGTCGGCTTCCACGGCGGTGCGTTCCTGCGGATCCAGCGGCTGCCCCGGCTCGAGCGCATCAAGCGCAGCCGACGGATCGCTCGGGTCGTCGGCGAACGGGTCAGGCGGCAATCCTGGCGGCAGGTGGTCTCGCACGCCACAAGAGTACGCAGCCCCGCGGGTATCGCGCCAGCACTCACGCGGCACGTCATGGCGGACACAAATGCCGAGCTTGATGCCGATAAGATGGGCTTTCAGGTCGCGTTCGTCTCTCGTGCGCAGGGCCTGTCCCGTGTCTGGTTACTGGAGGCTCCCATGTCGATCGCCGAGAGCAGCATTCCCCTGGCCATGCCGGTGCCCACCGGCGGCGATGATCCGACCAAGGTCGCCATGCTGGGACTCACGTTCGATGACGTCCTTCTGCTACCCGCGGCCTCCGATGTGATCCCCGCCACTGCCGACACCTCCAGCCAGCTGACCCGCAAGATCCGGCTGAAGGTGCCGCTGGTCAGCTCCGCCATGGACACCGTCACGGAGTCGCGGATGGCTATCGCGATGGCGCGCGCCGGCGGCATGGGCGTGCTGCACCGCAACCTCCCGGTGGCCGAGCAGGCCTCCGCGGTGGAAACCGTCAAGCGGTCCGAGGCCGGCATGGTGACCGACCCCGTCACCTGCTCGCCGGACAACACGCTGGCCGAGGTCGATGCGATGTGCGCGCGGTTCCGCATCTCGGGTCTACCGGTGGTCGACAACGCCGGGCAGCTGGTCGGCATCATCACCAACCGCGACATGCGGTTCGAGGTCGACCAGTCCAAGGCCGTCCGCGAAGTGATGACCAAGGCGCCGTTGATCACCGCGCAGGAAGGTGTGTCGGCCGAGGCGGCGCTGGGGCTGTTGCGCCGCAACAAGATCGAGAAGCTGCCCATCGTCGACGGGAACGGCAAGCTGACCGGGCTGATCACGGTCAAGGACTTCGTCAAGACCGAGCAGTTCCCGCTGGCCACCAAGGACAGCGACGGTCGGCTGCTCGTCGGCGCGGCCGTCGGTGTCGGCGAGGACGCGTGGGCGCGCGCGATGACGCTGGCAGATGCCGGAGTGGACGTGCTGATCGTCGACACCGCGCACGCCCACAACCGCGGGGTGCTCGACATGGTGCACCGGCTCAAGGTCACCATCGGCGACCGTGTGGAGATCGTCGGCGGCAACGTGGCCACCCGTGCCGCTGCGGCCGCGCTCGTCGAGGCAGGCGCCGACGCGGTGAAGGTCGGTGTGGGGCCGGGCTCGATCTGCACCACGCGTGTGGTCGCCGGCGTCGGCGCCCCGCAGATCACGGCGATCCTCGAAGCGGTCGCCGCGTGCGCCCCGCACGGTGTGCCGGTGATCGCCGACGGCGGACTGCAGTACTCCGGCGACATCGCCAAGGCGCTGGCCGCGGGCGCGTCGACGGCGATGCTGGGCTCGCTGCTGGCCGGCACCGCCGAATCTCCCGGCGATCTGATCTTCGTCAACGGCAAGCAGTTCAAGAGCTACCGCGGCATGGGCTCCCTGGGGGCGATGCAGGGGCGCGGCGCGGGCGGCAACCTGCGCGGCTCTTTTTCAAAGGACCGCTACTTCCAAGACGATGTGCTCTCGGAAGACAAGCTGGTGCCCGAGGGTATCGAGGGCCGGGTGCCGTTCCGTGGACCGTTGTCTCAGGTCATCCATCAGCTCGTCGGCGGTCTGCGTGCAGCCATGGGCTACACCGGCTCGGCCACCATCGAGCAGTTGCAGCAGGCGCAGTTCGTGCAGATCACCGCTGCGGGGCTCAAGGAAAGCCATCCCCACGACATCACGATGACGGTGGAAGCCCCCAACTACACCACCCGCTAGGGTCGTCGCGGGATCTACAGGGGAGTGGACAACATGCGAGACATGGTCGAGATCGGTATGGGCCGAACCGCGCGCCGTACCTACGAGCTCGGCGACATCAACATCGTGCCGTCACGGCGCACCCGGTCGTCCAAGGACGTCTCGACCGCCTGGCAGCTCGATGCCTACCGGTTCGAGATCCCGGTGCTCGCCCATCCGACCGATGCGCTGGTGTCTCCGGAGTTCGCCATCGAGCTCGGCCGCCTCGGCGGTCTGGGCATCCTCAACGGTGAGGGCCTACTCGGCCGCCACGCCGATGTCGAGGCGCGCATCGCCGAGGTCGTCGACATCGCTGCGAAGGAGCCCGACCCGTCGGCGTCGGTTCGGCTGCTGCAGCAATTGCATTCGGCGCCAATCGATCTCGATCTGCTCGGCGCCGCGGTGGCACGCATCCGGGAGGCCGGCGTCACCACTGCCGTGCGTGTCTCGCCGCAGAATGCCCAGGCGCTGACGCCGACGCTGGTGGCTGCCGGCATCGATCTGCTCGTCATCCAGGGCACGATCATCTCCGCTGAGCGCGTCGCGTCCGACGGCGAGCCGCTGAACCTCAAGACGTTCATCTCCGAGCTCGACGTGCCGGTGGTCGCCGGCGGCGTGCTCGACCACCGCACCGCGCTGCATCTGATGCGGACCGGGGCGGCCGGCGTGATCGTCGGCTACGGCTCGACGATGGGGGTGACGACGTCGGACGAGGTGCTCGGCATCAGCGTGCCGATGGCGACCGCGATCGCCGACGCCGCGGCCGCACGCCGGGAGTACCTCGACGAGACCGGCGGCCGGTACGTGCACGTCCTCGCCGACGGCGACATCCACACCTCGGGCGAACTGGCCAAGGCCATCGCCTGCGGCGCCGACGCCGTGGTGCTCGGCACGCCGCTGGCAGCGGCCGCGGAGGCACTGGGCGGCGGCTGGTTCTGGCCGGCTGCAGCCGCCCACCCGTCCCTGCCGCGCGGCGCACTGCTGCAGGTGGCGGCCGAGGAGCGCCCGTCGCTGGAGCAGGTGTTGAACGGTCCGTCGGACGATCCGTTCGGCGCGCTGAACCTGGTCGGCGGTCTGCGGCGGTCCATGGCCAAGGCGGGGTACTGCGATCTCAAGGAATTCCAGAAGGTCGGCCTGACGGTCGGCGTGTGACCGAGACTGTCACTTTACAAATTAGGCCAACCTGTCTAGAAACTACTGGACGGTAAGTTCATAATGGACGACATGAAGCCTGACTACGACGTCGTGATCATCGGTTCGGGGTTCGGTGGCAGCGTGAGCGCCCTACGACTCACCGAGAAGGGCTACAAGGTCCTCGTCCTGGAAGCGGGTAAACGCTACGAGGATCCCGACTTCGCCAAGACGTCGTGGAATCTGCGTCGCTTCCTGTGGGCGCCGCGGTTCGGCATGTTCGGCATCCAGCGCATCCACCTGCTGAACAACGTGATGATCCTGGCCGGCGCCGGCGTGGGCGGCGGCTCGCTGAACTACGCCAACACGCTCTACGTGCCGCGGGAACCGTTCTTCAACGATCCGCAGTGGCGCGAGATCACCGACTGGCGCTCCGAGCTGCTGCCGCACTACGACCAGGCGCAGCGGATGCTCGGCGTGGTCACCAACCCGACCGTCACCGACGCCGACCGCATCATGCAGGAAGTCGCCGAGGACATGGGCTGCCGCGACACCTGGGTGCCGACGCCGGTCGGAGTGTTCTTCGGCCCCGACGGCGAGAAGCGGCCCGGCCAGCTCCTGCCCGATCCGTACTTCGGTGGTGCCGGTCCGGCGCGCACCGGCTGCATCGAGTGCGGATCATGCATGACGGGCTGCCGCTTCGGCGCCAAGAACACCCTGATCAAGAACTACCTCGGGCTGGCCGAGAAGGCCGGTGCGCACATCGAGCCGATGACGACGGTCACCGACTTCAGTGAGCGCCCCGACGGCACATGGCAGGTCCGCACCGTGCGCACCGGCAGCTGGCTGCGGCGCACCCGCCGCACCTTCACCGCGAACCAGGTGATCGTCGCGGCCGGCACCTACGGCACCCAGCGGCTGCTGTTCAAGATGCGCGACACCGGGCGGCTGCCGAAGCTCTCCGATCGTCTCGGGATGCTCACCCGCACGAACTCCGAGTCGATCGTCGGCGCAGGCCGACTTCGTGTCGCCGACGACCTGAACCTCACCCACGGCGTGGCGATCACGTCGTCGATCCATCCGACGTCCGATACGCATGTCGAACCGTGCCGGTACGGCAAGGGTTCCAATGCGATGGGTCTGTTGCAGACGCTGATGACCGACGGTGCGGGGCCCGAGGGCACCGATGTCCCGCGGTGGAAGCAGCTGGTGCGCACCGCCCGTGAGGATCCGAGGGGCACGATGCGGCTGCTCAATCCCCGCCGGTGGAGCGAGCGCACGATGATCGCGCTGGTCATGCAGAACCTGGACAACTCGATCACGACGTTCACCAAGCGCACCCGGTTCGGCTTCCACCGCTATCTCAGCAAGCAGGGCCACGGCGAGCCGAACCCGTCGTGGATTCCGGTGGGCAACGAGGTCACCCGCCGCATCGCCAAGAAGATCGACGGCGTGGCGGGCGGCACCTGGGGTGAGCTGTTCAACATTCCGCTCACCGCACACTTCCTCGGCGGCGCGGTCATCGGTGACAGCGCCGAGCACGGCGTCATCGACGCCTACCACCGGGTGTGGAACTACCCGACGCTGTCGGTGGTCGACGGGGCGGCGATCTCCGCCAATCTCGGCGTCAATCCGTCACTTTCGATCACCGCGCAGGCCGAACGCGCCGCATCGCTGTGGCCGAACAAGGGCGAGCAGGATCTGCGGCCCGCCCAAGGGCAGCCCTACCGGCGGCTCGACCCCATCGAGCCCGCGCGCCCCGTGGTGCCCGCGGGCGCGCCTGCGGCGCTGGACTGGGGGGTGAGCGCAGAGACGGTCAATCGGCGCGATCCCACCACCGCCGACGCGCAGGGCGCCTGACGTCCGAGCCGTCCCACTAGACTGTCCGGGTGGATTCTGCTGCTCCCCGCCCGGTGCTGGTGGTCGATTTCGGTGCCCAGTACGCCCAGCTCATCGCACGGCGGGTGCGGGAGGCGCGGGTGTTCTCCGAAGTCATCCCGCACACCACGACCGTCGATGAGATCAAGGCGCGCAACCCGCGCGCAGTCGTCCTGTCCGGCGGGCCGGCCAGCGTGTACTCCGAGGGTGCGCCGCAACTCGACCCGGCGCTGTTCGATCTCGACATCCCGGTGTTCGGGATCTGCTACGGCTTCCAGGCGATGGCCCAGGCGCTGGGCGGCACCGTCGCGCACACCGGCACCAGTGAATTCGGCCGCACCGAGCTGAATGTCGTGGGCGGAGAACTGCATTCGGATCTGCCGGACAGGCAGCCGGTGTGGATGAGCCACGGTGACGCGGTCACCGAGGCGCCGGCCGGGTTCGACGTCGTGGCCACCAGTTCCGGTGCGCCGGTGGCGGCGTTCGAGAATCGGGCGCGTGGGCTGGCCGGTGTGCAGTACCACCCCGAGGTCATGCACAGCCCGCACGGCCAGCAGGTGCTCAGCCGTTTCCTGCACGAGTTCGCCGGCATCGATGCGACATGGACGCCGGCCAACATCGCCGATGCCCTCGTCGAGCAGGTCCGCACGCAGATCGGTGACGGCCGGGCCATCTGCGGACTGTCCGGCGGCGTGGACTCCGCGGTCGCAGCTGCGCTGGTCCAGCGAGCGATCGGTGACCGGCTGACGTGCGTGTTCGTCGACCACGGCCTGCTGCGCGCCGGCGAGCGCGCTCAGGTCCAGCGCGACTTCGTCGCCGCCACCGGCGCCAACCTCGTCACCGTCGACGTCGCCGACCGTTTCCTCGAAGCACTGTCCGGGGTGACCAACCCCGAAGGCAAGCGCAAGATCATCGGCCGCGAATTCATCCGGGCGTTCGAAGGCGCCGTGCGGGATGCGTTGGGGGCGGCCGAAGGGGACGTCGAGTTCCTGGTGCAGGGCACGCTGTATCCCGACGTCGTGGAATCCGGTGGCGGCACCGGCACGGCGAATATCAAGAGCCACCACAATGTCGGTGGACTGCCGGGAGACCTGAAGTTCAAGCTCGTCGAACCGCTGCGGTTGCTGTTCAAGGACGAGGTCCGTGCGGTCGGACGCGAACTCGGGCTGCCCGAGGACATCGTTGCGCGCCAGCCCTTCCCGGGTCCCGGTCTGGGCATCCGGATCGTCGGCGAGGTCACCGCGGACCGCCTCGACACGCTGCGCCGCGCCGATGCCATCGCTCGCGAGGAGCTCACCTCGGCCGGCCTGGACCACCAGATCTGGCAGTGCCCGGTGGTACTTCTCGCCGACGTGCGATCGGTCGGGGTGCAGGGCGACGGCCGCACCTACGGGCATCCGATCGTTCTGCGGCCGGTGTCGAGCGAGGACGCGATGACCGCGGATTGGACCCGCGTGCCCTACGAGGTGCTGGAGCGAATCTCCACGCGCATCACCAATGAGGTGCGCGAAGTGAACCGGGTTGTGATGGACATCACAAGCAAGCCGCCCGGCACGATCGAGTGGGAGTGAGCACTCCTACTCGCCCGTGCCACTGCCGTCGGTGTCGGTCTTCTCGCTTTTCTCGATGAGATCCCCGAGCATTGTCGCGACCGTCGTCTCGACCGCGGACTCGATCGAAAACGCCAGTGTCGCACTGACCGCACTCACCGCCTGGGTCCGGAACCGCACCAAGGTGGTGATCAGTTCGGCGACGGTGACGTCATCCGGCATCGCGGCTCCGGGGTTGATCTTGTCGACCACCTCCTCGAGGCCGGCCCGCACCAGGATCGCGCTGATCTGATCGAGTAGCGGACTGACCTGCTCGTGGATGTCGATGAGCTTGTCGTACGCCACGCCGAATCGGTGGATCTCGGCCAGGACCTCGACCAGGGTAGGCCGCACCACCGTGGCGTGATCGCCGTCGACGCGGATGATGTCGAGGGCGACCATGCGGTCGAACGCGGCGTCGTCGCCGACGGTGTCGCGGGCCTCGGCGAGTGCCATCCGCTGCGGCTTCTCGGTGGCCCAGCTGCCCGCGATCGCGGACTCCAGACCCAGCATGTCCCCGATGTTCTTGCCCTGCTCCCACGCCGAGAGCATCTCGTTGACGTGGGCGATGTTGTAGCCGCGGTCGAGCAGCGACGTGATCAGACGCAGCCGGGTCAGGTGGGTGTCGTTGAACAGCGCGATCCGGCCCACCCGCAACGGCGGGTGCAGCAGACCGCGGTCCCGGTAGACGCGCACATTGCGGGTCGTCGTCCCACCCAGCCGAGCCAGCTCGTCGATCCGGTACTCGCCGGATTCGGTGACACCGTGTGGATGCACCGCAGCGTCGAACAGCTGCGACACCGCGGCTTCGACGACGTCACGCGAACCGCGGCGGATACGTCGCAGGATCGTCGGGATCGGTCCGCTGGACTTCGGCTGGGACATCTCGGTCGGGAACTTCGGTCAGGCGGTGGACGACACGGCGCGCACCTGCGCCCCGTGTGCCACCGCGGCATAGTCGTCGAACCGGAATTGGCGCATCTGTCGAAGATACTGTGTCGCCAGTCCCGGGTACATCGACGCGTTGAAGCCGTCGGCCGTCAGATACCAACTGCTGCAGCCCGACATCCAGGTCGTCTTGGTCAACCGCTGCTGGATGGCGGCGTTGTACCGGCGCTGCACGTCGGCGCGCACGTCGAGGTACCGCAGGTTCTGCGCCAGGATCGTGGTGATACCGGCGACCGCGTAGTCGATCTGCCCCTCGATGTAGACCAGCAGCGAGTTGTGGCCGGGCCCGGAGTTCGGGCCGGTCATCAGGAACAGGTTGGGGTAGCCGTGCACGCTGGCGCTCTTGTGCGCCTCGGCATGTGCCGCCCAGTCCTGTTGGAGCGAGCGGCCCCCCAGTCCGGTGACGGGAAACGGTGGGCCGGACAGGTGGACGTCATAACCGGTGGCGAACACGATCGCGTCGAGATGGTGTTCGATCCCGTCGCTGGTGCGGATACCGGCTGGGCTCAGCGTCGCGATCGGCCAGTCGATGAGTTTGCAGTTCTCCTTCTGCAACGCGGTGTAGTAGTCGTTGGAGATCAGCATCCGCTTACATCCGGGAGTGAAGTCCGGGGTGAGCTGGCGACGCAGCCACTTGTCCTTGATCCGCAGGCGCAGATGCGCGCGACCCAACGCCGACACCAATCCGGTCAGCGGGGTGTTCCACACCAGGGCGGCCGCGCACGCCTCGTGCCCCCAGAACAATGCCTGACGTGTGAGCTCCTGTGCGGCAGGGACTTTGGCGAACAGCTGCTGGACCGAATCGGGGATGCCGACATCGGGACGGGGCAGCACCCAGCCGGGGGTGCGTTGGTACACCTTGACGAAGGCGGCGTCCTTGACCAGTTCGGGAACGAGTTGCACGGCGCTGGCGCCGGTGCCGATCACGCCGATCCTCTTGCCGGTGACGTCGAAATCGTGGTCCCACGAGGCGCTGTGGATCTTGGTGCCCTTGTACGTCTCGATCCCGCGGATGTCAGGCAGGCTGTGATCGGCCAGCGGGCCCGATGCCAGCACGACGGTGCGGGCGCAGATCTTCCTGCGGCCGTTCGTCGTTGCCGTCCACACTCCGGTGTCCTCGGCGAAGCTCAGGCCGGTGACCTCCGTACCGAATCGGATCAGCCGGCGCAGATCGTGCTGATCGGTGAGATCTCGGATGTGGTCTCGGATCTCGCCGCCGGACGGGTACATCCGCGACCAGGCCGGGTTACGGGCGAACGAGAACGAATACAGCATCGTCGGGATGTCGCAGGCCACCCCGGGGTAGGTGTTGTCACGCCAGGTCCCGCCGACATCGTCGGCGCGTTCGACGATGACGATGTCGTCGACCCCTGACTTCTTCAGCTTGATGGCTGCTCCCAGCCCGGTGAAGCCGGCGCCGACGATCAGGGTGTCGTGGATGTGTGTCTGGGCCATGGGTCAGGCCGCCGGCTCGTGCGTGAGCTCCTTGAACCAGGAGGGGATGGGCCGCAACAGCATCTTCGGGTAGTAGTCGGACGCCCACACCATGGGGTTGGCGAGCCAGTGGTAGGGGTTGCGGGGGTTGATCACTGCGCGTCCGTGGTACTTGAGCAGCTGGTACGTCGGTACCCGCCAGGTCTTTTCGCCGCGCTCACCCAGGGTCTGGAACCGCTTCATGGCGTTGTACAACTTTTCGGGCTGTAGGCCCATGTCGATGATGTTGTTGCGCATCCGGTTGAGCAGCGGGACATACATGATCATGCCCATGATGAGAGCGGGGGAGGCGATGTTGCCGACGAACTGCACGATCAGACGGCGCAGGTCGCTGTGGCCGATCATGTCGAGCACCGCGAAATCAACTGCGATGTGCCGGGATTCGTCATTGTTGATCTTCTCGAACACCTGGTGGCAGACGGGGTCGTGCACCTCTTCGAGCAGGAACTTCAGCAGCGCCCCGTCGAGGGCCACCTCGAGCATCGGGATCACGGTGCCGAGAATCGACAGCGACATGTCGTCGGAGTAGGCGTCGAGCCAGTCGATGGCCAGCCGGATGTTGACGTTCGGTTCCGGCATCTCGTCGCCGTCGAGCATGCCCCACCGCTTCATCAGCGCCAGTTCGGCATTGGCATGGCGCTGCTCCTCGGCGTGAAAGTACCGGTAGATCTCGGCGATCGTCGGCGTGGGGGCCTTCTTGGCCAGCGCGGCGAACCCGCGGGCTCCGACGTTCTCGATCCAGCACAGATCGGCCATGAACGCCTTGAGCTTGGGCCGCATCTCGTCGGTGATCGTCTCGGCGCCCGGTGCGTTCCAGTCGATGTCGGCCAGTGCCCACTGCCTGTCCTTGATCTTGGCGAGCATGGCGTCCATGTCCATCGTGGCGTGTGCCATCGGTGTCTCCTCCTAGGTGGTGACGCGAGTGATCAGGCCGGCGGCGCGGGTGTACACCGTCGGGGTGAAACGTTTGATGCCCCAGCCGATCCGGGCTTCGGGCTGCGGCATGCAGTACAGGCCGCCGCGGTCGAGGGTGTCCAGGCAGGTGCGGGCCACCCGGTCGGGGGAGAAGCCGATCCAGCGCATCAGGTTGTCGGCGAGATGGGTGGAGCGGTCGGAGATTCGGCCTGCGCTGACGATGTTCGTCTTGACGAACGTGGGACACAGCGCGGTCACGGTGACGCCGGTGCCGGCGAGTTCGGCCGACAACGTCTCCGACAGGGACAGCGTGCCCGCCTTGCTCACGTTGTAGGCCGCCATCCCTGGCGCGGCGCCGAATGCGGCTGCGGAGGCGACGTTGACGATGCCTGCGGGGCGGCCGGCCGCGCGCAGGATCGGGGCGAACACGTGGCAGCCGTGGATCGGCCCCCACAGGTTGACCCCGAGCACCCACCTCCAGTCGGCGAGCTCGATCTCCCCGATCGGAGCGCCACCGGCGCCGACGCCGGCGTTGTTGACGACGACGGTGGGCGCACCGCCGAAGAACGAGTGGGCAGCGTCGGCGAGCCGGTACACGTCATCGATGTCGGTGACGTCGCAGCGGACAGCCGAGGCGTCGATTCCGGTGCTGCGGAGCGTGTCAGCCGTGGCCGTGGCAGCGTCGAGATCGATGTCGCTGCACAGCACCCGGCCGCCGCGGCGAGCCAGCTCGGTGGCGAACGCAGCGCCGATACCGCTGCCCGCACCGGTGATCACCGCATCGGCACGGTGGCTGCGTCTGGTTCCGAAGACGATCATCTAGCCGGCCCGCTCGATCATGGGCTGGGCCAGGACATCGGCGATGAAACCGGCGACGTCGCGCATCGCGGGCACCGCTTCGGGGGTGAGGCGGGGCAGGGCCTGGAAGACGTGGACCTGGTCGGGCCAGATCTGCAGGTGGGCTTCGCCACCGGCGACCCGCAGGTCTTCGGCGAGCGCGATCGCATCGGCGGCGAGCATCTCGGCGCCGCCGGCCTGGATCAGCGCCGGGGGCAGGGTCCGCCCCTGAGCCACCTCGAGTTTCAGTCTGGGGTGAGTGTGTTCGATTCCCCGGCAATACAACTCGACCAGTCGAGCAGCGTCGCGAGAGCGGATCGCGGGGTCGGGGCGGGTGCGTTCGCGGGTCCGGGCCAACCCGAACGTGAGGTCCAGCAGCGGTGACAACAACACCATGCCCGCAGGGTGGTGGACGTCTGGCTGCAGCAGCAGATCGACGGTGAGGTGGCCGCCGGCTGAATCGCCGGCGATCACCGTGCGTTCGGGGGCGATTCCGTGCTCACCGGTGAGCCACTCCCAGCCCCGGCGGACATCGTCGGCGGCAGTGGGGAATCGGTGCTGCGGCGCCAGCCGGTAATCGATGCTGAAGACCCCGATTCCGGTCAGTCGGGAGAGCCAGGACGCCAGCCTCCGGTGGGTGCGGGTCGAGCAGAGCGCGAAACCGCTGCCGTGGACGAAGTAGATCGCTCGGGTGGTGTCGCGGGGAACGCCTCGGCCCCAGACCCATTCGCCGACGACGCGCCCACCGTCAGGGGTGCGGACGTCGACGGGTTCTGTCCGGGTGCCGGCGAGGGAGGGGCCGAAGGTGTCCATCAGCCGGGCCACGATCTGCCGCGAGGTCCACAGTCCCCATGGTTGATCGGGCGAAAGGACCAGACTCAGCTGACGCAGGGTCAGTCCGGCGAGTGCGGCGGCACTGCGGGACCGGTGGGACCCGCGGTGGGTCAGGTCGGTGGCGATCTCTCCGATGAGCATTGGAGGGATACAACATCCAATGCTGACATTTGTCAATGACACTATTCGACGATGGCAGGTTGGGTTTGGTTGACGATGTCGGTGGGTGGGTGTTTACTGGCGGCATCGAACAAACATTCGAACATCGAGTGAGGCGGATGATATGCACGGTGCAGTTGTGACAGGGGTGAAGGCGGTGAATCGATGCCCTGTCACCCGTGCTGACCAGCTGGAACAGCTTCGTCGGCAGATGGCGTCGGTGTCGGGGAAGGTAGGGGCCGGCCGTCGGTCCGCGCCTGTGGCGGCAGCCCCGGAAACGGTCGCACAGCCTGACAATAGTTTGCTGGAGGTGTCGGATCTGGGGGTGCTGCCACGGGGAACCGTGGCGGTGGTGTCGGGCGCGCGGTCGCTGGAGTTGAAGATCGTCGCCGCCGTGACGGCCGAGGGGGGCCACGTCGCGATCATCGGCCAGCCGGACGTGGGTCTGCTCGCGGCGGTGGAGATGGGGGCGGATCTGAGCCGGATCGCTGTGATCCCGGAGCCGGGGGCCGACCCGGTCGAGGTGGCGGCCGTGCTGATGGACGGGATGGATCTGGTGGTGCTCGGCTTGGGGGGCCGGTCGGTGCCGCCGTCCCGGGCCAGGGCGGTGGTGGCTCGTGCGCGCCAGCGGGGGTGCACGCTGCTCGTCACCGACGGCATCTGGCAGGGTGCTTCCACTCGGTTGGAAGCCGCGGTCAGCGGCTTCGACATCGCCGGTCCGGGGGATGGGTCGCCTGTTCCTGGCTGCGGGCGGATCGGTCGGGTACGTCTGGCGATGCGGGCCCGGGGGCGGGTGCCGCTCAACCGGGTGGTGAACGGCTAGGTGGCCGGCTCCCGATCCTCGGGCAGGGTGCTGGCGCTCTGGTGCATGGACTGGCCGGCGGTGGCCGCTGCGGCGGCGGCCGGCCTCCCGCCCACGGTGCCGGTCGCAGTGACACTCGCCAACCGGGTGGTGGCGTGTTCGGCTGCGGCGCGATCGGCGGGGGTGCGGCGCGGGATTCGGCGACGGGAATCACAGGCCCGGTGCCCGGACCTGCATGTCGTCACCGCCGACCCGGCACGCGACGCCCGGCACTTCGAACGGGTGACCGTTGCCGTTGACGAGCTCGTGCCTAGAGCGGAGGTGCTGCGTCCGGGTCTGCTGGCGCTGTCGGTACGCGGGGCTGCCCGGTACTTCGGCTCGGAGCAGGTGACGGCGGAACGGTTGGTCGATGCCGTGGCCGCAGTGGGTGCCGAGTGTCAGGTCGGCGTCGCCGACCAATTGCCCACGGCCGTCTTCGCCGCGAGAGCGGGCCGGATCGTCGACCCGGGATCGGATGCCGAGTTCCTGTCGGAGTTGTCGGTCAAGGCGCTGGCCACCGAACCCAGCCTGGCCTCCGGGACCCGCGCTGAACTGGTAGATCTGTTGTGGCGCATGGGTATTCGGACAATAGGGCAATTCGCCGAGGTGTCCCGTAGTGATGTGGCGTCCCGCTTCGGCGCCGATGCGGTGGCTGCCCACCAGCTGGCGCGCGGGGAGCCCGGTCGGGGTCCCTCAGGGCGAGAACCCGATCAGGAACTCGACGTCGAGATGGACTGCGATCCGCCCATCGAGCGGGTGGACGCGGCCGCTTTCGCCGGGCGGGCGCTGGCCGGCCGGCTGCACCGCAGCCTCGAGGCGGCGGGCGTGGGCTGTACCCGACTGGCCATCCATGCGGTGACCGCGAACGGTGGCGAGCTCGAACGCGTCTGGCGATGCGCCGAGCCTCTCACCGAAGACGCCACCGCCGACCGGGTGCGCTGGCAGCTCGACGGGTGGCTGAACCGCCGGCATGAGAGCGAGCGCCCGGGTGCGCCGATCACGATGCTGCGGCTGCGGCCGGTGGAGGTGGTCTCGGCCGAGGCTCTGCAGCTCCCGCTGTGGGGCGGGATCGGCGAGGAGGAC
This sequence comes from Mycobacterium kyogaense, assembly GCF_003254575.1. Taxonomy (GTDB): domain Bacteria; phylum Actinomycetota; class Actinomycetes; order Mycobacteriales; family Mycobacteriaceae; genus Mycobacterium; species Mycobacterium kyogaense. The sequence goes on along the minus strand of NZ_QJUA01000002.1, from coordinate 47,435 downwards.
CGGCTGCGTGCGCGGCGGGCGCTCGTGCGGGTCCAGGGGTTGCTCGGTCCCGACGCGGTGAAAGTGCCGGTTCTCAGCGGAGGGCGGGGCCCCGCCGAGCGGATCACCCTCACCCCGCTCGGTGACGAACTCGTCCCCCGGGCCGACCCCGGGCAGCCGTGGCCCGGGCAGCTTCCCGAGCCGTCCCCGTCGGTGCTGCTCGACGATCCGGTGGATGTGCTCGACGCGCAGGGGAATCCGGTGCGCGTCACCGCGCGGGGATTGTTCTCCGCCGATCCTGCCCAGCTCAGCGCGCCGGGCAGGTCCGGTCGGCTGTCCTGGTGGACCGGACCGTGGCCGGTCGACGAACGGTGGTGGGACACCGCGGCGGCCGGCGGAGGTCGCACCGCGCGCGCACAGGTGCTGCTCGGCGGTGACCGGCAGGAGGCGCTGCTGCTGTGCTATCGGCAGCGCCGGTGGTACATCGAGGGCCGGTACGAGTAGCCGTCCGAAAGACAGGAGCAGAGCCATATTGGTTGCGCACAACTCAATTGCGTCCTATTGTTCAGATGAGATCTTGGTCCACCTCTGAAAGGACGACGAATGAAGACGCTCTACACCGCAGAAGCCCTGGCCACCGGCGAAGGCCGTGACGGCCACGGCCGATCCTCGGACGGTCGCCTGGACTTCGATCTGGCCATCCCGAAGGAGATGGGCGGCAGTGGCAACGGCACCAATCCCGAGCAGCTCTTCGCCGTCGGGTACGCCGCATGCTTCCACTCCGCGCTGCGACTCGTAGCGCGCCAGGACAAGGTCGACGTCTCGGATTCGGCTGTGGGCGCCCGGGTGTCGATCGGTCAGCTCGACAACGGCGGATTCGGTCTGGCTGTCGAACTCGAGATCACCCTGCCCAACGTCGACGCGGAGACCGCGCGCGAGGTGACCGAGAAGGCCCACCAGGTGTGCCCGTACTCCAACGCCACACGCGGCAACATCGACGTGAAGCTCACCGTCACCGACGACTGACACTGCGGGCGAACGTCGCGACCCGGTCGATGAAGTGGTCGAAGAACGCCGCCGCATCGACGTCGACGCCGACGAGTGCGTTGGGTTCGCGGCCCCAGTGGCCGCTCCAGTCGGCGATCGTCATGCCACGCGTCAGCGTCCCGGTCAGCTCGACGTCGACGGGGGCGGCTCGACAGGTCACCAGGTCAGGGTCGAGGGCGACCGCCGCAGCCAGCGGATCGTGCAGGTGGGCCAGGTACCCCTCACCCTGATCGTGGTGGAACTCGAAGTAGAACCGCATCGCGTCTTCGAGCACCCGGATCACGGGGTTGTCGGCGGTCGAGGCCGTACCGCGTGGGTCGTGCACCGACATCATCCGCGAGGGTGCGCCCGCGGCCTCGGCGAGCCGGCTCAGCAACTCCGGGGTCATCGCGATGTTCTCGGTGATGTTGAGCCCCAACACGATCGGCAGGTGCTCCGCACCATTCCAGGCCGCGAACACCTCGGCCGCCGATTCCGGATCGACGCTGGTGTTCCACTCCGCGACCGGGGTGGTGTTGCCGCGATAGTCGAAGGAACCGCCCATGATCACCAGGCGGCGCAGCAGCTTCGGCAGCTCTGGATCGGCGCGCACCGCCAACGCCAGATTGGTCAGAGGTCCGGTGGCCAACCCGATCAGCTCGCCGGGACGGGCGTGCGCGGCACGCACCCAGGCCTGCGCGGCGTCGTGGTCGGTGAGGCTCGCGGTGGCTGACGGAAGCTGTGCGTACCCCAACCCCCGCGGCCCGTGCGTGTCCTCGGCGGTGCGCAGCGGGATCGCCAGCGGCGCGTCCGCACCCTTGGACACCGGAACCCCTGTGACGCCGCATAGTTCGAGCAGGCCGAGGTTGTTCTCGCAGACCTGTTGCACACCGACGTTCCCTGCGGTCGAGGCAATCCCCACCACCTCGGCCTCCGCGCTGCCGAACAGGTACACCAGCGCCATCGCGTCGTCGACGCCGGTGTCGACATCGCAGAACACCGGCAGGCGCGCCGCGCTCACCAGTGCACGCCGGGCACCAGTCGCACCGCCTGCTTGACCGGCCGCGGTACCCGCACCGCCGGCACCGTCCGCCGCGGCCGCCGGGCCGGGCGCGCCGGAATCGGGCGCTGTTCGGCCACACCTCGCGCGGCCGGCGAGTCGGGGTAGCCCAGATACAGCTGGTGCAGCACACGTCGGGAGAGCCGGGGCGTGAAGTAGGTGCCGAAATCCGAGAGTGTGCCGACCGGGGTGTCGATGCGCGGCGGCTTGTCGACCAGCCCGCGGATGACCATGGCGGCCGCGTGTTCGGCGGTGATCGGAGGCATCGGGTTGAGCCTACGTGACGGAGCGATCATCGGCGTCGCAACCAGCGGCATGTGGATGTTGGTGAACGTGATGTGATCCGAAAGGGTCTCGGTGCCAACGACTTCGGAGAATGCATCCAGGGCAGCCTTGCTGGGGATGTAGGCACTGTATTTCGGGTTGCCCGCCTGGACCCCGGCGCTGGAGACGTTGACGACATGACCGAACTGCCGCTCGCGCCAGTGGGGGAGCAGGGCCAGCACCATCCGTACCGGGCCGAAGTAGTTGACCGCCATCACGCGTTCGTAATCGTGCAACCTGTCCGTCGACGCGATCACCGACCGACGGATCGACCGCCCGGCATTGTTGACCAGATAGTCGACGTGGCCGAATCGCTCGAGGATGGCGGCGACGGTGTCCTCGACCGCCGCCGAATCGGTGACGTCGCAGCAGAACGCGTGCGCCTGCCCGCCGGCGGCGCGGATCTCGGCCACCACCTCGTCGAGCGCGTCGGCGTTGCGGCCCAACGCGAACACGCATGCCCCCCGAGCGGCCACCGCGATCGCCGAGGCCCGGCCGATCCCGCTCGAGGCGCCGGTGATGATGACATGCCGACCGACCAGAGGGTCGTCGCGTCGCGCCCGGTTCGGGTCCAGATGCTGCGCCCAGTAGCGCCACAGCTTCGGCGCGTAGTCGGCGAACTCGGGCACCGTGATCCCGGTGCCCCGCAACGCCTCATCGGTGTGTGCACGGGTGAACGTCGGCTCCAGCTCGACGACGTCGAGGATCTCGGCGGGCAGGCCGAACTGGGTCGCGGCCATGTCCCGCAACACCTTTGCGCGCCCGCGGGCGTGCAGGAACGGGCCGGCCACGCCCCGTGGCAGTGACCCCACCAGCGGAGGCAGGCCGGCCGCCGGCGCCACACCGCGATAGATGCCGCGCAACCCGGTCGTCGTCGGAGCGGTCAGGTGGAACGTCTGTCCGTCGCGTCCGTCGAGGTGGCCGAGCGTCGTGATCGCGTCGACAACGTAGTCGACGGGCACGAGGTTGGTACGGCCGGCAGCAGGCAGCATCATCGGGGTGAAGCGGGGCAACGCCGCCAGCGTGGCCAGGATCGGGAAGAAGTAGTAGGGCCCGTCGACTTTGTCCATCTCGCCGGTCCGGGAGTCACCGACGACGACTGCCGGTCGGTAGATGCGGTAGCGCAGTCCGGCCGTCGACCGGACCAACAGCTCGGCCTCGAACTTCGTCTGGTGATAGGGCGTCGGCAGCTGCTGACCGACGTCGAGATCGTCCTCTGTGAACTCGCCGCGGAACGTGCCCGCCACGGCGATGGACGACACGTGGTGCAGCGTGGCGCCCAGGCGGAGGGCCAGCGCGATGACCGATCGGGTGCCCTCCACATTCGCGGCCCGCTGCTGATCCTCGGGTGCGGTGATGTCGTAGAGCGCGGCGCAGTGCATGACGTGGTCGACCTGACCGAGTGCGACGAGCTGCTGGTCATCGAGACCCAGCGCGGGTGCTGTCAGATCGCCGACCAGCGGTGACACCCGCTCGTCCCACCCTTCGGCCAGGTGTGCGAACCGGTTCAACGACTGCCCGCGCACCAGAACGTGCACCGCCTCGGTGCCCGGACGGGCCAGGAGCCGGTCCACGAGGTGACGTCCCAAGAACCCGGTACCGCCGGTAACGACATAGCGCATGCGGGACATGCTCGCCTGCTGACGGGCAAACGTCAACAACCGCACCGGGACGCAGCGGACGACGGCGGAAAGCCTAGAAGGTGCAGGGCATACTGCGGATGCCGTGGATGAAGTTGCCCACCAGGTATTCCGGTTCGCCGGCCGAGATGTCGGGCAGCTGATGCAGCAACTCACCGATGATCGCGCGCAGCTGCGCTCGGGCGAGATTCGCGCCGAGACAGAAATGCACGCCGCCACCGCCGAATCCGACGTGCGGGTTGGGGTGACGGCCGAGGTCGAGGCGCTCAGGGTGGTCGAACACCTCGGTGTCGAAATTGCCCGACGAGTAGAACATCACGACCTTCTCGCCGGCGCTGATCGGTTGCCCGGCGATCTCGGTGTCCTTCGCGGCCGTCCGGCGGAACGTCATCACCGGCGACGCCCATCGGACGAATTCCTCCACCGCCGTGCCGATCCGGTTGTCGAAGTCCTCCAGCAGCCAGGCGCGCTGGTCGGGGAAGTCGGTCAACGCCTTCAGTGCATGGCTGGTGGTCTGGCGGGTGGTGTCGTTGCCTGCCACCGCGAGCAGCACGAAGAACGCCGCGACGTCGTTGTCGGACAACCGGTCTCCGTCCACCTCGGCGTTGACCAACGCACTGAAGAGGTCGTCTCCCGGATTCTCGCGCCGTTCTGCGGCGAGTCGATTGGCCACCTGATGGACGTACATCTGCGCTTCGAACAGAACCTCCAGCGGCGGACGGCCCCCGAGGAAGACCGGGTCGGCCCAGGACACCATCGCGTCAGCGCAGTGGGCGATCTGTTGGCGCTCGGCCTCGGGGATGCCGACCATGTCCGACAGCGTGCGGATCGGCAATTCCTTGGCGCAGTACGTGACGAAATCCGCCCCGCTCCCCGCGGCGCGCAGCTCCTCGACGATCGTCGTGGCATTGGCTTTGATCGAGTCCTCGATGCGGCGGACCTGTCGCGGGGTGAAGGCGGCACTGACCAGCTTGCGGAGGAACGTGTGCCGAGGCGGGTCCATCGCCAGGAACGACTGCGACGCTTCCAGCAGTTCCTCCGGGACGTTCTCGAACAGCACGCCCCTGCCGGACAGGAACGTGTCGTTGTCCCGGCTGATCGCGACGATGTCGTCGCGGCGGGTGACCGCCCAGAAGCCGGGATCGTCGGGGTCGGCCATCAGCGAATCCTCGACCGGAGGGTGCCAGCTCACGGGTCGCTCGCCGCGAAGCGCAGCGAATGCTTGCTCCCGCTCCCGCGCCGTGGTCGCCCAGAACGCGCGGGACGACAGATCGACGGGGTCGTAGGGACGGGGGGTGGCAGCGGTCGCTGTCATGGGAGGAACCTCCATCAATATGACGCCGGTCACAAACGAATGGCTCCGACGGTATGTCTAGACAGATCGTCAGTCAAGTTGCCTAGACACTGTGCCTAGACATGGTGGCCAGCCCAGCTGTCATACTGGCGGACATGCCGTCGGTCACCCGCAGAACGCAGGCCACGCGCCAGCAGCGTCGTGAAGACATCGAGCGACGACTGCTCGACGCGACCGAGCGATTGATGCGGGACGGGGCGAGCTTCACCGAACTCAGCGTCGACCGGTTGGCCACCGAGGCGGGTATGTCCCGGGCCAATTTCTACGTCTATTTCCAGGACAAAGGCGAGCTGGTGCGCCGCCTCGCCGGCCAGGTGTTCGGTGACCTCGCCGACAGCGCAGAACTCTGGTGGGGTGTGGCCTCGCGCCGCGATCCCCGCGACATCCACGCCGCCATGTCGGGCATCATCGCCGGGTACCGGAGGCATCAACCGGTGCTGGTCGCCCTGCAGGAGATGGCCGGGTATGACCCGCTGGTGTCGTCGACGTACCGCGACCTGCTCACCTCGATCGCTGACCGCCTGACCACGGTCATCGTGGATGGTCAGAGGGACGGCACGATTCGAGGGGAACTGCCGGCCGCCACCAGCGCCAGCGCTCTGTGCTGGATGGTCGAGCGCACCTGTCAGCAGAATCTGCCGCACCGCCCTCCCGACTACGATGCCGAACTCGCGCACAGTTTGACCGAAATAGTCTGGGGGGCCTTGTATTTGAGTCCTGTCCCGCGGGGTGAGGGTTCGTCGGCTAGGTGATCGACCACATCTCGAGCAGCGTGCGCAGTGTCGCCACGAGGCTCAGTGGTTGATCGAGCATCGGGTGATGGCCGGCCACCGCCAACTGGATGAACGGTCCGCGAAGTTGCAGCACCGACTCGATGAGCTGCGCCATCTCGACGGGCACGATGCCCCGTTCGCACAGGATGTAGCCGGTGCGGCACCGCATGGCCGCGAAGATCTCCTCCAGCGGCTCCTGGTCGGTGGACACGAAGGAGTTGTCGGACAGCGCGAACACCCACGGATCGAACTTCCAGAACCAGCGCCCGTCCTGTCGACGCACCGATTCGGCGGCGATGTGGTCCGCGACGAACGGCAGCACCTCGTCCTGCGTCGGGATGGGCCGGAATCGCGAGATGATCTCCGTGCGGCTGCGGTACCCCGCAGGCTTGCGCCCACGGTTGTCCATCCGCCCTCCCTCGGGGGCGCGATCGCGCAGAGGGGTGTCGATGGTCACGATGCCCTCGATGTCGGGCCCGTGGTGGACGGCGGTGGTGGCCGCGACCCAGCCGCCCATGCTGTGGCCGACGATCAAGGGTCGAGCATCGGCGTCGTGAGCGGTTCCCACCGCGAGCGCCTCTCGAGACCACGTCTCCAGCGCGTACTCGGGTCGACGTCCGCTGTCTCCGTGGCCGCTGAGGTCCGGGGCGATGACGTAGTGCTGCCGGGACAGCAATGGTGCGACGTGATCCCACCACCCCGAATGTGCACCGCCGCCGTGGATCAGCACCAACGCCGGGCGCCGGGGGTCGCCCCATGTGCGGTAGCGCACCGTGCATCCCTCGACATCGATGCTCGAGCGCTCGGGTTTCGCGTCGAGTGCCGTGGTGAACCACGACGGCGGTTCGCCGGGACCGAGCCCGACCGCTGCCTCGGCTTCCTTGACCGCGCGGGTCACCCAGGGCCGAAGGCGCACCCACGGATGATACGTCGGCGACGGGGCCCCCTCGGGTAGCACGGCGGAAACATTGGCCACCTACCGTGACGCCATGGCGTCACGTCGGCGGTCCGCCCTGCTCGACAAGCTCGTCGTCGACCAGCCGGGCCGGCCCCAGCACGCGATCCTCGACGAGTTGCGCCGAGTGATCCTCTACTGCGCGGTGCCGCCCGGCAGCCCCATCCCGCTGGCCGATGTCGCCGATCTGTTCGGCGTGAGCCAGATTCCGGTACGCGAAGCGCTCAAGACGCTGATCGGGGAAGGGCTGGTGGCGCACCGGAGCAACGCCGGATATGCGGTGGCACAGCTGACCCGCCAGGAACTGCGCGAAATGTACATCGTGCGAGAAACATTGGAGACGGCCTCGCTGGCGGCGGCGATCGCCAATGCCACCGACGCCGATCGCGCGGCCGTCATGACCGCCAACGACGTTCTGCACGAGGCGCTGCGCGCCGACGATCCGGCTGCCTACCACCGGCAGAGCCGCGAGTTCCACCTCGCTCTCACGCGGCCCTCGCGCATGTACCGCCTGCTGCACATGCTCGAATCCGCCTGGAATGTCACCGAACCGGTGCAGTCGATGGTGCACGTGCGTGCGGCGGACCGGGCGGATCTGCACGCCGACCACTGCCAGATGGTGCGCGCGTTCCTCGCCGGCGACGTGGAGGAGTTGCTGACTGCGTCCGAGACGCACTCCCAGCGCCTCAACGCCCTGATCGCGACGCTGCCGACCGATGCCGGCTTGCTGGCAGCGGATATATCTTTCCCGCAATAGCGGAGTGTTTTCGCCGAAACACCGGCGCAACACACCGTGGTTACGGTCCGCGCATGACCGAGATCGACACGCCCCAGGCTGCCAAGGATCTCCCGCCCGGCACGGTCGTCGGCGCAGGGGACATCGTCGAAGCGTCCGGTCACCCTGTCGGGGGTGGCGTCATCAAACCGGGGTACGACCCACGGTTGACCAACGAGGACCTCGCGCCGCTGGGCAAGCAGACCTGGTCCTCGTACAACATCTTCGCGTTCTGGATGTCCGACGTGCACAGCGTCGGCGGCTACGTCACCGCGGGCAGTCTCTTCGCGCTCGGGCTCGCCAGCTGGCAGGTGCTTGCCGCGCTGCTGATCGGCATCGTAATCGTCTACGTGTTCTGCAACCTCGTCGCCAAACCCAGTCAGGCCACCGGTGTGCCGTATCCGGTGATCTGCCGCAGCGTGTTCGGCGTGCTGGGTGCCAACATACCCGCGATCATCCGCGGCCTGATCGCGGTGGCCTGGTACGGCATTCAGACCTACCTGGCCTCGGCAGCGCTGGATGTGGTGTTGCTCAAACTCTTTCCCGGTCTCGCCCCGTATGCGGATGTCGACACGCACGGTTTCCTCGGGTTGCCGCTGCTGGGCTGGGGCAGCTTCATCCTGCTGTGGATCCTGCAGGCGTGCGTCTTCTGGCGCGGCATGGAGGCTATCCGTCGGTTCATCGACTTCTGCGGTCCCGCAGTGTATGTCGTGATGTTCCTGCTGTGCGGCTACCTGATCTACAAGGCCGGATGGGGAGCGATCGACCTCAACCTCGGCGACGTCACCTACACCGGGCTCGATTCGGTGCCGGTCATGCTCGGCGCCATCGCGCTGGTCGTCTCGTACTTCTCCGGTCCGATGCTCAACTTCGGCGACTTCTCCCGCTACGGCAAGTCATTCGCCGCGGTCAAGCGTGGTAACTTCCTCGGGCTCCCGGTGAACTTCCTGGTGTTCTCGCTGTTGGTGGTCGTCACCGCGTCGCTGACGGTGCCGGTGTTCGGCGAGCTGATCACCGATCCCGTCGCCACCGTCGCGCGTATCGACTCGACCTTCGCGATCGTGTTGGGCGCGTTGACGTTCACCATCGCGACCATCGGCATCAACATCGTCGCCAACTTCATCTCCCCGGCCTTCGACTTCTCCAACGTCAGCCCGCAGCGGATCAGCTGGCGCGCCGGCGGCATGATCGCTGCGGTCGGATCGGTCCTCATCACGCCGTGGAACCTGTACAACAACCCGGAGGTCATCCACTACACGCTGGAGACGCTCGGAGCGTTCATCGGCCCGTTGTTCGGGGTGCTGATCGCGCACTACTACCTGGTGCACAAGCAGCGCGTCGTGATCGACGACTTGTTCACGCTGGACGAGAACGGAACCTATTACTATACCAAGGGATACAACCCCGCAGCAGTGATCACGACGGTCGTCGCCGCCGTGGCCGCGGTGATCCCGGTCCTGCTGGGCGGCTCGGTGGTCGGCATGCACACCGCCGCGCAGTACAGCTGGTTCATCGGGTGTGGCATCGGTTTCGGGCTCTACTATCTGCTGGCCACCCGGACCGCCCGGTTTGCCGTCGCGCCGGTGAGCCAGGGCTAACGCTCGGGCGGGTGGACCTCGCGCCAGTGCTCGGCGATCTCGATGCGCCGGGCCAGCCACACGTGATCGTGAGACAGCACGTGGTCGAGGAACCTCTCCACCGCTCGGCTGCGCGCGGGCCTGCCTGCCAGCCGACAGTGCAGTCCGACTGACAGCATCTTGGGGCGTCCGGCGAGCCCCTCTGCGTACAGCACGTCGAAAGCGTCCTGCAGATGGGCGAAGAACTCCTCACCGTTGGAGAAGCCGGCGGGAGAGGCGAATCGCATGTCGTTGGTGTCCAGCGTGTAGGGCACGACGAGATGGTTCGTACCGCTGACCCGCACCCAGTAGGGCAGATCGTCGGCATAGGAGTCCGAGTCGTAGGCGAATCCGCCGTGCTCGACCACCAGTCCGCGGGTATGGGGAGAGTCGCGCCCCGTGTACCACCCTCGCGGTGCCGCTCCGGTCAGTTCCCGCAAGATCTGCACGGCCTCGGCCATGTGCCTGCGCTCGACGTCTTCGGTAACTCGTTGATAGGAGATCCATCTGAGGCCGTGGCAGGCGATCTCGTGGCCCAGCTCGGTGAACGCAGCCACGGCGTCGGGGTTGCGTTGCAGGGCGCGGGCGACGGCAAAGACCGTCAAGGGGACTCCACGGCGCGAGAACACGTCCAGCAGTCGCCACAGCCCGGCGCGCGACCCGTATTCGTAGAGCGACTCCATGCTCATGTGGCGGTCGGGGAATGCCTCGGCCGGCGTCATCTCCGACAGGAAGGTCTCCGAGGCCGGATCGCCGTGCAGCACCGAATTCTCGGCACCCTCCTCGTAATTGAGGACGAACTGGACTGCGAGCGCGGCGCCCCCGGGCCACTGCGGGTCGGGCGGCGTGCGGCCGTAGCCGACCATGTCGCGCGGGTAGCTGTCGGGTTCCGCGTCGGCCATCGGATCATCGTCACAGACGGCGCGCTTCGCGGCGCGCCGAGGACAGCAAGGCTTGCCAAGCCGCACCGCCATGGCATAGGGAATGAGCCATGCCCATCGATCCCAACGCCGTCGGCGTCACCACCCCTGCCCAGACCTTCCGCTGGAAGGATCGGGACACCCTGCTCTACGCGCTCGGCGTCGGCGCGGGCATCGCGGATCTCGCCTTCACCACCGAGAACAGCCACGACATCGCCCAGCAGGTGCTGCCCACCTACGCGGTGATCGCGTGTTCGCCGTTCGCTGCGGCCGGGGTCATCGGATCGTTCGACTTCTCCAAGCTGCTGCACGGCTCGCAGAGCATCCGCCTGTTCGCACCGCTGCCCGCCGCCGGAGAGCTCAGCGTCGTCAACGAGGTCGCCGACATTCAGGACAAGGGCGAGGGCAAGAACGCGATCGTCATGCTCAAGGCCACCGGCAGCGATCCGGCCACCGGCCAAGCGGTCGCCGAGACGGTGACCACGCTGGTGATCCGCGGTGCAGGCGGCTTCGGTGGACAGCCCGGTTCACGGCCGGCCGCGCCCGAGATCCCCGACCGTGAACCCGATGCGACGGTCGCTCTGCCCACCCGCGAGGACCAGGCGCTGCTGTATCGGCTCTCCGGGGACCGCAACCCGCTCCACAGCGATCCGTGGTTTGCTGGTTTGGCCGGTTTCCCGAAGCCGATCCTGCACGGGCTGTGCACCTACGGCGTTGCGGGCCGCGCACTCGTCGCGGAGCTCGGCGCCGGCGACGCCACTCGCCTCACTGCCATCTCGGCGCGTTTCACCTCTCCGGTGTTCCCCGGTGAGACGCTGACGACGTCGATCTGGCGGACAACTGAAGGCCGCGCGGTGTTCCGTACCGAAGCGGCCGCCCCGGACGGATCGAACGCGCGGCTGGTGCTCGAGGACGGTGACGCGGAGTTCGTCGCCTGAGGCCTCAGGAGGCCACAGGTGTTCATTAGGGTGGGCAACTATTTGCTGCGCTGGTAATCTTCGCCTGTGGGTGGGGGTCATGACCTGAGTCGTAGGAGAGCTCGCCGGGGCCGCGCGCATGCGTGAACGTTTGCGCTTTTCGTGGCTCGGCGCAGTCGGTGCTGCGCTGTGGGGTGCCGACCACTACTACTGGTTTACTGCCATCCTCGCGGCCCGGGGCATGCAGACCGCGACGTGCCGGCTGGTCGCCCTGTGTATCGCCTCGCTCGGTCTGCTTCCCCTCGGCCTTCTTGCCAGCCCGGCGGGCCCTCAGACGTCGACGGGGCGGATCGCCACGGTGGTCATCGCGCTGAGCTGTTGCGCGTTGGCCACGCTGTGGCTTCGGGCGCACTGGCCGACACGGGCGCAGTCACTGCTCTGCGTACTGGTCGCGTCGGCGGCCATCGGGGTGTCGATTCTGATCCAGACCAATCCCGTGGTCGGGCTGACCGGGGCGGCCAACTACGCCGTGCTGACGGCGTTCGTGGTGAGTTTCCACACCCCGCGCCTGCTGACGGCGGTCTGGTCGGTCGGGGCGGTGACGCTGGGTGTGCTGATCGTCCACGTGGCGGCCGACGACCTGGCACTGGCTGTGTGTGCGGCCGGGATCATCGTGTTGCTCAACGTGTTCGTCGCGTTCGCCTGCCGGGCGATGCTCGTGCTGATACAGCCCGACACCCACCACGGCGACATCGAGCAGTTGACGGGGTTGTTGCACCGGGACGCGTTCTATCAGGCCGTGGCGACACTGCTCGCTTCGCGCAGCCGTAGCGACGACAGATACCTGGTCGTCGTCGCGGTGAACATCGACAGCTTCTCGCTGCTGCTGGGGTTGAGCGGGGCCAGCGGCGGCAACCGCGCCCGGGTGTCGGTCGGGCAGGCGCTGCGTGAGGTCGTGCGGCACAACGCGATCGTCGCGCACGTGTCCGACCACGACTTCCTCGTCGCCGACACGTTCACCACCGCCGACGCCTCCCCGCTGGTCGAGCGGATTCGCGGCGCGATATCCGTGACGCCCCAGCGCCTGACCGCCAGCATCGGCGTGGTCTGCACACCCCTGCCGCCGCTGGCGGCAGAGCCGCCCGACGATGTGCTGGACAAGCTGATCGCGATCGCCAACCAGGCCATCGAGCAGGCCAGGATGGCAGGCGGCAACCAGGTCCGCTACGTGCTGCGGCCGACGCTCGACGAAGACCCGGACGACGACGGCGACGATCCGCGCCCGGGCAATGGACGCATCGCCTGACGCATCGAACGGGTGTTCGATAGACTGTCCGGGTGGGTTGGCACAACGGTCCGCCGGGCTGGGGCGAGATGGAACGCGTCCTCAACAGCAAGCCGCGCCGTGCCGGCTGGCCCATCGACGAGCAGGCCGGCGACGGCGGTGACAGCCCCGCCTGGTCGCGCAAGCGGGGGGAGTACCAGCCACCGGATGCGCCCACCCGTCCACGCTCGTCGACACCGTATGCCGAACTGCACACCCACTCCGCCTACAGCTTCCTCGACGGTGCGAGCACGCCCGAGGAGCTCGTCGAGGAAGCGGATCGGCTGGGCCTGCGGGCCATCGCGCTGACCGATCACGACGGCCTGTACGGGGTGGTGCGGTTCGCTGAGGCCGCCAGGGAACTCGACATGGCAACCGTGTTCGGCGCCGAATTGTCCCTCGGGGGAGGGAGCCGCACCGACGATCCCGACCCGCCGGGGCCACACCTTCTGGTACTGGCCCGGGGGCCGGAGGGATACCGGCGGCTGTCCCGCCAGCTGGCCGCGGCACACCTGGCCGGCGGAGAGAAAGGCGTGCTGCGCTATGACTACGACGCGCTGACCGACGCCGCAGGTGGACACTGGCAGATCCTCACCGGATGCCGAAAAGGTCATGTCCGCCGCGCGCTGTCCACCGGCGGCCCGGACGCCGCGGCCGCTGCGCTCGCCGATCTGGTCGACCGGTTCGGCCGTGACCGGGTCACCGTCGAACTCACCCACCACGGGCATCCCCACGACGACGAACGCAACGCCGCGCTGGCCGCACTCGCACCTCGCTTCGGGGCGGGTGTCATCGCCACCACCGGTGCGCATGTCGCCGAGCCGTCCCGCGGTCGGCTCGCGATGGCGATGGGCGCGATCCGGGCCAGGCATTCGATGGACGAGGCCGCGGGATATCTCGCCCCGCTGGGTGGTGCCCATCTACGTTCGGGGGAGGAGATGACGCGGATGTTCGCCCACTGTCCCGAGGTGATCAGTGCCGCAGCCGAACTCGGCGAACAGTGTGCGTTCGGCCTGGCGCTCATCGCGCCCCAGCTGCCGCCCTTCGAGGTTCCGGCCGGCCACACCGAGAACAGTTGGCTGCGGCACCTGGTGATGCAGGGCGCGCGGGAGCGCTACGGTCCACCCGATCGTTCTCCGCGGGCCTACGCGCAGATCGAGCACGAACTGCGGGTCATTGAACAGCTCAACTTCCCGGGGTATTTCCTCGTGGTGCACGACATCACCCGGTTCTGCCGGGAGAACGACATCCTGTCCCAGGGGCGGGGTTCGGCGGCCAACTCGGCGGTCTGCTACGCGTTGAAGGTCACCAATGTCGATCCGGTGGCCAATGATCTGCTGTTCGAACGATTCCTGTCGCCGGCCCGCGACGGCCCACCCGACATCGACATCGACATCGAATCCGATCTGCGCGAGGACGCCATCCAGTACGTCTATCGACGCTATGGCCGCGAGTACGCCGCGCAGGTCGCCAACGTGATCACCTACCGTGGTCGCAGCGCCGTCCGCGACATGGCGCGTGCGCTCGGATTCTCCCAGGGCCAGCAGGATGCGTGGAGCAAGCAGCTCAGCCAATGGGGCAACCTGTCTGACGGCACCCACGTCGAAGGCATTCCCGAGCAGGTCATCGATCTGGCGCGACAGATCTCGAATCTACCGCGGCACATGGGAATTCACTCCGGCGGCATGGTGATCTGCGATCGACCCATCGCCGATGTGTGTCCGGTGGAGTGGGCGCGCATGGAGAACCGCAGCGTGCTGCAGTGGGACAAGGACGACTGCGCGGCCATCGGATTGGTCAAGTTCGACATGCTGGGGCTCGGCATGCTCTCGGCACTGCACTATTGCATCGACCTGGTCGCCGAGCACAAAGGCATCGACGTGGATCTGGCAACGCTGGACCTGTCCGAGACCGCGGTGTACGAGATGCTGCAGCGTGCCGACTCCGTCGGGGTGTTCCAGGTGGAATCGCGGGCCCAAATGGCTACCCTGCCCCGGCTGAAACCGCGGGTGTTCTACGACCTGGTGGTCGAGGTGGCGTTGATCCGTCCCGGCCCGATCCAGGGTGGGTCCGTGCACCCGTACATCAAGCGGCGCAACGGTGAGGAAGAGGTCGTCTACGACCATCCGTCGATGGAGTCGGCGCTACGAAAGACGTTGGGGGTGCCCCTGTTCCAGGAACAGCTCATGCAGCTGGCCGTGGACTGTGCGGGGTTCTCGGCCGCCGAGGCTGATCAGCTGCGCCGCGCCATGGGCTCGAAACGCTCCACCGAGAAGATGCGGCGGCTGCGGGGTCGGTTCTTCGACGGGATGGCCGAACTGCACGGCATCACCGGGGACGTCGCGCAACGGATCTACGAGAAACTCGAAGCATTCGCGAATTTCGGCTTCCCCGAGAGTCATTCGCTGAGCTTCGCCTCGCTGGTGTTCTACTCGTCGTGGTTCAAGCTGCACCATCCGGCGGCGTTCTGCGCCGCGCTGCTGCGTGCCCAGCCGATGGGGTTCTACTCGCCGCAGTCCCTGGTCGCCGATGCTCGTCGCCACGGCGTGGTGGTGCACGGCCCCGACGCCAATGCCAGCCTCGCCCACGCCACGCTGGAGAACGCGGGGACCGAGGTGCGGCTCGGACTCGGGGCCGTCCGGCACATCGGCGACGATCTGGCGCAGCGGCTGGTCGAGGAGCGGGCCCACGGACCGTTCACCTCGCTGCTCGACCTGACCGGGCGCGTGCAGCTGAGCGTGCCGCAGACCGAGGCGCTGGCCACCGCCGGTGCGCTGGGCTGTTTCGGCATCACCCGGCGGGAAGGGTTGTGGGCTGCCGGGGCGGCCGCCGCCGAACGTCCCGACCGGTTACCCGGGGTGGGTTCGTCGTCCCATGTCCCGTCGCTGCCCGGGATGACGGAGCTGGAGCTGACCGCGGCCGATGTGTGGGCGACAGGGGTGTCGCCCGACCGATACCCGACCGAGTTCCTGCGCGAGAACCTCGACGCCATGGGGGTCGTGCCGGCCGATCAGCTGCTGTCGGTGCCTGACGGCACCCGCGTGTTGGTCGCTGGTGCGGTGACTCACCGGCAGCGGCCCGCGACGGCGCAGGGGGTCACGTTCGTCAACCTCGAGGACGAGACCGGGATGGTCAACGTGCTGTGCATGCCGGCGGTGTGGGCACGGCACCGCAGGTTGGCCCAGACCGCGGCGGCGCTGGTGGTGCGCGGAATCGTGCAGAACGCGACCGGAGCGGTGACGGTCGTGGCCGATCGGATGGGCCCGCTGAGCCTGCGGGTGGCGTCCAAATCCCGCGATTTCCGCTGAATGTACCCTCGGCAGAATGACGCTCAACTTGTCTGCGGATGACGTTCTGACCACGACCCGCTCGGTGCGCAAGCGCCTCGATTTCGACAAGCCGGTGCCGCGCGAGGTGCTGATGGAATGCCTCGACATCGCATTGCAGGCGCCGACGGGCAGCAACAGTCAGGGCTGGCAGTGGGTCTTCGTGACCGACCCCGACAAGAGACTCGCGCTGGCCGAGATCTACCGCACCAATGCCACGCCGTATCTGAATGCCGAGAAGCCCACCTACGGCGACGAGCGTGACGAGCGAGCGCCGAAGGTGATGGATTCCGCGCGTTACCTCAACGACAACCTGGAGAAGGCCCCGGTCATGTTGATCCCGTGTCTGGAGGGCAAGCCCCAGGACACCGTGTCGGGTGCCAGCGCGGGCTACTGGGGATCGCTGCTGCCCGCCGTGTGGAGCTTCATGTTGGCGCTGCGCTCGCGGGGGCTCGGCTCGGCCTGGACCACGCTGCACCTGCTCGGCGACGGCGAGCGTCAGGCCGCCGAACTCCTCGGCATCCCGTTCGACTCCTACAGCCAGGCCGGGCTCTTCCCGATTGCCTATACCAAGGGCGCCGACTTTAAGAAGGCCAAGCGGCTGCCTGCCGAGCAGTTGACGCACTGGGATACGTGGTAGTCAGCCGCCGCTGGGTCACACACTGCTTGATCAAACACTGCCCGTGAAGTCGTGCTGACGCCACGCCTCGTACACGGCCACGGCGGCGGCGTTCGACAGGTTCAGTGATCGCCGGCCGTCCAGCATCGGGATGCGGACCTGTGCGGTGACGTGCGGGTCGGCGAGCGTCTCGGCATCCAGGCCGGTCGGTTCCGGCCCGAACAGCAGCACGTCGCCGGGTTCGTAGGCGATGTCGGCGAACGACGCCTGGGCGTGAGCGGTGAACGCGAACACCCTCGCCGGCATCACCGCGGCCCAGGCTGAGGCCAGGTCGGCATGCACCGTCACCGACGCCAGGTCGTGGTAGTCGAGGCCGGCACGGCGCAGCTTCGGCTCAGAGAGATCGAAGCCCAACGGTTCGACCAGATGCAGTTCGCACCCGGTGCCTGCCACCATGCGGATCGCGTTGCCGGTATTGGGCGCGATACGCGGCGAATAGAACATCACCTTGAACACAACAGGGTAACCTCTCAACGTGCGTGTTCTCGGAAGGGTACGACTCTCTAGGGCAACCGAAGAGTCGACGTCGGTCGAGCGTCAGCGCGAGATCATTCAGCAATGGGCCGATGCCAGCGATCACACCGTCGTCGGGTGGGCTGAGGACATCGACGTGTCGGGGTCCGTCGACCCGTTCGATACCCCACAGCTTGGGCCGTGGCTCGGAGACCGGGCGCCCGAGTGGGACGCCCTTGTCGCCTGGAAACTCGACCGGCTTGGACGCAACGCGATCCAGCTCAGCAAGCTCTTTGGCTGGGCGCAGGACCACGGCAAAACGGTGGTCTCGTGCTCAGAGTCCATAGACCTGACGACGTGGGCAGGCCGGATGCTTGCCAGCGTCATCGCCGGCCTCGCAGAGGGGGAGCTGGAGGCCATTCGAGAGCGGCAGAAGTCATCTCGGGCCAAGCTCCGCCAGACGGCCCGCTGGCCCGGTGGGAAGCCGCCCTACGGCTACTCAGCCGTCAAGGGTGACGCCGGCTGGATTCTCGTCGTGGACGAGGAGGCCGCTGCTGTCGTCCGTCGAGTCGTCGGTGAGGTCATCGACGGGAAGGGCTTGGCCTCCGTCGCCAAGCAACTGACTGCCGAGGGCTACCTGACCCCGTCGAGGTACTACGCGACAGTCAAGGCCGGAGCCCCGATGATCCGCGCCGAGGGCGAGGGCAGCGGAACCTGGAAGACTACGGCGCTCCGCAACATGCTCAGGAGCCGTGCCCTGCGCGGGTTCGCTCACCACAAAGGGGAGACCGTGCGGGACGCTGACGGCGCCCCCGTTGAGCTTGCGCCGGCCCTGATTACCGGCGACGAGTGGCAGCTACTCCAAGGGGCGCTGGATCGCGTCCAGGAGGCCAAGAGCCGGCCACGGCCCGAGGCTAGCCCGTTGTCAGGGGTGGTGTTCTGTCTCGACTGTGGTGGGCCACTCCACCATGACCGGACATCGGTCAAGCGAGAGAACCGAATCTACGTCTATCGCTACTACAGGTCGGCGTGTGGGCACACGCCCATGATTCGGGCGGACGATCTCGAACAGCGGGTGGAAGCTGCCTTCCTAGATGAGCTCGGAGACGTGCTCATCCGGGAGCGGGTATGGGTGCCGGGGGATGCACGAGAAACCGACCGCAGGGAGGCAATTGAGGCTCTGGACGACCTCGCGGCAGTGTTGAGCCGCGCTGCTTCGGAGACGACCAGGCAGCGTCTCCAGATGCAGATCGAGAAGGTAGACCGCCGACTCTCGGAGCTCGACTCGCAGCCGGCGAGAGAGGCTCGGTGGGAGTACAGGCCGACAGGCGGCACCTACGGGTCCGCCTGGGAGACAGCGGACGCAGCCGGTCGACGGCAGTTGCTCATGAGGTCGGGCATCACGATTGCAGCCCGTCAACTGGAGGCAGCGATCCGTGTTCCACCCGAAATATGGGACATGGCGGGGATCGACGGGACCGAAGTAATGGCGCGGCGGGAGGCCGCTGCGGTCATCGAGCGAGCCAGCGCTGGAGTGCCGGAACCGCTCGTTTAATGTCAAGTAGGTTGTCTAGCAACATTTTTGAGTGTGCGTGTTCCCGTGACACGGAGCGGCTTAGGTGCTACGAATGTCACACACCAAGGGGAGGAAAGCGGATATGGCCGACTGGCTGAGCGCAATCAGGGCAGACCGACAGATGATCGACACCGACGCGGTTGTCGGTGCCTTCCTCCTGCCAGAGCCAGATCGCATCTGGTCTCTGAGCGAAGTCCTTCTCGGGCTTCGCGGGGAGCATGAGTTATCGGACCTGGCCGACTCCGTCGATGCGCTCTCGAATGCGGGGTTCATCTCAGTCATGGCCGAGGTCGGCTGTGACGACCAGCACCGAGACGGCTTCTGGGGCGATGGGTGTACTGACCCAACATGCCGGGACGTCCTGTTTGAGCTGACCCTAGACCCCATCTGAGCTGCCGTTTTACCCGATCTGCGAAGTTACACCTACTACAGGGTGGGAGGGTGCTGGCACAATTGGCCCGCATGACGGAACCGACCCCCGAGGCCGAGCTGGCCGAAGTCACCAGGCAAGCCAGCGAGCCCGACGCGCTCATAGGCGCGGTCCAAGAGATGTCCGATCAGATGAACGACCCGGATCGAGACGGCCCAGTGGCACCTCCAAGAACATGGCCCGTCTCCGAGGACGCACAGCTCATTGACGGCGACGGCACCGCTACGGCGACGCAGTGGGAGCGGTGAAGACCCGCCGGCACAAGCCTCGGAGCAGGGTTTTTACCCAATCTGTGAAGTAACACCTACTACAGGGTGAGAGGGTTTCGTCCCCTCTCCCGATTGATTTGGTGCTGACGCGCCGCGACGGATGGAGTCCACTTCCTTCCTCTCCACTCGTCGTGAGCCGCTCCACCATGAGGCCGACAACGTTGAGTCGGCCCGCCCCCGGCAGTGTGCTTCTCCTCGCTGCCGGGACAGACTTCCCGCTGAGACGCTGAAACTCAGCGGAGAGCCGTTCGCACTGGACATGCTCGAACGGATAAGACACCGCCGACACTCGGTGTCGAAATGCTCGCAGGGGTGCGAGCACAGCCATTAGATGAGCCCCCCAGCCTTGAGCTGGGGGGTTCTCTTTCGGTCGATGACCAATGGCCCCATTCTGAATCAGGTGGCAAATCAACAACTTTCGCGAAAGGAGAGTCCGCCAATGATTTACTCAGGCCGCTGCCGCAGCGGCAAGCACACCATCCGCACACCGAGCGACCGCAGGTCAAACGGTCAGTGTTCGCGGTGCTCCCGCGACAACGAGGCCCGCTATCGAGCACGCCGCAACGAGCGACTTGCCCGCCTGGCAGCCATAGAGGCTTTGGTCGCGTAGCAAGTCCCCCCCACCACTGCGCCCAGGAGGCGTACGACACCGAGAAGGTAGATACGAGAATGGCTTACGTCGACTGTGACACATGGCCGCTAGAAGCTCAACAGGCCATCGAGCGCCTGAGAGCTGAGTGCGCCAAGCACCGGATGGACCGTAATAAGGCACGGCGTGAGCGCGACGCCGCACAGGCTGAACTGGCTGCGCTGCGCGCCGCGCTGTCCCGCTCCAAGTGAGTACGCCCAACATCATCCGTTGGGACCAGGCGTACAACCGCAACGGCGATCCCAAGTTGCCCCGCGCGGCGGTGAACGTGATCCGCACGTACATGGACAACCACACCCTTGCGGGGTACGTCACCCAGGCGACGATTGTCGACGCTACGGGTCTCGACATCACCAACGTCCGGCGTCAGATCAAAGCCAACGTTGAGAGGGGTTGGCTGGTGATCACCCACCGAGGCCGCTCGGGGCGGGCCTCGGAGTACCGCTTGCTGTTCCCCCAACCGGGCATAGGCGCCCGGTTAGAGGGAGAGGTAACCAGGCACGAATGCCTGGTAGAGGATCAGGAGCCTAACCGGGCGAATACGCCCGGTTACACAGTCCAATCGGGCACAAACGCCCGGCTGCTACCGGGCGCAGACGCCCCCCCTACTTCTCCTGAGCTTCTCCTAAAGAGAAGCTCTTTAGATAACCCCGATCCTCTCGGGGATCGGGGATTAGATGATTTCCGGCACTGCTCAACTTCTCCTGACCAACCGGGCACAAACGCCCGGTTAGAGCCGGGCACCTATGCCCGACTCCCGCCGTTGCCGCCGTCACATGCGGACCCCTTCGTGGAAGACAAGCAAGCGACGGCCATCCAACTACACCCGGTCCCGTGGGCCGACTGATCACGAACGAGACAGGAGAACACAGATGCAGACAGGCCGAGCGCGCGACGCACTGGAGGAATCGATCTACCGCGCCGCCGAGTACGGCGCTGATCGACCGAGGACGTTCGACGTCCCCGAGGACGCCCATGTCCAGTTCGGGCCTCCGGGAGATCCGTTCGACGGCATGACCCTTTCGTGGGTGGTTGCCGAAACCGCCTGAGAGGCCCGTAGCGGCCAGCAGGAGCCGCACGCACCAAAACTCCACAACCGAACACCTACCGACCCGCCAGCGCCTCACTGAGCGGGTTTTTTGATGCGCTCAGGGCACAAGCCCTGAGCCGATGCCCTGGAAGGGGGTAATGCATGGCAGATGCCGGAATCGAAGTCGGCAAGATTTCAATCAAGGTATCGCCCGACACGGGCGACTTCCGCCGAGACCTCAAGCGCGATCTTGACCGGTTGGAGAAGTCGCTCCAAGCAGATGTAGACGTGGTTCCGGACACCACGGGGTTCCGACAGCGGGTCAAGGCCGAGACGGCAGGCTTGAAGGCCGATGTAGACCTGAACGTGAAGCGCGGTGTGCTGCAACGTCTCCAGGATCTTCTGTCAAACATCAAAGCCCCGTCGTTCGGTTCCGGGATCAACCCGGCTGGCTACGGTGCAATCTTCGCCGGCATCCTCGCGGTGACGGCTCCTCTCATGAGCCTGCTGACCACGTCGCTGCTGGCTCTACCGGGACTGATTGCCGCCGTGGCGACTCCGGTAGGAGCGCTGATGTTGGGCCTGGATGGGCTCAAGGCAGCCGCCGCACGGCTGGCTGTCCCGTTCGAGGGCCTTAAGGCCACGATGAGCAAGTTCACCGAGGAGCAGTTCTCCCCGGTGTTCGACAAGCTGGGCGAGGTTTTCCCGACGCTGGCGCGGTCGTTGCCGACTGTCACACGCGGTATGGCCGATCTGGCTCAGTCGTTCGTGGACTCGGTCACGTCGTCGGGCGGCATGGCCAAGATCGAAGCCACCATCGGCAATATCGGCGCGGCGCTGTCGAAGGCAGCACCGGGTATTGGTTCGTTCACCGATGGCCTTCTGTCGCTCGCGAAGTCCTTCTCCGAGCTCCCCAACCTCTCGGATTGGTTCAACGGAGCCGGCAAGTCGTTCTCAGAGTGGATAGAACGGATCACAGCAGACGGCACGCTGTCGAAGGCTTTCGACGGTCTGGGCGGAACGCTCAAGACCATTGCCGAGGCTCTCGGCTCGATGGCTTCCGAGGGTCTGAAGTTCATGCAGGACCCGAGCAAGATCCAGGACTTCAACACCGCTTTGAAGAACATAGGCGACACGCTTTCTAGCATCGTCACGCTCTCGAACGAGCTGAACAACGGCAAGCTGTTCACCACTTCGCTTCCGTCGTTCGACCTGGAGAAGATCAAACAGGATCTCGCCGCGCCGTTCACGTCGGCTGATGCGCCGTGGCGCGACTACGCCGCCAGCATCTCCGAAGCGTTCAACTCGGTAAAGGCCACCGTGGCTTCCGCTATGGGGGCCGTTGCCTCAGCGGTGTCGAGCGTCGGGAGCCAGATCGCAGGCGCCTGGGATGGTGTTGTGGCGTCCGCACAGTTGGCGTGGAACACGGTCGTCAGCACGGTCACCGGAGCAATCGCCAGCGCGGTTTCCGCTGTCGTCTCCGGAGGTGGGCAGATCCTCGCAGAGGTCGGCTCATGGCCTGGCCGCATCGCGGGGGCCGTGAGCAATATGGGGGGCATCCTGGTCGGCGCCGGCAAGGCGCTGATGGACGGGTTGCTGTCCGGGATCAAGTCCGGCCTTCAGTCCGTATTGGACTTCGCCAGCAGCATCGCGGACAAGATCGCAGCGGTTAAAGGCCCTCTGCCATACGACCTCCGGGTTCTCCAGCCTGCCGGCGAAGCGATGATGCACGGCCTTGACGAGGGTCTTCGCAAGGGGTTCACGTCGGTTCTAGACCGTGCCTCGAACATGGCAGACGAACTAGCCGGGGCGCTAGGCCCGGTCGACGTCGGAGCCAAGGTCTCGACGGACTGGGAATCGAAGGCGAAGGAGCCGCTGAGCATCGCGGAGGACTTCATCACCGCCAACGCGAAGCAGTTCGCAGGCGACCTCGGTATCGGAGGCGACGGCGCTATCTCTCAGGCCCTACAACAGGGCTTGCAGTTCGGAAAGCAGTTCATCTTCAACGTCGGCTCGCTGGACGAGGCAATCGCCGTGAAGAACAACCAGATCAACAAGGACGCGCTCCAGTACACCCGGCGATAACCGGGCGCACAGAGTGCAGGGCCTCCACAGCATCCGCTGTGGGGGCTTTCTTCTTGCAGCACAACACAAAAGGAGAAGAATTGTCACACAGACCGTTACAGGTAGTAGTTCCCAGGTTCCTGACCGCAGTAGGCGATTACGACATGGTCCGGGTGTTCCGTAGCCCGGAGCTGAGCACCAAGTCCCAGCAGTACCTCCAGGTGAAGCTGTTCCTGGAGGCGAACAACTTGGTACTCGCTGAGAGCGAGAGCGTGGATGACCCCGATTTCTGGGGAGGTCGCTACCAGGACGAGTGGTACACCACGCCCACGGCGCGATCCATCCTCATCGCCGCTAGCCAGACCGATGACTCCGAAGAGGAGGCGGCTGCCTGATGCCCGATTACGAGGACGGGGGTGTCCAGGACATCCGTTCCACCCGTGAGTATCTGGCGCACTTCGATCATAAGGAGCGGACACCCGAGGACCGGGAAGCGGCTTTCGCTGCTTACGTCGAGACGTCGGCTGAGGACGAGAGGGACACCGGCTGGCACAACGACCTGCTGGAGTCTCGCCGGCAGTTGTTCATGCGCCGATACCAGCGACCGGCGCCTCCGGTCGGGTTGCACACCGATCCACACATCATCCGGGGCGAACACCGCAAGTGGGAGCCCGCCTACAGAGGAGACCAAGCAGCATGACCGTAATCGACCCTAACTCCACCGAGACGCCCGAAACCCCCGAGGGTGACACCTCCGGTACCCCTGAGCCTGAGAGTGGAAATCAGGGCCTTGTGGAGGCTCGCGACCGATACCGCACCGAGCGTGACTCGGCTCGCGAGGAACTGACCGCCGCTGCTGCCCGCATCGAACGGATGCAGCGTGCGGAGATCGAGCGCCTGGTGGCCGACGAGCTGGCCGTGCCCGGTGACTTCTGGCTCTCGGAGAACACCGTGGCCGACTACCTCACCGACGACGGCGAGGTCGACACCGCGCAGGTGTCCGCTGACGCCAAGCTGCTGCTGACAGAGCGGCCCCGACTCGGGAAGCACACCGGGGCGTTTGACCCTACCCAGGGCCTCGGAGGCAGGGCGCCCAAGCCGCCCCAGCCGACGTGGGGAGCTGTGTTCAAGTCTTGAGCTGACGACCGCCATCTGTGATGGCACCTCGGCTCACGTTCGCCTCTGAGAGGCACCAAGTGACGCCGGTCTGTGACCGGCTGATGTTCTGAAACCCATTACGGCCTTTGGCAACTCAGCCAGGGTCGAACCCTACTGTCCATAGGAGGACACACACATGGCTTATGCCATCGACAAGCGCGACAACCACGACGATAGCCTCCTCGCCCCTGAGATCGGCAACCTGGTCGATCAAGTTGTTAAGGCGAAGGCCGTCGCCGCGCAGATCTCCACGCCGGTCTCGACCAATCGACCGAAGTACGAGTTCCCGCTACTGACTGCGCCTGTCACCACGGCGCTGATTGATGAGCTTGACGACCTGCCGCTGTCGAACCTCGGCACTGGATCGGTGACCGCCATTCCCCGCAAGTTCGCAGGCGCCACCCAGATCTCTACCGAGATGGCAGACGACCTGGCAGACGGCAGCAACGCTCTAGTGGCCGACCAGATCGGTGCCAGCCTGTCGGACCAGATCGTCGCCAGCCTGGACGCAGCGGTCATGGGCAATCTGACGGCGATCGGAACCAACCCCACCGAGAAGTTCGCAGGTCTACTGTCCTATGCGTCGACCGCGATCACTGTCGGGGCTTCCAGCGCTGCGATCGCGAACCTGGACAACTTCGTCAAGGCGATCTATGCCGCCCAGAACGCCACAGTCCCCGGCGATAACGGCGTGTTCGTTGTGAGCCCCGCGACCGCTGAGAAGCTCTCGCTCCTCAAGACCGGCACCAGCCAGAACGGCTATCTACTGGACTTCCAGGAGGATGGCTCGATCGTCGTCGCCGGGAAGAAGCTGCTCATCACCCCGTTGACCGACGCGGGCACCCAGTTCTGGTACGTCGTGCCCGGACAGCACCGCCTGGTGACCCGCCAGGGCACCGAGGTCCGCAAGACCTACGTCCCGCAGAACGACTCGTGGTTCATCTCGGCCACCTACCGGGCCGACTTTGTCTCCCTGGCACCGGAGACGGTCGTCCGGGGCAAGTTCTCCTGACCTGAGTGGTAGTCGCACGTAATGCAGAAGTCCCCCGGCACCAGCCGGGGGCTCTGCCCAAGCGCAAGCGCAACCGTCGCAAGTCCAGACCTGTCTGTGCCCGCGAGGGCTGCATCCGACTCGTGAGGGAGGCTGGACACGCCGAATGTGGCGTCCTGTGTCGGGCGGTGAATGCTGAGCTGACCCGTGCTCAGCGGGTGTGCGAGGTGACCCGAGATACCGAGCACTGGCTTGCCGTCGTCGCGTTGAGCGATGCTGTTACCGCCTACTACGCAAGCGACAACCGCGTCTACAACGCAGCTCAGTCCGTGGGCATCACGGACGAGCAGTGGCGAACGATCAAGCACGGAGAGTCGATGTGAGTGACCAACCGAGCCCGAGCTCCTTCGCGCCGCATGATCGGCCCTTCGACCCTGGCCCGCCGCCGTGGGTCCGTGATTCGCGCTCCGATGAGCAGTATTTCGACCAACTGATGATCGCCCGCCCTCCGAAGTACGACCAAGCTGTATTAGTTCCCCGAGAGGTGGCGCTGCACCTGGTCAAGACCGGCCAGGCGAAGTACGTGGTATTCCACACCAAGTACCCTCCCGGTTACACGATGAACCTCGCCGAGGTAGAGCCTGGCCCCAACGAAGTTGCGATAGAACGCTATTCGAGTCCTGCTAAGAACCTTCCCACGGTCGATAGTCAGTACGCCCCTGACCAGTTGAGGGGTCGTGCAGTCAGCCGACAGCGACAGAAGCGGGAGCAGAGGCGGGGTGGGCGTTAGGCCCCGAGGCAGATGTCCCGGCACCACGCCGGGACCACCTCGTGGGGCCACGGGATCAGCACACCACCCTGGTCGTACTGGCCCGCCGGCACCCCCTGCTCGTTACCTGGCCCGCAGATGCGGTTTCCGTGGTCAACGCAGGACCATCCGTCCTGCCCCTCAAGGGGCTGGGCGTTGGCGGGAGATGCTAGACCGAGAGTCATTGCAGTAGTTGCGATTACGAGTGTCATTGTGCGCTTCATGTCCCGATGTAACCACGCACCGCCCTGCGGTGTCAATGAGTCAATTCAACTGTGCTACAACGTATTCCGTACACCCCAGGGGGTGACCCCCTACCCCCGGCTCCTGACCGTGAGGTTATGCGCCTCAGCCATCGTGTACGGGTTTTCAATATTCAGGAGGTTCAATTGAGCTGGTCAAACTCAGACAGGCGGGCAGGCCTACCTGCCGACTGGCACATTCGCCGCAAGCGCATCCTCAGGCGTGATGACGGGAGCTGTCAGATCCGTGGGCCGCGATGCACGCAGGTCGCGACCGACGTAGACCACATCCAGCGCGGGGACAACCACGAGGATCGCAACCTCCAGGCTGTGTGTCGCCCCTGCCACACGCAGAAGACGGCGCGTGAATCGGCTGACAGGAAGCGTCAGCTTCGGGCCGCAGGCAAGCGCCCACAGGAACGGCACCCCGGAGCAAGGTAACCACCCCACCTCAAAGAAGGAATGAGATGCGAAGTAAGACAAGCAGATACGGCCCACGAAGCGGCCACCCTGAGCGGGTGGACCACTCCACCAACCACGCCCGAGCGAGGTTCGGGCACCACCGGGCAGGCCGCTGATGCCCACCTACGCCACCGTGGACGACGTTGAGGAGCTATGGGCTCACGAGTTCACCAACGCGGAACGCACGCTCGTGGAGCGTCGACTGTCACAGGCTGAGCGGATGATCCGTCGCCGGATCTCCGATCTGGACGACCGTGCAACGGACCCCGACTACCGGGCCGACCTGATCGACATCGAGAGCGATGTCGTGCTGCGGCTGATCCGCAACCCTGACGGCTATGAATCGGAGCAGGACGGGGAGTACGCCTACCGGTTCCATCCCGAGGCAGCCTCGGGGAAGCTGGAGATCACCGATGAAGAGTGGCGGACCCTCGGAGTCAGCACCTCATCAGCGATGTTCGTGTTCGTACCGGTGTTCGGCCAGTGAGCTTACTCAATCGTGGGACCGACACCGTCACCGTCTACCCGGAGGTGGTCGGGAAGGACTCCGACGGGAACGAGCGCACCAAGGCCTCTGCGCAGGGCACCGAGTGCCGCGCCGTCGTCCAGCCCATGACCTCCACCGAGAAGCAGGACGTTGGCTTCAACAGCGTCGAGATCCTGCGTCTTCGCTTGGTCGGCTGGCAGGGGGGCCTCCTGGGCGCCCAGAGTCAGGTGGAGTGGCAGGGCCGGCGGTACAGCGTGGTCGGGGAGGCCCGCCAGCACCGGGGAAGTCGCCGCACCGCCCACACCGTCTACACAGTCACCCGGTCCTAACCGGCCACTATCCCGCAACGCGGGGATAGTAGCTGACAACCACGTCAATCACCGGCGTGTCGTGGGGAAACATTCGCAACATTCCAGGATGATCAGAGGTTTAGCTAAGAAGCCCCTGAGAATCAGCGAACACGCGTGTACATCTCTAACGGTGTCGGTGCCGGGGGGTAGAGTCATGACCGCTGACGCAGTAAACCTCAGGCCCAAAAACCTGAGGGGCTCTGGGTCCTGAGGCTCACCGTCTACTTTGCGGGTAGGACGCCAAGCTATCAGGAACAGTCACGGTGTAACTGTAAATCCGCCGTGAATGTGACCAGAGTTTCATTTCTGCGTTGCCGGATTGCGCTCAAAACGGGCCGGTCTGAACAACAACAGAAGGAAACCCAATAAAGATGAAGACGCGCGTCCCTCTGGGGACTCTCGCCCGATCGAACACGCGGTGCCCCGAGAGTGGGGTGTGGGAGTCGCAGGACTACCCCAGCACCACCGCACCTATCGCGGAGCACAACAACATGCCGCTTCACCGTGGCGTGATCGTCAACTGGAAGCTCATCCAGTACGCGTAGGTCGTACCCGTTAGTCGCTTTACGGAGGGCGGCATCGCTTCGGCGGTGTCGCCTTTTCCGTGTCGGGGTACGTTGTGCGCAGCCCGATTTTCGGCGAATAGAACAGAACCCGAAACACCCTTGGCAGGGTAAACGGGTGTCAGTCCAGGCAGGTCTCGTAGCTCGCGATCGAGATCAGGCCTTCGAGAGTGTCGACGTCGACCATCTCGCTGCTCATCGCTCGCATCAGGGGTGAGTCACCGATTTCGGACGCATCGGCAAGCAGAGCCATCTCCACGCCATTGTGGGTCATTGCACTCCTCCAAAGGGGTCACCATCGATTGTGCCTGCAGATCAGCGGCCTTTCACCCTCTGACACGCAACGGGTCTGAAACGAAATCGCAACGCCCGCAACGGACTCTGTGCCATGTGCTTTGCTGGTTCTGCAGCCCAGGGGCGAACTCTGGCGACCCGCTGACAGGGCTGGCATACTCAGCGCATTCGCCAGGCGCTTCACGCCCGCCCGACGAGGGCGCCATCAGCCAGGATGCTTCATGAATCACGCTCGATCCTCGATCAAGCGGCCGCCTCGGTGGGCGCTGTCCAACTGGCCGGTGCGCGTCAAGGTGGTGGCCATCGTGGCCGTGCCGCTGCTGCTGGCCGGCGTGTTCGGCGGCCTGCGCATCCACGCCGCGACCTCGTCCGCCCAGACGCTGCGGGTCGCGGCAGCGCGAGCGGAGATGGTGCCTGAGGTCGCGCAGTACCTGGCCGCGGTGGAAGCGGTGCTGGTGAGCGCGACGGACGGCGGTGACGTACCCGCCAGCGTCTCCGCCTTCGAGTCCCGGGCCGCCGATCTGCAGCGCCAGTTGAGCTCGACCGACGTCGACGATGCGGTGCGCCTGGCGACGAACACGCTGCTCGATTTCGGGCGCGATCTCGTCGGCAAGAGCACGTCGGGCGGCAACGATCTGCGCACCCGGGTCATGACGTATGCGCCCCTGCTGATCACCGCCGAGACCGCGATCACCGGCTTGGTGGCGGGAGACGACGACACGGTCCGCAACGCGGGCGAGGCGCTTGCGAGGGCGGTCGGTGCCCGCGGCCAGATGACGATGCAGCAGATGCTGGTCGACCGTGGTGCAGATTTGCCCGAGCCCGAACTGCGCTCGTCGATGATCACGCTGGCCGGCACCGAACCGTCGACGGTGGCCGCGATGGGTGCGTTCCTGGGTGGCTCCACCGACGCGGTGGCGTCGCTGCGGTCGGAGATGGTCAAGCGGATGTCGCTGCTCTCCGACCCGGGTGTGGCACTGCCGAACAACCCCGATCTGTTGGCGTCGCAGCGCATCACCCGTGGCATCGCCGACGGGATCATCGCCGATACGTCCCGGTCGATCCCCGCGACGGTCTCCGACGAGGCCGCAGCCGCCCGGACCGCCGCGATCCGCGACGCCGCGGTCGTCGGCGCGGTGCTGCTGATCGCGCTCCTGCTGGTCACGCTGGTGGCGCGCAGCCTGGTGCGGCCGCTGCGCACGCTGCGGGACAGCGCGCTGAAGGTGGCCCACGAGGATCTGGCCCGGGAGGTCGAGCAGGCCCGCCTCGACGGCAAGACACCCACGATCGCGCCGCTGTCGGTGCCGACGTCGGAGGAGATCGGCCAGGTCGCCCACGCCGTCGACGAACTGCATGAGCAGGCGGTGCTTTTGGCGGCCGAGCAGGCGCGGCTGCAGATGCAGGTGACCGACATGTTCGAGACGCTGTCGCGGCGCAATCGCACGCTGGTGGATCAGCAGCTCGCGCTGATCGACCGGCTTGAGAGCGACGAAGAGGATGCCGACCGACTGCAGAGCCTGTTCCGCCTCGACCACCTCGCGGCACGCATGCGCCGCAACGGAGCCAACCTGATGGTGCTGGCCGGCGCGCGCATCCCACGCGAGGACGCCGAGCCCGTCGCCGTCGTGGCCGTCGTCCACGCGGCAGCGTCCGAGGTCGAGGATTATCACCGGATCAGCGCCGAGGGTCTGCCGGACACCGCGGTGATCGGCCCGGTGGCCGGTGACCTGGTGCATCTGCTGGCCGAACTCCTCGACAACGCGCTGCGGTACTCACCGCCGACGGCTCCGGTGCATGTCTCCGCGGCGCGCACCGGCAACGGCGGCCTGGTGCTCGAGGTCGCCGACGCAGGCTTGGGGATGAGCGAATCCGATCTGCGGGTCGCCAACAGCCGGTTGCAGTCCGGGGGTGAGGTCAATCCGTACACCGCCCGGCACATGGGGTTGTTCGTCGCTGGCCGGCTCGCCGGCCAGCACGGTTTGGTCGTGCGGTTGCGGAGCACCGTCGCCGGCCGGCCGTCGTCGGGCACCACCGCCGGGGTCTACGTACCGGCCGAGATGCTCGCGGCACCCGTACCGACGCCGGTACCCGCACCCGCACCTGTAGCCGCGCCGCCACCGACACCGGCACCGGCGCCAGCACCCGCCCCGGCACCTGCCCCGACTCCGGCGCCTGCACCCGTCGTCGTCGCGCCCGCGCAGAACGGCCACGCCCGCGCGCGGCACGCCAGGGACGACTCCGACGACGATGCGATCTACCAGACGATGCTCTCCGAATGGCTCGTCGACCCGCACGAGCTCTCCCACAGCACCGACCTGAACTGGCAGACCGTCTGGGATCACGGCTGGTCGGCCGCGGCCGCCGCGCAGGCTGCACCTGTTCAGGAGCGCACCCCCGAGGGGCTGCCCATCCGGCGTCCCGGAGCACGACTGGTTCCGGGCGCGGCCCCCCGCACCGACGACGGAGACGGCGACCGCGGCGGCCGGGATGCGGTCCGCGACCCCGAGGCGGTGCGCGCCGGCATCGCCAGCCACTTCGGCGGGGTGGCCGCCGGACGACGGCACGCCCGCCACGAACGGGAGGAGGCAGGTGACTGAGTCGCTCGATTGGCTGGTGGCACGGTTCGCCCGGGAGACGCCCGGGGTCTCACACGCGATCCTCGTCTCGGCCGACGGTCTGCTGACTGCGGCCAGCGAACACATGCCGGCGGAGCGGGCCGACCAGATGGCCGCGGTGGCATCAGGGCTGGCCAGCCTGTCGGCCGGGGCGGCGCAGCTGTTCGACGGTGGGTACGTGCTGCAGTCCGTCGTCGAGATGGAGAACGGCTACCTGCTGTTGATGCGGGTGGGGGACGGTTCCAACCTCGCCACGTTGGCCGCGCGCGGCGCTGACATCGGCCAGATCGGCTACGAGATGGCGATCTTCGTCGAGCGGGTGGGTGCCGCGATCGCCTCGCCACGACGAGATCCGCTGCGCTCATGACCCTGCGATGACAGACGACCCGGGGCCCCGCCTCGTCCGCCCGTACACACTGACCGCGGGCCGCACAGACGCGGGCGTCGACGTCCCGTGGGAGGCCGCGGTCGGGCCGGCGACGCCGCCGCTGGCGTGGGACTGGCCGAGCGCGGACGTGCGGGCGCAGATCATGGCGGCCTGCGCCGCACGTCCGTCGGTCGCCGAGATCGCCGCGGATCTCCATCTGCCCCTCGGCGTGGCGCGCGTGGTGGTGGGCGACCTGGTGGTGCAGGGTTATGTGACCGTCCACGACACGCTCTCGGCGACGGCCACCACAGACGAGCGACGGGACCTGATCGGAAGGACGCTGCGTGGCCTTCGTGCACTCTAGGTCCGAGCAGCCCAGGACCGCCTCCACGAAGATCGTCGTCTCGGGCGGGTTCGGCGCGGGCAAGACCACGTTCGTCGGCGCGGTGTCCGAGATCGTGCCGCTGCGCACCGAAGCGCTGCTGACCGACGCCTCCGCAGGTGTCGACGAACTCGCCGGATTGCCGGACAAGACCACGACGACGGTGGCGATGGACTTCGGTCGCATCAGCCTCAGCGACGACCTGGTGCTGTACCTGTTCGGTACCCCCGGCCAGCGCCGGTTCTGGTTCATGTGGGATGACCTGATCCGCGGCGCGATCGGCGCGATCATCCTGGTCGACGTCCGCCGGCTCGAGGACAGCTTCGCCGCGGTCGACTTCTTCGAAGCCCGCGATCTGCCGTTCCTGGTGGCCGTCAACGAGTTCGACGGTGCGCCACGTCATCGGCTGGCGGCGGTGCGGACTGCGCTGGCGCTGCCCGAGCACGTCCCGCTGATCACCGTCGACGCGCGCAGCCGTGAGTCGACGAAGGCGGCGCTGATCGCGGTGACCGAGTACGCTCTGAGCCGGCTGGCGCCTGCCGGCTGACCATGGACGATCAGACCGACAGCGAATTCGCCGACGCGGATTTCCGCGACGAGGATTTCAGCCGGTTACGCACGGAGCGGGTCGTCTTCGACGGCTGCGATTTCTCCGGGGTCGACCTGTCGGAATCCGAACACGTCGGTTCTGCGTTCCGGAACTGTATGTTCCGTCGTACATCGCTGTGGCACAGCGTCTTTCGTCACTGCAGTTTTCTGGGTTCGACGTTCCTCGAGTGCCGAATCCGGCCGGTGACGTTCGTCGAATGCGATTTCACACTCGCGGTCCTCGGGGGAGCGGACCTGCGCACGGTCGAGCTGTCGGATTGCCGCCTGCGGGAGACCAGCCTCGTCGGCGCCGACCTACGACGAGCGGTGCTGGCCCGCGCCGATCTCACCGGGGCCCGGGTGCAGGGCACCCGCCTGGACGAGGCGGATCTGCGTGGGGCGCGTGCTGATCCGACGTTCTGGACGACGGCGTCGCTGCGCGGCGCCAAGATCGACATCGAGCAGGCGCTCGCCTTCGCCGCCGCGCACGGTCTCGACATCCACGGCGGCTGATCAGCTCCCGGTGCTGACCGCGCGCGTCACCAGATCGGCGATCGTTCGGCAGTACGCGGGCTCCACCGGCGCGCTGCTGTAGAGCGCTAACGTCTGCAGCGGCGCCGTCAGCAGCTGCAGCACATGGATGGCCCGCAACTCGAGGTGGATCTCGCCGCGTTCGGCGGCCCGCGTGAGGATTGTCTCCATGACCGGCACGTGGCGGTCCAGGAACATCTGTCGGGTCTCGTCGTCGACAGTGTGTGACTTGCTGTCGATGACGAGCATCCGCGCGATGCGGCGGCCCACCTGCTCGTTGAGGTAGTGCCCGACGGACACCGCGAGCTCGGTCAAGTCCTCGGCGAGGCTGCCCGTGTCGGGCGTCCGGATGGCGCTGGACGTCGAGCTGGTCAGCGCATCGACGACCAGATCGCGCGGGCTGTGCCACAACTGACCGATCTGTTCGGGGGCCACACCGCAGCGGTGCGCGACACCCTCGATGCTGAAGCGGTCCACACCCCACTGCTGCAACTCCGTCAACGCCGCGTCCAGTGCCACGGCGCGGATCGCCGCATCGCTGTTCGTCACACAACCCCCCTCGCACGCCCCGCCCCGAGTCTATTGCGTTCGGAAGGGTCGCCAGTGCAGAGGTTTTGCCGCCCGACCTCTAAGCGGTGACTTTTCGCGCGACTCCTCGCAGGCTCGTCGTCACGCGGCCTTGAGGCGGATCCTCCACCTGACGAAACCGACGTACACCACGCTGATGAGGATCAGCATCGCCATGTCGAACAGCCACGCGCCCGACGTGTGCTTCCAGTGGTCGTCCTGCGGAGTCAGCGGTCCGGGCACCAGCCGGATCAGATCGACCGTCGACGCGGACGCGGCGAAGCCCCAGCGTGCCGGCGTCGCCCACGACATCTGGTCGAGCACGAGCCGGTCGGTCACCGGGATCATGCCGCCGGAGAACACCAGCTGGCTCATGATCGCGACCACGAGCAGCGGCATGATCTGCTCGGCGGAGCGGGCCAACGCCGACAGGGCCAGGCCGACCATCGCCGCGGCGACGGTGGTGAACGCGATGTCGACGAACAACTCCAAGCTGCGGTTGCCGATCACGTTGCCGGCCTCCACGGCGCCGGGCCCCCAGCCCTTGCCGATGATCGCGATGGCAGTCACGATCGCCGACTGCACCACCGCGAACGCGGTGAACACCACCATCTTGGCCAGCAGATACGCCGACGTCGACAGGCCGACCGCCTGTTCGCGCCGGAAGATGGCACGCTCGCCGATCAGCGCGCGGATCGTCAGTGCGGTGCCCATGAAGATCGCGCCGACATTGAGCATCACCAGGATCTGGCCGGGCTCGTTGGGGGCTTCACCGCCCTCGAGCGCCGTCTTCGGCACACCGAAGCCGACGTCGCCCGGCACCGACAGCGACAGGATGCCCATGATGAACGGCAGCAGCATCAAGAACGCGAAGTAGCCACGGTCGGACACGACCAGCCGGATCTGCCGTCGCGCGATCGTGGAGAGCTGCCTGCGCAAGCTGGTGCGGGTGGGGTTGCCGAGCTCCGACGGTGTCAGCGCCGGCGGCTGGGGCGGCGGTGGACCGTGCTGGTCCAGGTAGCGCTGCGCGGCCGCGTCGGGGTCGCCGGCGACGGTGGAGAAGATGTCGGCCCAGTTCGTGGTGCCCATCGACGGGCCGATCTGGTTGGGCGGTCCGTAGAACGCGGTCTTGCCGCCCGGCGCGAGCAGCAGCACCTGGTCGCACACGTCCAGATAGGTGAGGGAGTGCGTCACCACCAGGACGACGCGGCCGGCGTCGGCGAGCTGACGCAGCATCGTCATGACCTGCCGGTCGAGCGCGGGGTCCAGCCCGGAGGTCGGCTCGTCGAGGATCAGCAGCGACGGGCCGGTCAGCAGTTCCAACGCCACCGAGGCGCGCTTGCGCTGGCCACCGGAGAGCTTGTCGACGCGGGTGTCGAGATGCTTGGTCATCTCGAGTTCCTCGAGCACCTCGTTGACGACCTGTTCCCGGTCGGCCTTCGTGGTGTCCGGCGGCAGCCGAAGCTCCGCGGCATACATCAACGCCTGGCGCACGGTGAGCTGGCCGTGCACGACGTCGTCCTGCGGCACCATCCCGATCCGGGAGCGCAGCGAGGCGTACTCGGCGTGCACGTCGTGGCCTTCGAACGACACCTGGCCCGTCGTCGGATGCGTGTAGCCGGCGACCAGGCGGGCGAAGGTCGACTTACCCGCGCCGGACGGGCCGATCACCGCGGTCAGGGTGCCCGGCCGCGCCGAGATCGAGATGTTGTCCAGCAGCGTTTTGTTGTTCTCGATCGTCCACGTCACGCCGTGCACTTCCAGGCCGCCGGTCGCCGTGGCGGCGGCGGTCTCGGTGCGCCGGACCAGTGCGCCGCCCCGGAAGACCAGGTCGACGTTGCCGATGGTCACGGTGTCGCCGTCGGAGAGCAGCTGCGTCTCGACGCGCGAGCCGTTGACGAACGTGCCGTTGATGCTGCGGTTGTCCCGGATCTCGGTGCCCGCGCCCGTCGTGACCAGGGTGGCGTGGTGACGGGATGCCAGCACGTCGGGGATGACGATGTCGTTGTCGCTGGCGCGGCCGATCTTCACCGAACCCGGCGGCACCTCCGGCGCCCGGCCGGGACGCAGGATCTTGAGCATGCTGGTGGCGATGTTGCCGTCACCGCCGGAGCGGGGCGCCGCGGCAGGCCCCATCTGGGTGACCGACTCCATCGCCGGCGACGAGATCGGCTGCTGCTGTACGGGGCGCGATGACGGCGGTGGCGGGGGGTAGCCGGTGCGTGGTCCGGTGGTCGGGTAGGACCGCCCGCCGGGTGGACGAGTGGATGGTGGCCCCGGTTGGGTGGCCGTCTGGCTCGGCCACTGCCCGCTGGGGCGGCTCGCGACCGGGACGGCGGTGGTCGGGGGTGGGGTGCCCGCCGAGCCCTGATGCTTGCCCACCTCGAAAGTCAGCAGCGGGCCGTCGGGATTGCCGATGTGGATCTGGGCGCCGTCGTTGATGTCGACGACGGGCACCCGCCGGCTGTTGACGAACATCCCGTTGAGCGAACCGTTGTCGATCGCGAGCCAGCGGCCCTGGTCGAAACGCAGCACGAGGTGTGCGCGAGAGATCAGCGGATGAGCGATGCGGACGTCGGCGCGCAGGTCCCGGCCGACGACCACGTCGTTGCCGGCTGCGAAAGTGCGGGTGGACCCGTCATAACGCACGGTCAGCGCAGGAGGTGCAGATCGGGTCACAGAGCCGCTCCGGCGGCGACAATAGACATCGCGCGCAACTCTATCGGTAGGCCCCGCTCATCGAGTACCTCGCGTGACCCTGTGGGCGATCTGTGGCCGGGCTGTTATCTCGCTGTTCCCTATCCGTGCGCGCGACACGCCCATCGTGTGCAACCTGAAATGTCCTGTGAATAGCGGCAATAGCGGGCGCTGAATCAACGCAGGGACGCGCACCGCATTTTAGAGGTAAACCTCTACTTTAGGGTGGAGCAATGCCGCGGCCCGCCCGATACACCGTCGACGTCCTCCTCGACGCAGCGGCGGACCTGTTGGCCGTCGACGGACCCGGTGCGGTCACCATGTCGGCGGTGGCGCGCAGCACGGGCGCGCCGAGTGGCTCGGTCTACCACAGGTTCCCGACCCGCGCAGCGCTGTGCGGAGAGCTGTGGGTGCGCAGTGAGGAGCGACTGCAGGAGGCGCTGCTGGCAGCTCTCGCCACGGATGACGAGCCGGCGCAACGCTGCATCATCGGTGCACTCTCCGTGCTCGCCTGGTGCCGCGCCCATCCTGTCGAGGCCCAGGTGCTGCTGACCGGGCCCGGACAACTCGGGCTCGGCGAGTGGCCCGAGAATCTCGTGGGACGCCGGAAACGCTTGCAGCGCAGGCTCAAGAAGGTGCTCGGCGAGATCCCGGGTGACTCCGCGCGGGTGAGCGCGGCGGTGATCGACGTGCCGTACGCGATCGTGCGACGTCATCTGGGCGCGCGCCAGGCGATCCCCGCGAGTGCCGATGCGATCGTCACCGATTGCGCGCAGGCGCTCACCGCCCCGAGCTGACCGGCGACGGCGAACCCGTCACGACGCAGTGGGTGTGGCTGTAGATGGTCGCCATGCACTGGTTGCAGTGCGTGCACAGTGATGTGACCGCCGCACCTTCGGCCCGGATGCGATTGATCAGGTCCGGTTCGGCGAGCAGGGCCCGCCCCATCGCGACGAAGTCGAAGCCCTCGGCCATCGCCAGGTCCATGGTCTCGCGATTGGTGATGCCGCCCAGCAGGATCAGCGGCATCGAGAGCTCGGCGCGGAACAGCCGGGCATCGCGCAGAAGGTACGCCTCGCGGTAGGGATACTCGCGGAAGAACTTTTTGCCCGTCATTCGGATGCCCCAGCGCAGTGGCGGCTTGAAGGCGCCCGCGAACTGCTTGACGGGTGCATCGCCGCGGAACAGGTACATCGGGTTGACCAGCGAGCTGCCCGCCGTGAGCTCGATGGCGTCCAGGCCGCCGTCTTCCTCGAGCCACTTCGCGGTCTGCAAAGCCTCCTCGGTCGAGATGCCGCCG
Source organism: Mycobacterium kyogaense (assembly GCF_003254575.1). Taxonomy (GTDB): domain Bacteria; phylum Actinomycetota; class Actinomycetes; order Mycobacteriales; family Mycobacteriaceae; genus Mycobacterium; species Mycobacterium kyogaense. Next base: position 9,894 of record NZ_QJUA01000002.1, on the reverse strand, counting down.
CGAACACCGTCGCTCATGTTCAGCTTCGCGGTCACCGCGATCGGCGTGCCCGCTTTCTCCACAGCCCGACGGACGGCGAGGACGGTGCCGCGGGCCACCTTGGCCCGGTTGGCCAGTGAACCGCCGAACTCGTCGTCGCGCCGGTTGATCAGCGGTGACAGGAACGAGCTCGCGAAGTAGTTGTGGCCGAGGTGCACCTCGACGGCGTCGAAGCCGGCGTCGATGGCCATCCGGGCGGCCTGGGCGTGCGCCTCGGTGATGTCGGTGATGTCGTCGCGGGTGGCCCGTTTGGCGAAGCGCATCGACAGGGGATTGAAGAACCGCACCGGGGCGTAGGCGGTGGTCCCGTTGGACCGGGAGTTGGCCACCGGGCCGGCGTGACCGATCTGCGCGCTGATCTTCGCGCCTTCGGCGTGCACGGCATCGGTGAGCTTGCGCAGCCCGGCCATCGCCTCGGGCCGCCAGTAGATCTGATTCCCCTCGGTGCGTCCGCCCGGGGCGACGGCCAGGTAGGCGACGGTCGTCATGCCGACCCCACCCGCAGCGGGCAGCCGGTGATAGGTGATCAGGTCCTCGGTGACCAGAGCGTTCGGCGTCGCGGCCTCGAACGTCGCTGCCTTGATCACGCGGTTGCGCAGTGTGATGGGACCCAGCGAGGCTCCAGTGAACACATCGCGGACAGTTGTCATGTCGAAGAGCCTGTCACAATGATCGCCGTGGGTGCGATCACTTTGGACGGTAAGGCCACGCGCGACGAGATCTTCGTCGACCTCACGGCGCGCACGGCGCGCCTCGTCGAGGCCGGCCACACCCCGGGGCTGGGCACCGTCCTCGTCGGCGACGACCCCGGATCCCAGGCCTATGTGCGCGGCAAGCACGCCGACTGCGCGAAGGTCGGCATCACCTCGATCCGCCGCGATCTGCCCGCCGACATCAGCCAGGCCGACCTGATGGCCACGCTCGACGAGCTCAACGCCAACCCCGAGTGCACCGGATACATCGTGCAGCTGCCCTTGCCGCGGCACCTCAACGAGAACGCGGCGCTGGAACGGATCGACCCCGGCAAGGACGCCGACGGACTGCACCCGATGAACCTCGGCCGGCTCGTGCTCAACGAGCCGGCGCCGCTGCCCTGCACCCCGCGGGGCATCGTCCACCTGCTGCGCCGCTACGAGGTGGAGATCGCCGGCGCCCACGTCGTGGTGATCGGCCGCGGCGTCACGGTCGGCCGTCCGCTCGGACTGCTGCTCACCCGCCGCTCGGAGAACGCGACGGTGACGCTGTGCCACACCGCGACTCGGCACCTGCCCGAGATCGCCCGTGAGGCCGACATCATCATCGCCGCAGCGGGCGTGCCGCACATGGTGACCGCCGAGATGGTGCGGCCCGGGGCCGCCGTCGTCGACGTGGGTGTCAGTCGCGACGCCGCCGGCAAGCTCGTCGGCGACGTGCATCCCGACGTCTGGGACGTGGCCGGGCACGTGTCACCCAACCCCGGCGGCGTCGGCCCGCTCACCCGGGCGTTCCTGCTCACCAACGTCGTCGAGCGCGCCGAGGCTGCCGCCGCGTCGTGAGGGCGACCCGCAGGCTGTTCACCGGGCAGTGGCCGATCCTGATCGTGGGGCTGTCGCTGCTGGCCGCATTCGTGCTGGTGGCGGCCGGTTACTGGCGCCGGGGTGCGTTGGTGATGGCGATCGCGGTGGGCATGGCGTCGGCGCTGCGGCTGACCTTGCCGGAAGACCGTGTCGGTTTGCTCGCCGTGCGCAGCCGCACGGTCGACGTCGCCACCACGGCGGCAGTCAGCGCGATCATGCTCTACATCGCCTGGACGATCGATCCCCTGGGTACCAGCTGATCGTTTCCTGTTTGCTGACCCGTCTGTCGCCCGTCGGCTCGCCGGAATGCCGCCGGGCACCGATGTAAGCCACGCGTCGGTGACGGCCCACAGTCGTCCGAGCATCCAGCGCCCCAGCCGGTGCTCGAGCATTGCCGGCCGCTGGCGGAACTTCCGGTGGCTGCGCGGCCGGTGATCGTGAGGCGGCGCGCCGTCGGCCGGACGGCCTGGAAAGTGGCACGAACCGGCGCCCGCGACGCGGCTCACCGCGGCGCCGCCGAGGCCTGATGGCGCAGGCCACGAGGCTCCGGCGGCCCGAAAAATCAATCGGTGAACAAATGTTTCGTTACTGGCGGGTAGGGATACCCCAGCATCGTCCTCATCGGTGTGACTGCAGTCACACCGACTTCTGCGGAGCGCATCAGGGGTGATCCATGGCCGGAGTGGTCAAAACGGTGGCGCGGTGGTCCAAGAAACCGGCCCGTGACGTCGAAGCACCGAGCGGGGGGTGGGTGAACATGGTCCGCGGGCTCGCCGCCCGCGCCACGACTCCACTTCTCCCGGACGACTATTTGTCTTTGCTCAATCCGCTGTGGTCGGCGCGTGAGCTGCGCGGCGAGATCGTCGAGGTCCGCCGGGAGACCGACGATTCGGCCACCGTGATCATCCGGCCGGGCTGGGGCTTCGCCCGCGATTATCAGCCCGGCCAGTACGTCGGAATCGGGTTACGCGTCGACGGCCGGTGGCACTGGCGGTCGTACTCGCTGACCTCGGTACCCGAACCGGACCGTGACGAGATCTCGATCACGGTGAAGGCCACCCCGGAGGGATTCCTGTCCACCCACCTCGTCGACGGGGTCGAGCCGGGCACGATCATTCGACTGGCCGCGCCGCAGGGCGAGTTCACGCTGCCCGATCCGCCGCCGGAATCGCTGCTGTTCATCACCGCGGGCAGTGGCATCACGCCGATCATGGCGATGCTGCGGTCGCTGCGGGCCCGCGGCCAGGCGCCCGACATCGTGCACATCCACTCGGCGCCGTCGGCCGAGTCGGTGATCTTCCACGACGAACTGCGGGAGTTGGAGAACGAGCAGCGCGGCTACCGCCTGCACCTGCAGCTCACCCAGGAGGACGGCAAGGTCGAGCTCACCGAACTCGACCAGATCGTGTCGGACTGGCAGAAGCGATCCGCATGGGTGTGCGGGCCGTCGGCGATGCTCGACGCAGCCGAAGAGGTGTGGGAAGAACACGACCTGGCCGACCAGCTGCACATGGAGCGGTTCACGATCGCGGCCACCGACAAAGGCGGAGAAGGCGGCACCGTGCACTTCGCGATCTCCGACAAGTCCGTCGAGATCGACGGTGCGACAACCATTTTGCAGGCCGGCGAGGACGCCGGGCTTCAGATGCCGTTCGGCTGCCGGATGGGTATCTGCCAGACCTGTGTGCTCCCGCTCGAAGAGGGGCACGTCCGGGACATCCGTTCCGGGCAGGAACACGGTGCGGGCGACCGTATCCAGACATGCATATCCACCGCCTCCGGTGACTGCACCATCAAGATCTGAGGAGAGAACCCATGGCGATCACCGACATCAAGGCCTACGCGCACCTCACCGAAGAGGACGTCGAGAATCTCGCGGCCGAACTCGACCAGATACGCGCCGACATCGAGGAATCCCGCGGTGAGCGCGACGCCCGGTACATCCGGCGCACCATCCAGCTGCAGCGTGCGTTGGCGGCGGGCGGCCGCATCTCACTGTTCGCGAGCAGCAGTCGAATCGCCCGGGTGGCCGGCACGGCAATGCTGGCGACGGCGAAAATCATCGAGAACATGGAGCTCGGCCACAACATCACTCACGGCCAGTGGGACTGGATGAACGATCCGGAAATCCACTCGACCGAATGGGAATGGGACACCACCTCACCGTCGGTGCAGTGGAAGAAGTCGCACAACTTCATCCACCACAAGTACACGAATGTCGTTGGGCTCGATGATGACATCGGCTACGGCATCATGCGGCTCACGCGTGATCAGCGCTGGGAACGGTGGATGATCGGCAACCCGATCTACAACCTGCTACTCGGGACGTTCTTCGAATGGGGTGTGGCCCTGCACGGCGTCGAGGTGACGAAGTACCGCAAGGGTGAGAAGTCCAGGGGCGAGGTGCTGCGAGACCTCAAGGTCATCGGCCGCAAGGTCGGCAAGCAGGTCGGCAAGGACTACATCGTCTTCCCGGCGCTGACCGGAACCAACTGGAAGCACACGCTCAAGTGCAATGCGGTGGCCAACTTCATTCGCAACTACTGGGCGTACATGGTGATCTTCTGCGGTCATTTCCCCGACGGCGCAGAGAAATTCACCGAAGAGGAGTTCGAGAACGAGACCCGCGGCGAATGGTACCTGCGCCAGATGCTGGGCTCGGCGAACTTCCACGCCGGTCCCGTCATGGCATTCATGAGCGGCAACCTCTGCTACCAGATCGAGCACCACATGTTCCCGGATCTGCCGAGCAACCGGTACGCCGAGATCAGCGTGCGAGTCAAAGATCTGTGCGAGAAGTACGACCTGCCGTACACCACCGGCCCGCTGCTGCGGCAGTACTGGCAGTCGTTCTGGACGATCCTCAAGCTCGCGCTGCCGGACAAGTACCTCAAGGCCCCTAGCGACGACGCCCCGGAAACGGCCTCGGAGCGGCGATTCGGCCGCGTCGAACCCACCCCGGGAACGCCGAAGCGTGGGCTGCGCACCGCACTTCGGGAGCGCGCCCGGGCGGCGTAGGCCTCAGGACAGGGTCGCGCGCACGCAGACGGTGACGTACGGCAACGCAAGGCCCGTGGAGTTCGCCAGAGCCGGGTGCGTGGACAGCAGTTCGCGCACCCGGTCCAGCGTGCGGGTACGCACCTGCTCGGGCGAGGTGATGCAGTAGCTGCGGGAGGCCACCAGGTCGATCAAGGCCTGCGGCGTCAGGTAGCTGGTCCATTCGACCTGGTGTCGCGACACATCGGCGAACGGTGCGGGCAGCTCCACCGTCTGCGTGAACGGGTCGACCTCGTGGCCGATGATCTGCCCGAGATCCTTGACCCAGCCGGATCTTTCGTCGCGGTTGTTCCACACCATGCCGAGCCGTCCGCCGGGACGTAGCACCCGGGCGATCTCCTCGACCGCGCGAGCCGGGTCGAACCAATGCCAGGCTTGGGCGACCAGCACGGCGTCGACACTGTTGTCCGGCAGAGGGATCTCCTCGGCGGTGCCGAGCAGCGCGGGCGTGTCGGGAAGTGACACGCGCAGCACTTCGAGCATCTCCGGAATGGGATCCACGGCGACGACGTCGAGGCCACGCTCGACCAGGCGCGTGGTCAGCTTTCCGGTGCCCGCGCCGAGATCCAGCACGGTGTGTGCGCCGTGGGGAAGCAGCCAGTCGATGGCCTCCGGCGGGTAGGACGGGCGGCCGCGCTCGTAGGCGGCGGCCTCGGCGCCGAAGGACAGCGACCGTCGCTGTGCCGAACCACTCACCGGCCGGCCAACTCCAGTGTGCGTCGGATCAGTACGCCCACCGCATCGGTCTCCACCAGGAAGCCGTCGTGCCCGAACTCCGACTCGACGACGTCGAGCCCGTCGCAACCCGGCAGGAGATCCGCCAATTCCTGTTGCAGCCGCAGCGGATACAGCCGGTCGGAGGTGATGCCACCCACGACGGTGGGCACCGGGCAGCCCGCCAGGGCGGCTGCCACCCCACCGCGTCCGCGGCCGACGTCGTGACTGGACAGGGCGTCGGTCAGCGCCACGTAGGTGCCGGCGTCGAAGCGCGACACCAGCTTTCGGCCCTGGTACTCGAGGTAACTCTGCACGGAGTACCGGCCACCCGCGGTGGGGTCTTCACCGGGTTGCGCATCGTTGCCGAACCGCTCGTCGAGCTCGGTCTCGCCGCGATAGGTCAGGTGGGCGAAGCGACGGGCGATCTCCATGCCGGCATCGGGTGAGCGCCCGGTGTCGTGATAGTCGCCGTTGCACCAATTCGGATCCGAGGTGATCGCGGCGACCTGCGTGCTCTGCGTACCGATCTGGTCGGCCGTGGCCCGCGCGCCGACCGCGAGGACCAGCGCCGCGCGGACATCGTCGGGGTGACTGACGATCCACTCGAGGGCGCGGGCGCCACCCATGGAGCCACCGATCACAGCCGCGACATCGGAGATGCCCAGCCGTTCCAGCACCGCGACATCGGCGGCCACCTGGTCGCGGACCGTTGTCGCCGGAAACCGTGAGCCCCAGGCTTTTCCGTCCGGTGCGATAGTGCTCGGCCCGGTCGAGCCGCGGCAGCCGCCCAGCACGTTGGTCGAGATCGCGCACCAGCGATCGGTGTCGATCGGGGCGCCGGGGCCCGCCACGCCGTCCCACCACCCGGCAGTCGGGTGGTCGGGGCCCGCCGGACCGGTGATGTGCGAATCGCCGGTGAGCGCGTGCAGCACCACCACCACGTTGTCCCGCTCCGGCGAGAGCTCACCCCAGCGCTGCACCGCGATCGAGACGTCGTCGAGCACCGCGCCGTTCTCGAGAGTGAGCGATCCGATGTCGACGATGCCGATCTCGCCTTCGGGCGGCAGCGCCACGCGATCGTTCACCACATCCATGACGGTCACGTCTGCACCTCGAGCAGCTGCGCATCGGCGGTGCCGCCGGCGCGCTGCGCCGCGGCGAAGCCCCTCTCGAGGTCGGCCAGGATGTCGTCGATGCCTTCGATGCCGACCGCGAGTCGCACCAGCCCGGGTGTCACGCCGGTGGCGAGCTGCTCGTCGGCCGAAAGCTGTTGATGGGTGGTGGACGCCGGGTGGATCACCAGCGAGCGCACGTCACCGATGTTGGCGACGTGGCTGTGCAGCGTCAACGCGTCGACGAACGCCTTGCCCGCGGGCACACCGCCTGCCAGCTCGAACGCCAGGACCGCGCCGGTCCCCTTGGGCGCCAACTTCTTTCCCACCTCGTACCAGGGTGAGCTGGGCAGGCCCGCGTAGTTGACGGACATCACGGCGTCGTGGCCGGCCAGGTACTCGGCCACCCGCTGGGCGTTGGCGACGTGACGCTCCATGCGCAGGCTCAACGTCTCCAGGCCCTGGGCGATCAGGAATGCGTTGAACGGCGATGCGGCCGAACCCAAGTCGCGCAGCAGTTGCACGCGGGCCTTGAGCGCGAACGCCGGTGCGCCGAGTTCGGCGAACACCACGCCGTGGTAGCTCGGGTCCGGTTCGGTGAACCCGGGGAAGCGCCCGTTGGTCCAGTCGAAAGTGCCGCCGTCGACGATCACGCCGGCGATCGCGGTGCCGTGCCCGCCGAGGTACTTCGTGGCCGAATGCACGACGATGTCGGCGCCGTGGCGCAGCGGCTGGATCAGGTACGGCGTGGCGATCGTGTTGTCGACGATCAGCGGCACCCCGGCTTCGTGGGCCACCGCGGAGACCATCGGGATGTCGAGCACGTCGATCTGCGGATTGGAGATCGTCTCGGCGAATAAGGCTTTGGTGTTGGGGCGCAACGCCGCTCGCCACGATTCGGGGTCGTCGGGGTTGTCGACGAAGCTGACCTCGATGCCGAGCTTGGGCAGCGAGTAGTGGAACAGGTTGTAGGTGCCGCCGTAGAGCCGCGGGCTCGAGACGATGTGGTCGCCGTTCTGAGCCAGGTTGAGGATCGCGAACGCCTCCGCGGCCTGCCCGGAGGACACGAACAATGCCGCGACGCCGCCCTCGAGAGCGGCGATGCGCTGCTCGACGACGTCCTGGGTCGGGTTCATGATGCGCGTGTAGATGTTGCCGGGCTCGGCCAGCCCGAACAGCGCTGCGGCGTGGTCGGTGTCGCGGAATGCGTAGCTGGTGGTCTGGTAGATCGGCAGTGCCCGCGCCCCGGTGGCGGTGTCGGGTGCCTGGCCGGCGTGGACCTGTTTGGTTTCGAACGCCCACCGACTGGTGGGGTCTTCCTGAGCATCACCGAACTCATCGAGGCTCATCGATGTCTCCTCCGTGAACGGGGGGCCCGTTTCACAGCGGACCCGCGCTTGCCTTATAGCCGTATTCGGCTACTCAACCTGGTCGTCTCCCGGGGCACCCCACCGCGGTTGGAGGGTTGCCGGCCAGCAAGCCGGGGCTTGACGCTGGCACTCATGACCGTGACGAAGAATAACGCACCCGGCGGATCGGGTGCCACCGGGTTCAGCTGATGGCGCGCTGCGGGCCGGTCTGTTCGTCGAGGAATTCGCGGATCACGTCGGCGATCCGCTCGGGCGCCTCGAACATCGGAATGTGGCCGACACCGTCGAGTGTGGTGAAGCGGGTGGATCGAGGCAGATGTTTGCGGAAGTGCGCGGTGAACCGCGGGTGGGGGAGCACCCGGTCTTTCTCGCACACCACCAGATAGGTGGGCGTCGAGGAGTCGGCGAGCTCCATCAGCCCCGGCATCAACAGCGCCTTGACCAGCAGCTGGTAATAGGCCGGGCAGTGTCGGACGTCGTCGATGATCTCGAGGATGTCGGCGTCGGTGATGCCGTCGGGGCGGGCACTGACCGGGACGCTGGTGAGGAATCGAGCGCCGGGCACCTGCGCCGCGCGCGCTCCGAGCAGCTTGGCCACCACCCAGACGGGCATGCCCAGCACGAACTTTGCCACGATCTCGTACTTCGCCGGGGTCCAGCGGTGCCACCCGCCGGCCGGGGCGATGCCGACCAGGGACCGGGCCCGGTTGCGGCGTTCGAGTTCGAAGGCCACCCAGCCGCCGAGCGAGTTGCCGACGATGTGGGCGCTGTCCCACCCGAGGCGGTCGAGGTGGCGCTCGATGTCGTCGGCGAGGGTGCCGCTGTCGAGCAGCCAGGAGCGGTTGGGGCTGCCGCCGTGGTGGCCTGCCATCGTCGGCGCGTACACCTCGTAGCGGCCGGTGTCGGCCAGCGCCGGGGCGACGTCTTTCCACACGTTGTTCGACATCATGAACGGGTGCAGGAGCAACACCGGTTCCCCGGAGCCGAGGTGGATGGGCGCGCGTTTGCTCATAGCGCCCGACCCTAAGGTGATACCGCCGGTACCGCAAGAACGGCCGCTAGGGTCGACGGCCGTGACGCGTCCCCTCACGATCAGCACAGTCAACGTCAACGGCATCCGTGCCGCGATCAAGCAGCGCTCGGACGACAACCGCGGCCTGCTGCCGTGGTTCGCGCAGACCGACGCCGACGTGGTGTGCCTGCAGGAGACCCGCGCCGACGACGACCAGGTGGCCGAGGCGCTGGCGCCGCTGCTCGCCGACGGCTGGCACCTGGCCTCGGCCGCGCCGCACGTCAAGGGTCGCAACGGCGTCGCGGTGGTGTCCCGGACCGTCCACGACGAGGTGCGGATCGGCTGCGGCGCCGACGAGTTCGCCGCCCACGGCCGCTACATCGAGGTGGACACCGGCGGTGTGACGGTGGGCAGCGTGTACTTCCCGACCGGTGAGGCCGACACCGAGCGGCAGCGGGAGAAGGAACGCTTCATGGCTGCAGTGGCGCAGCGGATGTCGGCGCTGCGCGCCGACGGCCGCGATGCGGTGCTGTGCGGGGACTGGAACATCGCGCACACCGAGCACGACATCAAGAACTGGAAGGGCAACGTCAAGAAGGCCGGTTTCCTGCCCGAGGAACGCCAGTGGCTGACCGAGCTGCTGGCCACGGGATGGGTGGACGTGGTGCGGGCGGCGCATCCGGACCAGCCCGGGCCGTATGCGTGGTGGTCGTGGCGGGGTAAGGCGTTCGACAACGACGCCGGCTGGCGCATCGACTACCACCTGGCCACTGCGGGGTTGGCGGCGCGCGCGGCCGGGGTGCGCACCGAACGGCCCGCCGCGTATGCGCTGCGCTGGTCCGATCACTGCCCCGTGACGGTCACCTACGCGTGATTTCGGCGTGGTTGCCGTCGCTGAGCGACGTGTTCTGTTCGGGGACATCGCTGACAGTTGTATGTCTCGGGACATCGCTGACACCTGAGTAGGGCTGGACCAGCATGGTTCATGGCCCAGAAGGTGACGGCGATGGATATCCGGATGGCGGCTGCCC
>NZ_QJUA01000029.1 GCF_003254575.1 Mycobacterium kyogaense | reverse complement strand
GCATCGACGCGGGTGACGCCCGCCTGTAGGCGATTGTTGAGGTCGCGCCGGGCCTGGGCGCCGATCAACACGTCGATGACCACGCCGAGCACGACGAGCAGGACCGCGAGGAAAACCAGGACGGCGACGTCGGCGCTGCTGCGGCAGTTGCGCATCCTGATGGTGGTCGCGGGCATCGCGGTGCTGCTGGTCACCGCGTTCGGCGTGACGCTGATCGCCCGCGCCACGATGCTGCCGCTGACCCGCCTGACTCAGGTCGCCGAGTCGATCGCTGCCGGCGACCGCGCCAGGCGGGTGCGACCGGACCGTCCCGATACTGAGTTGGGCCGCGCTGCAGCCGCTTTCGACACCATGGTGGATGCGCTGCAGTATTCCGAGAATCGTGCCCACCAGTCGGCGCAGGCCGCCGCACAGGCAGAAGGCGCCACCCGCCGGTTCCTGGCCGATGCCGCGCACGAACTCCGCACGCCGATCGCCGGAATCCACGCTGCCGCAGACCAACTCCTGTCATCAGCCATCCAGCATGACGATCCCGAGTCCGCGCGCCAGCGGCACCGCGCCGAGTTGGTGCTCAGTGAGGCGCGCCGGGCGGGAAGGCTGGTCGCCGACATGCTCGACCTCAGCCGCATCGACGCCGGGTCACCGCTGGATCTGCAGACCTGCGACCTGGTGGCCCTGGCCGACGCCGAGCGGGACCGCAGCGCCGTGCTCGCCCCGGGCCTGCAGATCCGACGCAGCGGCGACGCGATGCTGCCGGTCGTCGCCGACCCTCTGCGCATCGCCCAGATCCTCGCGAACGTCGTCGACAACGCCCGTCGGCACACCCCGGCGGGCGGGGTCATCGACATCGACGCCCGCGCGGACGGTGCGCGTGCCGTGCTCACCGTCACCGACACCGGGCCCGGTGTCCCCGACGAGCAGCGAGAACGGATCTTCGAGCGACTGGTACGCCTCGACGAGGCGCGCGACCGCGACCGCGGCGGCGCCGGGCTGGGCCTGCCGATCGCCCGGGCTCTTGCGCGGGCGCACGGCGGGGATCTGGTCAACGTGGCGCACCGGCACGGGGCGCGATTCGTCCTGACGCTGCCGCGGCGTTGACGTAGTCATGCGACTGTGCGGTCCAACCGGACGAATCCGGTTGGACCGCAGCGACTTCAGTCGGTGTTACTCGGCGTCGACGGTCGTGGGAGAGATGGACGTCTGCGCGCCGGCGTGCTGAATCTCCACCTTGCGCGGCTTGGCCTTCTCGGCGACCGGGATGGTCACCGTCAACACCCCGTTCTCGTAGGTCGCCGAGATCGCGCTGGTGTCGATCCCGTCGCCGAGGGAGAGTTGCCGGCGATAGCCGCCGAAGAAACGCTCGTTGGCCAGCCATTGCGCCGACTCGTCGGAGCGGGCGGTGCGGTGGGCAGAGATGGTCAGCGTGCCGTTGTCGACGTTCACGTCGACCGAACCCGGATCGACGCCGGGCAGATCAGCGGTCAGCACGTAGTGGTCGTCGATCTTGCAGAGGTCCATCGGCATGAAGCGTGGGACACGGTTTGATCCGGTCTGGCTGGTCAGCAAGCCCCGGGTCAGAGAGTCAAGGTCACTGAACGGATCAAAGCGAAGCACAGTAATTCACCTCCTATGTCATCCAGAGCCCGCCACCCTGGCGGGCGACCAAATCACTGTGCACCAGCGAGATTAGCACTCGACATCAGGGAGTGCCAAGAGGTTTCGGGTCCCTGATGTCAGCTGTCGGAGAACGAGATCGCATCGGTGGGGAGGACGGCGGCCACGCGTCCGGGGGCGGCCTGATACGACCAGTACAGATTCGTGTGGTCGATGACTGCCGGCACCGGGGGAGCGCCCCACGACGTCTTGTCGCCCGCGGTGTGGGCGTCGGCGACGAGGGTGACGTCGTAGCCGCGCACGAACGCGCCGTGCAACGTACTGCGCACGCACGCATCGGTTTCCGCCCCGGTCACGATCAGCCGGCCCACACCGCGGTCGGCCAGCGTTCGCTCCAGTTGGGTCGCTTCGAACGCGTCTCCGTAGGTCTTGTCGATGATCGGCTCGTCGTCAGCAGGGGACAGCTCGGCGACGATCTGCCAGCCGTCGCTGCCATGACGCAGGTCGTCATCATGGTGTCTCACCCACACGACGGCAAGGTCGCGCCGGCGTGCACGCTCGACCAGCCGAGCGATGTTGGCCACCACGGTGTCTCGCCGGAAAGCGCCGGCGACGACATCGTTCTGGACATCGACCACGAGGAGCGCGGTCGTCGTCCGGTTCGCGAGCGTCGTCATGACGTCATTATCTGCGCCCCGCGCAGCGGTTCGAGACATTGATCGCAGGTGAGCCTCGGATCGAACCGGTGCCCGCACGCCACGTGGGTGACGCGGACGGCCGGCCCGTCGGGATCGGGGTACCAGCGCTGCGCCCATGCCAGCGCGCAGACGACGACGGGCAGCAGCGCTCGCCCCTTGTCGGTCAGCACGTAACGGCCGGCGACCGTGTGCAGAATTCCTTCGGCGGTGAAGACGGCCAACCGTCCGGAGATGGTGGCCGTCGGCGCGCCGAGTTCGTTCTGGAAGTCGGTGAACCTGCCTATCCCGACGAACGCGGCGACCAGAACGGCGAAGCCCCAGCGGTCACCGATGACCGTCATCGTCTGCGGGAACAGCACACCGGCGCGCCGCTCAGCGGACCGGCGACGAGTCGTGGCCGACGGGACGGAGCGCTCCCAGCCCCCGCTCGGGCCCCATTGCGCCAGAAGCTCTTTCTCCGAGACGACGGGGGTCTCGCACGACCGGCAGGTCAGCCTCGGCGCGAAGAGCGCGCCACAGGAGCTGTGGCGCATCGCCGGCAGCGGGCGCGAATGTTCAGGCACCCAGCTGCGCTCCCACTCCCAGATCGAGGTGAGCATCGGCCACAGGGCGCGGCTCTTCGAGGTGACCGTGTAGTCGACTCGGCTCGGATGCTGTTGGTATTCACGGCGGGTCAACAGGTCTCCGGTGACCAGGGTGCGCAGTCGCCCCGACAACACGGCGTGCGAGACGGGAAGAGCATCGACGAAATGGCCGTAGCGCGAGGCGCCGAGCAGGGTCTGCTGGACGATCAGCAGACTCCATTCGTCGCCGAGGACACCCAGCATCCGTGCGACGGAGTTCGGGGCGTCGGTCACAACCTGATCGCAGCGGCGGCCGAATCGCTGTCGCGCCAGCGGGGCAACTCCGACCCGGCTGCCCACGTGGAGTGGGTGCCGCTCGAGATCCGTTCGGGCAGTTTGAGTGTGCACACCGGCCCGTCGGCCACCCGGGCTGCGTCGAACACCAGGCAGTACGAGGCGTCGGTGTTCATGTCGGTGGTCAACGTGACGAGGTACCCGTCGTCTTCTGCGGTACCGCCGGGGCGGGGCGCCATCGCGGTCTCGCTGCCGTAGACGCCGTCGTCGAACGCGAACCGTTCCTCGCGGCCGGTGTGCAGATCGTGCTTGAGCAGTCCATCGAACAGGAACCAGGACGGCTTGCCCGTCGCCGCGTAGGTGTAGCGGTGGGCACGGCCCGCATAGTCAGGGTTGATCATGCCGAATTCGCTGATGCTGTCGGTCAATTGCTCCTCGCGGACCTCGCCCGTCACGAGATTGAACCGCCAGCGGTGCAGCCGGGCCTGCATCCGGTCGAGGGCGAGGAACCGGAAGGCGCGCTGCCACTTGTTGCCCATCCCGTTGTCCGCGGGTTCGGGGTCGCCCTGGAAGAACCCGTCGAGCACGATGTCGTCGCCGTCCTCGTAGGCGTTGGGGAAGTGCAGCACGTAGGTGGGGTCTGCCTCGAACCAGCGGATCTGGGAGGCGTCTCCGCGACGCGGGATCACCGCGAAGCGGGACGGGGTGTCCCGGTGGAAGCGCGGTAGGTGGATGTCGTGCTCGAGCAGAGCGGCATCCCAGAAGAGTGGGAAATCGTTGAGTATCACGTAGTTCTCGGTGAACGCCATGTCGTGGGGCAGGCGTGGGCCGGGGAGTTCGACGTCGACGCTGTGCACCACGTCGCCGGCATCGCTGACCACGCCGTAGCGCAGGTACGGCGCCTGCTTGCTGTAGCTGAAGTACAGCAGATCGCCGCCGTCCACCTTGGGGTGCGCGGACACTCCCCAGTCGCGGGGGAAGCCGCCGTTCCAGTTCTCCTTGCCCAGCGCATCGCCGGTACACGGATCGATGCGATACAGGTCCCCGCATTGGTAGTGGCTGGTCAGCGCCACCCCGCGATGCACGATCACGTCGGTCGACGACGCATCCTTCATCAATGTCCTTGCGCCCCAGCCGTGGTCGCGGCGAGACAGTTCGATCGGCTCGGCGATGCCCGGCCACAGCGGCCCGCCCGCCTCGTTCTCCGCGAGGAACCCGTCGGTACGAACGAACCGATTGCGGTAGAACGCTTTTCCGTCCCGGAATCCGACGATGTGCAGCATGCCGTCACCGTCGAAAGGGTGGTAGTTCTTCAGCGCGGGGTGCAGAGGGTTCTCGGTGTTGCGTAGATACACGCCATCCAGATCGTCGGGAACGGTGCCTGCGACGACCTCGAGGTCGTCGCTGTCCCACTCGGTCGTTTGTGGCCGCCACGGGCCGGTGCGATAGGGGTGGTCGTCGTCTGGCGGCAGGGTGGACAGGAAGGTGGCGACCACCTCGGGATGGGTGCGCAGGCTCATGAATGTCTCCCGACGACGAAGCTGACGGTGGTGGCGGTGCTGCCACCGAAGTTGAGGGTGCCGAAGGTGGTTGCGCCGTCGACCTGGTAGCCGCCTGCGGTTCCGCTCACCTGGCGGGCGGCGTCGAGCAGCATCCGTACCCCGGACGCGCCGACGGGATGCCCGCCGCCGATGAGCCCGCCGCTGGGGTTGATGGGGCATCGGCCGCCGGGGTCGATGTCGCCGCTCTCGATGGCCTGCCACGACTGTCCCGGCTCGGTCAGCCCGATGTGGTCGATGGCCATGTACTCGCTGGGGGTGAAGCAGTCGTGCACCTCGAACCCGTCGATGCCGTCGAGGGTGACCTGCGCGCGCTGGAAGGCATCCTGCACGGCTGACCGAACGTGGGGTAGCACGTAGGGCGAGTCCGCAGAGCGTCGCAGCTTCTGCTCCAGCCCCAGACCCACGGTGCGATGGCCCCAGCCGTCGATGCGGGCCAGCGGCCGGGCCGACGGATGAGCGCGCAGCCAGCCGTCGGTGACCAGCACGATGCCGGCGCCCCCGTCGGTGATCTGGCTGCAGTCGAAGCGACGCAGCCTGCCCTCGACGGGCGGGTTGCTCACGTCGTCGGCGGTGAGCGGCTGCGGTACGGCCCACGACCGGGTCTGCGCGTTCGGGTTCGCCCGCGCGTTGGCGAGGTTGCGTGCGGCGATGGCGCGCAGATGCGCGTCGTCGATGCCGTAGCGACGGTCGTAAACGGCTGCGACGGTGTCGAACATGTGCGGCCACATGTATTTCGCGTCGGCTCCCTCGTGGCCCGTCCACGCCGCGGTGCCCAGGATGGCCGTCGCGGTGTCGCCGGGCACGGTCTTCTCCAACTCGACGCCGATCACCAAGGCGCTGTCGTAGGCCCCGGACCGGAGGTCGGCGATGGCGGCGAGCGTGGCGACGCTGCCGGATGCGCAGGCGGCTTCATGGCGGGTGGCGGGGGTATCCCACAGGCCGTCGCAGACGGTCGCCGGCATCGCGCCGAGGTGACCTTGGCGGGCGAACAGCTCGCCGAACGCATTCGCCACGTGCACGACGCCGATCGCTGCGGCGTCGACGTGCGCGGCGGTCAGGGTGGCTTCGACGACCTCCGCCGTGAGTCCGGCGAAGTCCGCCCCCTCACGGTCGAGGTTGCGCGCGAAGTCGGTTTGATAGCCGCCCAGAATCCAGACGCCGGCTGTGCTCACCGGCGTGACGCTACTACTTCAATTAGCAGAGTGACAGGGGTTAGGCGGTCTCGTCGGCTGTTGGCTGAACCGACGAGACCTGACAGGCGCTTCGGTCGACCGAGGCCCCTGCCTGCGGCCCTGCATTGCCCGCGTGCCAGCGAAGCAAACCCTGCTCGGTGTACGGTTCCCTTCGATGATGGAGTTCACGAGGTCATGACCGGTTCGACCAACCGCGATCTGGCACAGCGGATGGCCGAGCTTGCTCGAGCGGTCGCCTCGCCACGCAGCGTTGACGACGTGCTGTCCGATGTCACCAGAGAGGTGCTGGAGCTGATTCCCGGCACCGACGCGGCCGGCATCCTGTTCGTCGGCAAGGCGGGGCGCTTCGAGTCCGTCGCCGGCACCTCCGAGCTGCCGAACGAGCTGGACCGGCTGCAGATGAAGTTCAACGAGGGTCCGTGCTTGGAGGCCGCTCTCGAGGAGACCATCGTGCGCTGCGACGACTTCGCCGCCGATCCGCGCTGGCCGCGCTACTCGGCGGCCGCCGCCGAGTTGGGGGTGCGTAGCGGCTTGTCGTTCAAGCTGTACACCAGCTCGCAAACGGCGGGTGCGCTGAATTTGTTCGCTGTGAAGCCGAACGCGTTCAGTGCCGCTGACGAGAACATCGGTGCGGTCCTGGCGGCCCATGCGGCCGCCGCGATCCTTGCCAGCCGCCATCACGAGCAGTTGCAGTCGGCGCTGTCCACGCGGGATCGCATCGGTCAAGCCAAGGGCATCATCATGGAGCGCTACAACGTCGACGATGTGGCGGCGTTCGACATGCTGAGGCGCCTGTCGCAGGACAGCAACACGAAGCTGACCGACATCGCCACGCGGGTGATCGAGACCCGGGGTAACTGACGTCGTCACGAGGCGAGCAGCAGTGCAGCGGTGAGGACCATGACCGCGGCGGTCCCGGCGTGCACTCCGTAGGCGATGGATTGGGCGCCTCCGTTCCGGAGCACGATGACGGCGTCACCGAGCGGAATCACGGTGGCCGCCAGCATCACCCAACCCACGAGGTGGGTGGCGTGGGCCAGCAGGAGCACGATGACGATCAGCCCGGTGGCGATGTCGCGGATGCCCTTGACGCTGAGATAGGCGCGGGCGCCGGATGGGTCCCCGGTACCGAGGAGGACGCCGTAGCCCGCGGCGGCGGCGCCCGGGGCGACGAGAAACCTGGCGCCGATGGCGATGATGGCGGCGGCGAGAAGGCCGGCGAGGACGTAGCCGATGGTGATCACGACGCGCTCAGCTCAGCAGTCCGGCGCACGCTGCGGCGACCGCTACGCCCTGCAGGACGGCCCGCGCGGTGATGATGGACTCCCACTTAGCTTGCAGTGCGCGACCGTTCGTGAGTGTGCGCCCCGCTTCGGCGGCCGCGGTCAGTTGGCGATTGATCGGTGCGCTGACGCGGGTGTAGAGCACGAGCCACATGAGTAGAGCCACCGAGGCGGTGCCCGCTGCGACGGTCTGGGCCCAGTGCCCGGCCACGGCGCCGGCGACGGTAGGTACCACCGCACCGGCGATGCCAAGCACTCCAGGCAGTGGCATGCGGCGGTCTCCGTAGCGGTGCACCTGACCCATCACCGCCACGAGTGCGTCGTCGCCGACGTGTGCCAGCGCGGGACGTATGGCCATCGCGCAGAACACGTCAGTGCCGTACACGACGCCGGTACCGAGCACGGTGACGAGCGCGCCGCCGCGGATCAAGAAGTCGATGTCCATCACAAGCTCCTTCGTTTGACGTATGTGTTAGCAACGCTAACCCTCAGGTCGAACGACGATAATAGCGACGCTATTCCGAATTAGCGGTGCTAAATATTAAAGGCGTGACATGCGACGCTTGGCAACGTCACGTGATCCCGTAAGCCCCGCTAGACCCAGAGACCATCCGAACGGCTAGCCCCGCCGTGCCGCGGGCTCCACGAACACCCGTCCTGCCAGCGCGCCCGGCGACTCGTGCAGGACTCCGCCGGTCACGAGACCGCCGAGGTTGATGGGCACATACCCCAGATCTTCGATGAGCTGAGCCGCCACGGCGTGAGCGTCGTCGTGGTCGCTGGAGTGGAAGAGCACCTTGGGCGCGCCATCGACCGTGGGGCCTTCGTCGTAGCTGCTGTGCAGCATGTGGTTGAACGCCTTGACCACATGGGCACCGGGAGCGAGATCTTGGATGACTTCGCTCGAGGTCTTTCCGCCTGTGTCGGCGCGGGTGAAGCCCGGCATGATGATCGGATTGTTGGTGTCGATCAGTGTCTTACCGGCGAGATCCACGCCGGCCAGGGCGGTGGGGATGTCACGCCAGGCCACCGCGAGGAACACAATGTCGCGGGAGGCGGCATCGGCCGCAGTGCCGACGCTGATGCCGAGGGGATCGAATGTCTCCCTGAGGGTCTCGGGATCGCGGCTGTTGCTGACCAGGACGTCGTGGCCGGCTTTGGCGAGTTGGGTGCTGACGGCTTTTCCGATCATTCCGGCGCCGATGAAACCGATGTTCATGATGTTCCTGTTCGAAGGTGGGAGGGTTCGGGGGATCAGGCGGTGGCGTCGGCCCACAGCGAGTCGATCTCGGCCAAGGCCGCCGCGAGGCTCTTCTCGTGCAGCGGAATCAACTCCGCCATGGCCGGATTCACCGGTGCCATCGTCAGTTCGGCGGTGATGATGCGTGGCGAGAGGCCGGTGGGGGAGACGCCGTGGACGAGCCAATTGCCGGCGTGGTCCCAGCCCTCTCGCGGAGTGCCCGCGCCGTATCCGCCGCCTTGGCTCTCCAGCACGATGAACTCGGTGTCGCCCAGGAGTCCGGCGCCAGTGGCGGGATCGAACGACAGCCCTGCGGCGATGATGTGGTCCACCCAGGACTTGACGATGCTGGGGGCGCCGTAGTTGTAGAGCGGCAAGCCCAGAAGCACAGTGTCGGCCGCTGTGATCTCATCGACCAATCGACGTGACAGCGCGAAGGATTCGGCCTGTGCGGGGGTGTGTTGGTCAGCCGGGATGTTGCGGGCCAGGCCGCTCACCGCGTCGAAGTGGGGGACGGGCTCCGCGGCCAGGTCGCGATAGGTCACTGTTCCACCGGGATGAGCCTGAGTCCACCGCCGCGCTGCGTGCGCGGTCAGCTTGCGGCTGATGGAGGCATCTCCCTGGATGGAGGAGTCGATGTGCAGGAGGTGGGCCATGGTGTGAGCCTTTCAAATATCGTTTGTACGATGCAAACTATCACTACGTTGAATACCGTCAAGAAATTCCCGTAGTCTCCTGGCATGAGCAATACGAGTGACAACAGCGCGATCCCGACGTATGGCGTCTTCGGCAGTTACCAGATGTTTCGTGACCTGAGCGGACAGCAGCTGCGCGACATCGAGGCGCTCGGCTACGTCGGCCTGTGGGCGGGCGGGTCTCCGCCCGCGGATCTTTCCTGGGTCGACGAGATTCTGGCGGCCACCGAAACACTCCACGTCGCCACCGGCATCGTGAACATCTGGACCGCGAACGCCGCCGATGTGGCGCGGTCCTACCACCGCATCGCCGACGCCTACCCTGGTCGCTTCGTCCTGGGAATCGGTGCTGGACATCCCGAAGCGTTGGCTGAATACTGGAAGCCCTTTGACGCACTCAACGACTATCTCGACGAACTGGACCGGCACGGCGTGCCCGCGGATCGCCGAGTGGTCGCCGCTCTCGGTCCCCGCGTGCTGAAGCTCGCGGCTTCGCGCAGCGCAGGAGCGCATCCCTATCTGACCACCCCGGAGCACACTGCCGAGGCGCGAAAGATCGTCGGCGCTGGAGCATTTCTGGCACCGGAGCAGAAGGTCGTGATGACCACGGACGTCGAGCAGGCCCGGAAGATCGGGCGTGAAGCGCTGGCGATCTATCTCTCGCTTGCCAACTACCGCAACAATTGGAAGCGGCTTGGCTTCACCGATGCCGACATGGACGGTACCGCCAGCGACGCGCTCGTCGATGCGATGATCGCGCACGGCACGGTTGATCACATCGCGGCGCGCTCGAGGGAGCACATCGAAGCCGGTGCCAATCACGTTGCTGTGCAGATCCTTACCGATCCATCCACGCTGGTGCCGGCACTGGCAGAACTCGCCGAAGCGCTCATCGAGAAGTAGTTGGTATGCACGAACCATCAGTGCCATCTAGGTAGTCTTGTGACATGAGTGATTCCGCTGACGGCAATAATGCGAGTTCACCGGAGATCGTCGGCGTGATGATGGATTACATTCTGCGGCGCATGCAGACCGAGGCTGACGGCGATCTGCTTCCGCACGGCATGAAGGTGCGGCATGCGGTGGTGCTGACAATGCTCCGCGACCTTGGTGAACAGCCGCAGGCCGAGCTGCCCAGGTCTCTGGGCATCGATGCCACCGGTGTCGTCGCGTTGCTCAACGGCCTCGAGGACGAGGGGCTCATCGAACGGCGCCGGTCACCGGAGGATCGGCGTAAACACAATGTGGTGATCACCAAGGCCGGGCGTAGGAGGCTCGGCGAGATCGAGAAAGCCGCCGCCGTCATCGAACGCCGGATGCTCGGCCTCCCTCCGAGAGAACTGGCCACCCTGCACCGGCTCCTCGCCAAGGCCATGGCCAACATCGCGGCGAGTCAGCGGGAGTAGGTCGATCTCTCAGCGGAGAGGCGGGCGTACTCCGAGGGCGGGCACCCTGCCACCCGTGCGAAGGCAGTCGTGAAGGCAGTCGCCGACTGGTAGCCGACTACCGAAGCGACATGCGCGACGGTAGCCCGATCGACCCCCAGCATGTCCTTGGCCAAGGCCACCCGCCATTCCAGAAGGTACTGCATGGGCGTCAAACCCACTGTGCGAGTGAATCTTTGCGCGAAAACTGCGCGAGATACCGCGGCCACGCGGGCGAGGTGTTCGACAGTCCAGCCGCGGGCCACGTCGGCGTGCAGTGCACGCAGCGCGGGGGCGAGTACCGGGTCGGCGAGGCCCGCGATCAATCCTTTACCTCGGCTGCCCAAGTCTGGTGCGGTAGGAATACGCGCGGCTTCGATGACGAGCACCTCGACGAGACGCTTGAGGATGACGTCGCGGCTGGGGCCGTCGGTGTCTGCTTCTTCGGCGATGAGCTCGACCAGACGGGTCAACCTCGCCGCACCCGATTGGTTGCCCCTGACGAGGATGACCGGTGGGAGGAGCGCGACCAGCAGTGCTGCGCTGGCCGGGTCGAAGCGGAAGTACCCGCCGAGCATGCGCATGTTGATGGGCTCGGATGTGCCGCCGTGGTGTGTGCCGCCTGAGTGGTCGAGCGGCGTGAAGATCGCCGTGGCGTCCGAGTGACTGCGCATGATGAATGCCGGCGTGTGCGGGAAGAGCAGGAAGTCCCCGCGATGCAGATCGATCGGGTCGAGACCATGGGGCTCCAGCAGGCACGACCCGTCGAGCATCACGCAGAACGCAGGGTCGCCGTACCGAGGTTTCCGAACACCCCACTGGCCGTCACCGGTGATGACCTTCGCCAGGACCGCCTCGGGGCGCAGCAGCGACATCAGCTCCTCCATCGGTTCGGTGTCGCCCATGCCGCAGACGCTAGCGCGGCCGCTGCCCGGCCGTCGGTGCCGACGTGCGAGCGGGGGAGGGTCAGGTCAGTCGGGCCAGCGCCACGGCGTCGGGGCCGGCGGGGTACTGCAGCTGGTCCGACGTGTCCGTGGCGGCCGCGAACACCACGTCGGCGACGTCCTCGGGGGTGGTCACCTCGCCCTGCTGCCCGAACGCCTCCATGATGGGGGCAGCAAACGTTAAGTACGCCTCGGGGATCAGGCCCGACATGCGGTCCGTGCCGTTGCTGGTGAATGCGGTCGACGGACCGTAGCCGGGCTCGACGAGCTTGACCCGCACTCCGAAGTACCCCAGTTCCAGGGCCAGCGATCCAGAGAATCCTTCGATGGCGGACTTGCTTGCGGTGTACACGGCGGCCAGGGGCATCGCCGCCAGAGTGGTGCTGGAGGTGACATTGACGATGACACCCGAACGGCGTTGACGCATCTGAGGCACGACCGCCTGGGTCACCGCCATCACACCAAAAGTATTGGTGTCGAACAGTTCTCGCACGGTGTCCATGGGGGTGGCCTCGAACGCTCCGACAGCGCCGATCCCTGCGTTGTTGACCAGGACGTCGATCGGCCCGGCGGTCTGCATTGCGTTCGCGATGCTGTCCGGGTCGGTCACGTCGAGTGCGACGATCTGCAACCGGTCCGAGCTCGGCAGCACGTCTTGACGTGGTGTTCGCATGGTGGCGATGACGTTCCACCCCTCGTCGAGGAATCGTTTCGCAGTGGCGAGGCCGTAGCCCGAGGAGCAACCGGTGATGAGCACTGATGTCATGCAGCAAAAGCTAATGAGTGCAGACGGTTCTGAAAACGCTGTCCCGTCTCGAAGAGCTTCGCGATCGTCTTGGGGTAGTGCGGGCGTGTCCAGGATCAGCCGAAGCCACTGTCAAGCATCAACCGGCGCAGTACAACAAAAAGTGCCCCTGTTCGGCTTCGGTTGATTCTTGACGGATGTGTTCCGGTTGATCCTTGACACTCGGTGTGTGGTTCTAGGCCTGTGCGCTGGTGCGCAGGGCCCGCTTGTTTCTTACCTCTCCGGTGCTCGTGCGCGCGGCGGTCTTGACCAGGACGTCACCGATGTAGAAGCGCAGCAGCTCGCCGTCGACGTGGACGTCGCACCGCGATCCTGCGTAGTGGCGGCCCAGACTGACCTGTTGCCAGGACACACAGACCACGCCGTTGGTGGTCACCCGCCGACTCACCCAGTCCGACCCGCACCGTTCGCCATGCAGCCCCTGAGGCGGTGGCAGCGTCGCCGCCGCCGGCGCAGACGCGTCGGGGGTGAACCGTGAGGCCGGAGTGGCCATCTGCAACGCCTGGTGGGGTCGCTCAGTGTTGTAGAACCGAACCCACTCATCGAGGGCCTGCTGCGCGACTCTGATGGTGACGAAAGGGCCGCAGCCACTGAGAAACTCGGCGCGCAGACTGCGATGGAAACGCTCGATCTTCCCCGTGGTGGTCGGTGAACGCGGCTGAGTCAACAGATGATCGATGCCCTGCTCGCGACAGATCGCGTCGAAGAGCACCTCGACCGGCGGATGGTTAAACCGGCCAGTGAACACCTTGCCGTTATCGGTCAGGATCTGCGTCGGCGCGCCGTAGGTGGCTAGCGCACGACGCAAACCATCGCAGACCGCGCGGGTCCGCTCCCGAGCCATCACCGTGGCGCACACGCACATCCGGGAATGATCATCGACGCCGGTGAGGACCTTGGCTGAGCTGCCATCGGCCATAGCGACCCCGCCCACGACGTCCATCTGCCACAACTCCATCGCAGCGCCGCGTTCCCACCGTTTCCATTTGCGTGAACGCCGGTCCCGCGCATGCGGATCAATCATCTGCGCACGTACCAACGCCCGATAAGCTGACGACTCCGAGGGCACCGGCCT
This sequence comes from Mycobacterium kyogaense, assembly GCF_003254575.1. GTDB lineage: Bacteria > Actinomycetota > Actinomycetes > Mycobacteriales > Mycobacteriaceae > Mycobacterium > Mycobacterium kyogaense. The sequence continues at coordinate 58,098 of NZ_QJUA01000029.1, read as the reverse complement.
CACTCCGCGCTTGGCCAGTTCGAACACCAACCGCCGCGGACCCCAGTACGGACGCGATCGCCGCAACTCCAACAACGCCGCCTCCACCTCGGCCGACATCTGATGCGGACACGACACCGGCCGATGCGACCGATCCACCAAGCCCTCCAGGCCTTCGGCCTCATACCGCGCCAGCCACGCATGCAACGTCTGCCGCGACACGCCTACCTTCGAGGCGACCTGCGAGATCGACAACCCATCGCTGATCACTGCCAACACAGCCTGATACCGCTGCTCAGCCACGCTCAACTCCCTCATCCAGGGAGTGTCAAGGATCAGCCGAAGCAACTGTCAAGCATCAGCCGAAACACTGTCAGGCATCACCCGAAACAGAAACGTCAACCATCAGCCGACGCAATACAATCACAAAGTGCCCCCGGCAGGATTCGAACCTGCGACACCGGCTTTAGGAGAGCCGTGCTCTATCCCCTGAGCTACGGGGGCGACGCTGGGAGCTTACCGGGCAACGACCGCTGAACCCCAGTCCGTCCGATATGGCAAAAATGACAAAACGCAGCGAAGCCGCCGGTAGCGTCCCGAGCGTGGAGCTGACACTGCAACGCATCGGCGCCTGGTCGGGCAGCATCATGATCATTCTCTACGGCGCCAGTTTCTCCGGCGTCGCGCAACTCTTCCCGCCGTTGTCGCCGACCGCCTCTGCCGACGAAATCGCAACGTTCTTCGTCGACCACAAACTCTGGATCCGGTTCGGTGTCTCCGGCGCACTACTCAGCGCCGCACTCGCGCTGCCGTTCCTCGCGGCGGTCGTGCTGCGTGTCCGGCGCGCCGAGGGCGCCTGGGGCATGCTGTCCGTCACCCAGTTGATGGCTGCCACCGTGTTCGTGCCGGCGCTGATCTTCCCGCAGTTCTTCCTCGGGGTGGCCGCCTTCCGCCCCGAAGGCCGATCCGCCGAACTCACCCAGGCGCTCAACGACGTCTTCTGGCTGTGGTTCATCGGCATCGTCGGGACGATCATCGTCCAGAACATCACCCTGGCCATCGCCGCGTTCACCGACCAGGCCGACACCCCGACCTTCCCGCGCTGGTACGGCTACCTCAACCTGTGGGTGGCCACGCTGTCGCTACCCGGTTGCGTCGTAGTCGTTTTCAACGACGGGCCGCTCGCGTGGAACGGGGTGTTCGCGTTCTACATCCCCGGGCTGGTGCTCGTGATCTGGTTGTTCACCACGACGGCGGTGATCCTGAAATCGATCACGGTCGAGCGGGCACTGTCCGGGTGACCGCCGCCGTCCGCCGGGTGCCTGCCGAAAGTGGCACCTGGGTCTTCCTGTTCGGCGACATGCTGGTGTTCGGCGCGTTCTTCGTCACCTTCCTCGTCGAACGGGCAAGAGCGCCAGAGCTTTTCGACGAAGCGCGAACCACCCTGCACATCGGCGTCGGGGTGACCAACACGCTGGTGCTGTTGACCAGCTCGCTGTGCGTCGTGCTCGCTCTCAACGCGATGCGCGCCGCGCAGCGCACCATCGCCACCCGCGCGGCCGGTGCGGCGATAGCCTGCGGTCTGATCTTCATCGCCCTCAAGGTGACCGAATACGTCTCGCTCGCCCACGCGGGACGCGGCCCGGGCGCCAATCACTTCTACCTCTACTACGTCATCCTCACCGGACTGCACCTGTTCCACGTCTGCCTCGGTGTGGGTGCACTGACGTTTCTGCTCACGCAGACCCGACGTGACGAGCTCAGCGCCACCCGCACCGCACTGGTCGAAGGCGCCGCATGCTTCTGGCATCTGGTGGACCTGCTGTGGATCTTCCTGTTCGCACTCCTGTATCTGGTGAGCTGACGATGACGGTGCTGAAGCTGCTCGCGAACCGCGCCGGGCTGAGCTGGCTGGTTCTGATCGCCGCCACCGTGGTCTCCTGGGCGGTGGGCGCCGAACACGGCACCGGCTCGACGGTCGGCGTCCTCGTGCTCGGCATCGCCGCGATCAAGGTGCGCCTCGTCGGCCTCGACTTCATGGAGTTGCGGCACGCGCCGATCGCGCTGCGTGCCGCGTTCGAGGCGTACTGCGTGGGGATGTGGGCGCTGCTCTCAGGGCTGTATCTGTGGCTCTAGCAAGCTATTTCAACAGAGCGATGACTTCGCCGAAGGCTTCGGCATGCCGATCCTGCACCGTCACGTAGCTGATGCCGTAGCGGTCGCGGTAGCTGCGAATCCGGTCGGCCATGTCGGCCGCGGACCCTGACAGCACCCCCGGATGGCGCAGCAGTTCGTCGTCGGACAGGCCGGGCAGGAAATGCCGCGGAATCGTCAGGTCCGGCATGCCGGAACCGTCCAGCGGCATCGCAGTGACCGCGATGTTCAGTTCCAGGGCGTCGAAGCGGTCACCGGCAGCGTCGCGCACGAACGCGATCCGATCTGCCAGCGGATCCTCGTCGGCGTCGGGCGCCCGGTCCCCTCCGGTGAGCCCCACGATGTCGGCCATTCGAGCCGCGATCCGCAGGACCCGATCCCCGTTGCCGGCGATCATGATCGGCACATCGGGCGCGTGCTCGGCCAGATACGCGCAGGTGTCTCGCAGGTGCTCGACCCGCGCGCCGGCGCTCGGAAACGGAATACCTGCGGCGTCGAACTCTTCCTTGACGTAGCCCGTGCCCAATCCGAGGTCGAGGCGGCCCTCGGACACGTCGTGCAGCGCCGTTACGTCACGCGTCAGTAGTGCCGGCCGATAGAACGCCGCGTTGAGGACGAACGTGCCGACCCGCAGCGTCGACGTTGCCATCGCGAGCGCCGTCATCACCGGAAACGGTGCCGGGCCACCCAGGTGGTCGGGCACGTGCACCACGTCGTAGCCGAGGTCCTCGGCCTGACGTGCGAAATCGTGCAGCTGCCGGCGTGACGTACCGCGCATCACGCCGATACCAAATCGGAACTCATCGGCCACGATCCGATCGTAGGGACAGGTTTGAACCGGATCCGGCAGGGGCATTAACGCTGCAGACTTTTCCCGCCGATCCGGCCCGTCGTTGAACACATCCGACGGGCCGGATCAAAATTTTTAGCAGGTTGTGCACGGCCATGGCAGACATCCCGACGATCGGCGTCGAAGAAGAATTCCTCCTGGTCGATCCGGAGTCCGGCGCACCGCTGCCCCGTAACCGCGACGTCGCCGACCATGCCGCCCAGTTGGGGCTCGACCTGCAACTCGAGCTCACCAGCTGCCAGATCGAGACGGCCACGGACGTCGCGCACACCGCCGACGAACTCCACACCTCCCTGGTCCGGCTGCGACGCACCGCCGCTGACGCCGCCGATCAGGCCGGCGCGCGGCTGCTGGCGGCTGGACTGCCCCCGACACTGCCGCACGACTTCCCGATCACCGACACTCCGCGCTATCGGGACATCGGCGACCGGTTCGGGATGATCGCCCATGAACAAGGCATCAGCGGGTGCCACGTGCATGTCGCCGTCCCGGACCGGGACGCGGCGGTCGCGGTGTCGAACCGCCTGCGCCCGTGGCTGCCGGCGTTGCTCGCGTTGACCGCGAACTCGGCGATCTACCGCAATGCCGACACGGGCCACTCGAGCTGGCGCAGCGTCCTGTGGGCGCGCTGGCCGAGCGCCGGCCCGCCACCGCACTTCGACTCCGCCGCGGAGTACGACGCCGCGGTGCAGATGCTGGTGCAGTCCGAGGTGATCCGCGACGACGGCATGGTCTATTGGGACGTGCGGCCCTCGGCCGACTTCCCGACCGTCGAGATCCGGGTCGCCGACGTGCCCGCGACAGTGGAGGAGACAGTCCTGCTCGCGGCGTTGGCCCGCGCCGCGGTGATGACCGCGCTCGCGGAGGAGGACCGCGGCGACCCGCAACCGACGGTGGATGCCTGGACATTGAAGGCGGCCTACTGGAAGGCCGCGCGGGACGGCCTGGACGGACACGGCGTCGACCTACGCAGCAACACTGCCGCGCCGGTGCAGACATTGCTGCAGAACCTGGTCGACTGGGTGCGACCGGCGCTCGAGGTCGCCGGCGACGAGGACCTGGTGCACCGCAGCCTGAGCGCCGTCGTCGAGCACGGCAACGGGGCGATGCGGCAGCGACGGGCATGGCGGCGCCGACACGACATGCGTGACGTGCTCGCCGTCGTCGCGGACGCGACCCTGGAGTTCTAGGCCAGCGGGAGCTGGGCGAACGCTGGCGTGGTCGGTTCCTTGGACCCGCCGGGCGGTTCGACGGTGAACGCCAGTGACTGCGACGAGCCGAGGTCCGGCAGCACCGCCGTCGTCGACGGTGTGACCGCGCCGGCGTCCATCGTGCCCGCCGAGTGCGGACCATCGGCGGCGACGAGCCACATCTGGTAGACGGTTCCCGGCTTGGGCGGCGTCACGTTGTTCATCACGAGCACGCCGGAGTCGCGTTCCCGGGAGAACACCAGGGTCGCGGTGCCTCCGCCGGGGATGTCACCCGACACGGTGCGCACGTCGGGCGCTGCGAAGATCTGGTCGGTCGTGGACTCCGAAGCGCTCGGACGCATCGCGACTCCGACGCCGAGAGCGCCGAGTCCGACGGCGACCACGGCCGCCGCGGCGAGCATCACCGTCGCCCACCGTCGCCGTTTCGGGCCGAGCGAACGGACCGCTGCACCACCACCGCCACCGCGTTGGATCTGGCGCAGCACCTGAGCGCGCAGTTCCGGCGGCGGTTCGACGGCCGTGGCTTCGGCGATCACCGCCATGGTCTCGCGCACGGCGCGGACTTCGGCGCGGAACGCCTCGGCCACCTCCGGCGGGGCGTCGTGGAGCCGGCGGTCGATGTCGTCGGCTTCGTGGTCACTGAGCGCATGCAGCGCATAGGGCGTTGCAAACGTCAGTAGTTCTTCCGGGCTGGTCATGTCACCCCCAGGCATCGGCGGAGACCGCGGATCGCGTCACGCATCCGGGACTTAATGGTGGCAAGGTTCGTCGAGAGATGCTCGGAAACTTGCACGTAGGTAAGACCGTCGTAATACGCGAGCTGGATGCATTCGCGTTGGGTGTCGGTGAGCGACCCGAGGCACGCCGCCACCTGGCGGCGCTCCTCGTCGAGGATCACCTCGTCGGCGACGTGATCGGTGGGCGGCTCGACGTTGGCGGCGCCGTACCGGGATTCCCGGGTACTGGCGGCCTGCTCGGAGCGCACCCGGTCCACCGCGCGCCGGTGCGCCAGGGTCATCAGCCATGCCAGCGGCGACCCCGCCGACGGGTCGTAGGTGTGTGCGTTGCGCCAGACCTGCAGGTAGATGTCCTGCGTCGTTTCCTCGCTGTATCCCGGGTCGCGCAGGATTCGCACAACCAGACCGAAGACCCGCGACCGGGTCTGGTCGTAGAGAGCAGCGAAGGCGTCCACGTCCTGGCGGGCCACCTGGCGCAGCAAAGCGTCGAGTTCGGCGGTCACGAGCGGTAGCCTAGCGGCTGCCCGCGGGCCGTCAGTTGAAGTCGTGAGCAAGGATGCCGTCATCAGGTGTGCCAGACGATCACGAGTGATACACCTTCTCCCGCTCCTCGGAGGGGTGCGGCACCACCGGAACGCGGCGCAGGCGCAACAGGGTGCCCTGGACCCGCATGCTCAGCGAGTTCATCTTCGGTGCCAGCGGCGACACCACCTGCAGCGCCAGGATCTGTGCGGTTCCGACAGCCTTGCGGTCGCCGCGCATGGTCGCGACGAACGCCGGATGGTTCTCGCGGTGCAGCGAGATGCGCAGGTCCAGACGCTCGTTCGGGTGCGGCGCATTGATCAGGTAGTGGCCGTCGACGTCGTTGAACGGCGAGACGTACAGCTTCTTCGTGACCATCGCGGGCCAGTCACCCGACGGCGGGAGCAGGTAGGCGTGCCGCTCACCGCAGCTGTTCTGCACCTCGACGATGACATGCCGGAGCATGCCGTCCGGGCCGTGGCACCAGTAGAAGGTGAACGGGTTGAACACCGAACCGAGGACTCGAGGTTGCAGCAATGCGGTGACCCGGCCGTCGGCGAGGTCGATGCCTTTGTCGGCGAGGAACGCGTCGACGCGGCCGCGCAGAGTGTCGACGGGAGCCGGCCACAGATGGTCGGCGGGGTCGAAGGTCGCGAACGCGCGAAGCCATCCCGGCACGTGAGGCATGTGGTCGAGATCGACCAGCCAGCTGTAGCTGCGGTGCTCGAAATAGTGATGCACCGGTGCACGCCGCAGGTGCGTGATCCGGGTGCGGTAGAGCGCCGCGGTCGTGTCCGCAGCGCCGCCCTGTTGTTCCACACCCTGTATTCGGAGCGGGCGGGGTTGCGGATTGCGCCCCGATGGTGTCTCTCTGTCAGTCCTGTCGCCAGGACCGGGCGGCCTGCACCAATCCCTGGACCAGGGCCGAGGTCGCGGGAGCGAGACCGTCGTCGCCCGGCAGGCCGCTGCGCGGGCTGATCCCGCGCACCCGCGAGGAGAGTTCCAGTTGGGCGCCCCCGCCGCGGGGGCGATTGACAGGGTTGTCCGGATGCAGGCCGCGAAGTTCGCGCGGGATCGCATCGAGCTCGGTGATGACCCGGTAGCCCGGAATCTCGATGTGATCGGCGAGGTGCTGCGCCAGCTCACGACGCCGGCCGCCCGCCAGCAGCTCCGTGCTGCGCCCGATCCGGCCGTATCCGTGCAGCGATACGGCGACGTCGACGTGGTCGAGGAAGTCCTTCAGCCGGGGTGAGTGCGTCGGATCGTAGAGCGCTGACGCGAGGTGGTGGGGATACCGGTCCGGGTGGTGGACGACGTAGAGGGACGCACCCGCGGCATCCGCGGCGCGGCGTGCGATCACGTCGGTCATCTGCTCCAGTCCGCCACCGTGGATGGCCAGGAACCCGAACCGCGACCGCAGTGCGCTCTCCTCGGAGATCCCGGGGGAGGCCAGGAGCTCTGACAGTGATTGCGGGGCAGCAGAATTGGGGGCCGTATCGCGGCGCGGCCACCGCGTCGGGTCCCACCGCTGGAGGAAGTCGATCCAGCGATGTGGCAGGCGATGGTGCTGGGCGCCCTCGAGGATCCGTTCCAGGTAACCGGGGCGCGGCGGGCCCGGTTCGACGCGGTGGTCGATGTAGACCCAGGCGGTGCGCTGGCCGTGGGCGGTGTCCACGGTCAGCGCGTCGCGCCGATAGCGCACCGGCACCCCCTCGGCGCTGTCCAGCGTCTTCAGGTCGTGGTCGGAGATGCGCCACACCACGCCGTGCACCACCCCTCCCGGCTGCGGTTCGACGGTGGCGACCCCGCGTTCGTTGATCAGCCAGTCGTGGTCGGCCAGCGTGGCGGGCTGCGGATCGGTGGCATCGGGGCATCGCTGCGCCATCTGGCGCACCGACAGATTCGAGCCGTACGCGAAGTAGTGGTGCCGCGCGGTCATTCAGCCCGTCAACGTCAGATAGATGAGCGCCACGTTCAGCACACTAATCAGTCCGGCGACGAGCCACCCCAGGGCCGTGGTCAGCGCGCGGTTGACGTCGACGCCCATCAGCGCCCGGTCACTGGTCAGCCGGATCAGCGGAATCAGCGCGAACGGGATTCCGAACGACAGCACCACCTGCGACAACACCAGGGCGCGGCTCGGGTCCACCCCTGCCGCCAGCACCGCCAGCGCGGGCAGCAAGGTGATCAGACGGCGGGTCAGCAGTGGCACCGACCGGCGCAGCAGACCGTCCATGATCATCGCGCCGGCATAGGCGCCGACCGATGACGAGGCGAGCCCCGACGCCAACAGTCCGATCGCGAACAGCAGGGCCACGGTGTGGCCGAGCGTGTTCTGCACCGCGGTGAACGCTCCCTCGATGGAGTCGGTGTCCGCGATTCCCTTCAGAGTGGTCGCGGCGACCAGCAGCATCGACAGATTCACCGCGCCGGCCACGAGCATCGCTGAACCGACGTCCCAGCGGGTGGCACGCAGGAGAGCCTTGCGTCGGGGACCTGGCGCGTGATGCCCGTGTCGGTCGCGCGTCAACCCCGAGTGCAGGTAGACCGCATGGGGCATCACCGTCGCCCCGAGCATCGCGGCCGCCAGCAGGATGCTCTCCGGCCCGTCGAAGCGGGGCACCAGACCGCCGAGGGCCTCGCCGACGGGCGGTGGCGCCGCGAACAAGCTGGTGAAGAAGCCGACGGCGATGACCGCCAACAGGCCCGTGATGACGCGCTCGAACACGGTCTGGCCGCGGCGGTCCTTGACCAGCAGCAGAACAAGTGACACAGCGCCGGTGATCACGCCACCCACCAGCAGCGGCAGATCGAACAGCAGATACAGCGCGATGGCACCACCGACGACCTCGGCCAGATCGGTCGCCATCGCCACCAGCTCGGCCTGCACCCAGTAGGCCACCCGGGTCGGGGTGCTCATCCGGTCGGCCACTGCCTCGGGCAGCGATCGGCCCGTGACCACTCCGAGCTTGGCGGACAGGTATTGAACCAGGCATGCCATCAGGTTGGCGGCGACGATCACCCATACGAGGAGGAAGCCGTACTGGGCTCCCGCGCTGACATTGGCCGCGACGTTGCCGGGGTCGACGTAGGCGATGGCCGCGACGAAGGCGGGCCCGAGCAACAACCACAGGGGACGGATCGGTGCTGCGACGTCGGGCTTCACCCGGGAGCCTTTTCTGTTCGTCGGTACGAAGAGAAAAGTTAGGTTAGACGAAACTTGGCGGGCACCGCAATGTCTGCGGTGACGCGGAGCAGGTCAGGGCAGGTAGCCGAATGCGCCGAAGGGGTAGTAGCCACCGCCCTGCCAGCCGCCCCAATTCCAGGGTGGCGGCGTCGCGGTGATCTGGGTGCTGCCGTTGGTCTCGCAGTACGTGATGGTCTTGCCGACGTCGCTGCACTTCGGCATCGCCGTCGCGACTCCCGCTCCGCCCCAGGCGATCGCGACACCCGCACCGGCAAGTGCCACACAGCCGAGTACTCGACGCATCATCGTCGGCTCAGAGCACGTAGGGGCCGTAGCCCCAGCCGAAGCCACCCTCCCACGGCTCGGCATACACGCCGGGGCGGGAATCGATCTGGGAGTTGCCCGGTGATTCGCACACGGTGTTCGCGCCACCCTGGAAGCCGCCGCCCTCACCGGTCTGAACACAGGACGGCTGTGCCAGCGCAGCAGGTGCGGCGGCGATCGCGAGAGAGGCTCCGCCGGCGACGAGCACAGCGGCGAAAGTGGTCAGGCGGGCCTTCATGCGGAGTCCTTTCAGCAGGTTCAGGGCTTAGCGTACAGACCTTTGCCAGTCACGGGAGGTAAGTCGAGCGCCGTCACGATTCCCGGCGCGGCATCGATGACCGCGGGGATGGCGTTCACCACGCGAGCGGCCGTGGCGACCAGGCCGGCGTGGTTGTGGTCGCCGTGGGGACTGCTCAGGCACAGATCCACGGTGTAGGACGGTTCGCCGGTGATCTCGATCCGGTACGAACCGCCGGGTTGAGCGGGCTGCGGCCAGTCCGGACACAGATCGTCGCGCAGCCGCGTGACGTGTTCGAGAACCACCGCCACCTCGCCGTCCTTCATTCCACGCACCTCGAAACGGATTGCCGCCGTAGTGCCTTCGGCGATATGGCCGGAGGCGATGTCGAAGTCCTCGGGTGCGGGCACGCGAGTGTGGGTCTCGGTCACCTCGTCGAGTTCCAGGCCCAGGCCGGCGGCCATCTGCCGCACCACCGACCCCCATGCGAGGCTCAGCACGCCGGGCATCAACAGCATCGGCGTCTCGTCGAGGCTGCCGCCGAAACCCATCACGTCGAACATCACGGTCGCGCTGTCGTAGGTGTCGTAGTTGATGATCTCCATGCAGCGGATCTGGCTGATGCTCTGGCAGGTGCCTGCCAACGCCATCGGTAGCAGATCGTTCGCGAAACCGGGATCGATCCCGTTCACGAACACGCTGGCATTACCGGCCTTCGCCGAGTCCTCGATCGGGTTCACCATGTCATCCGGCAAGACGCCCCACGGGTACTGCAGGAACACCGCGCTGCTTCCGACCACATTGATGCCGGCAGCCAGGATGCGCCGGTAGTCCTCGAGAGCCTCGGGCAACCGGTTGTCGGCCATCGCCGTGTAGACCGCGCAGTCGGGGGCGGTGGCGATGACGGCCTCGAGATCGGTGGTGGCCAGCACCCCGGTCGACACCCCGAGTCCGGCGAGTTCGCCGGCGTCGGTGCCCGCCTTGGCGTCCGACGACACCCATACCGCGGTGAGTTCGAACTGCGGATTCGAGATCAATTGCGCCAGAGCGTGTCTGCCGACGTTTCCGGTTCCGATGGCGGCGACGCGAATCGTCATGGTGTCCTTCACAGATCGGGGATGGGCAGTTCGAGGTTCGGGTAGGTGATGCCACCGTCGACCTCGAGGGTTTTGCCGGTGAGGTAGGCGCCGGCCGGGGACGCGAGGTAGACCGCGGCCGCGGCGATGTCGAGCGGATCGCCGAGCCGGCGCATCGGGGTGGCCTTCTCCATCGGCGTCCGCAGGTCGTCGTTGCTCGCGACGATGTCGAGGGCCGAGGTCAGGATGGAGCCGGGCGCGATCGCGTTGACGCGAATGCGGGGTGCGAGGTCGAGTGCCGACAGGCGCGTGTAGTGCGCCAGCGCGGCCTTCGCGGTGCCGTAGGCCGCGAATCCGCGCCCGGCGACCCGCGACATCGTCGAGGTGATGTTGATGATGCTGCCGCCGCCGGAGTGCTCGAGCATCAGCGGCGCGGCGGCGAGCGTCAGTGCATGGGCAGTGGCGACGTTGAAGGCGAATGCGTCGCGCAGATCCTTGGTGGAGGTGTTCAACAGCGCGTTCGGCATGGTCCCGCCGACGTTGTTGACGACGATGTCTAGTCGGCCGAAAGCCTCCACCGCCTGGGCTGCCAGCGCCGCGGTGTCCTCGGCGTGAGCGAGGTCGGCGACGACGATGTGCGCACGCCGGCCGGCCGCGGCGACCTGCTCGGCGACCTCCTCCAGCTGGGCCTGTGTTCGTGCGGAGATCAGCACGTCAGCGCCCGCTTCCGCGAAGGCGACAGCCATCGCCGCGCCGAGGCCGCGGCCTGCGCCCGTCACCACGGCCACCTGATCGTCGAGCCGGAATCTGTCCAGAATCACGGGCGTCACGCTAGCAAGCGCACCGCCACCTCGGTGGGCGTTTCTGGAACACGTTCTATTTTTTGGTCGCTGCTTTCTTCGCAGCCTTCTTGGCCGGGGTTTTCTTCGCCGCCTGTGTGGCCGGTGCCTTCTTGGCTGCCTTCTTCGCGGGGGCCTTCTTGGCAGGCTCCCCCTCTTTCTCGGAGCTGGAGTCCTTCTCGGTGCTGGACCCCTGCTCCCTGCGGGCCTTCACACTCGCCTCGAGCTTGGCCAGCAGGTCCGAGACGTCCTCGGATTCGTCGAGTTCGGTGGGTTGCTCCTCGGTGGTGAATGCCTCACCGCCTTCGAGCTTCGCCTGGATCAGCTCGTGCAGGTGCTCCTGGTAGTCGTCGTGATACCGGTCGGGATTGAAGTCGTCGGTCATCGAGTCGACGACCTGGCTGGCCATCTTGAGCTCCGCGGGCTTGATCTCGACCTCCTTGTCCAGGATCGGGAAGTCGGGGTCGCGGATCTCGTCGGGCCACAGCAAGGTGTGGATCATCATCACGTCGCGCTTGCTGAAGTCCTTGACCCGCAGCGCGGCCAGCCGGGTCTTGTTGCGCAGCGCGAAGTTCACGATCGCCACGCGGTCGGTCTCTGCCAACGTCTTGGCAAGTAGCACATAGGATTTCGACGACTTCCCGTCGGGTTCGAGGAAGTAGCTACGGTCGTACATCAACGGGTCGAGATCGCTGGCTGGGACGAACTCCAGCACCTCGATCTCGCGGCTGCGCTCCTCGGGCAGGGAGGCGATGTCGTCGTCGGTGATGATCACCGTCTGGCCGTCATCGGACTCGTAGGCCTTGGCGATGTCGCGGTACTCGACGACCTCGCCGTCGACTTCACACACGCGCTTGTACCGGATGCGCCCGTTGTCCTTGGCGTGCACCTGATGGAACTTGATGTCGTGGTCCTCGGTGGCGCTGTAGACCTTGACGGGGACGTTGACCAGCCCGAAGGCGATCGAACCCTTCCAGATGGACCGCATCACCCCAGGCTAGCCGGGTCCACCCTCCCGCGGGCCGGACCTCGCCGCGGCCGCGTCGCGGGTCGCCCGATCGGGAAGATCGGCACCCGCCCGCGCGACGGTCAGCGCCGACGACAGCGCGGCCGTCTCCAGCGCATGGGTCAGCGCTGACTCAGAGAGTCGGCGCAGGTCGGGCCGGCGCTCGGCGCCCAGCAGGTCCATGTCCCACAGCGCATCGATGAGTCCTGCCATGAACGAATCTCCGGCACCCACCGTGTCCACCACGTCGACCGCGGGTGCCGCAACGGTGACGCTGCCGCCGGCGACGAGCCCGAACGCACCCCGCTCGCCCCGCGTCACGACGACGACGGCCGGCCCGAGGTCGAGCCACGTGCGCGCGATCTCCTCGGGGGAGTGTTCCTTGTCGTACCAGGCCAGGTCTTCGTCGCTGACCTTGACGATGTCGCTGCGCTCGATCAGGCGGTCGATGCGGTTGCGCGCAGCGTCGGCGTCGTCGATCAGCGAGGGCCGGACGTTGGGGTCAAAGGTCACCGTCGCCGACGGGTGGTACGTGTCGAGCAGTGCAGCCACCGCCCGACATCCCGGTTCCAGTACCGCAGCAATCGAACCGGTGTGCGCCACCAGCGGTGGGGGCACCTCGGGGATACCGCTCAGCTGCCACTCGATGTCGAATTCGTAGGTGGCTCCGCCGAGCTCGTCCAGGATCGCCCGCGCGGTCGGCGTGCGGGCGGCAGTGCTGCTGCCGGTCACCAGCTCGACGCCGGAGGCGTGCAGGTGCTCGGTGATGCGACGGCCGTGCTGGTCGTCACCGATGTGGGTGAGGAAGTCGACGCCGCGACCGAGCCGGCCCAGCCCGACGGCGACATTCAGCGGGCTCCCGCCGACGTGTTCGCCGGTGATGTCGCCGTCGCGAATCACGATGTCGATCAGCGCTTCGCCGATCACGAGTGCCCGTTGCCCGCTCACTGCGCATCACCGTTGATGAGTGCTTCCAGCGTGGCGCGAGCGCCGACGCGGTGCAGCGACGCCAGCGAATCTCGGTAGGCCTCGGCGAAACGGGGCTGCCGGGCGAGATCGCCGAACAGTGCTGTGTTCTCGATGAACGCGGTGGGGTTGTCACGCTGGGCCTCGGCCAGCGGCGCCAGCGTCTCGGTGCGGTTGTCCTCGACGTCGATCGGCTCGCCCTGCTCGTCGACACCTTCGGCGTAGCGTGCCCAACTGGCGACCACCGCCGCCGAGATCTGCACGCTCCTTTCGGCTTTGAGGTTGTCCTCGATCACCGGGACCAGCCACTGCGGAATCCGGTCCGAGGAGTACGCGCAGAGCCGGGCGATAGTGTCGCGCACCCCCGGGTTGGCGAAACGCTCGATCAGGGTGCGCTGGTAGTCCGCGAGGTCGATACCGGGCACCGGGGCCAGGGTCGGGGTGGCTTCGGCGAAGTAGCGCCGCAGCAGTTCGGCGAACAACGGGTCTGCGGCGGCGTCGTGGACCAGCCGGTAGCCCGCCAGGTAGGCGAAATAGCACAACGTCTGGTGACCGGCGTTGAGCAGGCGCAGCTTCATCAGCTCATAGGGGGTGACGTCGTCGACCAGAAGGACGTCGGCGTCCTCCCACGGCGGCCGGCCATCGGAGAATGCGTCTTCGAGAACCCATGCGGTGAACGGCTCGGCGATCACCGGCCACTGATCATCGACACCGAATTCGCTTGACACCGTGTCGATCACCTCGGGCGTGGTGACCGGCGTGATGCGGTCGACCATCGAGTTGGGGAAGCGGGTGTGTTCGGCCATCCAGTCCGAGAGCCCAGGGTGAGCCGAGTCGGCGTAGGCGGTGAAGGCGCGTCGAGCGACGTCGCCGTTGCCGGCGATGTTGTCGCAGGAGACGATCGTCGGGGAGGCCACGCCGCGCTCGCGTCGGCGTTCCAGGGCAGCGGTGACGAGGCTGAACACATTGACCTCGGGGAGGTCGTCGAGCTGGTAACCGCCCTCGGTGATGGTCAGCGAGATGATGCGGGTGCTCGGCGCGGCGAGCAGCTCGATCACAGCCTCGGGGTCGTCGGGAGCGAACCGGTAGTCGACGATCGATCCGATGACCCGTGCCTCCCGAGTGCCGTCCGGGTGCTCCAACAGCAAGGTGTACAGGCCGTTCTGCGCGTCCAACGCGTCGGCCATCTTGCGGTCGGCGGGCAGCACGCCCACCCCGCAGATGCCCCATCCGTCGGCCAGGCCCGCGTTGAGAAGCTGGTCGACGTAAGCGGCCTGGTGCGCCCGGTGGAAGCCACCCACCCCGAAATGCACGATGGCGATGCCGGTTTGGGCCCGGTCATAGGTCGGGCCCGGAATGCCGAGCCGCGGGAGGGTTTCGTCGTCGAGTTTCATGCCGGCACCGCCACGGTCTCGACGCTACCCGCACGCAGGCTGGGAGCGGCGTCAAAGCGGGTATACGTTCCTGTCATGGACGGCTACCAGCGGGTTCGGCTGAGCAACCCGGACAAGGTGCTGTATCCGGCCACGGGCACCACGAAGGCCGAGGTCTTCGAGTACTACGTCGAGATCGCGGCGGCGATGCTGCCGCACATCGCGGGTCGGCCGGTCACCCGGAAGCGGTGGCCCAACGGCGTTGCGGAGGCGGCGTTCTTCGAAAAGCAGCTGGCCTCCTCGGCGCCGGACTGGCTGGACCGTGGCACCATCGTCCACAAATCGGGCACCACGACGTATCCGATCATCGACACCACCGAGGGCCTGGCCTGGATCGCGCAGCAGGCGTCACTGGAAGTCCATGTGCCGCAATGGCGTTTCGTTCCCGGCGAGCGGAGCGGAACGCAGGAGGTGGGACAGGCCACCCGGATCGTGTTCGATCTCGATCCCGGTGAGGGTGTGCGCATGCGTCAGCTCTGCGAGGTCGCGCACGAGGTCCGAGATCTCATCGCCGACATCGGCCTGCGAACGTTCCCGCTGACCAGCGGTAGCAAGGGATTGCACCTCTACGTTCCGCTCGATGACCCGATCAGCTCGCGCGGCGCGTCGGTGTTGGCCAAACGGGTGGCGGTGCAGCTCGAGCAGGTCATGCCGAAGAAGGTCACGGCAACCATGACGAAGAGCCTGCGCGACGGCAAGGTCTTCCTGGACTGGAGTCAGAACAACGGGAACAAGACCACGATCGCACCGTATTCGCTTCGCGGACGCGAACATCCGACCGTCGCGGCCCCGCGGACCTGGGAGGAGATCGAGGACCCCGATCTGCGACACCTGACGTTCACCGAAGTCCTCGAGCGCTGGGCGCGCGACGGGGATCTGCTCAGCGAGCTCGACGAGCCGCTACCGGTGCCGGATCGGCTGACCACCTACCGTGGCATGCGGGACAGCGCCAAGACACCGGAGCCGGTGCCGGCGCAGGCGCCGCAGGTCGGCAACAACGACAAGTTCGTCATCCAGGAGCACCACGCGCGCCGGCTGCACTACGACTTCCGGCTCGAACGTGATGGCGTTCTGGTCAGTTGGGCGGTACCCAAGAACCTGCCCGACACCCCGTCGGTCAATCACCTCGCGGTGCACACCGAGGACCATCCGATAGAGTACCTGACATTCGCCGGGGAGATACCGAAAGGTGAGTACGGCGGCGGCGAGGTGTACGTGTGGGACACCGGCACGTACGACACCGAGAAGTTCACCGACCACTCGCCCGACGGCCCCGCCAAAGGGGGCGAGGTGATCGTGACCTTGCACGGCGAGAAGATCCGCGGGCGGTACGCGCTCATTCAGACCGACGGCAAGAACTGGCTCGCGCACCGGATGAAGGAGCAGCAGGAGCCGACGTTCGCCGATCTGGCCCCCATGTTGGCGACCGAGGGCTCCATTGCGCGATACACCAAGGCCCAGTGGGCTTTCGAAGGCAAGTGGGACGGCTACCGGGTGCTGGTCGACGCCGACCACGGGTCGCTCAGCGTCCGGTCGCGACGCGGCCGCGACGTCACCGCCGAATACCCGCAATTTCGCGCGCTGGCCGCCGATCTCGCCGAGCACCATGCGATTCTTGACGGCGAAGCGGTGGCCCTCGATGACGCCGGGGTGCCGAGCTTTCGCGAGATGCAGAATCGGAAGCGGTCCACCCGGGTGGAGTTCTGGGCCTTCGACATCCTCTATCTGGACGGCCGGTCGCTGCTGCGGGCCAAGTACTCCGATCGACGGCGCATCCTCGAGGCGCTGGCCGAACAAGGGGGATTGATCGTGCCGGCGCAACTCGACGGCGACGGTCCGGACGCACTGGAGACCGCGCGACGACAGAATTGGGAAGGGGTGGTGGCCAAGAAGCGCGATGCCACCTACCAGCCCGGCCGACGCTCGTCGGCGTGGATCAAGGACAAGCTCTGGCTCACCCAGGAAGTCGTGATCGGCGGGTGGCGCGCGGGAACTGGCGGCCGCACGAGTGGTCTGGGCGCGCTGATGCTCGGTATTCCCGACGAGGATGGTCTGCAGTTCGTGGGCCGGGTCGGAACCGGTTTCACCGAGAAGGAGCTGGCGATGCTGCGGGCGACCCTCGAACCGTTGCACACTTCTGAATCACCCTTTGCGACGGAGCTTCCGACACAGGATGCCAAAGGTGTGACGTTCGTGCGCCCCGAGTTGGTCGGTGAGGTCCGCTACAGCGAGCGCACAGGGGACAACCGGTTGCGTCAGCCGAGCTGGCGTGGGCTGCGCCCCGACAAGGAGCCCGCCGATGTGCGGTGGGAATAGGTCGGTTCAGTTACCGAACGCGTCACTCAGAAACGGCGTGGAATCGACCATCGACGCGAGAACTGTTCCGCTGTGGTCGTCTTCGGGGTAGATCCGCAGGGTGACGTCTTGGTTGTTGGCCACCAGTTGGTCGTAGAACGACAGCGTCGACGACGGGGGAACGTCTCGATCGAGCAGCCCGACGCCCAAGAAGAGGGGACGGTCGAAGCCGGTGGACGGCGTTCCCATGAAGTCCCTCAACGCTTCTTCCATGCCGGGTATCGAGCTCAGTGGTGCGGAGAAGAACGACGCCGGCGTCAGGTGTGACAACCGATCCGACAGCTCGGCGGCGCACAGTGTCTCGGCGAGAGTGGCGGCGTCGGCTCCTGCCGGGCTCAGCACACGGTTGAGGTCCAGGTCGGGTCGCGCCTCACGCAGGGCCGCCACGATGTAGGCGGTGTAGGCGTTGGCAATGGGCGCCAGTTCGGGCAATTCGAGGTGCGGCCCGGCCTGCGCCACCAGCTTGTCGATGTTGGCGGGCGTGCCGGTGGCGACGGCGCCGCGGTAATCCAGGCCGGTGCCGCGGCTGAACTCGGTCGCCCAGCGCGCGCTACTGACTGCGGCGCCACCGCCCTGCGACTGGCCGACGATGCCCCACTTCGGTGAGAGCGGCAGGCTCATGTCATGGGCGGCGACCACCGAGTCCACGACGGCGTGAGCGGTGGTGACGCTGTTGAGGTAGCTCATCAATCCCGGCGTGCCCAGGCCGGCGTAATCGCTGGCGACGACGGCGTATCCCTGATCGAGCCAATGGGACAGGTACTCGTCGTCGCGTGGTGTCCGGGGATGCGCGGAGGGCGTGCAGTCGTCGCCGAGGCCGACAGTGCCATGGGCCCAGGCGATGACCGGGAATCCGCCCTCGGGCGCGGGACCGGGCGGTAGGAACACCGCCCCCGTGCTGACGGCGGGGCGATCGTGTTGGTCGGTGGTCGAGTACAGCACGCGGTAGGCAGGACCGGCGCCGGAGAGTGACAGCGCGGGGTCCAGCGGGACAGAGGCGATGGTCGTTCCGGCGGGCGGGATGGGGCCGGCGAATGACGTCGCATCCAAGCCCGACCAGGCGGGTGCCTCGGCGTTGGCCGGTGACACCGCAGTGGTTACCAACGCAGCTGTGAGCAGTACCGCCAGGACGATTCGTTGCTTCCACCGCATCGGGGCAGCCAACCACAGGTCTGCCGAAGTGCTGACGGCCGGACCGCTCAGAGATGTCGGTGGTCGAATGTATGTTCGAACTATGTCGGAGGTGCAGCAGGCGGTCGCGGGGTTACGCGCCGCTGTCGATGCTGTGCTGGCCTGCAGCCTCGATCGGTCCACTGCTGCCGAGGTGGTGGAGCTGCTCGACGAGCTCGAAAGCGCGGGGTGCCGGCTTCCGGCGGCCCAGCATCGGGCGTTGGCTCGACTGCAGGTGGAGACGTCTGCGGTGCAGATGGGGGCGAAGAATTGGAAGGACGTGCTGGCGATCCGTTACCGGATCAGTGGTTCGGAGGCGAACCGCCGGTTGAGTGAGGCGGCGCAGTTGGCGCCGCGGCAGTCGATGGCGGGAGCGCCGCTGCCGCCGGTGTTGGAGGCGACCGCAGCCGCCCAGGCCGAGGGGCGGATTACCCCCGAACATGTGGAGGTGATCCGTAAAGCGGTCAAGAAACTTCCCGCGTTCGTCGACGCCACGACCGCTGAGCAGTTCGAGGCTGAGGTGGTGCGTATCGCCGGTGGTGCCGGCCCGAAGGCCACCGACGATGCCGCGGAACTGGAGTTGTTCCTGCTCGATCAGGACGGGCCCGAACCCGACGACGCCGAACGCGTCCGGAAACGATCGCTCACGAAATCTCGGCAACGTTGCGACGGGATGACGCAGTGGCGGGCCGACCTCACGCCGGAGGCGGCGGCGGTGTGGGAGGCGATCTTCGCCAAATACGCCGCGCCGGGTATGTGCAACCCCGACGATGACGAACCCTGTATTTCCGGGACGCCGACGCAGGCGCAGATCGACAAGGATCACCGCAGCCTGGCCCAACGCCAGCACGACGCGCTGGTCGCGGTGGGGCGGATCGTCCTGATGAGCGGCGAGTTGGGTCAATTGAATGGGTTACCGGTGACGGTGATCGTGCGTACCACCCTGCAGGACTTGGAATCGCGGGCCGGCATCGGCGTCACCGGTGGTGGCACTCGGTTGCCCATCAAGGACGTGATCCGCATGGGCGCACACGCCAGCCACTACCTGGCGGTATTCGACCGCGCCACCGGCTCCGCACTGGACCGTTCTGCACCCGCAGAGTGGCCTCTGCCGCGCAAATAATCATGTTGATCGCCCGTGAGGGCGGCTGCACCAAACCGGGCTGCCCCGTCGGCGCGTATGGCTGCCAGGTCCACCACGTCACCCAGGACTGGGCCGACGGTGGACACACGAACATTGACGACCTCGGCTTGGCCTGCCCACCGGACAACCGCAGCGTCAAAGACGGCGGCTGGACCACGTCGATGAACGCCCGCCACGACGTCGAATGGGCCCCACCACCGAACCTCGACACCGGCCAAACCCGGATCAACACCCACCACACCCCCGAACGCTTGCTGCGTCCACCCGACGAGGAGGAGGCCACTCGGGATTCGGCCGACCCGTCAGAACCCGGCGGACCCGCACCACCCGACAACGAAGCCGCCTGACAGGCGGGCGTTAGATCGCAACCCCCGCAGCGATGGCCTCGGTCATGCCGCGGGTCGCGAGAACGTCGGCAAGTTCGTTGTCGTCGACTCCGGAGTGGCCCTTCACCCAGAACCACTCGACTTCGTGCCGCGCACAAGCCTTTTGGAGGCGTTGCCACAGATCGACGTTCTTCACGGGTTGCTTGGCGGCGGTCAGCCATCCGTTGCGCTCCCAACCGAGCACCCACTTGGTGATGCCGTTGCGCACGTAGGTGCTGTCGGTGAAGAGGTGCACCGACACCGGCCGGGTCAGGGCCTCCAGTGCCATGATCGGCGCCGTCAACTCCATGCGGTTGTTGCTCGTCACCCCGGACTCGCCGCCGCACATCTCGCGGACGTGCTGGCGCTGCCGCAGCACCGCTCCCCAGCCACCCGGCCCGGGGTTGGGGCGGCAGCCCCCGTCGGTGTGGATCACCACGACATCGTCTCGGGTGTCGTCATGCATGCGCAGAGGATAGGCAATCGGGTGAGCCGCACGCAGGGTGACTCGCCGCGTCACCGGCGAGTCGTCGTCCCGGCGCGCGACCGGATGGCGGGCGCGATCCAATCGTCCAGGTACTCGCGCAGGCCGTCGCCCCGGCGTCCCGGCCCGCCTGGGTCGACGATGAACGACTGGAGTGTCCGCAGCATGAACTCCGCCAGCCCGTCGAGCTTGTCGCCGCCGAAACCAGCTGCTGCCCAATCGATGTCGAACCTTTCCAGGATCGAGCGGCCGAACCCGATCGCCATGTCCGACGTCACGCCCGCAGTGAATGCGGACGCCTTCCCCGGTTCGACGACGAGACGCAGATAGCGATCCTGCGACAGCTGCTCGAGGGTGTAGACGATGCCTTCGACGACAGCTTGCGTCGGATCGTGGATGGCGCCGAGTTGGTCGGCAAGCCGGTCGAGGAAGCCGCCGATCGACGACAGCGCTGTCGCGGCGAGCAGCGCCTCCTGGGTAGGGAAATAGCGGTAGACGGTCTGCCGTGTCACGCCCAGTGACTGCGCAATCGTGGACACGGTGGCGGGCTGCCCGCCGTCGATGACCCGCCGGGCGGCCCCGAGGATGCGCTCGGCGGCCTCCTCGTCGGACCGTGGGATGTCACCCGACCATCCGTGCCTGCGCATACAGCGATCGTCGCACGCCACGCGGACGGATCTTGACAATACATTCGTGCGCATATGTATGGTCAGTGTCATGGTGCTCACCCATGGCGTCCCTGCCCCCTGCGATGACGAAGTGTTGACCGAGAGGGCGCTCACGCACTCGCTCGCCGGCACCACCGATATGGCCGACCGCAAGCTGAGGGTGCCGCTGCACTACTACCGCGACCCGAAGATCACCGAGATCGAAGAGTCGCAGATCCTGCGGCGGGTCCCACTCGCGATCGTGCCGTCGGCCCAACTGCCGAACGCCAACGACTACGTGGTCCGCTCAGTGCTCGGTGATTCGCTGCTGATCACCCGTGACCGCACCGGCGCCAGCCGCGTCCTGCTCAACTACTGCCGACATCGAGGTGCGATGCCGGCGTGCGGATCCGGCAACGCATCGCGATTCGTCTGCCCGTATCACGCATGGACCTACAAGAACACCGGCGAACTGTTCATGGTGCCCGGGCGCGCCGGCTTCGACTCGATGAACCTGAGCGACTACGGCCTGGTCGAGCTGCCGTCCGAGGAACGGTACGGGTTCATCTGGGCGGTGCTGTCGGCCGATGCGACGATCGACCTGGACGCTCACCTCGGGGCGGTGGCATCGGATCTCGAGCGGTGGGACTACGCCTCGTACGGCTACCACACAGAACGCGAATTCACCTCGGACGTCTCGTGGAAGGGCGCGCTCGAGGCCTTCGCCGAGGGTTACCACTTCCCGTTCGTGCACGGCCAGAGCGTGATCGGCCAGAACACGTTGGCCAACACCGCGATCTACGACGAATACGGCCGACATCACCGCATCGGTTTCCCGTTCACCTGGATCCGCAATCTCGATACCGATCCCTCGGCGCCGCGCGACCCGTCGACGAACATGGGCGTCATCTACTGGATCTATCCGAACCTCATTCTCGCCAACAGCCCTGTGGGAGTGGAGATCATCGACATCCTGCCTGCCGGCGAGCCGACCCGCTGCACGGTGCGGCACAGCTGGATGGCGCGCATCCCCGCGCAGAACGACGACATGCGCGCGACCTACGACACCGTCTACGACAGTGTGCACGCCGCGGTGCGCGACGAGGACTTCGCGATGCTGCCGCAGTGTGGCGAGGGCGTACGCCGCGGCCAGCACGACCACATGATCATCGGCCGCAACGAGATCGCCGTTCAGCACATGATCAAGGTCTTCGCCGACGAACTCGGCATCGCCTTGTCGTGAACCCTGATCACGCGCGCGGCGGACGCGCCGACATCAGCGCCGTGCGCACCGACAGGCCCAGCTCCTGATGGCGCAGCGTGGTGATCGACCGGCCAGGCTGCACCGCGGCCTTGATCGGCGCAGTGCGATCGCCGAAGAAACGGGCCGACTGCTCGATGTCGGCGACGACGTACGTGATGCCCCACAGCGTCGACGGGCCAGGACCCGACGTCGCGGGTGAGCCGACCACTTCGACGACCGTCTCGCCGAATCGGTAGAAGATCTGCCGGATCGGCCGGTCGCCCAGCGTCGCGTCGCGTTCTCGGCGCGGCTGCATGCCGAGGTCGCCGAGCGCGCTGACGGTCCGATCGAGATCGGGTGACATCAGTACGACGTGATCGATGGCGATGACGCCGTTGCGGTGAGCCGCCGGCGATGGCGCTGCGGTGTCGGACCGTCCGGTCGGGATCCCGTCCACGTCGGCACCGACGCCCTGAGGGAGGCCGCCCAGCGACCACCCGACGATGCCGAATCCGCCGTCACGGCCGGCCAATTCGACCCCGACTCCGCCGATCCGGCAGATCGCGTCGTCGCCCACCGTGAAGCCTGCCTCCGCCCAGGCGGACGGCGGGTCGGCCACCACGAGCGTGTCGATGCGGAGCGTCATGACCGCTCAGTGTGGCAGATCAGGGTGTGTCGGATCAGCGCGCGAAGTCGGCGGGCCGGAACTTCCCGTCACTCAACTTGCTCTCGATCTCCTCGAGACTGCGACCGGTGAGATCGGGCATGCGGAAGTACACGAACAGCCACGCCGCCACGTTGAACAACCCGTAGAGCCACATCGCCGGCCCCACCCCGATGCCACTGATCAACGTCAGCAGTGTCAGCGTGATGAGCAGATTCGTTCCCCACAGCGCCGCCGACTGCACCGCCGTCCCCGCGGGCCGCACCGCCAGCGGGTAGGTCTCCGAGCCTGTCAGCCAGCCCATGAGTTGCAGACCGCCGGCATTGAACAGCATGAAGACGACCAGACAGGCGATGATGAACGGCACCGAATCCCGGCCGCTGTTGCCGGTCACGAACAGGGTTCCGAGTACGAACAGGCTCACCGCGGCACCCGGGATCATGATCAGCGTGAGCCGGCGCCTGCCGACCTTGTCGATGATCGACAACCCGACCAACTGCGCGACCAGATAGCTGACCCCCAATGCGACGGACACTTCGAGCGCCACCGATTCCGAGAAGCCGTTGTCGGTCAGGATCGTCGGCGAGTAGTAGATGATCATCTCGATGCCGCTGAGCTGAGTGAATATCGCTATGCCGCAACCGAGGACGAGAGCCGGACGCACCCACGCCTCGCGCAGACCCGGCCACCCCCTGGTCTTCGCGGTCTGCTCCTTGCGGGTCAGCTCCGCCATCTCCGCCAACTCGCCGTCGACGTCGTAGCCGGACGGGCGGACCCGTTCGAGAACATCCCGGGCATCGTCGCCGCGATCGTTCTTCACCAGCCAGCGCGGGCTCTCGGGTAGGCGCAGCAACAGCACGAGCATGATCGCGGCGGGGACGGCCGCAGCCCCGATCGACCATCGCCACGGAATGTGTTCGGTAGCACCGACGATCGTCGCGATCACGATTCCGACGCCGATCGCGATCTGGAAGCAGAGCACCAGCCGGCCCCGATATTTCGGCGGAGCCAGCTCGGCGACGTACATCGGTGCGGTCTGTGTCGCGCCACCGACTGCGAACCCGAGGACCAGCCGGCCCAGGGAGAGCACGAACGGATTCGGCGCGACCGCGCACCAGAGCGCACCGACGACGAACACGACGGCCAGCATCAGCAGGGTGCCCTTGCGGCCCCGCTTCTCGGACAGGTAGCTGCAGGTCAAAGCGCCGATGACAGCGCCGAGCAGAATGCTCGCGGCGATCACCTGCTTCCACGACTCCTCGATGCCGAAGTCCTTGGTGATCTGCAGAAGTGCGCCGGAGATGATGCCGGTGTCGTAGCCGTAGAGCATGCCCGACACCGCCGAGACGAGCGCGACGATGATCGCCGCACCCGTCAACTGTCCCAGGGCAGTGGACCTGTCGTTGTCCGCCGCGGCGGTCTCATGCGAACTCATCCGCGTGCTCCTGATGCTCGACCCTGCGCTGCAGCGACGACTGTCGCTGCAGCGCAGGCGATGTGATGGCTACTTGTCGTCGTCTTTGTCGGACTTGTCGTCCTTCTCCGACTTGTCGTCGTCGTCGGACGTGTCCGACTTGTCGGAGTCCTTGTCGTCGCCGTCCTTGTCGTCGCGGCCCTTGTCGTCGCCGTCCTTGTCGCCGTCCTTGTCGTCGTCAGAATCCGATGACGAGGACGCCACGAGTTCCAGGACCGCCCAGTGACTGGGCGACAGCAATACCGACCACTTGTCTTTCTCGCGGCCCAGTTTCAGAACACCGTCGTCGAGCTCCCAGACGGTGTCGTCGTCGTGCGTGGATTCCTGCCCGTCCGAGTACGTGAGTTTGAAAGCCATGCCGGTGTGTGCCCCAACCTCGGCAGTGTTAATCCCGTCACACCGGAGGAAGTGGACGCGCGGCGTGTCAGCGCGGTGCGTGACCGAGGAACGTGTGGACGATGTTGCGCTGCCACCCCGAGACCGTCTCGCTGCGGACATCGACGAAACCGTTGCGCTGCAAGCGCTCTTGGAATGCCGTCGCACCGTCGAAGTCGTTGACGCTGGTGCGCAGGTAGCGGTAGAGCCCGGCGTCCCCGGAACGGATCTTGCCGCTGGGGATGATGATGGCCGCGCAGACGAGGTTCCACGTCACGCGGGCGACCGCCGAATCGCGCACCGAGTACTCGTGCGCGGCGAACACGCCGCCCGGCGTCAACAGCCCGCGCAGTGTCTGCAACACCGGATCCGGGTCCGACAGGTTGCGCACGAGGTAGGCGGCGAGGATGCCGTCGAACGGTCCGGCGACCCCGGCGTCGGCGAGACCCTCGGCGCGGCTGTGCACGAACCTCACCGAATCCGGCCACTGCTTGGCCCGGGCTTGTGCGAGCATCCCGGCCGACCCGTCGACGCCGATGATCTCCGCGTGGGGCGCCGCCTCCAGCAGCGCGGCGGTGGAGGCGCCTGTACCGCAGCCGATGTCGAGCAGCCGCAGCCCGCGGCCCTCATCGGGGAGCTGCATGCGCTGCGCCGACAGCCGGAGGTGGTCGTGATAGCCGGGGTTCGCGCTGACCAGTCCGTCGTAGGCGTCGGCGCCGGCATCGAAGGCGTCGGGGACGTCGTAGGCGCCGCGTGTCATCGACCGAACTCTACCCACGTGCCGTCACAGCTTCGCGATGACGTTCTCGGCGAACATCTCCAGATTGCGGATCTTCGTGTCGAGGGGCTCGGTGTCCGGACCGGTGATGTACGGAATCCGGAATCCGACGATCACGTCGGTGATGCCCTTGTCCTCGAGCCGCTTCACGCCGTCGAGGGTGTACGCGTCGATCGAGATGACGTGGATCTGGTAGTCGCCGTTGCCGGCGCTGCCCTCCTCCTCTCGGAAGCGGGCGAGTTTCGCCAGCAGCGCGTCGAGCTCCTCCGGGTCGCCGCCGCCGTGCATCCAGCCGTCGTTGCGGGCCGCCCGGCGCAGGGCCGCGTCGGCGTGCCCACCGATCAGGATCGGCACGGGGCGGGACGGTGCGGGGGTCATCTTCGTCTTCGGGACGTCGTAGAACTCCCCGTGGAACTCGAAGTACTCACCGGAGGTCAGACCGCGGATGATCTCGATGCACTCGTCCATCCGCTTGCCGCGCCGCGCGAACGGCACACCCAACAACTCGTAGTCCTCGGCCCACGGGCTGGTTCCCACGCCGAGGCCCAACCGGTTGTCGAACAGGGCAGCCAGCGATCCCGCCTGCTTGGCGACCAGCGCCGGCGGCCGGATCGGAAGCTTGAGCACGAAGTGGTTGAAGTGCAGCGTGGTCGTCACCGCGCACAGGGCGGCGGTGAGCACGAACGACTCGATGAAGGCCTTCCCCTCGAGGAATTCGCGGCTCCTGTCGGGGGTGTAGGGATACGTCGAATCCGATTCGAACGGATAGGCGATGCTGTCGGGGATCGTCATCGCGTGATAGCCCGCCGCCTCGGCGGCCTTGGCCAGCGGGATGTAGAACGTCGGGTCGGTCATCGCTTCTGCAAAGGTGAACCGCACATCGCCTCCTGGTCGTCGCTGACCGAATACTAGAACGTGTTCTAGATCCTGCGGGGCGAGACGGTCTTACGGGATGAAGACGTCGACGCCGGGCGGCCCCGCAGGGGATGATGGCGACCGTGACGTCGTTTCTGCTGCGGGCCGCGCTCACCGGGGTGGCGCTGTGGGTGGTGACCTTGGTCGTCCCGGGGATCGCGTTCGT
This sequence comes from Mycobacterium kyogaense, assembly GCF_003254575.1. Taxonomy (GTDB): domain Bacteria; phylum Actinomycetota; class Actinomycetes; order Mycobacteriales; family Mycobacteriaceae; genus Mycobacterium; species Mycobacterium kyogaense. The sequence continues at coordinate 31,796 of NZ_QJUA01000029.1, read as the reverse complement.
CGGCGGCGATTCGACCGCGGGGCGCATCGGCATCATCTTCGTCGTGGCCGTCATCTTCGGGCTGGTCAACGCCGTCATCAAACCGATCGTGCAGATCATCTCGATCCCGCTCTACATCCTCACCCTCGGGCTGATCCACATCGTGATCAATGCGCTGATGCTGTGGATCACGTCGTCGATCACCGAGCACACCACCCACTGGGGTCTGTTCATCGACGACTTCTGGTGGACCGCCATCTGGGCGGCGATCGTGCTGTCGATCGTGAGCTGGGCGCTGTCGCTGATCGTCAGGGCAGACTGAACAGATGCCCGAACTGCCCGAGATCGAAGCCCTCGCCGATCATCTGCGCCGGCATGCGGTCGGGCAGATCGTGCGACGCGTCGACGTCGCCGCGCTGTCGGTGCTCAAGACGTTCGATCCGCCGCTGTCCGCGCTGCACGGCCAGGAGGTGACCGGCGCGAACCGCTGGGGCAAGTACCTCGGATTGCAGGCGGGCGACCTGCATCTGATCACGCATCTCTCTCGGGCGGGGTGGTTGCGCTGGTCGGACAAGCTGGGTGCCGCGCCGTTGAAGCCGGGTAAGGGGCCCATCGCGCTGCGGGTGCATCTGGGGGAGGAGGGCCTCGGCTTCGACCTGACCGAGGCTGGCACGCAGAAGCGGTTGGCGGTGTGGCTGACCACGGACCCGATGACCGTGCCGCAGATCGCATCGCTGGGACCCGACGCGTTGGCGCTGACCGTCGACGGATTGGCCGACGTGCTGCGGGGCAATTCCGGGCGCATCAAGACCGTGATCACCGACCAGAAGGTGATCGCCGGGATCGGCAACGCCTACAGCGACGAGATCCTCCACGTCGCCAAGCTGTCGCCGTTCGCGACGGCGAACAAGCTGACCGAGGCGCAGCTCGCCGCGCTGCACGACGCGATGATCTCGGTGCTCACCGATGCCGTGACGCGCTCGGTCGGGCAGCAGGCCGCCACGCTCAAGGGGGAGAAGCGGTCCGGGTTGCGGGTGCACGCGAGGACCGGCATGCCGTGCCCGGTCTGTGGCGACACCGTGCGCGAGGTGTCGTTCGCCGACAAGTCGTTCCAGTACTGCCCCACCTGCCAGACCGGGGGCAAGGTGCTCGCCGACCGGCGGATGTCGCGCCTGCTGAAATAGCGTCCGTCGATTTCGGCGCAGTTGTCTAACTCGGTTATCCTGCCGCAATGACTCGGCAGAAGATCCTGATCACCGGTGCGAGCTCGGGGCTGGGCGCCGGTATGGCCCGCCAGTTCGCCGCCAAGGGCCGCGACCTCGCGCTGTGCGCGCGCCGGCTGGACAACCTCGACGAGCTCCGGGCCGAGATCACCACCCGCTATCCCGGGGTCAAGGTCGCCGTCGCAGCGCTGGACGTCAACGACCACGACCAGGTGCCCAAGGTGTTCGCCGAACTCTCCTCTGAACTCGGCGGCATCGACTGCGTGATCGTCAACGCCGGCATCGGCAAGGGCTATCCGCTCGGCGGGGGCAAGATGTGGGCCAACAAGGCCACCATCGAGACCAATCTCGTTGCCGCACTCGTGCAGATCGAGACCGCGATGGAGATGTTCAAGGCGGCGGGCAAGGGTCACCTCGTTCTCGTCTCGTCCGTCCTGGGCAATGTCGGAGTTCCCGGTCACAAGGCGGCGTACGCAGCCAGTAAGGCCGGCGTGACATCACTCGGGGAGTCTCTGCGCGCGGAGTATCCGTCGGGACCCATCAAGATCACCGTGCTCGAGCCCGGCTACATCGAATCGGAGATGACCGCCAAGTCGAACACGACGATGCTGATGGTGGACAACGAAACCGGCGTCAAGGCGATGGTCGACGCGATCGAGAAGGAAAAGGGTCGGGCCGTCGTCCCCGGCTGGCCGTGGTGGCCGCTCGTCGAGGTGATGAAGCTGTTGCCGCCGAAGTACACGAAACGTTTCGCCTGACATTCTTGACAGATCGTTGGGTTTTCCTAACGATGGGTTGCATGAGTCCGGTACGACGTGGGGATGTCCGCCCCATTCACAACCGTCTGGCCGTGTTGCGCGCCGAGCGGAAAATGACACGGGCCGAGCTCGCCGCACTGATCGAGGTCAATCCGCAGACCATCGGTGCGCTGGAGCGGGGCGACCACTATCCGAGCCTCGACCTGGCATTCCGAATCTGCGAGATCTTCGATCTGCCTGTTGAAGCGGTGTTCTCCCGCGAACCTTTCGGCCCGTTGTCGACCGAGCTCTACCGAAAAGACGGACGATCCATAGGAGGCACTCGTGTCTGACGCCACCCTGCTCGACCGCTACCAAAACTACCGCACTCGGCGATTCGCCAAACACGAACGCACATACGCTGATTCGTTGCCGACGTGGCGAACCCGGCGACGTCGTCGCCTTCTAGTTCGTGGGTTGGCCGCCACCTTCGTGTTCATGTTCGTGGTGAGTCTGTTGTGCGCCTTCGGCCTACAGTGGGCGCCACTGCTGTGGCTGCCGGCATGCCTGGCCTTTTTCCCGATGTGGGTGACGCTGCAGATCGTGTCCGGCCGGCAGGGCGACGCACCCGACGCCGCTCTGGACGAGTACGAGCTGGCCCAGCGCAACAACGCCCGATCGATCGGCCTGACCATCACGCAGAACCTGATGCTCATCCCGATCGGCTACCTGATCTTCGGTTCGGTGATCACCCGCGGCGCCGACACGGACATGGCCTACGCCGGCGGACTGATGGCTCTGACGATGTTGTTGATCGGTGGCTGCTCCCCGGCGATGATTCTCGGCTGGACGCGGCCCGACCCTGACGCCTGAGGCCCGCTGCTCACAGGCCGGGATGCTTTCATGTATCGATGCCCTACATCGACCGGCGCAGCATGATGGTGATGACGGGGGTCGGCCTGCTCGGCGCGGCACTCCCGACCGGCACCGCCCGGGCCACGCCCTGGTCCGGACCCCCTCCCGCAGCACCCCCGCCGACCGGAAAGTATCTGTTCGAGGACCACTTCGACGGGCCCGCCGGCTCGGCGCCCGACCGGTCGAAGTGGGAGATCGCGACCGCGCGCGAATCCATGGAGGACCCGACGTACTGGGAGCTGCCCGGCAACGTCGGCCAGTACCGGGACGACCGCCGCAACGTCTACCTCGACGGCAAGTCCAACCTGGTGTTCCACGCCGCCAAGGACGGTGACACCTACTACAGCGGCAAGATCTTCGGCACCTTCCGCGGCGGCATCGGCCACAACTGGGAAGCCCGCATCAAGCTGAACTGCCTGACCCCCGGCTGCTGGCCGGCGTGGTACCTCGCCAACAACAACCCCGTCAACGGTGGCGAGGTCGACATCATGGAGTGGTACGGCAACGGCCACTGGGCCCCTGGCACCGCCGTGCACGCCAAGCTCAACGGCGGCGAACACGTCAGCCAGACGATCAGTGTGGACAGCGCCTGGCACACCTGGCGGGTGCAGTGGGACGACGCCGGCATGCGGTTCTGGCGGGACTACACCGATGGCGCCGCACCATATTTCGACGTGCCGGCACATGCGCTGCCCGACTGGCAGTTCAACGAGCCGGGTTATCAGCTGTTCCCGATCCTCGACCTGGCCGTCGCGGGCTCTGGCGGCGGCGACCCCAGCGGCGGCACCTATCCGGCCGAGATGCTGATCGACTACGTCCGCGTCTGGTGAGCGATTTCGGCGTGGTTGTCGTCGCTCAGCGACGACAACCACGCCGAAGTCACGCTGGGCGGCCGCGCTCCGCTCGGTAGCGCCGCACCAGCGCGTCTGTCGACGAATCCGACTGCGGCGCAGGCGATTCATCGTCTGTCAGCACGGGCAGCAGGGCCTTGGCCTGAGTCTTGCCCAGCTCCACACCCCACTGGTCGAACGAGTCGATGCCCCACACCACGCCCTCGGTGAACACCTGGTGCTCGTAGAGCGCGACCAGCTGGCCCACGATCGACGGGGTCAGCTTTGTACCCAGGATCGAGGTGCTCGGCCGATTGCCCGGCATCACCTTGTGCGGCACCACATTCGGCGCCGTGCCCTCGTCCGCGATCTCCTCGGCGGTCTTGCCGAACGCCAGCACCTGGGTCTGGGCGAAGAAGTTGCTCATCAGCAGGTCGTGCATGCTGCCGGTGCCATCGGCGGTGGGCAGGTCGTCGGTGGGCTCGCTGAACCCGATGAAGTCCGCGGGAATCAGTCGGGTGCCCTGGTGGATCAACTGATAGAAGGCGTGCTGACCATTGGTGCCGGGCTCGCCCCAGAAGATCTCGCCCGTGCTCGTCGTCACCGGGGTGCCGTCTGCTTGCACCGACTTGCCGTTCGATTCCATCGTCAGCTGCTGCAGATACGCGGCGAACCGGGACAGGTCATTCGAATACGGCAGCACCGCACGGGTTTCCGCGCCGAAGAAGTTGTTGTACCAGAGCCCGATCAGTCCGAGGAGCACCGGCGCGTTGGCCTCCAGCGGGGCGGTGCGGAAATGCTCGTCGACGAGGTGGAAGCCGGCCAGGAACTCGGCGAACCGCTCCTTGCCGATCGCGGCCATCACACTCAACCCGATGGCGCTGTCGACCGAGTACCGGCCGCCCACCCAGTCCCAGAAGCCGAACATGTTGGCGGTGTCGATGCCGAACTCGTCGACCAGTTTCGCGTTCGTCGACACCGCGACGAAGTGCTTGCTCACCGCATCATCGCCCAGGGCCTCGGTCAGCCAGCGTCGTGCGGCCGTCGCGTTGGTCAGCGTCTCCAGTGTCGAGAACGTCTTCGACGCGACGATGAAAAGTGTTGCGGCCGGGTCCAGTCCGTCGAGCTTGGCGACGAGGTCGGCCGGATCGACATTCGACACGAAGCGTGCCGTGATGCCTGCGTCGACGTAGTGGCGCAACGCCTGGTACACCATCACCGGCCCCAGGTCGGAGCCGCCGATGCCGATGTTGACCACCGTCGTGATGCGCTCACCTGTCGCGCCGCGCCACTCGCCGCTGCGCAGCCGATCGGTGAACTCACCCATCCGGTCGAGCACCTCGTGCACGTCGGCCACCACGTCCTGGCCGTCGACGCTCAACTCGGCGTCGCGCGGCAGTCGCAGCGCGGTGTGCAGAACGGCGCGGTCTTCGGAGGTGTTGATGTGCTCGCCGGAGAACATGGCGTCGCGCCGCTCGGGCAAACCGGCGGTGCGCGCCAGATCGAGCAGCAGGCTCAACGTTTCGCGGGTCACGCGGTGCTTGCTGTAGTCGATGTAGAGGTCGCCGACCGTCAGCGTCAGCTCCGTACCCCGGTCGGGATCCTCGGCGAACAGCTGACGCAGATCAGCCCCGCGGATCTGGTCGTGATGCCGGGACAGTGCCTGCCATGCCGGTGTGGCCGTGATGTCGGAAGAGCCCATGAAAAGAACCCTAGTGCGGTCGACTTGACCGAGGGTAAATGATGGGGCCATGGATTCTGCGTCTGTTTCCGCCCTGCTTGCCTCCGTCCCCACCGGTCTGTGGATCGGCGGTGAGGAGCGGGAGGGTTCGTCGACGTTCGACGTGCTCGATCCGAGCGACGACAAGGTGATCACGAAGGTGGCCGACGCCACCCCCGACGATGCGCGTGCCGCCCTCGACGCCGCCTGTGCGGTGCAGGGTGAGTGGGCAGCGACGGCGCCACGCAAGCGTGGCGAGATCCTGCGGTCGGTGTTCGAGACCATCACCGAACGCGCTGACGACATCGCGGCGTTGATGACGCTCGAGATGGGCAAGGTGGTCGCCGAGAGCAAAGGCGAGGTCACCTACGGCGCGGAGTTCTTCCGCTGGTTCGCCGAGGAAGCGGTCCGTATCGACGGTCGCTACACCGCGAGTCCCGCTGGTACCGGCCGCATCCTGGTGACCAAGCAGGCCGTCGGTCCGTGCTATGCAATCACGCCGTGGAACTTCCCGCTGGCCATGGGGACTCGAAAGATGGGGCCCGCCTTTGCTGCCGGCTGCACGATGATCGTCAAGCCGGCGCAGGAGACGCCGCTGACGATGCTGTTGCTCGCCAAGCTGATGGACGAGGCCGGACTGCCCAAGGGTGTGCTGTCGATCCTGCCCACCAGCAACCCGGGCGGAGTGACCGAGGCGCTGATCAACGACGGCCGGCTGCGCAAGCTGACGTTCACCGGCTCGACCGGCGTCGGCAAGGCACTGGTCAAGCAATCCGCGGACAAGCTGCTGCGCACGTCGATGGAGTTGGGCGGCAACGCGCCGTTCATCGTGTTCGACGACGCGGACGTCGACGCCGCGGTCGACGGGGCGATATTGGCCAAGATGCGCAACGGTGGCGAGGCCTGCACGGCGGCCAACCGCTTCCACGTGGCCAACGCGGTGCGTGAGGAGTTCACCGAGAAGCTGGTCAAGCGGATGAGCGAGTTCACCCTCGGTAAGGGACTCGACTCGTCGTCGACGCTGGGGCCGTTGATCAATGCCAAGCAGGTCGCCACCGTCACCGAACTGGTCTCCGACGCGGTGTCCCGCGGCGCGACCGTCGCCGTCGGCGGCGTCGCACCGGGCGGCCCCGGAAACTTCTACCCCGCCACGGTGCTGACCGACGTGCCCGCCGACGCGCGCATCCTCAAGGAGGAGGTGTTCGGTCCCGTCGCACCCATCACCGGTTTCGACACCGAGGACGAGGGCGTGGCCGCGGCCAACAACACCGAGTACGGGCTGGCCGCCTACGTGTACACCCAGTCGCTGGACCGCGCCCTGCGGGTGGCCGAGGGCATCGAGTCCGGCATGGTCGGCGTCAACCGCGGTGTGATCTCCGACGCTGCCGCGCCGTTCGGCGGGGTCAAGGAATCCGGGTTCGGCCGCGAGGGCGGCAGCGAGGGCATCGAGGAGTATCTCGACACGAAATACATTGCCCTGACGAAGTAGCGCGCGCCTTCCGGAATCGGCGCCCCGACCTCCCTAGGCTTCCTTGTTCGAAGGCAAGGAGGGCCACACGAGTTGACTGCCGTGAGCGCGGCGCCGATCCGGGTTGGCCCACGCCGCTATGTCGGTTCGGGCCAGGGGATTCCGGCGCTGGACGGGATGCGGGCCATCGCGGTCGGGCTGGTGCTCGCCGATCACGGAGGCGTGCCGGGATTGCCGGGGGGATTCCTCGGCGTCGACGTGTTCTTCGTGCTCAGTGGATTCCTGATCACCTCGCTGTTGATCGAGGAGACCAGTCGGACGGGGCGGATCGGCCTGCGCGGCTTCTGGGTGCGCCGCGCGCGACGGCTTCTTCCCGCGCTCGTAGTGATGGTGCTGGCCGTGGTGGCCGCCCGCGACCTGTTCGCCCCCGAATCGGTCGCCGGTCTGCGCGAGGAGGCCGTCGCTGCGCTGTTCTGGATGTCGAACTGGATGTTCGTCGCCCAGCACACCGACTACTTCTCGACAGGCGCCCCGCCGTCACCGCTGCAGCACACGTGGTCACTCGGCGTCGAGGAGCAGTACTACCTGCTGTGGCCGCTGCTGATCGCCGGCATCGTCGCGGCGCTGGGTGCCCTGGCCTACCGCCGCGGTGTGCCGGTCAGCGCATCGATGATCCGCACCGCCGTGTTCGTGCTTGCCGCGCTCGGCGTGCTCGGCTCGGCGGTCGCATCGGTCGCGCTGGCGACCGACGACTCGCTGCACCGGGTGTATTTCGGCACCGACACCCGCATGCAGGCTCTGCTCGTCGGCGCTGCCGCAGCGGCACTGGTGGTGCGGGACTGGCGCGGGATGACCGCCGGCCTGGTGACGCTGCGCTCCCACTGGGCCCGCTGGCTGGCCTGGCTGCTCCCGATCGTCGGGCTCCTGATCCTGGCCACCGCGGCGCATCTGGCGGTCGGGACGGCGGCCGAGTTCCGCGGCGGCCTGCTGATCGTCGTCGCCGTGGCGGCCGTGCTGGTGATCGCTCCGGTCGCGCTGGACCAGACCAGTCCGGCCGCGCGCATGCTCTCGATGGGGCCTCTGGTCGGACTGGGTGCCATCTCCTATGGCGTCTACCTGTGGCACTGGCCGATCTTCCTGCTGCTCAACGGCGAACGGACCGGGTCGGAGGGCTGGAAGCTGTTCGCGCTGCGCTGCGCTGCGACGATCGCGGTCGCGGCGGTCTCCTGGTGGCTGATCGAGCAGCCGATCCGCGATTGGCGGCCGACGTTCGTGCCGATGCTGCGGTTGTCCGCGGCGACGGCTGCGACAGCAGCGGTCGTGGCGATGACCGTGCTTCCGTCCGGGGTGACGTTCCCCAGGCCGGGCGCCGGTCCGCTGATCGACTCGGCCGCACTCGTCGCACCGGAGATTCCCGTCGCGGTCACCACACCGGTACGTCAGCGCGCGCCGGGGGACGTGCGGGTCGCGGTCTTCGGCGATTCGATCGCATGGACGATCATGCGGTACCTGCCCGACACCCCTGGCGTCGACTTCGCCGACTTCACCACCATCGGCTGCGGAATCGCACGTGGCGGGCCGTACGAGTACGTGGGTCAGGAACTGCCGCAGAAGCCCGAATGCGACTCGTGGCCGGCGCGGTGGGCACAGCGCATCGGGTACGAGAAGCCCGATGTGGTTTTGCTGATGGTCGGCCGGTGGGAGGTCGTCGACCGGATGAACGAGGGCCGGTGGACGCACATCGGCGAGCCCGCCTATGACGCCTATCTGCGCGGTGAGCTCACCCGGGCGCTCGACATCCTGGGCTCGACAGGGGCCCGCATCGTCGTCACGACCGAGCCGTACAACCGTCGGGCCGAGAAAGCCGACGGCAGCCTCTATCCCGAGGACCAGCCCAAGCGCGTCAACGCGTGGAACAGCCTGTTGCGCAGCGTCGCCGAGGCCCGCCGCAATGTCACCGTGCTGGATCTGAACGACAAGCTCAGCCCCAACGGCTACTACCAGGCCAAGGTCAACGGGATGGTCGTGCGTGCCGACGGCGTGCACCCCACACCGGAGGCGGTGCAGTGGCTCACGCCCTGGCTGATGGACGCCGTCACGCGTCGGTGACTTCGGCGTGCCTGTCGTCGCTCAGCGACGGCAATCACGCCGAAATCGCAAGGGATCAGTGGCCGAGGCGGCCGCGGCCCAGACGCAGCAGCAGCATCGCGAGGTTCTTGCCCTCGGGACCCAGCACGCTGTAGCGCTCGATGACCTTCATCTCGCGGCTGTGCACGAGTCGGGTGCCGCCGGATGCCATCCGGGCCTTCCCGATCATCTGCGAGACCTCGGTGCGCCGCCGGACCGCCTCGAGGATCGTCGCGTCGAGGTGATCGATCTCCTGGCGCAGCTCGTCGATGTCGGGGCTATCGGTCTTGGCGGCCTGTGCGGTGTCTGTCGTCATGTCGTTCTCCGGATTCTCGTCGTGTGACTGGTCTGGTCTCATCCGGTTCCGGGCCTCACAGAAAACAAGCCCCGGGTCCGGAAGTGGACCGCGGGGCTCTGGGGAAGCAGCTAGACCACGGGCACCGCTGGCCGGTACCCGTAGAAAAATCGCCGCTGCTGACAAAGCACTCAACGAGTGTGCCACTACGTGCGGTGGCTGCGCAAAGAGTGTCACTGTTCAGCGGTAGGTTTGAGACAGTATGTCGATCGTCAGCACTGAAACAGACGAGCTCCTTGACGGGCTCAACCCCCAGCAGCGCCAGGCCGTCCTGCACGAGGGCACGCCGCTGCTCATCGTCGCCGGAGCGGGCTCCGGCAAGACCGCGGTGCTCACCCGTCGCATCGCCTACCTGCTCGCGGCTCGTGAGGTCGGCGTCGGCCAGGTCCTCGCGATCACGTTCACCAACAAGGCCGCTGCCGAGATGCGTGAGCGCGTCGCGCAGCTCGTCGGTCCGCGCGCCCGCAACATGTGGGTGTCCACGTTCCACTCGACCTGCGTGCGCATCCTGCGCAACCAGGCGTCGCTGCTGCCCGGGCTGAACTCCAACTTCTCGATCTACGACGCCGACGATTCCCGTCGCCTGCTGTTGATGATCGGCAAGGACATGGGCCTGGACACCAAGAAGTTCTCGCCGCGGCTGCTGTCCAACGGCATCTCCAACCTCAAGAACGAGCTGATCGGGCCCGAGCAGGCCGCTGCCGAGGCCTCCGAGGCGGCCGAGGACCTGGCCCGCATCATCGCCGAGGTCTACGCCGAATACCAGCGCCGTCTGCGCGCGGCCAACGCGCTGGACTTCGACGACCTGATCGGCGAGACGGTGGCCGTGCTGCAAGCGTTCCCGCAGATCGCGCAGTACTACCGGCGTCGCTTCCGGCACATCCTCGTCGACGAGTACCAGGACACCAACCACGCGCAGTACGTGCTGGTGCGTGAGCTCGTCGGCACCGAAACGGTCGATGGGGTCGCGCCTGCGGAACTGTGCGTCGTCGGCGATGCCGACCAGTCGATCTACGCGTTCCGCGGTGCGACGATTCGCAACATCGAGGACTTCGAGCGCGACTATCCCAGCGCCACAACCATTCTGCTCGAACAGAACTACCGCTCCACGCAGACGATCCTCAACGCGGCCAACTCCGTCATCGCGCGCAACGCCGGGCGGCGGGAGAAGCGGCTGTGGACGGATGCCGGTGAAGGGGAGCTCATCGTCGGCTACGTCGCCGACAACGAACACGACGAGGCCCGCTTCGTCGCGCAGGAGATCGACGCACTCGCAGACAGCGTCGGCGACTTCTCGTACAACGACGTCGCCGTGTTCTATCGCACCAACAACTCCTCGCGTGCCCTCGAAGAGGTCTTCATCCGCGCCGGCATCCCGTACAAGGTCGTCGGCGGCGTGCGCTTCTACGAGCGCCGGGAGATCCGCGACGTCGTCGCCTACCTACGGGTGCTCGACAACCCCGGCGACTCGGTCAGCATGCGGCGCATCCTCAACACCCCGCGCCGCGGCATCGGGGACCGCGCCGAGGCGTGTGTGGCGGTGTACGCCGAGAACACCGGGGCGAGCTTCAACGACGCGCTCGTAGCGGCCGCCGAGGGCAAGGTGCCGATGCTCAACACCCGCGCGGAGAAGGCGATCGCCGGCTTCGTCGAGATGCTCGACGAACTGCGGGGCGGCCTCGACGGGGAACTCGGCGAGCTGGTCGAGTCGGTCCTCGACCGCACGGGCTACCGCGCCGAACTCGAGTCCTCCACAGATCCCCAGGATCTGGCCCGGCTCGACAACCTCAACGAATTGGTCAGCGTCGCTCACGAATTCAGTATCGATCTGGCCAACGCGCGGGCTCTGGCCGAGGAGGACGCCGAGCCCCAGGACGAAGACGTGCCCGACACCGGCGTGCTGGCCTCGTTCCTCGAACGGGTGTCGCTGGTGGCCGACGCCGACGACATCCCCGAGCACGGGTCCGGCGTGGTGACGATGATGACGCTGCACACCGCCAAGGGACTCGAGTTTCCCGTCGTGTTCGTGACCGGATGGGAAGACGGCATGTTCCCGCACATGCGCGCCCTCGGTGACCCGGTCGAGCTGTCGGAGGAACGTCGGCTGGCCTACGTCGGCATCACCCGGGCCCGCCAGCGGCTCTACCTCACCCGGGCCAAGGTCCGCTCGTCGTGGGGACAGCCGATGCTCAACCCGGAATCGCGCTTCCTCCGGGAGATTCCGCAGGAGCTGATCAACTGGCGCCGCGTCGAGGCGCCGGCATCGCACTTCTCGGCGCCGGTGAGCGGGGCGGGCCGGTTCGGTACGCCGCGCCCGTCACCCGCGCGCTCATCGGCAGGCAAGAGGCCGCTGCTGGTGCTCGAGCCCGGCGACCGCGTCACGCACGACAAGTACGGCCTCGGTCGCGTGGAGGAGGTGTCGGGCATGGGGGAGTCGGCGATGTCGCTGATCGACTTCGGCAGCGCCGGGCGCGTCAAGCTCATGCACAACCACGCACCCGTCAGCAAGCTCTAACCGGAGCGACCCCAGCGCGCCGTCTCCGGCAGCAGCGCCAGCACGATCGAGGCCACCGGCAGCACCGGCATGCCGTAGACGAGGGCAGGCAGTGCGGCGCCCGCGACGAACAACCCCGCGAAGATCAACAGCGCGACCGCTGCGCCGACGATCACCAGCAGCCTGCCCATGCGGCGCCGTAGCAGCAGCGCGATCAGCCCGCCGATGGTGGCTGCGGCGGAGATGGCGGCGAGGAAACCGATCGCCACACAGAACAGCGGGTCGGTTGCCGACCAGCCGGAGATCAGATTGGTCGCGATGACCGCGGTCGCCCAACCGGACAGGATGCTGACGACGGCGGTCGCAATCGCCGACCTGGCGGGCACCCGCGGCGCGTGCGGTGGACCGACTGCGATGGGCTGGGCTCGAGGCAGGTATCCGGTGGCGGGCTCTGCCGAAGCGGGGAATTCACCGGTCGGGTGACGCCTGATGATTGACGTGGCCGGGTCGGCCGATTCCGGGACGGGTTGCGAGCCGGTGTTCAGCGGTGCCCGGCGCAGGATCCGTGTCTCTGCGTCATCGTGCTGTTCGGGGCGATCGGTGGGGTCGCTGGCCACTCAGCCAACGTAGCTGCCGGGGGACAGTCCCCGCTTGGCCAGCCACCCGACGGGATCGATCCGATTGGAGCCGTCGAGAAGTACTTCGAAGTGCAGGTGGGGGCCGGTCGAGTTGCCTCGGTTGCCCATCGTGGCGATCTGGTCGCCAGCCATGACGCGCTCGCCGACGCTGACCAGCCACGTGTTGATGTGGCCGTACAGGGTCACGGTGCCGTCGGAATGCTTGATCTTGACCCATGCGCCGTAGCCGGCGGTCGGGCCGACGTCGACGACGACACCGTCGGCGGCGGCCAGGATCGGGGTGCCGATGGAGTTCGCGATGTCGATGCCGCCGTGCAGCACGCCCCACCGGAAACCGAACCCGGAGGTCCACACTCCGCGCGTCGGCATCACGAACTGCGGGCGGGCCAGGCGCGCCTCACGCTCGGCACGCTCCTGCGCGAACGCCGCGGCCTTGGTGATCTCTTCGGCGTGGATGGCGGAGTTTGCTGCCGGTGTCACGGTGACGATCTGCATGCCATCCGTGGAACCGGTGACGACACCGGAGCCACCCAGTGTCGTGGTGTCGGATGCGAGGACGGTTTCGGCAGGCTGCTTCTCCGCAGCGGTGGTCACGCTGTATGCCCCGGCGGCCGTTGCGCCGACGGCCATCGCTGCGACCATCAGCCGGCCCTTGACGGGGACCTCGGGTTTGCGGTGCTGCCCCGTGCGGCCGCGCATGTCGATGACGTCGGTGGTGGCCGTGCCGTCGCTGCGGTCGGTGTGGCTGTCGCGATAGGCGCGCGAGCTGCGCAACGAGCTGACATCAGAAGGTGATTCGGCGCGCGGTTCGGCTCGGAACTCGGCCGGAACCAGGCGCAGCGGCTGCAGATCGTCGGTGTCGAGCAGATCGTCCAGTTCGGGGGCGTGGATGACCTGGGTGTCGCGGTCGAACACACCGTCGCCGGGGCAGTCCAGATCGTGTAGCTCGCCCAGGGCGCCGAACTCGTTGAACGGAATGATGTCCGTTACTTCAGTGGCTGCAGGTGCTGCGAGAGCCTCAGAGAAGCGAGGCGATCGATGCTGAGCCAACCTGAAAGGTCCTTTATCTGTCGTGTGCCGTCGTGATCAGACCGTTATCTAGACCACAGGACGTTAACCAAAATCCAATGCAAGTGCCAACCCGTGACTGTAATCCACTGTCGAATGTGACCTGAATCACGATTAGGGGCCCGGTGAGATCGACCACATGACAGGTAGGCGGTGCCAACTTCGGTTCGCGAGGTCTATACAGTCCCCCTGGAGCCCGTCGGGCACACACCTACAAGCCGCCGACAGACAGGGATGGTCTGAGAGTCCATGGACCTCTTCGAGTACCAAGCGAAAGAACTTTTCGCCAAGCACAACGTTCCCACCACGCCCGGCCGCGTCACCGACAGCGCCGAGGACGCGAAGGCCATCGCCGAGGAGATCGGTAAGCCGGTCATGGTCAAGGCGCAGGTCAAGGTCGGCGGCCGCGGCAAGGCCGGTGGCGTGAAGTACGCCGCGACGCCCGACGACGCCTTCACCCACGCCCAGAACATCCTCGGCCTCGACATCAAGGGCCACGTCGTCAAGAAGTTGTTGGTGGCCGAAGCCAGCGACATCGCCGAGGAGTACTACATCTCCTTCCTGCTCGATCGTTCCAACCGCACCTACCTGGCCATGTGCTCGGTCGAGGGCGGCATGGAGATCGAAGAGGTCGCCGCGACCAAGCCCGACCGCCTGGCCAAGGTGCCCGTCGACGCCGTCAAGGGTGTCGACCTGGCCTTCGCTCGGGAGATCGCCGAGAAGGGCCACCTGCCGGCCGAGGTCCTCGATGCTGCAGCTGTGACCATCCAGAAGCTGTGGGAGGTCTTCACCGGCGAGGACGCCACCCTGGTGGAGGTCAACCCGCTCGTCCGTACCCCGGACGACCAGATCCTCGCGCTCGACGGCAAGGTCACCCTGGACGCCAACGCCGACTTCCGCCAGCCCGGCCACGCGGAGTTCGAGGACAAGGACGCCACGGATCCGCTCGAGCTCAAGGCCAAGGAGAACGACCTCAACTACGTCAAGCTCGACGGCGAGGTCGGCATCATCGGCAACGGCGCGGGTCTGGTCATGTCGACCCTCGACGTCGTCGCCTACGCCGGCGAGAAGCACGGCAACGTGAAGCCCGCGAACTTCCTCGACATCGGTGGCGGTGCCTCGGCGGAGGTGATGGCCAACGGGCTCGACGTCATCCTGGGCGACAGCCAGGTCAAGAGCGTCTTCGTCAACGTCTTCGGCGGCATCACCGCCTGCGACGCGGTCGCCAACGGCATCGTCAAGGCGCTGGAGATCCTCGGCGACGAGGCCAACAAGCCGCTCGTCGTGCGTCTGGACGGCAACAACGTCGACGAGGGCCGACGGATTCTCGCCGAGGCCAACCACCCCCTGGTCATCCAGGCCGAGACCATGGACGCCGGCGCCGACAAGGCCGCCGAGCTGGCGAACAAGTAAGGGACACACACGATGTCGATCTTTTTGAACAAGGACAGCAAGGTCATCGTCCAGGGCATCACCGGTGGCGAGGGCACCAAGCACACCAAGCTGATGCTCAAGGCCGGCACCCAGGTCGTCGGCGGTGTCAATGCGCGCAAGGCGGGCACGACCGTCAAGCACGAAGACAAGGATGGCAAGGAGATCGAGCTGCCGGTGTTCGGCAGTGTCGCCGAGGCGATGAAGGAGACCGGCGCCGACGTGTCGATCGCCTTCGTGCCGCCGGCCTTCTCGAAGGACGCCATCATCGAGGCCATCGACGCCGAGATCCCGCTGCTGGTGGTCATCACCGAGGGAATCCCGGTGCAGGACAGCGCCTATGCGTGGGCCTACAACGTGGAGAAAGGTCAGAAGACCCGGATCATCGGGCCGAACTGTCCCGGCATCATCACCCCGGGCGAGTCGCTGGTCGGCATCACGCCGAACAACATCACCGGCAAGGGCCCGATCGGGCTGGTGTCGAAGTCGGGCACGCTGACCTACCAGATGATGTACGAGCTGCGCGATCTCGGCTTCTCGACCGCGATCGGCATCGGCGGCGACCCGGTCATCGGCACCACCCACATCGACGCCCTCGAGGCGTTCGAGAAGGATCCCGAGACCAAGCTCATCGTCATGATCGGCGAGATCGGCGGCGACGCCGAGGAGAAGGCGGGCGCCTACATCAAGGCCAACGTCACCAAGCCGGTCGTCGGGTACGTCGCCGGCTTCACCGCGCCCGAGGGCAAGACCATGGGACACGCGGGCGCCATCGTCTCCGACGGTGCGGGCACCGCGCAGGGCAAGAAGGAAGCCCTCGAGGCCGCGGGCGTCAAGGTCGGCAAGACGCCGTCCGAGACCGCCAAGCTGGCCCGGGAGATCTTCGAAACCCTGTAGCCCCAGCACGCCGAGACTGCGGCCAGATCGCCATCCTTCGGGAATCGGCGATCTGGCCGCAGTGTCGTTTGGGGTGTCAGGCGGTCATCAGTGCGAGGAGGTCGAACACCACGGTGGCCGCGGCGATCGAGGTGATCTCGGCGTGGTCGTAGGCGGGGGACACCTCGACGACGTCGGCGCCGACGAGGTTGAGGCCGTGCAGGTTTCGCAGCATGCGCAGCAATTCGCGGGCCGTGAGTCCGCCGGACTCCGGCGTCCCGGTGCCCGGTGCGAAGGCGGGATCCAGGACGTCGATGTCGATGGACAGGTAGACGGGAACGTCTCCGACGCGGCGCCTGACGGCGTCGACCGCCGCGTCGACCCCCATCACGTCGAGATCGCCTGCGCGGATGGTGCGAAACCCCATGCGGGCGTCTTCGTTCAGGTCGATGCGGTCGTACACCGGCCCGCGGATGCCGACGTGGATCGAGTGGTCGGGAACCAGCAGTCCCTCCTCGAACGCACGCCGAAAGATCGTGCCGTGCGTGACCGGGGCGTCGAAATAGGTGTCCCAGGTGTCGAGGTGTGCGTCGAAGTGGACCAGGGCCAGCGGACCGTGCACACCGTGTAGCGCGCGGAGTGCGGGCAGCGCGATCGTGTGGTCGCCGCCGATCGCCACCACCCGTCGCTCCCGTGCGCCGATCACCTCGCGCATGTGCTGCTGGATCTGGCGGCAGGCCTCGTCGATGTCGAAGGGCGTCACGGTGATGTCTCCGGCGTCGACGATCTGGACCTCCTGCAGTGGCGTCACCCCCAACTCGACGTGGTAACCGGGGCGCAGGGTTCGCGCAGCCTGTCGAACGGCCATGGGACCGAAGCGGGCACCCGGACGGTAGGACGTTCCGCCGTCGAAAGGCACTCCGAGCACGGCGATCTGGTAGTCGGTCACCTCACCGATGTCGGCAATCCTGGCGAAGGTCGACTTGCCGGCGTACCGCGGCACCACAGTCGAGGGAATCGCCCCCAGGGGCGGCTGCTCGGCGCCGGTCTCGGGCGGGTTCATCGGCGCCCGGTCGGGCGGATGTCGACGTCGGGGAATGCGGGCACCTCGAACCGGGTGTGCAGATAGGTTTCCGTGCACGCCTCCTGGGCGTGTGCGGCGATGTCACTCAGCGTGGTCACCCACATTCCGTCCATGCTGCGGACGTTCTCGATGAGGCGTTCCAGTGCAACGGCTTTGGAGGGTCGACCTGAGATGAACGGATGGTTGGTGAGCACGAAGCAGCCTCCTTCGAGGTGGTGGGCCTCCGCCTCGAGGGTCCACATCTCGAGAACCTTTGCCGGACTCTCGATGACACCGCTCCCGGTCACCCCGGGGTAGAAGGCGTACTGCTCCCAGTCGTCGAGGGCCCAGTCGACAGGGATCTCGATGAGCGTCTCGGCGGAGTCGGGTGCCACCGCGAACCGGTAGGGTTTGTCGCCGTCGAGAAGACTCGAGTCGTAGAGGAAGCCACGTTCGGCCAGCAGTGCCGGTGTGTGCCAGTTGGTTTCCCACCACGGTGCGCGATACCCGACGGGGCGGATACCGGCCACCCGTTCGAGGGCGTCGAGTCCGCGGTCGAGGTAGCGCGCCTCGGTAGCGGCGTCGATACCCTGCATCGGTTCGTGCAGATACCCGTGGTGGGCGATCTCATGGCCACTGTCGACGATCGCCCGAACGGTGTCGGGGTAGCAATCGGCCGTGAAGCCCGGCACGAAGAAGGTGGCCCGAATGTCCTGACGCGCCAGCAGTCTCAAGATCCGTGGCACGGCGACCCTGGGTCCGTAGGACTGGTGGCTCATCAGCGACATCCGGCTCGCAGCACCCGGATCATGGGCCAGAACACAGGATTCGGCGTCGACGTCGAACGTGAACGCGGCTGCGGCACGGTGACCCTTCGGCCAGCCGAGGTCGTCGCGTCGGGTAGTGGTGGGGGCCGGGCTTGTCACAGGGCGCTTCCCTCTGCGGTCTGGACGGGTGGCGCAGCGACGGCGGTCTCGGCGCGGCGCCGGTAGGCCCGAGGGCCGAACACCGCGTACAGGCCACCAGCGACCAAGCCGCCCGCCAGCCATGACAGATCGAGTCCGCCCATCGCCCTGGACCCGAAGCCCTGCATGACCGGTAGTGAGCCGTACATGAACATCCAGGTGCCGACGATGCCCGCGACGAAGCAGCCCATGGTCGTCCAGTTGACGTCGGGCAGACTGCGGGAGCCGACCGGGTCGAACAGGCGCTGCGCGTCGAGGCTGCTGCGTTCGATGACGAAGTAGTGGACACCCATGATGCCCGCCCAGCTGGCGATCCAGGCCACGATCGCGCCGAGCCAGGTGCTGAGCACCGTGGCCAGGCTGGACTGGAAGACGAAGAAGACCACGACGACGAGCGCGAAGGCGCCGACGAGCAGATTCAGTGTGCGTCGGGACAGCTTCACGTCCAGTGCCTGGGTAGCGACCGAGAACGTGTAGATGTTGAGGATGTTCGTCGCGATCGGGCCGTGGATCACCAGGAACAGCACCGGTAGGGCGAGTGATCCGAAGTTCGACACGATCAGTTCGCCGGGATCGACGTCACCGTTGGTGGTGGCCAGGCTGGCGCCGAGCACGCCGAGCCAGACCACGGGGATGAACTGTCCCAGGGTGCTCGCCAGATAGAGCTTGCGCGGCGGCACCTTGGTGCTGACGAACCGTGAGTAGTCGCACGCGTAGGTGAACCACGTGATGCCCCAACCGATTCCGATGACCGTCATCACCGCCGACATCGCCGCGATGCGTTCGGTGCCCTGCAGGACGTTTCCGTCGGGGCCGGCGTAGGACCAATCGATCGGGAGGTGGAACCACGCGACGGCCGACATCAGGATCAGTACGGCCAGCGTGGGCGGAACCGTCCAGCGCTCGAAGGTCGCGATCGCGCGATAGCCGAGCCACGCGATCGTGACCTGGATGCCCATGATCACTGCCGCGACGGCGACCTTGGCCGCGATGTTCGGCGCCGCCGGATCGACCAGGTGCAGTTGCCCGAGTAACGCCATGACCAGGTCCAGGATGATCCAGGTGTTCACCGCACACCATCCGATCGCGAGGGCGGCCTGGATGGCGGCCGGTACGTAGGCGCCGCGGCGGCCGAACGCAGCGCGGGAGAGCACCATCCCGGTCACACCTGTGCGCTGGCCGATCAGGACGAAGACGCCGAACAGCGCCATGCCGACGACGTTGCCGACGATCAGCGCGATCAGCGTGTCGCGCAGCCCCAGGCCGAGGCCGATCCCCAGTGCGCCGAGCACCCAGTTGATCGGAGCGATGTTGGCGCCGGCCCAGATCCAGAACTGTCCGGAGACGCGTGAGGTGCGCACCGACTCGGGGATCGGCTGCAACACGTCTTCGATCTGATGGATGTCCCCGGATCCGGGCATGTCGGCGCTCCGGCCCTGGAGCTCGACGGGCACGGGTTGCTCTGTGCTCATGAACGTTCCTTCGGGTGTCGGCGACCCAACCGGTGAAGCATAGTTGCGTCTAATGCAACAGGGATGCACTGATTCAGAACCTAATGTGAGGCCTACCACCTGTCAACACGAACCGGACATTCGTCGATTGAGGCGCAGTCAAAGCAAACAACATCGTTAACACCGTTTTTACATGTGGCCAATCCGCATGATCCCGCCGACCCCGAACCTCCGCGTGTTGACTTGAACGCAACACTGTTGCACTGTGTGGGGAGTCGGGTGTCACGCCCCGACCGTCGACGATTGAGAGGAACGACTGATGAACCTGGAGCGCCTCAAGCGGATCCCCAACGGTGACAAGGTCACCCCCACGTTCAGCGCCGCGGAGATGGAGTCGCGGCTGACGACCCTGCGCAAGCAGATGGCCGACGACGGGCTGGCTGCGGTGATCTTCACCAGCTACCACAACATCAACTACTACTCGGATTTCCTCTACACCGCGTTCGGTCGGCCGTACGCGCTGGTGGTGACCGAGGAGAGTGCGACCACCGTGTCGGCCAACATCGATGCCGGCATGCCGTGGCGGCGCACCTTCGGTGACAACCTCGTCTACACCGACTGGCGGCGCGACAACTTCGAATACGGCGTTGCGCAGGTGCTCGCCGAGCACGGCATCACCGAGGGCCGGGTCGGCGTCGAGAACGACCACATCAACCCCGACCTGCTCGCGCGGATCATGGGCGCGCTGCCCCGGATGCAGGCTGTCGATGTGGCCGCGGCGACCATGCGACTGCGAATGATCAAGTCGGCCGAGGAGATCGAACTCATCACCCACGGCGCCCGGATCGCCGACCTCGGTGGTGCGGCGGTGCGCGAGGCGATCGCCGAGGGGGTACCGGAATACGAGGTCGCCATCGCTGGGTCCAACGCGATGATCCGCGAGATCGCACGCACCTTCCCGCACGCCGAGTTGCGCGACACCTGGGTCTGGTTCCAGTCGGGGATCAACACCGACGGCGCGCACAACTGGGCGACCAGCCGCACCGTTACGCGCGGAGACATCCTGTCCCTCAACTGCTTTCCGATGATCGCGGGTTACTACACCGCACTCGAACGCACTCTGTTCTACGGTCGGCCGTCCGCGGAGCACCTGCGGCTGTGGGAGGTCAACGTCGCCGTGCACCGCCGCGGGCTCGAGCTGATCAAGCCCGGCGCGGTGTGCAAGAACATCTGCGCCGAACTGAACGAGATCTACGAGGCGGAGGGCCTGATGCCGAACCGCACATTCGGCTACGGCCACTCGTTCGGCGTGCTGTCGCACTACTACGGGCGAGAAGCCGGCCTGGAGCTGCGCGAGGACATCGACACCGTGCTCCAGCCCGGCATGGTGGTCTCCATGGAGCCGATGATCATGATCCCGGAGGGGCAGCCCGGTGCCGGCGGCTACCGCGAACACGACATTCTCGTCATCGGCGAGGACGGCGCGGAGAACATCACGAAGTTCCCCTTCGGTCCCGAGCACAACATCATCGACGCGTGAGCGCAGCGCCGGGTTCCGGTCAGACGGGACCCGGCCTACGCGTCGGTCACAATGACATCGGCGACAGAAGGCGAAGGGGTGGTAGTCGTGAGTACCGACGACGGCGGCGTGCTCTCGGCGGAGCGCAACGGCTCACCGGAGCGCAACAGCGATGCCCGATCCTCCTCCGTGCTGCTCAACGGCCTGCGCGTTCTCGAATCCTTTTCGATCGCCGAACCGGTACTCGGTGTCACCGAGATCGCCCGCAAGGTCGATCTGCACAAGAGCAGCGTCTCGCGCATCCTCGCCACTCTCGAGAAGGCGGGTTACGTCGAGCGCGACGAGGGCACGGGTCGCTTCCGACTGGGCCTCGGTCTGATCGCGCTGACCGGACCTCTGCTGGCCAACCTCGACGTCCGCCGTCTCGCGCACCCGGAACTCGATCAACTCACCCGTCGCACCGGCGAAACGAGCGCACTGACGATGTGGAACGGGAACGAGGCGGTGGTCGTCGACCAGGTGTCCAGCCCCAAGCAGGTCAAGCACACCGCTGCGGTCGGTACCCGCTACGACACCTACCAGAGCTCTTCTGTGCAAGTGTTTCTCGCCGAGATGCCTGCCGCAGAGGTACGCAGGCTCTTCGACCGACGTCTCCTCGTCGGTCCCGTCGACGATGCCGTCGACGCCCTGCTCGACGAATTGCGCGAGGCCCGCACCCGGGGTTACGCACTCAATGACGGCCTCACCTCCATCGAGGAGGTCGGCATCGCGGCGCCCGTGCACGATCACCGCGGAGAGCTCGTCGCCGCGATCATGCTGTCGGCGCCGCGATTCCGCGTACCGGCGCCGATGCTCGAGCCACTCGGGCTGGCAGTCGCCGACGCTGCGGGCAGGATCTCAGCACGCCTCGGCGCGGTCACCTCCTGACCGCACGCGCAAGGTGCCCCAGCTCGGCACGTTTTGGTGACCTGTAACCCGTTCTATTAGCCTCTCGAATTAACACCCGTCAGGAGGCTTGTATGCCGGTTGATCCGCGAACCCCCATCCTGGTCGGCGTCGGTCAGTTCACCGAACGCATCGACGACCCCGGCTACCGCGGCATGTCGGCCGTCGAGCTGGCGACCGAGGCCGCACGGGCCGCCCTGGCCGACACCGGTGCCGACGCATCGTCGGTGGCGGGAGCCATCGACACGGTTTTCGGGATGCGGCAGTTCGAGATCTCGGGTCCGATGCCGGCCACGCTCGGCAAGTCGAACAACTATCCGCGGTCGGTGATGCAGCGCCTCGGTGGAAACCCGGCGCGCGTCGTGCTCGAACCCGTGGGCGGGCAGGGGCCCCAGAAGCTGGTGGCTGAGGCCGGCGCGGCCATCGTCGCAGGGGACGCAGACGTGGTGATGATCATGGGATCGGAACCGGGGTCGACGGCCAAGTACTTCGCCGACCGCGACGACAAGCCGGACTTCACCGAACACGTCGAGGGTCAGCTCGAGGACCGTGGGCACGGGATCTACAGCTACATCGACGAATACACCGTGACGCACGGATTGACGGGCGCGCCGGTGCAATACGGGTTACTCGACAACGCACGCCGGGCCCGGCTGGGACTGGGTGTTCAGGAGTACCGCCACGCGATGGCCGAGCTGTTCGCACCGATGTCGAAAGTGGCTGCGAAGAACCCGTTCTCGTCGTCTCCGGTCGAGCGCTCGGTCGAGGAGATCGAGACCGTCACCGACGACAACCGGATGATCTGCGATCCCTATCCGCGCTATCTCGTCGCTCGCGACACCGTGAACCAGGGCGCCGCGTTGATCGTGATGTCGGTCGAGGCGGCCCGCCGGCACGGGGTGCCCCAGGACAAATGGGTGTTCGTCCATGGGTATTCGGACCTCGTCGAGCAGGCGCTGCTGAGTCGGGTGGACATGGGAGCCAGCCCGGCAGCCGTTCACGCGGTCCAGGAGGCGCTGCGGGTGGCAGGGCTCGGCGTCGGTGACATCGCCACGTTCGATCTGTACAGCTGCTTCCCGTTCCCGGTGTTCGTCGCGAGCGAGGCCCTCGGAGTGTCCGGCGACGATCCTCGCGGATTGACCCTCACCGGGGGCCTGCCGTACTTCGGCGGACCGGGCAACAGCTACTCGGCTCACGCGATCGCCGAAACTGTCGCCCAGATGCGCGACGCACCAGGTGACTTCGGCTTCGTCGGCGCCAACGGCGGCATCATGAGCAAGTACTCGGTCGGCATCTACTCGACCGAACCCGTCGAATGGCGTTCGTCGCGCAGCGCGGAACTCACCGAGCAGGTGGCCGCGCTGCCGACGGTTCCAGTGACCAAGCAGCCGGAGGGGTCAGGCGTGGTCGAGACGTACTCGGTGCGCTACGACTGGCCGGTGCGCACCGGCATCATCGTCGGGCGTCTCGACACCGACGGCTCCCGCTTCATGGCGACCACCGCCGACGACGAGCTGGTCGCGTTGATGTCCGACGGTGACCCGCTGGGTACGAAAATTGTTGTAAAGACTACGGATAACGGCAACCGGGCGATTCTGCGCTAGAACAGCGTGGTGCTGGTGGGGGTGAGCACGAAGCCGTGGTCGCCGGCGACGCACCCGGTGGTGCCCTTGTCGTCGACACCGCATCGGATGCCTTTGTATTCGATGCTGTGTTGTGGTGGAAGAGGTTTCGGGCGCTCGTTCTCAGGCGGCTGGTAGTTGGGGTTGAGTGACGGGGCCGCCGGCTCGCTGGTGGCCGGTGTGTTGGTCGCGACGTCGATCTCCCATGAGCCCGGGCCCTTGTCGGGGCGCGGCCCTTCGCAGGTGAGCGTCCGAATCGCGGGATCGTTGCGCGAATTCATGTCGTTGCTGTAGCACTGCTGGCCATCCGGGGTACTGAATTGCACGCCCGTGAAGTACGGGTAGCTCTGCTGAAACTGTGCAACGTCGACCGGTGTCATGGACATCAGGTCGGGGAAGGTCGCCGGGAGTGCATTGGTCGACGACGTAGGCGTAGGCGTTTCTGCGCGGCTGTCAGTGGTGGCGCCGCACGCTGCCAGTGCTGCGACGATGGCCAGCGTCGCCGCACAGATCACGACGTTCGCAGAGCGGGTAGACCTGGTCATCAGTAGCCGCCCAGCCCTGTCGTATCGGAGTTTTCGATGGTGACCAATTGTGTCCCGTAGGGGTTCCACAACGATACGGAGGCGTCGACGGAATTCCCCGCGGACAGCGGGGACTGGAACACGCCGTAGGCGCCTGGTTGCGACGTGACCACCTGCGGCGTGGACCAGTTCACGCCGTCCGTCGACGAGCTGGTGAAGATGTTGCCCTGATCGTCGTTGAAGGTCAGCAGCGCCTTGTTGTCGTAGAAGTGCACGTTGGGTTCGCCGACGCCGCTGTAGCCTGCCGGTGGCTGTAGCACAGGTGGGCTTCCGCCGGCGCCGGCCGCCCCCACAGCGAACGAGTTCCCATCCCAGTACTCGTATTTCGCGGGGTTCTCGACATCGGCGACGGGGACACGCGCGACATGAAGGCCGTCGTTGGTTCGACCGTTCTCGGAGCCGTACATGTACACATATCCATCGTCGCGAGGAGTGAAGCTCTGCACCTGAAAAGGGTTGTTCGACGCGGCATTGTTCGTCCACACCGGGCCTGCCTTCGTCCATGTCTTGCCGCCGTCGACGGATTTGTACAGTTCAGAGCTGCGCGTCTGCCACGTCCCCCGTTCCCAGTTCTTGACGTTCATCACCGATGCGTACATGGTGTCCCCGTCGCTGAACGTCGACGTCGGGATCGTCGACGCGTCACCAGGGGTGTTGGGGAACGGATCGTTGACGACCTCGTCCACCACCCACTTCCCGTGCTCGTCCATCGTCCAGAAGATGATGTTGTTGAAGCCGCCCTGATCGGTCCGAGGTCCCGGGCCTCCGCCTTCTCCCATGTTCTTCGCGGTGTCGCCCTGGATCGTGAACATGCGCCCGTCGGGCGTCATCCCCATGATCGACAGGTCGGTGTTGGGCACGCCGACCCCGCCGTCACCGGTCTTCGGATCCCCCGAACCTGCCAGGCTCTGCAGCCACTTCAGCTGATCGCTGTTCAGACTGTCGGGGTCGATGCCGCCGGGCCCGGGATTGTTGCCCGGCAGCCAGCCCGCGTTGATGGCGCCGATACCCTTGGCCGTTGTCCCGTCGGCGGTGAGGAACTGTTCGATGAGCTGCTGGATGATCCTCGTGTACGCCGCGGCGATGGCCACCCACGGCGCCGTGTCGTTCGGCGCCCGGACAGTCACCACGCCGGCGTCGCTGACGTCGAACATCGATGCGGCGATACCCACCCAAGTCAACAACACCGATCGGATCGCGACCATCGCCTCGCCACCGGACTGCATGGCCGCAGCCAGGGCGACCAGCTTCTCGCGCTCCAGATACTCCTGCTGGATGTTCCGATAAGACTTCGCGGCGGCACCCGTCGCCGCCCGGCCGAACCAGCTCTCCCGCATACGGTTGGCCGCGCGCACCTGCTCGCCGATCAGCCCGTCGAGCATCGAAGCCGTTCGGCTGAGGTCATGCCCGGAATCGACGACGCGCTGCGGCTCCTGCGCGCGGATCATCGAGATGGACATCAGGCTCCCAAGCCGGTGTTGCTCACCAGCCTAGGACCGGCGCCGGGGCCTCCGGCGCACCAAATCACACCAGCGCAGTGAGCTTGCCCGCGAGCCGTTCGACGTACCCGGCGACCTCGTCGGGGCCGCGGTCGGGGAAGCCGAACAGCACCTCGGTGACCCCCAGATCGCGCCAGCGCGCGAGCTTGTCGGGGTCGGGCTTGAAGTCCAGCGCGACGATCTGCGGAGCCCCGTCGCGCCCGGCGGCGGCCCACGTGTCCTGGAGGAGCTTCACCGGTGCGTCGATGTCGAAGTCGCGTGGGGTGGTGATCCAGCCGTCGGCGGACTTCGCGATCCACTTGAAGTTCTTCTCGGTGCCCGCGGCGCCCACGAGAACCGGGATGTGCGACTGCACCGGCTTGGGCCACGCCCAGGACGGGCCGAAGTTCACGAACTCGCCCTCGTAGGCGGCCTCTTCCTCGGTCCACAACGCCCGCATGGCTTCGAGGTACTCGCGCAGCATCGTGCGGCGGCGCGCAGGGGGCACGTTGTGATCAGCGAGTTCATCGGTGTTCCAACCGAATCCGACACCGAGGGACACTCGGCCGCCGGACAGGTGGTCCAGCGTGGCGATCGACTTCGCCAGCGTGATCGGATCGTGTTCGACGGGCAATGCGACCGCGGTGGACAGCCGCACCCGTGACGTCACCGCAGCGGCGGTGCCCAGCGACACCCAGGGATCCAGGGTGCGCATGTAGCGATCGTCGGGCAAGGTCTCATCCCCGGTGGTCGGGTGCGCGGCCTGCCGTTTGATCGGGATGTGGGTGTGTTCGGGCACGTAGAAAGTGGAGAAGCCGTGCTCGTCGGCGAGCTTGGCCGCCGCGGCAGGCGTGATCCCGCGATCAGAGGTGAACAGCACCAACCCAAAGTCCATGCCGAGAATTAGAACGTGTTCCAATATGCGTCCGCAAGTGGGGGTGCCCCGGGTAGCACTGCCTCGCCGGCCGCGCAGACTTGCGTAGCGCGCTACTCAAGACCACGCGATTCGATCGCGTGACAGTTATCCCATGAAGACACGAACGCGTGTGCGGTCCCGGATCGGGGAGTGGATACGGCGCTATCTACCCTGCGAAATAGCCGGCACGGCAGCAGAATTCGGGGCCGCAGCACTGGCCTACGGCGCCACCGGCTCGTTGGCTGCCGCGGCCGTCGCGGCGACCGTCGGCGCCTCCGCGGGTTACTACGCGACGGCATTCCTGACCGCATTGAGGTGGACATACCGCGACCATCGTCACCGGACACGGCGCGACCGCGTCGTCGTGTCCGTCCTCTTGGCGCTACGCAGTGTCGCGATCGAGTTCGGCCCCGCCGAACTGATCGACAGCATCGCCGTGCGGCCCCTGGCGTTCTACGTCGGACCCCTGCTGTTCGGCAACGTCGCCGCCGGCTGGATCTTCGGGAAATTGGTCTCCGACGTGGCGTTCTACGGATGCGCAGTCTTCAGCTACGAGCGCTTCACAGCCCTCGTCGCGCAGCGCCTTCCGGCCGAGAAAGGAACCGGTCATGAACCTGCACCGACGGTCCCAGCTGCGTGAGCAGCTGCGCGCCACCGCGCCACGCTGGACGCAGCTGGCCCAGGCGCACGGCACACCGCTGCTCGTGCTCGAACCGCAGCGGGTCGCGCGACGCCTACGTGAACTGCAGTCCGCGCTCCCGGGCTTCGAGGTGCACTACGCGGTGAAGGCGCTGTCTCATCCGGTGGTGCTGTCCACCGTCGCGATCTGCGGCGCCGGTTTCGACGTGGCAACACGCGGCGAGGTGGACCTTCTCGGCCGGCTCGGCCTGCCTCTGCATCGCAGCATCCACACAAATCCGATCAAGAAGCCGGCGGACATCGACCATGCCTACGCCGCCGGCATCCGCACGTTCGTGGTCGAGAACGTCGCTGAGGTACAGAAATTCGCGGGCCGACCCGGCGACATCGACCTGCTGGTGCGCCTGGCCTTCGGTAACCCTTCAGCGAAATCCGACCTGTCGTCGAAGTTCGGGGTGGTGCCCGCCGACGCCGAGCTCTTGGTCAAGCACGTGCTGACCGGTGGCGTCGGATTCGCCGGGTTCAGCTTCCACGTCGGCAGCCAGAGCAGCTCGACCGAGCCGTTCCGGCGCGCGCTGCAGCACACCCTCGACCTGACCGGTCACATCGAGGCCGCCCTCGGAGTGCCCACGCGGACGATCGACATCGGTGGGGGATTCCCGGTGAGCTATCGCGAACAGGAGCCGCCCATCACCGAGATCGGCGACATCGTCGACGACGTCCTCGGTGCGCGGCGCGGCGAATTCAGGTTGCTGTGCGAGCCCGGACGGTTCCTCGCCGCCGACTGCATGACACTGCTGACCACCGTCGTGGGCACCGCCGAACGCGCCGGCCGGACGTGGCACTACCTCGACGACGGGCTCTACGGGAGCTATTCGAACGTGATGACCGAGGACGTGCACGCGCCGATCCTCGCGCTGCCGGAGCTGACCGGGCAGATCGAGCCGACTCTGCAGCCGGTCACGCTGGCCGGGCCCACGTGTGACAGCGCCGACGTGATCGCTCGCGATTACCCGATGCCTGGCCTGGCAGTGGGCGATGTCCTGCTCAGTCCGCTGATGGGCGCCTACACCGCGGTCACCGCATCGCGGTTCAACGGCATCGAGGCCACCCCGATCGTCATGGGCTGACTTCGCCTCACCGCGATCCATACCGATGACGGACCGCCATCGCAGCGCTTCGATGGCACACCATGACGACCGAACGCATCGCCGAGAACGTCTCATTCGCCTACTGGGTGCCCAACGTCAGTGGCGGCCTCGTGGTCAGCGACATCGAGCAGCGCACCGACTGGAACTACGACTACAACGTCAAGCTCGCGCAGACGGCCGAGAACAACGGCTTCGACTACGCGCTGTCCCAGGTGCGCTACGAAGCCAGCTACGGCGCGGAATACCAGCACGAGTCCACCAGCTTCAGCCTCGCGCTGCTCCTGGCCACCCAGCGGCTGAAAGTGATCGCGGCCGTCCACCCGGGCCTCTGGCAGCCCGGTGTGCTGGCCAAGCTGGGCGCCACCGCCGACCAGCTCTCCGGTGGCCGGTTCGCCGTCAACGTGGTGTCCGGATGGTTCAAAGACGAGTTCACCCACCTCGGTGAGCCCTGGCTCGAACACGACGAGCGCTACCGGCGCAGTGCGGAGTTCCTCCAGGTACTGCGCAAGATCTGGACCGAGGACGACGTGGACTTCCGCGGCGACTTCTACCG
The DNA here is from genome assembly GCF_003254575.1 of Mycobacterium kyogaense. Taxonomy (GTDB): domain Bacteria; phylum Actinomycetota; class Actinomycetes; order Mycobacteriales; family Mycobacteriaceae; genus Mycobacterium; species Mycobacterium kyogaense. Next base: position 3,049 of record NZ_QJUA01000029.1, on the reverse strand, counting down.
CATCCACGAGTTCACCCTCAAGCCCAAACCGGTCAACACGCCCGAACGGCCCAACCCGGAGATCTTCCAAGGCGGAAACTCCACCGCGGCCCGCCGCAACGGGGGCCGCTATGCCGACTGGTACTTCTCCAACGGCAAGGACTTCGACGGCGTCACCGAACAGATCGTGGACGTCCGCGACCACGCCCGCGACGTCGGGCGTGAGGTCAAGTTCGGTCTGAACGGCTTCATCATCGCCAGAGACACGGAAAAAGAAGCGAAGGAGACCCTCAGGGAGATCGTGGAGAAGGCCAACCGTCCCGCGGTCGAGGGATTCCGCTCGGCCGTACAGCAGGCCGGCAACTCCACCGGTGACAAGACGGGGATGTGGGCCGACTCCAGCTTCGAGGACCTCGTGCAGTACAACGACGGTTTCCGCACCCAACTGATCGGCACGCCGGAACAGATCGCCGAGCGCATCGCGGCCTATCGCAAGCGCGGCGTCGACCTGATCCTCGGCGGGTTCCTGCACTTCCAGGAGGAGATCGAGTACTTCGGCGCGAAGGTGCTGCCGCTCGTCCGTGAGATCGAGGCAGCTGAGCGCTCGACGGCCGACACGCCGGTGCTGGTCCCCGCCTAGCGGCCGCCTCCGCCGCTCGGGGTCCCCAGCGATGTGCGCTAGCGTGGTTCATCGAATCGCTCAGGCGGTCCGTCGGGATCGCAGTCACCTGCGTTGACATCGTTGGTTGTCGATGCGGGGGCCCGCACACCACAGGAGAGGTCATGTCGTATCCGCAAGGCCCGACCGGAGGCCACGGCTATCAGCCGGGTCAGCAGCCCACCACACAGTTCAGCGCTCCGACACAGCAGTTCGCCCGGGTCAATGAGCCCGGCCCCGGCCCCGGCCCCGGCGCCGAGGGTCCGAGCAAGCTCCCCGAGTACCTGAGCGCCGCCACCGCAGGTCTCGGCCTGCTCGCGTACCTGTCGTACTTCGCGCCGCAGTTCACCGTGGAGTCCTCCGACTTCCCGGGTCTCGGCGAGCTCAGCGGCAGCTCCGTCGGCCTCGGCATCGCCGTCGTCGCGTCGCTCGTCGGTGCGCTCGTCGCCGGGGTCGGTCTGCTGCCCAAGCAGAAGAGCCGCGTCGCCCTGGCCGCCGTCGCATCGGTGCTGGGCTTCCTGCTGGTGATCTCGGAGGTGCTGAACAAGCCCAGCGGTACCAGCGTCGCCTGGGGCCTGTGGCTGGTGACCGCCTTCACGCTGCTGCAGGCCGCCGTCGCCGTCGTGGTGCTGCTGTTCGACTCGGGAATCCTCACCGCGCCGACGCCGCGACCCAAGTACGAGCAGCCATACGATCAGCCGCAGTACGGCCAGTACCCCGGCTCCTACTACGGTCAGCCGGGCCAGCAGGGGCAGCCGCAGCACGGCCAACCTCAGCAGCAGCGCCCCGGCTACCCGACGCCCTACGGCGGCTACCCCGGCTCGGGTCCCTCCACCGGCGGGTTCCCCGCCACGTCCCCGTCCGGACAGCAGCCGTCGGGCCAGCAGTCATCGGGCGCCACGTCGGGGCAGCAGCCCTCCGGCGCGCAGTCGGGTTCCCCGACGCCGCCCACCGGCTACCCGACCTACGGACAGCCTCCGTCGAGCAACACTCCGACGACGCAGGTCCCCACGCAGCACCCGTCGTCGCCGTCGTCGCCGTCCTCGCAGTCGGGCCAGTCCTCGTCGTAGTGTCGAGCGCGTCGTAGTTGAAGCGCGTCGTAGTCTCAACCGCGCGTGCGTGACCGTCGCGCGTCCGAGAGCGTCTTTCCAGGAGCGGCCCGACCCGTGAACACAGCCCCACGCGCGGGTAGTACGCCAGCGGCCCCACGCCAGGCGCGTGAGCTGCTCCGGGTGGCGTTCGGGCCGTCGCTGGTCGCGTTGGTCGTCATCGCGGCGGTGGTGCTGCTGCAGCTGGTGATCGCCAACAGCGACATGACGGGCGCGCTCGGCGCCATCGCGAGCATGTGGCTGGGTGTGCACCAGGTGCCGGTGTCGATCGCGGGCAGCGCACTGGGAGTGATGCCGCTGCTGCCCGCGTTGGCGATGGTCTACGGCACGGCGCGCACCACCGCGGCCGCGGTGACGCACACGTCGTGGTTCGTGACCCGCTGGGTGGTGGCCTCGGCGTTGGGTGGACCCCTGCTGATCGCGGCGCTGTGCCTGGCGGTGATCCACGACGCCGCCTCGGTGCTGACGCAGCTGCAGACACCGGACGCCTCGCGCGCCTTCGCCAGCGTGCTGACTGTGCACCTGCTGGGGGCGGTGCTCGGTGTCGGGTCGCGGCTGGGCAGGCGACTGATCCGGCCCCCGCTACCTGCCTGGCTGCCCGACGCGTTCCGTGCCGCAGCGGTCGGTGTGCTGGCGCTGACCGCGTTGTCGGCGGCGGTGGTGGCGGGCTCGCTGGTCGTGCACTGGTCGACGATGCACGACCTCTACTCGATCACCGATTCGTTGTTCGGGCAGCTGAGCCTGACGGTGCTCTCGCTGCTGTACCTGCCCAACGTGGTGGTCGGCGCCGCCGCCGTCGCCGTCGGCTCGAGCGCGCACGTCGGCCTGGCCACCTTCAGCGCGTTCACGGTGCTGGGCGGAGACGTGCCCGCGCTGCCCGTGTTGGCCGCCGCGCCCACTCCGCCGCTGGGCCCGGTCTGGGTGGCGCTGCTGATCGTCGGTGCGGTGTCTGGGGTCGCGCTGGGCCAGCAGTGTGCGCGCCGGGCGCTGCCGCCGGTGCAGGCGCTGGCGAAGGTGCTGGTCGCCGCGACTCTTGGCGCTGCGGCGATGGCGCTGCTGGGCTACGCCGGTGGTGGGCCCCTGGGCAACTTCGGCGATGTGAAGGTGGACCAGGCCACCTTCGGTCCCGCTGTCTTCGTGTGGTTCGCCGGCATCGGCGCGCTGACGGTCGCCATGTCAGGCGGCTTCGCGCCCCGTGTCCGCACGCCCAGACCGGCGCCACCTGCGGAGGATCTCGACGACGATCTGGAGCCGCCCGACACCGTCGTGCTCCCGCCCGAGAGCATCGACGCCGCCCCCGTCC
>NZ_QJUA01000028.1 GCF_003254575.1 Mycobacterium kyogaense | reverse complement strand
GTCCTCAACGCGGCAGCCAGACCTGCCGCGTTGAGGACACCGGCCGCGGCCAGGCACGCCGCGCCGACAAGAGCTCTGCTCGACACCGTCACAGACTAGATGTCGCCGCAGCGTGCGGCAGTGTTAGCGCTCAGTACGAATAGGTGCCGGTCGGGCTGATGACGAAGCCCGACTGGTCGACGGTGTTCACGCACGAGGTGATCACGCCGTCGGTGCCACAGCTGACGGTGCGGAAGCTCATCCGGGTGTTGGGCGGCAGCGGCAGCGGGTCGGCCGTCGCGCCGTACATCGGGCCGGCCGCGTTCGCGAACCCCGGCGGGCCGCCCGCCCAGCCGCTCACGACGTTCGCGCCGCCGGGAGCACCCGGCAGCACTCCGTTGCAGCCGTAGTTGCCGGACTGCCTGTCCATCACGCACGTCACTCCCCCCGGCGCGGCGAACGAGTACCAGGCGCCATCCGGCGAGGCGAACGGCTGCGGATTGACCGGCGGCAACGCGTTGACGTTCAGCGGGGACGGATCTGCCGAAGCGACAGCCGGCGCGGTGAGCGCGGCCGCGGCCGCGACACCGATCAGGATTCGGGTCAGCACGCCCGTCACCTTAAGCGGGCGGCCCCACGCTGCGCATCGCCAGACCCAAAGTCTGACGGGCCCGTCAGTACTGGCCCGGCCCGCGGCCCGCCATCGCCTCCAGCCGCGCGATCCGGTCGGCCATCGGCGGATGGGTGGCGAACAGCTTGCCGATCTTCTCGCCCGACCGGAACGGGTTGGCGATCATCAGGTGCGCCTGGTCGGCCAGCTGCGGCTCCGGCGGCAGCGGCGCCCGCTCCACCCCGGCGCTGATCTTGCGCAGCGCGCTCGCCAGAGCCAGCGGATCACCGGTCAGCTCCGCACCGGACTGATCGGCCTGGTACTCCCGCGAGCGCGACACCGCCAGCCGGATCACCGTCGCAGCGATCGGGCCGAGCAGCGAAACCAGAAGGATCGCAAACGGATTGGTGCCACCTTCACGGTTGCCGCCGAACATGCTCGCGAAGAACGCGAGGTTGGCCAGCGCAGTGATCACCGACGCCATCGCGCCGGCCACACAGCTGATCAGGATGTCGCGGTTGTAGACGTGAGACAGCTCGTGGCCGAGCACCGCCCGCAGTTCCCGCTCGTCGAGCATGCCGAGAATGCCCGTCGTGCAGCACACCGCGGCGTTACGCGGATTGCGGCCCGTCGCGAACGCGTTCGGGGCGGCGGTGTCGCTGATGTAGAGCCGCGGCATCGGCTGACGCGCCGTGGTCGCCAGCTCCCGCACGATCCGGTACATCACCGGCGCCTGCATCTCCGTGACCGGCTGCGCATGCATGGCGCGCAGTGCCAGCTTGTCGCTGTTGAAGTAGACGTAGGCGTTCATGCCGATCGCGAACAGCACCGCGAGGAACATGATGTTGCGACCGAACATCGCGCCCACGGCCACGACCAGTCCCGAGAACAGCACCAGCAACAGGAACGTCTTCGCCCTGTTGGCGTGCGGATGCCACGTCATCGACGACTCCTCCTATGACCTGAAGAACTCATATGTCCCTCCAACGCCCGGGCAGGCCGCACAGGTTCCGGGCGGGCTCAGCCGTGCCGGTGGATCGTGTAATCGACCAGTGTGGCCAGCGCCTGACGGCCAGGGCCGTCGGGCAGAGCGGCCAGTTCCGCCTCGGCCTGGCGCGCGTACTCGGCCACGGTCTCCTTGGCCTTGACGATGCCCTGTGACGCCCGCAGCAGCCGCAGCGCCTCCGCCACGTCGGCGTCGTCCTCGAGGGGACGGGCCAGGAGCTCGCGCAGCCGGTCCGCGTCGGGGCCCGTCTCGCGCAGCGCGTAGAGCACCGGCAGCGTGTGCACGCCTTCCCGCAGGTCGGTGCCGGGCACCTTGCCGGACTCGTCGGGATCACTGTCGATGTCGATGATGTCGTCGGAGATCTGGAACGCCGTGCCGACGATGCCGCCGAGCCGGGCCAGGCGCTCGATCTGCTCCTCGTCGGCGCCGGAGAACGTGGCCCCGAAGCGGCCCGAGGCGGCGATCAGGCACGCCGTCTTCTCGTAGACCACCTTCAGGTAGTGCTCGACCTCGTCGACATGCTCGGCCGCGCCCCTGGTCTCCCGCATCTGGCCCGTGACCAGCAGCGCGAAGGTGTCGGCGATGATGCGCACCGCCTCGGGTCCCAGGCGGCTGACCAGTCGCGACGCCGTCGCGAACAGGTAGTCCCCGGCCAGGATCGCGATGTTGTTGCTCCACCGGGCGTTGGCGCTGGCGGCACCGCGGCGCACCTGCGCCTCGTCCATCACGTCGTCGTGGTACAGCGTGGCCAGGTGGACCAGCTCGATGACGGCGCCTGCGACGGTGACCTGCCACGAGTCGGGGTCCGGCCCCAGGCGAGCGGACAGCACCGTGAACAGCGGGCGGAACCGCTTGCCGCCGGCCTGGAACAGGTGCGTCACCGCCTCGGCCATCAACTCGTCGGCGCGGCCGAGTTCCTCCGACATCAGCGCTTCGATCCGGGCCACTCCGTCACGGACGTCCTGGGCGAACTCGGCATCGCCGAAATCCACTCCCGCCACCACGTTCGCCGGTGTCCTCACACAGCCAACATACTGGGAGCCATGCACACGAGCGCTGATGTGGTCGTCGTCGGAGCCGGTCCGGCCGGTTCGGCGGCGGCGGCGTGGGCCGCCCGCGCGGGCCACGAGGTGCTGGTGCTCGACGCCGCGACGTTCCCCCGCGACAAGGCGTGCGGGGACGGCCTGACCCCGCGCGCCATCGCCGAGATGCGGCGGCTGGGCCTCGACAGCTGGCTGTCCGGCCGGGTCACCCACCACGGATTGCGGATGTCGGGCTTCGGCGCCGACGTCGAAGTCCGCTGGCCGGGTCGATCGTTTCCGCCCATCAGCAGCGCGGTGCCGCGTCTCGAACTCGACGAGCGCATCCGGCTGGTGGCCGTCGACGACGGCGCCAAGATGAAGCTGGGCGTCAAAGCCGTTGACGTGCAGCGTAGTTCGGACGGGCGGGTGTCGGCGGTGGTGCTGGACAACGGCGAGGTGGTGGGGTGTCGCGACCTCATCGTCGCCGACGGAGTGCGCTCGGGTCTGGGCCGCGCCCTCGGCCGGCAGTGGCACAGGGACACCGTCTACGGCACCGCGATCCGCGCCTACATCGCCACGCCGCGGCACGACGAGGAATGGATCACCTCCCATCTGGAACTGCGATCCCCGACCGGCGAGGTGCTCCCCGGCTACGGCTGGATCTTCCCGCTGGGCACCGGCGAGGTGAACATCGGCGTCGGCGCGCTGGCCACGGCGAAGCGGCCGGCCGAGGCGGCACTGCGGCCATTACTGAATCATTACGTTGCGCTGCGCCGCGACGAATGGGCGTTCGACGGCGAGGTGCGGGCGGCGCGCTCGGCGCTGTTGCCGATGGGCGGGGCGGTGTCCGGCGTGGCCGGCCCGAACTGGATGCTGATCGGCGACGCCGCGGCGTGTGTGAACCCACTCAACGGCGAGGGCATCGACTACGGCCTGGAGACCGGCCGGCTGGCCGCGTCGATGCTGGGCAGCGGCGACTACTCGCGAGCGTGGCCGGCGGTGCTCGACGGGCACTATGCCCGCGGGTTCTCGATCGCGCGCCGGTTGGCGCTGCTGCTGACGTTCCCACGGTTCCTACCCGCGACGGGCCCGCTGGCCATGCGGTCCTCCGCGCTGATGACGATCGCGGTACGGGTGATGGGCAACTTCGTCACCGACGACGACGCGGACGCGGTCGCACGGCTCTGGCGCGGCGCGGGCAGGCTGTCGGAGCGGGTGGACGCGCGCCGCCCGTTCACGTGACGCTCGTTTACCGGGCGCCGATGCGCTCGCGCGATGACGGCATCGATCCGCAGCTGGCGCGCGACCGGGCCTTTACACGGGGGCTGTGTGGGTTCGGTCGGATCGATGTGCCCGAACGGCGGGTGGAGCGCTTCGCCGCGGCGCCCGACGGGTCGTTCGTGTGGACCCGCGACGAGGACGGCCTGTTCCGGCTGGGCCGCTTGGACGGGCCGTACTTATACGACGCCGACGGTGAGGACGTTGACCTGGTACACGTGCGGCCATGCCGGTGGCGGGATGCTCCCCTGGTCGAAAGCCGCTGCCCGGCAGCTGTCCTCGCGACGTATGCCCGCGGAGGGCGGAACTTCCAGCAGATCCACGACGCGCAGGTGGGTGCGGAGACTCTGCGCGTGTGGAATTCGACGGCTTGAGGGTGGAGGCTGGACACATGGACCTGATGCCCGCGGCGTTCATCGGGCACGGCAGCCCGATGAACGCTCTCGAGGTGAACCGCTACACCGCGGCGTGGCGGGAATTCGGCGCCCGTGTTGCCCGACCGCGCGCGATCCTGGTCGTCAGCGCTCACTGGTACATCAACGCGACCGCGGTGACGACGATGGCGCGTCCGCGGACGATCCACGACTTCTACGGCTTTCCGCAGGAACTGTTCGACGTGCAGTACCCGGCGCCAGGCCTCCCCGAATTGGCCGAGGAGGTCAGCGAGGTCGTGCACCCGACCTGGATCGGCGCCGACGTGGACAGCTGGGGTATCGACCATGGCACGTGGTCGGTGCTCGTGCACGCGTTCCCCGATGCGTCGATCCCCGTCGTCCAGCTGTCGATCAACGCCGACAAGCCGCTCGACCACCACCTCGAACTGGGCGCGAAGCTGGCGCCGCTCCGTGAGCGCGGCGTCCTGATCCTGGCCAGCGGTAACGTGGTTCACAATCTGGGTGCGATGGACTGGAAGCTCGACACCGGCTTCGACTGGGCCCGCAGGTTCGACGACGCAGCCAGGGAGCTGATGCTCTCGCAGCCGTCCGACGCCGTGAGGTTGCAGGGCCATGCCGACTTCCGTGCCGCGGTGCCGACACCCGACCACTTCATCCCGTCGCTCTACCTCGCGGGCCTGGCCTCGGCGAGCGATGACGAGGTGGGCGTGCTCGTCGACGGCTACTCCTACGGCTCGCTGTCGATGACCGCGTACACGCTGGGGATCACCGGAATGACTGGCACGGAGATGAACTCGCCTGCTCAGCAGCCACCGCACGCTCCCGCCGACGCATCGAACATCTGACCGCTCAGGCCAGTGAGTGGGCGAATCCGCTGACGTCTCTGATGCTGGCTGCGAAGACGTCCGGCATCGCGTGCGCCAACAGCAGATCGCCGCCGTGGCAGGTACCCGCCACCACGCGACCCATCGCCGGCACCCCCGCCCGCACCAGCCTGCGGTAGTACTGCAATCCCTCGTCGCGTAGCGGATCGAGCTCGTTGACCGAGATGACATGCGGGGGCAGACCGGACAATTCGTCATCGGTGGCAACGTATGCCCAGCATGTCGCATCGTCGACGAAGCGCCGGTCGGGATCGTAGAGCGAACCGAGGATCGCCAATTGCTCACGGCTGACGAAATATTCGTCGTTCTCCTCCAGCGACGGAAGATCATCACAGGCTTCCTGCCACCTGTTGGAGATGAACGGGCACTGCGCGTAGAAGCCCGCGATCTCGCCGACCCATCCCTCGCGTTTCGCCCTGTGCGCCAACGTCAATGTGAGGTTTCCCCCGCCGGACTCACCGTTGACGACGATGTGGCTGACGCCGAGCTCGGCGCGACGCTCGCCGACCCAGCGGGCGGCCGTCGCACAGTCGTTCAGGCCGGCGGGAAACGGGTGCGGGCCGAGCGCGCCGCCCGAATTGCGGAACTCGACGCCGACCACTACCAGGCCGGTGGCGGCGAGCTGCTCGCGCAGCCGGACATAGGGCATATCGGCGGCGCTCGCGATCGCCATACCCCCGCCGTGGAGGTGCAGGATCGCCGGGAGGGGACCGCTCGCCTCCGTGGGCCGGCTGATGAACAGCATGATCTCGTTGCCGTCGACGCCGGAGATCATCGTCGTCGAGGTGGTCACGCCCGCGGGTTGAGCGATGTCGGCTGCCAGTGCGGCGAAGAACGCACCGATGCCCCGCTCGCTCATCGTCGCGTAGGCGAGCCGATCTTCGAGTGGCGAGTCCGCGCTCAGGCCGGACGACGGCAGCCGGCCGTCGAGGCCGAAGGCAGCGAATGCGGCGACCATGCGGGGGTCCGACCGCGGGTCGGTGGCCAGAGTGGCGTCGGGATCGGCGTGGCGTCCGTGCGGCATGGGCCTGACGCTACGTTCGCGGGCCGCGAGCGCGCGCCAAAGTACACAAATGGCGGCGTGTCTACGTGCAGACGCGCGCGCTCGCCGAAATCAAGGACGGGTGGCGGTGTGCAGCGCCACGATCCCGCCCGTCAGGTTGCGCCACGCCACGTCCTTCCAGCCGGCAGCCTGGATGCGACGGGCCAGCTCGGCCTGATCGGGCCACGCGCGAATGGACTCGGCGAGATAGACATACGCGTCGGGGTTCGACGACACCGCGCGAGCGATCCGCGGCAGCGCCTTCATCAGGTATTCCTTGTACGTCGTCGCGAACAGACCGTTCGTCGGCGTGGAGAACTCACAGACCACCAACCGGCCACCGGGACGCGTCACCCGCGCCATCTCGCGCAGCCCGGCCACATGGTCGACCACATTGCGCAGTCCGAAGCTGATCGTCACCGCGTCGAAGACGCCGTCGGCGAACGGCAGCTTCGTGGCGTCCCCCGCGACCTTCGGCACCCGCCGGCCCGCCCCGGCGGCCAGCATTCCCACCGAGAAGTCGGCCGCCACACACCACGCGCCCGACGCGGCCAGCTCGACCGTCGACACCGCCGTCCCCGCGGCAAGATCCAACACCCGATCGCCTGGGCCGACCCCGAGCGTCTCGCGAGTGACCCGCCGCCAGAACCGATCCTGTCCGCCGGAGAGCACCGTGTTCGTCAGGTCGTAGCGCCGCGCCACGCCGTCGAACATCGACGCGACCTCATGGGGGTCCTTCTCCAGCGACGCACGGTTCACAACCGCGAACGTATCACCGCCGGGAATCGGGAATGGATGCTAGCGGCGAGGGCATTGAACCGCTCATGAGCGAAAAAGTGTGGTTCATCACCGGTGCATCCCGCGGCTTCGGCCGCGAATGGACGATCGCCGCCCTCGAGCGTGGCGACAAGGTCGCCGCCACCGTTCGTGACCTGGCCAGCCTCGAGGATCTCGCCGCCAAGCACGGCGACGCGCTGCTGCCGCTGCAGCTCGATGTCACCGACCGGGAGGCCGACTTCGCGGCCGTCGCGCAGGCGCACGAGCACTTCGGCCGGCTCGACATCGTCGTCAACAACGCCGGCTACGGACAGTTCGGCTTCATCGAAGAACTCTCCGAGTCCGACGCCCGCGACCAGATCGAGACGAACGTGTTCGGCGCCCTGTGGATCACCCAGGCCGCATTGCCGTACCTGCGGGCGCAGCGCAGCGGCCACATCATCCAGGTGTCGTCGATCGGTGGCATCACCGCCTTCCCGAACGTCGGGATCTATCACGCCTCCAAGTGGGCGCTCGAGGGCTTCAGCCAGGCGCTGGCCCAGGAGGTCGCCGATTTCGGCGTGCACGTCACGCTGATCGAGCCGGGCGGGTTCTCCACCGACTGGGCCGGCTCCTCGGCCCGGCACGCCGCCGAACTGCCCGACTACGCCGACGCGCACGCCAAGGCGGCCGAATCGCGGGCGTCGCGCAGCTCCAAGCCCGGCGATCCGCAGGCCTCGGCCCGCGCGATCCTCAAGGTCGTCGACGCCCCTGAACCGCCGCTGCGGGTGTTCTTCGGAGAGCTGCCGTTGCAGCTGGCGACAGCCGACTACGAGAAGCGTCTGGCGACGTGGAAGGAGTGGCAGCCGGTGGCCATCGAGGCGCAGGGCTAGATCGCGGCGAGCTCAGCGATGCCGCGATCGCCGAAGACCTCGACGTCTTTGAGCCGCAACGAGACTCGCTGACCGAACTCCTCGAGCGCGTCGAGACCGACCGTCGCCCACGAGAACCACGGGCCGACCTGGGTCTCGGACTCCAGACGCTGCATCGTCGTCTCCGTACCGGTGGCGCCGGGATCGAACTCGACGACGCAGTGGCCGCCGTCGCGGAGCAGGGCCCGGCAGCGGTTGAGCAGCCGGAGCGGATCCGCACCCATGCCGATGGTGCCGTCGGCGAGCACCACCGTCTGCCACCAGCCTTCGCGCGGGAGCTCGTCGAAGACGTCGCCGCGCAGCGCTCGGGCACCGCGCCGCCCGGCCAGGTGGACCGCGACGGCCGACTGATCGATGCCCAGTGCGGGGATGCCGTGGCGGGTCAGCCACGCGACGACGCGTCCGGGCCCGCAGCCCAGGTCGATGGTCGGTCCCTCACATCGCGCCACCAGGGCCGCGTCGCAGGGATCGTCGTCGCAGTCACCGAGCCAGCGCTCGACGGGCAGTTCCCGCGTCTGGTAATCGGCGCCGCGGACCCAACAGCGTTGTCCGCCGAGAGCGGCCTCGTAGACCGTACCGATCATCGAAATCCCCGCTCTCCGCTGAGCCGCCCGCAGCCCGGCTTTGATACCCGGTGGGGATACGGGGCAAACTCAGGCGGCGCGAACGCCCCGGCGACCGGCCACTTCGTGGTAGTGCCCGAGGAGCTCGTCACAGATCACCGGCCAGGTGCGACCGAGCACACTGCGCCGCGCCGCGAGCGAGTAGCGCCGCCGCTCGTCGATCAGGTGGTCGACCGACGCGGAGAGCCGCTCGGTGAACTCGGCCACCGGCAGCAACAGTCCGGTTCGGTACGGGGCCACCAGATCGCGCGGGCCGCCCGCGTCGGGGGCGATCACCGGCACCCCGGAGGCCATCGCCTCCTGCACGGCCTGACAGAACGTCTCGTGTTCGCCGGGGTGGACGAAGACGTCCATGCTGGCGTAGGCCGTGGCGAGTTCGGCGCCGTACAGCGCGCCGGTGAACACCGCGTTCGGCAGCTGGGCTTCGAGCTTCGGCCGGTCCACGCCGTCCCCGACGACGACGACCTGGACATCGTCACGTTGCGCCAGTACGGCCAGCCGCTCCACGTGCTTCTCGGGCGCCAGCCGGCCGACGAAGCCGACGACGGGTTTCCCGTCGGGCGACCACGTTCGATGCAGCGCGTCGTCACGTGCCGACGGGGCGAACCCGGTGACGTCCACGCCGCGCGCCCACCGCTGCACCCGCGGAATGCCATGCGCCACAAGATCGTCCATGGCTGCGGTGGACGGCGCGAGAGTGCGGTCGGCTTTGCTGTGCAACCGGCGGGTCCACGCCCACGCCGCATGCGACATCACGCCGACGCCGTAACTCTGCGCGAAACCGGCCACATCGGTCTGGAACACCGCCACCGTGGGGACGCCCAGATACCGTGCCGCGTGCACACCGCCCCAGCCCAGCAGCGCCGGCGACGCCAGATGAACCACGTCGGGATCGAACCCGCGCAGCACACCCACCATCCGCGGGCGCGGCACACCCAGCGGCAGCGAGGTGACCTTGGGGAACATCATCGACGGCACGCGGTGGATGCGGACACCGTCGTGCACCCGGTCGGCGGCGGGCTCACCCCGCGGGGTGTCGGGGGCGATGACCAACACCTCGTGGCCGGTGCGACGAAGATGCTCCATCACCCGAAGCACCGAGTTGGTGACGCCGTTGACATTCGGGAGGAACGACTCTGCGACGATTGCGACGCGCACGTCCCGACGGTGACAGCACGATCTGTCCCAGAGGTTGCGGGCAGGGATATGTCGCGCGAATTGCCCGTGGTGCGGCGTTATTCTTCCCGACATGCGGACAACGCGGGCGGTGCGTCTCCTGATCGTGATCGGGCTGCTGCTCGGCACTGTCGGCTGCGCGAAGGAGGTCACCGGCACCGCGCGCCCCGATCCCGTCCGCGCTCCGTTGGCCCTCTCGGACGACGGTTTCGGCATCGTCGCCGGATTCGACGACGCACCCGCGCAGATCGAGATCTTCACCGAACCGCAGTGCACCCACTGCCACGATCTGCAACAGCAGTTCGGCGACCAGATCGCGTACTACCTGGCGGTGGGCGGGGCGCAGGTCACCTACCGCCCCCTCACGTTCCTCGACGAGGAGGGGCAGGGCTACTCGGCAGCGGTGGTCAACGCCATGTTCGCCGCCGCCGAACCCGCCGGTGACGCGACCACCTCAGCTGTCGATTTCCAGCACTTCGTCGAAGAGCTGTGGGCACAACAGGATCCGGGCGGCCCCGCATTCAGCGGCGATGAACTCCGCACCATCGCACGAACCGCGGGGCTTCCAGAACCGGTGGCCGACAACATCGCCCGCGCGCAAGAGATCGTCGACATCGACGCCTTGGAGCAGAACAACTTCGACCTGCTCTACAGCGCGGACTCGGCCAACGTCGGCACACCGACCGTGGTCGACGTGGACACCGGGGAGAAGGTCGACATCTCCGACGACGACTGGCTCGTTCAGCTCGTCGCGTCCTGAGGCACCGGGGGTGCATCGATACGCCGCTGCACCAGCGCGGTGACGCCCAGCGCGGCGCCCGCGACGAGCCATCCCACCACCGCGATGGAACCCGCCGGGATGATCGCCAGTGAGGCGTCACGATCCTGCACCCGGACGAGATCGGGGTTGTTGACGTCGTATTCGACGTAGATGCGCATCCCGTTCTCCAACTCCGACGGGTACAGCACACCCAGTTCCGGCCGATAGGTCACCCGGTCGGGAGTGACGAACTCGATCGTCGAGCGCCGCGGACCGGCGTCGAGCACCGTGGCTTCGGCGACCCCCATGTGCCTCTCGATCTGACGATCGTTGCGCCACGCGCCCACCATCAGCAGCACCGACTGCAGCGTCACCAGACACGCCAGCGCCACGATGCCGATCCGAATGCGGCGCAGCACCCGACCGCGACGCGTCTCCCCCGGCTCTCCGTACAGGTGCGGAATGATGAACTGCCACAACGTCTTCAGACGCGCGAGCAGAGCCGTCACAGGGCGGCCTTGATCGACGCGTGCAGCGCTCGCAGCGACGACCGGTCCGCCTTGACCTCCAGCACCCGCATTCCCTCATGGGGCTCGTCGAGCGCCGCGGCGAGTTCGCCGGCCTCGATCTGCCGGTTCTCCACGTGGTAGGCGCGACACAACGCACCCACATCGACGTCGTGCGGGGTGCCGAAGATGCGCGAGGACACGTCGGCGAAGCGCGGATCGCCCTGCTCGAGCACCTCGAAGATGCCGCCGCCGTTGTCGTTGGACACCACGATGGTCAGCGCGGTCGGTGTCGGCTCGGTAGGCCCCACGAGAAGGCCCGAGCTGTCGTGCACGAACGTGAGGTCGCCGATCAGCGCGATCGTGCGGCCGCCCGTGACACGTTCGTGGGCCAGGGCCGCCCCGATGGCCGTCGACACCGTGCCGTCGATCCCGGCGACGCCCCGGTTGGAGCGGACCGTCACGTCGGGGGTGTTGAAGCCGACCAACGCGATGTCGCGCACCGGATTGCTCGCGCCGAGCACCAGTTGATCACCCGGACGTACCGCGTCGGCCACCGCTTCGGCGACATGCAGACCCGTGGTCAGCGGATGCGCGGCGAGCTGGCCGCGCACCGCCTCACACGCCTGCCGATGCGCCTGCGCGCACCGATCCCGCCACTCTCGGCTCGGCTCACCTGAGGTGACCGCGCGCGTACCCGTCGCCTGCGAGTTGCCCGAGACGTCCGGCCACCGCGGTCCGGTGGTCAACGCGTACACCGGGATCGACGGGTCGGCCAGCAGCGCCGACACCGGACGATGCAGGGTCGGGCGGCCGAGCATGATGACCTGCTGCGGCCGAATCAGGTTCAGCGCCAACGGATGCAGCGGATTGGCCGCATACGGCGCGGTCGGCTCGGCGACCGTGGGCAGGTGCGCGAGATTGGGGTGCGCACCGGCGCCGTGGCCGGCGATGACGACGGTGTCGGGGGTGATGTCGATGTCGAGCGGCTGGTCGAACGTCACCGGCGGGGTCAACGTCCACGGCCGGCCGTCAGGGCGGCCCTCCGGGGCGTAGGGGGCTCCGGGTTCGTCGGGCGCCGGCACCAGCGGCTCACGCAGCGGGATGTCGAACTGCACCGGGCCGGCGTTGGCGGAGCGCGATCCCGTGGCGGCGACGAGCACGCGGCACGTCGCCGAGCGCCACTGGGCGTTCAGCGACGCCATCTTCTCCGGAACGTCCTCGGCGAGACCGAGGCTGATGTTGGCCCGCATCTGGGTGCCGAAGTAGCCGAGCTGCTCGAAGGTCTGATTGGCGCCGGTGCCGAGCAGCTCATAGGGCCGGTTGGCGCTCAGCACGATCAAGGGCACGCGAGCGTAGTTGGCCTCGACGACGGCCGGGCCCAGGTTGGCCACCGCGGTGCCCGACGTCATCGCCACGCACACCGGCGCACCCTGCGCGACTGCGAGGCCGATGGCGAGGAAGCCTGCGGTGCGCTCGTCGATGCGGACGTGCAGCCGCAGGCGCCCGGCGCGATCAGCGTCGTGCAGGGCGAACGCGAGCGGAGCATTGCGCGAGCCCGGGCACAACACGACGTCGCGGACGCCGCCGCGGACGAGCTCGTCGACGACCACCCGAGCCTGCGCGGTCGAGGGGTTCACCACTACAGGGTATCGGCGAAGAAATTGAGGATCGCGGTGTTGACCACCTGTGGCTTCTCGATGAAGCCGAGGTGGCCGGTGCCGGGGATCTCCAGGAACGTCGCGTTGGGCATCGCGTTGGCCACCTCGCGGCCGAGGTAGGCGGGCAGCACGACGTCGTCGGCGAAACCGATCACCAGCGCGGGCGTCTGCACGTTCTGGTAGGCGGCCAGCCGGCTGCTCTGCGGGGCGATCGACAGCTGCGTCCGCATGCCTGGGGTGGGCTTCTGCGGCCACATCGTGAACATGTCGATCCAATCCCGGATCGCATTGTCGTCGTTCAGCGTCTTGGGCGAAAAACTTTCCAGCAGGCGCACTTTCGCCTCGAACTCGACAGGAAGTTCGATCCCCGACCGGGCCAGCGCCTCTTCGCCACGCCAGAAGAAGTCCCGCGCGCGATCGTGGCGGCCGCGGGTGGCCATCAGCACCGCTGAGCGCACCAGATCGGGGCGGGCCACCATCAGCTCCTGGGCGATGTAGGAGCCCATCGACAACGCGACGATGCGCACCGGAGCCAGGCCCAGCTTCTCGACGATGTCGACGACATCGCCGACCATCGTCTCGGTGGTGAACCCGTCGGCGTTCTCCGTGGCACCCACGCCGCGGTTGTCGAACGTCACACAGCGATAGCCCGCGCGGGCGAACACCGGCACCTGATGCAGATGCCAGGTGCGACCAGCGCCCCCGCGGCCGGCGATGAAGAGCACCGGATCGCCGGTACCGCGATCGTCGTAGGCCAAATTCACCCCGACGACGCTACTGGACTGCGATTTCGGCGTGCTTGTCGACGGTCAGCGACGACGAACACGCCGAAATCGCCGGAGACGGAACCGCGTGGGCGTCTGGTGCGTCCGTTCATGCATGCTCGATGACTATTTTCGACGTCACGATGGCGTCATCACGCTCGCTCAGGCCCGGGCTGCCGGCCTCAGCCACGCCGCTGTGCAGCGGCGAGTCACCTCCGGCCGTTGGGTGCGGCGCGCTCGTGGCGTGTACTCGGTGAACGACCAGCCGTTCACTGATGCCGCCCGCATCCGGGCAGCGGTGTGGGGCTACGGTCCCGAGGCTGCCGGCAGCGGACTGACTGCCGCGTGGTGGCACGGCTTGACCAAGTTCGCGCCAGAAATGGTCGAGATCACCGTTCCGCGCAACAGCAATGGCCGACAGCACGCCGGCTGCGTGCCGCGACGACGTGACCTCCCCTCCAAGGATGTCTCTGAGGTCAAAGGCCTGCGCGTGACAAGCCTGGCGCTCACGGTGGTCGAGGCCGCAGCACGCAAGGGCGGTGGTCCGAGGCTGCTCGACTCAGCCCTGCAGACGACGGTTGACCTGCCGCCGTTGTGGCAAGCACACCTGCGCCACAAGGGTCGCTACGGTGCGCCGCGATCCCGACGACTGCTCCAGGCAGCCGACCATGGCGCCCGGTCAGCGGCCGAGCGACTCCTGCTCAAGCTCCTCCGAGCCGCAGGAATCACCGGGTGGCGGGCGAACTATCCGGTCGGCGGCTATCGCGTCGACGTGGCGTTTCCCGCGGCGAACGTCGCCATTGAGGTCGACGGGTTCGCATTCCACAGTGGCGCAGCGGAGTTTCAGATCGACCGCACTCGCCAGAACGACATCGTGCTGCTCAATTGGCAGATACTCCGATTCACCTGGCTGGACCTGACGGAATACCCAGAACGGGTGATCGCTGTCATCCGGTCGGCGATTTCGGCGTGATTGCCTTCGTTGAGCGACGACGAGCACGCCGAACTCGCACGGAGTGGAGGGCGGCGTCCCACATCAGGCCGCCCGCGGCCGCGATCGACGCGGGTGTGGCCAGGTCGCGGCTCATCAGCGCGGTGGCGGCGGCCTTGGTCGACGCGGACGCCTTCGACATGTGCCCGGAGTCGAACGGCGGCTGCGGGTCGTACTCCATCGACAGCTGGATGACCTTCGCCTTGGCCTCACCACCGATGCGGCCGGTCAGCCACAGCCCGAGGTCGATGCCGGCCGACACGCCGGCGCAGGTGACGATGCGCTCGTCGGCGGCCACGATCCGCTCGTCACCGACCGGGGTCACCCCGAACGTCCGCAATACCGGCAGCGCCGCCCAGTGCGACGTCGCCCGCTTCCCGGTGAGCAGCCCCGCGGCGGCCAGGATCACCGACCCCGAACACACCGACGCCGTCCATGTCGACGTCTCATGGGCGCGGCGCACCCACTCGAGCACCTTCTTGTCGCGTGCGTGCTCGAGCGTGGTCATGCCGCCGGGGATCAGCACGATGTCCGGCGACGGGGTCTCGTCGAAGGTGTGCGTGGCCCCGACGAGCAGCACCCCGGAATCCGCGGCGATCGGCCCGGTGTCGTGCCAGACGAAGCGGACCTCGGTGTCGGGCAGCCATCGCAGGCATTCGTAGGGTCCGATGAAGTCCAGCGCGGTGAAGCCGGGGTAGAGCACAATCGCGACCTGCATGGTCGGATCTCCTTTCAGGCGAACGTTTTTCGATAGCGGTCTGGGGACACACCGAGGCGGCGGACGAAGTTGCGGCGCAACGTCTCGGCGGTCCCGAACCCACACCGCGCGGCGATCACGGCGACGGGGTCGTCGGTCTCCTCCAGCTGACGGCGGGCCGCCTCGACGCGGACCCGCTCCACGTAGGCGCCGGGCGCCTCACCGACCTCGTCGGTGAACACCCGGGTGAAGTGCCGCGGGCTCATCGCCGCACGACGCGCCAGCTCGGCGATGCTGTGCGCGTCACCAGGTGCGGCCTCGATGGCCTCCTGCACGTCGCGGATCGGGGTGCGGCGGGCGCGCGGCATCCACACCGGTGCCGCGAACTGCGTCTGACCACCCGGCCGCCGCAGGTACATCACGAGGTGGCGGGCGACCGTCTGCGCTGCGTCGGTGCCGAGATCGTCCTCCACCAGTGACAACGCGAGGTCGATGCCCGCGGTGACGCCCGCAGCCGTCCACACCCGCTCCGAGCTGCGGACGAAAATCGGATCCGGGTCGACGGTGATGGCCGGGAACTCCGATGCCAGCTGCGGCGCGAACGCCCAGTGCGTGGTGGCCACGCACCCGTCCAGCAGGCCCGCCTGCGCGGCCAGCACCGCGCCGCTGCACACGCTGACGACGCGGCGGGCGTGCGGCGCGACAGCGACGATCCAGTCGACGAGGTCGGCGTCCTTGCGGGCAGCCTCTGTGCCGCACCCGCCGGGCAGCACGACAGTGTCGACGGATCCGTTGGGATCGGGGAGCGATTCGGCGACGAGCGTCAGGCCGGTCCCGGTGCTGACCGGTTCGCCGCGCACGGAGACGACGCGGACGTCGTATCCGTCGGCGCCGACGCTGCCGGCGTACAGCGAGGCCCCCGTGAACACGTCGAACGGGCCCACCATGTCGAGTGCCTGCACACCCTCGAAGCCGAGGATCAGGACCTGCCGCGCCATGATCCTCAGTCTCGGGGACGGGCATCATGGCGTCCAGGCCATGCATCCCACAGATCAGGACACGAGCGGCCAGCACTCCCGGATGCGCTCGATCCACCACTGCCGACGCTGGGCGTCCGCTGCCAACGCGCTCACCCGCGCCGGATCCGGGATCACTCCGGCTGCCGGCAGGAACCCGTCGACCGGCGGGCTCGGCTCGGCGACGTCCTCGACGAACAGGCTGCCGGTGCCCAGACCGCACGCGTGCTGCAGCTCGGGCAGGCACCCGGCGGCGACCAAGCCCGCGCCGATACCCACCGCCGAGTCCAGGGCGCTGGACACCACGATCGGGATGTCGATCTGTGCGGCGATCGCCAGCATGGCCTGCACCCCACCCAGCGGCGCCACCTTGAGCACCGCGACGTCGGCGGCCTGCGAGCGCACCACGTGCAGCGGATCCTCGGCCTTACGGATGCTCTCGTCGGCGGCCACCGGCACGTCGACGCGGCGGCGCACCTCGGCCAATTCGGGGACCGTCGCGCACGGCTGCTCGAGATACTCCAGCGGCCCATCGGCCGTCAGTGCCGCCGCGGCGGCGACGGCGTCCTCGACGCCCCAGCCGCCGTTCGCGTCGATCCGCACGGTGGGCACGAGCGCGCGGACCGCGTTGACGCGGGCGACGTCGTCGGCCAGCGACTGTCCGGGCTCGGCGACCTTCACCTTGGCGGTGCGGGCCCCCGGGAAGCGGGCCAGCACCTCAGGAACCTGCGCGGCGGGCACCGCAGGCACCGTCGCGTTGATCGGGATGCGGTCACGCTGCGTGGGCGGCAGCGGCTGATAGGCAGCCTCCAGCCCCGCGGCCAGCCAGTGCGCGGCCTCGGCGGGGCCGTACTCGACGAACGCGCCGAACTCGCCCCAGCCCTGCGGCCCCTCGATCAGAGCCACCTCGCGGGTCGTGATGCCGCGGAACCGCACGCGCATCGGCAGGGCGACGACGTGGACGCGGTCGAGGAGGTCGGCGAGGTCCATCGCCCTGACCTTAGGAGACCTTCGGACCCATCTGCCCGCGGGGCGGTGGCGAATACTCGAGTGAGTTTCCTCCGAAGGAAGGTGCCGTGAATCCGATTCTGAAGTTCGCCAGCCAGCTGGGCGAGTCCGCGCTGTCCATCGTCGGCGTGCGGACCGTCGAGGAGCCCCACTACATCAGGCGGCCGCTGACCGATCGGGTGGAGATCCGACAGTACGGCTCGCGGATCGCCGCCGAGACGACGGTGACCGGTGAGAAGCAGAAGGCGCTCAACACCGGCTTCCGGCGGCTGGCCGGATACATCTTCGGCGGCAACCATCGCGACACCGAGATCGCAATGACCGCGCCGGTGAGCCAATCCAAAGAAGAGATCGCGATGACCGCGCCGGTCTCTCAGGCCGGGAACGCCGACGACGGGTGGACGGTCCGCTTCTTCATGCCGTCGAAGTGGTCTCTTGAGACCCTGCCGCAGCCCGACGACGAGAACGTCCGGCTGGTCACCGTGCCGCCGCAGACGGTCGCCGTGTTGTCGTTCACCGGCGACCGCAGCGCGGCCGCCGTCGCCGCCCGCAGCGAGGAGCTTCGAACGACGCTGCGGGACAACGGCATCGAGGCGAAAGGCGATACCACCGCCTGGTTCTACGATCCCCCGTGGACGCTGCCGTTCCGGCGGCGCAACGAAGTCGTCGTCTCCATCTAGCGAGCTAGACCGTTGCGCGGTCCCTGCCGTCCCAATGAGGTTTGCGCAGTTCCTTTTTCAGGACCTTGCCCGTGGGGTTGCGAGGTAGCTCGTCGGTGATGTCGATGGTCTTGGGGCACTTGTATGCGGCGAGGCGCTCGCGGGCGAACGCGATCAGATCCTTCTCGGACACTTCCTGTTCGACCACGACGACGGCCTTGACGACCTCGCCCCATTTCTCGTCGGGCACGCCGATCACGGCGACCTCGATGACGGCTTCGTGCTCGGCGAGCACGCGTTCCACCTCGATCGAATAGATGTTCTCGCCACCGGAGATGATCATGTCCTTGAGGCGGTCCTCGACGAAGATGAAGCCGCCGTCGTCGACGCGGCCGATGTCGCCGGTGCGGAACCAGCCGTCTTCGGTGATCGCCTCGGCGGTGGCCTCGGGCTTGTTGTGATAGCCCTTCATCAATTGCGGTGAGCGGAACCACAACTCGCCCTGCTCACCGGCGGGGACCTCGTCGAGTGTGTCGGGATCGACCACGCGCACCTCGGCGTTGGGCACCAGAGTCCCTGCGCTGGAGAGCCTTTCCTCCTTGCCGGGGTCCCGATGAGCCTCGGGCAGCAGGTGGCTGATCACCCCGCACAGTTCGGTGAGGCCGTATGCCTGGATGAAATCCGTTTCGGGCCAGGCTTCCAGCGCCCGCCGCAGCAACGGCAGCGGCATCGGCGACGCGCCGTACCCGTAGGTCTTGAGCGAGGCGAAGAGTTTCACGGCATCTTCGCCGGAGTCGAGCACCTTGGCCAGCACCGCCGGGACCAGGAACGTGCGGTTGGCACCCTTGAAGATGGCGCCGGCCAGTGCCGCGCCGTCGACGTCACGGGTCATCACGCTCGGGAATCCATCGTGAATCGCGAACTGGGCGTAGGACGAGCCGCCGACGTGGAACAGCGGCATCGACACCATGTTCTTGTCGCCCTCGTCGAACTCGAACCCCTCGTGGGCGTTGACGGTGTGGGCGATGATGTTGGCCTGGGTGAGTTCGACACCTTTGGGCCGGCCGGTGGTGCCGGAGGAATACATGATGATCGCGACGTCGCCGGGTTCGACGTCGTCGGAGCGCTGCACCGGCGTCGACGCCTCGAGGACCTTCTCGTACTCGTCGTCGCCCTCGGGCGTCACCGCGATGACGTGCTCGACGTGGGTGAGTTTGTCGCGGATCTTGTCGATCGACTCCATGAACTCCTTGCCGGCGATGAGCACCTTGGCATCGGAGTCGTTGAGCACGTAGTCGAGTTCGTCGGCGGCCAGCCGGAAGTTGATGATCGCGGTGGCCGCCCCCAGGGACGCGGCGGCGATGGTCAGCTCGATACAGGCGGGATGGTTCTTGTCGAGGAACGCGACGACGTCGCCGCGGGCCACGCCGCGCTCGGCGAGCGCGCCCGCGAGGCGGCGGATGCGGTCGTCCCACTGCGCCCAGGTCCAGTTCCGGTCGAGATAGTCCATCGCCTCCGCGTCGGGTTGCGTGGCAGCCCAGTGGGCGACACGTTCGTCGAGGAAGCGGGGTTCGGGCAGATCAGCCATGGCCAGAAGCGTGCCACGCCGGCCGGCGTCGGGGCCGTCGTTTGCGCGGATCCGGGGCCTGCCGGCGCCGAAGGCTGGTTCGCCTGCGGCGCCGGCGGGCGGGTCGACGCTAGACGTCCTGCTCGACGTGGCCGAATTCGACGTTCTTGCCGTTGAAGTCGCCCTTGCAGGACAGGACGACGTGGTAGGTGGACAGCGGCGGCGGCGCCAGCACCGAGAAGCTGGTGCTGCCGTTGGGACCGATCGAGAACGTCTTGTCGACCCCGGGCAGCCTCGGGTTCGACGCGACGTAGGTGCAGGTGCCCGCGAGCGCAGACGAGTTGGTCACGTTGACCGTCCAGGTGGCGAGGCCGCGGTCGAACGAGAACCGCACTGCGTCGGTGGGCGCCACCGGTTCCGGCTTCGGCGGTTCAGGGACGACCACCGGCGCGGGCGCCTCCACCTTCGGGGGTGCCTCCACGGGCTTGTTGGGCGCGCCCAGCACGATCGTCACCACGTCGACCTCCCGGTCCTCGTGACGGATGAAGCCCACGCCGAAGTCGGTGAAGTCACAGTTGGTGATCACCCCGCCCGCGCCGCGCGAGTACGCGCTCGTCGTCGCCGCCGCCTGCGGATCGCCGGAACCCAGGAATGCCAGCGTCCGCCCGTTGTAGCCGGCCGGCTGCCCGTCGACCGGGTTCTCCGAACGTGCGTAGGTCTGGGCGGCACCTTCCAGGAGGCCCCTGTCGTACTTCAGCGCCGGGCAGCGCGCCGGACGATCCTTGTTGACAGTGTTGATGATCGCGTCCAGCGGGTCGGCATGAGCCGCCGGCGCCAACGCCAGCGACCCGAACGCGCTCGCCAGTGCCAGTGTTACTGCCATTCGTGTGGTCATCGAAGTGGTCCCCTCAGTGTGGGCCGACACGGTGCCGGCCTTCGCTTGAGGAGTGTTTCGTCGCGCCGTCGCACAATCGCGCGTAGTTCACTACGCGATCCTGCGGGGACCACCTGCCGGCGGCGCGAGTACCGCAGTCACCGAGGCTTGGTTCGAACTGGAACACGTTCTAGTCTGTAGGTCATGACCGATCTGCTGCGCCATCCCCTGCACTCCGGCCACCTGACCGTCGGCGCCCTCAAACGGCACCGCGACCGGCCCGTGCTGTTCCTCGGGGACACCACTCTCACCGGCGGTGAGCTGGCCGATCGGATCAGCCAGTACATCCAGGCCTTCGAGGCGCTGGGCGCGGGGACGGGTGCCGCGGTCGGGCTGCTGTCCCTCAATCGCCCCGAGGTCCTGATGATCATCGGGGCCGGCCAGACGCAGGGCTACCGGCGCACGGCACTACACCCTCTGGGCTCACTCGACGATCACGCCTACGTGCTGTCCGACGCCGAGGTGACGTCACTGATCATCGACCCCAACCCGATGTTCGTCGAACGCGCACTCGGGCTGCTCGACAAAGTGCCCTCCCTCAAGCAGATCCTGACGATCGGACCCGTGCCGTCCGAGCTGGCCGACGTCGCGGTCGACCTGAGCGCCGAGGCCGCAAAGTATCCGCCCGTGCCGCTGGTGGCCGCGGACCTGCCGCCCGACCACATCGGCGGGCTGACCTACACCGGCGGCACGACCGGCAAGCCCAAGGGCGTCATGGGCACGACGCAGTCGATCACCACGATGACGACCGTGCAGCTGGCCGAATGGGAATGGCCGGAGAACCCACGCTTCCTGATGTGCACGCCGCTCTCCCACGCCGGCGCCGCGTTCTTCACCCCCGTCGTCGTCAAGGGCGGCGAGTTGATCGTGCTGACGAAGTTCGACCCGGCCGAGGTGCTGCGCGTCATCGAAGAGCAGAAGATCACCGCGACGATGCTGGTGCCGTCGATGATCTACGCGCTGATGGATCACCCGGACTCGCACACCCGGGACCTGTCGTCGCTGGAGACGGTGTATTACGGTGCGTCGGCGATGAATCCGGTGCGGCTGGCGGAGGCGATCCGCCGCTTCGGGCCGATCTTCGCGCAGTACTACGGGCAGTCCGAGGCGCCGATGGTGATCACGTACCTGTCGAAGAAGGACCACGACGAGAAGCGGCTCACCTCGTGCGGACGGCCCACGTTGTTCGCGCGGGTGGCCCTGCTCGGCGACGACGGGCAGCCGGTGCCGCAGGGTGACGTCGGCGAGATCTGCGTGTCCGGACCGCTGCTGTCCGGCGGTTACTGGAAGCTGCCGGACGCGACGGCCGATACGTTCCGCGATGGCTGGATGCACACCGGAGATCTCGCCCGCGAGGACGAGGACGGCTTCTACTACATCGTCGACCGCACGAAGGACATGATCGTCACCGGCGGCTTCAACGTGTTCCCGCGTGAAGTGGAAGATGTTGTGGCAGAACATCCTTCGGTGGCGCAGGTGTGTGTGATCGGCACGCCCGACGAGAAGTGGGGCGAAGCCGTGACGGCGGTGGTGGTGCTGCGGCCCGACGCGGCGTCCGACGAGGGTGCGGTGGCGACCATGATCGCCGAGATCCAGACCGCGGTGAAGGAACGCAAGGGTTCGGTGCACACGCCCAAGCAGGTGGTGGTGGTCGACTCCGTGCCGGTGACGGCGCTGGGCAAGCCGGACAAGAAGGCGGTGCGGGCGCAGTTCTGGGAAGGCGCGGGGCGAGCCGTCGGGTAGGGCGAGCGCGCGCTCATCGTTGGCGAGCGCGCGCGAAATGCCAGAACCTCGCGGCGTGTTGCGTGCAAACCCGCGCGCTCGCCGAAGCTAGGCGCCCGGGATGTTGGTGCGGGTGGCGACCGAGTCCGGGCTGGCCGTGTCGAACACGTCGATGACGACGTCGTCGTCGCGGTAGCCGCCCAGGCGGTGCAGACCCGTGGTCTGCGTGATGATGTCGTTGACCTCATCCCCGGTCATCGGATAGTCGGCCACGGCATGTCGCCAGTGGGCGGCGACGACCGTGGCGGGGCGTGGCAGCCGCGGTATCTCACGCTCCAGCACCGTCCGCAACGTCTGCGGCTGCAGGTAGTAGCACACCTCCGACAGCACCACGAGGTCGAAAGACCCACTCGGCCAGGGTGAGTCGATCGATCCGTGCTGCAGATCGACGCGCTCGGCCAGCCGTGCCGCGCTCAGACGCCGATGCGCGGCGTCCAACGCCCTGACGCTCACATCGATCGCGGTGACCCTGTCGCAGCGCTGCAGAAGCCGCTCGGTGAGCACGCCGACCGAGCAGCCCGGTTCGAAGGCGTGCCGGTAACGCCGGTACGGCAGCATCGCCATCGTGATCGCGTACTTGCGCTCTTCGTACCACCGCGTGGCCAGCGACCACGGATCCTCGGCCTCGGCGTACATGCGGTCGAAGAAGTCGTCGGGCAGTCGAGCGCTCAACAGAACGCCACTTCACCGACCGTCAGCAGCCGGTGCAGCACCTCCGGCGGCAGCACCGGCTCTCCGCCGGGAGTAGGGGCGGTGTACTGACTTTCGAAACAGCGAGCGGCCTGCCGCTTGGTTTCCAGTGCCGCCGCGGTGAGTCGCGTCATCCGCGCCCGCTGCCATGGCACCGCCTCGTCACCCGGAAAGGACCAGTGCCACATCCACACCGGATACTCCACGAGCACCGCACCGGTCTGCTCGACCGCGGCGGCCGCGGCCCTGCCGACTGCCTCGTGATCCGGGTGGCCGTCCCCGCGCCACGGGGCGGCACACCACGTGCCCACCGGCTTCTCGTCGAGGATCTCGATCAGCAGATCGGTGAGCCGCTGCTCGTGCTCCGCGACCCGCCCGTCAGGCAGTCCGAGGCTCACCGGCGCATACATACCCAGTACCGTTGCGGCCCTGCGAAGTTCGTCCCGGCGCGTTCGCTCGAGCTGATATCGCTGCAGGACAGACAGTTCCGGATAGGCCGCCCCACCGTCGGTGGCTGAGACGATCTGCGTGCGCACGCCGGCCCCCGCCACCAACGTCGCCGTCGCGCCGAAGCCGAGGGTCTCGTCGTCGGGATGTGCCCCGATCACCACGAGTTCCGGACACCGGGCGAGATCCAGTTCTGGCAGCGCCATGTCCGCGTCGACCCAGACGCGGGTGGGGGTGCCCCCGTCGGGGACTGGTCGCGCGGAGAACCTGGTTCCGTTTCCGACCTGAGCCGCGGTCATGCCGGGGCCCCGGCCAGTTGCCCCAACCGTTCCAGGTCGCGTTCAGCGTGGCTCTGCCGCACGTAGACGGTCAGATCGGCGACCCGTCGCGCATGCTCGACGTCCAGGCGCAGCGGCGCGGGTCCGAGCGCCCGGGCGGTACGACCGATGGCCTCCTCGACCGCGGTCTCGGCGACGGCTCGCGCGCGCCGGGCCCATAGCTCGGCCGGCGCCTCAGGATCGGCGTCGACGGCGTCGGCGGTGACATCCAACGTCGCCTCCGCGGCGGCCAGAGCGGCGTCGACCGCGCCCAGATGCGCCAGTGCGTGTGGGTCCGCCGCGCGGCGGTAGAGCGGTTGGGCCACAGCGCGCGCTCCGCCGAGCCAGCAGGCCGCCACCCCCGTGCCGCCGTGCCAGAAGCCCGGCCGGCTCAGGTACTCCCCCGGCCGACCGACAGCGACGGCGGGGACGTTCTCGAAACGCACTGAGCGGGTGTCCGATTCGGCCATTCCTGCCGCCTGCCAGGTGCTCGGCAGCGGATGGACCCCGGGTGCACCCAGGTCGACGGCGAACAGCCCCCGACCGCCATCGGCCAACCGTGCGGTCACCAGCGCGTGCGAGCAGAGCCCTGCACCCGAACACCACGCCTTCACGCCATCGAGCCGGACCCGGTCACCGTCGACGGTCGCCGAGACCACCGCATCGGGCGGCTCCGCCGCCCACACTCCCCACCACTGACCCGGCTCGGGGTGGGGGCCGCGGAGTTCGGTGAGGATCGCGACCGCGTCGACATGCGCCTCGGCCAGCCGCCCGGCCGTCACGTCTTCCTCGGCCATCGCGGCCAACCGGCGCCACCGCCGCCGGGTCTGGCCCCGACCGGGCAGCGGCAGATCGAGCTCACCCGCGGCCAACCAGCGCTTGACCAGGCCCACGCTCACGAGGCTTCTTTTTCGGACAGGCCCTTGAGATCCGCCGCGAAGCCGTCCGGCGCGCGGCCGTCGACGCGGTCCGACGTCGCCACCGACAGATGCCGGTCGCGGTGGATGAGGAGCCGCGCCGACAGGAAGCGGTCCATCAGATCGGCATCCTCCGCCGTCGCGAGAGCGCGGAACCCGCCGACCTGCCAGTACGCGGACGCCCGGAACCCCATGTTGGCGCCGTGCACATGGGAATGCCCTGGCCCGTCGGCATCGTATTCCTGCTGGAAGCTGAGGGTGGCAGCATCGGAAAGGCTGCGCAGCAACGGAATTCGGACCACTCCGAGCACCATGTCGGCGCCGGGGGCCGTCATCCGGACCAGCCAGTCCGGGCTGACCACGCTGTCGGCGTCCGTCGTGGCGTACCAGGTCGTCTCCCCGTCGTCGCACAGTGTCCGCGCGTACTCGAAACCGGCAGCGCGCGCAGCACCCACGTTCCCCGCATCGACCGCCACCACGTGGACATCGGGGCCGAACCTGCCGGCCACGTGCTCGCTGCCGTCGTCGCAGGCATCGAGAACGACGACGATCCGCACCGGAACAGATACACACAGCGCGGCGGTGGTCAGTGCCGTGAGGCACTCGGGCAGACTTTCGGCTTCGTTGTGGGCGGGCACCACCACGACGATCTGTTCCCAGGACGTCTCCGTGGTTCGCATACCGGATAGTTAGCCGCAAACTCTCCTTTTCACACCTGGCACGATGGTCGTGTGGCCGATTCCCTGACCGACGTGGACGCCGTGCTCTTCGACTTCTCGGGCACCCTGTTCCGTCTCGAGGAGGACGACAGCTGGTTCGAGGGCATGACCCTCGAGGACGACAAGGTCGTGGACGCGCATGTCCAGGCCGAGCTGGTGCACCGGCTGACCGTGCCGACGGGGCAGACGGTGTCGATGACGCCCGAGGCGCTCCATGCATGGGTGAACCGTGACCTCGCCCCGCACTTGCATCGCGAGGCCTACCTGCATGTGCTCCGCGAATCGGGGTTGGCCCGCCACCACGCGGAA
The DNA here is from genome assembly GCF_003254575.1 of Mycobacterium kyogaense. Classification (GTDB taxonomy): domain Bacteria; phylum Actinomycetota; class Actinomycetes; order Mycobacteriales; family Mycobacteriaceae; genus Mycobacterium; species Mycobacterium kyogaense. The sequence goes on along the minus strand of NZ_QJUA01000028.1, from coordinate 47,511 downwards.
GCCCTGTACGCCAAGGTGATCGACCCGATCTGGTGGACGCCCTACCCGGACACCGCGACCGTGCTGGCCGGGCTGAAACAACGAGGCATCAAGACCGCGGTGGTGTCCAACATCGCCTTCGACATCCGGCCCGCTTTCGAGAGAACCGGCGTGGCCGACGACGTCGACGTCTTCGTCCTGTCGTTCGAAGTGGGTTCGACCAAACCGGATCCGGCGATCTTCACCGCGGCGTTGGAGGAGCTCGGGGTCCCCGCTGAGCGCGCCCTGATGGTCGGCGACAGCGACGAAGCCGACGGCGGCGCCCGCGCGCTGGGCTGCCGGTTCGCGCTCGTCGACCCGCTGCCCACCCGGGACCGGCGCGACGGGCTGGTCGCGGCCCTGTGGGCGCACGGCATCCCGCTGTAACCTCGGTTTTCATGGCGAATCCCCGGCCGCCGTGGTGGCTGAAGCCGATGAACAAGGTCCTGATGGCCGCGACGCGGATCGGGATCATCAAAGACGGGCCGATGGTGCTGACGGTGACGGGCCGCAAGTCCGGACAGCCGCGGTCGACACCGATCACTCCGTTCGAGGTCGACGGCCGGCGCTACGTCGTCGGCGGATTCCCCGGCGCCGACTGGGTGCGCAACGCGCAAGCCAACCCCGACGCCGAGCTCACACAGGGCAAGGTCCGTGAACGCGTCCGGATGGTGGAGCTGACCGCCGAGGAGGCCCGTCCGCTGCTGCGGCAGTTCCCGGTGCTGGTGCCCACCGGGGTGAGCTTCATGCGCAACGCCGGACTGGTCACCGGACCCCACCCCGACGAGTTCGAGGCCTTGGCCGGGCGCTGCTCGGTGTTCCGGTTCGATACCGTCTAGAGCCGTGAGCAACCCGTTCGACGCCAGTCTGTGGCAGCCGGTCACCGGCTTCGAGGACCTGACCGACATCACCTACCACCGGCACGTCAGCCAGCCGACCGTCCGCGTCGCCTTCGACCGGCCCGAGGTACGCAACGCTTTTCGGCCGCACACCGTCGACGAGCTGTACCGGGCCCTCGATCACGCCCGGATGAGCTCCGACGTCGGCGTGGTGCTGCTGACCGGAAACGGCCCGTCCCCCAAGGACGGCGGCTGGGCGTTCTGTTCGGGCGGTGACCAGCGCATCCGCGGCCGCTCCGGCTATCAGTACGCCGCAGGCGAGACCGCCGAGACCGTCGACCCGGCCCGCGCCGGCCGACTGCACATCCTCGAGGTGCAGCGCCTGATCCGGTTCATGCCGAAGCCGGTGATCTGTCTGGTCAACGGCTGGGCCGCCGGTGGCGGGCATTCGCTGCACGTGGTCTGCGACCTGACGCTGGCCTCCCGCGAGCACGCCCGGTTCAAGCAGACCGACGCCGACGTCGGCTCGTTCGACGGCGGGTACGGTTCGGCGTACCTGGCCAGCCAGGTCGGGCAGAAGTTCGCCCGCGAGATCTTCTTCCTGGGCCGGCCCTACACCGCCGAGCAAATGCACGCGATGGGCGCAGTCAACGAGGTGGTGGCCCACGCCGACCTGGAAACCGTTGCGCTGCAGTGGGCTTCGGAGATCAACGGGAAGTCGCCGCAGGCAATCCGGATGCTGAAGTACGCCTTCAATCTCCCCGAGGACGGTTTGGTGGGCCAGCAGCTCTTCGCCGGCGAGGCGACGCGGCTGGCGTACATGACCGACGAGGCCGTCGAGGGACGCGACGCGTTCCTGGAGAAGCGCGACCCCGACTGGACCCCCTTCCCCCGCTACTTCTAGAGCGATTTCGGCGTGCTTCTCGTCGCTGAGCGACGACAAACACGCCGAAATCACGAGAGGACGCCCGATGGCGCGCAATCCGCTGCGGCGGCTGGCCGAGCAGGTCGTCTTGACCAGCATGCGGCCGCCGCTGATCCCGACGCTGCTGCAGTACCGGCCCGACCGGGAGACCGTCGACCTGGCCGGCAAACGGATCCTGCTCACCGGCGCCTCGTCGGGCATCGGGGAGGCCGCAGCCGAGAAGCTGGCCCGTCGCGGCGCCACCGTGATCGTCGTCGCCCGCCGACAGGAACTGCTCGACGCACTGGTCGAGCGCATCACCGAGGCAGGCGGAACGGCGCGGGCCCATGCCTGCGACCTGTCCGACCTCGACGCCATCGACGCGCTGGTCGACACCGTCACCGCTGAGTTCGGCGGCGTCGACATCCTGGTCAACAACGCCGGGCGCTCGATCCGCCGACCGCTGACCGAATCGCTGGACCGCTGGCACGACGTCGAACGGACGATGACGCTCAACTACTACGGTCCGCTGCGGCTGATCCGCGGGCTGGCGCCCGGCATGCTCGAGCGCGGCGACGGGCACATCATCAATGTCTCCACCTGGGGTGTGAAGACCGAATCGCCGCCGCTGTTCGGCGCGTACAACGCGTCCAAGGCCGCGCTGTCGTCGATCAGCAGGATCATCGAAACCGAGTGGGGCGACCGGGGCGTGCACTGCACCACGCTCTACTACCCGCTGGTCAAGACGCCGATGATCGCCCCGACGCGCGCCTACGACGGGCTGCCCGGGCTGTCGGCGAGCGAGGCCGCGGGCTGGATCATCACCGCCGCCCGGCATCGGCCGGTCAGCATCGCCCCACGCATCGCCGTCACCGCGCACGCGATCAACAGCATCGCGCCCGCCGCGGTCGACACGATCATGAAGCGTCAGCGCATGCAGCCACGGCAGTGACGTTCGAAGGGCTCGCCGACGTCGTCCGCGGGCACGGCCGGCAGCGCCCCGAGGCTCCCGCGTTGATCGTCGGCGACCGCACCGTCACCTACGGCGAACTCGACGCCCGCTCCAACAGCGTGGCCCAGGCCTTCGCCTCCGCCGGCGTGCGCACCGGCGACCGGGTGGCCTTCATCGACCGCAACGGCGCCGAGTTCTTCGAGGTGATGTTCGGGCTGGCAAAACTCGGGGCGGTGGGTGTGCCGCTCAACTGGCGGCTCGCACCCGCGGAGATGGCGCACATCCTGACCGACTGCGGCGCATCCGTCGTCGTGGTCGGCGCCGATTTCTTCGGCCACGTCGAGACCATCGAGACTCCCCTGAACGCCCGCATCGTCGCGATCGGCACGCACCCGCGGTGGCCGGGCTACGACGACTGGGTACGACACCACCCCGCCACGGATCCCGGCGTCGTCACCGGACCCGACGACCTGGTGATGCTGATGTACACCTCGGGAACGACGGGGCTGCCGAAGGGCGCGATGCTGACCAACGCCAACTACGTCTGCAAGACCAGCGGCGTGGAAGGCCCGTGGCAGCTGGGCCCCGGCGCGGTCGGCATGGCCGTGATGCCGCTGTTCCACATGGCGGGCTCCGGGTGGGCGTTCGCCTGCCTGTGGCACGGCGCGCTCACCGTGGTGCTGCGCGACGTCGACCCGGTGGCGATCCTCGACGCGATCGACACCCATCGCGTCACCAACATGCTGGTGGTGCCGGCGGTGGTGCGGATGCTGCTCGACACCCCGCACATCGCGACGGCCGACGTGTCGAGCCTGCGGATCGTCGTGTTCGGCGCGTCCCCGATCAGCGACGACATGCTGCGACGCGGCGTGGACCGCTTCGGTCCCGTTTTCGCCCAGGTGTACGGGATGACCGAGACCGCCGGGTCGATCACCCAGCTGGCGGCATCGGACCTGACCCCGGCGACGATGCGGTCCTGCGGCATGCCGTATCCGTGGGTGCAGCTGCGCATCGTCGACCCAGAAGTGGATTCCGACGGACTCGACGTGCCGCCCGGCAGCGTCGGCGAGGTGTGGACCCGGTCGGCGCAGAACATGCTGGGCTACTGGCAGAACCCGGCCGCCACCGCCTCGACGCTGACCGCGGACGGTTGGCTGCGCACCGGTGACGCCGGCTATCTCGACGATGCGGGCCGCCTGTATCTGCACGACCGCATCAAGGACATGATCGTCACCGGCGGCGAGAACGTGTTCCCCGCCGAGGTGGAGAACGTGTTGATGACCCATCCCGACGTGGCTGACGTCGCCGTGATCGGAGTGCCCGACGAGCGCTGGGGCGAAGCGGTGAAAGCCGTCGTGGTGCCGACGGCAGGAACGCGGCCGACCGGGCAGGCCCTGATCGACTTCGCACGCGGGCGCCTCGGCGGTTTCAAGGTGCCCAAGAGCGTCGACTTCGTCGACGTGCTGCCGCGCAACCCGAGCGGAAAGATCCTGAAACGGGCTGTGCGCGAACCCTATTGGCGGGCCTTGGATCGCCCCGTCGGGTGACGTGATAGACACGGGCCATGGAGATCCTGGCCAGCCGGGTGTTGCTGCGGCCCGCGGACTACGACCGCTCGATGGCGTTCTACCGCGACGGCCTCGAGTTGGCGATCGCCCGCGAGTATTCCGGCGGCACGGTGTTCTACGCCGGCCAGTCGCTGATCGAGATCGCCGGCCACGGAGCATCCGCCGACGGGACGCCGCCGTTCCCCGGGGCACTGTGGCTGCAGGTGCGTGACCTCGCCGCGACCCAGGATGCGTTGCGCCAGAAAGGAATCACGATCGATCGAGAAGCGCGCCGCGAGCCGTGGGGGCTGCACGAGATGCATGTCAGCGACCCGGACGGGGTCACGCTGATCTTCGTCGAGGTCCCCGACGATCACCCGCTGCGTCGCGACACCCGCGGCTAGCGCGCCGGCGCCGCCAACGGCCAGCCGACCGACGCCAGACGCGATGCGACCTGGTGCATCTCCTCCGGGTTGGGCTCCTTGTCGGTCACCACATGGATGGCCGCGCGGATCTCCTGCTCGGTGACCTCGTCGGAATTGGAGCCCTTGAGCACGGTCTGGGCCGCTTGCACGACCTCCTCCTCGGTGAGCGTGCGGGAGAGCAGCGCCAGCAACGGGAAGTAGTCCTTCTGCGGCACACCTTGCGGGTATCCGTCGTGCAGCCAGGTCAGGATGCTGTTGAAGGTGTGCTCGGCCATCGCGATCAGCTCACTTTCCGGGAAGGAAGGGGACGGGGTTGAACCCGAAGTGGTGGTTGATGGTGCCCTTGGTGATGTAGAGGATGCCGATCACGATCACAACGGCGACGAAGGCGAACAGCAGCACGCCGACCGCCTTCAGCGCGGGATTGGGGGCGTCGACCGTGCCGTCGGCCTCCGCGCCACCGGCGCCGCGGGAGTAGGCCACCAGCCCGACGGCGAATAGCGCGGGCAGGCCGGCGCCGAGCACCAGGCCCACGGCGAGCACCTTGAGGATTGCTTCCAGGTAGGACATGACTGTTCCTTAGCTCTCTGCGCGCCGGCTAGACCGAGGCCGCGGGCTTGTCTGTGGCCGTGTCGGGGGCGGTGAGGTCGCGCGCGTCGGCGGGGACCACCGAGTTGGTGGTCTCGTCCCAGTCGGCGTTGACGTTGTGGTGGTTGACCTTCTGCTGCTGGGCCCGCCAGTACATGTAGCCGGAGAGGGCCACCAGGATCACGAAGATCAGGCCGTCACCGGCGAGCGCGTTACCGGTGGTCTGCTCGACGATGTGCGAGAGCCAGAAGGACAGCGCACCGACGACGCCGGCGGCCGGCAGCGTGATCAGCCATGCGGTCGCCATCCGGCCGGCGACCGCCCAGCGCACCTGCGCGCCCGGCTTTCCGACGCCGCTGCCCAGGATGGACCCGGTGGCGACGTGGGTGGTGGACAGCGCCATGCCCGCCGCGCTGGAGGACAGGATGATCGCGGCCGACGACGCCTCGGCAGCCAGGCCCTGCGGCGATTCGATCTCGACCAGACCCTTGCCGAGCGTCCGGATCACGCGCCAGCCACCGATGTAGGTACCCAGCCCGATGGCTAGGGCGCAGGACGCGATGATCCAGAACGGCAGGCCGTCCTCTTTCACGTTGCCGGTGAGGTGGCCGGTGGTGATGAGCGCGAGCGCGATGACGCCCATCGTCTTCTGGGCGTCGTTGGTGCCGTGCGCGAGGGCGACGAGCGAGGCGGTCGCGATCTGGCCCCAGCGGAAGCCTTCTTCGCGGCGCTTCTTCACGACGTTGCGGGTGAGGCGGTAGACGATCCAGGTGCCGCAGGCGGCGACGAGGCCGGCGATGAAGGGGGCGGCGAGAGCGGGGATGACGACCTTGCTGATCACGCCGCTCCAGTTGACGCCGGAGGTGCCGAGCGCCGCGAGGCCGGCGCCGATGAGTCCGCCGAACAACGCGTGCGACGAGCTCGACGGGATGCCGAAGAGCCACGTGAGCAGGTTCCACAGGATGCCGCCGATGAGGCCGGCGAAGATGATCGTCAAGCCCGTGGAGGCGTCGATGCCCGACACCAACGATCCGGTCTTGCTGTCCTGGATCTTGAGCACGGACGTCGTGACCGTGATCGCCACCTCGACGGACAGGAACGCGCCGACGAGGTTCAGCACCCCGGCCAGGATCACCGCCGTCTTGGGCTTGAGAGCACCGGTCGCGATGGACGTCGCCATCGCGTTCCCGGTGTCGTGAAACCCGTTCGTGAAGTCGAATGCCAGCGCCGTGGCAATCAACAACACGAGGATGATCAGCTCTCCGCTCATGGTGATGATTCTGCTGGCCGACAACCGTTTTTGACTAATCGACAGAGGCCCCGATCGGAGGGGCCACATGGCACTTTTTCCAATGCGGGCCAGGTGTTCATCTGATGTTCATCTTCCCGCCGGCACCCGTTGCGCCCCAGCGCCTCGGCACGCCCTCCGGGCCGGTGCCGGGGCTACTATCGACCTGCCGAGGGCATCTCGCCCCGACGTCTGCATGGGAGACGAGACGGTGACCAATTTCCTGGCCAAGATCGTGGCGTGGATCGCGGCCGGGTATCCCGAGGGGGTGCCCGGTGCTGATCGGGTGCCGCTGCTGGCGCTGCTGCGCCGCCGCCTGACCGACGACGAAGTCAAAGCCGTCGTCGCTGCGCTGACCGCCGGCAGGGAATCAAACGCTGGTCCCGCCGGCCCGTCCGGCATCGACACCGTCGACATCGGGGTGCTGATCACCCAGATCACCGACGACCTGCCCTCACCCGACGACGTCGAACGGGTGCGCGAGAGGCTCGCCGCCAAAGGCTGGCCGCTCGATGATCCGCGCGACAGCGAGGACACGCCCGAGGACATGCCATAGCCACGCTGCGCCTACTGCCCGTGTCATCCGGCGCGGCGGCACTGGATGTCCTGCCCGACGTCGATGCCGCGCTGCACGGTCGGGCCAGCCTGTTGCCCGTGTCTGCCGACGATTCCGCGCAGTCCGCGGCGGTGGCGCGTGCCCTGCGCGCCGGAGACGAGATCGACGACGCGGTGGCCGCGGTGCTGTCGACGTCAGGCACCACCGGTGTCCCGAAGGGGGCACTGCAGAGCGCGGCGGGTCTGCTGGCCAGCGCGCACGCCACCCACGAGCGCCTCGGCGGGCCGGGGCGCTGGCTACTGGCCCTGCCCGCGTACCACGTGGCCGGCTTCCAGGTGCTGGTCCGCAGCGCCGTCGCCGGTACGACACCGGTCGCGGTTCCCGCCGGGGTGCAGCCGGTCGACCTCGCGCGGGCGATCACCGCGATGGGTTCGGGGCGCCGCTACGCCTCACTCGTGGCGGCCCAGCTGACCAAGGCATTGGATGACCCCGCTGCTGCCGATGCGCTGGCATCGCTGGATGCGGTGCTCATCGGCGGTGGCCCGATGCCTGCCGCCGTCGCCGAGAAGGCCGCTGCGGCAGGCGTTCCGGTGATCCGCACCTACGGGATGAGTGAGACCGCGGGCGGTTGCGTGTACGACGGCGTCCCTCTGAGCGGGGTGCAGGTGGCCCTCGACGAATCCGGCCGGATCTCCCTCGGCGGGCCGACGGTGGCGCTGGGCTACCGCAATCCGATCTCCCCCGATCCGTTCGCCGAACCGGGCTGGTTTCGCACCGATGACATTGGCGCGCTGGATGATTCCGGGGTTCTGCGGGTGCTGGGCCGGGTCGACGACGCGATCAGCACCGGCGGTCTGACGGTGTTGCCGTCGATCGTCGAGGCGGCGGTGGCGAGCCACCCCGCGGTGTCCGAATGCGCGGTGTTCGGGCTGCCCGACGAAAGACTTGGGCAGCGTGTCGTCGCCGCCGTCGTGATGACGGACGGGGCGACGATCACGCTGCCCGAGTTGCGTTCGCATGTCGCAGCGGACCTGCCGGCAACGGCGGCACCCCGCGAGGTGCACGTCGTCGCCGAGCTGCCGCGGCGCGGTATCGGCAAGATCGACAGACGCGAACTCATCCGCCGATTCACCGTCGGCGATTAGCTGAGCTTGTCCTTGATGTTCTCGCCGACCTTCTTGGCGCCCGAGACACCCTGGTCCTTCTTGCCTTCGGCCTTCAGGTCGTCGTTGCCGGTGACGTCACCGACAACCTCCTTGGCCTTGCCGACGGCGTCCTCGGCAGCGTTCTTGGCCTTGTCGATGAAACCCATGTCCCTCAACCTCTTTCATGTCGAGCGCCCCCGGTGGGCGCCTTCATGAGTTGGTCGTCTGCGATCTCGGATTCCGTACGCGCCCACGACGTGATGTAAGACACGATGTTCGGATAGGCACGCGCGATCGGCCACAGCACCAGACCGGTCATCAGGCTGGCGAAACCCTCGAGCAGAGAGGGCGGCACGTGATCGGGGTCCATCAGATCGTTCTCGCCCAGCGGTCCGGCCTCTCGCGAAACCATGAACCGGGTGAACGAGCGCAGGGACCGTCCGGTGCCGCGCAACGCGTTGACCGTGGCGAGGAACGACCCGTGGCGCTGCAACGCCCGCCGGAACTCGGTGACCGAAACCCCCAGGTGCTCAGCCACGAGATCGTCACGGGCGAGCACGATCTCGTGCTCGATGTCCGAGCGACCTCCCGCCTCGATCGCCACGTCACACTCACTGTCGAAGCCCAGCGACCGGTTGTTCAGATTCGACGAACCGATCCTCAACAGCTGGTCGTCGATGACCATCACCTTCGAGTGCACGTAGACCGGCATACCACCGGTGGTGACAGGCCAGTACACGCCGAATCGATTGTGCTCGTCGGCTTTCCACAGCAAGCGCAGCAACCGTTCGCGAGCGCTGTCCATCGACTCCTGTTCGAGCCGACTCTCCGAGCTGCGCGGTAGAACGATCACCACTTCGGGCCCGTCCGGTTCGCGCAGCCGGGCTGCGAGCGCGTCTGCCAGACGCCGCGAGGCCAGGTATTGGTTCTCCAGATAGATCACCGAGCGAGCGCTGGCGATCGCGGCGAGATTGAGGGCTTCGACCTCCCGGACCTCCGCCCGCCGCCCGAAGGACGGCAAGGTACGGGCAACGGCGACGTCGACATCGCGCACGTCAGGGTTGAGCCCTCGCGGCCACGCCGGTTCCGTCGGTGTCACGGGCTCGAGTTCGACGCCGGTCGCGTCGCGCCAGCGCAGCCGCGCCTGGTCAGCCAGCACGCGCGCCGCGGCCTCGTCGACCACGGTCGCGACCTCGTGGCGGGGACCGTAGGGCCGCCCCGCCGAGGACCGGCCGCGGTCGTGACGGGCGTGATCGCGGCGGTCCCAGCGGCCGAGCGTCAAGTCGATGCCGCCGCAGAACGCGACGGCGTCGTCGACGACGACGATCTTCTGGTGATGCACGGCGCCGGTGGGCCGGGCACCGTCCACCGCGAAATGCATGCGAGGCAACGTGAATCGGTTGACCAGCGAGACCGGCGTGAGCCCGAACCAGAACTGGTCGAGTGCAGGCAGCAGGTTCAGATTGGACTTGAGCAGGTAGACCTCCAGCTCGGGCCGGCGCCACACCAGCCAGGTGAGGAACAGCCCGAGAGTGTCAGGTCCGCTCAACGTGGAACCGGTGGGCTCGAAAGCCGTGCGCGCGTCCAGATCCCAACCGATGATCATGATCCGCTTACGCGCGCCGAGCATCGCCTCTTTGACGTAGTACAGGTAGTCCGCACCGTCGACGAGCCGGGCGAAACGTCCGGCGCGTTCGTTGCGCCAGCACGTCACGCCCGGCTCGAGGACAGCCTTGCGATCGTCGTCCGTCATCGCACGACGGTTCCAGCCTTGGTGTCGACGCGCAAGACAGTGCGGATGGCGACGCTGTCGCCGAGCATCGCGGCCGCGGTGCGGGCGGCGTCGTCGGCCGCGCCGATGGCTGCGGACAGCCCCGACCGGGCCGGCACCCGCGCGGTCAGCGTGACGGTGGGGCGTCCGCGATGCAGTGTGGCGCTACCGGATGCCTTCGTCACCGCGGGGTCCGCGGCGAGTACGTCGGCGGCCGCAGAAGCCACCGAGGTGGCGTCCGCGGTGGCGGTGGCGTCACCGGTCAGATTCACCCGCGCGGCCTTGGGCGGCCAGCGGTGAGATGCCAGCCAGCGCAGCGCCAGCAGAATGACCACGATCCCGGCCCCACCGAGCGCCCAGGGCCACCAGGACGCCGACGTCCAGCCGGCCAGCGGTGTCGTCAGGGCCCGGCCGGCGCCGAGGTCCCCTCGTACCCAGGCGACGGCGGCCAAGCCGAGAGCCACCAGGGCGATCCCGGTCAGCAGGGTCACCACGCGGTCGAACGCGACAGCGGCGCGGGTCATCAGATCTCCTTCGTTCGGGTGCGGACGACGACGCGAGGCGGGCTCTGCAGCGCACTGAGGCTGCGTGTCACCGCATCGGTGACACCGGCGAGCAGCGCACCGCTGTCATCGCCTGTGACACGGCAGCGTACGACGACGCGACGCCGAGACGACGTGGCCCGCGCGTCGACGACGCCGGCGACGTCGCGCGCCGCGGCGCCCGCGAGCGCGGCGATGCCGTCGACGGTCAGATACATCGGCGTCTGCGCGGTGACGGCCACCGCCGTGCGGCGGCGCGGCTTGAGAGCCAGCACCGCCAGCAGCAGACCGACCAGCACCACGGCGACGCCCGCGACTGTCACCCAGTCAGCCGGTGCGAAGCCGTCGACGGCGTCGGCGGCGACGGGCAGCCATTGGGAACCCGAGGCCCAGCCCAATCCCAGAACGGCGTCGCGGACCGCGACGACGCCCAGCGCGGCGAGCAGGATCGCCACCACGACCGCGACCTTGCTCGCTGCCGCCGCGGCGACCGGAACCGGCGCCGCACGTACCGGCACCTGTTGCGGCGCAGGGGTTTCCACGATCTCCGTTGCGTGTTCGTTCACTGCAGGAGTCATCGCACCTTCCTCTCGGCACTGGGCGGCAGGACCGCCGCCACGTGCACCGTGACCCCGTCGACCGCCAACCCGGCGTGATCGCGCAACGCGGTCGTGATCCGTCCGCGCGCATCGGCCGACAGCGCAGCCAGCGGCCGGCCCCACTCTGCGGCGACCTGGACCGCTGCGCGGACGTGATCGCCGGCGACGACGGCATCGACACGCGGCAGATCGTGGCCGACCAGGTTGCTCAACGCTCGCCCGTGGCGTCGCACCCCTGGAGTGGTCAGCACGGCAGCCTCCACGAGGTGTTCGATTGCGCGGTCGCGCACCTGGAGGCTGCCGCGGTCACCCGGATCGGTGACCACGGCCGCCTCCTGGACGACGGCCGCACCTGTCTCAGCCACGACCCCGGCCCTGCAGCCAGGTCGTCACGTCGAACTCGCCGTCGCGCTGCCCGCCGATCACGTAGCCGATCGCCCCGAGCACCAGCGCGATGAGGAAGCCTGTGAAGCCACCGGCCGCAGCGGCCACCCCGAGAAGAATCCCGGCCAGCAGGCCGACTGTTGCTGTGGTCATCGTTTCTCTCCTCTGCCGTCTCTTCGGGTGATCCGTCACTCAACCCGGCCCGAGCGGTCCTCGGCGTCGTCTCCATCCTCGTCGGGGACGTGGATGTCGTGGACGGTGATGTTGACCTCGACGACCTCCAGGCCCGTCATGCGCTCCAGTGCGGCAATGACGTTACGGCGGATACCGGTGGCGACGTCGGAGATCGAGACTCCGTACTCGGCGACGATGTCGAGATCGACCGCGGCCTGCTTCTCCCCCACCTCGACCGAGACGCCCTGGGAGTAGTTGGTGGATGCGCCCGGGATGCGGTCACGCAGGGCGCCGACGGCGCGGCTGGCGTTGCCGCCGAGATCGTGCACGCCATGCACCTCACGCGCGGCCAGCCCGGCGATCTTGGACACCACGACATCGGCGATGGTGGTGCTGCCCTGGGTGGTCACGAGCGGGCCGGTGCTTGCCTTGGCAACGGCGGGGGTCGAAGCGGTCATGATGGTCCTCCTACGGTCATGTGTCGGTGTTCGTACACGTCTTCAGTCGTGGCCCGGGGTCCGATCCGAATGCCGGATCGATGTAATCCCGGACACATGACCCTCGTGAGTCACCGGCGAGCAAACGCGCAGCACCTTCCTCTACCCCGTCGAACACCGGCACCAAACTGGCGTCACCGACACGTCAGACCACGTACGGGGTCCCGGTCCCTAGGCTGTCGGGGATGTCTGTGTCCCGCAGAGAAGTAGTGGCCGTCGCCGTCGCCGTCGTCCTGACGGCGGCGGCCTTCGTCGTGCCACGGCTGCATCTACCCGTGGTGACCCCACTGCTCAACGCGAGCCCGGATCGGTTCCGCGACTTCGCCGACACCGCGCCCATCTTCGGATGGTGGAACGCACACGTGGGTCCCGGCACCGTCCCGGCGATCGCCATCGGCGTGGCCGCCGTGCTGTGGGGACCCGCCCTGGCGGCCCGGCTGCCGTGGCGCGCGGTGCCGTGGGCGGCGTGGGCGACATCGTGTGCGTGGGCATTCAGCCTGGCGATGGTCGACGGCTGGCAGCGCGGCTTCGCGGGACGGCTGACCGCCCGCCACGAATACCTGCGCCAGGTGCCGACGATCGACGACGTCGGCGAGGCCGTCCGCACCTTCGCCGGCAGAATCCTCGACTATCAGCCGGACTCCTGGATCACCCACGTCTCCGGACATCCGCCGGGTGCGCTGCTGACCTTCGTGTGGCTGGACCGCATCGGGCTCGGCGGCGGGGCGTGGGCCGGCACGCTGTGCCTGCTGGCTGGCTCGAGTGCGGCCGCCGCGATCGTCGTCGCGGTGCGCGCGCTGAGCGACGAGGACATGGCGCGCCGGGCCGCGCCGTTCGTCGCGGTCGCGCCGACCGCCATCTGGATCGCCGTCTCTGCCGACGGCTACTTCACCGGGGTCGCCGCCTGGGGCATCGCCCTGCTGGCCCTCGCCGTGACCGGATCGGTCCGGTGGCCCGTTCTGGCGGCCGTCGGAGCCGGCCTGCTGCTGGGCTGGGGCATCTTCTGCAACTACGGCCTGGGGTTGATGGCGCTGCCGGCGGTCGCCGTGCTGATCAGCGCCCGCAGCCGGCGTTCACTGCTGACCGCGCTGGTGCCCGCGGTGCTGGCCGCACTCGTCGTGGTCGCGATCTTCGCTCTCGCCGGATTCTGGTGGCTCGACGGCTATCACCTCGTGCAGGAACGCTATTGGCAGGGCATCGCCAACGACCGGCCGTTCGCCTACTGGGGCTGGGCCAATCTGGCTTCGGTGGTGTGCGCGATCGGCCTCGGTAGCGTGGCCGGCCTCAGCCGGGTGTTCGACCTGGCCGCCCTGCGCCGCCGCAGCGGATTGCACCTCGTGGTCCTGGGCGCACTGCTGTCCATCCTCGCGGCCGACCTGTCCCGGCTCAGCAAGGCCGAAACCGAGCGCATCTGGCTGCCGTTCATGGTGTGGCTGGTGGCTTCGGCCGCTCTGCTCCCGAAGAAGTCACACCGCTGGTGGTTGGCGCTCAACGCCGTCGGCGCGCTGGCCGTCAACCACCTGATCTTCACGAACTGGTAGGAACCGCCTGGCGAGAACGGCCAGCGGCACGCACGCCCAGATCACCGCGAGCGCGATCCAGAACCCGGCCACATAGTTGCGGTCGAGCACCGTCATGTTGTCCGGCCGCATGCCCGGCTTGTCGTACACCGGCACCGCCATCAGGGCCAGCACCACGCTGCACAGAGCGGCGATCGCCGCCGGGGCGCGCCAGCCGGCCGGCACCAGGCGCCGCCCCGCGAAGCCGAGCGCCGCGCACACCGGCGCGAACACGAAGTCGTGCAGCACCACGCCCGCTGCCGCCCACAGCACGATCCGCATCAGCACCGCCGGTGGATCGTCGACCAGCAGCAGCGCGCCATAGGCCGCGAGCGCGACGCCCGCGACCACCAGCAGCGCCCGCACCGCCGTCACGGCACGACCTCGATCCGCGTGAGCCATTTCGTCTGCAACACACCGGGTCTGGTGGGGGCGATCAACCGGCACGGATAGCCGTGGTCGAGATTCAGCGTCTCTCCGTTGAGCTGCAACGCGATCAGCGTCATGTCGTCGCGCGCATGCCGCGCCGGGAGCACGGTGCGGGAGTAGGGCCCCGGGCCCTCGAGGGAGATCATCCGGACGTCGGAGTCCGGGGACGCACCGACCGCGGCGAGGAGCTGGGCGAGCACCACTCCCGTCCACTCGGCGTCCTTGCTCCAGCCCTCCACGCACGCGATCGGCAACCGGTGGGTGCTCTGCGGGAGGGCGGCGAGTTCGGCGACGTTGAACTCGCGGCTGCGGGTGCCGTTGACGACGGTCAGCCGATAGTCCGGCGCCTGCGCGGCGCGGACCACCCCGGCCGCTGTCGCCGAGCGGTTCACCGGAACACCTTGCGGCCCTTCGCCCGAACGCGGCGCGAGCACCGAGAGCCGGCGCAGCAGCGGGACCGTCTGCCCCGCGGTGACCACGGTGGCCGCCGCGACCGCCAGCCATGTCCCGACCAGAACGGTCCGGCGTGTCGGTCCCTGGCCGCGCCTGCCCGGGTCGTCGAGAGGTTCGCCGAGCGCGCGCCGGATCACCGGCAACTTCACCCCGATGTGCACCACGACCGCGCCGACCGCGAGATAGGCGACCGCGTAATGCGCTGTGGTGAAGAAGAATCCGAACACATACCACTGTGCGGTGTTGAGCAGGCCCGTGCTCAACTGGAAGATCATCGACGCCACCAGCACGAGGATGGACAGGCGCTCCAGAGCCCGCACCGGGCCACCGAGCAGTGGCCGTTCGAACAGCTTCGGCCACACCGACCACAGCTTGACCACGAGCAGCGGAATCGCGGCGATACCGCTGACGACGTGCAGGCCCTGGGTGAGGCGGTACAGCCAGACCGGCCGGGTGGGCCACCAGAACCACGGTTGCGGATGCTGGATGAAATGACTGATCAGACCGGTGAGGAAGCAGATCGCCACGGCGACACCGAGAGCCAACCCGACCCGGGCGGTGATCGCGGTGCCGCGCAGCGTGAAGGTGCGGGTCACGCTGCGGCGAGGGTGGCGACCACCCTCGTGCCGATGTGACGGATGCCCGCAACCGCGAGACCCGCCTCCGCGGCCAGCGCAGGCATGCTGTCGATGCCCACCGACGCCCACTTGAACCACGGGCCGATCGTGCTCGCCGATTCCAGCCGCACCCAACCGACGTCGATTCCGATTGCCGCGGAATCGAATTCGACCAGGCAGCGACCACCGCTGCGCAACAGCTCCGCCGCACGACCCAACACGCGGACGGGGTCGCCGCCGAGGCCGACGTTTCCGTCAGCCAGCAGCACGGTCTGCCAACGGCCGGTGCCGGGCAGCGGCTCGAACAGGTCGCGATGCAACGCGGGTGCGCCGCTGCTGCGCGCCAGCCGCACCGCGGTGGCCGACAGATCGACCCCGAGGGCCGGCACCCCTCGCTGCACCAGATACGACACCAGACGTCCAGGGCCGCAACCCAAATCGAGCGTCGGCCCCTCACACATGTCGACGATCGTGGTGTCGAACCGGTCGTCGGCGTGCCTGCCGCCCAGCCAGTTGTGCACCGGCAGTCGGCTCACCCGGCCGTCGTCGCGGCGCACCCAACATCGCTCCCCGGTCAACGCACGGTCATAGAGTTGTCCGAACATCAGGCCTCCACCGTCGCAGTGATCCGGCTGAACCGCGAGCCCGCCGGGCAGGCGCTGCGCACCGTCTCGACATCGTCGATCGTGTCGACGTCGGCGAGTTCGGCGACGAGCCCTACGGACAATCCGGTGTCCCGCAGCGCTGTCAGCGTTACGGCGCCCGTGTCGGGAGCCGACATCGGCACCTCCCGCAGACACTCGGCGGCAGCCGCAGAACGCACACCGAGCACCCACCAGCCACCGTCACGAGCCATCCCGAGCACCGCGTCGTGGGCCGCCAACCCGTCGACGCATTCGGTCAGCAGATCAGGGTTCACCTGAGGGGTGTCCATCCCGATCTGGACCACCGCCGTCGCTCCCGTCGCCGCGGCCGCGTCGACGTGGGCGTTGGCCAGCCGATCGGCGAAGTCCTCCCCGCGCTGGTCGACCACGACGAAATCGTCGAGCCGCGAACGGATCTCAGCGGATCCGGCGGCCGCGTCGAGATCACCGGTCAGCGCGACCACCCGCGCGTCCGCCGGGGTCTGCGCGACCGCGTCGAGGGTGTCCAGCAGCGCCGCGGCCGCGATCTCGGCCGCTGCCGCGTCACCGACGGTGGCCGCCAACCGCGTCTTCGCCAGGCCCGGCACCGGGGCCTTGGCGACCACGAGCAGACACGTGCCGGTCATCGGATCACCTTCATGAAGTCCAGCGCGGCGATCGCGCTACCGCGTACCGAACCGCTCACCTTGGAGGTGCCGCCGGTGCGGGGGCCATAGGCGACGTCACGTTCGACGACGGTCCACCCCGCCTGGGCGGCCCGCACCAACAACTCGAGCGGGTAGCCGGAGCGCCGATCGGTGACACCGAGCCCGAGCACCGCGTCACGGCGCGCCACCCGCATCGGCGCGATGTCATGGACCGGCAGGCCGTACCGGCTGCGCAGTCGCCAGCACACCGCCGCGGTGCCCAGGCGCGCGTGCCACGGCCAGGTCAGCCCCGGGGTCGCGCGGCGACGGCCGATCGCCATGTCGGCACCCCGTTCGACGTCGTCGACGAGAGCCGGCAGATCCTGCGGGTCCAGCGAACCGTCGCCGTCGAGCACCGCGACGATCGGTGTCTCGGCTGCCTCGACCCCGGCGTGCACGGCAGCCCCGTATCCCGGCGTCGTCTCGGCAACCACGGTGGCTCCGCACCGGTCGGCCACCAGGGCGGTGCCGTCAGTGCTGTTGTTGTCCACCACCACGACCCGATACCCCGCTGGTACCGCCGCCAACACCCCCGGCAGTGACTCGGCCTCGTTGAGGCACGGCAACACCACCGTGACGGGACAGTCGGGCATAGGTCGCAACGCTAGGCGAGCCGGCTTGCGGACGCGACCCACAAGGCTGACGAATCCATGACATAGGTGCTGGTAGCGAGGGTGTGCGGCTAACCTCGTGAGGTGACTCGTGTGCTGATCGCCGACGACGACGACGTCGTCCGTGATGTCGTGCGCCGCTATCTGGAGCGCGACGGACTCGACGTGTGCACCGCGCACGACGGCACGGAGGCGCTGCGCCTACTGGGTTCGCAGCGCATCGACGTGGCCGTGCTCGACGTGATGATGCCCGGTCCGGACGGCTTGTCGCTGTGCCGCAACCTGCGTAAACGCGGTGGGTACGCGGTGCCGGTGATCCTGCTGACCGCCCTCGGCGAAGAGGACGACCGCATCGCCGGGCTCGAAGCGGGCGCCGACGACTACCTGACCAAACCGTTCAGCCCGCGCGAGCTCGCGCTGCGGGTGCGCTCCGTGCTGCGCCGCGCGCCGGCCGCCCCCGGCGTGCTGCCGATGGAGCTGCGCGCGGGAGATCTGACGGTGTCGACGGCCTCGCGAACCGTCAGCTCGGCCGGCAAACCGGTCAGCCTCACCAACCGGGAATTCGACCTGCTGCTGTTCTTCCTCACCCACACCGACACCGTCTTCACCCGCGAAGATCTGCTCAAGCAGGTCTGGCACTGGGACTTCGGCGACCTGTCGACAGTGACCGTGCACGTGAAGCGGCTGCGGTCCAAGCTCGGCGACCGCCACCGGGTCCAGACGGTGTGGGGCCGCGGCTACATGTGGTCCTCTGGGGGTTCCGACGGAGCGAGCGCCGGACAGCCGGATGCCGACGACTGAGTTCTGGGAGATCGTCGGCTGGGCCCTGGCATGTTCGGTGCCGGTGGTCCTCGTCGGCGGCGTGGTGATCCGATTGGCGCGGACGTGGTCGCTGGCCGTCAGCATGGTCGTGCTCGCGCTGATCCCTCTGCTCGCAACGCTCGCCGGAGTGGTCGGCGCCAGCGGGTTCATGATCACCGAGACGTTCGAGCGGACCGTCGTGGTGCTGGCGATCGTCTCGATCGTGACGATTCCCGCCGCGGTGATGCTGGGTCGCTACCAGGCCCGGCGGACGGTTTGGGAGGCCGAGATCCGCGACTCCGAGCGGTCCGCCGAGCAGTCCCGGCGCCGCCTCGTCGCGTTCGTCAGCCATGATCTGCGCACGCCGCTGGCCGGAATCCGCGCGGTGTCGGAGGCGATCGCCGACGGCGTGGTCCCCGAGGACGAGGTCCGGGTGCACGCCAAACACATCGAGCACGAGTCGGTGCGCCTGTCGGAGATGGTCGACGACCTGTTCGAGATGTCGAAGATCAACGCGGGGGCGCTGACGCCGTCGTTCGACAAGGTGGCCCTCGACGAGGTCGTCGACGACGTGCTGGCCGCGCACCGCATCGCGGCCGAACGCGCCGGGGTGCGGCTGGCGGCGAATCTTCCCGACGAGCCGGTGCGGGTGGTCGGCAGCGACAGGGCGCTCGTGCGGGTGCTGTCCAACCTGGTGGCCAACGCGATCGCGCACACGCCCGAAGGAGGCAGCGTCGAGCTGGCGCTGGGCGCCGACGAGAACAGCGCGTGGGCGCGCGTCGACGACACCGGTGTGGGCATCGACGAGGCCGACCTGCCACGGGTCTTCGACGTCGCCTATCGCGGCTCGAACAGCCGGGTGCCGCGGGCCGACTCGTCACTGCCGAGCGGCTCCGGGCTGGGTCTGGCGATCGCGGCCGGGCTGGTGCAGGCGCACCGCGGCACGCTGTCGGCGCACAACCTGCCGACCGGCGCGCGCTTCGAAGTGCGCCTGCCGCTGGCCGTCGACTGAGTCGCGGCGCTCAGCCGGGCAGTGAGTTGCTGAGGCGATCCGCGGCGGCCAGATAGTCCTCGATGAACTCGCGGACCACCTCGCGGGCCGGCTTCACCTTGTTCATCAGCCCGACGCCCTGCCCGACGAAGTAGGTGGCCAGCGCCTGGGCGCCCTGATGGCCCTGCGCGGCGAGCACGTCGACGCGGCGGATCACCGGCTCGCACAGCATCGACTGCAACGGCAACGGAAGCGGCTGATGCCCCTCGGCGCTCGGCAGCCACGCATCGGTCCATTCCGACTTCAGCTGTCGCGAGGGCTTACCGGTGCGGCCCGCCGAGCGCACGGTGTCACGGGAGGACGCGGCCAACATCTTGGCCACCGTGTGCGGTGCCGTCTCGGCCTCCTCGGTGGTCAGCCACACCGAACCGGTCCACGCCCCGGCCGCACCCATCGCGACCATGCCGGCCATCTGCCGACCGGTCACGATGCCGCCCGCCGCCAACACCGGGACCGCGCCGTCGATGGCCTCCAGAACTTCAGGGACCACGACCAGCGTGCTGACCTCACCGCAGTGACCGCCGGCCTCGGTGCCCTGCGCGACGATCAGGTCCACGCCCGCGGCGACCTGCTTGACCGCGTGCTCCTTGGCGCCCACGAGCGCGGCGACCGGGATGCCGCGCTCCTTGCCGGCCTCGATCATGTAATCCGGCGGCACGCCGAGCGCGTTGGCGATCAGCTTCACCGGATGCGTCAGCGCGACGTCGAGCAACTCCCGGCCGGTGTTGCCGGACAGCGACGCGCCGCCGATCCGGCGCTCGGGCTCCGGCTCGATGTCGTGGGCGCGCAGCAAGCCGTCGACGAGATCGCGGTAGCTCTGCGGGATCCGCGCGGCCAGGTCGGAGCCCGAGAGTTTCTCCCCTTTGCCCTCGAACTTCGCCGGCACGATCAGGTCCACGCCGTAGGGCTTGCCGCCTACCGCGTCGTCGATCCACGCCAACTCGCGATCCAGCTGAGACGGGCTGTACGCCGTCGCGCCCAGCACACCGAAACCGCCGGCGTTGGTCACCGCGGCCACCACATCCCGACAGTGACTGAACGCGAAGAGGGGAAAGTCGATACCGAACTGGTCGCACAACGCTGAGCTCATGGGCCCAGTATCGCTTGACAGGTGTCAAAGAAGCTAGAGGCCCCGCAGCGGCGCCGTCGCGAACTCGGTCAAACCGTCGGAGGGATCGACCGCGGCGCGGAAACCGAGCACCCGCTCCGCCTTGGCCGGGTCCGCGACGATGTGCCGCACGTCGCCGCTGCGGTACTGCCCCGTCACGAGTGGGGCGACGTCACCGCGCGACTCGCACAACGCCGTGGCCACGTCGAGGATCGAGATCGGGCGCCCCGAGCACACATTGAACGCGGCGAACCCGTCCGCCTCCGCCTGCACCGCCGCCACGTTGGCGGCCGCGACGTCGTCGACGTGGACGAAGTCGCGCATCTGCCCGCCGTCCTCGTAAACCCTTGGCACGTCACCTGATTCGAGTGCGGATCGGAAGATCGCGGCCACACCGGAGTACGGGGTGTCGCGGGGCATGCCCGGTCCGTAGACGTTGTGGTAGCGCAGCGCCACCACCGAACCGCCCGTCGACTCGCTCCACGCCAGCGCGTAGTGCTCCTGCGCCAGCTTGCTCGCCGCGTACAGGCTGCGCGGGCGCAGCGCAGCGTCCTCGTCGACCAGCGCCCAGTCGACGCGCTCGCCACCGATGGGACAGAGGTGGTCGAACATCCCCGCGTCGAGATCTGCGCGCCGCCGCGGCTGCGGCTCGACATCGCCGTGCTCCGGGCAGACGAACCGGCCCTGGCCGTAGACCACCATCGACGACGCCAGCACCAGGCGCTGACAGCCCGCCGCGAACATCTCGGCCAGCAGCACCGCGGTACCCAGGTCGTTGTGCGATGCGTAGGACGGTGCATCCGCGGCGTTCACCCCGGCACCGACCACCGCGGCCTGGTGGCAGACGACGTCGACCCCGGCCAGTACCCGCGCGACGGCCGCCGCGTCTCGGACGTCGACGTGCTCGACCCCCGCGGGCAATTCGGCACCCTCTCCGTGCGCGGCAGGCAGCATCGCGTCGACGGCGACGACGTCGTGTCCGGCGTCGGCGAGACGGGACCAGATGCGGGTGCCGATGAAGCCGGCCGCGCCGGTCAGCAGCACCCTCACGGCAGCTCGAACGGCAGCGTGACGCCCGCGTGCGGCAGGCAGTGTGTACAGGTGCGCTCCGAGTCGACGTTCGCGATCGCCTCGTGCACGAGCTGTTTGAACGGCACCAGGTTGCGCTGGAACTCGGCGAACACGTCGACCGCCGTCACCCCCTTGCCCGTTTCGATCCCGGCGTCCAGATCCGTCACCAAAGCAATTGCGGCGTAACACATCTCGAGTTCACGAGCGAGAACGGACTCCGGGTATCCGGTCATGTTGACCAGCCGGAAGCCCTGCCCGGCGAACCACTGACTCTCGGCCCGGGTGGAGAAGCGCGGACCCTGGATCACCACCATCGCGCCGCCGTCGACGACGTCGGGCAGTCCCGTCACCGCCTCACGCAGAGTCGGGCAGTACGGGTCGGCGAAGCCGACGTGGATGCCCCCGGAATCGAAGTACGTGTCGGCCCGTCCCGAGGTGCGGTCGACCAGCTGATCGGGCACCACCATGGCGCCAGGGCCGAGCGCGGGATCGAGACTCCCGACCGCGCACGGGCCGAAGATCCGGCGCACACCGAGCGCGCGCAGCGCCCACATGTTGGCCCGGTAGGGGACGGTGTGCGGCGAGAACTCGTGGTCGACGCCGTGCCGGGGCAGGAAGG
Source organism: Mycobacterium kyogaense (assembly GCF_003254575.1). Classification (GTDB taxonomy): domain Bacteria; phylum Actinomycetota; class Actinomycetes; order Mycobacteriales; family Mycobacteriaceae; genus Mycobacterium; species Mycobacterium kyogaense. Next base: position 25,633 of record NZ_QJUA01000028.1, on the reverse strand, counting down.
CGACCTCGTGCTCGCCGACCGTGCCGACGGTGATCGCCGCGCTCGGTGCGCCGTAGGGGGTGTCCAGGTTGACGGTTCGCGCGTCGGGACCGAAGAACGAGTAGAACCCGCTGCCACCGATGACACCCAGCACTCACTTGCTCCTCACGTCTTTGCCGATACTGGGGACCATTGTGGTGCATGCAGGGCCCGTCCCGACGGTGACGATGGCGTGACGTCCGATCCGACCACCTCCGAAAATCGGCGACGGGTGGGCAGGCTGGCCGACAGCCATGCGATCCCACCAGCAGAGCCCTCGGACTTGGATCGCTGTCTTGATCGGCCTGACCGGTGTGGTGAGTGGGCTACTGCTGCCGTTCGCGCCGGTGCTCACCGAGACGACGACGCTCACCTGGCCCGCCCCCGAACAGCCGACGGTGTCCAGCGCCGCCCTCGTCGTGCCGTACCGCCCGCACCAGCTGAGCGCGGCGCTGCCGTGTTCGACTCTGCGGACCGCCTCGGCGACGACGCTCACGGTGCTCGACACCGGCACGGATGGTGTGTCGGTCACCGACGGCATCGATGGCACCGACAGCGCGGTGCTGCGGATCGGCGACGTCGAGGTCCGCGTGCCCCTGTCCGGCACGGCCGATTGCGCGGTCCGCATCGAGGCCGGCCCGTCGGGGGTGTCCGTCGTGCAGGCCGACCGCACGGTCGCATTCCTCGCCGGGCAGCCTGTCCCGCGCGTGTTCGGGATGCACACCGACCTCGATCCCGCGATGGCCCAGGGCCTCTCGGTGACCGCGGTGATCACGGGCCCGTTCGCGACGACGCCGACGACGATCAAGGTGGGGCTGGTCGTCGTGCAGGTACTCGCCGCTGCCACCGCGCTGGTCCTGTTGCGCTCCGGTCGACGCGTTCCGTGGCGACTCTCCGCCCGGTGGTCCCCGTTGTGGCTGGTCGATGCCGCGGTGATCGGCACATTCTGCGGGTGGGCGGTGATCGGCCCGCTCGCCGTCGACGACGGCTGGGCGACGATGATCGCCCGCCACGCCGCGATGACCGGGAACCCCGGCAATTACTACCGGTGGTGGGACGCCGCCGAAGTGCCGTTCGCCTTCAGCCAGCAACTGCTGGCTCCGTTGACGGCGGTCAGCGTGGCCCCCCTGTGGCTGCGACTGCCCAGCACCGTGCTCGCGGTGGCGACCTGGCTCGTACTCAGCCGAGGCGTTCTGCCCGCCGCGCTGCCGACCATCGCCGCGACGGCCCGCGTCCGGATTCTCGCGGCGCTGACCCTGCTGTGCGCGTGGCTGCCGTTCAACCTCGGCACGCGTCCGGAGTCCTTCGTCGCCCTCGGTTTCACCGCCGCGCTGGCGCTCGCCTGGCGCGCGCGCACGCCGGCCGCACTGGGCTGGCTGGCGCTCGTCTGCGCACTGACCGTGCCGATCAGCCCGACCGGAGTGCTCGTCCTCGCGCCGGTCGTGGTGTTCGCCGGCCGGCTCCGCGCTGCTGCCCGGCGCGGGCCCCATTCGCGGCTGACCGTCGCCGCGCTGGTGGGCGCTGTGGGCGCCGTCGGACTCACCGTGATCTTCGCCGACCAGACCTGGGACGCGCTGGTGACGGCCACCGACTGGCACACCTTCTTCGGACCGTCGCTGCCGTGGTACGAGGAGCCGACGCGCTACCGGTATCTCCTGCAGGCCGACCAGCAGGGCAGCATGGCCAAGCGGATGCCGATCCTGGTCAGCATCGCGCTGCTGCCGCTGGCGACGCTGCTCGCGCTGCGACGCCGCAACCCCACGGCCGCGGCGACACGGCGGCTTGCGGCCGTCCTGGTGCTGATGTTGGCGTTGTTCGCCGTGGTCCCGTCGAAGTGGTCCTACCATTTCGGGGCCGGTGCGGGCGTGTTCGCGGCGTTCGTGACGGTCGCGATCGTGCTGCTGGCGCGAGAATCGCGCACTGCCGGCCGCCGCGAGATCGTCATCGGTGTCCTGGGATCGGTGCTGCTGGCCGCGACCGTCGCTCTGGCTTTCGCCGGACCGAATGCGTGGTGGTTACCGAACCTGTACGACCTGCCGTGGGCGGCGAGCCCGATCCGGCCCGGTGATGTGCCGCTCGACAACGCTGCGCTGTGGATCGGGGTGCTCGCCGCGGGGACGCTGACGGTGGCAGCCGTCCGTCGGAGCGCCGCGAGGACGCTGCTGGCCTTCGGACCGGCCGTCCTCGCGCTGGTCGCATTCGGCACAGTGCTGGCCGTGCTCCTCGGATCGTTCGTCGCGGCGCCGATGCGACGACCTGAAGGGGCTCTGGCGCTGGCGAATCTGCACCGCCTGGCATCCACCCGCGTGTGCGGCCTGGCCGACGACATCGACGTCCTGCCCGACGGCGACGTGCTCGCCGCGGCCGAACCGGACCTCCCAGACCTCCCAGCCGCGGGCTTCGCCACCGGCGCGGGCTTTTATCCCGGCGCTCCACCGCCGGACTCCCCCGGTTCCGGTGCGTCGCGGTACCTCTGGGGCAGCTGGACGACAGGTCCGGACGCCACCGGCGACGTCACCACCCCGTGGTTCACGCTGCCGTCGCTGTCTCCGGACGCCGGTGTCGCACTCTCGATGTCAGGTCGAATGACCGACGGCAACGCACTGAGCCTGGAGTTCGGCGCCGCCCGCGACTCCGGCGTCACGCCGACCGGTGCACGCGTTCCGGTCGATCGGCCCGCAGCCGACGAGAGGCCCGACAAGCCGCTGTGGCGGTCCATCGGCATCGATGCCGCCGACGTGCCCGCCGGCTCGGACCGAGTCCGCATCCACGCCTCCGACGGCCGCACCGACGAACGGGGATGGCTGGCCTTCACCGGTCCGCGACTGCGCTCGACGATTCCGCTGACCACCTTTCTCGCGGACAACGGCCCGGTGCTCCTCAGCTGGCCGCAAGCCTTCCTGTTCCCGTGCGTACACAACCTCGCCGTGGTCTCCGCCGGGGTGGCGCAGATGCCGCGCACGGTGATCGAGTCACCGCGGCCGTGGCTCACCGACGATCGCAACCCGGCGATCGGGGGTACCTTCGCCGGGCTCGACGACATCGCGTCGCTCGGCGAGATCCCGAGCCGGGTCGTCGGGCACCCCGAGATCGACTGGGGCAGCGTGCGGGTGTCCTCCCCCGTGCAGGACCGCTATGCGCGGACCACCACCCGGTCGCCGCAGTGGGGTATCAGCAGTCGCGGCCCACGTCCGGAGAGGTGAGCGTCACTCCTCGTCGACGTGATGCTGCGCGGCGCGGCGCGCGCCGTCACGGATCTCGAAGACGTCCGTCGCGAAACCACCGATCGCGTTCGCCACATCGCGCACCGCGGTCGTGATGATCGAGGCGACGTCGCCGACTGCCGTGGCACCCGCACCGACGATCTCCTGCACCACGTCCTTGCGGATCTCGCCCTTGCTGAGTCGGTCGTCCATGCGCTCAGTCTGCCACGGTCGGCACCTGCAAGACTGAGCTCGTGGCGACATTCGGGCAGTGGGTGGAAGGGGCACGTCCGCGGACGCTGCCCAACGCCGTCGCACCCGTGATCGCCGGCACCGGGGCCGCCGCCTGGCTCGGCGCGGCGTCGTGGTGGAAGGCGTTGCTGGCGTTGCTCGTCGCGGTCGGAATGATCGTCGGGGTCAACTACGCCAACGACTACTCCGACGGCATCCGGGGCACCGACGACGTACGGGCGGGGCCGCTGCGGCTGGTCGGATCGAAGCTCGCCGCGCCGCGCGCGGTCCTGACGGCCGCGATGGTGAGCCTGGCCGTCGGCGCGGTCGCCGGACTGGTGCTCGCGTGGTTCTCCGCGCCGTGGCTGATCGCCGTCGGCGCCGCCTGCATCGCGGGTGCGTGGCTCTACACCGGAGGCTCGAAGCCATACGGCTACCTCGGTTTCGGCGAGATCGCGGTGTTCGTCTTCTTCGGCCTGGTCGCGGTACTGGGCACGCAGTTCACGCAGGCACTGCGCATCGACTGGGTGGGCGCGGCGTGCGCCGTCGCGATGGGATGCCTGTCCTCGGCGGTGCTGGTGGCCAACAACCTGCGCGACATCCCGACCGACGCGCAAACGGGCAAGATCACCCTCGCGGTGCGCCTCGGCGATGCGCGGACCCGGGTGTTCTACCAAGGACTGCTGATGGTGTGGGTGCTCCTCACGCTGGTGCTGTGCTTCATCGCGACGCCGGCGTGCGGGGCCGGGTTCCTCGCGACCCCGCTGGCCGTCCGTGCGACCCGGCCGGTGCGCGCCGGGCTGGGCGGCCGCGATCTGATCCCCGTGCTGCGCGACACCGGCCTGACCATGCTGGTGTGGTCTGTGCTGGTGGCCGTGGCGCTGACCGTGGGGTGACCCCTCAGGCCATCGTGGCGAGGTTGTGCCAGAGGTTGCGCAGGCTGTCGGTCCCGCCGAACAACGTGGTGAAGTGCGTGGAATCGATGAGCACGATGTCCCCGGCGCGCGTGCCGGTGGGCGGCATCCAGATCAGCGCGTTGAACTCGGTGGTGCCGTCGGCGGTGAACGGGTGCGGACGGTGCGGATCGACGCGCTGGCGGCCGAGCACCCGCACCGCGTCACTTTCGGGCACCGTCAGCGCGTAGTGCGGCAGATGGGGGTGGAAGTTGAAGGTGCTCACGTTGTCGAGCAGCCGTGCCGCATCGAGGTCGCGGAACCCGGTCAGCGGCGCGATCTCCCGAGTGCCATCGACGACCGCCGGCCGCAGTCCCCACGTGTTGTGCACGGGCACGTCGAGGGCTTTCATGAGCGATCGCGTGTACTGACCGAACCGTTGCTGGCGCGGGACCAGCGGATCACCGTGGTGCGCGTACTCCACCGCGCGCTGGGCGAAGTCGTCGGTGAAGCCGACGTCGTGGTGCGGCGCCAGCAGCAGGCAGGTGCCCTCCCGCTGCAGCCATGACCGGATCGCCTCGATCTCCTCGGCCGTCGCCTCCTGCTCGGACAGGATGTGGTCGAGTCCGAACACCATCAACGTGTCGGTGTCGGCGAGAATGCGTTCATCGATGGGCAGGTGATAGCCGGCCTGGTCGATCCGCTGGAAGACCGCCACCGGGTGGCCCGTCGCCGACCCTGCGACGTCCTGGAACGCCAGTGTGGACCGGTGGAAGAGTTCCAGCGTGCCGGCGATGCCCTGGAGGAAATGGGCGGCGTCGTACTCGACGGTCTCGTAGCTGGGCCACAGCGCGTTTCGCACCTCGGTCATCGTGGAGAAGCGGTTGTACATCTCGGCGGGGTCCCGCTGCGCCTCCCACGGATAGCTCCACGTCCAGTAGATGCTGACCCGGCGGCGGCCATTGTGCTCCCGCAGCAGGTGTGCCTGGTTGTACGTGCGGGCGACCGGTCTCATGATTCCCCTCCGAGAGTGGCCAAGTAGCGCAGGCCGCCAGTACCCGGAAGGAAGAAGTAGGCTCCGCCGCGCATGGTGGTGAACGCCGGTATGCCTTTGTGTACCTTGCGGATCGGACGCTTGGGAACCGTGAAGTCGAGCGTTCCGTCCTGTGTACCGGCAATCGGATCGTGCTCGTTGCCGAGTTCGTGGAACGTCCGGTCGTTGATCCAGACGTTCTGGGCGAACTCGAACTGCCGTACCAGATCGGCACAGATGATGAACGCGGCGATGCCCCGCTCCACCCCGTCGTCAGGCGCACCCTCCGGCAGTGCCGGGCCATAGGTCGCGCCGCGGCGGATCATCCGCCGCCGGTTCATGTAGTGGGCGGTGTCGCGCGGGTTCAGACGGCGGGCGTGCGAGCCGAGCGGGCAGGCGTACCCGAACGGATCCATCTCCTTGTAGTTGAAGTCGTTGTTGCGCAGCGGATCGGCGCCGAGCTCCGGATCGTCGGTGTCGGGCGCGAGGACCAGCGGAGCGCCGCTACGCCAGCGGCCCATGAACTTCGCCGCGAGCAGTTCCGCACCGTGGGCATCCTCGGAGTTCTCGCGAAGGTAGTCGCGGAACAGCCCGACATGTTCCTCGAGCCGTCGGTAGGCCATGTAAGAGCCGTTACGCGAGAGCGCCTCGGGCGTCGGCAGATTCGCCACCGGGCCGTTCTCGTCGGGATAACCGAGGATGAACTCGCCCGGCGCCAGCGGATCTCCCGAGCCCGGGGTGGGTTGCTCACCCGAACCCTTCATCACCGGCTGGGAGAGCCGGTCGCGGAAGCCGAAGTGGTCATGGGCGTAGTTGAACGGCGGCGAGGCGTTCAGGTCGAGGTACGACAGACTCCGCACCCCGTCGGTGCGGGCGAGCAGCTTGTCGTGTTCGGCGATGGACATCGCGCACTGCTCGCCGTCGCGGGCGAACAGGATCGCGATCGCATGCACATCGTCGCCGCCGAGACCACCCAGCCAGTGCTCGGGCGCGGCCGCTCCGGTGTCACCGAGAATGCTTGCCCGCGCGGCCATCCCCTCGCGGAACGCGTCGGGGAAGCTCGCCAGCGCGTCGTCGGGAACCCCGAGCGCCCGCAGACCGGTCCAGGTGAAGGCCAGTGTCACCCAGCGCCGTGTGGTGACCATCGTGGCGGGCACGCTTGCAGCCGATTCGACCCTGTCGAGCAGCGCCGACACCCACGCCCGACCGCCTTCCGGCGTGTCGAACGTCAGGAACTCGTACCTGCCCGTGATGGCAGGGGTTCTGGTCAGCAGCATGTGCTGGATGTCGTCGAGTTCGAGTTCCACAGCCGATGCCCGGATCGATATCATTGCTGGACAGTGCCTTTCGACCATGCCCACGCCGAAATAAGCCAAGAATCGGCGCGACGGCGCAACGCCAGCGTGAACAGCGCTCCCGTCTGCATCATCGGTGAGCCGTTCAGTCGGGAGCCCAGCGTCGCCGGGAAGACGAGATAGGCCGTGTCGTCGGACACGTCGTTGTGCAGGGGTTCGCCGACGGTGACGGCGTAATCGGAGGCGCCCAATTTCGCGGACTTTGCCATCACGTCGCGATACCAGTTCTCGACGGCCGATGGCCCCGTCCACAGGTGGGGTGCCATCCCGTCGAGGATCGTCCCCTCGTCGTCGAAGGCGGCCGCCATGGCGGCGACGTCGCCGGCGTTGAACGCCTCCACGTAGCCGTGCACCGCGGCCAACGGGTCGGCTGCTGTCATTGCATCTGGTCCAGCATCGTGGAGAACGCCGCCTTGAGCCGCAGCGCCTTCTTGATCTCATCGGCGGTTACATAGGGGTACTCGCCGTACTCCAGGAAGCTCGGAACCTGGTGTTCGCGAACGAATTTGATGAACGCTTCCGGGTTCTCCTTCCAGTCCTCGGGGAACCCCTCGAGGTTCGTGAACACCGTGGTGATGCCGGTGGCGCTGAACAACTGCACCGCGTCTTCGGTGTACTTGTCGAAGTCGGTGTCGAAGATGCCCATGTACTGGAAGTGCAGCCCGGATCCGATGTCGAAGAGGTTCCATCGCAGGTAGTGCAATCGCAGCGGCGCCAATGCCTCGGGACTCGCCGCGATCGTCTCCTCGATCGTCTTCCCGTAGGCGCGAACCACCTCTTCGCGACCTTCCTTGACCTTCGCGATGATCGAGAAGCCGTAGCAGGCCGGCGTCCGCGGAAAAACCGGGCCGTAGCGGCCCTCCTCCAACTCGAAATAGCCCTCCGGGGGGATGGCCATCGCAGCCGGTTTGGCCCAATCTCTTTCAGTGCTCATCGGCGTCTCCCCGCCTCGAAGATGGCCTGAAAATAACAGCGGACAGGCATGCGCGTGTACGCATTCACCAAGAGTTTCAGTGCGCGGTGCTGCCGGCGGCAGCGCGTACCTCGTCGCTCCACCCGGCGAACACGTCCTCGTCGTGGACGCGGTGCAACGTGGTGACAGCCAGTGCAGTCATCGCACTCTTTTTCGTTGCGCGTCAGCCTGCTTCGCCCAGGTGAGACGTCAACGCAGCGACGACCTCATCGACCTCCGCTCGATCTCGGAAGAAAGCCAGCAGCGATGGCTCCCGCATCATGATCAGGGCCAGCAGGAGATGTGCGCAGCCGATCCTGCTTCGCCCGGCGAGCGTCAACGTGTGCGCGACGCTCAACGTCGACTTCACGGTCCGAGCGAACGGCGGCGCGGTCACGGCCGGCTCACCCGGTCGGGCCGGGATCAACCGGCGTCGGGCTGCGTCGGCCGTGATGCCATAGCGCGTGAGCACGAGACGGATTTCGTCGTCGCTGTACTGCAGGACACCCACCGCCAAGTGCTCCCTCCCAACCTCGGAAGCACCGGTCCAGACTGCCATCCGACGGGCCGCATCGACCGCCGCGCGTCCCGCGTCGTCGAAGCGTTCAGCCACTCCATCGGTCACCTGCGCCAGGATAAGGAGCGGACCCCGAGCGGTGCTGCGGTTTGCCGGTCCGGTCGCGGTGGTACATGAGGCGGGATGACTGCTGCCCCCGTTCCGCATGACACCGCCGAGGCCCAGCGAGTCGTGGCCGCGCTGTCGGCGGCGTTCTCCGCGAAAGTGGTCGGCCAGGAACATCTCCGGGAATCGCTGCTGATCGGCTTGCTGACCGGCGGCCACGTGCTGCTCGAAAGCGTCCCCGGGCTGGCCAAGACCACCGCAGCGCGCGTGATCGCCGAATCCATCGACGGCCGGTTCCGCCGCATCCAGTGCACGCCCGACCTGCTGCCCAGCGACATCATCGGCACCCAGATCTACGACGCGTCGGCTCGGGGTGGGGCGGCATTCGTCACCCAGCTGGGGCCTGTGCACGCCAATGTGGTGCTTCTCGACGAGATCAACCGCTCCAGCGCCAAGACCCAGAGCGCGATGCTGGAGGCGATGGAGGAACGGCAGACCACCATCGCCGGCACCGTGTATCCGATCGACGACCCGTTCCTCGTCATCGCCACGCAGAACCCCGTCGACCAGGAAGGCACCTACGCGCTGTCGGAGGCCCAGACCGACAGGTTCCTGATCAAGGAGATCGTCAGGTATCCCTCGCCAGAAGAAGAGGTCGAGGTGCTGATCCGCCGTGACACCGGGCTCTATGACCGCGGACACCGGACCCGTCCCGTCGCCACGCTCGAGGACATCCGGCACGTCCAGCGCGTCGCGGCCGAGGTACACCTCAGCCGCGACCTGATGCTCTACGCCAGCCGCCTGGTCGGCGTCACCCGTGACGCGGAGAAGTACCTTCCGTCGCACGTGGCCCGAGTCGTCGAGTACGGCGCCAGCCCGCGCGCCACGATCGCGCTGTGCACCGCAGCGCGGGCACTGGCGCTGCTGTCGGGCCGCACCCATGTCCTCCCCGGCGACATCGCCGACCTGGCCCACCGCGTCCTGCAGCACCGATTGATCCTCAGTTTCGAGGCGGCCAGCACCGGAGTCACGCCCGGCCGGGTCATCGACGCGGCGCTGGGCGCGGTGCGGGTGCCCTAGCGGGGCGCGGCGATGGGCAAGCACCTCACCAGGGTCCGGTCACTGTTCGGCGGTGACACCCGCGGCATGCTCGACGGCGGCCGGCACGCACTGCTGCACACCCGCACCCTCGAATTCGACGAGCTACGGCCCTACGTTCCCGGTGACGACGTCCGGGACATCGACTGGAAGGCCTCGGCGCGCTCCGGCGACGTACTGATCAAGCGCTTCGTCTCCGAGAAGCATCACAAGGTGTTGCTGGTGGCCGACACCGGCCGTGACATGACCGCTCTCACTCCGAGCGGAGAAGCCAAGTGCGATGTCGCCGGGCTCATCGCGGGCGCGATCGGACTGATCACCCTCGGCCGCTCCGACGAGATCGGCATGGTGTTCGGCGATGCCCGCGGCAGTGCGCACATCCGGCTGCGCCGCGGTGAGACGCACGTCGAGAGCATGCTGCACCGCTACCACGATGCGGGCAGCGAACGTGACGTCAGCGACATCACCTGCCAATTACAGTATGTGGCAACGCATTACCGCCATCCGCTGCTCATCGTCGTGGTCTCCGACGAGCCCGACGTCGACGACCGTCTCGTCGACGTGGTGAGCCGGCTCTCCGGCCGCCACGATCTGCTGTGGGCCATGGTCGCCGACCGCGCACCGACGGAGGTGGGTCGCCACGGCGGCTATGACGTCGGCACCGGCCGGCCGGTGCTCGCGACGGCCGCAGCCGATCCCCGTGTGATCGCCGCCTACGAACGGGCCGAACACCGGCGCCGGCAACGTCTCACCGAGATGTTGGCCGAGCACGCGATACCGCACGTTCGAGTGACAAGCAGCGCCGAGTTGCGGTTGCGTGTCGGCGAATTGACGAGAGTTCGCTCCCGTGCCGGATGACCTGTTGCGCTTCGTCAGCGGTCCACCGGGATACTCACTGTGGTGGCTGTGGCTGGGGCTGGCCCTGATCTTGGCCGTATCCGGTTGGTACGCAGCCATCGTCGTGTCGACGCTCCCGTCCCGACAATTGCGCACCATGCCTGTGGTTCGCGACGCGCACGCCCGGCTGCTGCGACAGCGCTTCGCACGCCGGGTCCACACCATCGTCCGGCAGCACCGCGTGGGTGAGCTCACCGATGTCGCCGCGAGTGCAGCACTGAGCCGGACGCTGCGGACGTTTCTGCACCAGGCCACCGGCCGGCGCGCCCAGTTCATGCAGCTGAAAGACATCGCCGCAGGTGATCTCGCTGCGGCAGCGCCCATCCTCGAAGCGCTCGGCGACGCCCAGTTCAGCGCGGCGTCGACCGCCGACATCGACAGGCTCGGCGCCGATACCGAGGACGTGATCCGCTCATGGGTCTGACCTGGTGGGCCGTGCCGGCCCTCGGCGCAGTCGTGGTGACCCTCGTCGTCGCCGCTGCGCTGTTGATACCCACACCCCGCGCGGCGCAACGCCGAGAACCCCTGGCCCACACCGCCCGCCTCACTCGGCTGCCCGAGTATCGCGCGGTGGTGCGGCGACAGACTCGGATGACGGCGATCGCGGTCGCGCTTCTGATCTTGCTGTTCGCGACGACACTCCTGGCGTCCGCCCGGCCGACCGCACCGGTCGACACCGGCAGCGGTCCTCGTGACGACATCATGCTCTGCGTCGGCCAGCCTGTCACCGATCCGGCGACCGGGAGGTTCCTCGGCTACTTCGCACGCCAGACACTGACCTTTGGCACCCAGCGCATCGGACTCACCTCCACCGACCGCCGGCTCGTGCCGCTCACCCGCGACTACCAGTTCGCCGCAGGTAGATTCGGCGAGTACGCCGACGCCAGTCGCGTACCGGACCCGCCCCGCCTCGAATCATTCACCGGTGCAGTCGAATACGCCGACTACGCACCGACCGTCGCCGACGTACTGTCGCTGTGCATGACGGGATTCCCCGATTTCCAGACGCCCGGCGACACCCGCCGCTCGGTGATCTACCTGGGGCCGGGATCGTTGCGGGCGCCCGGCGACGACAGGCCGTCGCTGTTCACCGACGAGCAGGTGATCGACATGGCCCGTCGCGGCGGCATCCAGGTCAACGCCGTCGCAACGGCCGGGCGTCAGACCGATGCGCTGGCCGCGATCTCGCGAGCCAGCGGCGGCACCTTCGTCCGGTTCGACACCGCGACCCTCGACGGTCAGCTCGACGCCATCCGCGCAGGGGCGCCCGGCGACGCCGACCAACGACGCGACTCCCCCACCGTCGTCCTCGTCGGCGGGCTCGCGCTCGCAGGGCTCCTCGCGGTCTCCCTGATGGCGGTGCGGCGATGACCTTCGACCCGGTACTACCCCCGCTGGTGTTGGCCGCGGTCGCCGCGGTGCTGGCGATCCTGCGCGCGCTGTCGGCATGGCCCGCGATCAAAGCCGGCGGATGGGCGCCGCTGCGGTGGTTCTTGGTGACCGCGGCCATGGCACTGCTGCTGGTGGCCGCAGCGCGGCCGGCCGCGGGGCTGCGCTCAGAGGCGCGCCCTCCGTCGTCCACCCGTGGCGGCGAGAACATCTACCTGGTGGTCGACCGTTCCGCGGATTCGGCCATCCCGGACTTCAACGGTCGGCCCCGGATCGCGGGCATCCGCGACGACATCCAGGCCGTCATCGAGACCAACCCCGGCGCCCGGTTCGCGCTGATCTCGTTCGCCGACCGCCCTGCCGTCGACTGGCCGCTGTCGGCGGACACCTTCAGCCTGCGGCCCGTCGTCTCTGCGCTCGAGCCAGCGCCGGGCGACAACGCCGACCAGGTCAACGCTTCCGCCGCGGCGACAGTGCTTCGCTACCAGCTGATCTCAGCAGCCCAGCAATATCCCGGCTCGGACAGCCTGGTGTACTACTTCGGCTCCGGGGCTCCGCAATCCACCGCCCCCCAGGGGCAGTTCGATGTCGGCCGGATCGACGGCGGTCAGGTGTTCGGGTACGGCTCCGACGCTCTCGGCGAACAGCGGTTGCGCGGTGTCGCCGACGATCTCGGCGTCGGCATGTCGACACGGACTCCCGGTCAGCCGCTCCCGACCACCGCCGGGCCGTCGGAGTCCCCACCCGCGGACGGCGTCGTCGGTGAGCGGCGCGATGAGTTCTACTGGCTTCTCACTCTCGTCGCGTCGGGCCTGCTGCTCGTCGAGATCGGCTGGTCGGTCAGGGATGTGCGGCGTGCCCGGTCGACGGCACGGGAGGTGCTGACATGACCGGCGGTCCACGGCCCGCACGGCTTCGGCAGCGGCGGCGCCTCATGCTGCTGTCGGCACTGCCGGCAGCGCTCGCGCTCGTCGTCGCAGGCGCGCTGATCTCCGTGGTCGTCGCCGGGCGCTCGGCGCAGGAGAACTACGCGTCCGGTGCCGTCGGAGCGCTTGCCGACGACGTCGCGGTGCTGCAGAGGTTCGGTGTGATCCAGCCGGCCACCACCCATTCCGCCGCGGGCGCGCTCGCGGTCCTGCAGGACCGGCTCGCCGACGCCGACGCCGAGTTCTCGGAGTCGCTGGGGCGCACGCCCGGTGACCGGTCGTGCGCGGTGCGGGTGAACCTCGAACTCGTACGGGAACGACAGGCCGATGTCGCGGCGTGGGAAGCACGGCTCGATGACGCGCGCGAGCGGTACGCCAGCGCCTTGGCGGTCATCGACGACGCACCGACGGGCTGCTTCGCGGGCAACGACGACCCCGACGCCGATCGCCGGGCGGTGCGGGAAGACGCCGCCGCGCGCATAGCCGCGAAGCTGCAGAATCTCGGTGCGGTGGCACCGCCGGCGCCCCCTCCACCGCCACCCGCGTCGGCCGCGGCGGCACCCGTGACAGGAGCCGCACCGTCGCAGGAAGCCCCCCAGACCCGTCGTCTCGATCCGGGTCAGGGCGACCCCCTCGACGCGCTACAGCGACTCCTCACCGACGCGGCGCAGCGCTAAGCAGCCGACGTCCCCGCCCAGTACTCGACGATCTTGCCGTCGGCCACCCGCAGGAGGTCGTTGCCGGTGAACCGCGCGGGACCCGACCGGGTGGCCCCGGTACTGATCCAGCGGGCAGCCACCATGTCCCCGTCGATCAGCGGGCCGACGTCGATGACGAACAGCAGTTCGCGCAACCGCTTGCGGGTGTCGTCGACGATCGCCTGGAGTTGCTCCGGCCCCTGCACGTCGTGAGTGGGCCAGTGGCCGACGAAATCCGCAGACACCAACTCGGCGGCAACGGTCCTGCCGGCCCACAATTCCTTGATCCAGCGCTGGTACAGCGCTGCCGCTTCTTCCGCGTCGCTACTTCCTACGGCGCCGAGACCCGGGTGCCGGGGTATGAGATCGTGCTGGCTCATGTGACGTGGGTTACCCACGTCTCGCGGGGAGTATTCGCAGAAAGTTTGCTGCGGACCGGTCAGGCAGCCCCGGGCCCCGACGTGTTGTCACCGCGCAGCCGGGCCTGGAGCTGGGCCCGCTCGGCGCGGCGACGCTCGTCGACGGCAGCGATGCTCTCGGTGGCCCGCCGACGCAGCGGGGCGAACAACCAGATGCCCAGCGGCAGGGCGATGACGATCGCGAACATCAATGCCACCACCACCGGGAAGTCGCGCAGGCCGATCAGCGCTCCGATGCCGAGGATCGCCGCGGCGACCACGACGACGAGGACGAGACGGGCCGCGACGTACGCCGCGACGTCGAGCAGCAGGCGGGATCGGGGCCGTTCGTCAGTCACGGTCCGAGCCTACCGAGGGCGCGTATATTGGCACGAAGGAGGTTTTTTTCGTGGCCTATTTGCTCCTGATTCTCGTGCTGGCCGCTCTGGTCTACGTCGGCTGGCGGGTGGCCCGAATGTCTGCCCAGCGCCCGCGCACGCGGACCATCGGACCCGACGACGATCCCGATTTCCTGCGGCGCATCACCCCGCGCGACGACCGACCCCGGTCCTGACTCCTCAGCCGAGCGTCGGTTGGCGCACGCCCGGAAAGCCTTGTGCCACTGTCGCAGCCAGTTCCAGAAGCGCTTCCGAGGTTGCCGGACGCAGCCGTGCGAGATCGACCTCGGCGCCTTCTTCGAGGTGAGGATCGAACGGCACCTGGCAGACCGCCCGGCAACGCCGCGTGAAATGGTCGACGACCTTGTCCAGATCGACTTTCCGATCGCTGCGCCGCGACCGTGGCCGCGCTCCGTTGATCACCGCGATCGAGGTGCGCACCAAGTCCTCTCGCCCGTGCGCGTCGAGCCAGTCCAGCGTCGCCGAGGCGCTGCGCGCCCCGTCCACCGAACCGGAACTGATCACCACCAACGCATCGGCCTTGTCGAGGACAGCTGACATCGCCGAATGCACCATGCCTGTCCCGCAGTCGGTCAGCACCACGCTGTAGAACCGCTCGAGCACGTCCAGCGTGCGCCCGTAGTCTTCGGCGCTGAACGCCACCGACACCGCCGGATCACTCTCGGACGCGAGCACTTCCAGTCGGCTGGCACCCTGCGAGGTGTACTGCCGCACATCGCTGTAGGAGTCGATGCCCTCGATGTCGCGCAACAGGTGCCGCACGGTGGCGGCCGTCTCCAACGGCACCTTCTGACTCAGGGTGCCCCGGTCCGGGTTCGCGTCCACGGCGACGACGCGGTCGCCGCGCGTGCTCGCGAACGTTGCGCCCAGCGTCGCGGTGATGGTCGTCTTGCCGACCCCGCCCTTCTGAGACGACATCGCGATCCGATAGCAGCTGCGCAGCGGCGTCTGCACCTGCGCCACCAACTGGTCGTGCCGCACAGCGCGGGGGCTTTCCCCCGCGTCGACCAGACCACCCGAACTGCGGTAGAGCCACTTGCGCCACCCCGTCGACGGACCCTTGCGCGCCTTGCCCAGCAAGGCGACGGTCGACAGGTCCAGATACGGCGGCGGGTCGGGGGTCGCAGAGCCGGCCTGCTCGGGTGCGGTGGTCACCGGCGGCATTCCCCGGGGTGGCGTCGGTGCCGTCCACTCCGCGGGCACCTCGGCCATCGGATCGGAGAACCGGTGCTGCGCGCGAAAGCTTCCTTGCGTATCGGTCACCACCCGATCGTTCCTACCCCACGCCGGCGTAGGAGTGCAGCCCGACCGTCACCAGGTTGATGAAGAACAGGTTGAACACCATCGCGACGAAGCCGACGACGTTGATCCACGCCGCCTTGCGGTCGCGCCAGCCGGCCGTCGACCGGGCGTGCAGGTACGCCGCGTAGACGACCCACGCGATGAACGACACCGTCTCCTTGGGGTCCCAACCCCAGTAGCGGCCCCACGCCTCCTCGGCCCAGATCGCGCCGAAGATCACGCCGAACCCGAAGATCGGGAACGCGAAGATGGTGGTGCGATACGCGATGCGATCGAGCGTCTGGGCGTCGGGCAGCCGCGCCACGATGCGGCCCACGGCGTCGGTGCGCCCGGCATCTCCCAGCGGGGACATCTTGAGCAGGAACAGGATGCTCGCCACACCGGCCACCAGGAACACCCCCGAGCCGATGCTCACGACCGACACGTGGATGGGCAGCCAGTAGGACTGCAGCGCCGGCATCACGGGCGCGGCGTGGGAGTACAGCCACTTGCCCGACACGGTCAGCAGGATCAGTACGGGTACCAGCACGAACACCCACAGCGACCGGTACTGAGGTTTACGCAGGACCACTGCACCCGCGACTAGGCCGCAGAAGCTGGTCAGGTTGATGAACTCGTACATGTTGCCCCACGGCACCCGTGCCGTGGACAACCCGCGCAGGACGATGCAGGCGAGCAGCAGTCCGATGCCGACGTAGACCAGGGCCAGGCCCGCCGACCCGATGCGCTCGTCGAACGGCCGGCGCGGCGCGTCGAACACCCGCCCGGGCCCGTCACCGGTCACCGACCCCGCGGCCACCAGATCACGATGCTCGACCTGGCGTCCGCGGCTGTAGGCCAGCTCGACTGCGAGCAGGAGCAGGGCCACCACGAGCACGACGATCGATGACGTGAACGCCCAATCGGAGTAGCGGGCCAGCCCGAGATCGATGTGGGTGGTGTTCATGCCCGATCCGTTTCCTTCTCTGTGGACGCTGTCGTGCCCGCGGCACTGCTCTCCGCAGCGGAGAGCAGTTTCGCCGTGAGGCGCTCGAACTCGTCGCCCCAGCCCGAGTTGTCGGTCCGCGCCAGCCCGCCGAGCTCGACGTTCACGGTACCCGCCGGCCCGGGCGTCAGACGCACCCAGACGCGGCGGCGACGAATGACCAGCGAGACGATCAGCCCGCCCATCATCGTCATCGCGAACACCAACACCCAGACCTGAGCGGGGTCGTGGGACACCTGCAGGTTGACGAACGGCACCGCGCCGTCGAAGCGCACGAGCGTGCCGTCGGGCAGCCGGGTGTCCTGGCCCGCGCTCAGGTTGACGCGCGCGACCTTGGTCAGCCGACCCTGGTCGATCATGCGCGGGTCCAGCGAGAACAGCGATTGCGGCCGGCCGGTGTCCAGGCCGGTGTCGCCCTTGTAGATGTCGACGGCGACCGCGGGATCGTTGAGCGCGGGGTACTTCGACGACAGCAGCGTGCCGTCGAGCTGCTCGGTCGGGGCGAACAGACCCTGGATGGCGATCTGGTTCTTGCGCCGCTCCCGCTCGTCGGAGTACGTCCCGCCGGGCGGGTCGAAGCGCATCGCGCCTGAGGAGAGGAACGTGATCTGGTCTTCGGGCCGCCACTGCAGCGTCTGCGTGCGGGTCTGGCCGTCGGGGAACGTCACGCTGAATGTCGGCGCGTAGCCGTGGCCCTGCAGGTAGACCCGGTCCCCGCCCACGCGCAGCGGCTCGTTGACCTTGAGCAGGTAGGGCCGCCACGTGCCGGCGGACAGGTCGTTACCGGCCTGGTACTCGATATCGGCGGCGAACGACGTGGCCTGCCCGTTGGGCAGGTAGTCGGCCTTGAAGTCGTTGACGCGCATGCAGATCGGATAGAGCGAGGTGCCGTCGACCGTGTTGCCCGCGCGGAAGGAGTCGAATGCCGCGGGCGACGCCGAACAGAAGCCGGGGCCACCGTCGGCGACGACGATCACGTTGCCCTCGTAGCTGAACAGCTTGCCGGCCGCGACCGCGACGAGCAGACCCAGCAGCGAGAAGTGGAACACGATGTTGCCGAACTCGCGCAGATAGCCCTTCTCCGCGGAGATCTCGGTGCCTGATGTCGCCGCCGGAGCGGCTCCGGTGTGTCCGCCCTCGCTGCGGGTGAACCGCCGCCACCCCGAGAGCTGCCGGTCCATGGCCTCGGCCACCGCGGTGACGTCGCCGTCGACGTGCGCGGTGTGGTGCTTGGGCAGCCGGCCGAGGTTGCGCGGGGCCGCCACCGGATCGGCGCGCAGACTGCGGACGTGTTCGGCCAGCCGGGGCGTCAGACAGCCCACCAGCGACACGAACAGCAACACGTAGATCGAGGTGAACCAGAAGCTCGAGAACACGTCGAAGGCCTGCACCCGGTCGAGCCACGGCCCGATCGTCGGGTGCTCGGCCAGGTACTGGGCGACCTTGGTCTCGTTGAGGCTGCGCTGCGGCAGCAGCGCGCCCGGGATCGCGCCGAGCGCGAGCAGGAACAGCAGCACCAGCGCGGTGCCCATGGACGTCAGCGTCCGCCAGGTGTTCCGAATCAGGGCGAGCAGACGCGAACTGGACCTTTTGGGGCCCCGATCGCTCGACGTCGCGTCTGCTCGCGCAGAGGAGGTGACCATCAGATCGGGAGCCTCACATCGCTGACGAACGCGTCGCGCACCCAGGACACGAACTCGCCCCACAGGCCGGTGACCAACGCGGTGCCTACCAGGATCAGCAGCACGCCCCCGAAGATCTGGATGGCGCGGGTGTGCCTGCGCAGCCAGCCCAGCCCGGTGACCGCACGCGCGGACCCGAACGCCAACAGCACGAACGGAATGCCCAGGCCCAGGCAGTAGGCGATGACCAGCACCACACCGCGAGCGACATTGCTGCCCTCGGTCGCCGACGCCACCGCAATCACCCCAGTCAGCGTCGGCCCCAGGCACGGCGTCCACCCCAGCGCGAACACCGCGCCCAACAGCGGGGCGCCGCCGAGCGTGGAGATCTGACGCGGGGTGAACCTGGTGTCACGTTGCAGCGCGGGCACCAGCCCGACGAACACGAGCCCCATCACGATCGTGACGACACCGCCGAGGCGTTGCAGCAGCACCTCATTGGTGATCAACGTCGTCGTCATGCCCAGCACCGCGACGGTGCCGAGCAGGAACACCGCGGTGAAACCGGCCACGAACAACGCCGCGGCGCCGGCCACCCGCAGCCGCGCCCCGCGGACCTCGACCGCGGATCCTGATGCGGCAGGCGAGTCCTCGACCCCGACGACGGCGGCCAGATACGACACGTATCCCGGGACCAGTGGCACCACACACGGCGAGGCGAACGACACCACACCCGCCAGCACGCTGACCGCGACGGCGATCAGGAGCGGTCCGCTGGAGGCGATCTCGGCGACGTTCACTTCTCGGCCGCCAACCGCTCGACGACCGGCTGCAGGTCGGCGGCCAGCAACTCCCGCAGGAACACCGCGGCGACCCGGTGCTGCCGGTCCAGCACCACCGTGGACGGGATCACCGTGGTCGGGTAGCGGCCGCCGAACGCGATCAGGGTGCGCATCGCGGGGTCGTAGATGGACGGGAACGTCACACCGCGGTCGACGACGAAATCACGTGCCGCGTCGATGTTGTTGTCGCGCACGTCGATTCCGAGGAACGCGACGCCGCGGTCCTTGGTCGCCAGGTACACCTTCTCGAGCTCGGTGATCTCCGTGCGACACGGCCCGCACCACTGACCCCACACGTTGAGCACCACGACCTTGCCGTCGAAGTCGCTCAGCGACAACGTCTTCCCGGTGTCCATAAGGTCAGGGCCCGACACCGGACCGGGGGTGCCGCGCTCAGCCGGCGGATCGTAGACGATATCGGTCTTGCCGCCGGGGGCGACGAACTCGAAGCTGCCCCCCTGCGCGACGGCGTCGCTGCCGGTCGAGCATCCCGTGAGCACGACCGCCGCCATCAGCAGGGCAACCAGCCGCTTCACTGCCCGGCCAGCTCCGCGTACCCCCAGCCCACGCAGGCGTCGTCGTGGAAGTAGAACGACGTGACCGATGCGAGGTTGCACATGCGCCGAGTCGGGAAATGGTGCAGCGCTTTGTCGGTCATCGCCCGCCGCAGCGTCTCGACCGGCAGCTGGTGACTGACGCAGACCGCCTCGTGCCCGGCGGCTGTGTCTTTCGCGCGCCGCACCGCACGGATCATTCGCTGCGCGATCTCCGTGTACGGCTCCCCCCACGACGGGGTGCGCGGATTGCGCAGATGCCACCAGTTGCGGGGATCGCGCAGCGCCCCGTCACCGGGCGAGACCTTCTGGCCCTGGAACACGTTGGCCGACTCGATCAGTTCCGCATCGGTGCCGACGGACAGGCCGTGATGGGCGGCAATGGGCGCTGCGGTCTCCTGCGCCCGCTCCAACGGTGAGGCCACCACATGGGTGATGTCGCGGCCGGCGAGCCAGTCCGCCACCCGCCGCGCCTGCGCCTGGCCCCGCTCGGAGAGGTGGTAGTCGGGCAGCCGGCCGTAGAGGATCTTCTCCGGGTTGTGCACCTCGCCGTGCCGCATCACATGCACGATCGTTTCGATCATGGGCGGGTCGCCTGAGCCGCGGCGCGAGCCGCACCGGGCAGCGCTGTCGCGATCCGATCGAACGCCTCGTCGTCGAGAGCTGTTGACACGAACCAGCATTCGTAGGCGCTCGGTGGCGGGTAGACACCCGCGTCGAGCAGCGCGTGGAAGAACGCCGGGAAGCGCCACGTCTCGGTGCCCTTCGCCGAGGCGAAGTCGGTGACCGGCTCGGCATCGCCGAAGAACACGCTGAACATGTTGCCTGCGCGCGGAATCTGATGCGCGACACCGGCGTCGGCCAACGCGCCGGCGATGAGACCGATCAGCCGGTCGGCGTTCGCATCGAGAGTCGCATAGACGGCGTCGTCGGCGGCGCGCAGCGTGGCCAACCCCGCCGCCATCGCGACCGGGTTCCCCGACAGCGTGCCCGCCTGATACACCGGGCCCAGCGGGGCGAGCCGGCCCATGACCTCGGCGCTGCCGCCGAACGCCGCCGCAGGCAGTCCGCCGCTCATGACCTTGCCGAACGCGAACAGGTCGGCATCGACCGGGTCGAGGCCGTACCAGCCCGATCGGCTGACCCGGAAACCCGTCATCACCTCGTCGCTGATCAGCAGCGCCCCGTGCGCGGCGGTGATGCGGCGCAGCGCGGCGTTGAAGCCGGGCAGCGGCGGGACGGTGCCCATGTTGCCGGGGCTCGCCTCGGTGATCACGCAGGCGATCTCGTCGCCGAACCGGGCGAAGACGTCCTCGACCGCGGCGACGTTGTTGTACGGCAGCACCACGGTGTCCGCGGCGGCCGCGCCCGTCACCCCCGGTGAGGACGGCAGGCCCAGCGTCGCGACCCCCGAGCCGGCGTCGGCGAGCAGCGCGTCGCTGTGGCCGTGATAGCAGCCGGAGAACTTGACGATCTTGGCGCGGCCGGTGAACCCGCGCGCCAGCCGTATCGCGCTCATCGTCGCCTCGGTACCCGAGTTGACCAGCCGCAGCCGCTCCACCGGGGCGACGCGGTCGATGATCTCGCGGGCCAGTTCGGACTCCGACGGTGTCGGCGCCCCGAACGACAGCCCGTCGGCGGCGGCGCGCTGCACGGCCTCGACGACGGCGGGGTGGGCGTGGCCCAGGATCATCGGACCCCACGAACACACCAGGTCGGCGTAGCGGTTGCCGTCGGCATCGGTCAACCAGCAGCCCTGCGCGGATGTGATGAACCGCGGGGTGCCGCCCACGGAGGCAAAGGCACGAACCGGCGAGTTCACGCCGCCGGGGATGACCGAGGCCGCATCGGCGAAGAGCTTCGCGGAGACGTCGGTACTGCTCATGGGTCCCAGTGTCCCAGCCGGGTCAAAACGGTCAACTACAGGGTGTAGTGGCCGGCCCGGGCGGATGATCGACGCATGCAGTTACCGCAATGGCTCGCGCGGTTCAATCGCCACGTCACCAACCCGATCCAGCGGTTGTGGGCCGGATGGGCGCCGACGATGGGCATCCTGCACCACGTCGGGCGCCGATCCGGGAAGTCCTACCGCACGCCGCTGACCGTGTTCTCCACCCGTGACGGCGTCGCCGTCCTGCTGACCTACGGTCCCGACCGGGACTGGCTGAAGAACCTGACCGCCGCCGGCAGCGGCACCCTGCGCCGGCACGGCCGATCGCTGCCGGTGACGAATCCCCGGGCGATGAGCAAGGCCGAGGCGGCGCCGCACGTGACGGGGTGGATGCGGCCACTGTTCACCCTGCTGCCGTTCGAACAGGCGGTGTTGCTCACGTCCGGGGACGCAACCGGGCCCTGATCGGCCCCTTGGCCACCGTGGTGAACGGGGTTTCACACTCGAAGTCGTCGTCGAGTGACTCCACGGTCATCGCGCGGACCACGGTGGCCAGCGCCAACGTCGTCTCCAGGCGCGCGAAATGCTCGCCGATGCACGGCCGCGAGCCACCCAGGAACGGTAAGAACTGCCAGCGGTCCCGGGCGGCGACGTTCTCCGGGCTGAACCGGTCCGGATCGAAGGTCATCGGATCAGGCCACAGCTCGGGGTCCCGGTGCATCGCGTAAAGTCCGAGCGCCACCAGGCTGCCGGCCGGGATCCGGTACCCCGTCACCTCGATGTCCCGGGTGGCCACGCGCGCGACCCCGGCAGCCGGCGGGCACAACCGGACCGCCTCGTGCAGCACCTGCACGGTGTAGCTGAGCCGGGACACGTCGGCCGGCGTCAGCTCGCCGCTCCCGATCGCCGCGGCCTCGGCCGCCACCCTGTCCTGGATTTCCGGGTGGTGCCCGAGAATCCACAGCGCGTACGTCAGGGCCGTCGCGGTCGTGTCGTGGCCGGCCAGCATGAAGATCAACAGATCGTTGGCGATCTCGTCGTCGGTCAGGGGCCGTCCGGTGTGCGGATCGGTCGCTGCGAGCAGCGCCTGCACCAGCGGCGCATCACGGTCCGGATCAGCCCGGCACGCCTGCACCATCTCGTCGGTGATACGCCGCATCGCGTCGACGGCGCGGCGGGCGCGCCGCCGGGCCGGGGTGGGCAGCCACCGCGGCGCCCGCACCGGCCGCAACGCACGGTCGGCCGTGTAGGACGACGCGACGTGCATGCACCGGGCGATCGTGTCGCCGCGTTCGTTCAGATCGACTCCGAGCACCGAGCGACCCAGTGACTGCATCGCGACGCGGCGGCACTCGGTGTCCAGGTCCACCTCGCCGCCGGCCGGCCACCGATCCACGAAAGCCTGTGCCGCGCTGGACATGTGACCGCCGAATGTGCGGACGTTGAGCTTGGTGAACACCGGCTGCAGCGCGCGCTTACGCGGACGCCACTGCTCGTTGGGCAGCACGAACAAGCTGTCCCCGGCGATGTGGCGCACCTCGTCGTGGATGATGCACCGATCGGTGACGGCGTCGTTGCGCCCCAGCACATCTCGCATCCCGGCCGGGGACATGACCGCGATGATCGGCGGGACGAATCTGGCCGGCCCCAATTGAATACGGGTGACGGGACCGCCGGCCTCGCGCATGACCTCCTGGCCGATGTCGAGCCGGCGGACCAGCGTGAGGAGTCGACGCAGCGGCAGCGGACTCCGCGGAACCGGGGGCAGCGCCCGTACGTCGACCGTGCGGTCGTCGCGGACCGTCACGTCGACCGCCAGGTCAGCACCTCGCCGGTGCCGGCGGTCATCGTCGTCCCCGGCATCACCCGCAACCGGTAGGGCGCCAGCCGCAGCACGGCGAACTGGTCGCTGGTCGGGCCGTCGGCCCAGAACGGGATGATCGCCGGGTCGTACCCCACGGGCTGCGGCGCCGTGGCGAACCGTCGCCACACGTCACGGCGCGTCTCGTCGTCGGTGTACCACTCGACGAGGCACTCGGCGCTGCACGTGTCGTGCGTCGTGGTCCAGTAGCTGATCGACACCTCGGGATGAGCCGCCAGATGCGCCCGCTTGACGGGGCTCGGCACGGTCGCGATCCACCCGAACAGGTCAGTCCCGTCCCACTCCCAGATCGGATGCAGAATGCGGGTGCGGGGTTTGCTGTCCGCGTCGACGGTGGCCACCGAGGCCCACACGATCGAGTGCGCCATGTCCACGAAGGCGGGCGCGATCTGTGCCAGAGGTGTCACGACAGTCCAGCCTAGGCAAGCGCGTCGCGCGTCGCGACGGAAGCGTCAGCCTTCGAGCTTCTTCTTGAACTCGTCGGTGTTGCGGTACTCGACGTTGCCGATGTCGGCGCTGGTCTCGATCTTGCCCTTGTCCTCGTCGTCGACCCAGTCGGTGACCGAGGTGCCCGACACCGTGCCGCTACTCCCCGGCAGTGTGGTGGTCTGCAAGTTCTCTTCCTTGTAGGCCTCGGCCATCTCCTTGGCCTTCTCCCGGTGCTCATCGGTGACTTCCGGCTTCTCGGTGAGTTCCTGGTTGTCGGGGTCCGGCGTCTCGGTGACGTGCTCGAGTTCGACGTCGGGGGTGTCGTCGGCGGACCGCTGTTCGGTGCTGGTGTCTTCGGCGCTCATGGCCATGGGACTGCCCGAAAGTGTGAGCAACGAAACAGCGGGTGCCGCTCAGACGAGCGCACCACGTAGCGCGGCGGGCACGCTCGGCAGGAAGTGCCGGCGGGCGAACGCGCGGATGTCGTCCGGGGTCTGGAGCGGTTGCGCACTGGGCAGCAGCAACACCATCTCGGCGTACCGCAGGATGCAGTCGGCGAAGTCCTCGACGGCCTCGGCTCCGATGCGCTCGGCGAAGCCGGGCGGGAAGATCTGCTGCAGCGCGTCGATCATCCGCGCGATCGCGGCGCGGTGGTACCGGCCGGCCAGCTCGAGAGCCAACGCGGGATCGTCGAGGACCATGCCGTGCAGCACCCGGTGGTTGCGGAACTCGACGATCGACAGCGTGAACGCCTCGACATAGTAATTGTCTTGCTGCGCAACCTTTTTGAGCTCTGAAGCGATGTGGCCGAACAATCTGATGTTCTCCCGCTCGATCACCGCACCCACGAGCTCGTCCTTGTTGGCGAAGCGCCGGTAGATGGTGGTGCGGCTGACGCCGGCGCGGCGGGCGACGTCGTCGAGCGCGACACGACGGTAGCCGTGCCGTTCGAACTCGACGAGGGCCGCGTCGAGGATCTGGGCCGTGGCGTCAGCCGCGGGCATAGCCCTTGAGCGCATATCCGGTGTAGCGCACTCGCATCGGCAGATGATCCCATGCCCACGTGACCGGGCGGGATCGCCAGCACGCCGCGAACCGCTGGTAACGCCGTTCCTGACGGTCCGACCACGGCAGGTTGAGCAGCTCGCGAGCGCGCGGCGGGAGACCGCCGGTGGTCAGGAACGCGGCGAGGGGGTTGAAGATCGGCGCGACGAGCCGCCACACCAGGGGGTGCACGGCCTTGGGTTTCGGGAACCCTTTGGTGACGTAGCCGACGCCGTACTTCGCCGACGGGTGCGCGACGACGACGCGCTCCAACATGGTGTCCCAGTAGCGTTCGAAGTCGGCATAGGTGGCGGGCATCGGCCGGTCGCTGACGCCGTAGCGGCGATACCAGGTCTTGGATTCCTGCCAGATCTGCTCGCGCTCGGCAGGGCTCAGACGCTTCACGAAGGTGTCCGCGAAGTAGTAGATCTGCTCGACGAATGTCGCGTGCGCCCAGAAGTAGGTGTCCGGATCGAGCGCGTGGTAGCGACGGTCGGTACCGGGCAGCTCGCCCTTGACGTGATGGTGGAAGTCCCGGACCTGGGTGCCGGCGTTATCGGTTTCTGAGCCGTAGACGGTGTTGAAGATCGGCGGGATGGTGCGTCGCAGCCGCTCGGCGGTGTCGGCGAAGAACGTCGAATGGTCGTATACGCCCTGCCCGAGTTCGGCCAGCATGTTCTGCAGCACCGCTGGGCGCGGACCGATCAGGTACATCCGGTTGTCGCCGAAGTACTTCCACACCAGCGAGCCCGGGCCCAAGGGCAGCGCGTCGTCGAGGGGTTCGGTCTGCTGCGCCAACTCCGTCATGGGGACAGTGTTACAAATTTTGCACTTTGTACCCAGCGGGTGTGATGAGTCGCACAGCGATCAGCGCCGAGTGAGAAGCCACGGCTGCGATCCGGGCCCGCCAGCAGCCAGGAACGCTATTCTGCGGGGGCTGGGGCCGCTGG